>NC_017761.1:0-2078348 GCF_000284635.1 Helicobacter cinaedi PAGU611 | reverse complement strand
TTTATTTCCTAAAGTGAGATGAATATTTTTACTTTCACGATGTGAATAAAATGTGAAAAGTCAAAAAATCTTTTAAGATGATGACCTTAAAAAGCGGAAGCGAAATCATAATGAAAAAATCTTTTAATTTGGATTAAATGATGTATATTTTAGGTATAGACCCGGGCAGCAGGAATTGTGGCTATGCTATTATCCAAATGGCAGATGCAAATATGCATTTGAAAGGGAGTCTAAAGCTCATAGAAGCGGGGATTATTAAGATTAAAGAGCGAAGTTTGCAACATCAAATCGTGGAGTTTGTGGAGGGGATTGATATGGTGCTAAAACTTCACCATATTGATGAAGTGGCGATTGAAGATATATTTTTTGCCTACAATCCCAAAAGTGTCATCAAACTCGCACAATTCCGCGGGGCGTTGAGCCTAAAAATTCTCCAAGAGATAGGCAACTTTGCTGAATACACCCCGCTACAAGTCAAAAAAGCCATCACAGGTAATGGCAAAGCGGATAAAGCCCAAGTCGCCTTTATGGTGAAAAAAATTCTGGGCATTAAAGGTGAGATAAAACCCCTTGATATTACCGATGCACTCGCCATTGCCATTACGCATTCCCAACGCGTGGGGCTAGAATCTAGTCTAAAATCAGCACAATGAAAACGCTTTATTTTAATGACACGCACAGCACTTATGCTTATGATTCTAGCACCATTTACACACCACATAACACAAAAAATCGCTCTTTTGATATTATCTCACTTCCCCCAAATGCCCTGCTTCACAGCCCCATTGAGATAGATAAAAAAGATTCTAGCCATATTCCCGCTTTGCTCTATGATAGGGCAAGGGAGAAGGGTATTCTTACTTTGCCAAATGAATCTTATACGCATTATTTTTGCGAACGCGAACATCTATTTGATGAGCAAAAATGCGTGTGTGAGAGCTTTTTTCACATAAAAGATAAGAATCTTAAAGCCCGCATTCTTACAAGCGATATATTTTTGCCCCTTGCCCTGCCCTGCTACAAGGATTTTATCGTGCTTATTCCGCCCTATTTATGCTATTTTGAAAACACCACTTTCAAAGAAGCCCTTAAGATAACCGCCCTAACTCAACCAAATGCGAATCCAAACATAAATCTATGTGAAAATCTTAGCTCCCTTATTGCCTACCTACAAGAAGCCTATCATAAGCACTTTGACACGCCGTATTATTTTAGCGATGATATAGCTTTGCTAGATACGCTCCTTGCTTGTAACACTACTCAAAATCTCCCCACTCCACTTCCCCTTAGCCAAATCACAGATGAAAGCAAAGATTTTGATTTTTACACTTTTAGAGCTTATCTCGCCTTTAGCTACACTCAAAAATACAAAGCAGATTTAACATTATCTTCTATAAACCCTTTGCCAAACTTCACCCCCAAGCCCTCCATTTACGCAAGATTCTTGCCACTTTTGCTTTTAAGCACTATCCTTTTTGTGCTTGTTATCCCCCTTGGACTGACATTGTATAACCACCATTTGCAAAGCCAAATCACAGCCCTTAACACGCAAAATGAAACGCTTTTTGCCCCGCTAGACTTAGCCCAACAAGACACAGATATTCCCTCCCTTAGTCTCACACACGCCCAGCTTTCACACACCTTGCACGAGCTAGAATCGTGGCAGCAGAGCTACCCCAAACGCTATGCTTTTATGGAGGACATTTTTTCACAATGTGCCACAAATGATATACATCTAGAATCTATAAGCTTTGCCTTCTCTCAAAGCCATTTTATCGCTACCCTAAAGCTCAAAGCAGATTCAAAACTCAGTGTGTCAGCCTTTTTAGCCAAACTCAACAAAGCCACACAAACTGCTTTTTTACAGCCTTTGGATTCTATGGATTCTAATGCCAAATCACACATCATCGTGGTGCAAAATGTTTTCTAAGATTTTAAACCTTATTACGCAGTTTCTCTCCACAAAGACAAAGCGTGAAAAGATTCTGCTTTTTATCGCCATTATGGCACTTTGTGTGTTTATTATGATGGAGTTTATCTATCTACCACTTTTGCAAACCCAAAGCACCCTATCTAGAATCCATAACCACACGCTTAACGAGCTTACCCTCTCCCTAGATTCTATGCAATCGGCAAAAGCACAGCACCAACAACAAACAAATGAAGTCCAAAACCTACAAGAAGAAATCTTTTCATTGCAACAAAGCCTTAGCCACACAACTACACTTGAGCCGCTTTTAAATCCCTTTACCCTTATCCCTAGTCTTATCAATTTTGCTAAAAATGAAAATCTTACCTTAAATGCCTTTCACCCACACCCCACACTTAATGCCCTTGTTATAGAGGGCAGTGGGGAGTTTTGGCAGATTCTAAACTTGCTTAGCTTTTTAGAAAATCTCCACTTTGTAAGCCTAGAATCTTTAGAACTCTCTTCACAAGAACACAATCAAATCCACTTTCATTTGCTGATTATGGATATTCGCCAAGCCTTACCACATAAGCCACAACAGCAAATAAAGGAATAAATATGAAAAAATATAGGCTCATTTTTGTGCTTTTACTTGTAGGCTATACCACAAGCTATGCCGAGCAAAACCCCAAACAAAGCGTGATAGAATCCATTCCAACCCTAACAAACCCCTTCAAACACAACTCAACACAGAATCTAGAGCTTCAAGCCATTATCAATAATAAAGCATTGCTGAATGGGCAGTGGCACAAGCTTGGCGATGTGATAGATGGCTACACCATTACCGCCCTGCACTCTCAAGGCATTGTCCTGCAAAAGTCAAGCACTCGCTTTGCCTTATCGTTAAATGGCACACTAGAACAGCTAGAGCCATAAAATCACAAGCATAAAAAGTTACAAGATTCCACATAAAAGGCTTAAAAGTAGCAAGTGATTATTTACAATCTTGCGTAAAATTGTAAAATCAAGGAATGCCTTAAGAATTAAGAATCTAGATTCTAAAGACTCGTGAGTGCTTTTACGCTTAAGGCACGACCTTAAGCGTATAAAATAAAATCGTACGCAGTGCCACCTCTTAAAGCGTTGTAAGGGGTGAGCGGCACGACTGCGAACGATTTTTAAGGGGGAGGGAGCGATTTCGCGTGCAGTAGCGAAGCTACACTTGCAAATTTAAGCCCCTCCCCCTTAAAGAAAAAAGAATCCAAATTCTAAAAAAACATTTTGCTACGCTAAGGAATAACATTGAGAGAATCTAGATTCAAAAAGTGGGGAATATGAAACAATCAAAACCTTACCAAATCCCTGTGCTTCTGCGGATATGCGGGATTCTGCTTTTATTTTTACAAACTAGCCTAGCTTGTAGCACCCCCATTAATATCCACTCCGGTAGCAATGTCGCTTTAAGCAAAATCCTAGAAGAAATCGCCTCAATCTGTCATCTTAATGTCATCTATCTCCAAGAGCAAACAAAAGCTATGCTTGATAGCAAGAAAACTTCCATTCATATCAACAATAAACCGCTAATCCAAGTCCTTGATAGCCTTTTAAAAAGCAATGACTTTCACTACACTTTGCAAAAAGACACCTTGCAAGTTGGCTTTTTACTCACAAAGACTTTTGAGATTAGCTACATCGCCACAACACGCGTTGGCTCAAGCAATACTGACATCATCTTTTCACAGGATAATCAAACCCACTCCCCTTATAATACCCACACAAACGCACCGCTTGGCTTTTCAAACTTTGAGATAGAATCTCAAGCCCACAAAATGGCGATGAATAAAGCCACATCAAACACACAAACTATGGGAAAAAGCGGGACGAAAATTTATAGCATTGATGAGATTGACTTTTGGGGCGAATTACAAAATGAAATCGCCGGGGTAGCCTACACTCCGGGCGATAGCTATCAACCCACAACAAGTGAGCTAAAAAATAAAAAAGACATCATCATTAATAAAGCCGCAGGACTGCTTACCATCACCGCCACGCCAAAGCAGATTAAACGCGTGGAATCTTACCTTGCCACACTTAATAACAAGATTCAAAAGCAGGTGCTGATTGATGTATATATCTTTAATATTCAGCATAGCAATAACCAAACCTATGGCATAGACTGGAATGAATTTTATAAACTTGGCAATCTTTTAACTCTCCCGCCAAATGCGGAAGGCTCTAATAATGCCCTTACAGGTGTGAATAATGGCGATTTTGCTATAAGCATTTTTTCACAAGGAGTAAGCATTAACCGCATTGTTGAGTTTTTACAAACCTATGGCAAGGTGCAGTCTGTCTCTAACCCAAAAGTTTTGACGCTCAATAACCAACCTGCCATTATATCCGTTGGCAGTGTGCTTCGCTACTTTCAAAACACCACTTATCAAACCACCACGCAAGGCACTTCTATCCAAAACCTTTCTCAAACCTTCCCTTCTGTCTTTGCAGGAATCTTGCTTGATGTAACGCCAAGTGTGAAAAATGACAAAATCATTTTAAAGATTAACCCATCAATCACCAAAACCAAAGACATCTCTATTGAAAATCAAACCACCGCCCTAGAATCCCCGCCAAATCTCTCCACCAAACAGCTCTCATCTCTCGTGCAGGTTAAAGATGGCGAAAAAATAGTCCTTGGTGGCTTGATAGATAAAACTGAAGGGCAGATTTTACGCAAACTCCCCATTTTAGGCGATATACCGCTTATCAAATATCTCTTTAGCTATAAGAAAAATATTAAAGAAACCCAAGAAATGGTGATTATCATATCTCCGCATATCGTGCGATTAGACGCAAGAGAGCAAGAACAAGATAAAATTGAAGAAATTATAAACTTTACAAAGGAATCTGATTTGAAGCCACAAGATTCAAAAGATACTACAAAAGATTCTGCCCCACAAGATTCCACAAAGCAAGACTCTTCAACAGATACCGACACAAATTCCACTCCCCAAGAAAAGCAAGATTCTACACAAAGCTTAGAATCTCCATTAGAATCTAAGCCCAACAAGCAAGACTCCACACTTTTACAGCCCTTAGCCTACAAGACAGATAGCCCCATACCCCCACACAAAGCCCATATATGAATCCCTCCACATTTGAATCTATTAATCTCCACACTATTACACTAAATGAGTCTTGCCTACTCGCACTAGATTCTAAATTTATAGCAAAGCATCAATGTCTTATTTTTGATATGCAAGATTCTAGCGTGTCTATCGCCATATCGTGTGAAAACGCACCGCTTGGGCTGATTACAAATCATATTAGCTCCATTTTTCCGCATAAAAGTTTAAAGTTTTTCCTTGCTTCAAGCGAGAGTTTTGTAGCACAGCTAGAATCCATCACAGACTTTCAAGGCTTTTATAAACTTGAGCAAAATCTGCTTACCTTGCTAAAAAGCCATAGTCAGCATAATGATGATGAAAGGGCGGCTATTGCGTTGTTAGATTATATTTTAGAGCTTTGTATTAAGCATAGGGCGAGTGATATACATTTTGAATCTCAAGATTCTATCCATTGCGTTAGAATCCGCACAGATGGAATGCTGCGAGAGATTTTGACATTACAAAAAATAGTCTTTGAATCGCTCATTGCGTGTCTCAAGCTAGAGTGCAAACTTGATATAAACCAAAAGCGACAAGCCCAAGATGGACGCTTTAGCCGAGTTTTTGATAATAAGGCTTTTGACTTAAGGTTATCCGTCCTGCCCTCTTTTAGCGGAGAATCCCTTGTGCTTAGAATCTTGCATAAAAATGCCACACTTACCACACTTGAAAAGCTAGGATTCCAAAAAAAGTAAATGGAGATTATCACGCATTGTGCTAACTACCCAAGTGGGCTAATTTTGCTTTCAGGTCCCACAGGCAGTGGGAAATCAACCACGCTTTATGCGATTTTAGAATCCATAAAATCCCCGCAGAAAAAAATCATCACCCTTGAAGATCCCATAGAATACCGCATACATAACACAACGCAGGTGCTAATAAATGATAAGCATAATTTTGGCTTTGCTAATGCGCTCAAAGCCCTGCTGCGACACGATCCGGATATTTTGATGATTGGCGAGATACGCGATGAAAATAGCCTTGATATTGCTTTGCGTGCGTCTTTAACGGGGCATTTGGTGCTTTCCACCATTCACGCTAATGATTCTCTAAGCGTGATTGAGCGATTGCTTGATATGGGTGCAAAGGACTATCTTGTAAGCTCTACTTTGCGGCTGCTTATCTCTCAAAGGCTTGTGCGAAAGCTCTGCCCTCATTGTAAGATTCCACTCTCACTCAAGCAAATGTATGAAAAATTTGAATCTTACAAGCTTGAAACGCAGATTCTAAAGCCTTATGAAAAGGCGTGTTTTTACACCGCTTGTGGCTGTCAGCATTGCTATATGCAGGGCTATGATGGGCGATTGTTGATTGCTGAATGTTTAGAAAACTCTAGCCTTTTGCAACGCCACATTGCCGCCCCACAGAATAAAGAGATGATTATACAAGAGCTTAAAAAGGGCGGGTTTGAAAGTATGTTTGAAGTTGGCATAAAGCTTTTGGCTCAAGGCTTAAGCTCTTTTGAAGAGATATATAGGGTATGTCGGCTATGAGTGAGACACAAAACGCATTTAAGAACACATTCAAACACACGGCATTTTTTTCGCTTCAGGGGTATATCTCCACAAAAGATATAAGTATGCTGTTTTTACAAATATCCACAATGCTACAATCTCATCTGCCACTTTTACATATCATACAAATATGTGCGGATAATGCTAAAAATACAAGGCTTAAAGAAATTTTACAAGATATTGCCTACCACTTACAACTAGGGCAGAATCTCTCTTTTGGATTCAAAAAGTATAGAAATGTGTTTGGCGATATGAGCTATCAAATGATAACTTTAGGGGAAAAAAGCGGAGAATTGAAAGAAATTTTTAGTATGCTGAGTTCTCATCTCACAAAGGAATATAAGAATAAAAATAAACTCAAACGCACCCTTTTCTACCCCATTCTCGTGTTTCTTAGCATTATGGGGGCATTTATGGTGCTTGTAGCGTTTGTGCTGCCGCAGTTTTTAGAAATGTTTCTCTCTATGCAAATTGAGCTGCCTATCTATACGCGGATTCTGCTTTTTATGCAAACATTTTTTATAGACTTTGGGCTGATTTTTGCACTATGTGTGCTTTGTGCTGTGGCTCTATTTGGGTATGCGTATAAAAATACTTTGCATTTTAAGGCTAAGATTCACGCCTATATCTTACATATCCCGCTTGTTGGAGCAATTATAAAAGCACATTTTTATTATCAATACAGCTTTTCGCTCTATATCCAGCTTAAATCCGCCACGCCTATGGACTTAGCCCTAGCTTTAAGCAAAGACATAAGCAATCTTGCCCTTAAAGCAAAGTTTGAATCCGCCCTAGAATCTGTAAAAAATGGCAAAGCATTATCAGTGAGTTTAAAAGAGCAAAACGCCCTTGATGATATTGCCCTAGCCCTTATTAACGCCGGGGAGCAAAGCGGAAATCTAGCAGAAATGCTTGAAGTATGTGCTAAACATTTTGAAGAAATCGCCACTGAAAAAACCGATATGCTTATATCCCTTATAGAGCCAAGCCTTAGCCTTACTATGGGGATTTTACTGCTCTTTTTGGCATTAGGGATTTTTGTGCCGATGTGGGATATGAGCGTGTATGCCTTTGGGGCTTGAAAATCAAAAAGTTTTGATACAATCCGCACCATTTTTACACTATTAAGGAAAACTAATAAATCCAACAATGGCAATTATTTCTCACTAATCCTTATATTTGTAATCCATACAAATATAAGGAGACAAAAATGATTTTACATACATAATTTTCTACACTCTCCCTGTCATACTTTAAAACGAAAGGAGATTGTATGTTACGCATTTAAAATTTTGAAGGCTTAGGGGATTCCACGAGTGCTTTGATATGCGAGATAAACATATCCGTATCCACACCATTTTTAACAAAAAGGGAATCTTGCCTTTCATATAAATGGGGCTTAGATAAAATCTCTATAATCTTATCCACCGCTTCAGTGGTGCTTTTAGCGTGTTTCATCAAAGCATTATCAAGCAAAAATCTATCGTGAAAAAGCAAAAGTGAGCGAGTAGAAATCACAGGAATCCCAAGATAACACGCCTCTAGATTCATAGTCCCACCACCGCCTAAAAGCACATCAACAAAGGGATAAAAATCCTTTGGCTCTAGCTTATGATGTAAAATCTTAAAGCGACTTTTTGAATCTTGTGGGAGCTGTGAGAGACAAGATTCTAGCTCATCTTTGCCATAGCGAGGCATACATAGCACATTAGCCTTAAGTCTCCTAGCTAAAAGGGCAAAGCTCTCATAAATAATGGGCAGTTTGTGCTTGACATAATGTGCCTTATACTCTTCCTCACGCACCAAAATAATAGGCAAGGCAGAATCTAGCCCCAACTTCTCGCAAAACGCCCTCCTTTGTGGCGATTCCAAATCATAATGTAAAGGAATAGAATCTAGCCATAACGCCACATCAATAAAGTCATATTCCACCACTTGAGCGGGGCTTAGCCCCAAGCTTGTATAGCAAATCTCTGGCACGATAAAAGGGCGGAATACAAGATGAGAAAGCGGAAGTGTCAGGCGGGATAAAATCGTTATAGATTCTAAAGAGAATTTTTCATTAGCCACTGGCGTATCGGCAAAATGCACCACCGGTATCCCTAGCCCATACGCACACTGCACCCCATCAACACTCGCTCCGGTGATAAAAACCTTTGGAATCTCGTTTAATCTAGCAAATAGCTCCAAAAAGCCTTTTTGCCGATTAAGCCTAGATTCAAATTTACCTAGCTTACTCGCCCCACCATAGCCACCGATACAATGATGCTCTATCTTAAAAAGCCTTAAAAGCCTAATGCACTCATCATAGTCCTTACTCTCACGCGTGGTAACAATCACTGAATCTAAAGCCTTGAGCCTTGGCAAAATAGACTTAAAAAACAGCACATATTTTGGATCAATAATATCAAGCCAAATCATCTTTTGCCCTTGTGTTTTGTTTGATGTTGTATTTGTGTAGTTAAAAATGCGTTAAGATTCTAGCACAAGTTGAAATATTTTAAGGAGATTCATAATGGTAGAAAAAATCTCGTGTAAGATTGACATCACACTTTTGCACCACACGCCCCTGCATATTTGTAGTAATGCTATTCGCACTTGTTGGCAGAGCTTTGATAAGGGCGATTGTGGCGGAGAGAAAGATATAGAACTCATTGATAGAGTAGGGAATAAATTTAAACACGCAAGCACCTTAGAGCATTTAACTTATAATTTTTATATCAAGGGCATTTCAAGGGCGTGTCTGCAAGAGCTCGCACGACATCGTATGGCAAGCTTTAGTGTGAAAAGCTCCCGCTACACGCTAAAAGAGCTAAAAGATGAGCCTAGCTTTTTACCTATAAATGAGATAAACACACAAAGGGCGGAAAAGTTTATCGTTTTTACAAGTAGTGAAAGGGTGAATCACGCCTCCATTCACGCCCTAGAAAATTTACGCCAGATTCTAAGTGAAAACATCAGCAATGACATCGCTAAATTTGCTATGCCTGAATCTTACCGCACGGAGCTTAGCTTTTCTATCAATGCTAGAAGTTTGCAAAATTTCCTATCCCTTAGAAGCTCAAAATCCGCCCTTTGGGAGATTCGGGCTTTGGCTTTAGCGATATTTGAATCTTTGCCAGAAGAGCATAAGTTTATTTTCAAAGACTGCATAGCCCAACCCCCCACGCATTAGAATCTAGTCTTTATTTTGCTTAATACAGCAAGGGGAATAAGGGTAATCTTAGATTCTAGAATCTGTTTCTTTTTTAATCTTGTTTCTTATTTTCTCTCTTTTTAAAGTTTTAGAATCTTGTCATATTTGCAAGTGTGGGTTTGTAGCTTCGCTACTGCACGCGAAGTCGCTCCCTCCCCCTTAAAAATCGTTCGCAGTCGTGCCGCTCACCCCCTACAACGCTTTAAGAGGTGGCACTGCGTGCGATTAATTTTTACACGCTTAAAGATATACTTTAAGCGTAGGACTTTCAATCATTTATTCTAAGTAAAATTCTAGAATCTCGCTTTATAATTGGGATTCTAAGAGTTATGCAACAACAAAAAGATTTAAACACTTAATGTATAATCCACACCCTATATCTTAAACATTTCACATTTTTAAGGAACTCTTATGTCGGCATTAAAACAATCTATCCTTTCGCCTTTTAGGGCTTTGGCAACGCTTTTTAGAGAGCTAAGATTTGAGCTAGATGATCTTATAAGATTTAAAAGCCTTAGCTTAATGGAGAGTGAAAGATATTGGCGGGTGATTTTTGCACAAGTCATTTTGGTGGCGTTTTTAGGCGGGAGCTTAGGGGCGATATTGCCATGGATTGGCTTTATAGATTCTAACATTGTCAATGGCATTGTTATCATAATGGCAATTATTGTCCTTATAGGTGGCTTTGTGCTTTTTGCACTCAATGTAAGAATCACAGCTAAAAGGCTAAAGACTTTGCATAAGGAATTGATAGAAGAATCTGCTCATTCCGTAGATTCTAACTTCTCTTACTTTTCAAGCTTTTTTATCCGCTTTATTACGCCAAAATATTTTTACATCTCTCTTGTGATTCTTGTCATCATTATGGCGTGTGTGCGGGTAATGTTTGAAAATATAGAGTATGAAGTAAAATATGAAGTAAAATCTGTTGTCATTTTTCTTGTTGTGGTGGGGACTTTTATAAGCTTGTTTTATAGCATTATCCTTGTGCCAAATCTCACAAAAATTTTGGATATAAAGCAATTTAGCCTAGATTTTAAAACAATGCTTTTAAGCATTGTGCTTTTCTGTGCGGGATTTTTGCTTGTAGGCTTTAGTTCTATGGTAATAGGTACTCTCTTCTATACTTATGAAGATTTTGTTTGCTTTCTTTATATGTTTTATGGTGGAATGGGGCTACTACTTTTGGGGTTATGGCAATATAGCGGGACATATATGAAAATCTGGCTTGTTGTAGCGGCGTATATTGTTTTGACATATTTGATTATAGTTTTAAGTGTATCTCCAGATCGCTTTTATCGCCTTAAAAATATTGAAAAAGAGGCAACGCTCATACCTGCCCTGTTCTGTTTTTTGCCGCTTTTAATATGGCATATAAGGCAAAGGGCGTTTGCGGGGGTTCTTGGCATAATATGGATATGTTATTTAGTGAGTTATTTGGTGAATGGCCATTTTGCTATGTATTTAGATGCTGCTACATTTTATATTTTTGCGATGATTGGCTTTTATTGCGTGAGATTTTTTGGTGAGAGTGAAAGCTTCTTTGGGAAGTTTATAAGGCTATTTTCTAAACTATGGATATGCGGAAGTATCAGTGGGCTAATCTTTCTCATTCTTTTCTTTAATGACATTACATTTGCGTTAGTCAAGGCTGTTGTAGCGTCGTTACTTGGCTTCTTTCTTAGCTTAAGCTTACAAAGGCTCAAAATGGAGTATTTTTCCTTGCTTTTGCTTGTATTATTTAACATATTTATGGGCATTTATCCTTTTTTATCTTATTTGCACTTTTGGGGCGAGTCTGCATATAATGCTAACTACACGACACTTCTATCTAGCTATTTTGTTATCTCTTTTATTTTGCTTTTTTTGTTTGCTCTCTCAAAGCTCACGGGGGCAGATTCTAAGTATCAAAGCCTTACACATCTTAGACTTTGTCTTGTGCTTTGTTTTAGTGCTATGATTGTATTTTGTATAAAATATCTCGATATAACCCTAAATGGTTATCTTCATAGCATTGTTTATGGCATTGCTATTCGGGATTGGGAGGCAATGGAAATCCGCGTGTTTTTTATCATTCTTTTTAGCCTTATGCTTTTGGGGCTATTTTGGCAGTATAATGTTTTATTTGCCCTAAGCTTTGTGGGCTTAATAGCAGATTTTATATTTTTCCCAAGATTAAGTGTATTTTTTATCCTGCTCTTTTTTGGTATGTTATGGGAGATAGCTAAGATTCTATTCTTGAATAGGCAAAGGGCAGAATCTATAAGCTAGATTCTATGTGAAAGCTCTTAGAGTTGCTTTAAGAGCTTGTCTATCACAAGCTCATTTGCTTTCACAAAATTTTTAGCAAAGCTTTCATCTTCTAGGCTTTGCAATGCCACTTCTTGCGTGATAATGCCACTTTTGCTACTTTGTGTCGTTGAAGTATTCAGCACTTCATAAAACACACTCATTTGTGCCTTGTATTTACCGCCATCTTCTACCACTTGTAAGCCAAGCAAAGAAAGTTTTAGAATCTTATTTAATTTTTGTGTGCCAAAGGGCGAGATTGCCACTTGAAAGCAGTTTTGCTCTAAGGCTTGTAAGAGATTAGATTCTAACATTTTGTTTGGGGAATCTACCCACTTTTTATGCTCTAATTCACTTATTTGCAGTGTTTGTGTGTTGTGTAAAATAATAGCCGTATCATTAAAAGGTGCATTAGCATTCACTTGCAATAGCCCGATTTTGCCTTTATTAGCCTTGCACTTTGCGTCATTTGCTTGAGTTTGAAGCTTTTGCAAACTAAAGTATGTTACCTTTGGAATCTGTGAGGCGATTTTCACATCTACACAGCTACTAAGCATAAGTATAGTTACTATTCCAAGCCCTAAGATTCTATATTTTTTACTCATTTAATCCCCTTATTTAGATTTGTCATTTTGTTTGCCAAAAAGGCTATCATAAGGATTTTTATCCACCTTATCCACAAAACGCGTGGCTGTGTTAAAAAACCTACTCATATCTTGCAAACTCCCCTGCAACTGCAACAGCGTAGGAGTGAGAATTTCACGCACATTATATTCGCCATTTTTCATATTTTTATCCATTTGTGCGCTAAGACTTACTAGGGAGCTTGTGCTACTTCTTAGCTCCTTTATCATCTCTGTAAGATTATTAAGATTTTCTTCATTAAAAGTGCGATTAAGATTAGCAAGTAGGGCGGTCATATCTTCACTAATCTCCCCAGCCTTACCTAGAATCTTATCCAACCCTCCCTTATCAAGCATAATCACCCTATCTCCTTGCTCATTAGCTTGTAATGTCTCACCTTCACCCTGAATGAGTGAAAGATAATTTGCCCCTGCTAGTCCCTGTGAAGCCACGATGACTTTAGCATTTTGCTTTATCTCAAGCTTTGAATCTATAAGCATAGCAATAGCAATAACCCCACTTTTTATATCTTTAAAGCCCACAGACTGCACTCTGCCGACACTTATACCCTTATAGTGAATAGGCGTATTTGTGCCTACTCCGCTTACCTCATCAGCACTATATGCGTAATATCGCGTATATTTTGCTGAATCTAGCTCAAAGCGATTAAGCCACAGCACAAAGAGAATCATTAAGATTAAAATTATAAAAAATATCGCTCCAATCCACACATACCGCACATTTCTTTCCATATCTCACTCCTAGTTTAACTTAGTCTTATGCAAATTCCGCTCATCAAAATCCTGCCAAAATCGCTCTCCCCTTTTGCCAGAGAATATTTTAGCTTGAGTAAAGCCCTGCTTCTTTTGGGTGTAAAGCTCATCTAAACTTCCCTCAAACACTATTGCCTTATCTTCTAACAAAATTAGCCTATCCACACTATCTTTTATAGAATCTAAATCGTGCGTTACCATCACAATGGTGATCTTTAAAATTTCCTTGAGCTTTAAAATCAGCCTATCAAACCGCTCCGCACTTTGTAAATCAAGCCCACTTGTAGGCTCATCTAAAAATAAAATATCAGGGCTTAATGCCAATGCCCGAGCGAGAGCTACACGCTTTTTCATTCCGCCAGATAGCTCATAGGGGTATTTATCCACTACTTTAGAATCTAATCCTACTAAATCAAGCCACATTCTTGATAAACGCTCTATTGTGGCATTATCATAATGACTTTTCTGAGTAAGTAAAAAGCCGACATTATCTAAAACATTCATAGAAGAAAACAACGCCCCAAACTGGAACATCACGCCACAGCGATTTAAGATTCTATCGCGTTTAGATTCTGCTATGTCCAAAATATTTTCATTAAAAAATTCAATTTTACCACTTCTAGGCTTCTCCAAAAAAAGCATATTTTTTAATAAGGTGCTTTTGCCACTGCCACTACCGCCTAAGATTCCAAAGATTTCACCTTTTTTCACAGCAAAGCTAATCCCATTGTGAATAATATTCTCCCCATA
Organism: Helicobacter cinaedi PAGU611; assembly: GCF_000284635.1. Lineage (NCBI taxonomy): Bacteria > Pseudomonadati > Campylobacterota > Epsilonproteobacteria > Campylobacterales > Helicobacteraceae > Helicobacter > Helicobacter cinaedi. Next base: position 2,064,129 of record NC_017761.1, on the reverse strand, counting down.
CTGCGTATAAAGCTCTTCAACACGAATAATATTCATATATTTAGCCCCGTGGTGATAATTGAAAAAATCGCATTAATTAAAATCACCCAAAAAATCGCATTGACTACACTCTTAGTCGTCTCAATCCCCACAGATTCCGTATCACCCTTGACATATAGCCCACGAAAGCACCCTACAAGTGCCACTGCCGCACCAAAAAATGGAGCTTTTATCACACCAACCCAAAAATTATTAATCCCCACATACTCATAAAATCGCTCCAAATACTGCATAAAATCTAAACCTGTTTGCATATTAATCGCAAGAAAACACGCAAATAAACTTACCGCATCAGCTAAAAACACAAGCAAAGGCATAATAATGACTAGAGCTAAGATTCTAGGTAATATGATATAATCAAACAGGCTAAGATTCATCGTTTTTAACGCGTCATTTTCTTCAGTGAGATTCATCACACCTATTTGAGCGGCAAAAGATGATGAGCTTCTCCCAGCTATTACAATAGCTAAGATAAAAGGTCCCATTTCACGCAAAGAGAGCTTTGCCACAATCTCCACGCTCATTAAAGGTACACCCATTTTTTCTAGTTGCAACACCCCTTGTAACGCAATAGCATAGCTCACAATAAAAGCTGTGAGTAATGCCACAGGCAAAGCTTTAAAGCCAGATTCATTAATATGATACATTATAGAGCCAAGCTTAAAATGCCTAAGATTCCAACAAGAGCGAAAAAAGTAAAATGAACACATTCCGAAAAAATTTAAAAAATCAAGGCTACTTTGGTAGGATCTCTCACAAAATTTTCCAAAATCAAATAAAGCACCATAAAACATAGAATGTGATTTAGACTTAGAATTTTCAAGCTTTGGCAGAGATTCAACCATACTTTGAAAAATTTCTTTCACTTGACTATCTGCATTTAGAATCTCATAATCTTTCCCCTCTAAAAGCCCATAAATAAAAGCACAAAATACAAAATCTACCTTTGTAATCTCCAAAAAATCAAGGGTGATTCTTTCATTTGCACTAATGAGTTTAGAAAGAAAATCTTTAGACTTCTTATCAAGTGAGTAATCGCACGCCCCTTGAAACTTTATAAGCATTCTACCACTTACAAAGCTCACTTTAAAATCCATACTTTCCCTTTAATCTCTCTTAAGTTGAACCAGAGATTATAACAAAAGCTTGTAATGTTGGGTTACACAAAATAAGAATCTGCTCCTTTATCCACACCAAAAACGCCAAAAGTATGAAAAATTAGGCAAAAATAAGGATTTTTAGCTATAATCAACGGGAAATTTTGTGATATAGCTACACGCATTATTCACACATTCAAATAAAGCTCTAGGCGGTTTAGAAGTGCTTTTTCACATTTTCACTTCTACTACTACCCCTACTTTTAAATCTATATTTTAAAGGACATTTTATGAAAATCTCACTTCCCAAAAGTTTGCTTGAAACAGCACTCACAAATTGCCAAAATTTCCTTGATAAAAGAGATAGATCACAAATCACATCTCACATCTGCTTTGAAGCAAAAGATGATAAGCTTATCCTTAAAGCCACTGATTATGAGATTTGGCTTGAATCTCATATTAATATCCAGCCTCAAGCTCAAGGGAATGCCACAGCAAATGGGAAGCAGATTCTAGATATTATTAAACGATTAAAAGATGGTGATATAAACCTTGAAGCAAAAGAAGACACACTTCACATTTCACAAGGACGCTCACGCACAAAACTCCCTATGTTTAATGCCGATGAATTCCCTAGATTCCCAGAATATGATAATAACGCACAAATCAACATAGAAGCTCAAAAATTCCTGACTTCGCTAAAAAGGATTAATCCCGCAGTAGATACAAATAATCCAAAATACGAGCTTAATGGCTCTTTGCTTGATATTAAAGAATATGGATTTAATTTTGTCGCCACTGACACACGCCGCCTAGCTGTGATTGAATATAAAAGTCAATCTATTAACGCCCTTTCTCTTATCATTCCTAAAAAGGCAATCAGTGAAATTTCTAGGCTCTTTATAGATCATCTTGAGATTTATCACAACCCTACACATCTTATTTTGAAAAACAATGAATACACTTTCTACACAAAGCTCATTAATGGAAAATTCCCTGATTATGAGAAAATTATTCCTAAAGAATTTAAGTATAAGATTCTTTTACCAAAAGATAAATTTGTTGATGCCCTGCAATTTGTCAAATCCCTTGCAAATAACATCAAAATCACACTTTCACCAAATGAAGTGCTTTTTGAATCTTTGAATGAAGAAAGCGGTGAAGCTTCCACACAGATTGAAGCACAAACAGGCATAGAATCTTTAACTTTGGGGATTAACTCTAAGTATATCCTTGATTTTCTCTCACAAATTGATGGAAATGAATTTACCTTTTGTATCAATGAGTCAAACACCCCATTTATCGTAATGAGTGAAAACTTCTCAACTGTGATTATGCCTGTGATTCTCTAAGAACACAGCTCAACTTTTATCTGTCTTTGGAGTTTATTATGGAAAAAAAAGAATATCAAGCAAGTAATATTAAAGTTTTAAAAGGCTTAGAAGCGGTGCGAAAACGCCCCGGAATGTATATAGGCGATACAAACTCTGGTGGTTTGCACCATATGATTTATGAAGTGGTGGATAACTCCGTAGATGAAGCTATGGCAGGGCATTGCGATAGAATCAATATTACACTCACAATGGAAGGTAGTGCCATTATTGAGGATAATGGACGCGGGATTCCCGTAGATATTCACCCAACTGAAAATCTCCCTGCTGCCACACTTGTGCTTACAACACTTCACGCTGGAGGGAAGTTTGACCAAGATACTTATAAAGTCTCTGGAGGGTTACACGGGGTAGGTGTATCTGTGGTAAATGCCTTATCTAAAAAGCTTATTATGACGATTAAGAAAAATGGGCATATCTACCGCCAAGAGTTTGCACAAGGGATTCCACAAAGTGAGCTAGAGATTATCGGTGAGACAAAAGAGCACGGCACGATTATAGAATTTTACCCCGATGATGAGGTAATGGAAGTGCTAGAGTTTGATTCACAAATCCTTACTCGTAGATTTAAAGAAATGGCTTATCTCAATCACAACATTACAATTTATTTTAAAGATGAACGCACAGGACAAGAAGAATCTTATCATTTTGATGGGGGCTTAAAGCAATTTATCCAAGATGTGAATACAAAGCCCTTAGTCTCTTTAATCATTAGCTTTGAAGCCCTAGAGCAGGAAACTGAAGTAGAAATTGCCCTAGCTTATAATGAGGGCTATGATGAGAAAGTATTAAGCTTTGTGAATAATATTAGAACACCTGATGGTGGGACACACGAAGCGGGATTTAGAGCGGGGCTAAGCCGTGCGATTATGAATTATATTGAAGCCAACGCCAACGCACGAGAGAAAGATTCTAAAGTTACAGGTGATGATGTCCGTGAGGGGCTTGTAGCCATTATCTCTACAAAAGTCATTGATCCGCAGTTTGAGGGGCAGACAAAAGGAAAGCTAGGTAGTGCGTTTGTAAAACCTATTGTCCAAAAGCTCACTTATGAAAAACTCGCTAAATTCTTTGAAGAAAACCCAACGGAAGCTAGAATCATTATGCAAAAAGCCATTATGGCAGCTCGTGGGCGAGAAGCGGCAAAAAAAGCACGAGATCTTACACGCAAGAAAGAAAGCTTTTCAGTGGGGACATTGCCGGGCAAATTAGCAGATTGTCAAAGTAAAGATCCTAGTGAATCTGAGATTTATTTAGTTGAGGGCGATAGTGCGGGTGGTAGTGCGAAACAAGGGCGAGATAGAGCGTTTCAAGCGATTTTGCCATTGCGTGGGAAGATTCTCAATGTGGAAAAATCTCGCCTTGATAAGATTCTAAAAAGTGATGAAATTAAAAATATGATTACTGCTTTTGGCTGTGGTATAGGAGATGAGTTTAATATAGAAAAGCTCCGCTATCATAAAATCATTATTATGACTGATGCTGATGTAGATGGTAGCCATATCCAAACGCTTTTAATGACATTTTTCTATCGCTATTTGAAACCTTTAGTAGAAAATGGACATATCTATATCGCCCAGCCACCACTTTATCGCTACAAAAAGGGCAAGACAGAAATTTATCTCAAAGATGAAAGGGCGTTGAGTGAATATCTTGTAGAAAATGGTATTGGGAATTTTAGCTTTGAGGGCATTGGGAATAAAGAGCTTTTAGAAGTGCTGAAATTCATCGCCCATTATCGCTCTATCCTAAAAGAGCTTGAGAAACGCTACCCTATGATTGATGTGGTGCGTTATCTTGTGGAAAATGATAGTTTTGATAATCTCACTTTAAATGAACTTAGTCAAAATATAGAATCTTATCTCCAAGCCAAAGAATGCAATATTTTAAATAAAATTACAAGTGAAGAGCAAATCACGCTGTATGTGCAAACAAAAGTAGGGCTTGTGGAGCTGGGCATTAATGATAGCTTGTTTATGGATAATTTCTTCCAAGAAGCACGATTTATTTATCAAAAAATCGCCGATAGGGATTTAGACTTTTTAAAAGGCAAAAATCTTATTGCGTTTTTAGAAAAGATTGAAGAAAGTGCGAAAAAAGATGCCTATATCCAACGCTACAAAGGCTTAGGAGAGATGAATCCAGATCAGCTGTGGGAGACTACAATGACACCGGCAAACCGCACACTTTTGCGTGTGAAGATTGATAATGATGCGGATACTGATGAGATTTTCACACTTTTTATGGGCGATGAGGTAGAGCCAAGACGAGCCTATATCCAAGAACATGCCAAAGATGTAAAACACTTAGATGTGTGATTTACATCTCAAAACCGCTAAAAAGGCTTTATCGCCTATGGAATCCTCGCTTTAGAATCTAAGAAAAACCACAAAAAGAGCGATTAAGATTCTATTTTCACGCTTTTTAGAATCTTCTTGTTACCTTTCTATCCATAACAAAAAAACTTATACAAAACATAATTTACTTTCAATACTTACAATGAACTTCGTTATATTTATTTTTAATATAACGAAAATCTTTCATTAAAGGAGTTCTTATGAACAAGTTTTTGGTTTCATTGGCTTTAGTTTCTAGTTTGAGTATAAGCTCTCTTATCGCAGAATCTAGCACATTAAATAAAACAGATTCTAAACTTCTTTTTGGCACAGCACAAAATGTTAATGTAGCAGTGTTAAGTGAAAATGAGATGAAGGAGACTAAGGGAGAGTTTGTTGATGGATTGGTATTGACAGCTACCATTATTGGAGGTGTAGCAGCCGGATTTGAAGTATATGATCGTGTTAAAAGTTGGTTTGATTAGGACTTAATATGCTATTTTTACGACAAATTGCTTTATTAGTCTTATTTACTGCTCCCGCTTTTGCGGGAGTTGGTGCTTATGTGGCAGCAACAAATGGTGCTTTGTATTATCATTGTTTAAAGAGTGATGATTGTAGCTTTTGCAAAACCTGTCCTAAGACGCAATACACTCTAGGCATAGGTGGAATCTACCTTAATCAATCTAAGGATTTTGATTCTAAAGATTCTGGTGGATATGTGAGATTTGCCTTTAGTGAGTTTTCACCAAAGCAACGCTTTAATTTCACGCTTAACATACTGCTTGGAGCGGCACAACACACTTCAAATCCACAAGCTCTTTTTGCGACACAAAATCCCACAGCAAGTGTATTTTTTGAGCTTCGTCCAAAGGTGGGAGTAAATATTTTAAGCCAAAATCTCCCACTTTTTTTGAATCTCGCCTATACATTTGAGGGCTATAATCCTAATGTTGGCGATTCACGATATGATTTATACAAGCTTTTGTATCATTCAGTAGGTGGGGAGTTAGAGGGATTAATCTTTATAAATCCAAAGCTTAGGCTTACATATAGTGCGGGGTATGATTATATCTTTAGCGGAGGGTATAAAACATCTCAAGGGAAAGCAAAGTTTGATAATGGCTCTACAATCAGGGCGAGTGTAGGCTATGTGTATGCTTTGAATGAGAAGCTTTCATATTATATGAAGATTCAAGGCAAGATTCAAAACTTTGAATCCGCCCCATTACTTACCCAAAAAACACAGGAGCAATACATCGCTGGAGTTGAGCTAGGGCTGGGGTTTTAGTTAATGTCCTTAGCTTATGGCAGGGAGTTTTAGAATTTCTTTTCTCAAAGCCCTAAATATATCTTAAATTTAATTTCTAGCTGTATTTGGGGCGTGATATTTGGCTTTAATGCGTTTATCAAATAACTATCAAATCATAAGGAGTCATAACAAATGCGAGTAGCTAAGATTTTGTTTCTTACAAGCGTATTTGTTTGCACTCATAATATAGCCCTTGCAGATTCTCAAGATTCTAAATTCTTTGGACAGGCGGGTATTGGCGGGGTGTATTATGACTTTTGGGGCGAGAATATCAGCAGTTTTGGAGCGTATCTAGGCGGTGAATTTGGCTGGGAGTTTTTCAATCGTGTGCATACGACCTTTGGCGTTCGCCTTGGTGGAGGGCAGAGCAAAGCATCGCAAGTGCTTGGCGTTGCAGAATCTGCTGGTTTTGTGATTTCTGATCAATATGTTAAGGTTGGTATAAATATCGCAGGAGTGAATGCACCACTTTATGTGAATCTTCTCACAGAGCAAAATAATCACAACAGCAAAAGTGGCTTAAGTCGTAATCTTAGTTTGCTTGGAGCGGAGATTGAAGGGGCATTGCCATTAGGAAATGTCGCAAAGCTAGAGTATTCTGTGGGTTATGCTTTTAGTACAGGGGATTCATCATATTCCATTGCGGAGAAAATCTCATACATTAAGAAAGACCCTTCTCAAAGCTATGTGTTAAGTGCGAGTGTGGGCTTTGTGCGGAATCTAAGCGATAGCATAAGCTTTTACACTAAACTCATCGGCAAGTATCAAAATCTTAATGGTGCATATTATAGCGATGGCACACAGGGCTATCCAAGCTCTAGTAATATTGTAGGAATGCTGGAGTTTGGCTTTAGGGGATTATAAAATGTCTATGCTTGACTTTAGGCGTGTTATAGGGAGTATCGTCTCTTTTGGCTTTGCTCCATTGCTGCTTTGTGCCAAGCCAGTGAGTGTTGATGAAATTTTTACCAAAACTTCGCAATTTAAGATTCTAGGGAATCTTAGCTATATTAATATTCATCATTCACAGCTTGATGTCGTGCAAATACCACAGCAAAATAGCAGTGTCATTAGTGTGCCTATTCATAGCAAACTACATCAAGATTATTTAAATTTTTCGCTTCAAGCTCGTTATGGCATTATGAAAAGAGTAGAAATTTTTAGCACTTTAAATGCTTTTTGGCAGCAAAGTCTTTTTGAAATAAATCATAGCTTTAGCACACAGCAAAGGGCAGATTTTAACTCATTTGCACTAGGTTTTATCATTCAAGCAAAGCAAGAAGGAAAGTTTCCCGCCTTACTTCTTGGAGGAAGTGCTGATGTAGCAAACAAAACATACTTATCCCAAACACAAAATATGTGGCAGTATGGCAAGGGATATTCGGCTTTTGCCCTTAGCTTTTACACGATTGACCCGCTTGTATTTTTGCTCCAAGCTAATGCAAGATTCAATCTTCCACAAGATTTTGAAAATATTCATTTCAACCTTGCTGATATGTATTCTCTTAGTCCAATGGTGTATTTTGCGATAAATCCCTTTGTGTCGCTTAATGCTGGAGTGCGGTATCAATATAGCACAAGAGCTTATGCCAATGATAGAATCCAAGCTCAAAGCTCATCTGTGGGCTATATTTTTGGTGTGGCGTATGAGATAAAATCCCGTCTTATTCTTTTTGCAAGTGCGGAGAGTTTTAAGAGTGCGTTTTATTCAAGCGATACGCTTTTGCTTATGCTTTCATATAGAATCTAATGTATTACTTTAGAATCTTGCTGTTTTTGTGGCTTTTTGCAAGTGGGGCAAAGGCTCACTCACTCTATAATGAACCCTTTTATATCACAAAGCCTTTGCATTCTTGGATTGAACTAAGAGATGAAAATCTCACGCGTCAAAAGTATGATTATAGTTGCGGGGCGGCTTCACTCTCAAGTGTTATGAGTTATTTTTATGATGTTAAGGTAAGTGAGCGTGAGATTTTGGACTTTTTACTTTCGCATAAGGGCATTAGCGTAGATAAAAAGCGTGAGATTGAAGTAGATAATGAGCTAAGGGAAAAAGCTCATCTTTCTTTTAGCGATTTGGCACTTTTTGCACAAAGCAAGGGGTTTCGCACACAGGGCTTGGCTTTAGACTTTGAAACATTGACAAAATTGCAAATTCCAGTGATTATTTATGTCAATGTGCGAGATATGGAGCATTTTAGCGTGTATAAAGGGGCAGATTCTCATTATGTGTATTTGGCTGATCCGAGTTTAGGTAATATCAAAGTCAGCAAGGGGAAGTTTTTAGAGATGTTTTATCAACGCGATGATTTGACCTATCCGGGCAAGATTCTAGCGATTTTAAGCGATACGCATAAGGGTAATGATACATTTTTCACACATAAGACAAATACGATGATATATAAGGCCATACAAGATAAGGCTTTGGACTAAACTTGCAGAATCTTAAATCCCAAAAAGGAAGATTCTTGCGTTTAAGATTCTCTATCAAGTTTCATTTAGCCCACAAACCCGCTGATAATATCTCCCATTTTTTCACAGCCTATCAGCTTTGAATCTTTATCCATCATATCGCCTGTGCGATAGCCTTCTTTCAAAGCAAGATTCACCGCATTCCGCACCGCTTGTGCCTCTTGCTTTAGTCCAAATGAAAGCTCTAACATCATCGCCACGGATAAAATCGTGCCGATGGGGTTTGCCTTGTCTGTCCCGGCAATATCCGGTGCGCTGCCGTGGATTGGCTCATATAGCCCTAAAGTGTCTTGAGAGAGTGAGGCAGAGGGGATTACGCCAATGGTGCCTGTGATGACACTTGCTTCATCGCTCAAAATATCCCCAAACATATTCTCCGTTAAAATCACATCAAACGCACTAGGGACACGGCAAATCTGCATTGCTGCATTATCCACATACATATGGCTTAGACTTACATCGGGATAGTCTTTTGCCACATTTTCCACCACTTCACGCCATAAACGCGATGAGCTCAACACATTTGCCTTATCCACGGACACAAGGTTTTTCTTGCGTTTTTGTGCGATTTGAAACGCCACTCTTGCGATAGATTCAATTTGAGATTGCGTATAGCTCATCTCATCAATAGCGACTTTTTCGCCATTTTTCTCCTCACACAAATGCCTACCAAAATACGCTCCACCCACAAGCTCACGCACGATAACAAAATCAATGCCTTTTTGCAATATTTCGCTTTTTAGCGGACTAGCATTTTTTAGCTCCGGCAGAAGTGTGGCTGGGCGGATATTAGCAAATACACCTAGCTCTTTTCTAAGTCTTAAAAGGGCAGATTCTGGGCGGTTATGGCTTGGCTCTTTATCCCATTTTGGACCGCCAACCGCCCCTAGCAAAACGCTATCACTACTCTTACAAACTTCCAAACTCTCCTTAGGCAAACACTCCCCACAAGCATCAATCGCACAGCCACCCGCTAAGACTTCCTTATACACAAACTCGTGCTTATACACTTTTGATATAGAATCTAACACCTTTAGGGCTTGTGTGATGACTTCTCTACCGATACCATCGCCCTGTATTACTGCTATTTGTTTTTTCATTCTCTCTCCTTTGTTGCTGCGTTGTCTCTTGTGTGCTTTTGCGGGAGTCTGCAGTGTTGGCTCGGTCATTTGCGTTCAGCAAACTCCCTTCGCCTCCACTTTGACAACCCACAAAATCATCACAAGATACTTCCGCATTGGTATTTTTGTGTGCTTAAAAAAACTAACTCCTGCCTTAAAAAATATAAAAAACTCACAAAGCCTAACAGCAATTACTAGAATCTAGAATCTATAAATTGTCATACTGAGGCGTTAGCTGAAGTATCTAAAATATTAGAATCTAAAAAGATTTTTCGCCTACGGCTCACACGAGTGAAGCTCTTGCCCACACTTGCAAAAATGACAAAGTGCGGAATTTGCTTGAGAATCTAGATTCTAATTTACCCACAAAACCCAAACCCTACTTCTTATTCTTCGCTATCCAGTTCAAATACCCATTTGCATTGATAATCTCTTGTATAAAAGGCGGAAAGGGCGTTGTGCTAAAGCTTTTTTGGCTTTTAGATTCTATAATCTCACCTTTATCAAAGTCAATGCTTACACTATCGCCTTCTTGCAGGAAGTCTGCTATCTCTTGAGATTCAATAATTGCTAAGCCGATATTAATCGCATTGCGATAAAAGATTCTAGCAAAGCTTTTTGCGATAATGCAGCTTATCCCACTTGCCTTAATCGCAATAGGTGCGTGTTCCCTGCTGCTCCCACAGCCAAAGTTCCACCCGCCGACCATAATATTGCCGACTTTTACCTTTTTCACAAAATCCTTATCAATATCCTCCATACAATGACTTGCAAGCTCCCTATGATCTGCGGTGTTTAGATACCTTGCGGGAATAATCACATCAGTATCTACATTATCGCCATATTTATGGATAAATCCTTGTGCTTTCATTTTCTTAATCTCCTTTTGCGAGTAATCCACATTACATAACATCTTGTGGGGAGCTTAGAATCCCCCTTACCGCACTTGCTGCTGCCACTTCAGGGGAGCTAAGATACACTTCGCTTGTGGTGTGTCCCATTCTGCCTACAAAGTTGCGATTTGTAGTAGAGACACATTTTTCATTTGCTGCTAAGATTCCCATATGTCCGCCAAGGCAAGGACCACAAGTAGGCGTAGATACCACCGCTCCAGCTTTAATAAAAGTCTCTAAATACCCACGATTAATGCACTCTAAATAGATATTTTGCGTAGCAGGAATGATAATGCAACGCGTATTTTTTGCTATTGTTTTATCCTTTAGAATATTTGCTGCTACTTCCATATCACTTAGCCTACCATTCGTGCAAGAGCCGATGACAACTTGATCTATCTTTATCTCGCCCCACTGCTCTCTTTCTTTGGTATTTTCAGGCAAATGCGGAAACGCCACGGTGTGATCTATAGAATCTAGCTCAATATCAAAGACTTCTTCATACTCGGCATCTTCATCAGCCTTGTAGATTCTAAACTCCTTGCTCGTGCGTCCCTTAGCGTATTCAATCGTAATGTCATCTACTTCAAAAATGCCATTTTTCGCCCCCGCTTCAATCGCCATATTCGCAATGCAAAGCCTATCATCAATGGTTAGATTTTTTAGCCCCTCTCCGCTAAACTCCATACTTTTATACAACGCCCCATCAACGCCGATTTTACCAATAATATGCAAAATCACATCTTTGCCACTCACATAAGGGCGGAGTTTGCCCTTGAGATTAAACTTCATCGCCTTTGGGACTTTAAACCACGCCTCGCCTGTTGCCATACCCACAGCCATATCCGTGCTGCCCACACCCGTGCTAAACGCACCCAACGCCCCATAAGTGCAAGTGTGAGAATCTGCGCCTATAATCAAATCACCGATTGTTACAATGCCTTGTTCAGGCAAAAGGGCGTGTTCTACCCCCATATTTCCCACATCATAGTAATGCTTAATATCAAAGTCATTGGCAAAACAGCGGCATTGCTGACTTTGCGTGGCGGCTTTTATGTCCTTATTTGGTGCGAAGTGATCCATTACAAGTGAGATTTTATTTTTATCAAAAACTTGCGTGAATTTTGCTTGTTTAAAGGCGTTGATTGCCACAGGCGTGGTGATGTCGTTGCCTAGCACCATATCTAGCTTGGCTCTTATTAAATCATTTGCCTTGACAGATTCTAATCTCGCTCTATCAGCTAAGATTTTTTGACTCATTGTCATTCCCATATTTTGCTCCTTACTGATTGTTGTTTGTCATTTTGTAATGTCTCTAAATACTCTTGCATAGGCAGTGTATCTACCTTCGCACTAAAGATAGCAAAAGATTCTAGAATCTCGCAGCCACAATACTTAAACGCACTTGTAAGCGGACTTAAAATCGTATTAAGGCTATATCCGTGATGCCCATCATAGCTCTCTTTTGCCCCACCCAAAGTCGTAATGACTTGAAACTTCTTGCCCTGCAGTAGCTTAGAATCTTTACCATATAAAATATGTGTTAAAACCCTATCCTGCCACTCTTTCATAAGCGCAGGTGTGCTAAACCAAAATAGCGGAAATTGAAAGATGATTTTTTGTGAATCTTTGAGTAATGCCACTTCATTTTCGGCATTTATCACGCCATCTTTATAAGTCTCATTGAGATTGTGAATCTTCACATTTGAAAGTGTCTTCGCAGATTCTAATAACGCCCTATTGACTTTAGAATCTTTCCAAAATGTGTGTGAAAAAATAAGTAGTGTTTGCATAGAAACTCCTTTTTTTAAAGTTGATTTGATTTATACGCACGATTTAACGCACTGACTAACGCATACACTGAAGCTTTGATAATATCATTATCAATCCCTGTGCCAAAGTATTTCTTGCTATTAGATTCAATCTGCACATAGGCTATCGCCTTAGCATTTGAGCCATTTTTCAAAGCGTGTTCGCTGTAATCTAATATATCAAAGCTTAGATTTAAATGCTCTCTTAACGCATTTGCCACGCTATCAAGCCGCCCATTCCCTTTAGAATCTATACTCATTTTTTGCGGTTTTATTAGCTCTATACGCACTTCACATTCGCTCTCTTTTGTCTCAAAAGCAAACTCGCCTATCTCTAAAAACTCCGCAACATTCACAAAATCCTTTTCAAAAATCGCACATATCTCACTTGGGCTAAGCTCTTTATGTGCTTTATCCGAAATGTCCTTAATATAGTAGGAAAATTCCTCTCTAAAAAGTGGCGGTAAGTTCGCCCCATAATGCTCGTGCAAAATGTAGGCAATGCCGCCCTTGCCACTCTGTGAGTTTATGCGTATCACATCGCTTTCATACACTCGCCCCACATCTTGCGGATCAAGCGGGAGATAAGGCACACTCCAAGTGCTAAGATTTTTCTCTCTGTGATACGCCATACCTTTTGCAATAGCATCTTGATGAGAGCCAGAAAAGGCAGCAAAGACAAGCTTTCCGGCATAGGGTTGGCGTTCATACACTTGCATTTTGGTTACAGATTCATACACATCGCAAATTTTGGGGAGATTGCTAAAATCAAGCTTAGAATCTATCCCGTGTGTGGTGAGATTTAACGCTAGGGTGATAATATCCACATTGCCTGTGCGTTCGCCATTACCAAAAAGTGTGCCTTCAATCCTATCCGCCCCTGCTAAGATTCCAAGCTCCGCACTCGCCACCGCACAGCCCCTGTCATTATGCGGGTGCAAGGATATAAGCACATTTTCCCTATGTAAAAGATTCTTACTCATAAACTCCACTTGTTGTGCGTAGATATGGGGCAGGCTCATCTCAACTGTGGCAGGAAGATTCAAAATAAACTTTTGCTCTTTTGTGGGCTTAAAAATATCAATCACAGCATTGCTGACTTCAAGGGCGTAGTCAATCTCCGTGCCACTAAAGCTCTCCGGCGAGTATTCAAAGGCAAAGTTGCCCTTTGTCTCTTGTGCGATTTGCTTCACGCACAACGCCCCATCAATGGCTATCTTTTTCACATCTTCTTTTGACTTTCTAAAGACTTGCTCCCTTTGTGCGTAGGAAGTTGAGTTATAAAAATGCACCACCGCATTAGGACAGCCTTGTAATGCTTCAAAAGTGCGTTTGATGATGTGTTCCCTTGCTTGAGTAAGGACTTGCAAACGCACATCTTTTGGAATGAGATTCTGCTCTATTAAGGTGCGTAAAAAGCGGTATTCAGTCTCACTTGCTGCGGGGAATCCAACCTCAATATCTTTAAAGCCAATTTGCAGCAGGAGTTTAAAGAATGTGATTTTTTCTTCTAAATTCATAGGGGTGATTAGGGCTTGATTCCCATCGCGTAAATCCACGCTACACCACAAAGGTGCGGATTGTATATGCTCTTTTTTGCTCCATTCTAAATACGATTTAGAATCTTTGTTAGAATCTGGGGGCATAAAGTAGCCTCGTTTGTATTTTGTATGATTCATAAAAACTCCTTGTAAAAAATGCTGCAAAGGCTTAAAAAGCCCTTTGATTGTAGCAATAAAAAATACAAAAATAATAAAAATTTTCTACAAAATCAGCAAAAGTTGCAAAGAATAGAAAATTTGGAATCTTTCTAGCGAGTTTTTATAGAATCTTGCTTAGGTTTATTAGCTTTCTTGGCTAGATTCTGCCTTTTTGATAATCCACCCTTTTTCACTTGGAAGTATGGCATATCGCTCCGCAGTGTGTAAGTCAAAGACATAGCATTCACTGCTTTCAAGTCTGCTTCGCTCTACCGGAATGACTTTAAGCCTATCTTTTATTTCCTGCATATCCTCACACATTGCGCTAAATCCGCACATCATCAATTTATACCGCATAAGATTCTCCCATAAAATTTTATGTAATATTGCCATTTTATTTTTACGCGATTTTAAAGCTAAAGGGTTGTGATTCTATGCTTGAAAAAGCTAGAATCACAAGATATTAGACCAGTTACTTACTCATCAACATCTTCGCCAGTTATATACTTTGCAATTGGGTCTTTTCCATCGCAGATAGTATAAGCCCACGAATCAGGCTCATGATCAAATTGTTCAAAGTAGTAAGCATATTCTTTTTTTACATATTTCATCGCTACAATATTGCAAGCTTCTTCCCCTGCTTTTGCTCCCATATTTTCCGTGTATGTGGCTGTTAGTTCGTTGATGAGTTTGATAAAATCTTTAGTTTTCATTTTTTTAAGCGATTTGCTATATCACTCATCAAACACTCTTTGACCATCACCTCGCCCTTCATATCCACCTTCAGCTATCTTAACAAACTCATCATACCCATCTATAGTATTGTTTTGATTTAAATTAGCAAACACAGAGCCAAAAGCGTAGCAGCTCACACTGATTCCTGCAATCATCAATAAACTGACGAATAACTTTCTCATAAGTGTCTTTTTTGTGTAAATTCCTTTGGTAGAAAGGTAAATCAATCCTACAAAAAACAACTTTTAAATCTTGGAATAAAAAGTGTAAAGCAAGGGTAAGTTTGTGGCAAAAAGCTTAGATTCTAGTTTAGAATCTAAGAAATGTGAAAAGCATAGAATCTTGTAGGGGTGAGTTTTTGGGGCTTTAAGCCTTATTTTTCACTCTCAAAAATAAAAGGCACACTTTTAATGCCTGCTTCCATAGTCTTTTGATTAAGACGCATTGTGTCTTTGATATCAATATTAATAAAGCTTGAAGGCACTTTGGAATTTGGTGTATAGACTTCTTGCAAAAGGGCGAGTTTTTGCTTATTATCTTTCATATCAGCTGCCCTTTCTCGTAGCATACTTGCCTTCAAAGGTGAATCTTTACCCACAAAGCCCACAATCAGCATATAGACATTAGAATCTGCTAGGTGTTTATCAATGTTTTTTAGCTCTTTTTGACAGCTTGGGCAGTTGGGATCGGAGATAATGTAGGTGATTTTTTTACTATTTTTGTTTTTAGATTCTAAAATGATGTAGTCATCTTTTGGAATCTGCTTAAAAAATTTGCTTAGCTTTTCATCATCGGGGGTGTCGTTTTGTGTTTGCTTAATGAGTGAGCCTACCGCTCCCATATCCTCATTATTGCTAGAGAAAAAGACATTTGACACACCTATAACCGCCCGTCCATCGCCACTTGCAAAAATCGGCACTTGCATTTTGCCTACTTCAATCAGCACGAGTTTAATGTTTGGCGTGGATTTAAGATCTTGGATTTTTAGGATTTTTGCGTTTTGTTTGGTGCTATATTTGATTGTCTCTTGCAGGGTTTGCTCAAAATTCGCCGCCAAAGCAAGACTAGAAACAAAGCTAGAGATAAGGCTAAGAGAGAGAAGAATCTTTTTCATCTATATCCTTTGTGAAGTAAATTTGGGCTAAGATTCTATAATGTTTTCACAAATACAAAGGCAAGGCGTAAAGAAATGAAAGGTGTAACGAAAGGCGTGAAGATTCTAAGCTCAAAGCACTATCCTTATACATATAAGTTTTTTAAACACAAAAATTTTAAATCTAGCTCTTACAAGGCGTGTCGAAATGTATTTGTCTTGGGGCTTGGCTCAAATATGGCTTTGAAAAATAGGGGCAGTGTGGAGATTTTAGAATCTGCTTTTGCTTGGCTAGATTCACACTCACGCATTCGTGTTTTGCAAAGCTCTCCTATTTGGCGTAATCCGCCCTTTGGCTTTGCCCTGCAAAATGACTTTTATAATGTAGTGTTGCTGTGTGAGAGTAATTTAAGTTTGGTAGAAATATTTGGGCTTATGTTTTATATGGAAAGACGCTTTGGGCGTGAGCGTAAAAGGGCATTTAAAAACGCACCCCGCACATTAGATGTGGATTTGATTTTATTTAATACTTTGAATCTGCAATGGAAGCATTTGTATGTGCCACATAGATTCTACACGCAAAGGAGTTCAGTAATGCTGCCGATGAGTTTTATAGAATCTTTGTGTTAGATTCTGCGTTGTCTTTTGGCTAGAATCGGCGATTGCTTCACCTTGTGTTTCGGCACTTACTTAAAGTAAGCTTCTCGCACAAGTCTCGCAAAGCCCCGATTCTAGCTCAAAAATACTTTCGCAGTGGTGTTTTTGTGGGTATTGCAAATCCTAAAAGCCTAGAATCTAGAATACAAGCAGTTCGCGTTTTAAGCGGTTAAGAGAATCAATTTGTGCCTTAAGTTTATCAATCTCAACATCAATTTGTGCGAGTAAATCAAAGCTAAGATGTTCGGGCATATCCTGTGAGCCGCGTTTAATCATAATATAATCCACAAGCGAGATTTTAGCAATATTAAGCAAGATATTAATGTCATCGCGTATATCTTCTATGCTTTTAAAAATTTCATCTATTTTTTCCCACATTTTCACTCCTTTTTGTTGGTTTAGGCTTATTTCAGTCCTGCACTGATGAGCGTATGCAAGTGTATCGCACCTTGTATGTGTTTGTGCTTATCTGTGATGACAAGGAGCTGAATCTTATTATCTTCCATCATTTTGAGTGCATCATAGGCTAGAATATCGGGCGTATCGCATACTTTTGGATTTTGTGTAGCGTAAGCACCGACTTGAGATTCTAAGCTAAAGTCTTGCTTCATCATTGCGCGTCTTAAATCCCCATCGCTTAAAATCCCCCAAATCACATTATCTTTAGCAATAATGGCATTGCCAAGTCGCTTTTGGCTCATAATGATAATAGCTTGAGATAGGGGCATTTCTGGCGGGATAATAGGCAAATCTTGCGTTTGCATTAAGTCTTTAAGCTTGACAAAAAGCTGTTTGCCTAACGCTCCGCCGGGGTGAAAAGAGGCAAAATTTTCCGCCTTAAATGCTCGTCTTTTCATAAGGCACACGGCTAACACATCGCCAAGGGCAAGGGTAAGCGTTGTGGAGCTTGTAGGGGCGATATTAAGTGGACAGGCTTCACGCTTAATGCTAATGTCTAAAAAATAATCGCCCAAAGCGGATAAGGGCGAGAGCTTGTCTCTGCTCATTGTGATGATAGTATTACCAAAGCGTTTGATATGCGGAATAATGCTAAGGAGTTCTTCACTTTTCCCACTATAACTAATGGCAAGGAGAATGTCATCTTTTTGTAACATTCCCAAATCCCCGTGCAGTGCTTCTGTGGGGTGTAAGAAAACGCTTGGTGTGCCTGTGCTTGAAAGCGTGGCAGAGATTTTTACACCAATAAGCCCACTTTTGCCTACACCGCATACGACAAGCTTCCCACGAGAATGAAAAATCTTTTCTACAATCGCTTCAAGTTCCGCTCCATTTATGCGTTTTATAGCTTCAAGCAGGGCTTGAGATTCTATCTCTAGCACTTCTTTTGCAATCTCTGCGTAATTGAGACTTTTCATTATGCGTCCTTTAAGTATTTCAAGGATTTAGATGACATAAATCATCGGCACAATGGTTGGATATTTTTTGACTTTTTTGAAAATATGTCGCTTGAATGTGTTATGCACTTCATTTTCAAGATTCTTCGCATTAAAGCCTTCTACCTTGAAGTTTTTCACCACAAATTCAAGTGTGTCATTCATCTCTTTTTCAAAGCCTTTATCTTCCTTGTCCGCTACAAGTCCGTAGCTTGTGATTTTTGTCTCCAAAATCTTGCGATCTTTGCTAATTTTAGCTGAAATAATCACAATGCCATCACTTGCTAAAGCCTGTCTGTCAAGCACGACATCATTTTCAATTTGGCGGTTGATTTGATTATCAATAAATGTTTTGCCATTTTTGACACTGCGGATTTTTTTCATATAGTTGGGATTGACTTCTATTTGATCGCCATCTTCCATAAGCAGGATATTTTTCTCCATTACCCCACAAGCAATGGCAGTTTGCTTATGTCTAGCGATGTGATTGTATTCTCCGTGCACTGGCAGAAAGAATTTTGGCTTCACAAGTCGTAGCATTAGCTTTTGTTCTTCTTGTGCGGCGTGTCCGCTTACGTGAATCTCGCTAAAGTCTTGGTAAGCCACTTTCGCTCCGGCTTTCATAAGGAAATTAAGCACGGTGGAAACAGAGCCTTCGTTGCCCGGAATGGCTTTAGCAGAGATAATCACCATATCGCTTGGCTTAATTTTAATATGCCTATGCTCATCTGTCGCCATACGATATAACGCACTCATTGTCTCGCCTTGAGAGCCTGTTGTTACAATCAATACTTCTTCATCGGGGTATTTTTCCACTTCGTGTGCTTCAATAAAAATATTTTGCGGCAAGTCAATGTAGCCTAGCTCTCTAGCAAGTTCAAGATTCTTCTCCATTGATCGCCCAATGACGGCGACTTTGCGGTTGTATTTTAGCCCGTGAGTTATGGCTTGATACACGCGATGAATATTTGAAGAGAATGTGCTCATAATCACACGCCCTTGGGCTTGTTTGAATAATGTTTCAAATGTCGGTCCTACACTTGCTTCGCTGGGCGTTACTCCGCTGCGGTGGGAGTTTGTAGAATCGCTAAGTAAGAGCATAACGCCTTCTTCTCCATAATGAGCTAGGCGGTGTAAATCGGTGGGGAGATTATCCACAGGGGTGTGGTCTATCTTAAAATCGCCGGTGTGGATAATCACACCTGCTTCTGTGCGTATGGCAAGGGCGGAAGCATCAATAATGGAATGCGTGATATTAATCCACTCTACTTCAAATGCACCGATCTTTATGGGTTTGCGTTTTTCAACAATTTTGAAAAATGAGCGGAATTTTTTTAGCCCGTGCTCATCAAACTTGCTGCCTATCATACCAAGTGGCAGTGGTGTGCCATAGATAGGGAATTGTAAGAGTTTAAAAAGATAAGGCACAGCACCTATATGGTCTTCGTGTGCGTGAGTGATGATAACTCCAGCAATTTTGTCTTTAATCGCAAAAAGATAGCTAAAATCTGGCACGAGAATATCCACGCCGTGCATATCTTCATTAGGGAAGCTCATACCCACATCAATGACGATAGCTGAATCTTGTGTTTCAATCACGGTGATATTTCCACCAATTTCGCCAAGCCCACCAAGTGGTGTGATACGCACACTTGCTTTTGTGTTGAGATTAAGCTTGTTGTGGGCATTAAGGCTTTGGCGTTGGATTTTCTCATTTGCTTCCACACCCCTTTTTAAATCTTTGTGTAAGCCTAGATTGCCTTTTTCATTTACATCTCTTACTTCGCGGATTCCATTTATGCTTTCATCATTTTGGGCTTTGTTGTGTTGAGCGTGGGGATTTTTGCCTTGCCATCGTCTTTTTTCAAAGTTTTTTTGCCCTTGATTTGTATTGCTTTGCGTGTCAGTTTGTGCATTGCCCTGCGTGTTTGCGTAATTTTTAGAATCTCTTTGCTTGAAGCGATTGTGAAAATTCTTTGCTTGATTTTGGCTAGATTCTGTAGAATCCGAAGTCATATCATTGGCTTGTTCCTCTGGGCTTTTTTTCTTGAATCTATCTGTGAATTTACTGAATCTGCTGACTTGGCTGCTCTGCTCTGGTGTTTTTTTTTCCATTGTTTCTTTCTCCTGCATTTTCTTGTCCTCCATTATCATTTCCTTTTTTGAGAGTGTTTAAAATATGGTGAAAACTTTCTGTCTTTACTTCGTGTGCTCTTGCATTTGGCTTCACATTTGCAGATTCTAAAGCTAACTCAACGCTTTTTTTATCAAAGGATAAAGAAAGATTTTTAGCAAGTGTTTTGCGTGGTGAGCAAAAGGCAAGTTTTAAAAAAGCTTCCAAATCACAGAGAGAGAAATCCGCATTTCCCTGTAATGGATTTTTATGTATCACAAAGACTGATGAGGTTACTTTGGGTATAGGGGAGAATGCTTCCTTTGGCACATCAAAAAGCAATTCTGCTGTGCCTAAACTCTCAACTAAAACGCTTAAAGCACAAAACTCTTTTTCACCACTTTTGGCACAGAACTTTTGTGCGACTTCCTTTTGTGTCATTACGATAAAGCCACGACAGAATCTATCATGCAAAAGACGCACGATAATATGTGTGGCGATGTAATAAGGAAGATTTGAGACAACCTTATACTCTTGTGTGTGTAACCACGCTTGTTGTGATGGGCGATTTAAAACATCTTCATAAATGATGTGTAATCGCCCACTCTCTATTTGCTTAGAAAATTTTTCATTAAGTAAAGAACATAAGTCTAAATCGACTTCATAGGCTATCAAGGATTCTATTTTCAATAGCTCTTGTGTCAAATCACCCAAGCCAACCCCAATTTCAACGCACTGAATAGGCAAAGTGGGAATGGATTGGACAATCTTATGAATATAGTGAGAATCTTGCAAAAAGTTCTGTCCTAAACGCTTTTTGGCGTGATGTGCAAGATTCTGCATTTGCTCAAAGCCCTAACCTTTATTTTAGAAAAATCAATTATAGTAAAAATATGCAAATATTTTATTTTATTAAGGAGTATTTGGCTATGATACACGCTAAATGCTACATTTTAAGATTTTATGTGAGATGTGAATCTGCTATTTGATTATTTCTTTGATTGATAATGGAGTTAAATTTAATGAGCCTTGCGAAAAGAATTATCCCCTGCCTTGATGTCAAAGATGGACGCGTGGTGAAGGGTGTGAATTTTGTGGATTTAAAAGATGCGGGCGATCCTGTGGAGATTGCAAAAGCATATAATGATGAGGGTGCTGATGAGCTGGTGCTGCTTGATATTTCTGCGAGTTATGAAAAACGCAAAACAATGCTTGATGTGGTGGAGAAAATCGCTCAAGTTACATTTATCCCTTTTAGCGTTGGTGGCGGAGTGGGATCGCTTGAGGATATATCGGCTTTGTTGTATGCGGGGTGTGATAAGGTTAGCTTAAATAGTGCGGCGATTAAGAATCCTGCTCTTATTAATGAAGGGGCTAAGAAGTTTGGCTCTCAATGTATCGTGGTGGCTATTGATGCGAAAAAATCGCCAAGTGGCTCGTGGAATGTCTATCTTAATGGTGGGCGGATAGATAGCGGAAAAAACTTGCTTGAATGGATAAAAGAAGTGTGCGATAGGGGAGCAGGGGAGATTCTGCTTACAAGTATGGACGCTGATGGGACAAAAAATGGCTATGATAGATTGATGATAGAAGCTGTGGCGGATAGTATCCCCGTGCCGTTAATCGCAAGTGGCGGAGCGGGGAAGATGCAGGACTTTGCCGATGTGTTTGAATCTGGAGCAAGTGCGGCATTAGCTGCAAGTGTGTTTCATTACAAAGAAATTGCCATAGCAGATTTGAAACAATATCTTGTTGAATGCAAGATTCCTGTGAGAGTATAGGGGGTGGGCGTATGATAGTCTGTGCTGGAAATGGAGAAGATTTTAGCTTTGCGAAGTCATTAGGCGTTGGGCTTGTGGAGAGTGCCATAGGGCTAATGCAAATCTGTCAAAAGGAAAGTGTAGATTCTCTCGTGTTTATAGGCAGTGCTGGGGCGTATAGCAAGGAAGTGAAGCTTTTTGATTTGTATATTGCTGATAGTGCGACACAAATCGAGTTGAGCTTTTTGCAGGATAAAGCTTACACGCCGCTAGATAATCATATCCAAAGTGGAATCTTGCAGGAAAATGTTTCATATGAAACATTTGCAAACAAAGCCATTATCAATAGCTCAAATTACATCACCACAGATGAGAATCTTGCCCTGCGATTTGCTAAAGCTGGAATCTTGCTTGAAAATATGGAGTTTTTTAGCATTATGAAAGTCGCTCAATATTTTAATATTCCTTGTTTGGGTGTGTTTTGCGTGAGTAATTACACACATCAAAATGCACATAATGAGTTTATGGCAAATCATCACAAAGTCAAGGAGATTTTATCCCATCATAGTGAGCTAATCCAACAAATCTCTATAAATCTTGCTAAACATAAGGGGCTGTAGTGGGGATTCTAGAATCTAAGCCAAGTCTTTATGCTTATACGCTTAATGAGCTAAAATCTTTGCTTTCCCCCTCGTTTCGTGCCAAGCAAGTGTATCACTGGCTCTATCATCGCTATGAAAATAATATCGCTCTAATGGATAATATTTCTAAGGCTATGCAGGAGCATTTGCAATCGCATTTTATTATCTCACAAATCACACCTGTGCAAATTGAAAAAAGTAGCGATGGGAGTAAGAAATATTTGTTTCAAACAAAAGATGGGCATACCTTTGAATCTGTGCTTATCCAAATGAAGAGTAAAGAGCTTGATGAGAGTGGCGAAATTGTGAAAGGTGAAAAATGGACAATGTGCCTTTCTAGTCAAATTGGCTGTAAGGTGGGCTGTGCGTTTTGCTTTACCGCAAAGGGCGGGTTTGTGCGGAATTTGAATGCGGGGGAGATAGTAGAGCAGGTGGTGATGATGAAAAGAGATTCAAACATTGCCCCAAATAAGCGAGTAAATATCGTGTATATGGGAATGGGAGAACCGCTGCATAACCTTGCTAATGTGTCTCAAGCTATCAAGATTCTAGCCGAGCTAGATGGGCTAAGTATCTCTGCTAGGCGGCAGACGATTTCTACAAGTGGCATCGCCCCAAAGATTAAAGAGCTAGGAGAGCTGAATCTTGGTGTGCAACTTGCCATTTCTCTTCACGCTGTGAGCGATGAACTCCGCTCCAAGCTTATGCCTATTAACAAGGCATATAATATCGCTGAAGTTTTGAATGAAGTAAGAGCCTTTCCTGTGGATAGCAGGAAGCGGGTGATGTTTGAATACCTGATGATAAAGGGTGTGAATGATGATATAAAGGCTGCAAAAAAACTCCTTGCTTTGTTGAATGGGATTAAGGCAAAGGTGAATCTTATTTTGTTTAATCCGCACGAGGGAAGTGAATTTGAACGCCCACTTATGGAAGATGTAAGGGCTTTTGCTGATTTTTTAGTCAAAAAAGGATTGCTCTGCACGATACGAGAATCTAAGGGGATTGATATTAGTGCGGCGTGCGGACAATTACGAGAGAAAATCAAGCGTGAAAATGGCGAGATAACGCAAAAGTCTAAAAAAGCGAAAGTTTGAGATGGTTTGTTATAGGTAGGATTTGAAAAGTTGTGTGTGGATACTTAGATTCTAAATGTTTCATATGAAACATTTAGAATCTAAGTGGTGGAATGGCGTTTTGTCGCTTGAGATTCTATAATACGCCCTTAGATTTATGATGAAACTTTTGATAAAGGATAGAAATGGAGCTTGATATTATTTTGATATTATTTTTGGCTGTTGTGGCGGTTGTTGGTGTGGGGACATTTTGGTATTTGGCAAAGGATAGAAAATGAGTGTGCTTCAAAAAATGCTCGTGCATATTTGCTGTTCTGTTGATAGTCATTATTTTTTGAGTGAGCTAAGAAAGATTTATCCGCAACACGAAATGGTTGGGTATTTTTATAATCCAAATATCCACCCAAAAAGTGAGTATGATTTGCGTTTGCTTGATGTGGAGCGGAGCTGTAAAATGCTCAATATTCCGCTTTTGGAAGGGGAATATGAGATAAAGAAGTGGTTTGTTGATATTAAGGGGCTTGAAAATGAGCCAGAAAAAGGGGAGCGATGTGTGAAATGTTTTGATATGCGATTAGAAAAAACTGCTCAAGTCGCTCATAAAATGAATATAGAATCTTTCACTTCTACCTTGCTTTCAAGTCCATTAAAAGAGCAGCAGATTCTCTATGCAGAGGGTGATGAGATTGCTTCGCGGTATGGGCTGGATTTTATCAAGGTTGATGTGCGGAGTAATGGCGGCACACAAGCCCAAAGTGAGTTGGCAAACAAAGATAGATTGTATAAACAAACATATTGTGGCTGTCAGTATGCGTTGATAAAACAGCGAGATTCACAAAAACAAATCGCCCTTGAACTGATGAGTAATATTGGCAAACAAATCGCCCCCGGGAGCAATGAGCAAAGAAAGCGTGTATTTGAAATCCGTGATGAGTGCGAAGCACAGGGCAGGGAATATGCGTTATACAAGCAGTCTAAGATTATTTGGCGTAATTTGCGAAGTGTGTGTATTGATGGAGATAAAGTCATAAGCTCTTATGTGATTACACAATCTCGGGGCAAAAATATGGTGAAAACCGCGGCAATTACTTATATCAAACAAAATGTCAAAGATATACATTCTCAAATGCAAAGCATACAAATGGGCTATGCTAAACGCGATGATAGCGTGTTTATCAGTATCCAAACGCTCAATCTTTTACTAAAAACAAGCTATGCCAACACGCAAGAAATGGTGTATAATCCGCCACCTTATGAAGATGAGCTTATGTTGCGTGGGCTGCTATGTGGAGCGGATAGTCTTAATCCCATTATTGTGATTGATTCTCATATAGAGCGGAGTTTGAAGCTTTTTATTGATGCGTATTTTCAAGAAAGTAGTATTTTTGCTATCGCCACATATTAAAAAAATTTGGTAGAATAGCGAATAATTTTTCACAAAAAGGAGTGTCAATGCAAACACAAAATCCAATAATGGATGTTGAAAAGATCCGTCAGATTCTGCCCCATCGCTATCCAATGCTGCTTGTAGATAGGGTGGTGGAGCTTGTCCGCAACAGTAACGACACAAAGTCAGATGGCTACATTAAAGCTTATAAGAATGTAACGATTAATGAAGAGGTATTTTTGGGGCATTTTCCAAGCAAACCCATTTACCCGGGTGTTATGCAGATTGAGGGAATGGCTCAAGCGGGTGGACTACTTGCATTTGTAAGTATGTTTGGCGATAATGTTGCTGAAGCTGAAAATAAGATTGTATATTTTATGACAATTGATAATGTAAAATTCCGCATTCCCGTGGTGCCCGGTGATAGACTTGTGTATGAACTCAAAGTGCTGAAGCACAAAGGGAGTGTGTGGCAGCTTGGAGCGAAAGCCTTTGTTGATGATAAGCTTGTATCTGAAGCCGAACTCAAGGCGATGATTGCAGATGCCCAAAGCTAAGAGGTGAAGAGATGAGTAACATTGGTAAAACGAGCATTATAAAAGAGGGTGCAAAAATAGGCAAAAATGTCGTTATTGGCGAGTTTTGCATTATTGATGAAAATGTCGTTATTGGCGATGATTGCGTGATAGGCAATTATGTGCATATTGCGGGTTGGACGACTTTAGGCAGGGGCAATAAGGTCTTTAACAATGCCGCTGTTGGTGTCCCACCACAAGATTTAAAATATGCAGGGGAAAAAACAGAGCTCATTATTGGCGATGAGAATCTTATCCGTGAATTTACTACGCTCAATCCCGGCACGATCGGCGGACATAGCAAAACAATCATCGGCAACAAGAATCTCTTTATGGCGTATGTGCATATTGCACACGACTGCGTGATTGGAAATGAATGCATTTTGGCAAATAATGCTACGCTCGGTGGACACGTGGAGCTTGGAGACTATGTGAATATTGGCGGACTAACACCTGTGCATCAGTTTGTTAAAATCGGCTCTGGCTGTATGGTTGCAGGAGGCTCTGTTTTGACGCAGGATTTGCCACCTTATTGCCTTGCAGAAGGAAATAGGGCTTATATTAGAGGATTAAACAAACATCGTATGCGTAAGCTTTTTACTCGTGAAGAGATTGATGAGATTAGCCATTTGTATAAGATTCTATTTTCACATACTGCCCCAATACGCGAACTAGCCCAGCAGGAGCTAGATAAGAATCCAAACCCAATAAGCCGCTCTATTTGTGAGTTTATCCTCTCAAATACACGCGGTATCCCTCTTAATAAAGGAACACAAAGTGAGTGATATGAATGTAAAAGAATGTAGTTTTTGTAAAGCAAAAGAAAGCATTAATAATCCGGTTATAGCCTCTGGTGTTACACCTGAAGTGTATATTTGTAAGAACTGCTTGATAACAGGCAACACAATCATCAATGAATATATGGCAGAAAATACCCAAAATGATGGGCAAAATGGCGAGGACAAGGGCTTTGATGTGGTGGCTCCAAGTCCCAAAGAGCTAAAGGCAAGGCTTGATGAATATGTGATAGGACAGGATTCTGCTAAGAAGGTCTTTTCTGTGGCGGTATATAATCATTATAAGCGTATCTTGCAAGGAGAAAAGCAAATAAGCAATGCTCTGCGTGAAGTAGAGTTGTCAAAATCAAATATTCTACTCATCGGTCCCACAGGGAGTGGAAAAACGCTAATGGCACAGACTTTGGCAAAGTTTTTAGATATTCCTATCGCTATTTCAGATGCTACAAGTTTGACGGAAGCTGGATATGTGGGCGAAGATGTGGAAAATATCCTTACACGCTTGCTTCAAGCCGCTGATGGCGATGTGAAAAAAGCAGAAAAAGGTATTGTGTTTATTGATGAGATTGATAAGATTTCAAGGCTTTCAGAAAATCGCTCTATTACGCGTGATGTTTCTGGTGAAGGTGTGCAGCAGGCATTGCTTAAGATTATAGAAGGTAGTGTGGTGAATATTCCACCAAAAGGGGGTAGAAAGCACCCAAATCAAGATTTTATACAAATTGATACAAAAGATATTTTGTTTGTGTGTGGCGGGGCATTTGATGGCTTGAGCGATATTATTAAAAGGCGTTTAGGTGGCAATGTGCTTGGATTCCACGGGGAGAAAAAGGGTAAGAGTGAAGAGAGTGCATTATTAGAGTATGTTGAGCCTGATGATCTTATAAGCTATGGGCTTATTCCTGAACTCATTGGACGATTGCATATGATAAGCACATTATCCCCTATTACCAAAGAAGCAATGGTTGAGATTCTCACAAAGCCAAAAAATGCACTTGTGAAGCAGTATCAAAAGATTTTTGAGCTTGATGGTGCGAATTTGAAATTTGACAAAGGGGCGATTGAGGCGATTGCGGAGCTTGCTATCAGTAGGAAAACGGGAGCTAGGGGCTTAAGAGCGATTATGGAAGAAGCGATGATTGATTTAATGTATGAATTGCCAGAGCTTGAGGGCTATGAGATTAGCATTTCAAAAGAGTGTATTACAGATAAACAAGCCCCACTTATGGTAAAAAAAAGAAAGAATCTGCAAAAAGGAGCTTAAATTAAGAAAAATAAAAGCTTAAGCAAAGGTGTTAAAGAGTATAATCGCCACAAAATTTTGCAAAATTTTAAGGAGTTTTTATGTTGATGGACAGACTCATTGGGACTTTTTCCAAAGACATTGCAATTGATTTAGGGACAGCAAACACTTTGGTTTTGGTTAAGGGAGAGGGTATCATCATCAATGAACCCTCTGTGGTTGCGGTGCAGGCAGACAGGTTTAGCACAGGCAAGATTCTTGCTGTGGGAAAAGAGGCTAAGGATATGCTAGGGAAAACGCCAGATGGAATCCAAGCCATTCGCCCGATGAAAGATGGCGTTATAGCGGATTTTGATATGACAGAAAAGATGATTCGCTATTTTATTGAGAAAGCTCATAAAAGAAAAAGCCTTATCCGTCCTCGCATTATGGTCTGTGTCCCTTATGGCTTAACCGGTGTGGAAAAAAAGGCGGTAAAAGAATCGGCAATGAGTGCTGGGGCTAGAGAAGTATTTTTGATAGAAGAGCCTATGGCAGCGGCTATTGGAGCGGGATTGCAGATTCAAGAATCTAAAGGGAATTTGGTGATTGACATCGGCGGTGGGACAACAGAAATTGGCGTTATCTCACTTGGTGGTTTGGTGATAAGCAAGTCAATCAAGGTTGCCGGAGATAAGCTTGATGTGGCGGTAATGGATTATGTGAGAAAGAAATTTAATCTCTTAATTGGGGAGCGAACGGGTGAAGAGATAAAAATTGAAATTGGCTCTGCTTCCCCTATGGAAAAGCCCCTTGTAATGCAGGTGAGAGGACGCGATCAGGTGAGTGGCTTACTCAACACTATTGAGCTAACAAGCGAAGATGTGAGAGAGGCGATGAAAGATCAATTGCGAGAGATAAGCAATGCACTTAAATCTGTGCTTGAATCTATGCCGCCAGACTTGGCAGGAGATATTGTGGAAAATGGCATTGTGCTAACCGGTGGCGGTGCGTTGATACGCGGACTTGATAAGTATCTTTCAGACATTGTGCGATTGCCTGTGTATGTGGGCGAAGAGCCTTTGCTTTGTGTGGCAAAAGGCACAGGTAAGGCAATGGAGGATTTAGACCTACTTACGCAACTTGCTTTTGACTAAGGCGGATTATGCGGTATAAAATCCTTGTCTTTGGGATTATCTTTATTGCTTCTATTTTGGTGCTTATGGAGGTGGATAGGGGGATTCAGGCAAAGATTTTAGGTGTGAGCGATTATATTAAAACTTTCTTTTTAAACACAGGGGAGAGCATAGCTGATACCTACAATAGGCATTTTGATCAAGCCGCACAGATAGAATCTTTAAATCAAAAGCTTCAAGACTACGACAAACTTTCCCTTGAAAATCAAAATCTCAAAAACGAACTTGTTAAATATCAAAAAATTGTGGGACAAGATGGCTTTACCCACGGCTTGAGTGATTTTCACTTAGCTAGAATTATATCCTTTGCCACGCTTGGGGAAAAAGATAGAGTATGGCTTGATACAAATCTCTCAAACTATCGCAAGAGCGAGGCGTTGGAAGATAGAATCTTTGGCATAGTAAAAGATAATGCAGCCCTTGGTGTAGCAGTGGTGCAGAATGGACGCGTTGAGGGCTTTTTGAACGGCAATGCGAATTGTAACTATGATGTGTATATTGGGCAGAATCGGGTTATGGGGATAGTCTCTGGCTCTTCAGGTGGAAATTTGCTTGTGGATTATATCCCCTGGACTGAGATTCATAAAGGGGATAGGGTCTTTACAAGCGGACTTGATGGAATCTTTTTGGAAAATATTCCTGTGGGTGTGGTGGAAAATGTGCGTGAAAATTATGGATATTTGAGCGTTGAGGTTAAGCCCTATGCAAGTTTGGGTGAGCTTTCTTATGTGTGGATTATTGATAGGGAAACTCCACAGCTTCATCTCTTACAAGATGAGATTCACAGCAATCAGCCCCAAGATTCACAAAAAGAGCCACAAGAAAATATAGAATCTAACATGTAGCAATGAAGGCACGGATACATAAAGCAAAACTTTACAATATCAAGTGTCGATAAAGAGCAAGGATTTTAAGACATAGGGGCTAAAGAATGAAAAAGCACATCTCTCACAATTCCGCAGAATCTACAAAAGCCCATTTTGCAACACAAGATTCTAGCTCCCCACATTCCACGCCAAGTAATATAGAGCCACGCCAAACACAGCAAAATGAGACAGAGCGGCTTGATAGGCTTATGGAGTTTTTGCATATCATTATCGCTTCAATACAGCAAGATTCTACAAAAGCCCATTTAGATTCCCTTATGCAAGAATTTAGCTCCCTTACGCATACAGATATAAAGCTCCTTGCAAATCATTCAAATGGCAGGATTGTATTAGCCGAGCTTATCACGCTTTTGCGGGAGAGAATCTATACTTTGCTGACACAGGGGGTGTTGTGTGGGGTGGAGTATCTCTCTCTTTTGCTTTTTACGCATATTTCTACATATACAAAGTTTGAGAATATATCACAAGATACGCGTTTTGATGTGTTTATCACAATGGCACAAAAAAGCCTATTTGTTGATGGTAATAGCGATGTTGAAAATCTTTTGTTTATTGAGCTGTATATGGTGGCGAAAATTCTGCGAGATATGGGCAATTTTGATAGGCTTATACTTGAATATATTTCACTTATCTGCCTTGTGGATATAAACCTTCCGCTTTCACTAGAACACGCAAATTTTATAATCAAGCATTTTGAGAATCTAGGTGTAGATATGTCAATAATGCTTAATGCCCTAAAAAATCAACTTAACAAAGAAGTATATTTTGCCTACCCTAGCCAACGCAGACGCAGTATTTTAAATTGGCAACTGCATTGTTTTTGGAATGTTTCACATTTTTTTAATCATCACGCGTGGCTAGAACTCTATGAAGTGTGGAAAGAGCTGTTTTATACTATGCTTGAGAAAGGTAGCATAGAGGGCATTGATGAGGCGATGTATATGCAGTTTTTTATGTATCATCTATGTGGGAATAACTTTCACACGCAGGAGCAATGGGCTAGATTTTGTAAGGATATTGATAGGGTGGCAGTTAGGCATTATGAGCGTTTTGCCAAAAATCAAGGCATTTATGGTGTATCAAATCATCAGCCAACGGATAAAATCCGCATAGGAATCTTGCGTGATAGGCTGGTTGCAAATTCCCCTTATAAAGTGGAATTTAGCCTTTTAAGCAACCTTTTAAGCAATCAAGCCTTTAGGGAGCGTTATGAGATAAGAATCTATGCGATGAAGCTATTTGAAAAAAGCGTAGATGATGAAAAAATCGTGCAATCTTATGAGAATCTTGGCATTCCTGTGATTGATGTAGTATCAGGCTTTCATACGCAAGGCTTTTATAACTCCCACTTGCAAAAAGCCCTTGCTATCAAAGAGGCGTTAAATACCGATAATATCAGTATTCTCCTTAGCCCAAATAATGGCTATGGTATAAGCGATTTTATCCTTGCTTCACGCAGTGCAAAGAGCCAGATTTATTATTCCCACGGGAATTTTGTCTATGATGTGCCTTGTGTAGATTCTAAAATGACACATATTTGTCAAAATAAACGCCATATTTCTCACGAGGGCTATGAGTTTTATGGTGTGCCGGTGAAAATGCTAGAGCGATTCTATAATCCCGAGCTAGATTCACAAGCTAAAGAAAAAATCGCTCAAATCCGCAGTGAGTTTCCACAAGATAGCGTGATTTTAGGGAGTATCGGGCGATTAACAAAGCTCAACTCTAAGGAATATTGGCAATGCGTGATTGAGATAATGCAACGCTATCCGCAAAGCATTTATCTAGCCTGTGGTGGGGGGAATGAAAGCCTTATAAGTGAGTGTATCACAAGCTGTTTTACACAAGAGGCAGAGGCTCAAGCATTTTTACAAAGGGTGCATTTCACAGGCTATATAGATAGTGGAATCTATGGGCATATCATTGATATATGGCTTGATAGCTTTCCGCTTGAACAGGGCGAAAGTCGCATAGAATATGTGGCAAAAGGTGGGCTAAGTATCACTTTAAGTAAGATTCCACAAGAGCAACGCATTGAAGGCATTCAAACCTCACTTAAAGCTTGGCAGAGTATCCCTAATAAAGATGGCTCACTTAAAACACGGGCGGACTTTGATAATGCATTTGCACTTATTAAAGAATCCCAACTCCCTCTCCTTGCCTTTTCGCTCAAAGAGTATGTAGAAAAAGCAACAGCACTTTTAGAGCATTTTGTATCAGGGGATAGGGCATATATTGAGAATCTTAGAGAGCTTGGGGCAAAGGCTAGGGCAGTGGGCGATGAGATGAGAGAGTATGAAGGAATCTTGGCATTTATGGACGCCATTACGCAAACTCAAAGCTAAAGCGATAAGCAAAACCAAAAATATATGAAAAGGCATATTCTCATTCTAGCGGCGGCAAATATCTCAACCTGTCCGCGTCCTATGAGAATCTTAGAAGCACTCAAAGATGAGATAAAGCAGGGCAAGTATGAAGTAAGCGTTATGGGGATTGATAATGAAGATGGCAGTGCTATGCCTAAGATTCCACATATTGCGACCTTTAGCTATCCTTACTATAAAAAGCGAAATTTTTTTGGTGAGCTACGATTATGGCTTGATGTGATGTGTGGGCGGTGGGATAGACTAAGCTTTATCAAAAATCGCCTTGTGGTAAAGGAGCATATCAAAACGCATAGGTATGATGTGATTATCTGCCACGATTTATTACTTTTGCCGGTGCTGTTTGCGGGACTAGATTCTAAGCGAGAAGATTCTAAACGGCTAGATTCTAAAAGCAACAGGCAGGAAGCACAATCTACACGCGTTATCTTTGACGCAAGGGAGTTTTATCCATTGCAAAATACAAGCTCACTGCGTTGGCGGCTACTTTTTAAGGCATTTAACACTTATTTATGCGAAACTTATGCTAAAAGGGCGGATAGAATCTTTAGCGTATCGCCACGATTTTGTGAGCTATACAGCACACATTTTGGCTTAAAAGCCGAGCTTTTACTCTCACTGCCCCCATATTATGAGCTTAAGCCCACACCCACAAATCCCCAAAAGGTTAAGATTCTCTACCACGGAGCGTTAAACAAAAACCGCGATATTCATAAGATTATTTATTTGTGTCAAAAGCTTGATAAGCGGTTTTGTATGGACTTTATTTTCACAGGTGGGACAAAGCCTTATCGTAAAAAGATAGAATCTGCCATTTTAAGGCTACAAAAGCAGGGGTGTAATGTCAGGGTATTGCCCGCGGTGAGTTTGGAGCAAATAGTGCCATTTGGGAATGATTATGACATAGGTTTTATATACATTCCACAGCACAATCACAATCTCTTTGCCACAATCCCAAATAAATTTTTTGAATATATTCAATCGCGTTTAGCCTTGTTTTTGCCACCCATTGAGAGTTTGCAAAGCATTACGGAAAAATATGATAACGCCATTATCTCAAGTGATTTTAGCCTAGATTCTATGGCTCACGCCCTAAATGCCCTAAGCACAGAAGAGATAAGCACAAAGAAGCAAAATTCCCACATCGCTGCTTTGGAGCTAAATCTCAATCAAAATGTCCAAAAAATCCGCGATACGCTCATAGAGCTTTTAGAGCAAATGCCACTTCAAAAAGAGCCTTGCACTATACAATAACATTTCTAAGACTCCCGACAGATTCTATCTCACATACCACTTCATCGCCCTTTTGTAAGAATCTTGGCGGGTTAAAGCCCATACCCACACCGCTTGGCGTCCCCATAGAGATAATACTTCCCGCTTGTAATAGGCAATAATGCGATAGCTCATACAACGCACTTGCTACATCGCATATCATCAATGAAGTGTGAGAATCCTGCCTTAGTTCATTATTGACATAGCTTTTTATGGTGAGATTCTGCGGATTCACATCTTTAGCATAAAGCACACAAGGTCCCATAGGCAGAGAGCCTTGCAGGGATTTACCCATATACCATTGCTTATGCCTTTGTTGAATATCTCTAGCAGAAATATCATTAATAATTGTGTAGCCAAAGATAGAATCTAGTGCTTCTTGCTTGGTTTTAGGCTGATAGAGATGGGATTTTAAAATCACACCTAGTTCTACTTCATAATCAAGCTTTTGGGTTAAATGGCTATGGGCTGCAATGGGGGCATTATGAGGCGTGGTGTAATTCACGCGTTTGCTAAAATACACCGCATTTTCACGCTTTTCATCAAAAACCTCCTTTTTAAAAGCTGCTGATTCTCTAGCGTGATCAAGGTAGTTTATGCCAAGGCAAATCACATCTTGTCTAGGCATAGGAATGGGGGCTAGAAGTGTAACTTGCGACATAGAAAACGCATAAGGGCAGGTGTGATATTCCCGCATAGAATCTAGCATTTCTTGTGTGTGAAACTGAATAAATGTCAGCATATCAGTGTAGATTCTAGGAATATCGCTCACAAAGAGTTTAGAAAAGGGGTAGATTCTATCGCCATTTTTACTATCTTCTATGAGTAGTCCAAGCTCACAAGGTTGGGTAAAAAGGGCAAACGCATCTAGGGCAGAATCTTTAGCATACAAATCACACACATAAGGCACAAAGCTTACAAATTTCATTTTTAATCCTTTCTCTTAATATTTTTAGAATCTAGTGCAGAATCTAGCATCGGCAAGTGGCATATTCTAACACAAAGGGGGCAAAAATTAGGATTTTTTGCTACAATCCTAGCTTTATTTTTACTTTTTGTATTTTTATGAATAGGGAGTAGCAATGGACTACAAAGAGACTTTAATTTTACCCCAAACGACTTTTCCAATGCGAGGGAATCTCCCTCAAAATGAGCCACAAACTTACGCACAATGGAAAGAGAATAATCTCTATGAGCGATTAAAAAATGCCAATAAGGGTGCAAAAAGCTTTACTCTTCACGATGGACCACCTTATGCAAACGGACATCTTCACATAGGACACGCATTAAACAAGATTCTCAAAGATATTATTGTGAAATATCATTATTTTAAGGGCGAAAATATCCGCTATACGCCCGGCTGGGACTGCCACGGGCTGCCTATTGAGCAGCAAGTGGAGCAAAAAATAGGCAAGACTAAAAAAGATAATTTAGAAAAAACGAAATTGCGAGAGCTATGCAGGAATCACGCACAAAAATTTATTGAGATTCAAAGTGAAGAGTTTCAAGCTTTGGGTGTTTTGGGGGATTTTAGCAATCCTTACAAGACAATGGACTTTGCCTTTGAAGCACAGATTTATCGTTTGCTTATAGCCCTTGTGAAAGAGGGGCTTTTGGCAGAACGATCTAAGCCTATTTATTGGAGCTGGGCTTGTGAGAGTGCCTTAGCCGATGCAGAGGTGGAATACCAAGAGAAGCAATCAGATTCTATTTTTGTATCTTTTAACTTGGCAGATTCAGCATTATCCCAGCTTGGAATCCCACAGGGCAAACTTATCATTTGGACGACTACACCTTGGACACTCCCAGCAAATGTGGCTATCTCGCTTAATCCAAATGAATCTTATGTGCTTACTCTTGATGGCTATATCGTGGCAAAAGCCCTGCATAGCAAATGCAAGGAGAATCTAGGTATTGGCGAAATCGCACAAGAATTTAGTGCTAAAGCTTTTGAAAACCTTGAAGCCATTAATCCGCTAAATGGCAGGACTTCACTTGTGATTTTAGGCGAACACGTGAGTATGAGTGAGGGCAGTGGAGCGGTGCATACAGCCCCCGGGCACGGCGAAGATGACTACTATATCGGGCTAAAATATAATCTGCCTGTGATTATGCCTGTTGATGATAAGGGAAATTTTAGCCCACTTGTTGAATCTATGGGACTTGTGCCAAAGGAATATGCGGGAGAGTTTGTAGGGAAAAATATCTTTGAAACACACGAGAGCATTTTTAAGATTCTAGGTTCAAATCTTTTGAAAAAAAGTGTGATTACGCATAGCTATCCGCATTGTTGGCGTATGCACAAGCCTGTGATTTATCGCGCGACAACGCAGTGGTTTATTTTGCTTGATAAGCCTTTTTATCAAGGTAAAACATTAAAAGAATTAGCCTTAAGCGAGCTTGACAAGGTAAGATTCTATCCGCAAAATGGCAAAAATAGAATCTACTCTATGATTGAAAATCGCCCCGATTGGTGTATCTCTCGGCAGAGAGATTGGGGTGTGCCTATTGCCTTTTTGGTAGATAAGGACACAAACGCACCTTTGCTTGATATAGAAGTGCTTGAGTTTATGGCAGAGATTTTTGAAAAGCAGGGCTGTGATGCGTGGTGGAGCTATGAGATTAAAGACTTACTCCCGCAGAGCCATAAGCATTTAGCACAAAACTTAAGCAAAAGCAAACATATCCTTGATGTGTGGTTTGATAGCGGTAGCACTTGGAGTGCGGTATTGAAAAATAATTATCAAACTAAGAATGCTTATGACGCGGGGGAACACCCAGCGGATATGTATCTTGAGGGGAGTGATCAGCACAGAGGGTGGTTTCAAAGCTCTTTGTTACTCTCTTGTGCGGTGAGTAAAATCGCACCTTACAAGCAGATTCTAACCCACGGTTTTACCTTTGATAGAAATGGCGAAAAAATGAGTAAGAGTAAGGGGAATGTCATCGCCCCAAGTGAGATTATAAAAACGCAGGGCAGTGAGATTTTGCGTCTATGGGTAGCTTTAAGTCAGTATCAAAGCGATCAAAATATAAGCGATGAGATTTTAAAGCAAGTAGGAGAGCAGTATCGCAAGATTCGCAATACTATCCGCTTTTTACTTGCTAATGCGGACATTGAGCCAAGTGTAATGGTGGGTTTTGATGAGCTAGGGGCGATTGATAGATGGATTTTACAAACTTGTGATAGCGTGTTTGAAGACGCATATAGCTACTTTGATACCTATGACTTTGCTAAGGCATTTCAAGTGGTGATGAACTTTTTAAGCAATGAGTTAAGTGGAATCTACTTAGATTTGTGTAAGGATATTTTGTATTGTGACAGGGCAGATTCTGTGCGTAGGAGAGCGATTTTAAGCTCTATGGTGCTACTTTCTCAAAGGCTACTACATTTTATCGCCCCTGTGCTGACATACACGGCAAATGAAGCCTTTAGCCACGCGAGTTTAGCTATCAAACATAATCATTTGGGGGGCGAATGCAAGGATATTTTTGAGTTAAAAAGATTTGCGTGTAAAGATATGTATGATTTGAATCTAGATGTGGATTTTGCCTTGCTTTTAAATGTGCGAGAGAGCTTTGGGGAAGTGCTTGATAATCTTAAAAAGCAAAAAAGTATTAAGTCTTCGCTTGAAGTGGAGATTGTGTATTGTAGAGATCCTATTTTGCCAAAAGATTTTGCCCTGCTTGATAAGTGGCTGATTGTTTCACGTGTATATGCGGGGTGTGTAGATGGAGCAGATGTGAATGTGCTAGGGAAGTTTGAAGTGCAGGGACATAGCTTTGCTATACGCAAGGCACAAATGGCTAAGTGTGAGCGGTGTTGGCAGTTTGTGGTGGAAAGTGGGGAGTTGTGCGAGCGTTGCTCTGCTGTGGTGGCGACACTTTAAAGTGTGATAGGCTTTGGGGGCTTGTAATGGGATTTGAGTTTTTTGGCTTAAAGGTGTGGAATTTGAGTGAGCCATTTGGGTATTTTGAGGCTTTTAGCGGAATTGTTGTGGTGCTTTCTTGTGCGTTTGTGGGATTTTTAATCCTCCGCCATTTTCGCCCTAAAAATTTTTAAAAAATTTGAATCTTTTCAAATTTGTGATTTAAGATTTTATTATTTAACACATTGTGTTTTAGTCATTGCTACCGCGGAATCTCACTCATTTTAGTATTACTATTGTAAATAAAGTATGATTATGGTAATATCTTTTTTAGTTTTTACATAAAGGATATTACGATGAAGTTAAAAGTATTTGTGATACTAAGCGTGATAGGTGTATCTTTAGCACAAGATGAAATCCCTGTAAAACTAGAAAAAAGCATAGTGAGTGCTTCGCGTGTGGATACGCCTATTAACGAGGCTCCGGGCAATGTCAGCGTGGTTACACAAAGGCAAATCAATCTTCGTCCAAATTACAAATTTAGCGATACATTGCGTGGATTTGAGGGGCTACAGCAGAGTAAATCGCGTGGTATGGATACCTTTGATGGCGTGAAGATTCGCGGATTAAGCGGTGCGGCGATAATGGTTGATGGCATTATGCTCAATGACATAAATAACAACACCAAAATGCTAACAGCGATGAGTGCTGATGATATAGAGCAGGTGGAGGTGGTGCGAGGGGCATTTTCAAATATTTATGGCAGTGGTGCGGTTGCTGGGGCGATTAACTTCATCACAAGTATGCCAACAGCCTTTGAGACAAGGGCGAGTTTTGGCTATGGGAGTGCACTAGGCACGGAGTTTGCCCCAAAGAATACATTTCGTGGATATGCGAGTGTGGGCGATGCGTTTTTAGAGAAAAAACTACGAGTGAAACTCTCTTTTGGCACGACAAATTCACAAGGCTACGCGGCAGATTCTGTCGTGGTCAGTGATATAAATGACTATCAAGGTGGGAAGCCTACGCTAGATTCTAACACAGGAGAGGTGAAGTATAATATCGGCGATATGGGAAATCAGGCGTATCAAACTTATGATAGTGCTTTGAAAGCGGAGTATGACATTGGCGATGTGGGGACATTGAGTGGCTATGTGCGGTGGAATATGTATAGCTATAATCATAAAAATCAACGCACATTTCTAACCAAAGATGGCAAGCCAAGCTATGGGGAAAATAGCGATGTGGATGCCAATAAACCAGCCCCCATTCTCTATGGGCGACATATCGGCAAAGAGCAGTATCATCAGCTAGTGAGTGCGGTGGGCTATAAGCATTATCTACCAAATGATAGTCATATAGAAGTGAAGTTTTCACGCATTGATGGGTGGGATAAGTTTAATAATCCCGATGGCGGTCAAACCCATGTCAGTGCGAATACAAGCATAAATGGCGGTGTAGGCTCACAAACAAATCACCGATATGAGACAAACAACCTTGATTTACTCTATCTAGCAAGTGTGAGTGAAAATCACAGAATCTTAAGCGGTGTGCAGTATCGGCATAATAACTACACACAGACAAAAGACTACATAGTAAATTGGAAAGATTTTAACTCCGCACTTCAGGGCAGGGCGACTTCGGGCTATGCTCAAGGTGGAAAAAGTGCAAGCGTGGGAGTATTTAGCGAGTGGCAAGGGAGCTTTGGGGAGCATTTTAGCACAAATATCGGGGCGAGATATGACTATTGGAGGGGCTATGGCATATATAAAGATGCAGATAATTACGCTACAAATACCAAGCAAAGCTTTAGCCCTAAGGTATCTTTAAACTACGCTCCAAGCGATATAACGCGGTTTAAGACATCATTTGGGCAGGCTTTTAAAGCACCGACTTTCTCACAAATGTTTAGTAATAGAACACTGACGGATGGCACACCTGTGAAGGGAAATGCACGCTTAAAGCCTGAAAATGTCATAAGTTTTGATGTGGGCTTTGAGCAGGACATTGTTTTGGGTGAAGATTATGGAGCGTTTAAAATGTATTATTTTAATAATACAACGACAAATGCGATTATGCAGTATTCTACCACTTATGCGGATAAAAATTTGCAAGGAATGTATGATAATCTTGGAAAAAATCGCATACAAGGGATTGAAAGCTCTCTTATGTTGCTTTTTGGCTATGGTTTGAGTGTGCATTTAACCTATACTTTTATGGATTCTAAGATTTTAAAAAGTGTGGAATCTGCCACGATTGGTAACAAGGTCGCTGGGATTCCATCGCATTTAGCGTATGGGGCGATTAACTATGATAAGGAGGCTTTTTATGGCTCTTTTGGCGTGGAATATGCAAGTAAGCCCTATAAAAACGCAAACAATACACCTACGCCAAGTGGTGTATATGGAGCGACAGATAGCTATGCTATTGCGGATTTGCGTTTAGGGTGGCGGATAAATAAGCATTTTGATGTAAGCTCAAATATCACAAACCTTTTTAACCACACTTATTATAGCTACTATCGTGCGAGTGGCAGGGCGTTTTTTGTCTCACTTGCTGGGAGATTTTAGGGGATTTTGAATTTTAACAAGCAAAGCGAAGTTTCTTTAGAAAATCCCAAATTGATGAGAAAGTAGGGGTTTAAAGTGGGAGGTTGGGAAGCAATCTTAATGTTGAAGCTGTGAGCTTATGGTATCAGCAAGGCTAAGTTGGGAGTTTATAATCCATCTATTTTGTTCATAATTCACAAGATGAAGTTGAGATTCTACTACTACTTTGTCAAAGTGGATTTTCACAAGGGCGGTTGCGGTAGGCATTATGGAGCTAGAATCTTGGGGGTTTTGAGCTTTAGAATCTTGCGTCTCAATCTCATCTGGTGTAATGTGTAAAATCTCCACACGCTTATAACCACCTAGCATTTTTGCACGCGTGGATTCTGCTGCGACAAAGAGATTGGCTAGGTTGGCATTTCCCATAGATTGAAGGGCAAAGCCATAGCTAGAATAATGTAGATATTTGTCTAAATCTCCACCAAATAGCCCTTGCATATAGCCTTCTATCGCGTCTTGTTGAGCCTTTTCTCGCGGGGATTTGTGTAAATCACAGCCAAGAAAAGCAAAACATAATAAGCCTATACACAAAAAAAGACACAAAGATTGTATTGTGGCTTTTGTGCTGTGGTGGGTGGCGGGAGTCATAGAGTGAATTTTTCAATCATATCTTTTTAAGAAAGCAGGTTTTTAGCACGACCACACCGCATTTATCAACCTTAGCTTCAATCTCATCATCTTTGTTTGTGAGCCTGATGTTTTTAATTGTCGTGCCGCGTTTAATGGTGCTTGAAGCCCCTTTGACTTTTAAATCTTTAATAACGCTTACATTATCTCCAGCGTTTAGCTCTGTGCCATTAGAATCTTTTGCCATTCTATCCTCTTAGAATCTTAAAATATGCTCAATTTGAAGTGGTATTATAAGCGTTTTTGTGCATATTTGCAAGGAAAAATAAGAATGCTTAGCATAACCCTTGCTTAAAAGCCGTATAAATGCTAATGTGTTAGGACATAAAGACGATATGTATAGCTTAAAGCTAAGGAGGAGGATATGGCACTTAGTCCCATTGGAAATGTTACTTATATCAATCAAAACTCCCAAGTTGGCTCTATGCAACACGCAAATGCGATGCAAAAGGTGGATTTTGCACTCAATGCAAATATGCAAGAGTTTGTAGATAAACTTAAAGCTGTGCAAGAAGTCGCCCCCGCACAAGAGACAAAAGCCATTGATCCTGATGATAAACAGGAGAAAAAAAACGAGCAAGAATCGCATAAAGATTCTGAATCTGTTAAAGAGAGCGAGAGCTTGGCAGTGGTAGAATATGATGTGGCTGATGATATTGCGTGTGTGGGCGATGAGGTGCATTTGCTTGATATTTTGGCGTAAAACAAATAGAGATTAGGGCTTATGCTAGTTTTGCAAAGATATTACTCCATACACAATACCAAAGATTCCAACCATTATAAGCACGATGTCGTTAAGCTTTGTTATGAGTGTTTCAAATCGCTCTAGTTGTATCTTTTGAGAAATGTAGCTTATAAGAAGAAGCAAACTAAAATCAAGGGTTATCCACGATAGTGTAAGGATTGTAAGGCTAAGATAAATGGAGTGTGTTATACCCAAAAACTGCGGAAAAAAGGCGATAAAAATAAAATATCTTTGGGGTTTGATAGGCTTAGAAGTAGTCCTTGCAAAAAGTATTGTTTGCTTTTAGAATTTGTATTTAAGCGATTATTTGTGTGTGAAGAATTATTGTTATGTTTTGTTGTTTGGGAATGTTTTTGTGCCTTTTTTGCTTTAAAAGTGTGGTAGATAAAAAATAAAGCAAGAACCCACAATACTCACAATCCCAAGCATAGATTCTGAAACTTTAGCTACACCTAAAATCACCGCAATGCTTACAGCGATAAGTATGAGTGAGCCTAGATTTGTCCCGCAGATTGTCTTTAGGGCTTGTGTGCTTTTGCTTTTAGAATCTTGCCCTTTTAGCGTATTTTTTAGCACAAGGGCAACAACCGGTCCGGGCGTGATGATGAGTGTAATAACAGCACCCAAATACGCACCAAACAAGGTAAAATCTAGCATTGCTTTTTAGCTACAAAAAACTATTTTTTAGCAATCCTTTCAATCACCGCATTAAAGCTCTTGCTTGGTCGCATAACGCTTTCAGCCTTACTGTCATTAAATTTATAATATCCGCCTAGATCTACTTTCACACCTTGAGCGGAGTTAAATTCAGTCCTAATAGAATCTTGCTTAGATTCTAGCTCATTAGCAATAGGCGTAAAGAATGCTGCAATACTAGAATCTGTGCTTTGATTTGCCAACGCTCTAGCAAAATACATCGCCAAGTAAAA
Organism: Helicobacter cinaedi PAGU611; assembly: GCF_000284635.1. Classification (NCBI taxonomy): domain Bacteria; kingdom Pseudomonadati; phylum Campylobacterota; class Epsilonproteobacteria; order Campylobacterales; family Helicobacteraceae; genus Helicobacter; species Helicobacter cinaedi. Next base: position 2,021,989 of record NC_017761.1, on the reverse strand, counting down.
ATGGCTTGTGCGGTTGTCATCTTCGCCCACTTTGCGTGAAGGGGCTTTGTTGTTATCAAGCCATTGTGAAGTAGCCGAGTCTAGCGCGTCTGCTAACACCTTTGCCTTAGGGCTATTTTGCTTTTGTGCGTAAAACTCTAGGCTTGCTTGCAAGGCTAAAAACTCGCCCAAGCTATCCCAACGCAAATGATTTTCTTCCACAAGCTGTTCTACCTGCTTTGGCGCACTGCCTCCAGCTCCGGTTTCAAACATCGCCCCACCATTTAGCATAGGCACGACTGAGAGCATTTTCGCACTTGTGCCAAGCTCCAAAATGGGGAAAAGATCAGTCAAATAATCACGCAAAACATTGCCTGTGATAGAGATGGCATTTTTACCAGCGCGGATAAGGCGTAAAGATTCTAAACACGCTTCTTTTGGGGCTAAAATAGCTATGTCCTTGCCCTTTTCTTGTAGCCTTTTTTTGACTAAATCAATCATAATTTTATTACTAGCCCTCTTTTCATCAAGCCAGAAAATCGCCTTATCCCCTGTCAAATCCGCTCTTTCAATCCCTAAATCAATCCAGTTTTGCACCGCATCAAATTTTGCCTGATTAGCACGATAAATATCGCCCTTTTTCACGCTATGAGAAAGCAAAGTTGTGTCATTAGAATCCACAATAATAAACTCGCCATCATTTGGGGCTACAAAGGTTTTGTCGTGTGAGCCATATTCTTGGGCTTTTTTCGCCATTAAGCCTACATTGCTAACACTGCCTAGCGTAGCGGGGTTTAGCACTCCATTAGCCTTTAAATCTTCAATCACGGCTTCATAAATAGTCGCATAAGTTTTATCAGGAATCACAGCATTCGCATCGCATTCCTTGCCGTCTTTATCCCATAATCTCGCACCATTTTTTAGCATAGCAGGCATTGAGGCATCTACAATCACATCGCTTGGGATATGTAGATTTGTAATGCCTTTGTCGGAATTTACCATAGAAATTTTGGCACTTCTCTCTAAAATCTCATTGTATTTAGCTAGAATTGCCGCTTTTTTGGGGCTAGATTCTATCTTTGTAAGCAACTCATTCACGCCATTATTGGCATTCACACCTAGTGCTTCTAGCTCGTCCTTAAACTCATCAAAAAGCTCCTTAAAATACGCTTTCACCGCATAGCCAAAAAGGATTGGATCGCTTACTTTCATCATCGTAGCTTTTAAATGCAGTGAAAAGAGTATGCCTTGCTTTTTGCAAGATTCAATCTGCTCTGTGTAAAACTCACCTAGCTTTTGTGCGTCCATAAAGGTGGCGTCCAAAATCTCATTTGCCTCTAGCTTTAGCCCATCTTTTAGCACCTTTTGCCCGCTAGAATCTTTGAAAATAATCTTAGCAGTCGTGGGAGATTCGATTAGCACCGCCTTTTCATTATCAAAGAAATCGCCCTCTTTCATATAGCTCACACAGCTTTTTGAGTTTTTATCAAAGGGTGTTACGCGGTAAGGATTTTTCTGTGCGTAGGATTTGACCGCATTGGTGCTACGGCGATCGGAATTGCCCTGTCGTAAAACAGGATTGACTGCTGAGCCTAGCACTTTTTGGTATTTCTCTTTCACTGCCTTTTCTTGCTCGTTGCTTGGCTCATCGGGGAAATCTGGCACATTATAGCCCTTTGCTTGAAGCTCTTTAATGGCGTTTTTAAGCTGTGGAATTGAAGCGGAGATATTTGGGGTTTTAATGAGATTTGCATTTGGCGTTTTGACAAGCTCACCAAGCTGACTTAGGGCGTCTTCTACGCGTTGATTTAGAGCTAGATTCTCCGGGAATTGCGCTAAGATTCTAGCACTTAGCGAAATGTCAGCAGTCTCTACTTGAATATCTGCGTGATTAAGAAAAGCCTTTGCGATAGGCAGAAATGAGTAGGTCGCTAGGGCTGGGGATTCATCTGTGAGTGTGTAAGTGATTTTCATTGTGTGTCCTTTTGTCGTGAAATTAAAAGTGTCTTTAGTATAGCAAAAATCATTATTTTTGGAATAATAGGCAAGATTTTTTTAAACTTTTGGTGTGATAAGGGCGGATAGGTAGCATTTATTTTATAACTTGATATTATGTTTGCCTTGTAAATTTGGCTCAAAAAATTTAGAATCTAAGCCTTTTTTCTATACAATTTTGCTGATTTTGGCATTTATAAGATTCTAAGGAAAAGCACTAAAATGATTAGCAAACATTCCATTGAAACGCTCAAACAAACAATAGATATTCTTGATGTTATCGGCTCGGTTGTGGAGTTAAAAAAAGTTGGAAGCAATTATGTGGCGTGTTGTCCATTCCACGATGAGAAAACACCTAGCTTTGTGGTGAGCCCAGCAAAAGGATTCTATCACTGCTATGGCTGTGGTGTGGGCGGTGATAGTATAAAGTTTCTTATGGAGTATGAAAAGCTAAGTTTTGTAGAGAGTGTGGAAAAAATCGCAGCGATTATGAACTTCACGCTTGAATACGAAAAGAGCTATGAGAAAAAACCCGATTTTACTTTGCTTGATGAGATAACACGCTTTTATCAAAAGAATCTCTTAAATCATAAGCCATCGTTAGAATATCTTAGCTCTCGCTGTGTGGCAAACTCAAGCATTGAAAAGTTTGCTTTGGGCTATTGTGGGGCGAGCTTTGAAACGCTCAAATTTCTTAATGCTAAAATGCTGAATAAGGCTGAAGCCTTGGAATATGGCGTGATTGGCAAAGATTCTACAAGGGAGTATGCGAGGTTTAGCGATAGGATTATTTTTCCCATTCATTCCCCTAGTGGCAAGGTTGTGGGCTTTGGCGGACGCACGATGAGTGGGGCAAATGCGAAATATATAAACTCCCCACAAAGCAAGATTTTCAATAAATCAAAACTGCTTTATGGCTACTACATCGCAAAGGATAAGATTTATAAGCAAAAGAAAATCATTGTATGTGAGGGGTATCTTGATGTGATTATGTTGCATCAAGTGGGGTTTGACTACGCCGTGGCGACACTTGGCACGGCTTTGACAAAGGATCATTTGCCACTCTTAAGCAAGGGGGAGCCAAAGGTGATTTTAAGCTATGATGGCGATAAGGCAGGGATAAATGCAGCTTTTAAAGCAGCTAAGATTCTAGCCGCAAGTGGCAAAGATGGGGGTGTTGTGATTTTTGCTAATGGAGCTGACCCTGCTGATATGGTGGCAAATAAGCAGGTGAATGAACTTAGCGATATGTTTGCTAACCCTATGCGTTTTGTGGATTTTATCCTAAGCCATATTGCTAAAAGTTATGATCTCAATAATCCTTTGGAGAAAGAGAAGGCATTAACTGAATCTACGCAGTTTATTCACACACTTAGCCCAGTGTTGCAAGAGGAGTATAAGCCCACACTCGCACATTTGCTATCTTTGCCTACACATCTTATCGGCTCAAAACGCCGTGTGTTGCATACTCCCCCTGCTTTTACCGCCCCAACGCAAGAGATTGCTGAATCTGTGCTTGTGAAAACCTTGCTTGAAAAGCCTGAATGGATTGATTTTACATTAGAATATATTGATATATCGTTGTTTGCTTACAAAAGAGAAGAGTTTGCCAAGCTTTTGCAACAAGAGGTAGAACACCCACTGCTTATTGCCATTGCCATTAATGAAAAAATTAAGCCTTTAAATGATTTACCCTCCCTTAAAGAACATTTGAGATTATTCATTATTCAAGCTTATACGCAGTTTTTGTCTCAAATACCGCGTTTTGAAGCGATGAGTTTGCAGGAAAAAGGCACACTCATCAAGGAAGTAAAAACCAAAATCTTACAACTTAAAAAAGGAGAATTATTGCCCTATGTTAGCTTTAGCACTTTTTAGCGGAGGTTGTGATAGCCTCATCTCTATGAAACTATTAAAAGATCAAGGCATTGATGTGATTGCACTGCATTTTAACATCGGCTTTGGCGGGAATAAGGATAAGCTAGAATATTTTCAAAACGCCACAGCACAGATTGATGTGAAACTACAAGTCCTTGATATAAGGCAGCAGTTTTTTAATGATGTGTTGTTTAAGCCAAAATACGGCTATGGCAAGTATTTTAACCCCTGCATTGATTGCCACGCCAATATGTTTGCCAATGCCTTTGATTATCTACTTAAGGTTAATGCGGACTTTGTCATTAGTGGTGAGGTGCTAGGACAGCGTCCAAAATCCCAACGCAAGGAAGCCTTAGATCAAGTTAGGTCTCTTGTGCGAAAAATAGGGCTAGATTCTAAATTTGATAGAATCTTAAGCCGTGATGGGAGCGATAAGAGTAAGCCACAAACCCTTGATGAGCTGCTTTTGCGTCCTATGAGTGCCAAACTTTTGGAGCCAAGTTTCCCTGAAAAAATGGGCTGGGTGGATAGAGAGAGATTGCTTGATGTGAGTGGGCGGGGACGCACAAGGCAGCTAGAAATGATTAAGGCGTATGGGTTTGAGTATTTTGAAAAGCCCGGAGGTGGCTGTCTGCTCACTCAAGATTCTGTGGCGTTAAAGATTAAGGATCTCATCTCGCATCGTCAAATGCAGTTTGAAGATATAGAGATGGTAAAGGTTGGGCGGTATCTCGTGCTGGAAAATGGTGCGAGATGTGTCATTGCAAGGAATGAAGAGGAAAATGCTAAACTTGCCACGCCAAATCCGCAAATGGAGCAGATTACTTTGCTTGATTGCGTAGGACCGCTTGGGATTGTGGAGAGCAATGCAAGTGCGGAAGATAAGATTCTAGCTGGACGCATTGCCTTAAGCTATGCTAGAACAGAATCTCACAAATCCTATCAAGTTAAAATCGGCTCTATGGTGCATACACTCACACCGCTTGAACGGGAAAAAGCACAGGAATATTTGCTATTAAGTTCTTAATTTTATGTTGAGATTGGGGATTTACAAGTGATAGTTTATAGAATCTATGATAACTAAATTTAGTTTAATAGACTAAAGTTTTTTTATAAAAATGATATAAAGTATTGACTTGTTTAACAAGTTAATATAAAATTATCGCGCTTCAAAAATTGAGTGCTAAATTTTTGATAATTTTATAATGACAAGGAGTTTGATATGAAGTTTAAACCTCTAGGTGAAAGGGTGCTTGTAGAGCGTCTCGAGGAAGATACAAAGACAAGTTCAGGTATTATCATTCCTGATAATGCTAAGGAAAAGCCGCTTATGGGTCTTGTAAGGGCTGTAAGTGCGAAAGTCAAAGATGACAAGGCATTGAAAGAGAATGACACAATCGTGTTTGGCAAATATAAAGGCACTGAAATCAAGCTAGATTCTAAAGAATATATCGTTTTAGAGCTAGAAGATATTTTGGGCGTTATTGAAAAATAAATCACACATAAGGAGTAGCAAATGGCAAAAGAAATTCACTTTTCAGATTCAGCGAGAAACAAATTGTATGAAGGGATTAAGCAGTTAAGCGATGCCGTTAAGGTAACAATGGGACCAAAAGGGCGAAATGTCCTTATTCAAAAAAGCTATGGTGCGCCTACAATTACAAAAGATGGCGTGTCTGTGGCAAAAGAAGTAGAGTTAGCTGATCCTATTGCAAATATGGGTGCACAGCTTGTAAAAGAAGTAGCGAGTAAAACCGCCGATGCGGCAGGTGATGGGACGACTACGGCAACCGTGCTTGCATACAGCATTTACAAAGAGGGTTTAAGAAATATTACAGCTGGGGCTAATCCTATTGCCGTAAAACGCGGTATGGATAAGGCGGTGGCGGCGATTATTGATGAGCTGAAAAAGATTAGCAAAAAAGTTGGTGGCAAAAGCGACATCGCACAAGTAGCGACAATCTCCGCAAACTCTGATGAAAACATTGGCTCACTTATCGCAGAAGCAATGGAAAAAGTCGGCAAAGATGGTGTCATCACTGTTGAAGAAGCTAAGGGTATTAATGATGAGCTAAGTGTTGTTGAGGGTATGCAGTTTGATAGGGGCTATCTTTCGGCATATTTTGTAACAAATACAGATAAAATGACAGCACAGCTTGAAAATGCCTATGTGCTTTTAACAGATAAAAAAATCTCAAATATGAAAGAGATTTTGCCTTTGCTTGAAGCGACTATGCAAAGTGGCAAACCACTTCTTATCATTGCTGAAGATATTGAGGGCGAAGCACTTACAACTTTGGTAGTCAATAAACTCCGTGGTGTGCTGAATGTATCAGCAGTTAAGGCTCCGGGCTTTGGCGATAGAAGAAAGGCAATGCTACAAGATATTGCTATCCTTACAGGTGGGCAAGTGATTAGCGAAGAGCTTGGCAAAACGCTGGAGGCTGCTACTATCGCTGATTTAGGAAGTGCGGCAAGAATCGTGATTGATAAAGATAATACGACAATCGTTGATGGCAAAGGCAAAGCAAAAGATGTCAAAGATAGAATCGCACAAATCAAAATGGAGATTGAAAACACAACAAGTGATTATGATAGAGAAAAACTCCAAGAGCGTTTGGCAAAGCTTAGCGGTGGTGTGGCTGTTATTAAGGTAGGTGCACCAAGTGAAGTAGAGATGAAAGAGAAAAAAGATCGCGTAGATGACGCGCTTGCAGCGACAAAAGCAGCGGTTGAAGAAGGCATTGTAGCAGGAGGCGGTGTAGCCCTTATCCATGCGGCTAAGAAAGTGAATCTAAAGCTTAGCGGCGATGAGGCGATTGGCTATGATATTATCAAACGCGCGATTAAAGCTCCATTGGCACAAATCGCTACAAACGCAGGATATGATGCGGGCGTGGTAGTCAATAAAGTGCAAGAAGTGGAAGGTAGTGGCGGTATCTATGGCTTTGATGCAAGTAAGGGTGAGCATGTGGATAGTATGTTTAAAGAAGGCATTATTGATCCATTGAAAGTTACTCGTATAGCGCTGCAAAATGCGGTTTCTGTCTCAAGTCTGCTTTTGACAACAGAGGCGACAATTAATGAGATTAAAGAAGATAAGCCAGTCCCTGCAATGCCTGATATGGGTGGAATGGGAGGTATGGGCGGAATGATGTAATCCCCCCAACCCTTTTTTGGCTGCAAGATTCTGTCTCCCTTATGGGGCACAGAGTCTATATCATTCCACAACTTCACACCCGAAGGAGTCCCCCTATGCAAATAAAATCTACACTCAAACAGCTTATTAAAAACAATCCACTTTATAAAGACTTTATCCACCCTATGCGTGTTAAGTTAAAAGAAAAAGCTTTAGCTAAACTAGATGATGAAAGTTACTTTATAAAAAGACATAAAAAATATTTGGCTATACACCAGATTTTAAAATAATGAAAAAATCATTCATAGAATCTTGTTTGATAGAAATCCAATATATACAGCCCTAGCAGATAAACTCAAAGCTAGAATCTACATTGCCACCACATTACAACACTTTAATCCAACTCACAATACACAGGATAATACTACTTATACTATGGGGGGGGGGGGCAACCTTATAGCCTAAATCAAAACAATATAGATTTACAAAATGATCCTACTTTAAACACAACAACTTCTATTTCCCCACAAACACAAAATAAAGAATGTTACAATCCAAATCAAAATAACACAGAATCTAGCAATAAAACTTCACAAGCAACACAATATAAAGAAAATGAAAACATAAATTCTACTTCCATTTGTCATGCTGAGCCTTTAGGTGAAGTATCTAAAACTTTAGAATCCAAACAAGATTCAAGCAAAGATATTTCGTGCTTACACACTCAATATGACAAGATTCTAGAAACCACACAAAACACACCAGAAAATCCTATACCTAACCAAGCAACACAGATTCTAAACTCACTTCTTGCTAAAGATTCTCTGCTTTTCCAACCTATTGACACACTCACACAAGAACTCTTTAATACAAATGAATGTCAATACTTACCAAAACTCTATGGAATCTATAAAAGTGTAGATGAGATTGATTTCTCTAAACTTCCACAAAGCTTTGTATTAAAGACAAATCACGATAGCGGTGGTGTAGTCTTAGTCAAAGATAAAGTTGCTTTTCTAAAAGATTCTAAAAGCTTTAATGAAGCTATGACTAAACTCACAACACATTTAAACACAAACTTTTACACACTTTATAGAGAATGGCATTATAAAGACATAGAGCCTAGAATCTTTGTGGAGGAGATGTTGTTGGAGACTAACGCAGATGGGGAAGCTAAAGTGCCAAGTGATTATAAAATCCACTGCTTTGGTAAAACACAATACATACAAGTGGATACCGATAGATTTGTGGAGCATACAAGAAGTATTTTTGATGAGAATTGGAATGTTATGCCGATAAAATATCTTTATCAGCCTCCAAATATCATTCCAAATAAGCCCGAACACCTTAACATTATGCTTGAGATTGCCCGTATGTTAATAATGTCGCCTTATCTAAGAGTTGATTTGTATAATATCCAAGGTAGAATTGTGGTTGGGGAACTTACTTTTACCCCAGAAAGTGGCACGGGCAGATTCACACCACAAGAATGGGATAAAAAGTTTGGGGATATGTGGAAATAATCCTTTCACCCCGTGTTGCGTAAGCCTTGAGCTATGCCTACAATGGTAGCGTGAATCTGCTCCATCAGTCGCTCTTGTGCTTGTGGATAATGGCAGGTTTGGTATTTCTTAATCAGCTCAATCTGCGTGAGATTAAGCACACTTAAATATGGTTTGCGTAGCAGGATAGATTCCCTAATCTCACTTTCAGAATCAAGCAGGGCATTCTCCCCTCTAAGATAGAGCAAATGCTCTAGTGTCAGCTGATACTGCGTATAGATAAGCTCCCAGATTCTATCCCCTATCGTTTTATCTGGCACAAACTCATTATATAGCTTAGCTATCTCTACATCTACTTTCAAAAAAGCTTGAGAGATATTATCAATCGTGGTTTTGAAAAATAGCGAGTTAGCATAGCAGTCTTTGAGTGCGTTTTTATCCCCGCTGGCTAATGCACTGCCTAGCCCATACCACGCCGGGAGAATGGAGCGATTTTGCGTCCAAGCAAACACCCAAGGAATAGCGCGTAAATCCTCCACACTCTGTGTATCCTTGCGTTTGCTAGGGCGTGAGCCAAGATTAAGATTCTGTATAAATTCAATAGGCGTGGCGTGTTTAAAATATGTCATAAAGCCCTTGTCTTCATACACAAGCTTACGATACGCCACACAAGAGACTTGTGAGATAGGCTCAAGGAGCTTCATCATCTGCGGGTCTATCTCACAAGCTCCGCCTATGCAAAATGTATCATTCATACTTTTTTTGAGTAACGCACTTATCGTACTCGAAAGGTTTTTTGTAGCAATGTTTTTATTTAAATATTTCGCACTTATCATCTCACCCTGTTCCGTTGTTTTAAGCACCCCACACACACTTTGTGGAGTAGCAGAAAGCAAGGCTTCTTCAAGGCTTCCTCCTCCGCGACTCACACTCCCACCGCGTCCGTGGAAAAAGGCGATGGTAAGCGGTAGCTCATTTTGGAGTTTGATTAAATCCGCAATTGCAAAGTAGAGATTGTAATTACTTGCAAAAATCCCTCCATCTTTACTTGAATCCGAATAGCCCACCATAATTTCTTGTATATTGTCATTATCAAGTAAATATTGCTGATAATGGGCGTTAGCATAGAGTGTTTTGATGGTGTGTTTAGCGTGTTGTAAATCATCAATTGTCTCAAAAAGCGGAGCAATGGAGATTTTCGCCCTGCCTTTTTTAGATTCCTTTTTCTTGCCCGGCTTCCACAAGCCACTTTGTTTAGCAAACCACAGCACACAGAGCAAATCGCTAGGCTCACTGCTCATAGAGATAATAAAGCTTTGCAGGATAGATTCCGAAATATGCTTTTTTGCCCACGCGATTCTTAGAAACGCTCCCACAAACCGCCTTGTAGAATCTGAAAGCTCTTCTAATATCGTGTTTAAATCAAGCTTTTTGGCACTCAAAGCAAGGTTTAGAATCTCGCATTTTTTCTGCTCACTCATATCCTTAAAATCGCTATCACATAGTCCAATCAGGCAAAAAATCTCACTCGTAGCACTCAAAATCACATCGCGATGCTCTCTAAAATCAAGCCTTAAAAGATGAAATCCACCTAAAAGCACGAGATTATAAAACTCCACCAAGCCACTTGCTGAAAGAGAATCTAAAGAGCGTATCAGCATATCAATATCGCCTAAAAGCTCTTTAGAGTTGCTATAAGTAAAGTCCACAGAATCTGTGGTGTTAATGGCGATAAGGCGGTTTTGGAGCTTCTTTTTGATAAGGTAGAGCTTCGCACGGAAAGGCTCCTTGGCATAGAGTGTGGATTCTGTGCTTGGGAGCTGCTCTTTTTCTAATTGTAATGACTGCAAAAGCTCGGCACTAGGCTCTTTTAAATCACTTGAAAGCGATAACTCACGGATAAGTTTTTCACATTTTTTGATATACATCTCTATAATCGCTCTATGGGCGGTTTTCATCACCTTTGTCATAATCTCATTGCTGACATAAGGATTCCCGTCTCTATCGCCCCCTACCCAGCTGCCTAGAATAATAGGAGAGTGCTTCAAGCTTGTACCTATAAGGGTTTGAATATCACTAAGCACTTGCGTGGCAGATTCTACAATGGAGCTTTCAATAATATAAAGTAGGTTATCAAGTTCAAAAAGAATCTCCATTTTTTCGCTTCTTACCAAATGTGTGTGCCATAATAGATTTAAGCGATAGAGAAGCTCAAATCGTGCTTGAGAATCATTATGAGTAAAAATATCTCTAATGTTTTTGCTCATTTTGTGATGGGCTTCAAGGAATGTGCGGCGGCGAGATTCAGTGGGGTGAGCGGTGAAAACGGGATAAAAGGCGATATTTTGTAAAACCTTTAGAATATCTTGCTTATCATAGCCCTCATTTTTTAAATCTAGCAAAGTTTGGGGCAAGGCATTAAGTGTGGCAGAATCGCTTAAATTTAGCTCTTCAATGATATTTAAAAGCATATGATAAAGCGTAAAAGCCTTGATAATGGATAGTGTTTTATCTTGGCTAGAAATATGAGAAAGCGTCTGTGTGAGTGTGGCAGAATCGGCATTTTCAAGGCTGTGCTTGATAGTGATAAATGCGTCTTTTAGCTCTTTATCTACACTTTCAAGGAGCTGTAAAATCATACTTGATACAAAGTCCATTTGGCTAGATTGTAATGCGGCAGAATGTGCGTGATGAGCTGTTGTGGAATCTTGTGATATGGTATGTGTCGTGCTAGAGTGTTGCATATTTACCCCCTTGTGAGTTTTGGCTTTGCTTACTTACTGCGGGATTAATTATAACTAAGTTTGTTTTAACTACAATTGAGTCTTAAACTTTAAAAGTGGCTTACCACGAAAGGATTGATTATGGCATTACAAGTATATTACGATAAAGATTGCGATTTAGGACTTATTCAAAAGAAAAAGGTAGCCGTGATTGGCTTTGGGAGTCAGGGGCACGCACACGCGGAAAACTTGCGAGATTCAGGCGTAGAAGTCATCATCGGGCTGTATAAGGGCGGATCTAGCTGGGCTAAGGCTGAAGCAAAGGGCTTTAAGGTGCTAGAAGTAGCTGCAGCGACAAAAGAAGCCGATGTGATTATGATTCTAATCCCAGATGAATTGCAAGCTGATGTATTCACACAAGATATTAAGCCAAATTTGAGTGAAGATAAAATCATCGCCTTTGGACACGGCTTTAATATCCATTTCGGGCAGATTCAAGCTCCAAAAGGTGTAGGCGTGATAATGGTAGCACCCAAAGCTCCCGGACACACGGTTAGAAGCGAGTTTGTAAAAGGTGGTGGAATCCCAGATCTAATCGCAGTAGAGCAAGATACTAGCAGGGGTGATGCTAAAGCGATTGCCCTAAGCTATGCAAGTGCGATTGGCGGTGGCAGAAGTGGCATTATAGAAACAACTTTTAAAGACGAGACAGAAACAGATCTTTTTGGCGAACAAGCTGTGCTTTGCGGCGGGGTAACTAGCCTTGTAAAAGCGGGGTTTGAAACGCTCGTAGAAGCGGGATACCCTGAAGAGATGGCATATTTTGAGTGTTTGCACGAGCTAAAGCTCATTGTGGATTTAATCTATGAAGGCGGCTTAGCAAATATGCGATACTCTATCTCAAATACCGCAGAATATGGCGATATGGTAAGTGGTCCTAGAGTGATAAATGCTGAATCTAAAAAGGCGATGAAAGAGATTCTAGCAGATATACAAGAGGGACGCTTTGCTAAAGACTTTATTTTGGAGCGAAAGGCTGGGTATGCGAGAATGAATGCAGAGAGAAAGAATCTAAACGCTCACAAGATTGAAAAAGTCGGCGGTAGGCTAAGGGCGATGATGCCTTGGATTGGCGCAAATAAACTTGTGGATAAGGATAAGAACTAATGAAAAAGCACTTTTGTATTGAGTTTTTTTCTCATAGGACACAAAGAGTATTGATTATTTGTGCAATTTTTACTATTTTCTTTTGCATTGTTTTGCTTAACATTACTCGCACATCAGTTTGGGGTGATGAGGGTTTTAGCGTTATGACAATCGGTGGAGGAAATGGTATAAAGGCTTCTATGGAAAATTTTTGGAATCTTATTATGGCGGACAACCACCCTTTTTTATATAACTTTTTACTCTATTTTTATGCGAAAGTGTTTGGTTATTCTGATGGGGTGCTGAGATTTTTTAGTGCGTTGTGGATTTGCGTGGGTGGTGTTGTTGGCTATTTACTTTTGAGACGACATGCGGGGGGGGGGCTTTCTCTACTTTATTTGCTTTTTTATATGCTTACACCAAATACCATATATTACGCACAAGAATTACGCAATTATGGAATGATACTTGGACTTTCAAGCATTTTTTGTATCCTGTATTTCCTTATACGAGAATATATCTACAATCGTTTTGAGACACAGCATATTTGGGCATATTTTTTTGCCGTAGTATGTGTCGGAGTGGCTCTTATCCTCACACATTACTATGCGTATATATTCTTATTTTCATCAGGCTGTATTTTATTGCTTGAAAGCTTTGTAAAAAAGAAACTTTTTTTAATCACGCTGGGCAGTTTTGTTTTTATTGGTGTTGTTGGCATCGTATGGTTATTGTTGCATTGCTATATGGGCGACTTTCATTTGCGTATAGCTGATGCATCAAATGGAAATTCTTGGACATACGACAGAGGACTTACCGTGCTTTTGTTGAGTATAGTGCTTTCTATGTTGGGTAAATATGGCTGGGGGGCCATTTTGTTTGCACTATTATATGTAGTTTTGATGTATTTTGAATCCTTAAAACAATGCATAAAATTTTATTTTGGTTTGTGTCTGCCTATTATTTTTGAGATGATGATTGTTGCGATAATTTTTCTTTTTTTTACCAAGACAATGACTACTCGTTATTTTATGGAGCTTTATCCTTTTGCCTATCTATTTATTGCGCTTATATTAAATGTTGGAGGAAAGCGAATTGTGCCATTCGTATTTTTAATTGTTGTTTGTTTAATTGGGCATAGTTTCTTTTTGAGTAAAACTTATGAGAAAGAAGATATACGCACAGCTTCCGTTTATGTTGAAAGACATTTTAATAGGAATGAGTGTAGGCTTCCTGTGGGTTGGATAAGTTATGCAAGATATTTACCAAACTTTGAGGTCGTTGAGAGGCCGTTATTGCAAGATGGGTGTGATTTGATATTATTGAGTGTAACAGATATTGATGATGTAGCACAAGACTTTAGCAATATTCGTGGATATCTTGCGGAACACAATATCACAAATAGTTATTGTATTTTGGAGTTTAATAATGCCGTTTTAGTTGTTAAAGATGATTATCAAGGCTGTAGAGCAAAGCAATAAACACATTATATACTGTGGAAGTTTCCGTAGATGTTCTACAGTTAAGTTGGTGTGTGAGAAAAAATCATTTTTTCTCACACACCAACGGCATAACCTTTTTAGCGATATATTCTAGCTCCTTTTGCATATTAGCACACTGAATGATAAGCAAATCTAGCCCTGCTTCTTTATACGCCCTAATCTTTTGTGCCACGCTTTCGGGTGTGCCAACTAGATTTGGTCGCAGTCCGCGATTAGACACGCTGTATTCCTGTTTGCTAATCTCTACATCAAGCTGTGAATTGCCTGTGAAATTCTTATAGGAGTTTTCATAATCAGCGTAATTTTTAATGGTGGTAATCCGCTTTAGCTCATTTTGTGCCTCTTCTTCACTATCACGCACAATCATATACACCGCCATACCAAAGCCCTTAAATGGAGGCAATCCCGCTCTTTTCTTTCGCTCTTTCATATCCGCTATTTTTGTTTGCGCTTCTTCAAGTGTGCCGCCGTGCAAGAGATAAAAATCCGCAAATTGTGTGATAGCATTTCTGCCTATCTCACTCTCACCTCCGGCATACACAAGCGGAATCTTGGGTGGTTTTGGCTCATTATAGGAATTTTCAAAGCTAAAATACTTGCCCTTGTGATGAAATGGGCTTTTACTCCAAAATCCTCGCAAAACATCGGTGTATTCGTGTGTGAGCGTATATCTATCATCGTGTGCGTCAAAGTTTATACTATACTGCCTAGCCTCCTCTTCCCACCACGCTGATACCATATTGATAGAAAATCGCCCATTACAAATTTGTGCAATGGTAGCAATCTGCTTGGCAGTCAAAGCTACTTGATGATACTGTGGACGCAAAGCGGCTAGAATCTCAATGCTTTGTGTAACCGCCGCTAAACCATTGGCAATAGCCCACGCATCAAGAGCTGGGGCTTTTTCACCCTTAATGTCATTGAGATACAGCTCTGGCACAAGGGTGAGCGTATAGCCTAGATTCTCCGCTTTTATGGCTAAATCGCGGATATACTCCCAAGAACACTGCGTACTATCATCATCTACATTCCTAAGCCAACTGCCAAATACCGGACTCCAATACCCAAACTTCATTTTCACTCCTTTATTGTTTGTCAAACTGCTCTTTTAAAAAGCTAACCAACCTATCCGCCGCCGCCACTCCGCCACTAGAGCGGATTTTAGATTCTAGTGTGGAGTTATAATTTGTGTTTGTGTTTATATCATAGACCACAATATCCCCGCTCACACCTTCAATAAATTCAATCCCCGCCACAGCGATATTATGCAGTGCTAAAAACTGCTCTAAACACCGCACAATAGGGCTTTTAGGATCTATCTCTTTTCTTAGGCTAAATTTATCCCCAGCTCCCACTTCACACGCCGCCCCAGCAAGAGCGGGGCGTTTTGTAGATTCTGCTTTAGAATCCACCAACTTAGAATCCCTACTAGAATCCACTTTAGAATCTAAAGAATCTATTTGACACGCATCAGCAGGGCATAGCTCAAACGCCCCATTACTCGTATCCACTCGCACCGCATAGTGAAACTTCCCGCCGATAAACTCACATCGCGTAATAAAAGCTTCCCTAGATTCTACATACTCTTGTAAAAGTGTAATACCATCAATGGGTAGCTCAAACTCAGCTGATTCCACATAGCCCCTAAACTCATCAACATTTTCAAAAAGTCGTACGCCTAAGCCCTTGCCGCCTTGATTATGTTTTGTGATAAATGGCTTGTTATCTTTAGCAAAGCTACTTGCCGCATTGATTAAATCAGTTTTCCCAAATACCGCAAGTGTTTGTGGCGTTTTAAACTCACAGCCTTTTGCTTTAAAAAAAGATTCTAAAAGTAAAGCCTGTTTAACCTTGCTGACTTCAAGCTCTAGCACAGAGCTGCCATTTATCACTTTTCGCCCATAGCTTTCTAGCCACGCTAACAACGCACGACCATATTCTTTAGAAAAGGCATTATCACGCGTATGACTTGAGGCACTAAGCCTACTCCAAAACACCCCATTTGGTGGGATAGAATCTAAACTAATCCCCCCTTGTGTGAGAAGGATTTCGCTAAAACTCACCCCAGCCCTATCAAATGCCTCCTTAAAAGGCGGTATCCACTCGGGATTTTCGTGGATTATGTAAATGCCCTGTGGCAGTGAATCATATAACATAGTCTTGCTCCTTATTGTGTTTAAATCGCCCTGTGTTCGCATAATCATTGATTGTGCTTTTTGCCCCGCCCACACGATAGCGTGAAGCGATATGACTAGAATCTAGCCTATCGCCCTTGCCAAAGAGTTTATGCCGCAGTGAGCCTTGCGTGTATTCTCTTTTATACACACCGCGATTTTGAAGCTCTGGCACGATAAATCGCACGACATCTTCAAAGCTCCCGGGCGTCGTCGCATAGGCTAGATTAAAGCCATCAGCATCGCTATATGCAATCACTTCTTGTAAAATATCGCAAACTTGCGTAGGTGAGCCTACAAACTTTGGTCCTTGACAGCCTAGCCCTGTGAGCTTGAGTAAGTCTTTTAGTCGCCACTCCCTGCCAGATTCTGTTGTGGAGTTATTCAAGGCTTCTACTTGTGCGAGCATGGCGTTTGATTTAATGTTGCTTAATGGATCTTCTAAGTCATAGCGGCTTAAATCCACGCCCAGCCAACCAGAATTGATAACCAAAGAGCCTTCCTTGCTAGAATAACTAAGTAAATCATTATATTTAGCCTGTGCTAGAGATTCACTCTCATCAGTGATAATGGTAGCTAGAATGTAGATTTTGGCACTATATGGATCGCGTCCGGCTTGTATTAAAGCATCTCGCACTTGTTTTACGGCGATTTTAGCGTATTCCTTTGTAGGAGGGGCGATGAAAATAGCCTCTGCGTGAGTAGCGGCAAACTGCCTACCACGCGTAGAATTCCCCGCTTGGAATAGCACCGGTGTGCGTTGGATACTTGGCTCACACAGATGAATACCCGGGACATCAAAATATTTGCCGTGGTGTCCTATGTGATGGATTTTATTTGGATCGGCAAAGTCCCCACTCTCTCTATCTAAAATCACCGCAGAATCTTCCCAACTCCCCTCTAGCAATTTATAAATCACTTCCATATATTCATCGGCCACATCGTAGCGTTCATTATGCGGCAACTCACTTGAGCCCATATTTTTATTCGCACTTGGCAGATAGCCTGTAACGATATTCCAGCCGATCCGCCCCTTTGTAAGATGATCTAGTGTGCTAAGGCGTCTAGCAAATGGATAAGGATGCTCAAAAGGCACACCAGCAGTAACTCCAAAGCCTATGTGCTTGGTAACCGCCGCACCAATCACAGCAAGTTGAGCGGGATCATTGACAGGCACTTGCAACGCCGTCTTTAACGCCCCACAATCATTGCCCCCATACACATCATACACGCCCAAAACATCAGCGATAAACACCGCATCAAACAGCCCTTTTTCAGCGATTTGTGCGATATTCTGCCAATATTCAATGTCTTTATATTTTAGGGCTTGATCGTTAGGGTATCGCCATAGCCCCGGACTTAAATGCGAAATACAATTCATCTCAAAAGCATTAAAGCTAATTTGTTTTGTTAATCCCATATTGTTCTCCGTTTTAGAATCTTGTGTTGCAACAGCTGTTATCATACACACATATTTTTAAAAATACAATATGTAATCACAAAAATATGTAATTTAGAGTTACTTTTTTACTCAAAATTATGATGATGGAGTAAGATTCAGGTTCAAAGAATGAAAAGAGTGGGAAAGCATGTTTGTAAAATAAAAAGCAATAAAATACAAAAAAGTGGGCAAGAACAACTTTAGAGTTAGATAGGATCAAATAGGTGAGATTGGGTAAGTGTTGGGCTAGATAAGAGTTAGGCAAGATTCTGCTCTAACCACGCATTATACGCATTTTCAGCCTTTGCTTCAAAGGATAGTATCTCTGGGGCTTCGTAGCTATGATGAGAGAGAATTGTAGATTCTATTCTTTCATAGCACTCTGACAGCGTTTTTAAAATCAGTAAATATTCCTTGTCTTTGCAAAGCTTCCTTTTACCTTTAGAATCTTTCCAAACATAATGACTTTTTATTTTAAAATACTGCCCACAGGCAATAAGGCGAGATTCTAAAAGAATCTTAATAAGATTTTTTGCTTCCTTTTTTGTGGGTGTTGTGGTATGGATAATAAGCATAATACCTCCTTAAGATAGAAACTAAACATAGAAATTCAAGGCATTATAGCTTATTTGTACAGAATAATTGCTATTTAACTATTTGAGGCTTGAAAAAACATTTCCCTACGCCTATCTGTGCAATCTTGGCAAATCTTTTGTATATTCTTATTGCAGGTTTTAGCGGTGTTGGCAAATAGCTCTTTGCGGAGATCTGTAGAGGTGGTGGAGAAAAATATCTCAAACATATCATTTTTATTGCAATCACCAAGAATAAAAGGCTTATGTGCTTCTTCATCGCTTCGTGTATGACAGCAGGGCATCACAAGCCCATTGTAATCCACATAAAAACTCATTGCAGACTGAAAACAGCCAGATTGAATATCGCGTTTTTGCTTCATAAAATCCAGTGAGCCACCCCGACTTTGTCCCGTAACATTTGGATTCCACGAGCGATACTCTATCTCTAAACCTTCCATCATAAAACACACACGATATTCTTCTAAAGTATTATACATAAGCTTAGATTCTAAGCTTAGCTTTTGTTGCATTTTCTCCATTGCTTTTATAATTTTCTCTCTGTCATAATCCTTATTTGTAGGGTAATATGACATTAATATATGAGTTACCCCAGCTTCCCTTAGCTCTTCAAAATACGCTTTTTCTGCGTAATCGCCATTTGTAAAAATACAAAACTTTGCCTTTGGAAGCTTTTGTCTTGCTTGCCTCACACGCTTTAAAATCAGCTCTCTATTGGCTAAAGGCTCATTAAATCTATGAAAATTCAAAAATTTATCATAGTCAATCTCGCTTAGGTTATCAATAAGCTTTAAAAACACAACCTCATCTAGCTCTATGCTTTTCCTATCAATATGTGAGTTTGGGCAAAAGTAACAAGTGCGGTTACAAAAACTTGCGATTTCTATCTCCACTGCTTGTAAAAATTGCTTCAAGATTCTTTTTTGAGATTCTCTATCTGTGATAGGTGTGCTTAGCATAGTGATAGAATCTATAAGATTCTGAATCTTGTTCGTGTAAAAAGAATCGGTATCCATAAGGTTGTAAAGCTTAGATTTTAAACGATTTGGCACTTTTTTGTAAGCGTATCTAATGGCTCGTTTTAGCATAGTGTATCCTTGCAGATTCTAAAATAGATCCGCAATTTACAAAAAAAAAAAAAAAAACGGATAGTCAATTATGCTTGTGTCAATGGAAATTAAGCTAGAATCTACAAATTCCAATACATTTAGCTATTTTTTATTTACTCTTTAAAAATAGCTCCACTTGCAACAGCCCTTAAAGTCTTATATGAGATAAACACCACCGCAAAAAATGCCATCACAAGCCCTAAAATCCCCAAAAGCCCGTAAAAACACTTAAAATCAATCATATATAAATCAAAACTCGCTATCCCAAAGGCACACAGCGGAAAGGTAAAAGCCCACCACGATGGCGCAAAGTTTAGCTTAGTAAAGATATTACCCAAACTTAAAAGCAATAGCACGAAAAACAACGCCACATTAAAGCCCATAAAACTCAACGCATTATGGAATCCAAAAAGGCTATGAAAATCCACCACAAAAATGCTAGGTGGTGCGATAAAAATAAAAAGTGTAAGGATAAATTTAGATTCCAAACTCTGCTCAAAGATTAATCGCTGCATAATCATCGCACTGGGCAGAATCCAAAAAAAGCAACCGATTGAGAAAAAAAAGAGTAATAATTCCTTTGGTGCGTTGATTAAACCACCGCTTAAAGGCACGATTAGATTCCCTACAATAGGTATAAACCACGCAGGGGATAGCAAAGCACTCTTCATACTCTCTTTAAACCAAAAAGACATCACATAAAGGCTAAGTATAAGTTGCAAGGCATTTGCTACATAAAAAAAGCCCCAAAATCCCTTGCCATAGCAAATCTACCCCACTACTTAAATCACTCCAAAACGCCACGATGATAAGCATACTGATAGGAATGCTTGATAGGAAGTTAATCTTTACTTGGTGTTTTAAATCCGCCTTAAACGCATTGAAATGATAGAGTATTTTCGCACCATAGCACACAAGCAAAAGGGCGAAAATAACCACTGCTAACACCGCAAAGCCATACGCTCCCCACCATAGAAATGGTGCGACTGCCCTTTGCCAAGATGGGCTAGAATCTAGGCTAGATTCTAGTGCGTTTGCTCCGCTATGAAGTGTTGTGCTATTAAAGGACGCATTTGCAAGTGCTACGCTACCAAAAATCACACTTGCTTTTTTTAACACAAGGCTAAGTCCGCCTATCCCCATAACTGAAGCAAATAATGCGATAGGCAAATTTGCAATGGGCGAGATAGCAACAGGAGAGTCGGCAAGTTTAGATTCTGCCAATATGGCATTGTGTGGCTCTTTAATATTAGATTCTGCTTTGCCTTGTGTTTGGCTTGTAGAATCTAGGCTAGATTCTGTATTTACATTTTGCATAGCTTAGTCCTTATTTTGTTTAGATTCTAGATTCTTGTCATATTGAGCATTACGAAAAAGGCGAAATATCTCTTGTAGATTCTAAACTTTAGATACTTCGCCTAAAGGCTCAATATGACAAGCGGTTGTTTTAGAATCTATATTGTTTTCTGCTACTTTATCCCTAGCCATTTCAACACTCTCTTGCCACAAGCTATGTCGCTCCACAATATAGTGAGAATCTACCTTGCCACTAAACATTGCCCTTAAAAGTGGGCGATTTGCCTTAAACACAAACGCCATTAAATGCCCGATGATTCCAAGTATGATGAGAAACATTCCAAGATTATGCAGTTGCGCACTCCATAGATACATACTATCGCTTATATTCCACCCAGCAAGGTTTTTAAGCGTTTTAATTAAGCCGGTAATGATTAAAAGCAAAAGCACAAGCCCGATGAAAAAATATGCTAGTCTTTGTTCAGGTAGATATTTTTCACTCTTTCACGCAGGTTTTTTACCTTGTGCGAGTAAATCCGCACACATATCGCATTTAGACATCGTTCCACCACCAGCAAGCTTTGGGGCGATTTTAAGATAGATTCCAACTCCAGCTTGTCTCTGCGGTATCCCCCACGGGCAGACATCGCGACACTTTGCCCCGCCAAAGCAGTAATGCTCATCAATATTTACAGCATTATTATCATCTTTACCGATAATCCCAAAAGGGCAAATCTTTTGACAAGTAGGATCATCGCAATGCATACAGCGGCGTGGGACAAACACCTTTTTAGAATCTATCTCTAGCTCTTCTACAAAAGTCCAGTTATACGGGCTTAAGCGGAAAATATCATCTCTATTTTTAGAATAATCTTCATAGATTTTACGCGGGAAATATTGCGGAATGTCTTTTATCGGCTCGGGGAATCTAGGGGCATTTTTCTCTTTACACGCACTCACACATTGTGGCATTTCATAGCCTTTGCAGCCATCGCATTTATCAAGGTTTATAATACTTGCCTTGCCTTTTGTTTTGCTAAACTCACTTGAATCTATAAGTGATATTTTCTCTTTTTTGCCATCTTTTGTAGAATCGCTAGACTTAGCATTTGCTCCAGCGACCATCACGGGGGTAAGTGCTAGGGATTTTAAAAAGTTGCGTCTTTGCATAGAACTAACCTTTTTGAGATATAATTTTCTAGCATTGTATGCAAGTTTGAACGCTTTGCGTGTAACTTTATCACAAAAGGGAAATGGCTTTTAAGGCAGGATTGATTAAAATACAAAAAGGATTCTAAATGACAATATGTCCTAAAGGACGGCTTTGACACAAATACTACGCAAACATAATGATATGGTATTAAATGATAGCTACTTACATACTATCTTGCAAAAATCGCAAAAGTATTTGGAGCAAACTTTTAGTGAAAGTGAGCTTATGGAATTTCACGCAAGAATTAAGCCCCTATATGCCCTAAATGATACAAAAGAGATTATAAAAGCTTTTGAAAAAAGCTATTATGATTTTGTAAAAGAATGCTATCAATCACGCTATAAACACGATGCAAGCCTAGAATCTTTCCTACAAAATAAAGATTCTAAAAAGATTTTGTGGGGGGATTGCCTGCAAGGTTTAAAGCAGATGAAAAGTGAATCAGTGGGGGCAATGGTAACAAGCCCACCTTACTATAATGCTAGAGCTTACGCACAATGGAGTGATTTAAATGCGTATATGAGTGATATGGAAGCGATTTTAAGAGAGTGTTATAGGGTGCTTGATAATCACCGCGTATTTGTCTTTAATGTGGGCGATATTTTTGATAACGATAACCTTTTCACTCGTTCCACTTGGGGTAAGAGACGGCTACCTTTGGGGGCATATTTTATACTGCTTTTTGAAAAAGTAGGCTTTAGCTTTGTAGATGATATTATTTGGGATAAAGGTCAAGTGCAAAGCCAAAGGCATAAAAATGGCGATAAGCCCTATCCCTATTATCAATACCCTATGAATTGCTATGAGCATATCTTAATCTTTCATAAACACAGAAGCGATGAGACGCGTTACCCCTGCCCTGTGTGCGGCTGCTTACAAGTCAATGGTAATGCTTATACAGAAAAAGGGCTTAGAAGCTGGGAGTGTAAGAATCTGGACTGCTTTGAGCGAAGCAAGGCAAATCGTGGGAAGCGATTTAGTGCAAAAACTTATTTCACGCAAAACGAAGCGTTTAATCGTGGCAATGAGATAGATAAGGACTTCATTTATGCGTGGCGTAGGGATATAAAGGCAATAAATCCTGTGATAAAGATAAATTCTAAAGGGCAAAATACACTAGGACATACCGCACCTTTTCCAAAAGAGATTCCAGAATTTGCGATAAAAATGTTTAGCTACAAGGGAGAGCGAGTATTGGACCCATTTATGGGGCTTGGCACAAGTGTGAAAGTAGCAGATAAACTAGGGCGAATTGGTATAGGCATAGAGCGAGATATAAGTTTAAAAGAGAGTGTATATAAATTTTTGGGTAAGAAAAATTTAGGGGAGTATGAGCTATGAGTAAGAAAAATATAGAATTAAGTTTAGAAGATGAAAAGAAAAAGCAAGTCATAGGACTTTATGGCGAAATGCAACTAGCGATGAAGCTACATGGCTTAGGATGGCAAGTGCATAGGGGCTACATTGATGAAGGGATTGACTTTGTGATTTCAAAATATTATTGCAAAGTGTGTGAGAAATTTAGTAATCAATTTATTAGGCAAGAATCTTGGCAGGGGCAAAAAGCAAAATGTGTAACAAATCTATGCGAATTTTGCAAAAAAACGAAGCTAGATATTGTTACAAAATATTTGCAAGTTAAGACGAGTGAGGGTAAGCCTAGTAAAAAGCCAAATGCACGAGAATTTAGCTTCCACCCTAAAATCCGCTATGACATAGATAATTGCGTATTTTATGTGTGGATAGCTGTCTTTGCAGAAAATGAAAACTTAGAACAATCCATTATCCATTATTATATTTTTCACTCAAGCGATGTAAGCAGGTTTGATGATATGAGTTTGCCTACCTATCAAATCACTGATAATCAAAAGACAACCCTGCGTATTAACAAGCAAGGTGAAATTCTAAATAATGGCAAAAAATATAGCTACGAATGCTTTAAGGAATTTCACAACCACTTTGAAATACTAGAAAAAATTTAACTTTATCACAAAAGGGAAATATGCAACCACTAACTAAAGAGAGTTTAACGCAAATCAATACTACAATATGCGGCGATGAGAGAAGCCTTGAAGTATTGCAGAAGAAAGGCATTGTAAAAGCCTACACAAAAGGATATAGAATCTACCCAGATAGCGATGAATGCTAGGCTTTTTGTATGTTTTAAGCGGGAAAATCCGCTTTTTTAGCGTATCAAGCAATGCTAAGGAAATCACCATTTTTACCATAAGCGATAAGGAAAGCTGTATCATCTCTACAAGCTGTATTTTATCAAACATTAAGGCTGATGTGGTGCTTGAGTTTATGGAAGATTCTAGCGTGTTTATCCTGCCAAATAAGATTTTTGAGACACTCACACAGAGTAATGAATCTATTATGCGTTTTAATCTCTCTTTAGTCTCTAAACGCCTAAAACAAGCCTTTGACACCATTAATGATGTAACCTTTAAAAGTCTCAAAAATCGCATAATAAAGTTTCTGCTAAGTAACGCTAAAAATAACCGCGTAGAAGCAAGTCAAGAAAGCATAGCAAATAATATCGGCAGTGCGAGAGAAGCAGTTACAAGAGTGATAAAAGAGCTAAAAACACAAGGGCTAATTGAGACAAATCGCAATGAGATTGTGCTTAAATCTAGGCTGTATGAGCTAGACTATGAATAAAAGTTTGTGATTCTATGGTAGAATCGTCTCGAGAATAGTATGCTTGGTTAATGGAGCGAAGTTTTGGATATGGTATCCCTAGGAATAGAATCTTTTGTGAAGCGATGCGATGAGTTTGCCATCATTGATACACGCAATGCAAATGCTTATAATGCCGCACATTTAAAAGATTCTATAAATTTAGCAACAAAAGATTCTCTAAAGGATTTTATCCAAACACACAATGTATATGTTAAGCCGCTTTTATTTCTCTGCTTTTCAGCCAAAAGGGCAAAGGAATTTGCAAAGTTTTCTCTAGAGTTATTAGAGAATACGCACTATCCTTTTAATGAAGTGTATTATTTAGAATCTGGGGTTATGGAGCTATATGACTTTGGGTTTAGCTTTGTTGAGAATACAGCGAATAAACATACAAAAGAAACATCGCTAAATGACATTATCACGCAAACAAAAAATGAGTTAAAAAGGCAGTTTTTAAGCACGACTCGTGCGTGGATTATCGCTTTTAGTGGTGGGAAAGATTCTACTTGTATTTTGCAGTTATTTTATGAAATGCTTGTAAGTTTGCCAAAGCATTTACAAAGGCAAAGCTATGCTATCGCGTCAAATACGCTTGTAGAAGCCCCACATATTGATACATTCTTACATAATGTGCTAGATTCTATAAACACTCACGCAAAAAACAATGATATTCCATTTAGCATTTTGCAAGTCTCGCCAAGTTTGCAAGATGACTTTTGGGTAAATCTTATCGGCAAAGGCTATCCAAGTCCTACAAGGACATTTCGCTGGTGTACTGACAGGTTAAAAATCACGCCAAGTAGAATAGAGGTAGCAAATATAACAAAACAGGCTGGTTCTGCCCTGCTTGTTTTAGGCACAAGAGAGCAAGAATCTATAAATAGAAAAAAGTCTATGCAAAAGCGGATTCTAAACAATCAAGGCTTCTCAAAACACGATGATTTTCCAAATACAATGACTTATGCACCCCTTAGCAAATGGAGCACTGATGATGTATGGGCGTATTTAAGCACACATAAGCCCTTATGGGACAAGGATCATAGTGAGCTTTTTAAACTCTATGCAAAGGCAAGTGGCGATGAGTGTCAGTTTATCACGCATTTAGCTCAAAGTAGTTGTGGTGGGAGTAGGTTTGGCTGCTGGGTTTGCACTGTGGTGAGTGAGGATAAATCCTTGCAAGGCTTTATAGACATAGGGGAAAATCATTTAAAGCCGCTGAATGATTTTAGAAACTATATAAAGCGTTTGCGAGAAGATAAATTAGCTAGAGCAGATTATAAAAGGGACGGCAGAGCGGTGTATAAAAATGGAGGGCTTGGACCATTTTTAAGCAAAACACGCATAGAGATTTTTACAAAGCTTTTAGAAACTGAAAAAGAATTTCTAAGTCTTGGTGGAGAGAAAGAACTCATTAATTCTGCCCAGATTCTAGAGATACAAAAGGAATGGGACAAGGACTTTGACTTTGAAAACACCGCATTGCAAATAGCGATGAAATTTAATAAGAAAGGAGTTTGTATGCAAGATAAAAAGCAAAAGATTTTGCACGAAGAGATTCTAGAAGACATTGTGGCAAATGCTGAAAACACAGAAGTAGGGCTTGAAGATGTGAAGTCTTTGGTGCAAAAAAGCCTTGATATTTGCAATACTTACGGACGAAGGGGAGTAAATAGTGCACCAGCAAAAATAAAAGAAGAGATTGAAAAACTGCTGAATGATAAAAGCACAAAAGAGGAGCAAGAATGTTTATAGAAGAGGTTAGTATTTGCAATCTTTTTGCCTATTATGGAAAGGTAAGCGTTGCATTTAGGCAGATTAGTGATAAGAATCTTTATTGCCTTTATGGTAATAATGGCTTTGGGAAAACAAGCTTTATCCGTTGTGCAAAACTACTTTTTCTTGGCACGGGTTTAAATGAGGGAAAAGCCCCATATCTTATCTCACAATTTTGGAAAGAAAAAAGATTATCACCTAAACCACTTATATTAGGCACTCAAGGCTTTAGTGGGATTCTTAATAAATATGCTAAAAGTGAAGGGCAAAGTGAATATTATGTAGCATTTTCAGGGAGTTTTCAAGGAAAAAGATTCTATATAGAAAGGCGATTTGTCAATGTTTTAATAAATGATGTGCAAGAAATTCTCACATTAAAGCTTGATGATATGGTGTATAAAAATGATGAAGCCCAAGATAAATTAGCTACGATTCTGCCACCTTTATTTGTGGAATTTTTCTTTTTTGATGGCGAAGAGATAGGGAGTATTTCAGGTAATATACGCACGGGTTTAAGAGAGAAAATGGAAGTGATTTTACAAATAACACCCATTAAAATCTTATTAGAGCAAATGCAGAAAACCCGCAAGGAATTAATAGAAAATGAAGAGAAAAATGAGCAGAATAAAGAACAGCTAGATTCTAATGCAAGAAAGTTAGATGACGCACAAAAGGACTTAGAAGTTACAGAAAAACACATTCATACCTTATCCACTAAAATACAAGAACTACAAGAGAATATAGAACAAGCCCAAACTACACTGCACACACTTATCGCAAATACAGATAGTGAAAGAAAACTTCATATTAGCAGTAAAGATAATGCTGAAAATAATCTTGCTAAAACAAAAAATAATCTCAAAGAGAGTTTAAAATATGTTGTAAGCACAGCTAATAGTGATCTTATACAATCACTTCAGCAACATATGCAAACCTTGCAAGAATCTGTGCGTAATGATGATATAGGCGGATTTGATAAGATTGTTAAAATGACAGGCGGTGAGATTCTAAAAAACATTATAGCTAATGATACAATGGTAAAAGAAAGTCAAAGAGAGATTGTATATAGACTTACGCTTAATCTCCTAAATAAGATGAAAGAAGCCGCAACCACGCATAATCTCCCAAAATCCTATATCCCATACAATAGAATCCATAACATTGAGACTTCTATCACTTACACAAAACATACTACACTTATAAAAGACATATATGAAGCAAAGGATTTGAAAAAAGAGATAAAAGCTATTGTTGATATATTAAATGAGCTAAATATTGATGAAGATAAGAAAATCCAGCAAGAAAGTTTGCAAGAAGAAATTAAGGCATATAAAGAGGAGTTAGCACAGAAAAATAAAGAGCTTATAGAAAAGCAGCAAATACGGCTAGAGCTTAATAACAAAATAGAATCTTTAGAGAAAGAAAAGTCCCTGCTTTATGCAAGGATAAATACCGAGCGAATTAACAAAAAGCTTAAAGTTTTAGAATCCTTACAACATATTATCACAGAGTATAAAGAGCAGCTTATAGAAACGCTAAGAGAAGAGCTGTGTCGTGGCATAAAGGAAAGCTATAAGACATTATTGCCAAATGATAATGTTGTATCTGTGGAGATGGGGCAGGATTTTGACATTACACTAAAAGATGTTGATGGTAATGAGATTAGCGTAGCAAATCAGAGTAGCGGACAAAAGCAGATTCTAGCTATTGCTATCTTTTGGACGCTAAGTAAGCTATCTCACTCTACAATACCACTCATTATTGACACACCACTAGCAAGGATTGATGCTACAAATCGTCAAAGGATTATACAAAACTATTATGCTAAAGGTCATCAAGTGATAGTCCTGCCTCATAATGGCGAAATGGGATTAAAAGAATATGAGTATGCAAAGCCCTATATCGCTGGACTTTATAAGATTGATAATAGTGAAGATAGAGGACACGCAAAAATTAAAAGTGTGCAAGATTCTAGTGAATTATTTTAGGAGTGAATATGGCAGATTTTTACACAAATCAAACTGAAGAAAATCTCATCTATCGTGTGATAAAAGAGGGCTTAGGCTTTGAGTCTGAAAATGAGATTCCAAAATATCTTATCTTGCGTTTAGCCCTAGCCTTAGCGTTGCGATTAAAGCCTTTGCCACTAGATTCTACTCTTTGGCAGGAAAGGCAATTAAGCGGAAGCAGGGGTAAAGAATATCATTTAGAGCAACTCAGCGGCAAAGATAAAGGTGAAAATGAAGATATGGATCTTTTATATCGGGCTTTGCTTACAGAGAAATTTCACGCCTATTTACAAGTCGATTTATTTAGCGATGATAAGGCTTATACTGCTTTGCTTGGCAAAAATATACAAAGGGGACTTTTTGAGATATATCACTCGTGGAAAAATAATGACTGCTTTTATCAATGGTGCAAGGATAATTTAGGCTTTCATTTACAAAAAGAAGACTTTATGCAATCTCGTCAAGATTCTACAAATACACAAGATTCCACACTTTTTACAGAGATAGAATCTTATTTTGCGAAACATAATATTGCCCTTACACATTTAGAAACACTCAATTCTTATAGACATAGAATTTGCAAGGTTGAGGTAAAAGACCCGCTTAAAATACAAAGCTTTGAAACACAGGCAAAATACCTTGATAAAACGACTACATTATCTAATGTGAAAATCACTTCTTGTAAGGGTTTAGCAAGGACTTATAATATTGAAGTAGAAAAAAAAGATTCTGAGTGGAGCTATCCTAGCAAAACAGAGATTGAAAATGCTCTCTCTTTATTGCCATCGCAAGGATATAAACTGCCTATTTTTGCGGGATTTGATATAGAGAAAAAGCCCTTTTATTTTGACTTAGTAAAAGCAGTGCATTTGATTGTCGCAGGGAAAACAGGTAGTGGGAAAACGATATTTTTGCAAAGCATAATACATTCTCTTTTATTGAGTAATAAAGCAGAAATTGTGGTGATAGACCCAAAACTAGGCATTGATTATCAAATCTTTGGCGATAAAATAAGGCTTATTACAGAGAGTGAAGAAGCGTGTGAGTTTTTAGATGATTTGATAGAAGAGATGAAAGAGCGAAATGAGCGTATGGTAACAGCAAAAGTAAGTGATATAGAATCGCTTGACTTAGCATATAAGATTGTTTTTGTTGAAGAGCTAAATTTTGTGATTAGGGATAATAAAGAGATTGAGAAAAAACTTGCAAAAAATATGTTTATCGTGCGTCAAGCAGGGATTCACATCATACTTGGTATGCAAAATCCAGATTCTAAGAATCTAAGTAGCGATTTACGAAATAGTGCTAGTCGCATAGCTTTATGTGTAGCTAAGGCAGAAAACTCTAGAGTGATACTTGGTGAAAGTGGGGCTGAAAAACTGAGTGGTAAAGGCGATATGCTAATCAAGCTAGATAGTGCAAGTAGCCCAAAACGAGTGTTTGGTGTAAAGCTTTATGAGTAGCTTACAACCACTTCGCATTCCCTGTAAAGCTTACAGATAGCCAAATCTTATAGCTTGGAATATCAAGGGATTTTTCAATCCTATCTCGCACGCAATCAAACTCCGCTACCGAGCTAATCTTGCAATTTTTATCTACTAAGATATTCACTTCCACCATATAGAATCGCCCCGATTTCGCCACATGCGTATCATAATCGCTAAAGCCAAAATCCTTACTCAAAGATTCCATAATCTGCGTGATTTTAGAATCAATCTCACTTGGGGCAACCATAATCAAATCTTTAAAATTCGCAATGGCTATACGGATAGGCGAGACACACAGCATTAACGATAGCACCGCCAACAGCAAAGGATCAACATACATCGCCAAAGCACTCTTAGGACTAAGTAAGAAATAAATCACACCAAACGCCCCCAACGCCCCCAAATACAGCACGCAGTCAATCTTCCACTCCGTATTATCCACTTTAATCAAATCAGATTCTAAAAGTCGCGTATAAAACAGCGTATAAATAAACAAAATCGCACAAAACACAAACGCACACAGACTATACGCCACCGCCCCGCCAAGCTCCACTGCATAGCCGCCGTGAATGATACTCTGCAAAGCGTTGATAAAAGCATACACGCATACAAAGACTAGCACAAGGGATTTAAAGAGATTTACCATAGGCTCAAAGCGGACATAGCCGTATTGAAAAATATCATCATCTTCTTTGTAAATGTAGCGAGAAGTAATCACGCTTAATGCCCCAAGCCCCACGCTAATTAACGCTACAAAGCCATCAAAAATCACCGCCATAGATTTGACAAAGATTCCAAAGCTAATGCCAAAAATCGCTAGGATTAACGCACTATACATTGAGACTTTAAGGACAAACTGCTCTTTTTGTGCGGCTTTTTTAGAATCTGTCTTAAGGGCGTGTTTTAAGGCTAGAATCTGTGCTTTATGCTTGTCTTGATTCTGTATTGCGGGGTGTTTAGATTCTGTGTGATTTAGTGAATCTGGCTTAGAATCTTTTTTGTATTTCCGCACACTTGTGCCATAAGAGCGGTGGTTGTATGATGTATCTTGCTGTGTAGTCATTATGTAGCCTTGTGGGTTAGTATTCTTACAAATGATTATGATTAAAAATGATTAATACGCAAAGGCTAGAATTGCGGGTGTATTTTGGGAGTTGAAAGGGTAAAAATGATTCAAAAAATCAACACAAAAATCACTATGGGTAAAAATCTAGCGTGGCTTTTAATCCTTATTGGTGGGATTTGTGAAGTAGCGTGGGTGAGTGGGCTAAAGTATGCCGACACACTACCGCTAAAAGCTTTGACCGGTGTTGGCATTGCTTTTTCCTTTACTTGTGCGGTTCTAGCGATGAAAAGGCTAGAGGTTAGCATTGTGTATAGTGTGTTTGTTGGCATTGGCACGGGTGGTGTGGTGATCGCTGAAATTGTGCTATTTGGCGAGGAGGCATCACTCATAAAAATCGCTCTTATCTCAACGCTTATGCTTGGAGTGTTGGGGCTAAAATGTAGCGTCAAAGAGAGTAAAACCGCACAAGACATACACGATCATTTACCCCAAGAGCTAGAATCTTTGTTTATAGAATCTAGCGATACGCAGGATTTTCAACACAATATTAAGCAAGATTCTAAAAATGGTTCAAAAAAAGCTGAATCTAGGGCTTCTAATACAGATTCTACAAAGGATAAATAATGCTATCTTGGATTTTACTTTTTATTGCTGGGGTGTTTGAAATCGCTGGTGTATGGACGATGAAAAAGCTCATCGATACCAAAAATAAAATCTATATCTTATGTCTTGCACTGATTTTTGCAGGGAGCTTTACCTGCCTATCTATTGCTATGCAAGAGATTTCTATGGGCGTGGCGTATGCGATATGGACGGGCATTGGTGCGGCTGGTGGTGTGCTTGTGGGGATTGTGTTTTTTAAAGAGGATAAGTCATTTTTGAAGCTTTTTTGCGTATGTGTGATTATCGCTTCTAGCGTGGGATTAAAGGCGTTGGGATAGATTTTTCACACAAAAGGCAAAATTTTCATTATAATGCGTGGTTTAGATTCTGTATTCACATCACATCAAAGGGAGAGAATTATGGCAATTAAAAAAGTCGTTTTGGCATACAGCGGTGGGCTTGATACAAGCGTGATTTTAAAGTGGCTTGGGGATAATTACAACTGCGAGGTGGTAACTTTCACCGCAGATATTGGGCAGGGAGAGGAAGTAGAGCCCGCAAGGGCTAAGGCTTTAAAGCTTGGCATTAAGAGTGAGAATATTTTCATTGAGGACTTGAGAGAAGAGTTTATCAAGGACTTTGTGTTTCCTATGTTTCGGGCAAATACCATTTATGAGGGCGAATATCTGCTAGGCACAAGTATCGCGCGACCTTTGATAGCAAAGCGGCTTGTAGAGATAGCAAAAGCCGTTGGAGCGGACGCAGTAGCACATGGCGCAACGGGCAAGGGCAATGATCAAGTGCGATTTGAGCTTGGAGCGTATGCGCTAAACCCTGATATAAAAGTCATCGCCCCTTGGCGTGAGTGGGACCTAAACAGCCGAGAAAAGCTTTTAGCCTATGCGGAATCTGCTGGTATTAGCATTGAGAAAAAGCCTAATAAATCGCCATACTCAATGGACGCAAACCTGCTTCATATCAGCTATGAAGGGCAGATTCTAGAAGATCCAAATGCTGAGCCTGAAGAGGATATGTGGCGTTGGAGTGTCTCACCGATGAACGCACCAAATGAGCCTGAATCTATCAAGCTTGAGTTTGAAAAGGGCGATGGCGTGGCGATTAATGGAGAGAGATTAAGCCCGGCAAGATTCTGGGCGAAACTCAATGAGCTAGGGGGCAAACACGGCATAGGGCGGCTTGATTTAGTAGAAAATCGCTATGTGGGTATGAAGTCTCGTGGCTGCTATGAAACGCCCGGTGGCACGATATATCTAAAGGCGCATCGTGCGATAGAATCACTATGCCTTGATAGAGAGGAAGCGCATTTAAAAGATTCTATTATGCCTCGCTATGCGGAGTTAATCTACAATGGCTACTGGTTTAGCCCGGAGCGAGAGGCACTTCAAGCATTGATTGATAAGACACAAGAGCGTGTGAGTGGCGTGGTGTCTTTAAAGCTGTATAAAGGCAATGTGATTGTCGTAGGAAGAATGTCTAAAAACTCACTCTTTAACGCCGCATACAGCACCTTTGAGGAAGATTCTGTATATAATCAAAAGGACGCCGCAGGGTTTATTAAACTCAATGCCTTGCGTTTTATCATCGCTGGGAAAAGCAGGAGGTAGGAGCAATGACTCTGCATTATGTCAATGGCAGAGTGATGAGAAAGAATCTCAATAATCACTTTGACGCCTATTTTACAAAGCCAGAGATTGCCAAAATGCTTTTTGAAAAAACTAAAAAAATCATAGCAAAGTATGAAAATTTAGATAAATACACTTGGCTAGAACCAAGTGTTGGTGATGGGTGTTTTTATTCGCTTTTGCCTGAAAATAGAATCGGTATTGATATAAATGCAAGTAAATTTGATATTTTACAAGGCGATTATTTGCAATTTGAGTTGCCTAAAAAGCCCCTTATTGTGATAGGAAATCCGCCTTTTGGGCATCGTGGAGTGTTAGCCTTAGAGTTTATTAAGCATTCTAAAAATGCGGATTTTGTGTGTTTTATTTTGCCGATGTTTTTTCAAAGCTTGGGCAAAGGCTCAGTGCGTTACCGCATAAAAGATTTTCATTTACTCTATGAAGAAGCTTTGCCACATAATTCTTTTTATCTTGAAAGTGGTAGGGAAAAAGATGTAAAATGTTGCTTTCAAATTTGGAGTAAAGATTATAAAAGTGAGAGGCAAGAATTTAGCTGGTATGCTCAAAAAGAAAAGCAAGAACCTTTTAGTAAGATTCTAAAAGTAGTAACGGTATCTTTAGCGAAAAATAGAGAGTGTGGAAAGGAGTGGATTTTTAACAAAAAAGCTAATTTTTATCTCTCTAGCACTTTTTTTAAAGAAAATGCAGTGGTAAAGGATTTTTTTGGGGTTAAATATAAAAGCGGAGTGGCGATTATTTATAACGACAATGCACCAAAAGAAAAGCTTAATGAGTTGTTTTTGAACGCAGATTGGATAAAGTATAGCTCACTTGCTACAAATGGTTGTAGGCATATTGGCAAATCACATATTTTTCAACTTTTAGCTGAAGCGGGGTTTTGATGGACTTAGAAAAACTTTTATTAGAACTTATAGAGCAAAAATATAAAGAAGTGCAAAAGAAGCAAAAAAGCGGAATTTTTGAGAATATTTTGCACTTTGAGGGCAATGCCATAGGGCAGATTGGAGAAAAATTTGTTAAGGAAGTGTTTAAAGCCTTAAATCTACCGCTTGATGAATTGCCACAAGAAATTGTCCACGATGAGTTTGACCTGCTTTCTCGTGGTAAAAAAGTGGAGATTAAAACCGCAAGAAAAGGCTTAAATAACAATACTTTTCAATTTAATGGAATTAATCCAAAATACAATTATGACTATATTATTTTACTAGGTATTACAACGCAAAGTGTGCATTATTATATTGTGAATAAAAAGCAAGATTATCACTATAATCACACCTTAAGAAAAGAATATATTGAAGTTAATGACAAAGACAAGCAACCTGTAATGATGAATCCGGGCAATCAGGTCAATCTTAAGCTGACATTGAATCTAAAAGAATTAAAGCCGATTGCAAATTTTGCTGATGAGTTAAGAGATATTTTTTTGGTATAAGTGGGTTGTAAAGTTTTTATGCTTACAATAAGCGTTTTCGTTTTTAAATATTTTTAAGGAGAGAGAGTGTCGCAGGTTATTACCATTACTTCAGGCAAGGGCGGCGTGGGGAAATCCACCGCTACGGCAAACTTAGCCGTGGGACTAGCCCAAGAGATAGAAAAAGAGAATAAAAAGGTTGTGGCGGTTGATTTTGACATAGGGCTTAGGAATCTTGATATGCTTCTGGGGCTTGAAAATCGCATTGTGTATGATGTGATTGATGTAATGGAAGGCAAGTGTAATCTCTCCCAAGCCCTTATTAATCATAAAAAGACAAAAAATCTCTACTTTCTCCCCGCTTCGCAAACAAAGGATAAGACGATACTTGATAAGGATAAGGTTGGCGTATTGATTGATGAGCTAAGGCAGAAGTTTGATTTTGTGCTGATAGATTCTCCAGCGGGGATTGAAGGGGGATTTGAACACGCGATTTTATGGGCGGATAGGGCATTAATCGTGGTAACGCCAGAGGTTAGCTCCGTGCGGGATAGCGATAGGGTGATAGGCATAATTGATGCAAAAAGCCATAAGGCACAAAATAATGAAGAGGTGCAAAAGCATATCATCATTAACCGCATTAAGCCAGAGCTTGTGAAAAAGGGCGAGATGTTAAGCGTGGAAGATGTGCTTGGGATTTTGGCATTGCCACTTATTGGGCTAATCCCTGAAGATAGTAAGATTGTGAGTGCGACAAATAATGGTGAACCGGTTATCTATACACAAGCCCCAAGTGCCAAATCATACGCAAATATCGCAAAGCGGATTCTTGGAGTAGATGTGCCTTTTGAGAGCTTAGAGAGTGAGGGAATGCTAGGGGCATTAAAAAGGATATTTAAATGAATTTGTTTGGTATGTTTGGTGGCTCTAAAAAAAGTGCGACAAACGCAAGGGAGCGGCTTAAACTTGTGCTATCCCACGAACGCACCGCAAATATCCCCTACCTTGAGGATATGCAAAAAGAGATTCTGCAAGTGGTGCAGAAATACACAAAAGCAACCGACATACATTTTAGCACAAATAGCAATAGCCACATATCCACCCTTGAAGTACAGATCACGCTAGGACAAATCACGACAAGGAATGTATAAGTGAGATTTTGCCTTTTTGTGCTTTGTGGGGTTTTTACGCTTTTTACACCTGCTACATTATGCAGGGCGGATTCTATCTCAAACCTTGCAGAATCTAAGAGCGATTCTAAGGTTATCGCCCACCCTTTGATTCGGGGCTTTAGTCAAATATTTCACAGACTGCATTCGGATAATTTTATAGAGCTTGATGAGATGAAACACAATAAGCCTACACGAGAGAATAACACAGAATCTGCAGATTCTAATGACTTTAATCAAAACGATACGCAAAGCCCCACGCAAGGTTCAACGATTGACAATAAGACCACATCACAGAATCCACAGAATCCACAAAATCTCGACACGCAAAATTCGCAGAATCTGCCCCTTGCTTCAAAGCCAAAGGTTTTACTGATAATGGACGACCTTTCAAAGCTCTCTCAAATTAAGGCTTTAGAATCTTTGCCCCTTAATATCACACCCTCCATTTTTCCTAAAACTCGCCATAATGGTATAACGCCAAATCTCGCTAAACGCGTTATTCAAAATGGCAAAATTTTTATGATTCACCTGCCCCTAGAGGCACAAAATTTTATGCAAAAAGAGCTAGAGCCTTTAAAAGTTGGCATTGATAAGCAGAGTTTAAAAGAGCAGATTCTGCAGATTAAGCAGGACTTCCCACAGCTTGTGTATCTTAATAATCACACCGGATCAAAATTTACCCAAAGCAAAACGGATATGAAAAACCTGTTAGAAGTCTTTGATGAGCTTGATTTGAAGTTTATTGATAGTGTTACAATTCCTAATCCCGCAAGTGAGATTCTCGCTAAAGAGCAAAAGCGGCTCATAATGCAAAGGGATATATTTTTAGATAATCAAACAAATATCGCTTATACCAAAAAGCAACTTCAATCACTTATCCAAAAAGCAAAGAAAAAGGGCTATGCCATAGCCATTTGCCACCCGCACCCTAGCACTTTTAAGGCGTTAGCACAAATGCAAAAGGAGCTAAATGCTAACTTAGAGCTTGTTTCACCCAGTGAGTTAGAAAACTTTTTGCGTGAAAATAACACTTTGTCCTATGTGCGTTCGCCATTTTTCTAGATTCTAATGTGCGTTAAAAATCTCAAGGGGTGCAAGATGAAAGCAGATATACAATCTTTAGAATCTATCCCTTTAAATCTTAAAGCATTAAAAAATCCACCAAAAAAGCTTTTTTATAAGGGTGGGGCATTAGATTCACTGCTTCAAGCACAGCCTAAAATCGCCATTGTCGGCACAAGAAAGCCTAATCCTTACACAAAGTCCTTTGTTGCTAAACTCGCTTCAAATATCGCAAAGCTTCAAGGTGTAGTGGTGAGCGGAGGGGCGATTGGTGTGGATATTATCGCACATATTCACGCTTTTCCACGCACGATAATGTTCTCCCCCTCAAGCCTAGATATTTACTATCCGCGTTCAAATAAAACAATGATTGAAAAAATGATGCAAGAATGTGCGGTAATAAGCGAGTATGAAAGCCCATATATGCCCCATAGATTTAGCTTTTTAGAACGCAATCGGCTTGTGATTGCCCTAAGTGATGTGGTGATTATCCCCCAAGCAGATAAGCAAAGTGGCTCAATGCAGAGTGCTAGAATCGCCTGTGAGCTTAAAAAAGAGCTTTTTGTCCTGCCTCATCGTTTGGGGGAGAGTGATGGGACACAAGAGCTTTTAGCCAAGGGCAAGGCACAATGTATTTATGATATAAATGCGTTTTTGGAAGGGATTTTTGGCGTGAAATTGCAAGAAAATGATGAGGTTTTGGCATTTTGTATGAAGAATCCTAGCTTTGAGGAGGCGTATTTAAAATTTGGTGAAAAGATTTATGAATACGAGCTTGAAGGCAAAATCGTGCGTGAATCTGGAAGCATACGGGTGCTTTAATGGAAAACAAAAAGATTCTAGCCTGTGATGTGGGGCTAAAAAGGATAGGTTTAGCGGTTACACAACTTGGCATTATCCTGCCAATAGAGCCAATCATACGCAAAAATCGCAATCAAGCCTCTAAGGAACTAAGCGAGATATTAAAAACGCGTGAGATTGAGATTCTAGTCGTTGGACTGCCAAGCGGTGGGGAAGCGGGGCATAGTGATACGCGTAAAAGAATCTTGCATTTTGTGGGGCTTGTTGCATTTGGCGGGGAGATAGCCTATATTGATGAAGATTATACAAGCCTAGAGGCTTTGCAATCAAGTGCGTATATGGGAGTGCAAAATCGGCTTAAGATTCAAAAAGATGGGCGGCTAGATTCTCTTAGTGCGACTTTGATTTTAGAAAGATTTTTAGAATCTAATAATCCTTTATAGGCGTTATTTTAATAACATAAACATACTTTTGTTTGTAAAAAGTATGTTAGAATCTTGGCGTGATTTTTGCACTCTATATTGAGATATTAAAGGCAGGTTATGGCTTTGAAAACCCCTATAAAAACGACAAATAAGATTCTAGATATTTCACTCAAACTCTTTAGCACTTATGGCTTTGAAAATGTCAAAATGCAGGATATTATTGATAAGTTAGCATTGAGTGGATACACAAAGGGGGCAATTTA
This sequence comes from Helicobacter cinaedi PAGU611, assembly GCF_000284635.1. Classification (NCBI taxonomy): domain Bacteria; kingdom Pseudomonadati; phylum Campylobacterota; class Epsilonproteobacteria; order Campylobacterales; family Helicobacteraceae; genus Helicobacter; species Helicobacter cinaedi. The sequence goes on along the minus strand of NC_017761.1, from coordinate 1,983,881 downwards.
TCATCATTTCAAAAATAAAGAGGATATTTTGTATGCGATTTTGGGGCGGTATGATGAGCAGAATGAAAAGATTTGGGAGATTGAACGCTCTCAAATCAATGGACGCGATAAGCTAAAAGCTCTTATCCTGCTTCATCTTAAGCATATTTTGACGCACAAGGAGATTATTAAAAGCTCATTATCGCTTTTGCGTTCTATGCAGACATTAGCCTATAAGCAACAGCACATACAAACACATCTTACGCCCATTGTAGAATCTATGATAGAAGAGGGCAATAGCGATGGCTCACTGAATGTAGCCTATCCAAAGGCAGCGAGTGAAATGCTCGTGTGGGGTGTGCATATATGGCTTGATAATGCGTTGTATCCTTTGAATCAAATGGAATACACCTATAAAGTGCGGCATTTGCGGATAATGTGCGAGGGTGTGGGCTTAAGCGTGATTGATGAAGAGATAAGTGCGGAGTTTCTTGCCGTGTGGCGAGAGATACGATAGCGGAGAGCGTGTTGTGCGTGAAGTGCTGTGTGTCGTGTAGTGTCTTTTAGAATCTAGCCCCCAAACCAAACCACAGAATCCAAAACCGATTCTATCCTTTGTCATACTGAGTGTAAGCGAAGTATCCCTGCTTGAAACATTTTGATTTTTAGAGTTTTTCTTTTCTTTCTTTCTTTTCATAAGGGGGGGAGGGGGCTTGAATTTGCAAGTGTGGGTTTGTAGCTTCGCTACTGTGCGCGAAGTCGGCTCGTAGTCGTGCCACTCGCTCCCCCTTATATATCGTTCGCAATCGTGTCGCTCACCCCTACAACGCTTTTATAGGTTTGCATTTCACGCGATTTAATTTTATGTGGCAAAGTCGTGCCTTGCCACTGCTATAGTTTTAGAATCTACTTGAGATTCTGCGCTAACAGAATCCATAGAATTAATGGTTGCACACAAAGTGTGCAACCATTACTCTCGCCTGCTTTGTGGTGTATAAAATCGGATTCAAGGCGGACAGAAGTGTCCCTCTGCCGATTTTATGCTAGTAGAAGGAATAGCGAGGCTCTCCCCTTGATTGCCGATGTAGTCTCGCAAATCCCGTAAGGGTAAAAAGCGGAGACTTTTTCGGGGCTAAGGGGTGAGCGACACGATTGCGAACGAAGAGGGATAAACCTTTTTTCTTTTTGCGGAAGTGGTAGAGAATATTTTTTATATTTGTGAATCTTGATAGATAGATTCTGTTGTTTTGGAATCCATACTCCCCTTAAAAAATAAAAAACTTAGAATCTTAGAATAGATACTTCGCTTCGCTTTAGTCGTGATAAGATTCTGCGGTTTTTGTGGATTGCTTCAGTCCTAAAGAGCTTCGCAATGACGGAGAAAGGGTGTTTTTTTGCTGTCGTTGCTAGAATCCGCCTCTGCCCTTACAATCAAGCTTTGTTTTAGCCCGATAGATTCTATAATACACTGTTCTAAGGCTCTTTGCTCCCCATTATCCACTTCGTGATCAAAGCCTAAGATATGCAAAAAGCCGTGGATAAAAAGCAAACTTATCTCATCTATCAGGGTATGATTGTAGCTTTCACTCATTGCTTTGGCAAGCTCGGTGTTTATCACAATGCTTCCTAAAAGGCGTTCAAATGGGGCGGTGCTATCTAAGGGGCTAAAGTCAAAATCGCTTTCCATAAAATTGCCCTCCGCAAAATCACACGCCATAAAATCACATTCTAAAGGGAAGCTTAGCACATCTGTTGTGCTAAGCTTGCCCCGATGTGTGCGGTTAATCTCTCTCATTGTTTTGGAATCTACAAAAACCACTTCAAGACTGCAATGTGAAAAATCCCCCTTGATTAGCCCAAGATTCCCTATCTCAAGCAAAAGCTTCTCTAGCTCATTTTTATAAGGGCTACTCTCATCTATCTCAAGCTGTGGCATAGGGCTAGATTCAGTGTATCGTGTTTGCAAAGTTATCTCCATTGTATTGATTGTATTTTGTGTGGCGTTTTGGTGTGGATTATACATTTTTATGGGATTTATCTCAAGTTTAGAATCCCTTTTTACAATCTCTTATTTAGAATCTTGTAGCTTGATAAAAACTCACAACTTGCTATAATGCAAACTCATTTTTTGTAAGCAAGGAATCGCTATGGTGGATTATGGGATTAACTTTTGGGGCAATAATGACTTTATTATTTCTGAAGGCAAGGTTAAGGTGAATTACAAGCATAGACCAGCTCTTATTGATATCGTTCAAGACGCAAGAGAGCGGGGGTATAAAGGACCTTTGCTTTTGCGTTTTCCACATTTAATCAAAAATCAAGTGGATAAGGTGTTTAAGGCTTTTGAAGGGGCGATTAAGGAGTATTCCTACAAGGGCAAGTTTAAGGCGGTTTTTCCTTTGAAGGTTAATCAAATGCCAAATTTTGTTTTGCCCCTTGTGGAGCAAAGCCAAGATAAATGCTATGGACTAGAAGCAGGGAGCAAATCCGAGCTTATCCTAGCTATGGCTTATACGAATAAGAACTCGCCCATCACGGTAAATGGATTTAAAGATAAGGAGATGATTTCTCTAGGTTTTTCAGCGGCGAATATGGGACACGACATTACGCTAACGATTGAAGGGCTAAATGAGTTAGAGACAATTATTGAAGTGGCACACGAACTAGGAGAGCCTTATCCAAATATAGGGCTTAGAATACGCCTTCACAGCACAGGTGTGGGAATCTGGGCAAAAAGCGGGGGTATAAACTCAAAGTTTGGGCTAACAAGCACAGAATTGCTAGAAGCCATTAAAATGCTTGAAAAAGAGCAATTACTGCATAAATTTACGATGATTCACTTCCACATCGGCAGTCAAATCAGCGATATTTCACCGCTTAAAAAAGCCATACGAGAGGCAGGAAACATCTATGCCGAGCTAAGAAAAAAGGGGGCAAAAAACCTGCAATGTGTGAATATCGGCGGAGGCTTAGCGGTGGAATACACCCAGCACGAGGGCAAGAATAATCGCAACTATACATTAAGTGAGTTTAGCGGTGATGTGGTGTTTTCACTACGAGAAATTGCGAAAAATAAAAAAGAGCCAGAGCCGGATATTTTTATAGAATCTGGTCGTTTTATTGCCGCAAGCCACGCCGTGCTTGTGGCACCGGTGCTAGAGCTTTTCTCACAAGAATACGATGAAAAAGCCCTGCGTCTTAAAAAGAGCAACCCACCGCTTATAGAGGAGCTTTTTGACTTGTATAATAGCGTGGTTGAGAAAAACGCCATTGAGTATTTGCACGATAGCCTTGATCATATGGAATCTTTACTCACACTTTTTGACTTGGGCTATATTGATTTGCAAGATAGGAGCAATACCGAAGTGTTGGTGCATTTGATTATCAAAAAAGTTATAAAGCTTTTGAAGCATAAAAACTATAATGAGATTTTGCAGATTCAAGAGCAGGTGCAAGAGCGGTATTTGCTTAATTGTAGCTTTTTTCAAAGTTTACCTGATTATTGGGGCTTGGCACAAAACTTCCCTGTTATGCCACTTGATAGGCTTAATCGCCGCCCAAACCGTTCTGCTAGTTTATGGGATATTACTTGTGATAGTGATGGTGAGATTGCTTTTAATGCGAGTTCGCCCCTATTTTTACACGATGTAGATGTAACAAAGGAGGAGTATTTCTTAGGATTCTTCCTTGTGGGGGCGTATCAAGAGGTGCTGGGAATGCGACATAATCTTTTTACGCACCCAACGGAATTTAGCGTTGAGTTTGATGATGATTTAAATAAAGGCTATGAGCTAGAAAATCTCATTGAGGCACAGACGATTTTAGATGTGCTAGATGATTTAGATTATGATACAAAGGATATTGAGCGGCGGCTAAAGCAACATATTGAAGAAAATCAAAATCTTGATAGTGAGGGCAAAAAGGAAATGCTAGGGCGATTATATGTAATGCTAAGTGAGAATGGCTATCTCCGCACCATTACGACTAAAAAGCAATAGGCTAGTTTGAGATATGGAAACACAAAAAGCAGAAGAGCAAAAAGTTAGCTTGTGGCAGATGATAAAAGAGGATTTTTGCATAGTGCGGCAAAAAGACCCTGCGATTAATAGCAGTATAGAGCTATTTTTTAATTATCCCGGGCTTATTGCATTGGTGCATTATCGTATCGCACATCGTTTGCATAGGGCTGGATTCAAGGTTGTGGCTAGAATCATTATGGGACTTACAGGTTTTATTACAAATGTAGATATTCACCCTGCTGCAAAGATAGGTAGGCGAGTGTTTATTGACCACGCCATTGGTGTGGTGATAGGCGAGACGGCAGAAGTTGGCAATGATGTGATGATTTATCAAGGAGTAACGCTTGGAGGGACAAGCCTTGATAAAGTCAAAAGACACCCTACTATTGAAGATGGCGTGGTGATTGGAGCGGGGGCTAAGATTCTAGGGAATATACGCGTTGGGGAGAATGCTAAGATTGGGGCAAATTCTGTGGTGATAAAAGATGTACCTAAAGACTGCACGGCAGTTGGGATTCCCGCACGGGTAATAGTCAAAGGCAGGGCAAAAGAAGCAAGTGCGATAAATAAGCTACCTGATATTGATAGAGCATTGTTTGAATATCTTTTAAAACGCATACAGATTTTAGAATCACAGATTGTAGAATCTATGTCAGATTCTGCTGAAAATGCTACATCACAAAAACACCAAAATGAAAAAGAAGAACTAGATAGAATCTACTCGGCTTTCTTGCGTAGTTTGAGGGGGTAAATCTTGCTTTGGTAGATTTGGAAAGATTCTAAATTTGCCTAAAGACATAAAACAAAATCATTTATGGAAGTTTTGAGTTGGAATTATGGCTTTACCAAGCCTAAGGCAAAGCTTTTGGGGCTAGGGGAGATAAGCCTAGAGCTACGCAAACACTCACTCAAGGCTTTAGCCAAAGGCAAGTAATCCTAAAATCCGTGGCTTATGATAAAACAAAAATATCAAATGGATAGTTTTTGCCACTAGCTTTTAAGTCTAAATACGCATCAATAGCTGTATATTCGCCCTTAGCGTGGGATTTGTGTCGCTCTTTTGCCTTATCAATCATCTCTAGTTCAAACAGCACATAGAAAAACGCCATTTCCGCATTTTCATCATTATCCGCACATTCTTCAAAGAATCTAATCCATTCATCAGGGTTTAATATACCTTTGCTTTCCTTGGCGTATTGGATATATTCAAACGCATCACACCCCGCACTTTTGAAGCTTTCACTTAAATGCTTAGTTTCAATCGTGTTTGGATATTTCAAATACACCTGCAATAATTCCTGCACCAAAGCTTTATCAAGGGTAAGGTTTGGTAGCTGGGCTACAAGCTTATCTAAATCTTTTGAATCACCATTTTTTAGAATCTCAAGTGCTGCGTAGCTTTTCAGCTCATCTGGGCATTCTTTATCTAAAAGTGAAAAGCCATTTTTATAATCGGCTTTAATCTTATTTTTGAGATTTTGGAGATTAAACTTATTGTCCTTGCTTAAATGATATTTTTTCAAATCCACAACTTTGCCGCTCATCACATCTTTGTAGGTTTCAAATAGGCTATCAATTTTTCGGTTAAAACTCTCCATAGAATCAAGTCTAGGCTTAAGATAGAATCTTTGCAAAATTTTTGATAAATCCCCAAAGGCTTTGCGTTTATATACGCGGTCTTTAATGGGTTGATTGAGTGCTTGTTCGTTGATTTGCGTAAGGAGCTTGTCATAGTCACTTTTACGATGATAATCTTCTAGCATTTCTTTCGCCCACGCTGAAGCAAAGAAAATCAAAGTCATTATAAAAAACACAAGCACAATCCCTAGAATCCAAACCGCCACAGGTAATGTTAGCTGTGTTGTGCTAAAGGGCAAATCATAAGTATAAGTGCTAGATTCCAAACTATACACATATAGCCCCATAATAAACATAAAGACAAATGAGAAAATAACATAATATTTGAGTTTCATCTATCGCTCCTTTTTTTGAGATTTTTCATAAAGCTCACGGCAGTTAATGCAATACTTTGCGTGAGGCTTGACTTTGAGACGCTCTACATCAATTTCATCATCGCACATTTCACAGATTCCAAAGATACCATCTTTAAGCTTTTGCAAGGAGTTGCGAATATCACGCATTTCATTATGATACAAATCAATCATACCCATTTCTAAATTCCCCTGCAGTCCAGCCCGGACAATATCACCCTCATCTTTATGATGCGTATCTTGGATATTTTTTATCTGCGTATTTTTGTGGCTGATACTTTCACTGAGCTTGTCAAGTCGTTCATTAAGAAGTGTTTCAAAAAATTGATAATCAATCATTGTGTCCTCCTATGTATCTCTATTTATGGTAAGGGTGAGATTGCAAAATACTCAATGCCCGATAGATTTGCTCACACAGCACAAGTTTAGCGATTTTATGGCTAAGGGTTAGGGTGCTAAGACTAATGCTTTGACATAGATTCAAAAATTCTTTTTCAAAGCCATACGCTCCACCGATAAAAAATTGAATGATATTTTGGGAATCTAAAAGGCGTGAAAAGCCTTGCGAATCATAGCTTTTCCCTTGTGGGTGCAGGGCGAGATTAAGGGCATTTGGCTTAATATATGGCAAAAAAGCCTGTGTGTAAGCATTTTTAGCGTAAGTGGCTGAAATCTTTTGGGCTTTAAGCACATTTTGGGGCATAAGCTCAAAGCTTTCTATATAAGCACCAAACTGCCTACACTGCATACATAGCTCCTCTTGCACCGCTTGGTATTTTATGTCTTTTTTAGCTATAGAATAGATGTTGATTTGCATAGCTTGGGTTAAGCATTTTACTTAAATCACTTAAAGTTTTTTTCAAATCTTTGCGATCTACGACCATATCAATAAGCCCATGTTCTAGCAAAAACTCCGCGGTTTGGAATCCTTCTGGTAAATCCGCACCGATAGTTTGCTTAATCACTCTAGGACCAGCAAAGCCTATAATCGCACCGGGTTCAGCAATGATAATATCACCTAAAAACGCAAAACTCGCACTCACCCCACCAAAAGTGGGATCAAGTAGCACGGAGATGAAAGGGAGCTTTGCATCGGCGAGTTTATTTAACGCAGCGGAAGTTTTTGCCATTTGCATAAGTGAAAAGGTGGATTCCTGCATTCTTGCTCCGCCACTTGTGGATAGAATGACTAAAGTCTGCTTTTTAGCCACCGCTCTATCAATAGCACGGACAATCTTTTCCCCCTCCACAGAGCCGAGAGAGCCGCCCATAAAGGCAAAGTCAAATAGCACAATTTGCATTTCAATACCATTTAAAAGTGCTTCTCCTGCGATGACTGAACTTGCCCTGCCTGTTTTCTCCTCCCCTTCAGCAATCCGCTTTTTATAGCTTTTTTTATCCACAAATTCCAAAGGGTCAATAGGGCGTAAATCTTTATCAATTTCAATAAAAGTGTCTTTATCACATAGCATTTCTAGGCGTTCTTGTGTTGAGATTCTAAAATGATAGTTGCATTTAGGGCAGATATGGGATTGTGAGAAAACCTCTTTATAATACATCAAAGCATTGCAACCGGGGCATTTGAGCCAATGATTAGGTGCATCGTTTTTTTGCTTTTCCATTGCCTCTTCTTTTTTCCCTTTGAAAAAATCGCCAAGACCCATAATTATCCTTTTGAGTTATCTAAAAAGTTGAGAATAATATCAAAAATATGCTTATCTTTGCTTATAAGTGTCCAATTCTTTGAAGAAATGTGGTGCAAATTCTCACACAAAAATAATCCTGCTTTGCTATCAAACTTCCTTATTTCCCCCATAAAAAGCATAAAATTGACTTCATACGCCTTTGCCATAGATAACGCACTTGCCCCCAAAGAGCGGAATTTTAAGCCATTTTCATACAAAAGCTTGGCAATATGTGGGTTGCTATATGCTTTTTCAAAGATTCCACATTTGCTTATGGGTGTAGAATCTAGTGGCATAAATGCCTTGTCTTGCTTAGATTCATACTCATAGAGATAGAATCTAAAACATTGAGAATCTTGTCTTATCACGCATTCTTTGGAGCAGAAATTAATAATAAGAGCTTCCTTGCATTTGTCATTTTTATCACATAGGGCTAGACTCGCTCCGTAATAAGGGATATGTGAGAGAAAGTTATCACTCCCATCAAGTGGGTCAAGCACAATGTAATCACTCCCCGCACCTTGTATAAACCCGCTCTCTTCGGATTCTATACTTGCTAATGTGAGTAAATGCTCTTTGTAGATTCTCTCACTATATAAATCCACACCAATGCTAATATCGCCCCCTGCACCTCTTGTATGCTTTTCATACAGCGATGAATCTTGCCGTTGTAATGTAGCGATAATGACTGAAGAAGCCTTTAAGGCTTGATGTAAAAATGCACTCATATTTGCCCTTATTTTTTAGAAACTTTAAGCTAGAATTATGCGTTAGAACTTCTTAAATTAAGGAATCAAGTGCAAGGTTATATTCTCCAAATGCAAAAAACACGCACAGAAGATATGATTGTCAAGATTCTTACTCAAAGGGATATAAAAACGCTGTATAGATTCTATGGGGCAAGGCATAGCATTATTAATATTGGGCGAAAGATTGACTTTGAGGAGCAAACCCAGCTAGGCTTTTTGCCCAAACTCAAACATATCGTGCATCTTGGGTATAGGTGGGAATCTCGGCACGATAGGTATTATATTTGGCAGCATTTTATTAAGCTTTTATATAAGCATTTAGCCGATGTGTATGAGATTGATAGCTTTTATTTTGAATTGCTAGATTCTGGGGCGGATAAGCTTATGTTGCAAAATCCCAAACGCGTAGTGTTAGAGATGTATGCGGCTTTGCTTAATCACGAGGGCAGAGCGTTTATTGATATGAATAATCAAATGCAATGCTTTGTGTGTCAGCAACGCTTAGCAGATTCTGCGGCATTAGGCAGAGCGTTTTTACTTGCTCACAAGGAATGTATTGGTGGCAGGGCATTTATACTAGAAAAAATGAGTTCATTTTTACAAACTCAAAGCACGATTTTACTTGAAGATGATGAAGTGGATCATTTGTGGGAAATTTTGGGACTAGGGCTATAAAATTTAGCTTTAATTAAACTTAATTAAGAATATACAAGAATAATTGACTTATAATTGCAGAGCGTTTAACGCATATACTATCTATAAGGAGTTACTTATGTCATACGCAAGTAATGTTCTCAACAAATTAAAAGAGCAATATCCTTCACAGACACTTTTTCATCAAGCTGTGGAGGAAGTTTTTGAGTCCCTTGAACCGGCACTTCAAAAGGATAAGAGGTATGAATCTTATGCCATACTTGAGCGTCTTACGATTCCTGATAGAGAGATTCATTTTCGTGTAAGTTGGGTTGATGATAAGGGCAAGATTCAAACAAATCGTGCCTACCGCATTGAGTTTAACTCCGCTATTGGACCATACAAAGGTGGACTAAGATTCCACCCAAGCGTGAATGATGGTGTGATTAAGTTTTTGGGCTTTGAGCAGATTCTAAAAAACTCCCTTACAACACTTGCTATGGGCGGTGGTAAGGGTGGAAGCGACTTTGATCCAAAGGGTAAAAGCGAAGGTGAAATTATGCGGTTTTGTCAAAGCTTTATGAATGAGCTGTATCGCCATATCGGTGCGACTACTGATGTCCCAGCAGGTGATATTGGCGTAGGTGGGCGAGAGATAGGCTATCTCTTTGGGCAATATAGAAAACTCACAAACTGCTTTGAGGGCGTGCTTACAGGCAAGGCGATTCCGTGGGGTGGAAGCCTTGTAAGGACGGAGGCGACAGGCTATGGCTGTGTGTATTTTGCACAAGAAATGCTAAAAGCACGAGGCGAAAGCTTGGAGGGTAAAATTTGTAGCGTATCTGGTGCTGGAAATGTAGCCATTTACACGATTGAAAAGCTTTATCAACTTGGGGCAAAGCCTGTAACGGCAAGCGATTCTCAAGGTATGATTTATGATAAAGATGGCATTGATTTGGTGTTGTTAAAAGAGATTAAGGAAGCAAGAAGAACTTCTTTAAGCGAGTATGCCAAAGAGCGACCACAAGCGGTTTATACGCCAATTAGCCAGTATCCAAAAGATAGTAATCCGGTGTGGGCTGTGCCTTGCTTTGCGGCATTCCCAAGTGCGACGCAAAATGAGCTTAATGGCAATGACGCTAAGATTCTCCTTGCTAATGGCTGTAAATGTGTGAGTGAAGGGGCGAATATGCCTTCAACTATTGAGGCTGTGCATCAGTTTATCAACGCGAAAATCTGCTACGGACCGGGCAAGGCTGCAAATGCTGGTGGTGTGGCAGTGAGTGGGCTAGAAATGGCACAAAATGCAAGTATGAATCCGTGGAGCTTTGAAGTGGTGGATTCTCATTTGCATAAAATTATGGAAAGCATTTTTACAAATGCGAGTGAGACAGCAAAAGAGTTTGGCGATCCTACAAACCTTGTGCTTGGTGCAAATATCGCAGGATTTAGAAAGGTTGCTGGAGCGATGATTGATCAAGGCGTGATTTAACCCCTGCTTGTAGATTCTAAGTAGATTCCAAATCGTTAGGTTTGGAATCTATCTCCGCTTTTAAGATTTTTAAGATAAGGAGTATTAAATGGCTTTTATTGAGACAATCAATCCTATTCATACTTTGTTCCTTATGCTTTGCTCACTTCTAGTGCTACTTATGACGCCATCTCTTGCGATGTTTTATGCTGGAATGGTGAAGTCCAAAAACACGCTTAATACTATTATGAATTGCTTCATTGGCTTTGGAGCAATTTCTCTGCAATGGATTGTTGTGGGGTATAGCTTGAGTTTTGGGACGGATAGCTGGTTTGGGATTGTGGGGAGCTTGGAACATTTGTTTGTCGCAAACACTACTAGTGTCAATGAAAATGGAATCCCAAATATTTTGTTTGTCATCTTTCAAATGATGTTTGCTCTCATCGCTACGGCAATTATCACAGGCTCACTTGTAGGGCGTATCAAGCTTGGTGTGCTTGTGGTGTTTTTGCTTCTGTGGAGCACTTTTGTGTATGATGTTTTGGCACATATGATTTGGAGTGAAAATGGCTTTTTACTTGCACGAGGTGGCTTAGACTTCGCTGGTGGCGGTGTGGTGCATATTAGCTCTGGTGTGGCTGGGCTTGTGGGAGTGCTGATTGTAGGTGCGAGAAAAGAGAATATCCCCTATACGCAAGGTGCGCATTCTGTGCCGTATGCGTTTTTGGGTGCGATACTGCTTTTCATCGGTTGGCTTGGGTTTAACTCTGGGAGTGCTGGAAAAGTAGATTCTATTGCTGTCAATGCTTTTGTTGTTAGCATTATCTCTGCTGCAAGTGGCTATTTTATGTGGGTGCTATTAGAGTGGGTCATACACAGACGCCCCACGATTCTAGGCTCACTTAGTGGGCTTGTAGCTGGGCTTGTGAGTATAACGCCCTGTTGTGGTTTTGTGAGTGTTGGCTCAAGTGTGCTTATCGGTGCTTTGGGTGCTTGTATCTGCTACTTTGGGCTAAGTTTTATCAAAGATAAGCTTAAGCTTGATGATTCGCTTGATGCCTTTAGTTTGCACGGCATTGGTGGGATTTGGGGTGGAATCGCCACAGGTCTTTTTGCAAATGGTGCGGTGAATCCAGCAGTAGTAGCACAAGGGGCGTTAGGTGAGGGCTTGTTTATAAGCGGGGAGTTTGAGCTGCTTATTGAGCAGCTTTATGCAATCGGGATTTGTATCGCTCTATCGGCTGTGGTAAGCTATGTGATTTTCAAAGCCATAGCGTTTTTTACAGATTTGCGTGTAGATGAGGAAGTGGAGAAACACGGGCTGGATTCTAGACTGCACGGCGAGAATGCGTATAATTCATAGGCGATAAACGCAAGGCAAATGCCGGTGGTGTGGCAGTAAGACGAGCTAGAAATGGCACAAAATGCAAGTATGAATCCGTGGAGCTTTGAAGTGGTGGATTCTCATTATGCCACGCACATTTTAAACTCAAAACAAAAGGGGTAAAAATGAATTGTATTAAACATAATGATGTGGTAGCTGTTGGTTCTTGTGGCAAATGCAATGTAGGGCTTTGCATGGAGTGCATAAATGATGCTATGCGAGATGATGACAATAAGCCGATGTGTCAAAAATGCACACTAGATGTGGTGATAGACCCGCACATTGCGTATTTGCAAACAGCATTAGGTCAAATCGCTCAAAAACGCATTATTTGGTCTGTCATACTTGTAATTGGATTGGCTTTAGGTATGCTTGGGTATTTTTCTGATTCTGTTATGTATATTATCATTGGTATCTTGGTGTGGAGTTGTGCTGGGTTTAGCGATAGAATGTTAGCAAGAGCTAATCAATCCGCAGAAGACGCTCATTATAACGCATTGGCTCGTCATAGAATGGAGACTGATGGTAGCTACTTGTTAGGTTCTATGATAGGTAAGGTTATTGGCTGGTTGCTTAGAGGCATATTTTTCCCAATAGTGTATTTGATATTTATGCTAACAGGTGTCAAAAAGCTAAAAAAGGAGCTTGCAGATATGCAGGAAGCTAGAGATATGCTCGTAAGCAAAATGTAAGAAAGCAATTAATCGCTTTTGTAGATTCTTATTCTACTTAGAATCTACACAAACTCCAATGCCTTTTTGCAGAGTGATGAAAGTGGTCTAGATTCTAGCTCTTTTTGTGAAAAGAAATATAGTTTTGTGTGTGGCAGGGATTGCGTTAATAGATTTAAGTGTTTAGAATCTAGTTTATATACATTTGCGGTGATAGCGTATTTTGTGTAGTGGTGCTTGAAACTGCCGCATTTATAGAATCTTTGCTTATTTGCAAGTGCTTCTAGCTTAAGTTGTGGGAGATTGTATAAGCCTTGATACAAGCCACCTTTATCCCCTTTTTCATACACAAAGGCAATCCTGCCTTTAGAATCTTTATATAACAAAAGATGCAGTGTAAGTGGGGTTGAAGAAGAAGTTTTTGGAGTTGGATAGAGCGTAGGATTTACCTTGCCATTGCAGAGATTTTGCATAGGGCAGATAAGGCAATTAGGCGATTTTGGCGTGCAAATCATCGCACCCAAATCAAGCAAGGCTTGATTATAATCAAAGCTGTGTTTTGTGTCTAAAAGCAAAAATGCAAGCCCGTCTAAAAGCTTTTGGTTAGGTTCGCGTAATGCAAAGATTCTACACAAAACCCGTCTAATATTCCCATCTACAAAACTCACACTTTGATGAAAACCAAAGCATAAAATCGCCCCTGAAGTATATGCCCCAATTCCGGGCAGTTTAAGCAAATCTTTGCGTGTATTAGGCAAAGTAGCATTATATTTTTCACAGCAAAGAATCGCCGCTTTTTGCATATTTCTCGCACGAGTGTAATAGCCTAAGCCCTCCCATTGCTTGAGTATAGAATCTAGACTTGCTTTTGCTAAGGATTCTAGTGTGGGAAAGGCGTTTAAAAATGGGGTGAAATAGTGTTCTTGCACTCTTTTTACTTGCGTTTGTTGCAACATTATCTCACTTACATACACGCCATAAGGGGCATTTTCACCTTTTAGGGTTCGCCAAGGAAGAGAAGTTCTGCCCTGTATCGCATACCATTCTAAGAGTTGAATCTGGTATTGTTTAGCAATGCCTTTTGCTTTGTGTGCGGAATTTGTATTCATAAAGGCAAGTATAGCTAAAAAACACAAGATGAGTAAAAACGCAAAAATAAATTATTTTTTTACTTTTTGCTGTTGAAAGTGTGGAGATTTTAGGACAAAAGCGATAGCATTGCAGTTTTAGTTTGTGCTTTTAGCTTTGGATTCTAGGATTTAGCGGATTGTAGATTCTAAAAACAACTTCAAGCGGAGGTGAAAAATGGGAGAGCATAAGACTTCTATGAAAGCTCCAAAGATTCTTATTCTTGGCGGTGGGTATGGGGGACTGCGTGCGGCTATCACACTGCAAGAGCAGCTTAAAACTCAAGCAGAGATTACACTCATTAGCAAACACGATTATCACTACCAAACTACACTCCTGCATAAAGTCGCCATTGGCACATTGAGCGCGAGAAAAGCTAGAATCTACTTCCGCAAGATTCTAAATCTAGACAAAGTGCATTTTATAAAAGATAAGATTCTCTCTTTTGACCCAGAAAATAAACGCGTCTTTGGTAATGGTGGGGCGTATGAGTATGATTATTTGGTTATTGCCCTTGGCTTTAAGCCTGATGATTTTGGCATTAAAGGCGTGGCAGAATACACTCACAAGCTTTCATCGCTCAATGCTGCCTTAAAGCTTGATAAACTTATAGAGTATAGATTCAAAGAATATTGTCATACGAAAAATGATGAAGATTTAAGCGTGATTGTCTGTGGTACGGGATTTACAGGCATTGAGTTTGCTGCTGAGCTTGGCTCTAGGCTAGATGAGCTATGTTTGATTGGTGGGATTCCACGGGAAGTGCCAAAGGTTACTTGCATTGGGCGGAGTGAAAGAATCCTGCCGATGTTTAGTAAAAAAGCAAGTGCATTAGCAAAGAAAAAGCTTGAAGCTTTTGGCGTTGATGTGATTTGTGATGGCGAGGTGGTGGAGTGCAAGGAGAATGGCGTTGTGATTAAGCAAAATGGGGAAGAACGACACATAAAGGGCAATACAATTTTATGGAGTGCGGGAGTGAAAGGCAATGATAGCCTTGAAAACTCAAGCTTTGAGACGACAAAGGGGCGGATTAAGGTTGATGAGTATTTGCGATGTCCGCAGTATAAGAATATCTATGTGGTGGGGGATTGTGCTTTGTATGCTTCAAGGGACGCTATCCACGCACCAACCGCACAGCTTGCCGCACAAATGGGGGATTATGTGGGGAAAAGCTTGATTAAGATTCTAAATGGCACAACGCAAAAGAAGCCTTTTAAGTTTCAGCACAGAGGCACGGTGTGTTCTATCGGGCATACCGATGGTGTGGGGATTATTTATAAAAAAAGTATCGGCGGGGAGTTTGCGGCATTTTTGAAAAACTTTATTGAAAATAAATGGCTGTATGGCATAGGTGGAGCAAAGCTTGTGTTTAAAAATGGGCAGTTCCGCTACCGAACGAGCAATTAGCAGGGGAGATTGCAGAATCAACTACACAATTCCCCTTAAAAACACATTGTGGGCGAGTTAGCTTAAAACACGAGTTGAAGTGTGTAAAATAAATTGCGTAAAACGCTACCTTAGCTAAAATATTAAAAGGGATATTGCAGAATCTAAACCCCTAAAGAGAATCATCTCGCAGGGGCGCATTGAGTGATAGAGCCTTCTTGAGCGGTGCAGGAAAAAGTTTGTCCATTGCAAAGGGCGGTATAATGTTGCCCTCCCATAAAATCAAGCTTGCTATTTTTGATAGTTATGTTTTGTGGTTGGCAGCCTATGACACTTGCGGTGCGTTTTTTAAGTGTGCTGTGTGTCATACAGCCACTTAGAAGCATTGCGGTTGATATTGCGATAATGTAAAACTTCATTGTATGCCTCCTTGATTCTATGTTGTGGCTCACATTCTATCAAAAAAAACAATAAACACGATTTGCAAGTGCGAGTGTCAAAACACGAGAACGGACAAAATGTTATTTTGAATATGTTACAATCCGCCACTTCACAAACCTAATAAGCATTAAACAAAAGGAAACCTAATGATAAGCTACAAAGATTCTGGCGTTGATATTGATGAAGGCAATGCACTTGTAGAGGGGCTAAAGCCTTTAGTGAAATCTACTTTTGATAGCAATGTGATTGGTGGGATTGGCTCGTTTGCTGGGGCATATGCTCTGCCGAGTGGCTATAAGAATCCTGTGATTTTAGGAGCAACTGATGGCGTTGGCACAAAGCTCCGCCTTGCTATTGATGCCAAAAGGCTTCAAGGCGTGGGGATTGATCTTGTGGCGATGTGTGTAAATGATTTGATTTGTAACTTTGCTACGCCTATGTTTTTTTTGGACTATTATGCTACGGGCAAACTTGATAAGACAAATGCGTTAGAAGTGATTGGTGGCATTGCTAAGGGCTGTAAAATCGCACAATGTGCTTTAATCGGTGGGGAAAGTGCAGAAATGCCCGGAATGTATAGCAAAGATGACTTTGATTTGGCGGGGTTTGCTGTGGGGATAGCCGAGCGTGAAGAGGTGGAATCTCAAAAGGTGCAAAAGGGCGATGTGCTGATTGCCCTGCCAAGTAGCGGGATTCATAGCAATGGCTATTCTCTAGTAAGGAAAGTGCTGTTTGATAAACTAGGTATGTCTTTTGATGAAGAGTTTGAAGGTAGAGCGTTAATTGACACACTTTTAGAGCCTACAAGGATTTATGTCCCGCTTTTTAAAGAGATATATGCTTCATCTCTGCGTCCTTCTTTGCACGGCTTGGCACATATTACAGGCGGTGGGATTGTGGAAAATATTCCTAGAATCTTTTCACATAACTTAGGAGCAAAAATCTCACTCAATGCTATAAAAACGCCTCCTATATTTGATTTACTCAGTCGGTATGTGGAGAAAGAGGAGATGTATCGCACATTCAATATGGGAGTTGGAATGATTCTTGCTGTGGAGAGTGGTAAAGCAGATGAAATCCTGCACCTTGCGAAGTCTTTTAATGCTTATGTTATCGGTGAAGTTTGCGAGGGTAGCGGGGTTAAGCTTATTTGAAAATAAAGGCTAAGATTGGATACACGGAAATTTTTTAAACTTTACTCGCTTCCTTTTTTGATTGTTGCGTTAGGGATAGGGGTGTATGTGGCTGTGATTATGCTAATGGATCAAAAAAATTTGATTATCAGCAAACGCAGTCCAAGTGGTTCGCATATTGTTAAAAATGATCCTTTAAACGCACCACGAGAGCCTGTGCAAATAGCCCAAAATGAACCTAGTAAAGAAGTAGATTCTACTATGGAGCCACTGATTGAAGATCCAGCCCCTGCTTTGCCTACCACAGATATAGAATCTACCCCACAGGTTGTAGAACCGCAAGAGACAAATCCCCAAGCTGTTGTAGATAATACTCAAGCTACCACACCACCAGAGCAAGAGCTACCAAGTCAAGTGCTGCCAAGCCAACTTCCACCAAGTCAAGCTTCAAGTCAAAAGTATGGCTATGCAAAATATCGCATTAATATCCGTCAAACCCCAAGTTCGGAATCTGCTATTATCTCTCGTGCAGCGGTGGGTGAGGCGTTGGAGATTCTAAGTGATGAGCAAGATGGTTGGAGCAAGGTAAAAAGTCGCTTTGGTGTTGAGGGCTATGTCGCCTCTAGGCTTTTAACTCAGAATCTAGATTTGCAAAATGGTGAGCCTTATGTTGTTGTGGCTAATGCGCTTAATGTGCGTGCAAAGGCGGATTCTCAAGGGGCAGTTATAGGCAGACTAAGTCATAATATGCGAGTTTATGTGCTTGAGACACAAGGGGATTGGGCAAAGATTCAGCTCCCTAATAAGCAGTATGGCTACATCTCGCTTAATCACATCAGCAAAAGCGTGCAGTAATGCTGCGTTTTTTTGCTGTCTATGGCAATCCTATCGCACATTCTAAATCCCCACTTTTGCATAATCACGCTTTTTCACGCTGTGCTATAAACGCTTTTTATGGGCGTTTGCTTTTGGAAAATGGCAAAGATTTGCGGAAAAGTTTTAAGGCTCATCGTTTAAGTGGGGCAAATATCACCATTCCTTTCAAAGAAACGGCGTATAGGCAGTGTGATGAGGTATGCGGTATTGCTAAAGAGATTGGTGCGTGTAACACTTGGGTGCGTGAAAATGAAAAAATCATCGGCTACAATACAGACGCACAGGGTTTTTATGAATCTGTGAAAGATTTTAAGATGTCAAATGCGTTGATTTTAGGTGCTGGTGGCTCGGCTAAGGCAGTAGCGACGATTCTAAAAACGCATAATATTTCTACGACAATCATCAATCGCTCACAAGAAAAGCTAGAATTTTTTGCTAACAAGGGCTTTGAATGCTTTGTGAGTGATGAATTTAGGGCGGATGGGGCATATAGCATTGTGATTAACACCACAAGTGCTGGGCTAAATGATGAATCTTTGCCCCTTGTAAAGCAGAAGCTACAAGAGATTTTTACACACTCTTGTTATGCCTTTGATTTGATTTATGGGAAGCAAACGCCATTTTTAGCCCTAGCTAGAGAATCTGGCTTAGAATGCAAGGACGGCAGGGAAATGCTTATCTATCAAGCAGCCCTAGCCTTAGCCCTTTTTATCAAGGAATGCCCCCTTGCTCCAAGTGAGATTGCAAAGATAATGGGCGAGGTTTTATAACGACTATATTTATGCTATAATCGCCGAGTTTTTTGATAAAGGATTGAAAATGACTATTGATGATACACTTTTAAATAAGCTTGAGCGATTGAGTATGCTAAAGCTAGATGAGAATAAGCGTGAATCTACCAAGGAGCAGCTAAGCGAGATTCTAGGATTTGTTGAAAATATTGCTTCTGTTGAGGTGGAAAATAACTGCTTTGTAGAGAATCTTAAAACACCATTAAGAGCCGATGAGCCAAAAGATTCTGGTATTGCCCAAGATGTGCTAAATCACGCACCAAACGCACAGGATAACTTTTTTATCGTTCCAAAAATTATTGAATGAGTATTGAGTTAGATAAAGTAAAGATTCCACAGGATTGGAAAAATCTCCTTAAAGATGAGCTTTTAAGCCCGTATTTTGCCGAGATTAAATCTCATTATATGGACGCCCTTGCTAGAGGCGAACTTGTCTATCCACTGCCAAAAGATATTTTTGCTGCCTTTTGCCTTACCTCACTTGAAAATCTCAAAGTCATTATACTTGGGCAAGATCCCTATCACGGCTATGCTATGGTGAATGGAGAGTGTGTCCCACAAGCTATGGGCTTAAGCTTTAGTGTGCCGCGTGGAGTGCCTATCCCACCTTCGCTTAAAAATATTTATAAAGAACTCGCACAGACTTTGCATATCACGCCACCCTTGCACGGGGATTTAAGTGCTTGGGCAAAGCAAGGTGTTTTATTGCTTAATAGCATTTTGAGTGTCAAGGCACATTCTCCGGCTTCACATAAGCATTTTGGTTGGGAAGATTTTACCGATGGTGTGATTAGGGCATTATCGCAAAACAAGCAGAATCTTGTCTTTATGCTATGGGGGAACTATGCTAAGAAAAAGGCGGTTTTGATAGATTCTACTAAACATAAGATTATCACCGCTCCGCACCCTAGCCCACTGGCACAAGGTTTTGTGGGGAGCAATGTCTTTGTGAATGCTAATGTGTATTTGCAAGAATGCTCTAAAAGCCCTATTGATTGGGGCAGATTTGATTAAATATGCTTGATTGGTTTGACTAGAGATTTAACTCTACACCATATAGCACAAGCAGATTCTACTCCTGCTTATGTTGTATATCTTCTTCCACTGCTTGGAGAGCCAAATCACTTAGAATCTTAGCCACTTCCCTGCGTTCCTGCACCACAGCATACGCCCCTTGCGATTGAATTTGCAGGGCAAAAGCGGAACTTTTGGTTTTAAGAATAATCTTACACAAAGGTGAGAGAGAGTGAATATCTTGGTATGCCCTCTGTGCAGTTTCAATAGAATCTATGGCAATAATCACCGCCGCACACTGGCTAATCCCAAGCTCCTCTAAAATCTTTCTATGTGTAATGTCCCCATAGATAACAGGCTCATCTTTTTTCATTCCTTCTTCTACTTTTTTGTAGTTTTTATCCACAGCGACATAACGCACATTGCAGCCCTTGAAATATTCCAAAATCGCCTTGCCAAGCTCCCCATAGCCACATACAACAATATGCCCCTCAATATCTGCTTTCCCCCCTTCCCATTCTTCTTGTGAATCTTGCTGACTTTCTATGATTTTTTTCTGTAAAAAGCTAAAAGGTCGCATATATCGTAAGAAAAAGTCCGTAACCTTATCAAGTCTATCAAGGATAAAAGGTGTGGCAATCATTGAGAAAATCACCATAAGTGTTAGGAATTGATAAATCTCTTGTGGAGTAATACCCGCAAAGAACGCATTGCCAAAAATAACACCCAAGATTCCACCATCAAGTGTAAGATTTAGAATCTTGTGCTGACTTGCAAGGAGAAAAATCGCAAAGCTAAACTCCCCGATCTGTGCGAGTGATAACGCCACACGCATACCCACACGCTCACCCCTAAAGAAGCACAAAAAGAGATACATAAGTAGCGTTTTTGCTCCCATCATCAATGCTACTAAAATGATGATGACAATAAAATATTCAAGCAAAAAGAGAATATCTACCTGCATTCCCACCGTGATAAAAAACACACCCAAAAGTATGTCGCGGAAATGCACCAGCACGGATGAGACTTGATATTTATAAGGTGTATTTGAGATAATCATACCTGCCAAAAACGCCCCAAGTGTAAGTGAAAAGCCAAAAGCTTTGCTGATATACGCAGCCCCTAGCACGATTAAAAACACCGCCCCTACAAAGATTTCATCGGTTTTCATATTTGCTGAAAAACGCAAAAACACTTTAGCCAAGATTCTACCCGGAAGCACAAGCACCACAAGCACAATGATAGCCGAAAAAAGCGTGGTAAGAAGCAGGGCTACAACTTCTGAATCTTTATCGCTTAAAAGCTTAATCATCAGCAAAATAGGAATAACAGCAATATCTTGAAAGATAAGAATCCCCACAGATGACATTCCATAGGGCGTTTTAGTTTGCCCACTTTCATTAAGGAATTTCAGCACAATCGCCGTAGATGATAGGCTTACTGCACTTGCTACAATGATAGAAGTGGAGAAATTAAAACCTAGGAAGTAATAGCACACAACAAAGAAAAAGGCAATGGAGATTCCAATCTGCATACCACCAAACACAAGCACTTCTTGCTTCATTGCCGTGATACTCTTAAAACTAAAATCAAGCCCAATCATAAACATCAAAAAGACGATACCAAACTCAGCAATGTTATTAAGACTTTCAGAATCTTCAAGCCTAAAGCCAAAAATATACGCTGTAAGCACACCTGTAATGATATAGCCGATGATTGTTGGGATTTTGAGCCAACTTAGCACAATGCCCGAGACAACCGCCATTGCTAAAACGCAAAGGATAACAAAATAGGGATCTATAACACACCTCTCCACGATGAAAGTCAATTATTTTCAATTATATATAATGAAAGTAGTTGAAGCGTAATAATGGCGTTAATTATTTGCAATATATAATAAATTTTGTATTTTGCGTTGCGTATAGTGATAGATTCTATATTAGTCATAGATTGAGTGTGGGGATAGAATGATTTTAGTTTTTGTGGGTGTTGTGTTTGTTGTTCTCAATGCGATGAAAGTGTATGTGTATATGCGATTTTTTCGCCATAGTGTGCTTTTGCCAAAATGGGCGGGGATTGGGATTTTAGTGGCTTTGGCTTTGGGCGAGATAGCCTTGCTTGTGCTAAAAGATGTGCGTTTTAGCCATTGGCAATATCTTATGATTAGCTCGTGCTTGGTTTTGACACTCACACTTTTTATGGCGTGTGTGGCGGTGGATATACTAAGATTTGGGGTAAATTTAAGCCTTAAATTTTCTAGCAAGATTCAACATAGAGAATCTAAAAAACCAAGCCCCTTAGCTACACAACAAGATTCAAAGCACAATGACACAAACATAAGCAGACGCACATTTTTGAGTAAATGCAAAGACTATGCGGTGGCTGGATTATTTTTGCTATTCACTTTTAAGGGCTTTTCTGCTGCCCTTACTTTGCCACCCATTAAAGAAGTTCGCATAAAGATTCCGCATTTAAAGGCTAAAAAAAGCATTGCGATGATAAGCGATGTGCATATTGGCAAGAATCTAGGCAGGGCGTTTTTGGAGGGGATTGTAGAAAAGATTAATGCTTTGGAAGCGGATATTGTGGTGATTGTGGGGGATTTAGCAGATGATAAGATTGAAAATATTAAAGATGATTTGGAGCCTTTAAAGTGGCTAAAAAGCAAAGAGGGTGTGTATTATGTCTGTGGGAATCACGAGTATTATCACGGGCTAGATTCTATTTTAGAATATTTACACACATTAAATCTTACTATTTTACATAATACCAACATTGAACTTGAAGGCTTTAATCTTGCGGGAGTGAGTGATTTAGCAGGGGTTAGATTTAAGAATCTAGAGCCAAATTTAGAATCTGCTAAAAAGGGCTTAAATCCGCAAAAGCCTAGTATTCTACTTTCCCATCAGCCAAAGTTTGTGTATCAAAATGATGTGAGTGATTTTGACTTAGTCTTATGCGGACATACACACGCTGGACAGGTGTTTCCTCTCTCTTTGTTTGTGTGGCTAGATCAGCATTATGTCTATGGGTTATATGACATTACGCATAAGAATATGGAATCTAAGCGACTTATTCAGGATTCTATGTGTGCAGATTCAGGCAAAACGCAACTCTATGTCAGTAGCGGTGTGGGCTTTTGTGGACCAGCTATTCGTTTTCTAGCCCCTAGTGAGATTGTATTGCTTAGGCTAGAGTAGGGCTTTATCGCGTTTGTATGTGTAAAAGTGTAAGAAAATCAAATATAAGGATTTGTAAATGGAAGTGGCATTAAGTGCGTGGTTTTTGGTGATTTTGGGCGTTGTGAGTGGAGCGGCGGCTGGGTTTTTTGGCATAGGGGGCGGAGTGATTATCGTACCTGTGCTTTTGCTTTGTGGTGTGGATATGGAATCTGCCATTGGCATATCCATTATGCAGATGATATTCTCTTCAAGTGTAGGTTCAATGATTAATATCTATCACAAAAAGCTAGATGTGCGAGATGGCGTATTTGTGGGATTAGGTGGGCTTATGGGGGCGGCATTTAGCGGGGTAATCGTGGCTTCTCTCTCTTCTTTTACCTTGCTTTTAGCCTTTTTGCTTCTTTCTTTAGTGAGTTTTTACAAATATGTCTTTGATGTCAAAACAAATGCCAACCCCACGCCACCTATCACAGATTCTGTCAGGCAAAAGGCTGTGATGATTCTAGCTGGGCTTGTTACGGGGATTTTCGCCGTGAGTTTGGGCGTGGGCGGTGGGCTGATACTCGCGCCCATTTTGGCGTATTACTTGGGGTTTAACTCTAAAAAAGTCGTGCCTATCTCGCTTTTTTTCATTATCTTTGCTTCAATTTCAGGGAGTATCTCGCTTGGCTCACACGGGCTGATTGACTTTCACTCTGGGCTTATCGTAGGGCTTAGCTCATCTGTTGGCGTGGGGCTTGGAATCTACCTTATAAGCAAGGTTACTTTGAGTAATCACCGCTATGCGCTGATTGGAATCTATGCCTTTTCTATTCTGCTGACACTATGGAAAGTGTTTGAGAATCTAGGGCTTGTGTAGGGCATTTTGGCAAATACTTTAAAAATGTTTCAATGTGTTTGTTGAGTGTGGGGCGGTAAGATTCTAGAATCTATATTGAATCTACTAAAATAATAATGGTTATTAATTTGTCTTTAAGCTTTTATATATTAAAATGAGACTTGTTTTTAAAATTGCTAACGAAATCATACGAGATTTTGGAGTCTTAAATGTGCGATTGATTTACCAAGCTTAAGGCATACCCCATTTGAAGGGGATAGGGAATCTTAAAAGACGCCGACAGGACTGATAAGAACACTGCAAAAAAGACAATGCAAAATCTAGAATCTAAAGTATGGTTTGGTAGGGCTGGGCGGGTTAGCAAAGCATCTTTTCCTTCCTTATTTGTTGTTTGATTGCATAAATAGGCTATCTTATCTCCTTAAGGTAGCCTCTATGCAACCCTCTTTAGTTTATTATCAAAGGAGTTTTTATGAGTTTTGAAAGTATTTTAGCCCATATGAATGAGCATCATCAAAGCGAACTTATTGCGTTGTGTAAAAAATATGGCAATCCACAGGTTGAAGTGCAAAATGCCAAGCTTGTAGGCGTGGATTTTGTGGGGTTAGATATTGTGTATAACGAGAATCTGTCCTTGCGTGTGGAGTTTCCACAAAAGGCAGATGAAAAGAGCATTAAAGATTCTATTATTTCCTTGTGTCAGGCGGCTAAAGCCACCGATGTCAGCGGTATAGCCGATGAGATAGAATCTTTTAAAAAAGAGTTTGGCTCAATCATCATCGCAAGTATTGATAAGCAGGGCAATGCCATATCTTCATATTCTCCGCTTATACAGGTTGATGGGGCGTTGTATATCTACATTAGCGAAGTGGCGGAGCATTTTGAAAGCATATCGGCAAATCCTAGCAAAGTAGAGGTGATGTTTTTAGAAGATGAGAGCAAGGCAAAGTCTGTGATTTTGCGTAAGCGGCTTAAATATCGTGTCAATGCGGTGTTTATTGAGCGAGATTCTAGCGAGTTTGAAAAGGCACTGGATAGTTTAGAATCTGCTATGGGCGGAGCTGGTGGCATAAAGACCATACGCAAAATGAGTGATTTTCATCTTATCAGGCTAGAGCTTGGTCTTGGGCGGTTTGTCAAGGGATTTGGTGCGGCGTATGATATTCTGCCAAATGGTGAGATTAAGCAAGTTGGCGGTAGTGGGAATCCACACGGGAATCCCCATAGCCCACACAATCCCCACAAAGCTTAGACTTTAAGCTAAGATTCTGTTTTTGCAGGGTGGCTTCACACCTTGTTTATGTGCTACTATCTCCTAGATTACTTTATGTAACATTTTAGTAAATCTGGGTTGCTTTTCTCACCGTATTAATATTTTAAAAAAATTTTTACATTACCTTATTTCTTTCCCTATTTCTATACTTACAAAGGTGTTCAAATGGAATTTTTCTTAGCATTTGTTGGATTTGGTTCGCTCATTCTCATTGTGTATTTACTGCTAACAGAAAAGACAAATCCTGCCGTGGCGTTCATAATCGTATCAGGTTGTAGTGCTATTGGACTTGCCTTGCTGGATATAAACTTGCAGCTGGGCATTGGAGGCTTGTTAAAGGATAAATTTGAAATTGCTTATTTCGCAAAAATAGAAAATCCCGTTTTTGACTTTAAGGCGTTGAGTTTTTTCATCAAACAAGGGATTAGCAGCGTTAGCTCCACGGCAGTGTTATTTATCTTTGCTATCTTATTTTTTGGATTGTTGAATGAAGCAGGAGTATTTAACAAAATCATCAATCATCTATTAAAATTTAGCAAAAAAAATGTGTATGGTATCTGCTTTTTAACCGTGCTTATCTCGGTTATTGCACATTTAGACGGTTCTGGGGCTTCTAGCTTCTTAATAGTAATTCCGGCAATGTTGCCTATTTATGAAAAATTGGGAATGCGTAAAACAACCTTAATGACGATTATGGCGATTTCTTTGGGTGTTATGAATCTCCTTCCTTGGGGTGGTCCTACACTCAGGGCTGCTACGATTATTGGTGCAGAGGCAAATGACATTTGGTATAACCTTATCCCCATTCAAGCAATCGGGCTGCTTTGTGCATTTGGAGTTGCCTTTATCTTGGCACGAAGGGAAATAGCACTAGGAGCTGGGAAGATTGAGATAAGCATAAGCCATCACGAGCTAGAAAAAGGGGAATATACAAGAGATAAGTCCTTCTTCTTGAATCTCATTGTGCTTTTGGGGATTTTGGTGCTACTCATTGTAAATGTCCTGCCTAGCTATTTTTTATTTATGTTAGGGTTCTGTCTTATCTTATTTATTAATTATCCCAAGTTGGAGATAGCTCAAAAACTTATAGACAAATACTCTAAAAGTGCTATTATGATGGCCACTACACTTTTTGCCGCTGGAATCTTGATTGGGGTATTTGACAAATCTGGGATTATGAAAGTTATGGCAAGTGTAATTTTGGAGATTCTACCCCATTGGGCATTGGTTTTAATCCCTTTAATCGTTGGCTTGAGTGCTGTGCCTATGGCATTAATTTTTTGCACGGATTCTTACTTCTTTGGCATTATGCCCATCGTGGTTGGAATTACCCAAAGTTTAGGCATAGATCCTATGAGTATTGCAATCATTATGGTTGTCGCACGAAATTGTGCCACTTTTATTTCTCCTGTTGTCCCAGCAACACTGCTAGGGTGCGGACTTAGCGGTGTTAGTATTAAAGAACACATCAGCAAAAGTTTCTTTTGGGTTTGGGGAGTTTCATTGATATGTTTAAGCTGTGGTGCTTCTTTGGGGATTATTCACTTCTTTTGATTATTTGTTAGTTTCAAAGCAAGAAAACAAGCGAAGTTTTTAGCAAAACTCTCGCTTCTTGAGCCAAAAATTGTTTGCAATGTTAGCTGTATGCTGGAGCCTTAGAGATTAATTTAATCAGCGTTTTTTTGTAAGATACTTTGAGTCTTAGGTTGAGTATTAGCCTATTAGACTATAAATAGGGAGTTTTGGTATTAGCTGAGATTGCTCAGCTTTAGGAAGCACTCGTTTTCATAAGTGAGTGCAATTTGTGTGTTTGTTTCAATAAAGTCTTAAGCTTTAGAGGAGCAAGTAGAAAATCTCACAAAAGAGATTCAAAATCAAAATAAGGAGTGAAAATGGATATTATGGCTAAGTTTCTTATATGTGTTGGGAATTGCTTTGTCAATACGATAAACAGCGTAGAAAAGCAACTTAACCTAGCAGGGCTATCAGCTAGTAGAGATGAAATAAAACAATTTTTGGAAAAGAATCAAGATGAGATTAATAATGAAATAAGGGACGCTAAACGGAGATACAGCTCCCTTAAGTCTCGGATTAAAAAGAACGGTGGGTTTGAATTTAAAGAATTTTATGAGTGGTATAATGAGCAAGAAAAAAGTTGTTATTATTGTGGCACGACAGAGGAAGTGCTAAAGGAGCTTTTCCCTAAAAAAGATGAAGATAATCAGCAGAATACCGATAAAACACAAAATGTAAAAACCCATAAAATAGAATCTAAAAAGCCCTCTTTCACAGGGACACTTCATATTGATAGGCTTAATCCCAATCTTGGGTATGAGCCTAATAATTGCGTTTTTGCGTGTGCGTTATGCAACAATGCCAAGAGCGATATGATAAATGCGGAGAACTTTAAAAAATATTTTGGTGAGAAAATGAGCGAGTTTCTTACCGCTTCACATAATGATAAAATTACCAACATACATTAAAGATAAATGATGATTTTATAAAGGATAGCTAGGTTTTTAGAATCTCTACATAGAGTAGATTCTGCTATAATTCGGGGCGTTTTAGTAATTTACTTTAAGGTTAGCCTATGCCCCCATTTTTATCGCCTTTAGCACTTCGCTTGAAAGAAAAGATTTTGCCTTTAGCAGATTCTAAGAATCTGCTTGGCTTTTCTGGTGGGGTGGATTCTACGGCGTTATTTTTTTTGCTTGTGGAATATGAGATTCCCTTTGATATAGCCATTGTGCATTATCACACACGCAAGGAAGCTGATGATGAGCTATCCCACGCACAGCATTTGGCTAAACTCTATAAGAAACACTGCTTCATCTCCCACGCACCGCAATTTTCTCAAAACTTTGAATCTCAAGCAAGGGCGTTTAGATTCTCCTTTTTTGATGAGATTATGCAATCGTATGGCTATGGGGCGTTGATTTTAGCTCATCAGCTTAATGACCGCTTTGAGTGGTTGCTTATGCAGCTTACGCGTGGGGCTGGGCTGGAAAATCTGCTGGGTTTTGAATCTTGGCGGAATGCTAAAATAAGCTACCCTATCGTGCGACCTTTAGAATCTATAAGCAAAGATGAGATTTATACCTACTGCAAGGAGAAAGGGCTAAAGTATTTTGAAGATTCTAGCAATGCGGATTTAGGCTTTAAGCGGAATGCTTTTCGGGTGAGATTTGCTAATGAGCTAACAAGGGAGTATGGCAGGGGGATTGCTAAAAGCCTAGAATATCTTAAGCAGGATAAGCAACGCCTAAATACGCCAAGTGTAAAAAGGCTAAGGCTAGAGTGTGTGGCAAGGCTTACGCAAGATTCTAAGGATTGTATATGTAGTCAGGGCGGAGTGATTTTTAAGCTAGAATCTACTTTGTGGTGGGAAAACAAGCGTGAAAATATGGGTGAAAACGACAGCATAAGCAGGGGAATAGAGCAAAATAGGCTTTTGCAAGGCTGCGATAAGATAGCAAAGCTTTGCGGCTATGTGCTAAGTTTTGCTCAACGCAAAGAGATTGTGAAGGGTGGATTTTGCGTTAAGATTCATTATTTGATGGTTACACATAGTGAATCGGCTCTCTTTGTGGCAGTGGATATATTTGATATGTATAAAAATGTAACGATTCCACCGATGACAAGGGATTTTAAAACTTTTTGTCAAAAATCAAAAATTCCACCAAGGCTTAGAAAACTGCTCTTTGCGGAGCTTTGTCTATTAGAATCTCATCAAAAAGCAGATGATGAAAAAAATCCTAATCTATCAAAAAATAAAGAAAAACAAGCCGATTTTAAGCAATTTATGAAAAAAATCAGCCACTTTTTTGCCATTTGAAAGCGTTTTGTTATTTTTATATTAACTTTTTAAGGTAGCTATAACTTCAAAGGCATTAGAATAAATCTCGTATTTTTCAAAACACGAACAAGGAGATTGCATGCAGACAAATACGCTCGAGTATGATTACTCAATTGCTAAGTTATTTGTTTTTTCTGCGATGGCATTTGGCTTTGTGGGACTACTCATTGGGGTAGTTATCGCATTTCAAATGGCATTCCCAGATTTAAACTATCTAGCTTCAGAATACGGGACTTTTGGGCGACTTAGACCGCTTCATACTAATGGTATTATCTATGGTTTTACTCTTAGTGGGATTTGGGCTTCGTGGTATTATTTAGGACAAAGAGTGCTAAAGATTACTTACAAAGAGCATCCATTTTTGCGTACGGTTGGTTTAGCACATTTTTGGATTTATATCGTGCTTATGGCACTTGCTGTTATCTCGCTTTTTGCTGGTTTAACACAATCAAAAGAATACTCCGAGCTTATTTGGCCTCTTGATATTATCGTGGTTGTTGTGTGGGTATTGTGGGGAGTTAGCCTTTTTGGAAGTATGGGTGTAAGGCGTGAGCAGACTATTTACATTTCGTTGTGGTATTTTATCGCTACATTTGTGGGAATCTCTGCACTTTATATCTTTAATAACCTTGCTATTCCTACTTATTTTGTCGCAGGTGTGGGGAGTGTGCTGCATTCAATTTCATTCTATGCAGGGACAAATGATGCGATGGTGCAATGGTGGTGGGGGCATAATGCCGTTGCATTCGTCTTTACTTCAGGTATCATCGGGTTAATCTATTACTTCCTTCCTAAAGAATCTGGACAGCCTATTTTCTCTTATAAGCTCACGCTATTCTCATTCTGGGGACTTATGTTTATTTATATTTGGGCGGGTGGGCATCACCTTATTTACTCAACTACGCCTGATTGGATTCAGACTCTTGGATCTGTTTTCTCTGTTATTCTTATTTTGCCTTCTTGGGGAACGGCGATTAATATGCTTCTTACAATGCGAGGGCAGTGGCATCAAATCAAAGAATCGCCAATGATTAAATTCTTAATCCTTGCTTCTACTTGGTATATGCTCACCACACTTGAAGGACCGATTCAGTCTATCCGCTCGGTAAATGGCTTGGCACACTTCACAGATTGGATTATCGGGCATGTTCACGATGCGGCTCTTGGCTGGGTTGGCTTTATGGTGATTGCTGCGTGCTTCCATATGGTGCCTAGAATCTTTAAGCGTGAGATTTACTCTAAAAAGCTTATGGACGCGCAATTCTGGATCATGACAACAGGAATTATCTTGTATTTCTCAAGTATGTGGATTGCAGGTATCACACAAGGTATGATGTGGAGAGATGTAGATGAGAATGGAAGTCTTGTGTATAGCTTTATTGACACTGTTACGGCACTATTCCCTTATTATCTTATCCGTGCGATTGGTGGCTTGATGTATTTGATGGGATTCATTATGTTTATTTACAACATTATGATGACAATCTCATCAGGTAGAGTGCTTGACAAAGAGCCACAAAATGCCACACCAATGGCAGCATAAAGGAGTGAAAGATGTTTAGTTTTTTAGAAAAAAATCCATTCTTTTTCACGGTTGCGTTTTTATTAGTGTTTTCTATTGCTGGGCTTGTTGAGATTCTGCCCGGCTTTGCTAAAAAGGCTCAACCTATTGAGGGGTTAAAGCCTTATTCATTGCTTGAAACAGCTGGGCGACAAGTGTATATTGCTGAGGGTTGCTATAATTGCCACTCGCAGCTTATCCGCCCATTCAAAGCAGAGACAGATAGATATGGTGCATATAGCTTAAGCGGGGAGTATGCCTATGATAGACCTTTCTTGTGGGGTTCAAAACGCACTGGACCAGATTTGCATAGGGTTGGCGATAGCCGTAATGCGGCGGATTGGCACGATGGGCATATGAGAGATCCAAAATCGCGTGTGCCCGGCTCCATTATGCCAGCGTATGAACATCTTTTTACAAAAAATGCTGATTTTGAAACCGCATTTGCTGAAGCCTATACACAAAAGGTTGTATTTGGTGTGCCTTATGATGTTGAAGGTGGTGTGCAAATCGGTGCCGAAGGCTATCAAAAAGGCAATACAGAATCTTTGGCAAAGGCAAAAGAAATCTTTATGCAAGAAGCAAAAGCAGTTGTTGATGATATGATAAGCCAAGATGTGAAAGATGCTTTTGAAAAGGGCGAAGTGAAACAGATTGTAGCACTTATTGCATATATGAATAGCCTTGGGCAATCTCGCCGAGCAGCGACACAGGTATCACAGGCAGGACAGTAATGATACCGGAGGCTCTTATGCAGTTCATCATTATACATCAAAAAGAGATTTATCTCATCGTTACACTTTTGCTTGTAGCGTTTTTGTATGGATATGTGTATCATCTGTATTCCTCACAACGCAAAGGTGTAAAAGACTATGAGAAGTATGCGAATCTTGCATTGAAAGATAACCTTGATGATGAGCTTATTGAGCCAAGGGAAGTTATCCATAAACAACAAAATCAATAAAGGGGAAAGAGCAAATGAATTGGTCAGATAATATAACGACACTCGGGCTATTAGGTGCTTTTGTTATCTTAATACTCACTATTTTTGTAATGGGTGTGTATCTCAAAAAAATCAAAGATAGCAAGGCTGATGGCGAACTCACACACGAGAGCTGGGACGGCATAGGGGAGCAGACAAATAATATTCCTATTGGTTGGGCAGCTTGCTTTTTGGGTGTGATTATTTGGGGCTTTTGGTATTTATTCTTAGGATATCCACTCAATGCATATTCACAAATTGGCGAATATAACCAAGAAGTGCAAAGTTATAATCAAAAGTATGCAGCCACTTGGGATAAGCTTGATGAAGATGGGCTTACAAAAATGGGGCAGGGTATATTTTTGGTGCAATGTTCTCAATGCCACGGCGTTACCGCTGAAGGTATGAATGGTAAGGCAAAAGATCTTACAAAATGGGGCAAGGAAGAGGGTATTATTGAAGTGATTAGAGATGGAAGTAAAGGCTTAGAGTATATGGCAGGTGAGATGGTGCCTGTTGAGCTTAGTGATGATGAAGCAAAAGCGGTAGCAGCTTATGTTATGCAAGATATTTCAAGTGTGAAAAGCACAAAATATCCGCTTGAAGTGGCTAAAGGCAAGGAAGTATTTGCAATGCAATGTGCGGCTTGCCACGGCGATGAGGGTAAAGGCAATGGCGGTGGCGTTGATGGCTTTGCACCGGATTTAAGCAAGTATGGCACGACAGAATTTTTAACAGAAGTGTTGCAAAAAGGTAAAAAAGGAATGATTGGTGTAATGCCTTCATTTAATTATGCAAATTTTGCGACAAGCCAAAAAGAAGCATTGAATGTGTTTATCCGTTCTTTGGAATCTCAAGCAGACTAAGGAGTAGCGTATGAATGGTTTATTTGGTATTAATGGTTTGACAGGATATTTTGTTGCCGTTGTGCTTTTGCTGAGTGTAGTTGGTGTGCTTGGCACTTGTGCTGTCCTTACACAAAAAGAAGTGGCTACAAGTTATTATAAGATTGAAGATGCAAGTGCGATTAAGCAAATCAGCACGGATAATGCTAAACACCACACAACTGCACAATAAGGAGAATCTAATGAAACTCACACCGATTGAAAAGCTCCTTGGAGCATTGCTTATAATCACCATTGTTATGACAATCGTCATTCCTTTTATCCCTAATTTATTCCTGCATTTGGTTTAAAATGCCTTTTTCTCTAAAGGGGCTAGTGTATTCTAGCTTCTTATGGGCGGTGATGCTTTATGCAGATATATCATTGGCACAAACCAGCCCTACTCATGTTGTTGATAACACACATAAGCTTTTGATACCAAAAAGTGTAGATTTTGTTGAAACCCTATCAACTGAATTGCAAGCAAAAACCGGCTATTATCTTTATGTGGCGGTTGTGGATTCTGTGCCTATGGAAGATTTATTTTTAGAATCCCCACAAGATTCCACTTTAAAGCTTACCCCAAAACAAAAGCGTCTAGCCTATAAAAATATGCTTTTAGAAAAACTTCAAAAGCCCTACACCCTTATTGTTTTTATGAAAGAAGATGAAAAGATTGATATTATCAGTTCAGAGCCTAAAAAATATTTTGATGAAGAAAAAGTGTATTATGAATATATGGTGCCGCTTCTGCCAAAGCAAAAAGATGAGATTCTAACCCCACAGCTTATTTCTGCTATTGTGCTAAATGGCTATGCTCAAGCTGCGGATATGATAGCTCATTATTTTGATGTAAAATTAGAGAATAATATGCCTGTTGATGAAAGCGGTGGGCGGGAGTTTGTGCGGTTTAGTATGTATGTAATGTTGCTTGTGATGTTTGGCATTATCGGCGTGATTTATCTTACACGCAAAAAGACATAAGGTAAAAATAAGGAGAGTGTATGCAGGAGAAAAACTATTGGCCCCTAGGCATTATTGGCGTTTTGTTGTTTGGTGTATTTATGGTGAGTGTGTCAATCACCATTGCGTTAAAAAACCCCATTCAAGATGAAAGCACCTATTTTGACACAAAACGCAATGTTGATGAACGCATTAACGAGATTATTGCAAATCAAAATCTTTTTAATAATCTCTTTTCTTACACCATAAGTTTAAATGCCAACACAGCTAAAAAGCTTGATTTTGTCTTTCCTTATTACGCACCATCTCACCGCCCAGATATTAAGAGGGGCGAGATTGTTGAAATCCCAGCAGATAATGTCCGCCTAACTTTTAAACTAGATAAGCCCACGACACAATTAAAAAGTATTACTCTCTTTTTGGATTCCCCTATCCAAGCCGTGGATCTAGTGAATCTAGGCGAGTTTAGCACAAATGATTCTCACACATTTATGAGTCAAATGCTTGATAATCTCCCAAATGGGCGGTGGAAGTTTATCCTTGAGCTAAGCTTTACTGCAGATTCACAAGATTCTACAACCAAAAAAGCCTATTTAGAATCCGAAGTGTTTATCGGTGAGCTTCACGCCAAAGATTCTACTCCTACACCTAAGACACAAGAATCTATATGAAAAATCCGCCTAATTCCACGATAGCCAACAGCCCCAGAATACACACCACTCATCGTGCATTTGTGCTACTTGATGCGGTAATGGGGATTTTTATCTGTGCGTTAGGCTTTAGCCTTGCTTTTAGTTTTCTATCACTACAAAATCCCCAGCAGATAAGCAGTTATACATATTACAAACAGCTACTTTTAAGCCCACAGCTCACACAAACACAGCTTAGCACCCACTCCACGCCCACGCTTATTTATCAAGGCAATATCCACCGCAGCACAGAATCTAATCTCTCATTTTTTGCTCCCACACATATTCGCTAATGTTTTTTAAGTCCAAACGCTCCGCTTTTTCGCTTTTTGAAGTGAGCGTGGGGGTTGTGATTTTAGGCATAATAGGACTTGTTTGTAGCTCTATGCTTTTAGATATAAGTAAGCATATCGCCTACACACAGGCTAAAAACGACAGCACAGCACTCACTGCATTGCTAAAGATTGAAAATCTTTTAGAATCCGCCATTATAGAATCTTTACAAGATTCAAATGGCAAGGCACTCTCCGCCCCA
Organism: Helicobacter cinaedi PAGU611; assembly: GCF_000284635.1. Classification (NCBI taxonomy): domain Bacteria; kingdom Pseudomonadati; phylum Campylobacterota; class Epsilonproteobacteria; order Campylobacterales; family Helicobacteraceae; genus Helicobacter; species Helicobacter cinaedi. The sequence continues at coordinate 1,949,767 of NC_017761.1, read as the reverse complement.
AGCTCACATATTTCCTTTTACACCATTCAGCAGGATTTGCTTTTTGGCGGTGGGGATAAAAATGTTCAGTCCCTTATGCAAGGCAACACGCTTCTGCCTAAACTTTCCATAGAGATTTTACACTCTCATCAAAACACACTGAATCTTGCCCAACTCACAAATAACCCAAGCAATCATAACAGCACTGGTTGGTCTAATGGAATGTCTGCTTATCTTATCTCAAAGCCACAGGGCGATTTTACTCCTTTTGCCATTACTGCTACAACAGGCAATACACTCACGCTTGATAAGCCCATAACTCACACGCCTTTAGCCATTTTGCCTATCACTCATCATACTTTAAGTGTGTATGATAATGCCTTGTGGCTAGATTCTGTGCCTATTGCCTATGATGTAGAATCTTTTGAAATCACACCTTTAAGCTTTTCACAGGGAATCTTGCTAGAGATTCAGTTATGTGTCAAAACACCAAATAAGCCTTTCTGCCAGACTCGTGGCATTTGGCTAGATTCTATCGTGGAATTTTTGTAAAGGCAGGACGATGAAACATAGCGGATTTTATATGCTTTATGCGGTGTTGTTTATTGTCTTCATTGGGTTAGCGTGTGCGTTTTATCTCCAGCAGCATTATCACAGCTCCTTTGCACTCTCTCAAGTCTATGCCAAAACCCAGCTCCAGCTCCACGCAAGAAGTGTGAAGCAAATGGCTCTAATGTGCCTAAGGCAAAAGGATATGGCTCAATGTGATAGGCAGGAGTTTATCTTTTCACATTATCATTTTTATGCCCATCTCACGCCTCTTAATAGTAGCACTATTTTGCTTGATATTCACGGCAAAGTTACCCACCCAGCGAGTAATAATCTTGTGCGTATCACAAGGCGTTATATTCTTGTGCCTTAAGATTCTAAACCTTTCTCACAAGCTAGAGTGTCAAATAAATCTCCAAAGTTTCAAAAGCATTTAAGAAAAAAAGATATAGTTAAGCACAGCAAGGAAGTTGGCAGGTTTGAAAAGTGAAAATTACAAACTTTTCTTAGCAACCTTTGACTTCCCATCATCTCACTTTATCTCACAAAAGGCATTGTATGAATACTCTTAGCGTCATTGATACTTTTGGATTTTTCTTTCGTAGTTTTTATGCTCTCCCTCCGCTTAAAAATTCACAAGGATTCCCCACAGGATTGCTTGTGGGCTTTTGCAACCTTTTGCAGTCTTTATACAAAGATCCCTCTTGCACCTATATTGCCTTTGCTTTAGAAGGTGGGGGGAGAAATAAAAGACGAGATATTTATAGTGAGTATAAAGCCAATCGCCAAGCCGCCCCAGAAGAGTTGCGTTTGCAACTCCCCATTGCGATTGAGTGGATTGCTAAAATGGGCTTTTTAAATATCAGCATTGAAGGCTATGAGGCTGATGATGTTGTCGCTTCAATCAACAAAGTCGCTAACGCACAAAATATCGCGGTAAGAATCATAAGCCACGATAAAGACTTATACCAGCTCATTGATGAGAATACTTATATCTACGATCCTATCGGCAAAAAGGACATTAAAGAAGCACAATGTTTGCAAAAATATGGCGTATATCCCAAGAATTTTATTGATTATCAAAGTCTTGTAGGCGATAGTAGTGATAATGTAATGGGAGTAAAGGGCATAGGAGCAAAATCCGCTCAAAAGCTTATCCAACGCTTTGGGAGTATAGAATCTTTATACGCTCGTATTGATGAGGTAGAATCTGCCACCACACCAAGAATTGCTAAGCTTATTAAAGAGGGCAAGGACAATGCCTTTTTAAGCAAAAAGCTTGTTACACTCTATGATAATCTGCTTGAAAATATTGATTTAAATAAATGTCTAATGCCTGAATCTAACCCTATGCTTAAGATTTTTGATGAGTTAGAAAAATATGAGCTAAAAAATATCATCTCCAAGATTCAATCCCCTTATGAGCGATACACACAGAAAAAATCCGCTCAAAGGGGCATTGGCTCACTTCAAGGCACACAATCACCCCAAAATATAGAGAGTAAAAAAGATGAAGCCTTTAGCTTTACCCCCCATTTGCTTGATACTTTAGAATCCGTAGAATTCGTGCTAGATTCTATTCCACAAGGGGTGAGAGTGGGCTTTGACTGCGAGAGTGATGGCCTTAATTTGCAGGAAGCCCAGCTTGTGGGATTCTCATTTTGCTTTGATGGAAAAAATGCTTATTATGTACCTGTGGGGCATAGATATTTAGGTGTGGGCAATCAGCTTAACCTACAAGAAGCCAAAAGTGCCATAAGCAGAATATTCACTCACCCGCTTATCGGGCATAATCTCAAGTTTGACTTTAGTCTTATCTACCGCACACTTGGGCTAGAACACATTGGCAAGATTTATGATAGTATGATTCTAAGTTGGCTTTATGATAGTATCGCACCTGTGGGACTTGATAAGCAAATGCTAAAATGGTTTAATCACACAATGATTAGCTTTGATAGTGTTGTGCCAAAGGGGGAAAATTTCTCACAAGTGAATATCATTACTGCTACGCAATACGCCGCTGAAGATGCTGCGGCAACCTTTAAGCTCTATCATCGTTTGGAAGATGAGTTTCACAAAAGAGAATGGGGTGGGATATTGGAGCTAGCCCAAAATCTTGAATATCCCTTTATTAAGGTGCTTATGGATATGGAGCTAGAAGGGATTCGGGTAGATATAGGGCTTTTAGAGATTCTAAAAGATAAATCAAGCGAACACATCGCCGAGCTTAGTCAAAAAATCTATGATTTATGCGGAGAGACTTTTAACCTTAACTCCCCCCAGCAACTCGCTCATATCTTATTTGAGAATCTTGGACTGAAGCCCGGGCGAAGTGTGAAGGGGGGCTTAAGCACTGATGAAAAGACACTTCTAGCCATTATTGATAGCCACCCTGTGATTGATCTGATTTTAGATTATAGAGAGAGCAATAAACTAAAAAGCACCTACATTGAGCCACTTTTGCGGCTTGGCAGGACAAATGAGACGCATAGAATCCATACTTCATTTTTGCAAAATGGCACTGCCACAGGACGCCTTAGCTCTAAATCGCCAAATCTACAAAATATCCCCGTCCGCCGTGAAGAAGGGCGTAAAATCCGCCAAGCATTCATTAGCAAAGAAGGACACAGCCTTATTAGCATTGATTATTCACAGATTGAGTTGCGACTTTTAGCGCATTTTTGCAAAGACCCTTCACTTGTGGAATCTTTTATGCAGGATAAGGATATTCATTTTGAAACAGCAGCTAGGCTTTTTGGGGAGCAGGAAGCTATGCAAAAACGCTTTATTGCCAAAAGCATTAACTTTGGGCTTATCTATGGTATGGGGAGTAAAAAGCTCTCTCAAACCCTGCAGATTCCACTCAAACAGGCTAAAGAGTATATTGAAAGCTATTTTGCCCTATTCCCCACGATTAAGGACTTTTTGAACGCACAGGAGGAATTTTTGCTTGAAAATGGCTATTCCCAAACGCTTTTGGGGCATAGGCGGTATTTTGACTTTAAAAGGGCTACTGATTTTATGAAAGCAAACTTCTTGCGTGAGGGGATAAACTCTATCTTTCAAGGCAGTGCGGCGGACTTAATCAAGCTTTCAATGTGTGAGATTCACAAGCGGTATGCAAAAAGCGATTTAAAAATGCTTTTGCAGGTGCACGATGAGCTGATTTTTGAAGCCCCAAGTGAAAGGGCAGAAAACTATGCTAAGGAAGTGGCGGATATTATGAATAGCATTTATAAGCTTGAAGTGCCGCTTAAATGCGGTATTGCCATTGGCACAAACTGGGCGGAGTTAAAGTAACCGCTTTGTATATAAAATATGTATCAAGCTTTAAGCAAATAGCAAAATGTCTATCATTAAAGGCAGAGCTTAAGTTAAAGCCTTTTGCCTTGCTTACATATTTTTGCTTTCACTCACAGAATCTACAAGATAGAGTAGATTCTGCCAAATAATATTTGTTTTGTCATTGAGTCCTATTTCACAAGTGCTAGAGCTTGAAAAGCCAAGTCGTAGTTTTCTATGCCTTTGTGTTTTGTTGCTTTGGGTGTTATTGTGCGTGGCGGATTTTTTTGTAGATTCTACGCTAGAATCCATTTTTTCACTCTCTATTTGGGATTCTAGCCCACAAGCCAAATACCCTTTTTGCTTATCTGCATAAAACTCACTTAACTCCCGCAAAGCTGAAGCATTTAACTCACTGCAAATAAAGCCCTTGTTTCCTGCAAAGCCACAACACTGCGTTTTAGAATGCACTATAGCTTCGCCATTCGTGCAGGTTTTGGCAATAGATTTTAGAGACTTATCCCATTTGCCCTTTCTTGTAGCACACATCGCATAAAGGGCAATATCCTCATCTAAAGGCGTGATATGTAGGCGAGGCAAAAGAGTAGATTCTATGCATTCGGGCATATCTAAAATGGTGAGAGTAGAATCTAGCTCTTTTAGCCCATTTTTTAGCTCATAGCTACACGCACTATGATCGCACACGATATGGATTTGCTCTACACCTTTGCTTTGTAATTCTCTCATAGTAGAATCTAATGCCTTATACACTTCCTTGCGTTTGGCTTCTGCACTTTGTGGATAGTCTTTATACGCCTTGCCACAGCAGAGATTACTAAGATTATGCGGATACACCACACTCACACCGGCTTTTTTGCACAAAGATTCAAAGACTTCTTGCAAGGCTCTTGTATCTTTCAAGCTTGATTGCGGGGCAAAGGAGCGATTGATACAAGTGCTAAAATATATAATTGCCACTTGGGATTGTGCGTTGCTTGTAAAATCTAGCTTGGATTCTAGGCGATAGGCATTTGCCCTAGGCAGTGAGCTTGGGATATAGGGCAGAAACTTTATCTTTTTGCTTAAATTGCTTAGTGTATTTTTGCCCAACATATTAGAGCTAAAGTTTGCTATGCGTAAGCCCCCTTTAGCAAGGCTAAGAGTGGTGCTAAAATGCTCGGCACTCTGTGTAGCAACAAAGCGTGAAAATATGCCTTTTGTGGCAGGGCTAAGTTTGGAGGCGATTTTACCGCTATCAATTTCTAGGGGGCAGGAGAGAGAGCACATAGAGCAGGTGGCACAGGTGTCGATGCCAAAGTATTGATAGCCCTGTTTTAACTCTTTTAGTATTGCTTTTATATGCGTTGGCTTTTGCGTGCTTTTGGCAGATTCTGCGGTGTCGGCTCGGTCATTTGCCTTTAGCAAACTCCCTTCGCCTCCACCTTGAAAACTCCCAAAATCATCGCAAAATCCTTCCGCATTTGTAGTGATTGATTTTTGTGGCTTGGCTCTTAAATCAGCGATTGCTTCGCTTCGTGTCTCTGCACCAGATTCCATAACACTTTTAGAATCCATAGAATCCACGCCAAGCAAAGCCTCTAGCCTTGCGATTTCTTTTCGCACCGCTATTCTCTGCCTTGGCGTCAAAGTAAGATTTCTACTAGGGCAGACTTTCTCACAGAATCCACATTCCATACATTGATCGATAAAGTCCTCTACCTCGCTGCTTTGCTTGAGATTTTGCGTGTGGATTTGGGGATTATCGCTAATAATAACATCAGGATTGATAAGGCTATGTGGGTCAAAAATCTCTTTTATCCTGCGATTTATAGCATACGCTTTCGCACCCCACTCTTTTTCCACAAAGGGGGCGATCATACGCCCTGTGCCGTGCTCTGCCTTTGTGCTACCCTGCAAGGCAATGACAGAATCTACCATCGCTTCCATAAACTCCCCAAACGCTTGGCTCTCCTTTTCATCGTTAAGATTAGGCGTGATGATAAAATGCACATTCCCACTTAAAGCGTGTCCAAAGATAATACCTTGAAAGTTAAATCTATCAAAAAGCTTAGTTATAGAATCTATGCCTTGTGCGAAAGTGGATATAGGGAAGCAAATATCTTCAGTGATGACGATACTCCCACTTGGGCGACTCCCCGCTGCTAAGGGCAAAAGGGCTTTGCGGATTTTCCACCAAGACGCCATAAGCTTTTCATCACTGCTAAAATGTACGCCAAAAAGGCTTGGCACAGATTCTAACTCCTTGCTTATATGAGCGATTTTAGAAACTAGCTCCTTTTGTGTGCTAGATTCTAACTGCACCAAAATCGCACAAGCCCCACTCTCTATTCTCTCTAACTCACGCGGTGCGTTTTCCAAGCCCCTAGCAGAATCTAAACACGCATAGTCCATAATCTCCGCCGCACTCACAAGGCTTTCATTCCCTGCTAGAATCTCAACCGCCTTTGCCCCAAGAGCTAAATTTTCATAAAAAAGCAAGGCACACGCTTTGTAAGCATAGTCTTCTACGCATTCATATTCCACCAAAGACACAAAACCCAAAGTCCCCTCCGCACCGATAAAAAGATGATTGATGATGTCTTTAATTTCACTAAAATCTAGCAGGGCGTTGATACTATAACCGGTGGTATTTTTGATAGCAAATTTTCTTTTGATAAGCTCACAAAGCTCCGTGTCTTGCAATATTTCTTTACGCAAGGCTAGAAGTGAATCTGCCTTATCTTTATGCGTTTGTAAAAAGGATTCTATGCTTTCATTTGGTTTAGCATTCTCACTTGTATCAAGGATCGTGCCATTATGCAGGATAAATCGTGCGGATTTTATGGTGTTATAGCTATTTTGCTTTACGCCACAGCACATACCGCTAGAGTTGTTTGAAAAGATTCCACCAATCATTGCATTATTAATAGTCGCTGGATCTGGTCCTATCTTTTTGCCATAGGGCTTTAAGGTTTCATTTGCTTCTATGCCAATCACGCCACAACTACATTTTATACTCTCCGCATTGCCGATAATCTCAATATCCTGCCAAAACGCATTGGCTAACACTAGCACAGAATCACTACAAGCCTGTCCGCTTAAACTCGTCCCTGCGGCTCTAAATGTGAGTGGGGTATTATATTTTTGACTAAGTGTAAAAAGATTGATGATTTCATTTTCATTCACCGCTCTAACCACCACACGCGGCACATACGCATAGCAAGAGGCATCAATCCCATAAGCAAATCGGCGGAGATAATCCGTGTAGATTCTATCTTTAAATATTTCCCTTGCTTCTGTTATAAAGCCTTCAAAGTCTCTGTATTGTGTTGTCATTTTTACTCCTTTTAAGTTGTTTTAGCCACGCACATCAAGCAAACTTTCCTTAAACTCATACAAGGGCTTAAGACTAGAATCTAGAGTGATTTTACTTAACTTAAAGCCTTTAAGGAGTGAAAGATTTTTTTCCAGCAAAACCTTTGTGCTTTCATACATCACTTTGAGACTTAGAGTATTTTCGCCCTTTGTTATGCTTATCTCGCCTTCAATAATGCCAAGGGAATGCATTATCGCACTAAATCGCATCGTATTTGCCTCTACCTTTTTCATTTGTAAAATCTCATTTTTTTCAGCAATAGCAAGGCTTAGCACCCCGCTTTTTAGTCCAAGCAGGAGATTACTTAAAAATAAAAACTCTTCCTTGCTTTGAGAAGTAGCTAATTTTTGACTTAAAAAGTCTTTAAATCCTTCAAATATGTCCTTTTGCTCCCCTAATTCCTGCAAATCCTGCAAACTAAACTGCAAAGGGGCTTTGCTAAAAGATTCTAAAAGATTTGGTTGCGGAATAAGATTTCTTAAAGTGATATGCCCTAGTGAGCTTTTCCCCATTTCGCCCCAATACTTCTGCCCGATAAAAAGCTCTTTGTGGCTTTTACTTTGAATCTGCTTTGAACCTACTTGTAAAAGATAGGTGTCCCCCTTTGTTTGTGCTAAGACTTTAATCAGCATAGGCAGGGCGGCATTATAGGTCGTGGGGCTAGAGACTTTAAGATTTTGAGCTAAATTAGCGATTTTTTGAATCATTGCTAGGCTTTGTAAGGCTTTCACAGGCTTTGGCTATGCTAAAGGCGACTTCAAGTTTTGAGCCACTTGCACCTTGAGTAAAGTCGTGTGTGAAAATATTTATCGTGTTGCTATTCGCACCAAAGGGATTTTGCTCCCCTATGACATTAAGACACACCATATCGCATTGCTTAGAATCTAGCATAGTTTTCGCATAATGCGGGGCATTCGCCCTATCCATCTCGGCTTTAAAGCCTATTTTATACGCAGATTCTAGCGAAATGGAGAATAACACATCTTGTGTTTGAAAGCATTGCAATGTGAGTGTCTCGCCCACCTGCTCTTTTTTAAGTTTGCTTTTTTGTGGCTTGGGAGCATAATCAGCCAAGGCTGCTGCCATAAAGACAAAGGGCTTAGATTCTGCTTGTTTAATAAGTTTGTGAATCTCCGTGTGAAAATCAGCAACACTTTGGGCTGCAATCTGCGTAATCTGCTTTGGCAATGGACAAGGGAAAACGCTTGAAACAAAACTCACCTTTGCTCCAAGTGTATAGAATGCGATAGCCAAGGCACTTGCTTGTTTGCCACTGCTATGATTTGAGATAAATCGCACCTCATCAATGCTCTCTTTTGAGCCACCGCCGCTAATAATGACATCTCTGCCCTGCCAAAATACATTTGTATGTAGCCCACGAGCAAGTCTAAAAATAATCTCATCAATCTCCGCTAACGCCCCATCTCCCATCTCCCCACAGGCTAAAAGGCTTGAGCGAGATTCTATACATTCAAAGCCTAGATTTTTAAGTGTAGTGAGATTGGCTTGAGTTTGCGGAGATTCTAGCATAGCCGTATTCATCGCAGGGGCGATAAGCTTTTTTGCTCTTGTAGCTAGGAGTGTGGTAAGCAAGACATTATCGGCTATGCCACAAGCGATTTTAGCAATACTATTGGCACTGGCTGGTGCTATAAGGACAATATCCGCCCACCTTGCATAAGCGATATGATTTGCCCCATTTACTACATTTGATTGAGTAACCCACGATTGATTATGTTCAGTTAGGACAAGATTCCCGCTCATTGCTTCAAAGCTTAAGGGGCTAACAAATTTACAAGCTTCTTTGCTCATTACAACCTTGATGTTAGCATTATATTTTTTCAGCTGTGAGATACAATCAAGCATTTTGTATGCGGCGATTGAGCCACTTATGAGAATAAGGACATTTTTATTGTGGAAAATATGTTGCATTCACTCTCCTTTATGTGCTAGAGAATCTAGCACAGAAGAGCTTATTTTTTAGTTATTTTGAGAGTTCTTTAATGAATCTATCTGCAAGGTAAGGACCATCGCCATTTGAGCCAATGAGCTTAATCTTATCCACAATGCCCCTAAAGAGTGCTTCTTCCTCGTGTTGTTCGCTCACATACCATTGCAAGAAGTTGAAAGTCGCATAGTCCTTGCTCTGTAATGTAAAATCCACAAGCTCGTTAATGGATTGCGTGATTTTTTGTTCGTGTGCGTAAGTTTTTTCAAACACATCAAGCAATCCGCTAAAGCTAGATTCAGGAGCGGTGATTTGAGCGATACTCACTTTAGAATCTGTTTCATTAAGATAAGTAATAAGACGCTTTGCGTGTCCGCTTTCTTCATCAGCGTGTTGGAATAGGAATAACCCCGCACCATCAAAGCTATTTTCATAGCACCAAGAACTCATACTCAAGTAGAGATTTGCCGCATACATTTCTTTTGCAATTTGCTCGTTAAGCATTTTTACAATTTCCGTCTTAATCATTTTGACTCCTTTAATGAGAATTTAAAAACGCGGAATTATATTTTTTGTTTTCTAATAAATGGCTTAAAATTTTATCATTTTTTAATTATTTTGAGAATTTCATCATTTTCAAGCCACCAAGAATTGCTTTCACTGCTATACTCAAAGCTAGATTCCACAGCCCTGCCAACCTCACCCTTGCGTGTTGTGTGATAATCAACAGGCGTTTGAAAATTAATCGTTGGTGCGATGATAAAGAACTTATCAAACTCAATACACAAATGAGAATCATCTTTTGGCACCATTACTTCGTGGAGCTTTTCGCCCGGGCGTATGCCGATGATTTTTTGTTTGAGATTTGGTGCTAGTGCTTGAGCTAATTGCTTAATCTTCACACTTGGAATCTTAGGGATAAAAATCTCGCCCCCGTGCATTCGCTCTAAACTTTGCAGCACAAATTCCACGCCAGATTCTAGCGTGATAAAAAATCTAGTCATACGCTCATCAGTAATAGGCAGCTCCTTTGCCCCTTGACACACGAGCTTTTGAAAAAACGGCACAACAGATCCACGAGAGCCGATAACATTGCCATAACGCACAACGCTAAATTTAGAATCTTTGCTCCCCTTGATATTGTTTGCGGTTACAAAAAGCTTATCCGAACACAGCTTTGTCGCACCATAGAGATTAATGGGATTTGCCGCTTTATCTGTGCTTAAAGCAATGATATGTTTGACATTATTGCTAAGACAGGCACTGATGACATTACTTGCCCCATCAATATTTGTTTTAATACACTCCATAGGGTTGTATTCGGCAATTGGCACGTGCTTTAACGCCGCAGCGTGGATACAAATATCCACACCATTTAACGCCACTTCAAGGCGACTTTTATCCCGCACATCGCCGATAAAATATCGCATTCTTTTATCATTAAAGACTTGTGCCATTTCATATTGCTTTAACTCATCGCGACTATATACAATAATCTTTTTAGGATTATGCTTTTTTAAGACTTTTTCAACAAATTTTTTTCCAAAGCTCCCCGTGCCTCCGGTGATTAAAATGACTTTATTCTCTAGCATAGATTCTCCCCTTGCATAATTTTGTCTGCCTTATTTGACATAGCCAAGCTCTTTAAGTTTATTGGCGATTTTTACAAGCAATGGTCCGCCATTCCCCCCACTTCCGCCGTGTTCTATAAGAATTGTTACCGCATATTGTGGATTCTCATAGGGTAAAAATGCGGTAATCCACGAATGAGAGCGATGAAAATACTCCATATCTGCTTCTCTCACGCGTCTTTGAATATCTTGTGGAATCCCAACAACTTGAGCCGTGCCCGTCTTACACGCAAGTTTTACTTTTGTCCCTTGTGTGCGAAAATATGCCGTTCCACCCGGGACAGAACATACTTGATACATTCCTTTTTTTAGCACATCAAGCTTTGATTTTTGAAACTCATTCAAAACATCTTTAGATTCAAACCTTGCAGGTTCATTATTAAAATCTTTTGCAAAATGTGGCGTTACAAGTTTGCCTGAAGCAATAAGTGCGGTATATCTTGCAATCTGCATAGGGGTTGAGAGAAAATAGCCCTGCCCGATGGAAGTGGTAATCGTATCGCCACCATACCATTGCTCCCCATATCGGCGGAGCTTCCACTCCGGACTTGGCAGAATGCCTTTAACTTCATTTGGAATGTCAATGCCGGTGAGTTCGCCTATACCCATTTGGCTTAGCACACTTGCCATATTTTCAATACCTGCTCTTTGTGAAAGCGTGTAAAAATACACATCAACAGATTCTCTAATTGCCTTTATTGCATCAGAGCTACCGTGTCCAGAAGCCTTCCAATCGCGGAATTTACGATTGCCAAACTCAATATAAGGCGGTGTTTGAATGACACTATGCTCAGTTATCCCAGCAAACTCTAAAAATGCTAAAACCATACCCATTTTGATAACCGAGCCGGGCGGATAGCGTCCATACACAAGCTTATTAATCAAAGGTTTATGAATATTTTCTGTAAGCTCCTGCCAATTTTTATGGCTAATACCATCAACAAAAAGATTAATATTATACTCCGGGTAGCTTCCAGCAGCTAGAATCTCGCCATTATGCACATTCATTACAATCACTGCTCCAGAGTGAAACTCAAAGTCCCTATCAATGCTTTCTTGCAATTTTAAATCAAGCGAGAGACGCAAATCATTGCGTTTTAGCACATCATCTTCTTGTAAAAGTTGCACTTGTTTATACAAGGAGTTGATTTGAGATTTTCTATACCCCGCTTCACCTTGCAAATATGTATTATAGGTTTTTTCAATGCCATCTTTGCCTATGACTTTACTGTATTGCGAAAGGGGATTTTTCTGTATATCATTATCATTTGCCTTTGCCACATAGCCAATCACATGTGAAGCCGCACTCTCATTGGGATAAAGTCGTTTGCTATTAGCGGTAATAATGATATTTGAAGAGCGTTTCAAATACGCATAGATATTGAGCATTTGTGCATAAGGGACAAAGCCTACTAGCTCCACAGGGGCGTGATTATAAGCGTGGTTGTTTTTGTTATATGTATCTATAAGCTCATCTTTATCTAGATGTGGGAGAAAAGAGACAATTTTATCCACTTCAGATTCTATAATTTGCTTATTGCGAATCTTAGGAATAAGCGAGATAGAAAAACCTATCTCATTAATGGCTAAAGGTTCATTATTCCTATCAAGGATAAGCCCTCGCATAGGTAAAAGCACTTCTGTGCGTATGGCATTTTTCTCGGCAAATTTTTCATAATACTCGTGATTGATGACATTTATCACAAATAAACGCATACAGATAATAAGCCACACAACAACAAAAAAGATGATAAGGAATTTATAACGCAAACTCATCATAAAAACATCACTATCACAATTTCAATCACTAAATAATACAGCACGATAAAAAAAGGCGGTGTAACATTACTGTCTGTGGCTATATCAATCATCACAGCCACAATATATAATCCCAAATACGCTAGGGCGACATAGCTTGCTTTGGCAAGTTTGGGGGTATTAAGGAGTGTTTGAATGCTTGGCACAACTAAAAGGGCTAAAAATAAAAATAACCCTAAAAGCATACCTAAAGGAAGATTGTTTTCAGATTCTATAAGGGCTACACCAAAAAGCAAGGCTATAAAAGAATAGAATCTATCCTCTTTATCAAACTTCATAAATAGCACCAAGCACACGCCAATAAGTGGGGGCAGCCATATCGTCATACTTGCTAAGCTTTCATACGCATATAGCCCGATAAAAAGGGCAATGCCTAAGAGAGTTTGTTTATAAGAGCCACTTCGTCGCATATTGGAAAATGTTTGCATTTAATACAATCCACCCATATTTTGTGATTTGGTAAAAGAGATTTTTCTATTATAGCAAAACCTAGCCTTTGGAACAACTTTGCCTTATAGGTCAAAACAAGCACTTCTTTAATCCCAAGCTCTTTTCCCTCTTGCAATGCCCTTGTTACCAGCTCACTGCCTAGCCCAGAGCCACGATAAGAATCTTTCACTACTAAAGATCGCACTTCAGCTAAATCCACAGAATACACATACAACGCACAGAATCCTGCAATCTCCCCACTACCCTTATCTCTAGCCACGATATAAGAGCGAATGGTATTTGCCATTTCATCTTCGCTTCTATCTAGTATCACGCCATTTTTCACTTCCACGCTGACAAGATTCCGCATTTCCTTAATATCAGCCAATGTGGGCTTTATAAACTCAAATGCCATTTTCTACCCCCAAAGTAAAATCTAAGATTTTCTCACGCAACGCAGGAATTGAAGTAATTTTGTGATTTTTGGCAGTGATACTACACAAATAGCTTTGCGTTTGTGAATCTAGTATATTTTGTTGAGTGAGCTTACATTGCAAAGAGCTAAGAGCGTTTTGCTTAAGCTTATCAGCTTTTGTGTAGATTCTTAAGATTTTTTGATCGCCCTTGCAAATCTCTTGTAAAAACGCCTCCACACTTTTATCAATCTCTAAATCCGTATGACGAGAATCCACTAAATGTAAAAACAGCTTAATGCTTTGGCGTGAAAGCAAAAATGAAAGCAGATTCTTCCCCCACTCTTTTTTAATGCTTTTACTCACTTTTGCATAGCCAAATCCGGGCAAATCCACAAAACAAAGCGGTATTTTTTGATTCTCCTTAAGCCATAATGATGAAAAAAAATTAATGAGCTGTGTTTTCCCGGGTGTTGAAGAGCTTTTGGCTAATGGAGCGTTAAGCAAGGCATTAATAAGTGAGCTTTTGCCGACATTACTGCGTCCTAAAAAGACTATTTCGGTAATGCTAGGAGCGGAGGCATTTTTGGGATTTGTCGCACTTGTTATAAAGGCAGATTCTAGAATCTTTATTCCATTTTGCGTAAGATTTTTTGGTGAATCTTGCTTTTTTGTCTCTTTTAGATTCTGTGTCATTGGTCTTGCTTTTTATCTTCAATGATGAAAGTAATCACACCGGGCTTTTGATTTGAGCCTTTGATTGAGGCTTCTTGGGTTTGTGGATTAAACACAATCACATTGCCTTTTATGGTGTTTTGTTTGCCTATCTCTTCAATCATCGCATTATCAATAAGCTGATATTCATCTTTGGCTACATCATAAATTGCCTTTTTTGCCTTACCTTTCATCTCTTTATCGGGCATTTTAGTGTGGAATCTCACATTGCCTATGGCGGTGTATTTTTGTGGGCGGTTTTTTTTATCTGTTTCTATGATGACCTTATCCGCCCATAGCGTATCTCCGCCCTTTGTTACGACAACTTCACCATTCAGCTCTGTAATGCCCTTTTTCATATCACTTTGGAAGTTTTTTGCACTCACTTGCAAAACTTCTTCTTTTCCCCACGCAAAAGCACATAAAAGCAGTATAGGCATAAGTTTTAGCAAGGTATGTGTCATAATTTTTCCCCTAGCAGAATATCTGCTTTAAATGTATCTGCCTTCACTTCCCCCAACACAGAATCATAAAAAATATTTTGTCCTGTGGCTTGTGTGGTGTTATGCCGCAGGATAAAGTCCTCTTTGCCTTGAAAAATGCGTTTATTATAGTCATACACACCCCATTTGCTCCAAAAGCTTAGTCCATCTAGTCGCAGATAATCTGCCCCTTGAGAAAAAGTGTAGATTCTATTTTTGCTTAGCACATAAGGAGCGTAGAGATATTCATTAAGCTTATTATTCACTTGATGGATAAAAAGCTCATAGAGTTCCTCTCTATTTTCAAACCGCATTGCTAAAGTCCCTTCCGATATGGCTTGGCAATATTGTGGTGTCAGCATATAGAGTGTGAAATTTGTCATCTCTATATTTGGCACTTCTTTGCCTATGGCTTTATGCAGGTCATTATCCTGTGTGAAAAGCACCATACTGCTTAAGCTAAAGCATAAAAGTGCGAAAAAAAAGCCATAGATTCTATAAGAAATATTTTTCAAGCTTTTTATCTCCATTGAGTTTAAGCACATCTTCTATCATCTCACGCACCGCCCCATTGCCACCATTAGATTTTAAAACTTTGTAGGCATATTTTTTTAACGCCTTAGCCCCATTTTTTGGCATATAGGCTTTTTGGCAGATTCTAAACATACTTAAATCATTGAGATCATCGCCTATACACGCCACTTCACTCGCTTTGAGATTTAGCTTTGCTATAAGCTCTGTAAGCACTTCTCCCTTATTTTCTATCCCCATAAAAATATGCTCAATGCCTAGCTCCTCTGCGCGTTTTCTCACCATTTGAGATTCTCTTCCCGTGATAATGGCACTTTGATAGTTTAAGCGTCTATTCCACACATTAATGGCTAATCCATCGCGTATATCAAAGCTTTTTATCTCCTCACCTGATTGAGAGTAATACACCTTACCATCGCTTAATGTCCCATCTACATCAAATACAAGTAGCTTTATCATAATATCCCCTTTGTTGAAGGTGTTAAGATTCTAGGATTTTGACTTATAGCGCGTCTAAAACTCACTGCAAAAGCCTTAAACATCGCCTCTACAATGTGATGTAGATTTTTCCCGCGTTTTAGCACGATATGCACACTTAGTCCAGCATTCAAACATAACGCCCTAAAAAACTCTTCTGCTAACTCCACATCAAAGCCCCCAACCATTCCTTTAAAGGGCAATTTGTATGCGTGAGTGTCAAAAAGTAAGAATCCACGATTGCTTACATCAATATCACATTCCACACAAGATTCGTCCATTACCACACTCGCATTGCCAAATCGCTCAATGCCACTAGCTGGATAAATTGCCCGATGTAATGCCTTGCCTAAGAGTATGCCACAATCTTCCACACTATGATGTCCATCAACTTCTGTATCGCCCTTGCAGTGAAGCCTTATATCCATAAGGCTGTGCTTGGTCAGCGATTCAAGCATATGATTAAAAAAGCCTATGCTTGTTTCTATCTCCGCATTCCCACTACCATAGAGATTTAAAGAGAGAGTAATATCTGTCTCTTTTGTCTTTCGTGTTAATTCTATTTGTGTTTCCATACGCCCTTACTCCTTTTAAAGTATCAATGCACTAGATTCTAATCGCGGATAAAAAAGCCTCCCTGAATCTGTGTGTTTTTCTTTAAAAAATCCCTGGCTTCCTGCTCACTTTGGAATCCTCGCAAAAACACACGATAAATAGGTGCATTATCTAGCTCAAATTCCTGAATCACGCTTTGATAAGGTGGGATATGTGAAAATCGCTCTTGGGTAACTTGTGCGCCTTCTTTGCGTCTAAATGCCCCAACTTGGATAGCAAATGCCCCACCACTCACAGATTTTGGCGTGCTATCTACTTTAAATTCATTGCTTAGCACATCATCACTTTGCACATTTTGGGCTTCTTGCTTATTGTCTTTGTTAATCACACCGCCAAAGCCGATAATCTCTAACCGCACCTTTGCTGTGCCAACTTTCACCATATCAATATCTTCTGCTGCAGCGTTGCTTAAATCAATAATCCGCCCCTCCACAAAAGGACCTCTATCATTAATCCGCACAATCGTGCTTTTGCCATTTTCAACATTGAGCACTTTTACAACGGTATTTATAGGGAAAGTCTTGTGTGCAGCAGTGTGAGCGTGCATATTGTAAGTTTCGCCATTAGAAGTTTTTTTAGCGTGAAAGTCAGCCCCATACCAGCTCGCATACCCATCAAATTTATCCCCAAGGCTCACCTTTTCGGGGTAATACCATTTCCCAGCGACTTGATAAGGACGCATTGTGGCTTCTTGAATGGCTGGAGATTCTCGCATAGAGTTGCCGCCGATATTTGGCGTTATGCCTTGATTAAAGGCATCTAAGTCATCAAAGCTATCATTAAAGCCTTTTGCTTTTGTGCTGCTTTCACTCCATTCTGCACTTTTCTCCACACAGCCTAAAAAGCTCAATCCAGCAAAGATACAAATCCATACAGCATAAGAAAATTTCATACTACTCCTTTTGTTTGTCATCAATTTTTACCGCCCATCAGCAATTGTAGCGGTTTTGCCCTTAAGCTTTGGGATAGTGAGCTTTTGATTAATGCTTATATGTGAGCCTTTGATATTATTGACTGCTTTAAGCTCACTTAATGGAATCTTGTAGTTACTCGCAATGGTGCTAAGGCTCTCGCCTTTTTGCACAATATGTGTAACAAACACAGATTCAGAGTGCTTTTTTTCATCAAAATTTTGCTTAAATGTGCGGAGCTTATCATAGGGGAGATAGACATTGTAGCGTTTATTGCCCGGCGGGAGAAAAGAGCGGGTAAAATGGCGATTATATTTTTGCAATTCACTTAATGGAATCTTAGCACTCTTAGCAATGGCACTAAGCGATATACCGCCCCTTACATCAACACTTGCAATGCTATCTGTCGCACCGCGATTAAGCAGATAATCCGCATTTTGAGCTTTCAAAAAATCTACATCATTAAAAAGTAGGCTCATTGCCAAAATCGTGCGGATATAGTTACGCGTTTCAGCAGGGATATATTGAGCTTCATCATCAAGCAGTGTTTCAATGCGAGAATCCCCTCCAGCTTCTTCAATACCCCTTTTTAACCGCCCCAAACCACAATTATACGCCATTGCCGCAAGATACCACTCCCCTGTGGATTCATAGAGATATTTTAAGTATTTTGTCGCTGCTTGTGTGCTTTTAATGGGGTCTTTACGCTCATCAATATATTCATTTATCTCTAGCCCCAAGCCCCTTGCGGTTGCTGGCATAATCTGCCAAATCCCTATGGCTTTTTTTGAGCTTTTAGCATTGAGTGTAAATTCAGATTCAGCCATAGCAAGAAATAAAAATTCCTGTGGAATCTGCTCTTTAGCTATCATATTTCTAAGCGTTGGAATAAACTCATAGCTTTGGGCAAACCGCTGCACAAAATACTGCCACCTATCTCTAATCCTTTGAGCCTTTTCATCATCGGCAATGCTTGTCATAAAGCTTGTATGCACACCAAATGAGTTTAAAATATTTGTATTTTTATTGTAAGTCATTGTGTAAAAGTCATCTTCTGTGGCAAAGGCTAGGCAAGGGAGCATTACGTAAAGAATAAGAATCTTTACAAATCGCATTTATACTCCTTTTAGTTCTCTAAAGAGATGTTCTGCATTGCTCGTGCTTGTGGCAATCACTTCATCTTCGCTCATATCAAGCACATTTGCGAGTTTTGTCATAATCAATGGAATGAAATAAGGCTCATTGCGTTCCCCACGATGTGGGTGCGGGGTAAGGTAGGGTGCGTCAGTTTCAAGCACAATGCGTTCCTTTGGGATAAGCGGCAGGGCTTCAATGAGTCGCCTTGCATTTTTAAAGGTGCAAACCCCACCAATGCCATAATAGAATCTTTGACTAAGCCCTAGCAAGATTCTATCCGCATTATAGCAGTGCAACACCCCCCTAGCGTTTTCATAGCCTTGTAAAATCTCAAAGCTATCATTACTTGCCTCTCGTATATGCACGATAAGGGGCTTATCTAAGCTTAGGGCAAGCTCTATTTGAGCAATAAAGACTTCTTTTTGCCTTAACTTTATCTCTTCAAGATTCTGCCCCACCTCACCAGATTCAATAGATTCAGCCAAGCGGTAATAATCTAGCCCACATTCCCCGATGGCAATACACTTTTCGTCTTTGGCATATTCTTGTAATGTTTGCAAGTCAAAACCGCCCATATCATTTGGATGTACCCCAGTGGCAAAATACACGCCCTCATATTTACGAGCTATTTCCCTAGCCTTTGGCAAGGTGTGAATATCCGCTCCGGGAATGATGATTTTTTTGACATTATGTGAAAACGCCCTTTGTATGACAGAATCTAAATCTTCATCAAACCGCGTAGAATCTAAATGACAATGCGTGTCTATCATATATGGAATACTCATTCTGCAACCCTGTAATTTGTTTATTTGTGCTAGATTTATGTTAGAATAAAAGGCGAGATTTTAGCATAAATATCTTTACAAACAATAAGGAGATTAATGTTTAGCGGACTTGTGCGTGAAATCGCAAGGGTAAAAAGCTTTACTAACAACACGCTTGAGATTTATACAGACTATCAAGCAAAGCTTGGGGATTCTATTGCGATTAATGGGGCGTGTCTAACGGCTATTGCATTTTTTCAAGGGGGGCTTACAATGGAGCTAAGTAATCACACCAAACAACACATCGCTATTGAAAATTTTACTCCCAATGCAAAGGTGCATTTGGAGCCGGCTCTAAGCCTTGGAGATAGATTTGATGGGCATATCGTGCAAGGGCATATTGATGGCATAGGCACAATTAACCACATTACGCACAATGCAGATTCAAGTGATTTTTTTATACAAACAGATGAAGTAATGCTTGAGCTTATGATACCCAAAGGCTCGGTGTGTGTTGATGGCATAAGCTTAACGATTGTAGATTCAGTTGCAACTTCAAATACAAAGGGTTTTAAGCTTACCATTATCCCACACACGCTTAAAAACACGCTTTTTGGTGAATATCAAATCGGCAGAAGAGTGAATCTAGAATCTGATATCATCACGCGTAGCGTGGTAAGCACCCTGCGGAATATGAGTGGAAATAGCAAAAATGCACTCTCGTGGCGTGATATTGATATGATGAATCTAAACTATTAAGGAATATGAGTTGAAGAACAAAAAAGCTGTGGCTCTAGCCTATAATGCGGAGTTTGATAATGCCCCGCGTGTGGTGGCAAAGGGGCAAAATGATATTGCTTTAAAGATTATTGCTAAAGCAAAGGAATTTGATGTGCCATTATTTTCTAACCCTCTGCTTGTGCAGTCTCTACTACAAATCCCGCTAGATTCACATATCCCACCTGAAATGTATAATGCCGTGGTGGAAGTGTTTGTATGGCTTTTGCAATGTGAGAAAAACGCTCAATTAAGCAAGGATATGTAATGAGAGAGCATTTTAAGCCGATTTTAGGCTTTTTTAAGCGGGAATTTTATGGCTTTTTAAATGATAGATTTTCACTCTTTCTTTGCACACTCGCACCTTTGCTTTTAGGGCTTTTTATATGGGCGGTATTTTCGCAAAGCTTTGTGCGTTCTGCACCCATTGGCGTAGTGGATTTAGATAAAACACCTTTAAGCCAAGAGCTTACACGCAATCTCTCCGCCATTCCTGCTATTAGCGTTACGCGGAGCTACTCTAGCCTAAGTGAAGCTAAAGATGATATGAGTAGCACACAGATTTATGCGATTGTTGTGTTTCCAAAAGGCTTAGAATCTCATAGCAAAAAGGGTATTTTAACGGAGATTCCAATCTATTATAATGCCCAGCTTATGCTTGTGGCAAAGTCTATTGAAGGAGCTTTTAAGCAACTTATTTTAACAAGTAATGTCAAAGCAAAGCTTGGCAAAAACCTTATCCAAACGCATAATATTGATGCGGCTTTAGCAAAAAGCTCTCCTATCCTTATGCAAATCACCCCACTTTATAATATCAATAATAGCTACGCGCAATTCCTGCTGACAGGGATTCTGCCTTGCTCACTTATTATGCTTGTGATTTTATGTGTGATTAACTCTCTAGCTAGAGATGAAGCTGATGTGGGCTTTGTCAAAGGTAAAAAATCCCAAATGCCAGATGGAATCCACGCACGATTATATATCCTTACCAAAGTCTTTGCCTATGCGGGAATCTTTTCATTTTGGTGGGGTGTGATGATGCTGTTTTTTCATCTCCTTGGCTTTAGCTTTCGTGGGAGTTATATCACACTCTACATCGGGGCTTTGCTTACGATTTTAGCGTATTCTAGTGTGGGCGTGTTTGCCTATGCGATTTTAAGAGACCATACGAGAGCTTTAGCTGTGGCAGCGATTTATTGTGCGCCTAGCTTTGCGTTTGCAGGGCTTACTTTTCCGGTAAATTCTATGGGGAATTTTGCGAGTTTTTGGCATATCATTTTGCCTATTAGCCATTATTTGAAACTCTATGTGCAGGTGGCAAACTATGGCATAGATTTTCTTAGTGCGTTAAAAACAATGTGTGAGCTACTGCCCTTTTTACTTTTTCTAAGCTTTGGAATCTTAATCTATCGCAAAAGAGAGGCGAAAATAGAAGATGAGTAAATTACAAATCTAAAAGCCCCTTCAGTTTATCGTGCTACTCTAACTATACTAAACAATTCTCACAAAAGGACACAAATGCTAACCAAACTCGCGCTTATCAGCTTAGGTGGTGGCATAGGGGCGGCGTTACGCTTTTGTATAGGCTATGGTGTTGTATCTATTTTGCCAAGTCAATATCTGCATTATAGCTTCATAGCGACATTTTGTATCAATATGTTAGCGTGTTTTGGCATAGGGCTATGTGTGGCGATGATAAAAGGGCAAGATTCACTCTTATTTGCATTTCTTACTATCGGTTTGCTTGGGGGATTTAGCACATTTTCTACCTTTAGCCTAGAAGTGCTAAAACTCCTGCAAAATCATTGTATCCTTACCACAATGCTTTATATGCTATTTTCCAATATATGTGGAATCTTATGCGTGTATTTAGGCTATGTGTTTAAGGGCTAGATTCTACAAAGCTTTAAGATTCTAGCCTTTCACATACTTTTGCAAATGTGCTTTATACTCGCTTATGTATCGCTCTATTTGCGGATTTTTCACCACATCATTACACATAAAAATCGGCAACCACGCAAAAGCACAAAACTCGTGTGCCTTGCGTAAATGCAAATATACACCTTCCACGCCCACGCCTTCAAAAAAGCCATTAGATTCTGTAAAAGCTTCTTTTGGAGCATTCCAAGTTACACTAAGCATTACTTTTTTATCCCGTGCTAGTCCGCCACTGCCATATTTTAAGCTCTCATTCGCACGACTTCGCCCATCATTTGCAAACAAAATAGAAGCACCATTAAGATACACTTCATCAATATATTTTTTCACAATCCAAGGCTCACCCATCCACCACGCAGGCATTTGATAAATAATAAGGCTAGATTCTTTAATTTTTGTTATTTCCTCTCGTGGTGTGTAGCCTTTATCGATGATAGTCTCTAGCACCTTATAGCCCTTAGATTCTAAAAACTCCTTTGCCACGCTTTGCAAAGTGCTATTAAGCCTTGTGCCATCATTGCCAAACTTTTTACTGCCATTTATAAGTAATGCTTGCATATTGAATCCTTTTACATAATTTTGAATGATATTATGAAACCTGACACCTAGTGTCTGTCAAGGGGGAATCTAGCAAAAGTTAAATCCCCCTTAGCCCTTATGCCTTCTCTAATCGCATTCTAAATAGCATTGTAGCTACACCCATAGATAAAAGCACAATGGCACAAAGGGCGGTGTATTGCGTATTAAGCAGTGAAATGCAAAGTCCGCATAGAGCCACGCCTGTGCTTAAGCCGATATTTGCGATTGAGAGAAATAAACCATTGGTAAAATCAGGGGCTTGTGGATAGGGGTGTGTTATCACATAATGTGTGGCATTATTGACAACACCTGCTAAGATTCCAAGCAGCACCGCAAATATAAGCAGCACAACCCCTTGCTTTGCAAACACAAATATCAACGCATACAAACATATCATTCCAAGCAAAGTCGCAAGAATGGTAGCGTTTGCATTTTTAGCTAGTGCCTTTCCAGCGATGATATTACCCACGATATTCATACTGCCATATACCGCAAGCACAACGCTAATAAAATCAAACGACACTTGTGTAATGCTATGTAAAAAGTCCGAAAAATAAGAATAAAATCCAAAAACCCCAGCATTCACGCACACAACCGCAAAGATAGACACCCATAAAAATGGGAATTTGAGAATCTCTAATTGCGTAGTGATTTTGGGGGCTTCATTGTTTGTCATATTTGGCACGAAAAGTAGGGTAGCAATAAATGCAAGGCTTGTGCAAAGGGCGAAAAACCCCATAGCAAAAGCAAAGGAATAATTCCCTCCTAAAAAACTTGCAATAGGCACACCCAAAACCATACCAGCAGAAACTCCCGCAAACACTTTAGCAGTGTTTTTAAGAGATTCTTCTTTGGTTGTAGCAAGTGAAGCAGCCATACTTAAGGCAAGGGCAATATAAATAGGGTGAAAAAATGCAGGGATAGCACGACAGATAAGCAACGCCCAAAAGCTATCCACAAACGCCGCTGTGTGATGAGTGAAAAGCATTTTAGATTCTAAGTTATCAATATTTTGACTTGAAGTGAGAGATGAGTTTTGTTTTGAGAGTGAATATAAGATAATAGCTTTCAAAGATAAAACAAAGATGATTTGAAGTGAGTGAGAGATTGCTTTAAAGAGAAAATATTTTTGCTCTTAAGTTCATTTCAATAACTCAAAGTAAAATTGTTTTTCTCTTATTGTTTGGTTGCAAAGTTTGCTTGTGAAGCTTGGAAACTTTTTGCTTTGTATCCCTAAAATTTATCATTTTTTGATAAATTGACTTGAAACTCCGCCCTGTGCGGACAGAATGAGTATTTATACACATTCTTAGGATTATCCTGCACTTTTTTGCCTTTTTGACTTTACTTCTTTTGATTTTATTTGCTTTTCTTTTGCCTTTTATCTATAAAATCTCTAATGTTTTTGGAGCGACAAAAATTAAAAATGTCTTTGGGGTCTTTTATTCTTTTATAAGGGACAAAAAATGGCAGATGAGTTTCAAAGGGTAATGCTTGAATTACCGCCTGAATATCCTTACAAAGAGAGCAAACTCTTTGAGTATGTTTCTTTTAGAAGGGCTAGAAAAACACGAGAGATTTATCGCTCTAAGGTTAAAAGCTTTTTTGTTTCAAACATAAGACAAGGCAAGCCTTTATTCTCTTCTCAATCTACTTCCGCATTCGCAAAGAAAAATGTTGTTATCAAAAATATTGGCAATATGAAAAAGGCTCATTTAAAAAATGCCCTTGAATATACTATTAGCCATAGTGATAGCCAAGTGGGGATTGATTATTTGGGAGAGTTTGTTAATGTCAATGATATTATGCGAGATTGGGAGCAAGACTTTTCATCAAATCCTAACACAAATGAAGCTTTGCATCTTGTCTTCTCTTTGAATGAATCACATTCTCAATCTGTCCTTGATACACTCACTGAATCTGCACGACAAACTATGCAAAGTTATTTTCCTACTTACAAATGGGTAATGATACCCCACTCTCATCAAAACAAGCCTCATATCCATATCATTCTAAACAAGACTGACATCTTTACAAAAAAGAAACTTCACTTTGGCAATAAGAATGATATAGCTCAATTTTATGAAGAGCTAAGAGAAGACTTTAAATACAATCTCTTTACATACTCAAGGGGGAAGCTTGATTATACAAATGAAGTGAGATTTGATAAGAGTTTTAGACAAGATATGCTGGATTCTAAGATAGATAATTTAGAGAAACTCCAAGCAATCAAAGAGTCAAATAAAGAGCTTGACTTTATGGCAAACTACAAAAGAGCAATTTTTGACTTTTCAAATAGACACAAGGGCTATTCTCAAAAGTTAAACGCTGTTACTAAATCTCTCAAAAATAAAAGCATTTATCTTGGTCATATAGAAAGAAAGATTGAATCTTTAATGCTGCAAAACATAAATCCCACATTGTTACACCAAAAACAGCAACTTTTACAAACACAAATCTTAGAAGATACTAAAGAGCAAGAAAGATTGAAAAAAGCTCTTGCGGATTTAGATTCTGCATTGAGACATTTTTTAGATTGGGAAGCTAATTTCAATACATTTTCAAAGAATTTTCAAGAGAAAGAGAAGCAAAAGGCTTTTGTGAAGTCTTTTGTTGGATATGAGAAATATTTATCAGTGGAATTAAGCCAAAAGTTAAGAGATACACAAAAGGCTATTGCAAAAAGCGAGAATAGCCTTAAAAACAATTTTTCTAATGTTAATGAGGGGGTCATAAAGGGGCTAAGTAATTTTAATGAAAAAAGCAATGTTTTTAAGCTTTCTTCTAGCTATTCAAAATTGATTTTTTATAAAGGCATTGTCTCAAGTATAGATTTTAGCCATAATCAAAGCTTAAGGGATAAGAAACAAAAGAGCATAGATGACTTAGCAATGCTTGAAAAACAAATTATTGAGCTTATGCGTATTCATTTGCAAAAACTTCCAAAGCAAATTGAAGATTCTTTATTTGCACTTGAATCTTTAAAACAAGATAGAACGCTTGATAGTATGAGTTTTGCTCGTGCTGCTGTAAGATTGAATAAGAAAATAAATTTTTATGAATCTTCACTTAAAGCCATTATGCGTTTTCAAAAGCGATATGGCATAGAGCTTGTTTCTTCTGCTGCCATAAGTGAGAAACAAAATGTAGCACGAGCTAAAGAGCAAATACAAGCTAAGACTTCACAAGAACATATAAAGCCTACAAATAATGCTCTCACGCAAGATTCTAATCAAGCAATAAAGCAAGATAAGCAAGGGGCAAGTAAAGGGATAGATAAAGATGTCTCTCACACCAAGAAAAGCCCCCTTTCTTTATAAGAAAAAGCATTAAGAATTAAGCTTTTTTATTTTATCAAGTAGGCGATCTTTGATATTTGCCTTTTTGACTGCTAGATATGCTCTTAGGGCTTCTTCTGTAAAGCTACTCTTAGATTCTCCCCTTTCTCCAAACTCATTTAAAAACTCATCAATTTCGCCCATTAGTTCTTCATTGATAGAAAAAGTAAAGATTCTCTTTTTACCACTTTGTTTTTGCTCTACTTTTTGTTCTATTTGGGGTTGTGTTTTTGTGGGTGCAGAGTTTGTAAAAGAGCTTTTAAAATCATTATCTTGCGTGTTTGTAGTCATTGCCTGTGCTTCTTGGTTGTTTTCTAGCTGACTTATCTGCTCAAGTTTGTTTTTTCTATTGTATTTCATCGTGTTTTGCCTTTGTGTTTTTTAGTTGTCTAGCACTTCTTTAAACATTGCTTCAAATCCATTTTTTGCTTTTTCATCATTATACTCATTAATGCCTAAGCCCTCACTTATAGCCCTTTTGTATGCGATTCTATCATAAATGATATTTTTACAAATATGAATATCATCTAAGGAGCTTTCCTTACATAAATCAAGCAAGGCTTCTTTAAAGTCTTCTAGCTCTTTTGTTAAAAAGGGATTGGGACTTACCTTGTTAATAACGACATACACTTCAAGGTTGCTATTAAAATCCTTTCTTGGGATTCTCTAATATTAGTAAATCCCTCGCAATTTTTTTGTGAATCTGTATCAAGTAATAAAACTTTTTGTGATTGTTCTAAAAGTTTTGTGGCGGCATTAATAGCGATTGTGCTTTTGCCACTTCCGCCTTTTTGGTTTGCTATGGTAATTATCATTGCTTCACTCCTTTTTTTGATTAATTAGCTTGCTGTTTCTTCTCTTGTGATTACTTTATTCCTGCAAAAAATGCCTTTGCCATTATTATCTTGGTTTGGAGCATTTGCATTATTTCTTGTGGCTCAAAAGTTTTATTCTCAAACTCTTCTTTTGCATTTAAATAATTGCCAAGTATATACATCATTTCAGATTCTAGAATGAAAAGCTCCTTTTTATTCGTTGGCTGCTTGATTTCCGCAATGTCATTTTGCAAATCTATGTTTATCATATGAAACTCCTTTTGTTATATTATATGTATTATAACATATTATTATTAATATTAATATATTTAAATAAAAATATTATGTTATATTATAAATAATCTAATATAATATAATAACATAAAATAAAAATAATATTATTATTTAATAATATGAAAATATAATACAAAGCAATACAATACAATTAAGATATTAAAAGAAATTAGACACCTGATTATGCACATCTTCATTCATATGCACATAAATCTGTGTGTTATTCAGTGAGGCGTGTCCTAGTGCCTTTTGCGTTAAAAGAATATCTCTAGATTCTCTATACACAAATGAAGCAAAGCTATGTCGCAATAAATGGAGATTATTACCCCTTATCTGCACCGCTTTGATTTTTTGTAAAATGGGTTTCATTGGGGTTTGAATATGCAAATTGGGTTTATCTTTCTTATAACTAAATACATATTGATGATTTAGCCCCATATTCTCCCTATGCTCCAAAAGATCATTTAACAAATTCCCCACAAAACTCTTTTTAATAGATACAAAACGCTCTTGGGAGCATTTACCTTTAATCTTAATGATATATTGCGTGGCGTTTTCTTGTATATCATTCTTGCAAATATGTCCTAACTCTCTCCTGCGTATGCCTGTGTAGGCTACAAACAAAAGGGCGAGTTTGTGAATCTTATCTTTGAGAGTATTCTCTTTAAGCATTTTGATTTCATTTAAGAATTGCTTATATTGAAAATCATTTAAAAATGAGGGGAGTTTCTTATCTTTTAAGAAACTCATATGAATCCCTTTAAGATTTATTGTGTTAATGCCTTTTTGTGCTAAAAACCGCAAAAATAGACTAATCATTCTGTAATGTTGATTAATGGTTGAAATTTTTAATCGCTTTGTGAGATTAAAAAAGTAATGAATATATTCTTGCTCTGGCATTGTTGGCTGAAAGTGCGTGTTCCTTGTAACAAAGTGCTTTATAAATTGCGTGATACATTTAAGATTCTGTGTGCTTATTAGTCCCAATCTCACACAATCACTACAAAATTTATCTAGCTGTGTAAATGAATTAAAGGAGTGCTTCATTGAAAGATAAATTGCCATTTTATACTTATCTGCAACAGAATTTTGTGAATATGTTTTAGCCTTAAGCACAAAAAATTCTCCTAAAAGGGTAATGATTTCTTTTTCACTTAGTGTTTGTGATTTTTGTTGTGAGTGTTTCATTTTTTAACTCCTTATGTAATGTATTGGAGTTATTATATCGGCAAAGAGAGTGAGAGTGGGGGCAAAATACGCCATTCACACGCATTAAATCCCTTATAATTAAGATAGGGATTCCTATCTTAATATGAGCTAATTTTGATTTTGTGTATCATTCATTTGTTGCAGAAACTCTTCTCCATCAATAACAATTTGATTGCTAACAGAAGTATTGCTATCATTGTTAGAATCTTGAGAGTTTTGCATATATGTTGGCGGTGTTTGTGTGTCTTTGGTTTCTAGTTTTTGAAAGACATAGATTTTTTGAGCGATGATATTGACTTTAGAATGCTTTTGCCCATCTTTTTCCCAAGATTCCCAATTAAGAGAGACTTGTATAAAAGCATTTGAGCCTTTTTTAAGGCTGGGGTAAAGTTTTTGAGCGTAATTGCCATAAACAATGACTTCAAAAAATATTGCCTTTTTTTCAATATTACCACGCTCATTGGTAAAACTTCTATTCTTTCCTATTAAAAAACTCACGCAAGGTGTGTTTTTGCTACCTATATATTTGATTTGGGCATCTGCTGTGAGATGTCCATTAATGCTGATGTTATTCATTATCTGCCTCTTGCTTTGCTTTTTGGTTTATTTGCCTTTTCTTGAGCTTTCTCTTGTGTATGCTCTTGAGCCTTACTTTCTTTTTGCTCTGTGTTTTTAGCTTCTTTTGCATTCTCTTGTTGTTTTGAATCTAGTTTAATTGCACCATTATCAATGAGATTTTGCACTTCTTGTTTTTGCCTTTCATTCAATCCTTTAGGCACTTGATAATCCACTTTAAGATTCTGTGCTTTAAAGTATTGTTGAATCTGCTCTGCGGTTACAGGATTAAGTCTTGATTCTATGTCTTGTAAAATGACTTTAGAAACTTTTGCTTCATAATTTTTGAGATTCTTGTATATGTGAGAAAACTCCTTTTCTTTATCAAGCTCTTTAAACTTGTTAAATCCTGCAATATTATTGCCATTAACCTGCTCACCATTAGCCATTTTATTCCATACTTCTTTGACAAGACTAAGCTTTTGAGCTAGACTAGGAAACTCTGCAATGTTATACATAAGCTCTGCTTACAGTTTTGGCTCTTTAAGTGGCACAAGCTCGGTTTTGATTTTAAGGTAGGGTTCATTGGTTTTTGGATTAATAGCCACATTGCCTTTTGCATCTTTTTGAGTAATCATCTCAAATTGATACAACGGCTCTCCGTTCTTACCTATTCTTTGATTGTTGTCTTTATCAAACAATGGAATAGGTTTGCCTTGCTCATCTTTTTTCAATACATTTACATATTCATTTTTTTGAATATATTGAATTTTCACAGCCTTGTCTTGCCAATTTTCTTTAATGGCATTAATCTCTTCAAATTTTGCTCCTAAAAACTTGGCATCACTTAAGCTTATCCACTCATTACTTGGATACTTCTTTTCTGCTTGTTTAATATCTAGCATTAAAGAATTTAATCCCTCAAAGCTATTGCCTGTGCTTGGATTATACGCCCTTTGAAAGGAATCTGCACTATGATGTTTGAAAAAAGGTGCATATTGCTCCTTAATACTTTTAGCGATTGTTGCTACCGCATTTGTAGCGATAGCTTCTCTTTGTTGTTCATATACTGCACTCATACTATTCTCCTTTAATCAAGATTAAGTTCTTCAAGCAAGGCTTGATTCTCTGCATCTTTTTTGTCTCTTAACTCATCATCACTGAGTTGAGTAACGCCATACGCATAGAGCTGTGCCGCATCTGTTTGGCTTAGTTCTACAACTTCATTCATTTGAAACTCCTTTTAAATTGGGATAATGAAGTGTAGCTATTTTTACAATCATAAGAAACTGCATAATTTTAAGGGAGAAAAAGATGTGTATAAAGCCTTAGCTAAGATTCTCATCTTCTTTATTTCTATTAAGCGGAGCAAAGACAATAGAGTGAGGGAGATTAAGGAAGTTTTTACAAAAATAGATTGTTTTAAAGCTTATGTGATTACTATTGTTGCTCCTGCCTTTAAATTCCATTCTTCTATCAAAAATGATAAGATCAAGATTAGAATCTAGCACATTGCTGTAATTATCATTAAGCAAATTAATCGGTAAAAGCATAGCGTAGGGTTTATTGAGTGTATTTAGTCTTTGTAAAATCTCTCTTTTCTTAGAAAATGGAGGGTTTGAGATAATGTAGTCATAAGATTCTTGTGGTTCATAATGAAAAAAGTCCTTTCCCTCATCTATATGAGAGAATATGACTTTATGATTATGTTCTGTTAAGATTCTTACAAATTCACTCCATTGCTTGTCAAAAGGACACCATATAGTGCTTTTTTCTTTGATATAAGGCAATAATGCCTTAACTGCATACGCAGGGGTGTAGTATTCATCATTCTTTTTGCTTAATCCTAAGTAGCAATTCATTGTATCTTTTCTCACTAAAATGTGGGGAAGCCAAACTCATCAAGTTTTGGTTGTTTTTCGCTTAATAGCACCGCATTTGCATTTTGATTGATTTGCTCTTGCAAAATTTGTGTTTTATCCTTGTATCTTTCATCATCAAGCTTGTTCTTACCTTGCATTGCCATTTTTTCTTGCTCCTCTGCTATAACATTTGCTGTCATTGCCATTGTTTCATTAAGAAAAGATATGTGAGTGGCAATTTCACGCAAATAATCAATCATAATAAATTCTCTATCGGCTTGGGATTGGGATTTATCGCCATTAGAGTTCTTTTTGGCTTTTTCTAACATCTCTTTTTCTTTATTCTTTACATAATCAAGGCTTAGTAAGATAGGATCACAACCGCCACTTTTTGTTTTTCTACAATATTCCACATTATGTTTTGAAGCTAGGCTTGGATCTGTTACTCCTAAAGATAGCTTCATTTGCTCCATTCTTATTTTAAGTGGGGCAAGTTTCTTTTCCATCTCTTGTTGATCTTTCTTATCTTGTGCTACGATTTGCTTAATTTTTTCTTGCTCTTGTCTCTTATACTCTTCAAAATCTCCATTTAAAAGAGATTCTTTCATTTTATTATCTATCTCTGCGGTTTTAATAGCATTTTCATAATTTTTTAATCTCTCACACATAAGCATTGCTAAAGGCAAACCTTTAATGCTGTTGTTAATTGAGGATATATCGTGTGCTGTAATATCTGTAAATTCTGTAAGCATTGCATTTATATCGGCTTGTAATGGTGTTTCTTCTCCTACCTTTGTGAGTTCTATTTTTGTGCTTTCAGGATCTATGCTTTCTAAATCTAAAAAGGGGCATTTTTCTTGTAAATTTCTTCTTCTAATGTTTTGACTTATATCCCAATCTTGAGCTGTTCTTTTTAACCGCTCTGCATTGTATTTAATAGATTCTATTGTGCTATTAAGATTTTCTATAACTTCCATAGGATTGGCAATTTTTAAACCATCTTTTTCCATAAGAGAATTTGCTTTGTTCATTACATCATTTATTGCATTAAGCTTATCCACTTGAGCCTGAGCTTTTTCTATCATTTCTACATATTTTTGATATTGAGTCACAAGCTGGGCTAAAAGCGAGGGGGATTCCACGATTGAAGCACCTAAACAATAAGCCCTCATAGGAAAAATGCTTAAGATGCAAATCATCAATAAACGCACCATAGCTATTGCTCCTTATTTGATTTGTGAGATAGTAGGGGGGATTTGTTTTTGGACTACTATCCCGCTGGGATTATAGCTATTTTGCTGATTTTATTGTTACACATCTTTTTTTGTGTAAAAAAGATGTGTATAAATTAGATTGCAAGAATTGAAGTTTTGTGTTTTTGTGATTCATCATACAATTCCGCAAAGTGTAAGATATTATCATTTGTGATTTGCACACTAATACCATCACAATCACTTTGTATATCCACAAACACTTTGCCTTGATGATGATAAGCCATAATATTGCGTTGCAATAAGAATGACACACATTTTTCTAAATCTTGTTGATTAACTTCCATCTGTTACTCCTTTTTTTTGTGAATCTGTCTTTTAAAGACAAGAGGCATTATAATACAAAGCAAAGCACACAAACCCCTAAAATACGCCATTCACAAGCATTAATTCCCTTAAATTAAAAACTTATTCTAAATCTTCAGGTGGAATATGAGCTGTTGCCCATTGTTTGTATTGAGATGTTTGCTTTCTGTATAGACTTGGTTTTATTGGGTTTTCTTCACTCCATAAGCCTTTAGATTCTAGCTTTGCTTTCAATTCTAAGTGCATATAAGCTAAAGAATATTCCTTATATGCCCACGCATAGCCTTGAGCTACTTGCATAGCATTAGCATCTTGATTATTACATTTTAATATGCCTACAATTCTCCCATATTTATCTTTGTCTTTTATTTGAAGTTGTATGTTGGATTGTATGGGGCAGAGCTTTTTGAGATTATTTCTAGATTCTACGCCAAATTTTTGTTTAAGTTCAGGGGCATCTATGCCATAAAGTCTTACTTTAAGCGTATTGCCATTATGTAAGAGTGTAGCCGTGTCCCCATCATAGATTTTAAGCACCTTTGCTTCTATACTTTCTCCGCTTAGATAAGCAAGATTATGGCCACTGAATTGACTAGCAATAATACCAAATGCTGTTAGGATTGATAAGATAAGAGTGATGTGTTTTTTAGGCATTGTTTTTCTCCTTGTGTTTATGTTACCTACGATGTTTTATGCTTTGAGATTTTTTATTGTGTTGTGAATTGTCTTTGATTTGACTATCCTCTTGTTTTTGCTGCTGTGAAGAGTTAGCCAAAGGGGATAGTATATTTTGATTATCTATGTAAGTTTGCAGGGCTTTTTGTTTATCAAGGTTTGTGTGGATTTTTTTATAGTGTTGGAGCTTATCTTGTAGCTCCAAAAACTGATTAGCTTCAGCGAGTGTGAATCCTGCTACTTCTTGAGTGATTGCCTGAAGTTCTGCACTTGTATTCGCAAGTTCTTGACTTCGTTCGTTAATTGTTTCGCTTCGTTCGTTAATCGCTCCTCCTCTTCTGCTTTCCGCTCCGAGTATTCTGCTGCCGCTTCCATTATATGTGGAGGTATCTCTGATTCTAGGAATGCTAATTGTTCGGGGTTGTGGCGGTTGTGGTAAAGCAGTTTGACTAGCATTTCCAATCCCTCCTCTGTGGGTATTGGAATGTGTGCGTTCTTGTGTGGCTGTTGTGTTTGCATTTGCATATTCATTGTTTTTCTCCTGTCTTTGTTGTGAAAGTTCAATCAATATTCTAACAAAATCATTGCCATCTTTGGCTGAATGATTTTGATTTTGTGAATCTTGTTGGTTTGTGTTTTGAGATGTTTTGTTTTCTTGCATTATCTACCTTTAGCCTTGCCTTGTGATTGAGATTGTGTAAGGGTATCTATCTTATTGTTAGTGATAGCATCTAGCTTTTTTGCATTCTCTGTTAAGAGATTTGGGGAATGCTCTTTTATCTTTTGGGCGATTTTTTGATTTACTCCCTCGCTCATACGCTTATCTAGGGCGTTGTCTGATTTTTCCATTTTGATAGCTGTCTTTACAAAATCATTGACTGCATTATTTGTTACATTTTCGCCTACACTTGCGGTAATGGCTGTTTCTAAGCCTTTGTCTAAAAGTTTATTATTGCTTAGATTATATTTTAAGCCTTGTTCTAACATATCTTTGTGTTCTTTGCTTAAGATTGAGGGTTTTTTATTTTGCAAGATAAGTAGAATCTTCATCTCATTTTCACTCATACCATTTTTGCAATACTCATAAAACTCTTTTTTAAAGTCTTCCTTGCTAATAGGCATATTAAGGTTTTCCATTTTCTTTTTATCAAACCAATCTATAAGGTCTGTGAAGTAA
Organism: Helicobacter cinaedi PAGU611; assembly: GCF_000284635.1. NCBI lineage: Bacteria > Pseudomonadati > Campylobacterota > Epsilonproteobacteria > Campylobacterales > Helicobacteraceae > Helicobacter > Helicobacter cinaedi. The sequence continues at coordinate 1,915,915 of NC_017761.1, read as the reverse complement.
GTATTGGGGTTAAGTTTCTTGTCTTGCTCCATTGATCGTGCATTTGGATTTATTTCATTTTTGACTTCTTCCATAAAGCTATTAATAAAATTTTGTGAATCTTGACGTTTTGCTTTGGCTTGTGTAATATCAAAGGCGATATTTGGCTGCCATTGCTCTTTGTTTGGAGCTTTGTCATATTCTTGCTTTAATCCCTCTTGTTCTTCTTTGGGGAGAATAAATTCATTATCATATACTTTATACACTTCATCGCCTTGCTTAATGTTTTGCACAATACCCATTTCTTCAAATTCTTTATGATGAGATTCAGCAATATTCTCAATGGCATTTTGAATCTTATCTTCAAAGCTAAGATTTTGTGTATGTTCTAATGGCTGATGATTTTGCTCTATTGTGTCTGTGTTAGCTTCTTGGATTAATTCTTGGGCTTCTTGTGTTTGCGTAGGTTGATTTACTTCTTCTTTAATCTCCTGCGTGGAATCTTTAGCGATATTTTGAGATTCTTCTATGATTGTTTGCTGCATATCTGTAATAAATTCATCTGTTTGCTGTTGCTCTTTAGCATTTTGCTCACTTGGAGCTTCTAGCTGCTCTTCAAAATCACGCTTTTTAGCTTCTTCTATTTCCTCCATAAGTTTTTTAAGAAAAATATCCTTATCTTTTGGAGTTAAAAAGTGCATAAAACGCTTAAACTCATTAATCATTTCATCGCTTTGAATCTCATCAAGTGTAATTGCCATATTGTGTCCTTTTGTCAAAATATCGCAATTCTAAAACAAAACACAATCATAAGAAACTGCATAAATATAAGGGATAAAAAGATGTGTATAAAAGCGGAGTAAAAACAAGTAGAGCGTGAATCTAAGAAAACAAAAGAACAATTAAGAGAGTGTAAGCCCTGTATTATTTAGGGCTTAAGCTGTTGGAGTAAAAACATTATAAGGGTAGCATTTGCACTTGTTGAAATGAGAGCTGCCGATATACCAACGCCTACAATCCATTTAATCATACCTGATTTACATTCTGCCATTTCAAGTCTCAAATTTGGCTGTAAGAGTCTTTTCATTATCTATATCTTGCAGAATTTTAATTCCTTTAGTTTAGATTCTATCTATTATGGCAAATCTTTGCTTAATTTGCCAATTTTCCCTCATCATATAGCCTTGATATAGGTGTAAAATGTTATCTTTGCTAATCTCAAGGCTAAGGCTGCTTGTGTCATTCTCCACATCCACAAATACCTTTCCATTATGATGATAAGCCATAATATCGCATTGCAATAAAAATGCAACGCATTGTTTTAAATCTTGTTTTGTAACTTTCATTTGTGATTCCTTAAAACCAATCTATCCTTACATAACCATCTGCTTGTGTGTAGTGAGATGTTTTTGCAATATGGATTAAATCTTTAAGCATTTCTCTTTCATTCTCATTTGCTTTTGTGAGCTTATTTTCTACAAGGTTTAGCAAATCGTGTTGCACAATCTCTACAAATGGGCTTTCATCATTATGAAAATAATCAATCTCCATTTTTTCAAGCATTGATGTAAAATCATCAAGTGAGATATAAAACTCACTCCCATACTTAACGCTGTATTCTTTTGCTAAATGTGCCTTTATCATCTCAAATTCCTTTTAAAAACACTTAAAATATGGAAGTTGCGGAATACAATCCAAAACTTCTTTTTGATAAACAAAGCTTTTAAATTCCTTTGTTCTTTTTATCTTTTTTATAAGAAACTCATCTCTACATTCAAGTGACGCTAGAAAAGCCATCACTTGCCTTGCTATTAGCTCTTGATTCTTAGCTCTTGCTCTGTTTTTCTCATCTTTACTCTCCTTTTAGAGTATTTAACGCAAAGTCATCTACTAGCGACATTATCTTTTCAATCTCTTCCTTTTTCATAGCTCCTAGCTCATAAGTAAGCCTTATGAAAATCTCCATACGCAAAGGGTTGTAATGTTTTTGCTCACTCCCTCTTAAAAATTCCCTTTCCACATAGTCTATCTCTTCACCATCAAAAACCTTAGCTGATACTTCCACAAGCCCATCAAAGCCTTTGCCTAAATCCTTTGCGACCTTAAGTAAAGGTTCAATAGAATCTCTCCCACCATTCCAATGCTGGTAGATAGCCCTTGTTTTTTCATTATTTGTAATCACACAACGATTTCCCATCTCTGCTCCTTTTGTTTTTATGCGTGTATTATATTACAAAGCAAAGCCCACAAACCCATAAAATACGCCATTTAAACGCATTTTATCCCTTAAAAAATAAAAGCTTTTTTTCTATTTCAATAGATGAGATTTTCATAAGAATGAAGTTAAGCAGAGAGCTTCTTATATAAGATTCTAGAGTGATTTGATAGTTTTATGTTTTGGAATTTTATTAAAAATATCTTTTTTCTCTTGTGGAATAGGCATAAGATTATCAACCTTTCTAATCTTTTGAAGTATATCTGCCCTTTTTTGTGTATTTGTCTCTCTTTTGTATTTGACTATTTGTAAATCAATCCAATCGTGATAAGTTTGTTTATTAAGCTCTTTAAGGGAAGTGATATTTTGTAATTTTAAATCATCATTACAATCTTTGCTAAAAGGTGTGTAAGTGATAGGGAATTGCTTTTTTATCTCAAGTATGAAATTTGACATATTCTTACTTAAATCCCTGCCTTTTTCATCATTATCAAACCCAAGCATAATTTGAGCGTTATGGACTTGCTCTAGTAAGTGCTTTAAACTTTGTTTGATACCATCTCCAAAAGCCCCTGCGGTTGATAGGAGCAGTGTTTTATTTGCATTATAATCTTTGATTTGTGCAAGGGCAAGTGAATCAAATATAGATTCTGTAATGATGATATGCTTTATATCTTTAGAATCTTTAGCAATATTAAGTATCTCTATACCTTTGCTGCCATATTGAATGTTTTTAAGTGGCTTTTCAAGGGCATTACCCATTTTATCTTGTGTGATTGGCAATATCAAGCGTTTGGTGTAGCCACATATTGCTAACATTTCTTTTGTTTGTCCGTTTGTAAGCTCTTTCTCAATTTGTTGGAATTTATAATTTGGAATGATAAGGTTGTGATAAGAATCTTCTTTAATACAGCCTTGATATTTGGCAATAAAGTCTTTATCAAAGCCACGCATTACTAAAAGCTTGTTTTCTTTCACTTCAGCTGGAGCAAACTTTTTATATGCCTTAGCTGCATTCATCTCACTCATTTTGACTTGAGATTCTGAAAAGAAGTGATTGTATGTAGGGGCTGTTTTGATAGACTGATCAAAGTTTGCTACTAATTCTTTTATGTCTTTATTGTGGATTCTTGCAAAAGAGATGATATTACCCTTATCTAAAGGATCGTGAGGATTAAAATAAAGGTAATTCTCACCCTTTTTAGATACAACAAGCTTTAAATCACTTTCCTTATGGCATAGCATAGGATAGTTGATTGAGCTTTTGCTTCTATGAAGTGTAAATCCATTAGCTATAAGGATTTCGTGAAGTGGGAGCTTAGTTAAATCTTGGGCCATTATGTTTTCTTCTATATCTATTTTCTTTATGTGTCGCATTAAAGTTGTTAAGAATATAACGCAAAGTGCCTACAAGATAGCGATAATGGTAGTCTTGCTTATTCTTAGTCTTTTCTCTTTCAAGGATAGGAATAAGTTTATAAGCAAGGTAGGATAATTCACTTTGATTTTTAGTTCTTTTCATTTGGATTTCCTTTGTTTTCTTTCTTTGGCATTTTTGAAGCATTCTCGTCTATAAACTTCCTTGCAATGCGATAATCCTTTTCAAGCCCATCAGGCAATGGGATATTAAGGGTGGTGGATATGTCTTTACAAAATTTTATTTGCTTTTCACTTGGGGGATAGTCTTTTTTCTCTTTGGATTCTGCTTTTAGGGGCATAAAATTCATTTTTGAATGAATGGTTTTCATAAAATCAAGATACTTCTTTGAGCTATTTGCAATTTCATCAAGCTCATTTTCCATATCTCTTGTAAAGGCAATATCTAAAAGCCACGCATTATTATCCTTTGAAAAGAATTGAGTTACTGACATTCCTAGTGTTGTAGGAATAATCTCTCTTTTCTTATCCTTGCTGATTTCAATATATTCCTTATTAAGTAATAATGGTAAAAATGTCGCATAGGTGCTTGGTCTGCCTATGCCTGATTTTTCCATTACTTCTATGAAGTCTGCTTCTAAATAGCGTTTTGGAGCGGATTTCTTAATGCTTTTAATGCTTATATCTTGCAAAGCTATCATATCGCCTTGCTTGTAAGGGAATGAATGAAGAGATTCTTCACTCTCATCATTCTCACTATCCCCATTTTCATTGATAGCTTCATTTTTACCAAATACGCCCAAATAGCCTTCATCAATAAGTTTTTTGAAACTTGTTTTAAACATTTTCATCTTTACACGTAGTGTTACATTCATTGTTTCATAAATGGCAGGTTTAGATTGTGAAAGGATAGTGTTTTGAAAGATGAGCTTATAAAGGGCGATATGATTATCTTTTAGATTCTCCTTTTGACACAAGCTCTCACATTCTTCAAAGCGGTGGCAATGTGTGATTCTTATAGCTTCGTGTGCTTCTGCTTGAGAGTTTTTACCTGCTTTATACTCTGTGTATTGATATGTGTTAGGGTATATGCTTGCATAAAAGCTTTGCATTTCTTTTAAAAACTCAGGAGAGATGTATTCAGAATCTGTGCGGATATAAGTTATAAGTCCTGCTGCAAATAGCTCTTGGGCTAGATTTTGAATGTCTTTTGTGGGGAGAGATAGGGTTTTACTTGCAGCTTTAAGCAATTTACTTGTTGTAAAAGGTTTTGCAGGTTTGCTTGAAGTATTGTTTATTTCAATCTTATCAATCAAAACCTTATCCATAGAGGCAATTTCATCACACACATTTTGCGCCTCTTGTTGCGTTTGGAATCGTAGCTCTTTTAAATCATCGCTTATATGTTTAAAGCTAATAAGCTTATTATCAATATTAGCATTAGCTACAATACCAAATTCTTGTTTTTGCTCCTCACTTAAAGCAGCAAAGTCTTTAATCTCTTGTTCTCTTTTTGTGATAAGTCCAAGAGCAGGGGTTTGCACTCTACCAGCACTTAGCATTTTATTATATTGCAAGGATTTTGTAAGATATGGGCTTAAAAGGAAACCTATGAGTTGGTCAGACACCCTACGAGCAAGGAATGATTGATAATAATTAAAATTTGTATCTACAAATAATTTAGCATTCTCAAGCCCTTGCTTTATGCCACTTGGTGTGATATTGTGAAATTCTGCACGATAGATTTTACTTGCTACATTTTTGATTTTCTCAAAAAACATATAGCCTATGGCATATCCCTCTCTATCAGGGTCAGAGGCGATATACACTTCTTGTCCTTTAGCTTTTTGGATAGCATTCATTATGCGTTTCTTTTTAGATTCTGCATATTCAAAGTTTGGCTTATAGTCTTTGTCAATATCAAAGCTTTTTAAGTCCATAAAATGTCCTATGGTAGCTATGACTTCATAACCTGTGATTTTTTAATCTTTTCTACTTTGTTGGGTGATTCTATGATGATAAGAGGCATTGGCAATCCTTGTAAAGTAAAGTTTTACATATCTTAGCTATTTTTACAATCATAAGAAACTGCATAAATATAAGGGAGAAAAAGATGTGTATGAATAAGAGATGAGAATCATAAAAAAAACAATACAAACAAGCAAACAAGGGAATTTGAAGTTAAGAAAAGTGAGATATAATAGCGATAGGGGTTGCCTCAAGGGGCAAACACCCCCTTGAGTCGCAACCTACTTCTTTATAAAGGAGGTTGCTATGGATAAGATTTTCCTACAAATCTTAGTTGCCATTATACTACTATGTTTTATAGTAGTCAAGTGCTACTAAGATTTTAGATTATCCAATACTCACGCTTGACTAAGGGGCGTGAGTAAGTCTTATCCAGCCCCTACTTAGCTTTTTATTTTATAAGCTTCCAAACCTTAAAGATATAAAATTGCGATAATAATGTGAAGTAATGAGTAAAACCTACTATACAAGGTAGGTTACAATGCTTCAAAACAAAGAATACAAAATGGGATAACTTTTATCATAGGACTTTTACAAGGTGCATAAAAGTCAAAGATAAGTTTTAGCTTACACAATACTTTTGCTTTAAATTTTCAAATGTCATCTTTAAGTTTTTTTCTCTAAGTTGCGTAACCTCTAAGAGCAAGTTTTCTTTAATCTCAAAATGAAATTCATCTACGATATGTTTCCAAAAAAGATTACAAAGCATCTCATCTTGCATTTTTCTCTCTAATTTATTTGAAAAATAACCTGCTAAAAGACAAACACACAAGCATACCTTTTCACAATCATACCGCAAAAGAGTATGTGCTTGTTCTATGCTTTGGGCTAGGGCTGACTCTAATGAATCTAACTCGTGCTTTTGAAACTTCTTTAACATACAAGTTCTTTTGCTAAATTTTTAATATATTCTGCTGCCTCTTTTTTCTCCCCCTCGCATTTCTTTTTGTATTGCAAAATCTCATCTAATGTAATCTCACCTCGCCCATCATACTGCGAATCTCGCTTGTTTGTCCATATTTCATAAGAATGGCTTAAGTCCCTAAGATACCAAGTGTCTTTTTCACCATATCTTGCCCAAATCTCATCTACCACTTCTTGTGCTTCTTGTGGCAACTCTACAACTTGCGGGACACTTTTAATAATATAATATGGAATTTCAGCATATACATTCCACACCTCTCTTATCACTGGTCCGTGTTCCCACGCCTCTATTTTATCATCAAATAAGGGTTCGTTATGTCTGTATAAAAACTCCTCTTGTGCAAAAAAAAGGAGTTTTTGCAATTTTACCTTGTGCATACCCTCACCACTCTCTACTGCTTCTATGGGTATTTTATTTAAAAATGCTTCTGCTATCTGTTGTGCTTTCATTGTCTTGTTCTCCATTTGGCGATTATTCTATATTTTTTTTGTTTATGTGTCAATAAGTCCTAGTATTCTACTTTATGCAGAATTGCGATAGTATGTGAAACAATGAGTAAAACCTACCATACAAGGATAAGGTAGGTTACTTAGATTCTAAAATTTATAATTGTAAGCAAAGATAATTGAGCCTTTAGGTGTAGAGGCGTATTGAAATGTTGAAGTTCCGCTAGTTGAGCCATAATCAACATCTACCTTTCCGCCATCATCATATCCATAGCCCGAGCGATAGCGGTATTTTAACTCAAACTGATGATTGACATTATAGAAGTAGTGGATTCCTATACTTGAAGTCCAGCTAGATGAAGTATAACCTTTAAAGTTTATATCATTCCCATTTGATGTAATATTTTGCCCCATAAAACTTCCAAACTCATATCCTGTGCCTATATTTAGTCCAAAAGTGTGCATTTGACTTGCAATAAAGTCATAAAGATATTCTGCTTCAAGTCCATAATGGATAGCTTGTGAGTTTTGATTGCCTTTTTCATTGCCAAGCGATATTTTAGAATTATAATTTGCATAGCCTACATAACCTCTAAACTTGAATCCTGCATTATCCCAAGGATACCATTGATACCCAAAACCTAGATTGATAGGTAAGGCAAAGGTTGTGTTTGTTAGAAGTGGGAATGCAGGATTATTTGTTTGATTGACATAATTTGTAACACTAGGACTATATCCAAGCTCTGCTCCTACAAACCACCCTGTCAATTCACTTGCTAATCCATCTTGTGAGCTAGATGAGCTACCACTACCTTTTTTAAGATTTTGATTTTTCTTTTGTAATTCTAAAAGCTCATTTTCCTTTTTAAGCTTTGCAATTTCAGAATCTATATCATCTGCTATTGCTAAACTTGCTAAACTGTCTATAAGACTTAATGCCACTAACGCTTTTGAAACTTTCATTTTTTCTCCTTATGTCGTATTTTATGAAAGATTTAAGTATGGTGTTTTTTTTGACAAGCTTAAGCTGCAACCATTTTCCCTAAAGGAATTAAAAAGGATTTTTCACATCTTAGACTCCTTTGGTGTGGGATAGAATCTCAATAGAGATATAAAAAGTATTGCTCCTAAGCCCATAAAGCCAAAGAGCAATGTAGCAAGGTAGTAATGCCCTCTATGGATTATCTCTTCATTATGCAAAGTATGCGGATTGCCTACATACTTGCTTCTAAGAAATTTAAATAATTTGTGCATTCTTTGCCTTGATAATGTGTTGCATTGCAAAGTTTAAAGCCAAATGTGCCACTCTCTTGCATATTGTTTTGTATATAAGCAAGCATTGTTTTAGAATAATGAGATTGCAATTCTTGCTTATAGTCTTTGCTTACCCTTTCCGTGAATAGCATTCCCATACTTGCAAACATTATGGCAAAAAATACACTTCCACATTGCAATATGAAATCTAGCCTTTTTGTTTCTTTGCTGTTCTTATGTAAGTAGATCTTTTGATAAGAGATACATATAAACAATGCTAAAGCCACAAAGCTTAAAAACAGCCATTCTGTTTCGGTGATGTTTAAAAAGAAATATTTGATTGAATCCATTTTGTTTTCCTTACTTAATAGTTTTAGTTTATCTTCTTAATTTAGGTTTTGCCTTTGCTTTTTCTGCCTTGTTTGCATCCTTTGTCTCATTGCATTCTTCTAAACATAGAGAATCTAGCCATTGAGTGCTTTCATATTCTAGCTTACCATCTACAATCTGTCCTATTTTTCTTAGTTCCTTTGAGTTGTCATACAAGGAGATTTTATCGCATAATGGCAGAATCTGCTTAAGATTCTCAAATGAGGCAGTGTATCGCTTTTCAATCAGGGCTTCATCAATATTATGCCCTCCTTTTGCTACACGCATCTTCACTCGCTCTTTAGCAATATCCACACTATCTACGCCGACATAATAAAGGCAGATTCTAAAGCCTTGCTCTTTTAATCTCTCAAAAAGCCTTACAATACCTTTGCCACAAAGTGTGGTTTCTTGATTAAAGGATTCGTTATTGTCAATAAAGCTTTTTTGCAGTTTTAGGGCAATTCTTGCTGCTCTTGCTTGGTCTTTGCTATTACGCCAATCCCCAAAACTACTTACAATCTCATCAATATTAATCCTTTGTCCTAGTCGTTCGCCTTTTTCAACTTCATTCCAATACAATGTGCTTTTCCCTGCACCATTCACACCTGCAAAAATATACGCTGTTTTCATATGCTCCCTTTTTTATTCAAATAATACATTTTAAATAGGCTTTTTCTCCTTAAAAGCCTATTTAAACGCCCCATTTTCAATGTTCATTTAGATTAACAACTCCGCATTCTCGTGGATATTACCTATTATTTCAACATAACCCTCTTGTAAAATCTCTATAAGGCTACAACAAGGGGATAAATCAAGTTTTAGCAATATCCAGCTCCTAGATTCATCACAAATACTTACGACATACCTATCCCTTGACTATCTAGCAAAATATCATTCTCATAAATCCTTTTACCTTTTTTATCACAAAAGCTACTCCATAGCTCAATCTCACAATCACTAGGACACATAGGTTCGCCATCATAGTATGCGTGTAGCACACTTTCAGTCTCTCCATTGTCTTGTTGTGGATTAGAAAAGCCTATGTTTAGTTTCCAATCCTTACTCGCATAAGTGAGCGTTTCTTCTCCCTTGTCCCAAATCCTAAAATCAAAGTCTTGTAGTTTCATTGTTGCTCCTTTAAAAAATTAATCAATCCCCATACCTTTTCCACCGCTTCTTCCTTGCTTTCAACCCATAAAGCAATACAAGGCTCACAAAAGCTTGAGGCATAATCTAGCATTAATCCATCATCTGTAATGCCTAAAATCTCTCCTTGTGTTACTTCTAGGAAGTATCGCTTTTTATCTTGGTGCATTGCTTCTGTAATATCAAATCTCAAAGAGCCACATAAAGCTTCAGCAATTTGCACTCTATCACTTGTTTCTAAGCCTTTATTTAGCTTCTCTAAGAGAGCTTTTGTTGTTTCATTCATTTTTTACCTCCATAATTTTTTAGAATCCATTCTTTGAGATTCAAACTAGAAACCAACCTTTCAAATACTTCTCTTGCATAGTCTTGATTCTTCCAAGAGTGCAAAATTGAGATTGTCTCTAGAATCTTGCTTGAATTTCTACGAGACAAAGTATCTTCCAACTCATCAAGGATAGAGGGATTTCTTTCCGCTCTATCTGCAATTTCACTTAATAAATCACGAGTTTGCAAATCTCCCAAATCAATTTCAGCTTCCACCCATACATTTTTTGACATTTTTATCTCCTATTCTTAGCCCTTATTGCCCTAACAGAGCAAAAGGGTTGTTATAAGCTATTGACAAACCATTACTTGCCACAAACGCTTCATCTATAAGCATATCACTCACACCTTTAAATTCAGCCTTTGCCTCGCTCTTATCCTTAATCCAACCCCTGCCTTTACCCACAGCGATATTAAATTTAGCAAATTTACTTAACATTGCTTTACTCCTTTTGTTTTTATGCATGTATTATATTACAAAGCAAAGCCCACAAACCCCTAAAATACGGCATTAATACGCATTTTATCCCTTAAAAAATAAAACATTTATCTTGTGTGGATTTTAGGTTTTTTGTTTGGCTTTTTGTCTTGTTGTGGAGTGTTATTTTGGGTGTGTGATTCTTGGGGAGAGATTTTTGTAGATTCAAGGCTTTGGGATTCTTTGTAAGCCCTTATGCCTTGTTGTCTTTTGATTTCTTGTGGTATTTCTCTATTATTTTCTAAGTTTTTTTCTATAAGCTCGGTAAGACCTTGGTATTGCTTATGAAGAAGTTGAGATTTTTCTTCGCTTTTTAAGAGTTGATTAGCTTCTGCTGTTGTGAATCCATCCGCTTCTTGATAGATTGCCTTATATTCCTCACTTCTTCTTCCAATGCTTCCGCCATATCGGCTAATCGCTCCGCTTCGTCTGATTCTCTCTTGGTTCTCTCTACTCTCACCTTTGAATATTTCAGTAATTCTTCCATTATGTGTGGAGGAATCTCTGCTTCTAGGAATGCTAATAGTTTTGGGTTGTTGCGTGAATCCTCTTGTGATTTATCTTTCAATGCTTCTTGCTCTTGCAGGGCTTTTTCATACTCATAGAGAGCTTGTTTCTCTTGGGCTTGTTTTATATCTTGTTGTTCCTGCTCTGAAATTTGTGGTTCTTGTGATTCTTGAGCCTGTTGTTGTGGCTCTTGTGTGGTTTGCATTGTTTGTGGATTTGGTGGAGTAGGTTGGGCTTCTTGTGGTGTCTCTTTCATATCAATGATTTGAGTTTGTTTGTTTTCTATTTCAATAGGTTTTCCATTTGTGGGGTCAAACTTCCAATTTAGCTTTCTTAAGGAATCTTTTTCTTTAAAGTAATAAGCAGCTTTAATCTTAATGGGCTTTGCCTTATGCCCTGATACAAGGATAATAATTTCATCATTTGGGATATTTAAAATATCTTGAGCGGTAATAAGCTCTGTTCCCTCCAAATGCGATAGCTCCATCTTTGGTGCTATGACTTCTTGCTTCTCTTGTGTATTTGCCTATTTGTTTTGAGACATTTTCCGCAGAATCCGCATCATTCATTTTAAAAAGGATTTGAAAGGCAATGGTGTCAGTCATTGTTTTTAAATCATCTTCGCCGTAGTATTTTTTAATTAGTCCATAAGATTGTGTGATATAGAGCGGTACAATGCCATAGCTTCTACAAAGAGCTGGCATTTCTAACAAAAATGGCATTTTTCCAAAGCGTATAAACTCATCAAGCACGAGATAAATTCTCTCATCTAATTTTTTACTTTCTTTTGTCATTAGATTTTTGGCAATAGATTCTAAAAGCACACGGATAAGCGATTTAAGCGTATCAATATCAGTTTGTGCGATTTTAATGTAGAGTGTAATGTTCTTGCTTCTTAAGTCATCATATTCAAAGCTCATAGCATTTGTAGCATCTCTTACTTGATAACTTGCAAACACGCTCATTACACGATTAAATGTAGATTTGATACTTGAAAACTCTTCATCAGCAGCATTTGCCCACGCTCTTGCATAGTTTCTTACAACTTCATCAAGTGTTTCAATGCCTTTTTCTTTGTTGGCTTGTATTTGCTCAAAGCTTTCATATTCCCAATTTAAAGGATTCTTAACATCTGCATATTTTTGGTCAGCACATTGCGAGTAAAAAAGCTTTTCAGGATTGGCATCAAGGTTTAACTCTCTTTTTTGAGTTTTTTCATTAAAATCCCAAAGTTTTGAATAATAGGGCGACTTTTCTTCTATGAGAGGTTTATAGTCTTTAACAGGGGCTGTGGCAATATCAAAAAAATTGCTTTCATTTTTGGTGCAAATATCATAAAGGGCATAAAATGTAAAAAGCTCCCTTGCTTTTGCAATCCAATGCGGATCGCTGTCTTGTTCTTCTACAAATATTGTATTTGCAATCTCATCTACAAGGCGTTTTTTAGCATTAAAATCTAGTTTTTTTACGATTTTATTATCAAAAGGATTAAATTTAAGGTTATTATCCTTGCCTAGTGGGTTAAAGATATATATTTCATTATTAAACGCCTTTTGTCTATATCCTGCTGTGAGATCGCAAAGCTCCCCTTTAATATCAAGCACCACACAACTTGTAGGTAAATTCAATAGATTGGGTATTGCCACAGCTGCTGATTTACCAGCTCCGGGTGGTGCTACAATAAGTGCTGATAGAGGGGCATCATAATAGACTTTTCTTTGCTTCCATAAGTCTTTATAAATACCTAAGAGAAAACCGCCTCTACTAAAGTTTGTATCAAGCATAGGCGTGGTTGTTACAAATCCAAAATCTAAGAATTTTCTAAAAGCTTTCCAATATTTTTGTGGCGTGAAATTTAAGGGATTGAGTAAGCCAAAAAAGTCTTTTATAAGCTTATTCAAATGAAAATCGCTTTTTTCTATGTCGTGTTGATTAGCCCATCTTGCCTTGCCGTGAGAATCAAGGCTCTTTTTGGGTTTAAGAAACATAAAAATAAAGATAGGTGGGAAGAATGATACTCCAATGGCGAGATAAACATCAAACTTCATACTGCGTTGTCCAATATTATCAATAATGAGTTCTGCAAAGTCTATAAGCTCCCAAAAATCATTTTTGTTCTATGGGTTGCTCTTTAGGATAGAGTGGTTGAGCATTCTTTTTTGTCCTCTCCATTGTCTTAAGAAAAGTTTTTAGAAGTTCTTTAAGGCTTATTACCTCTTCTTTGGTATCTATGAGATTCTGTTTGGTATCAAGTAAAAACTCTTTGTTGTCTGTTAGAGCTTTGAGTTCGTTAGGGTCATTAAGATTTGCGAGATTTAAGCGATAAGCAATTTGATTAAGATTGCTAAATGTGGCATTAATATCAAGATAGAGTTTTTTATTGAAGTTAATAAGCTGCGTGATTTGATCTAGATATTTGTTTTGAGTATCAAAGCTTTGTGCTATACTCTCTGGATTCTCATCAGCTTTAATAAGTAAATGCTCTATATATCGTGTTGTGTTAATTTGTTTTTTCTGTTTTTCTAATGCTTTATACGCATCTTTACTGGTAAGTATATTTAGTCTTTTGCCTGTAATGTATTTTGATTTGAATGTAGATTCTCTCATTATGTTTCCTTATTTACTATTTTTTAGAATATTTGCTAAATCTTTTTTTGACATCAAGCACATTATGGACTTCTCTTCCTTGCTCCGTTCTCTTAATTTGAATCACATAATCAATAGCAGCAATAAAATATTCTACTATCGCTTCATTTGTTGCCTCTGCTCCACTAAACTTAGCATTCATCGTAATAGCGTGGATAGCATCTTCTACACTATTGGCGTGAAGTGTGCTGATTGAGCCGCTATGCCCTGTGTTATTAAGCCTTAAAAATAGCATTGTGTTTCTTGTATCAATCTCTCCTAGCAATAATCTATCAGGCGACATACGCACACAATCATTTAAGGTTTTTTCATAAGTGTAGTTTGTGGCTTCGTTTTTTGAAACAACGATTTGCACTTTATTGAGATTATGAATGTGTAGTTCAGGAGAATCTTCTACCGTGATTATCCTATCTTCAAGTGGAATCTCATCAAGCAAAGAGTTTGCAAAACTTGTTTTGCCTGTTGCTGTTCCTCCGCTTATGAGTATGTTTTTTCTATCTCGTATGAAACCTTTTAGGTCATCAGTGGATTAATCTTAAAATTCTCAAGTGGGAATTTTTTATCACTTGGGATTCTTATATTAATACTTATGCAATTATTAGCTGTAATGCTTGGGTGCAAAGCATTGACACGATACCTAGAATTTGGATAGAGCAAGATAAATGCGACACATCAATATTGAAAAATAAGTTTCTAGCAGTGGCAAGTTGCTCGCAGAAGTTAAGCAAGAAACGCTCATCAAACTCTTCATCTACAATTTTTTCCCACACGCCATTTTTGGCAATCCAAAGCTCTTTTTCCTGATTAAAGGCAATTTCATTGATGTCATTGATAAATATTTATCAAGCTTTCCCAAAAGGGTTTCAAGTATTTTTGAACGCATAATTATCCTTAGAGTTGTATTTGCTCATTGAGCTTTTTAATGCGTGCATACTTTTTTTCAACCTTGTCCTGTAAAGCCTTTAGCTCTTTGACCTCCTTTTCTATCACAATCATTGTGCTAAACTTGCTTTTTTTCACATTAATATCCTCCATAAGAGCATTAATCTCATTTGTGGATACGCTGTTGTTTGGTATTTTATTTAACTCTTCCATTTGTTACTCCTTTTTTAGATTTTTTTGCCTATTGTTGTGCCTGTGATACCTATGATTTATGATTCTTGCTTCATTGTGTCCTCCTTAAAATTTATAATTTAATTCGCTTGTGCAAGTCCAGCAGCTAAAATTTTGGCAATTTGCTCCTTTTTGATAAAAGTTTGTAATCCAATCATTAAAATCTTTACTCAATTTTGTTTGCTCATCTTTGTAGAATCCCTCATTGAGTTCATAGTAATTAAGGGCTTTTTCATCAAGATTTAGAGTGTTTTCTCCTATTTTTACTTCTCTAAATGTCTTTTTAAATGTAGCTCCGCTTGGATCTTGATTTTGTTTATATTCACTGCCATCAGGTCGCAAATACACCTTATATGAAGTTACATCTTTTAAAACATAGGTGGTTGTCCATTTGGTAGTTCCTAGATGATTTTGTCCGCAAGCAGTTCTATTACATCTATCTAGATTCAAAAATCCACATTTTTCTGTGTAAGTGTATGTGGTATTTTGCTTTTTATTAATTACAAAATTTTTAGGAGGCTCTCTACTGATTTCCTTTTCCTTATAAGTAGAGCTTAAATCTTGATATTTCATTATGTATTCACTCTTTTTGCCCCCTTGCACTGAAAAATCACAGCTTGTAACAGGCACTTCTTTATAATCTACTTGGTCATAAAATGTAATTTCTGTCCTTTTCTTACCTTGTAAAAGCACATCATCCATTTCCCAATCGCCACAAGCTTTTTCTACATAGTCAAACTCCGCATCAGTTTTTACGCCTTTTGTAATGTAGTGTTGCTCTTTTGTGTATGGATCTATATAGTATTGATTGACTATTCTTCTTGCTTTTTTGGTTTTGTCATTTTTTTCATAATCCACTAGCTCTTCTTTGATATTGCCATAGGCGATACAATCTGTTGCCTCGTGGATTAGTCCATCAATGCCACGAAAGAGAATCTGCGTTACAAAAAAGCTTCCCTTTCCCCCTCCATAGTCTTTATCTGTTGTTTCTAGCTCACATCGTGCGTCATCTTTGTAGAGATCCACTCTGTATTCATCTCCAACTAAATCCACGCAATCACCCACGGTCTGCACCTTGTTTTCATTATCTACATAGTAGAATTGTGTTTGTTTAATGGCTTTGCTATTTACAAAATCAAAGCGATACTCGCATTTTGTGTCATCTCGCACTGCCATTTTCTCTACACAATTCCCATCTTTATCAACGATTGATAATTTGATTTGATTTTCTAAAAATTCAGGCACTTTACAATATTGAGCACTCCACTTTGAATCAGTTTGTGTGCCATCATCGCCCGTTGTGCTTGAACTAATAGGAATATATGGAATCTGTCCTGATGTGGTTTGCCCTCCCACAGATATATTTCCTACACTTGAGCCTTGAGAACCTTGAGAGCTTGAGCTTTGAGATTGTTGAGCTTTTTTAGCTGCTTGATTATTGCTTTCCCCTTTAGCATCATTTTGCAATATTGTTGCAAATTCTTTAAATTCATTAGGATTCTCGCCCTTTAATGTAATAAGAGAGCCTTTTGGCAGCTTTGCATTTTCACTTTTTAATTGCCTTACTATGCTGGGAGGTTGTTTTAATGTAAAAAGTCTGCCATTTTGGCTTAATCTATCAATGCTAAAGATGACTTTCTTGTTATTTACACGATATGTGCCTATGCCTTGCATTTTTTGATTATCGTATGTAATATTGGCAGTCAATGTGCCACTTGCATTTCTAAAGCTTATTTCATCTTCAAGAGCAATTTCTATCTTAGCATACGCTAAACTTAGGACTAACACTAAAACTAGAAGTAGCTTTTTCATTCATATCTCCTTTTATCTAATGGAATCTTCATAAGGATATTCTTCTAAAGTTGGTTTTTCTACCTCTTTAACTTTAACTTCATTGAAGAATCTCGCGAGAGTCTCATTATTTTTTGGTATGGGGATAAAAATATCCTGACTTGGTGCAATAAAGATTCGTGATCCCTCTCTAATTGTGATAATGGGCTGAATCTTAATTTGTTCTTGGATTATGCGTTGAATGATTGAAGAAACATCTTGTCGCATACCTGATAGGATTTGACTTTGCATATATGCGTTTGCAATGTCTGTATTGCTTGTTTTGTTGTCTGGATTCTGATTCATAGCATTAACCGCTAAAAGAAGCCCATTTGATAGGGTAGAAAGGCTAAGTGGTATGCCATAGCGTTCAAAATTGCGACTATGCACTTCTCCTACTAAGCCATTATAACCTTTCACATCAGCACCTTTGGCATCTGTTAGCATAATGTTAATGCCTTGCGGCGTGATAATGCGTGTCCAAATAACTTGTAAGCGATATTCTCCTATCTTATTGTTGTTTTGGTAAAAGCCAATAACTCTTGAGCCTTTAGGGATAAGCACTGCACGCCCCATAGCTCCGTAAATATTACTTTCTACTTGTGCGACTACATTACCCGCAAGTTGAGACGAAATAGGGCGCACTAAGAATGCAGGTATCATTCTATCCGCTGTAATAGTTCTCAATAATTTATGTTCATTTGATCCCTCATCTTTGGCATCTAGGTTTGTAAAACTATCTACCCCATATTCTTTGTTTTGTTGCGGTTCTTCAGGCTGTGGAATCTCAAAGCGTGAAGCAAGTAAATCATTGATTTTTTGTTGTTTTAGCGAAGCTTTTTTACTATCAAATTTTTGATTTTCAACTGCTACGGCATCGCCTATAAGGTTTCCATCCTCATCATAGAATAAATAAGGATTTTTTTGATTATTTGCTCCATTTTCATTTTGGGTTGTATTTTCTTGTAGATTCTTATCTTTATCTTTCCCAAATGGGTCTCTTTTACCCCTACCTATAACATTGCCATCTTTGTCTTGTGTTGTAAAATTGCCATTTTCATCTTCTATAATCTTGTTACCATTCTTATCGGTGGTAATTCTTTTGCCATCATCTACAATAACCTTATTCCCATCCTTATCATAGAAAACTAGATTGCCTTGCTCATCTCGTTTGACTTCCACGCCACTTTGAGAATATATCTTTTCTTCAGGTTTAAGATATTTTCTATTGCCATTCTCATCTAAGGTATAGGGTCTGCCTTGCTCATCAAGGTAGATTCTGTTCCCATCTTTATCATAAAGTATGGGGTTAGCCTCGCGGTGTGGCACAATCCCCACCAATGCTTAAAGCTTCTTGTTTTAAAATATTTAAAGCTTCAAAGCTTAAGTCCTTAATCTCAAAGCCTAGAATCTGGGACTCTTTTTGTTGTGTTCATCTTCTTCAAGATTTGTCATAGCAATCTTGCTTATACTTCTATCTTTGCTTACAAATACTGTAAATGCTGGGTCTCTTCTATTAGTAAAATGGGTTGAAAAGATATAAAAGGTATAGATTGTGCCGCTTTCGCCAATGACAATGATAAGTGTGCCTATGGCAACAAGAGCTGTTTTAACCCAGCTAAAGATTTTTGTAACCATACTATTTAAGTCAGCACATAGTGCAACTTCTGGGAGCAGCATTGAAATTGCTGTGATAACTAAAAATTTAAACACTAAAGATTTTCTATCTTGTCCTTGCATTGTGATCGGTCTCATTTTTTTTCTCCTTCGAAATTAAAATTAAGCTGCCATCAGCTTGAGTGATTTTTTGAGATTCGCCCTGATGATCTGTTGATGATAGGGGTGAAAGACTAGGAAGACTCTTACCTGTGATTTGCTCGTAGGTAAGAAGTGCTGTAAATTGTGAATTGTGTGTGTTTTCAAACTCAACGATGATGTTTTTGTAGCTTTTTGTTTTTGTTTGACTTGGGGCTAATCTCCATTGCTCTTCATCAAGCTTAAATTTTTTCTCTTGCAGCCCTTGAGTTTTGATTATCTTGTTAATGATGTTTTGTATATTCTTGTAGAATCTCGTTGGTATTTCTGCTGTTGGGGTTGGAATGTTGATTCCACAAGATGAAGTGCTTTGAGTTTGTTTTTGTTCTGTCTCTGTCTCTGCATTTTCTGCCTTAGAGATTGCAGCTCCATAATCAAAAATCTCTACTGCATAAAGCTGTCCTTTCTTAGATTGGACTTTAAGCAAGTTAAGATTCTCTAATTGCTTTAGCCAAGATTTGATTGTTTTTTCGCAAATATCAAACTCATAGGAAGTATCTAAAATATTGAAAATTACTCTTCGTGTGCTTCTTAGAGAAGATTTTTCAATTAACCACATAAGAAACAAAAATATTTTTGGATTCTTATATGCTTTGAAGTAAGGAAGTAAGAGTTTATAAGTTTTTGCGAGAATAAACTCTCGTTTTAATGCCAAGTTCAAGTCTTTGGTGGAAATGTAAGACATTCATTGCTCCATTTCTCCTAAAACTTAGAGTTCGCTTTAAAATACAACTTGGGTATAAATTTATTATTTTTACCAAGATGTTTTTGTTCTAAGCCGTGATGTGTGATAGTAAGATTCTCTTTAAACCCCAGCTTTCGTAACGCTGCACAAATACCACTTATCGCCCCAATATTTGGGTCGTGAGATAAGGTATTTGCTTTAAAAAGTCTTGCACTTATAAAGATTATATCTTTAATTTTGTGGATGTTAAGTGGAGTATTATTTTTTGGTGGTTTTCTCATTGAGTTTTTATAGGCTACCAATTCTTCAATGTTTTCAAAAGGTTTTAAAATCTCATTATTTTCTCCAAAGTCTTTTCCCATAATCTCCACACCTAAAGTGCGTAAAATCCTTGTGCCAAAAATTGAAGTTTGTGTGGGTTTTTTGAGTTCAGTTTTAAGATTATAAAGCATAATTTTTGTTGTCTGTGGATAAAAATTGTTAAGATAGACAAATTTAGTAATGCGTTGATATACGCCTGTATTTCGGCTTTCACTATCATTTGTCTTTGTCTCTTCAATCGCATAAAGTGGAATATCTTTAGGAGTAGGCTCATTCTCTTGAAAAAACACAAGATAATCTACAAAACTACTCGTCCCACTTACAATTTTGACATAGATTTTTTTAAGCCCATTGCACGACACGCCTAGAATCTCATAACTAAAGGTAAAGCAATTCTCTTTAACAATGGGCAAAATCTTAAGCGTATCTATAAAAGCACAAAACTTTTTATCCTGTAAAAATCTCGTAATGACAGTATGCAACACTTCCTGTTTTGGTCGCTCTTCTGTGAGAATATAGAGATTCATTGTTTGCCTTTGTGTTTTGTAGGGATTATACCACAGAATCTTGCGTAAAAAATCCTTGATAAATGATGAAATTTGAGTGTAAAAAGTCATTGATGATAATATGACTGAACTCTTTCTTTTTAGCAAAATACTCACTCACAACCCCTGTGCCACCAAACACATCAAAAAAGCTAAGATTTTTCTTAATTTTATAATCAAACACTTGCAAAATGCTTTCATCAATGGCATTTAAAAGCTTTGTTTTAGCTCCTGTATAGCGGCGATTTGAGAGAGAAAACATTATAGCCTTTCAATTTAAAAGATTCTAAGCAAAGATTATCAAAGCAAAATTATACAATATTTGCGTAAGCATTGCCTGCGTGGGTTTTTTAGATTCTGCATATAGAATCTAAAGCGTGTTTATTTTGCCCTACCCTTAGAATCTAGGGACCATTGATATGTCGTGTTGTTTGGATTTAGATAGTCAATGCCTGTTTTTATCATCTCATTATACAGGGCGATTTTCATCTTCATTTTTTTACGGGCGATATGCAGGATTTCAAGCTCTTTGTTTAACAAATCAAAATGCCGCTCTAATAGCTCTTTTCTCTCTTTTGCAGTCTCTATGCCACCCATTGTAAGCTTAATATAATGCTTAATGTCATCTATACTCATACTGCAACTCCGCAAACAATCCACCCATTCCACCCACACAATATCACTTTTTGCAAAATAACGCACCCCATTTTCATCGCGTTCCACAAAGGGGAATAGCCCCTTATCAAGCCAGAATCTTATCTTTCTTGAAGGGATATTTGTCGCTCTCTCAACTTCTATGATTGTATATGCCATTTGTTGTCCTTTATAGCATTTTTATCGCATAAAGATTTAAGCTAAATTTATACCCTTATAGATTCTCATTCCTTTTACGCCCCTAGCACCACTTTTCTAAATTCTTTTTTAAAATCTTCTTCTTTTGCTTTACTAAAAAACCCAAGTCCCCTTAGCCTTAGATTCTTAGCATTCTTCTCCCTCTCTCTCACGCTTACAAGCTCACTCTCTAAATCTAGCAAAAGATTCTCTTTCCACTTATCATTAGATTCTAGTTGCTCCCCCTTAGCCTCTATCACGCATTCAAATAGCACTTCCTTATTATCCCCACTCACACCAAAAAACACAAAATCCGGGTTAAACCCCCGCACTTCCCCCACATTATCCCTGCCAAAAAGCTTAAATTCGCTAAAGCATTCATTGCGTATCACGCACCAGTGCTGATATGTTTCATCTAGCCTATCTTTATAGCCATTGATAAAGTCTAAAAACGCCCCTTCATAGCTAGAATCCGCTTTTAGCATTTTGTCATACACTAGCCATTGATATTTGCTTTTTTCTAGCTCTTTTTCACTCCATAGATCTCTAGCCCTTAGCGTAAAATACTTTATCCTAAATGGCTCTATCTCCCACTTTGCACCCTTAGCGTTTAGAATCTCTTTTAGCCTTTTTACTATGAAAGTTGCGATATGCAGTTGCGATGCTCTGCTAAATTCCTGCTTTTTGTGAAATCGCACTTCTAGCGTATATAAATGCTTCTCTATAAACTCCCTCTTACTCCCCACTTCACGCAGATTTTTTAGCATATTAAAGCCTATGTTCTCTTTATTCATCGCTTTTAAAAACACGGCTTTATTGATAGATTTTAAGCTCTTTATAGCAAATTCATCTTCGCTAAATTCTTGCTTTTTATAGGCTTCTACTTGTGATTTTTCCCTGCTTCCTAGTAGCGGTATAGAGAGTGTGCTTATAGTATTTTCTATCTCTTTTGCTTTGTAGAACAAACTCTCATTTTCCTTAAGCTTTCTTATATCATTGCTCATTATAGGTAAGCTTAGATTCTCATCGTGTCTTGCAATATCTTTAGCAACATCTTTAGAATCTTGTGTCGCATTTTTAGCAAACTCCCTTGCAAGTGTGAGTGCCTTTTCTTGTGGGGTTAGAATATAGCGTTTCCTTGTATCTTGTGCGGGTGTGCCTTGATTTTCTAGCTCTTTTTGTAAAGCAGTGATATAGCTACTCTCATTAAAGGAATGATAGCTTAAAGCCTCTAGCACATCTAAGGCATTTTGCTCATTGTCAAACTTCCTTTTATCCACTTCATAGCCCTCTTTATAGTAAAAGGGATAATACCTTGCCCCTCTCCCTATAAGCTGGGCATTGCTCGTTGTTTTATTATTATCCTTAGCATTATCAAGTCGCACGATGTCATAGAGATTTAGCACATCCCAGCCCTCATTTAGCCTATCTACGGCAAATATCACACGCAAAGCATTATCTCTAGATTCTAGAGTATTGACCCTTTTTTGATTTGCTTCTAAGTCTTTTTCATCATTCATATTTATGCAGTAGCTTTTATCAAAACTAGCCTTTATATGCTCCGCTACTTTGAACGCGTAGTTTTCAAACGCCTTTTCAAAGTAGCCCTTTGCCCTTTGCAGTAGCTCATCTCCACTAGAATCCACATTTTGCAAAAATCTCTCAATCTCTCTAGAATCTAGCTTTTCTAAAAACTCATAAAAGTCCTTTTCATTCTCTTTTGACTTAGCGATACTCCCACTTTTAAAGAGTATCACAGGCTTGACATACACGCTAGAATCTCTGCCTACAAACTGCCGAAAAAGGCTCAAAATACACGCTCCTAAAAATAGCTCCTTTAGCTCCCTGCTCTCATATTTGACTAAAAAGATTTTCTTACTATATCTATCGTTATAAAACTGCTTCAATGCGTATTCATACACGATTTTATCTCTATATTTGTTTAGGACGCTTTCATCATTTGGGATTGTCGCGCTAAATTCTAGCAAGAGATTTTCGCTATTTTGCCCTAAAGCACTTTTTATCGTCCCCTCCCAGCTTTGCTTTTCTATTTCTTGTGCTTTAGTTAGCCTACTTTTGGTATCTGTGTTTAGATGATGTGCTTCATCAGCGATAAGCACGATTTTACGCCCTTTTAAATCCGCTAAAGTTAGGCTATTTTCTCTCTCTTGGGTAAAAAGTGAATGCAGTCCTTGAATGGTATTAAAGCTTATATTTATGCTTTCACTATCACACGCACTAAAGCTATCCACACTCCTTACTTCCACGCGTTTAGAATCTATGATAATACTCTCACTAAAGAGATATTTGCTACTTGTTTTATCGCAAAAATTATCCCTAGTCTTTTCCACAATCGCATTAGAATTCACAAAAAACACAAACTCCCTATATCCCCTTTTATACAAGTCCAGCATTAACGCCGCCATTATGAGCGTTTTCCCACTGCCTGTTGCCATATTAAACATTAAGTGATTGCCATAGTGATTACTCTCACTTTTGCCTATGCTACTCTCACTATCAGCGATAAGTTCCCTTTGTGCGAGATAATACTTTAATGCTTCTTTTTGATACTCTCTTAGCTCTTTGCTTAGATTATCTGTGATATAGCTTGGGATTTCAAGCTTTTTCAAATGCCTTTCGCCATATTCTTTTGCAATTTGGTCTTGTAGCTTTTGTGTATTTTCACTCATCATTTTCCCCATAAAAGATTTTATTTAGCTCCCTTAGTTCATCACTTACCCCATACTCACTATCATCTATATCATCATACAAAACATAATCCATATTAGAATCTAAAATCGCATATAAAACCTTTCGCTTCTCATCAAGGCTTAATGCGCAAAATTCTTTATCCTTTAGCATTGCTTGTATATCCACTCTATAATCTACAAAGGCTTTAGATTCTAAATCGTTGTAGATTTTTTCTAGCTCTTTTTCTATACTTGTCATATTGAGCGATAGCGAAATATCTTTATGCAAATCTTTTGTAGATTCTACATTTTTAGATACTTCGCAAGGCTTGGTATGACAAGGGGCAGTATGACAAGCTAAATTTTGTATTTTCTCTTTATACACCACATTCAAAGGCATTAACTTGCAGTAGATAAAGCTCCCACCTCCTTGCCAATTTACCGCTTTACTAATCCCTCCTTGCTCCCCTGCTACCACCTTTTTAAGCCGCTCTTTTGTGATAGATTCTATATAGTCCATTTGCTCTATCCCTATCCAGCGTCTATTCATTTTCATAGCTACTGCTAGCGTTGTGCCGCTTCCAGCAAAAAAGTCCATTACTAAATCAGGCGTTGGCTTTTGTGTGCTTTTGCGGGAGTCTGCGTTGTCGGCTCGGTCATTTATGTTTAATAAACTCCCTTCGCCTCCACCTTGACAACCCACAAAATCATCACAAAATCCTTCCGCCACCGCCCTTGTAGATATTTCAATAATATATTTCATAAGTGCTTCTGGTTTTGGATTATTAAACACTTTTGTATCAAAAAGGGCTTTATTTTCCTTGCTTCCTACGCCACTTCCCACAAAGTCAGCAAAGCTTTTGGGCGGATTTTCCTTTTCTATTATCGCATAGTAGTTGCCATTTTCATCTTGTTTGACTTGTTTAGAATCTAGCCACTCTTTTTTTACAACAATATAGCCATTATTATTTCTACGAATAAGAATATCATTTTTAGAAGTGTTAAATTTGTCCAACGCCCAAGTCCAACGCCCAAGTCCAACACCCAAGTCCAACACCCTTTTTTGGAGGACGGATTATTTCATAACCGCCCTCCAAAAAAGTGGAATCGCTGGTATAAACTTCATTTTCATCATTACTAATTTTTGCTAATTCTCTATCATAATCATCTTTTGCAAAAAAATCTTTTGTTTGCGGATTATAATAAATGCTAAATCCTAAATTTGGTCTTGCATTTAGTGTTCCACCTGCTCCACCTGTGGTAAGTCCCGCTCCCTCGTAGTAGAATCTACCTGTTTTTTCATCTTTAAAGGCTTTTACATTGACTTTTTGCTTGATTTTATAAAGGGGTTTAGATTCTATATTTTTAGCATAGCATAGGATATATTCTTGGTTTCTTTGCATTGTATCGGCATCATTTTGTGCGTTACCTTTAAGCCATACAATACAACCGACAAAATTCTCCCGCCCGAAAATCTCGTCCATTAGCACTTTTAAATAAGCCTGTTCGTTGTCATCGCATTGTATAAATATCACGCCATCATCTCTTAAAAACTCTTTTGCGATTTCAAGGCGATTTTTCATAAAAGTAAGCCAAGTGGAGTGATTGAAGTTGTCATTATAATTAAAGCTATCATTGCCTGTATTATAAGGTGGGTCAATATAAATAAGTTTTACTTGATTTGCAAACTTCTTTTTTAAAGAGTGCAGAGCTAAAAGGTTATTGCCTTTGATTAAGAGATTAGCATTGTTAAGATTTTCTTTTAAATCCCCTTGCCCTATAAGCTCAAAATTTTGCAAAGCTTTTGGAGAAAATAAAATATCAATCTCACTTCTAGCCAACACTTCATTAAAAAATATTTCCTTGCTCTTTTGCTCATCTTTGCTTTGTGCGCCCTTTAAAACGCAGTCTTTAAAGGGGAAGTTTAGCACGACTTTTGAAGTGTTTTCAAAGCTAGATTCTAACTGCAAACCGATTTTATTACTAAAAGCAGTGTAGGATTTATTAAGCATTCTAAGCTTTAAAAAGTCTAAAAACTTATCCTTTTCAAAGACTGCTACGCTATCAACTCTAGTGAAAAACCGCTCTCTAAACTCGGCATTTTCTAGCAAAAAGCTTAAAAGCTCTCTATTAGAATCTATGGCTAGAGTGCGAAGATTCTCTATGCTTTGAAACTTCTCTTGCAAGGTTTGTAGTAGATTATGCTCTTTGTGTGTTGCTTTTTGCATTGTGTATCCTTTAAAAGCTTGGTAATTACTGCATAAAATTGTAGCCAAAGATTGATAATTGCAGGATTTTCTCAAAGAAACTAGGCTTTGTGTGTCTAAAAAAACTTACGCTTTGTTCTCTCAAAGAAACTTTGCTTTGCTTGTTTTTTTAAGAAACCGCACTTTGCTTGTCATATTGAGCGTTAGCGAAATATCCCTTGTCATTTTCTAAAGAAGCTTCGCTTTGAGTTTGCGTAGCAAACGAAAAATCTCTTTTAGATTCTGTATTTTTAGATACTTCGCAAGGCTTGGTATGACAAGGGGAGACATCTAAATTTTTGTCATTGCGAGATTTTGCATTAACAAATTCGTGGCAATCTATACTAAAATCTAGCGTTTTGTGGGCAGTTTGTGTATAGAGATAGCCTTAGCAGTCCCAGCCAAAAAGGCTTTTATTCCTATCAAGTTGCGTGATAGAATCTCTCTCTTTTTGCGTTAAGCTAAAGTCAAAAAGCGTGAGATTTTCTTGCAGTCGCTTTAAGCTTGAAGCCTTTGGGATAATACTCATTCCTTTATCTAGCAAAAATTTCAAAGCAATTTGTGCAGTGCTTTTATGATGAGCTTTTGCTATACTTTGCAAAGTCTCATTTGTAAAAATGCCATTTTTCCCACAGGCTAAAGGACTCCACGCTTGTAAGTGGATATGCTTAGATTCTAAAAATGTTTGCAATGTGCTGTTGGAATAAAATATGTGCTTGAAGAGTATTCATACAATGCCTTTTGTGAGATAAAGTGAGATGATGGGAATTGTAGCTGAAAATGATAAATTTGAATGATTGGGGGTTTTAGGGTAGAATTTGGGCTTTTTATGTTTGAGCAATAAGCGATGTAAAGGAGTAATATGAAAACAATTATTGCTGGGAACTTTAAGGCAAATCTAACGCGAAAGCAGGTGGCGGCTTATACGCAAGGATTAGAGAAGTTTTTAGAATCTCAATGTGCAGATTCTATTAAAAATCATAAGCTACAAGTGGATATTTTCCCCTCATACACGGCGTTACTTGAGGATAATTTTAAGCATTTTCACATTGGCACACAAAATGGCTATTTTGCTCTATCTGGAGGTTTTACGGGCGAAATTGGGCTTTTACAATTACAAGAATTTGAGATTCATCGTATTTTGATTGGGCATAGTGAGCGTAGGAATCTGCTTGGTGAAAATAGTGAATGTATTGCCAAAAAGTTTAGATTCTATGCTGAAGCGGGATTTGAGATTTATTACTGCATAGGGGAGGATTTGCAAACGCGTGAAAAAGGCGAAGAAGCGTTAAAGAACTTTTTGAATGCACAACTTGCAAACATTGATGTAAGTTATCCTAAACTGGTTGTAGCCTATGAACCTATTTGGGCGATTGGCACGGGGGTAAGTGCAAAGGCGGAGCAGATTGCAAAAACACATAAGATTCTAGCGGAGATGACACAAGCTCCATTGCTGTATGGCGGGAGTGTGAATGCGGATAATGCGGGGGAAATTCTAAAGATTCCAAATGTAAGTGGTGTGCTTGTAGGCTCGGCAAGTTTGGAAATGGAAAGCTTTGCTAAGATTATTAAATCTGCACTTTAGGGGATTTGCTATCAAGTAAAAGAAGCTACAAGCCCCCGCAAAGATAGACTAAAAGGGCTTGTAGGAAACTTTATTTAAGCTTTTTAATAGCTTTTTCTATACTCACACACTGCAAAGCCCAATAGATTCTTTTATCTCTTTGCTTGTAGGCTTAGCTTTGTCTTTGAGTGAATTTAGTGCATTTGGCTTGGAGTTTTTCTTGAGCGTTACCGCCAAGGAAAAATTTCTCATCTTGTGAAAGCCTTTTTGTCATTTCTTTAGCTACACAAGCATTAAGGTTTTCTCATTCTTTTTCATTCAATATCTTTTTGTATAGCTCATCAATGCTCGGTTTTGTGTAAGTGTAGATATTTTCTTGAGAGTTTTGCTCTAGCTCCGCTTGAGGTGTAGGACCGCACCGATAAGATAAACCGATAAGATAATAGGTAAAACCAACTTTTTTCATTTTTCTCTCCTTGTTTTTTCTTTAAAAGTCTTGTAAAAGCCTGAAAAATATTAATGCAAAAGAAGTATAATTTGCACTTTTAAAACACTTTGTAAAATTCGTGCAAAAATCTATGTAGAAGGGGCAAATATGATCTTAAAAGGCAAAAAGGGACTTATCGTTGGTGTGGCAAATAATCGCTCTATCGCTTATGGCATAGCTAAGGCGTGTAGAGAGCAAGGAGCAGAGCTTGCTTTTACATTTTTGAATGAAGCATTAGAGAAGCGTGTGCGTCCTATTGCTGAGGAATTAGGAGCAAAGGAGCGTGTATATGAGCTTGATGTGGGCAAGGAAGCACATTTTAGCTCTCTTGCTTCAAGTCTTAAAAAAGATTTTGGCTCTTTTGATTTTATCGTGCATTCTGTGGCGTTTGCACCAAAAGATGCATTAGAGGGGGATTTTATCCAAACAAGCAAGGAAGCCTTTAACACAGCAATGGAAATTTCTGTGTATTCTCTTATTGAGCTTGTCCGCACACTTGTTCCATTACTGAATAATGGAGCGTCTATATTGACTTTGACTTACCTAGGCAGTGTGAAGTATGTAACAAACTATAATGTTATGGGTGTGGCAAAGGCAGCGTTAGAATCTAGTGTGCGTTATCTTGCCTATGATTTAGGCAAACAAGGTGTGCGTGTGAATGCCATCTCCGCTGGTCCCATCAAAACACTTGCAGCAAGTGGGATAAGTGATTTTAACATTATGCTTAAGTGGAATGAGGCAAATGCACCATTGTGTAAAAATGTTAGCATTGAGCAGGTGGGGAACTCGGCTATGTATCTTTTGAGTGATTTGGCAAGTGGCGTTACGGGTGAGGTGCATTATGTTGATGCGGGATATAACATTATGGGTATGTGTGCTACTGAAAGCATTGATGGTAAGGTAACGCCACGATGGGATATACTCACAGCTAACACTCGCAAATAGCTCATACAATCAACACAAATAAAAAGGTAGGCTTTTTGCAATTTTCTACAAATTATCTTCATCTCATTTCCCTTGGCTGCACGAAGAATCTTGTAGATTCTGAAGTGATGCTAGGGAAGTTAAAAAGCTATCAACTTACCCCTGAAATTACAAAAGCTGACATTATCATTGTCAATACTTGTGGATTTATAGAATCTGCCAAGCAGGAGAGTATCCAAACTATCCTTGAAGCTTCTGCTTTGCGTAAGATCGGGGCAGTGCTTGTGGTGAGTGGCTGTTTAAGTGAGCGGTATGCCAAGGAATTGAAAAAGGAGATTCCAGAGATTGATATTATCACGGGTGTGGGGGATTATGACAAGATTGATGTAATGGTAAAGGAGCTAAAATCTCTCCAATCTCAAAGGGTGTTTTTAGCGACCGAATCTAATGAACGCGTGATTATAGGCTCATCTTTTCACGCTTATATTAAGCTAAGTGAAGGATGCAATCAAAGTTGTAGCTTTTGTGCGATTCCCTCATTTAAAGGTAAGCTCCACTCCCGCACACTGGATTCTACAATCAAGGAATTGCAAAGCCTGTATGAAAGGGGCTTTAGAGATTTTAGCTTTATCGCTCAAGATTCTAGCTCGTATTTGCGGGATTTGGGGCAAAAAGATGGACTAATAGAGCTTATAAAAGCTATTGACAATCTGCAATTACCCATAAGTTGTAGAATCTTATATCTCTATCCCACCACCACAACTTTGGAGCTTATAGAGACTATTGCTAATTCCACTTGCTTTTTGCCTTATTTTGATATGCCCATTCAGCATATCGCGGATTCTATGCTGAAACTTATGCGGCGTGGGGCAAATAGGGCTAAACACATAGAATTGCTAGAATCTATGCGGAAGATTCCAAAGAGTTTTATCCGCACAAGCTTTGTGATAGGACATCCGGGGGAGGGTGAAAAGGAGTTTAGGGAATTACACGATTTTGTGGAGGGCTTTAACTTTGATAGGATTAATCTCTTTGCTTACTCGCCACAGGTTGGAACATTTGCTTATGATATGCCCCAAAGTGTGAGTGCTAAAACTACAAATGAACGCATTAACAAGCTTAACCGCATTGTCAAATCGCAGTTTAAAGCTCACAGTAAAGCCTTACTAGGACAGGAAGTTATCGCTATTTGCGAGGGCAAAAGTGAGATAAGTGAGTATTTTTACAAAGCTCGTTTGCAGCCGTGGGGCAAGGATATTGATGGGGAGATTCTTATAAATGATAGTGAGATTTGCGATAATTTAGGGCAAATGCTCCCTTTAGATGAAGGCTATTATCGTATCCTTATCACGGAGCAGAAGCAGGATTTTCTTTTCGCTAGGGCATTGGAGCGTTTGTAGTTGTAAAACTAGCAAAATTTACACATTTTGACAAATTTTGCTAGTATTGCTAGGTTTCTTTTTAAGAGTTTAGGTTATAGAGTGTTATAATTTGCATATCGTTTTTAGGAGGTTCTCTATGTTGTTCTTTCTTCGTCATTTGGGCATCAAAGGGCAAGTTCTCGCTCTTGTGCCATTCCTAATTATTGCACTTGTGTGTTTATTTTTTGTACAACTTTCCCAAACTTTACATTCCATTTCATCAGCTGAAATTCTAAAAGAGCAGATTAGAATCTCCGAGCAACTCTCTGCCCTTGTGCACGAAATGCAAAAAGAACGCGGTATGAGTGCGGGATTTCTCGCAAGTAAGGGTAAGAAGTTTGCAAGTGAGCTTCAAGCCCAACGACTTCTTACGGATAAAGCATATAAGAATTTGAGTGATTTATTCGCACAAAGCAAGGATTTACCACAAAGTTACCAAGCTCAACTTAATCAAGGATTAGAATCTGTTTCTAAAATTACGCAAATACGCACTATGGCTGATGATTCTCTATTAAGCCATAGCAATGTAACGCCGCAAGTCATAGGATACTACACCACGACAATAGCATTTTTGCTTGATAGTGTGTTGGAATCTACAAAGCTTATCCACGATGCAACTTTGGCAAAATCAATGGTTGCTTATGTGATTTTTTTGTATGCAAAGGAGCGAGCGGGGTTAGAGCGAGCCACAGCAAATGGAATCTTTGCGAGTAATGTTGTGCCAAGCGATACAAACTACAACAAGTTTGTATCGCTTGTTGCTGAACAAGAAGCGTTTATGAAACTTTTTGTTTCCCTTGCTTCGCAAGAGAGTATTAGATTTTATTTTAATGCTATTAAACATCCAAGCTTTGCTAAAGTGCAAGAAATGCGAGAGATACTTCATACAAAGCGACATAGCAGGGATTTTGGCGTGGAGGCAAAAGAGTGGTTTGATACTATTACAACAAAGATTGACACGCTTAAAGAGATTGAGGATTTTATCTCTCGTCGTCTTGATACCTTTATAAATTCTTATCTTAATGAGCTTTATAGTGAGCTAAAAACTTGGCTTATTGTGAGTGGAATCCTGATTCTTTTGGTACTTATTTTATGTGTGCTTGTGCTGCGAAGCATTCTTACACGACTTAATAATGTCAATACAAAGCTTTCTTATATCACCGAACATCGCGATTTAAAAGAGCAGATAAAGGTGTTGGCAAATGATGAGATATCTACAATGGTGCGTTCTGTAAATGCCTTTATCCGTTATATTCACGATGTGTTTGTAGAGTTTGCCAAACAGGCTAAAAACAATCTCTCTATCACACAAGCTCTTGTTAATGTTTCAAGCAAACTTGATAGCAACACAAAGCATATTTCTCAAATTTCGGCAGACAACAAAAGCTTAGGAGAAAAAAGTCGCAGCATTATAGAGCAGAATATCACCCTTTCTAATGCGACAAAAGAAGCTTTAGAATCTGTGTTGGATAATGTAGGGCATACACGGGAAATTATAGAATCTACTAATCAAGAGATTCGTGATGATGCCATAAAAGAAAGCCAAAATGCCGATAAGATTCTCTCTCTTGCCAATGAAGCAAAAAATATTCAAGGTGTGCTTGTCGTGATTACTGATATTGCAGATCAAACAAACCTACTAGCTTTAAATGCCGCCATTGAAGCTGCTCGTGCTGGGGAACACGGACGGGGCTTTGCGGTTGTGGCTGATGAGGTGAGAAAG
This sequence comes from Helicobacter cinaedi PAGU611, assembly GCF_000284635.1. Taxonomy (NCBI): domain Bacteria; kingdom Pseudomonadati; phylum Campylobacterota; class Epsilonproteobacteria; order Campylobacterales; family Helicobacteraceae; genus Helicobacter; species Helicobacter cinaedi. The sequence goes on along the minus strand of NC_017761.1, from coordinate 1,884,020 downwards.
TTGGCTGAACGCACACAGCATTCCATCACGGAGACAAGTAGCATTATTCAATCTATCTTGCAGTCTATTGATGAGATTTCCACAGATATGGAAAATAGTTCTAAATCAATGCAACATCTTGCCGAGCAATCAGAGGTTATGCATAGTAATATAGAAGCACTTATACATCTTGTGCAAGAAGCTATGGAAAAATCTCTCTCAAGCTTGGAGGGTGCAAAAAAGGTCAATGCCAATACAAGTGCAATACTAGATAATGGTGCAAAAATAGCAGTGTGCGTTGATGAGATTGTAGATATTAATGAAAAAATGCAGGAAAGTTCTAAAAATTTAGGCACACAGACAAAAGAGCTTGATGAGATGATTGGCACTTTTAAAATTTGATGTATTGATATAATATATCATTAAGATAGGGCAGATTCTCTCAAAAAAGATAAAAAAATCTTGTATAAACTCATAAAAATATGTATCATTCTTACACATTTTATAAAAGCTATTTTAACAATAATGTATATTTTTAACACACTTAGTTTATGATTGAGTTTTACAATATTTTAGAATCTTGGGAGGAGAAAATGGGTTTTATTGACACGATTAAAGCTCAAGCACGAGCAAATAAAAAGAAAATCGTCCTGCCTGAAGTGACTGATTTGCGGACGATTGAAGCGGCTGTAAAGATTTTGAGCGAGGGCTTTGCAGACATTGTTCTTGTTGGGCAAAAAGATGAGATTCTTACTCAAGCTAAAGGCTTGAGCCAAGCTCACCTGCCGCTTATAGAAGCTTTAAATAACGCCACTTTTCTTAATGCTAAAGACAGTGCATTGCTTGATGACCTAACAGCCTTGCTTGTGAAGCTTCGTGCTCATAAGGGAATGGATAGCACACAGGCTAGAGAGCTACTTGTCAATGATAACTTATATTTTGGTGCAGCACTTGTCAAAAGTGGCAGGGCTGATGGTATGGTTGCAGGAGCGATACACGCCACAGCCGATGTGTTGCGTGCGGCATTGCAGATTGTTGGCACAGCGGCAGATTCAAAGCTTGTTTCAAGCTTTTTTATTATGGATATTCCACATTGTGATTATGGCTTGAATGGGACATTTGTCTTTTCTGATTGCGGTTTATGTCAAAATCCTACCGCTGAAGAACTCGCCCACATTGCTATCTCAAGTGCAAAAAGTTTTGAATCTGTTATGCATAGTGAAGCTATGGTAGCAATGCTTAGTCATTCTACTTATGGGAGCGCTAAGCACGCCGATGTGGATAAAGTGGTAGAGGCTACGAAAATAGCTAAAAGTTTAGCACCTAAGCTTAAGATTGATGGGGAGTTGCAGCTTGATGCGGCGATTGTGCCAAGTGTGGGAGAATCTAAGGCAAAAGGCTCAAGTGTCGCAGGAAAGGCAAATGTGCTTGTTTTCCCAGATTTAGATGCGGGGAATATCGGCTATAAACTCGTGCAGAGATTTGCTCGTGCAGAAGCCTATGGACCAATCACGCAGGGTATGGGTGCGCCAATTAATGATCTTTCGCGTGGGTGCAGTGCTGATGATATAGTGGGCGTAGTGGCTTTAACAGCACTTCAAGCCAAATAAATATTAAATAATTTTAGAATCTAAAGGAGAGAAAATGAATGTTTTAGTGATTAATTGTGGGAGTTCATCTTTAAAATTTCAGCTTTTTAATGCTGATACGGAAAAAGTTTTAGCAAGTGGAATCTGCGATAGAATCGGCATTGAAGGCAGTGTGCTAAACTACAAAGATAGTGAGGGTAAAAAGCGTGAGAAAAAAGAGCCAATGCCAAATCATACAAAAGCTATTGAAATGGTGCTAGAAGCTTTGACTGATAAGCAAAATGGTGCGATTAGCTCACTTGCTGATATTCGTGCTGTGGGGCATCGTGTGGTGCACGGGGGAGAATTTTTTAAAGAATCTGTGCTTATTAATGATACGGTTATTGCTCATATTAAGGAATGTGCAGACTTAGCCCCATTGCATAATCCAGCTAATCTTATGGGGATTGATGTTTGTCGGCAGAAAATGCCAAATACGCCTATGGTGGCTGTTTTTGACACAGCATTTCATCAAACTATGTCCCCACAAGCTTATATCTATGGTGTGCCTTATGAGTGGTATGAGAAGCACAAGGTGCGGAGATATGGATTCCACGGGACAAGTCATAAGTATGTATCGCAAAAAACAGCGGAGTTTTTGGGGCTAGATTATCATAATTCTAAAATCATCGTATGCCATTTGGGGAATGGCTCATCAATTTCAGCAGTTAAAAATGGTAAATGTGTGGATACAAGTATGGGGCTTACTCCGCTGGAGGGGTTGATTATGGGGACTCGCAGTGGGGATTTAGACCCTGCCATTTTGGAATACATCTCAAAACGAGAGGATTTAGATATACAAAGCATTTTAAATATGCTGAATAAAAAATCTGGTGTGCTTGGAATCTCGGGCGTTTCAAGTGATTTTAGAGATTTGCTTGATGCGGATTTGGGCGGTAATGAAAGGGCAAAACTCGCTCGTCTAGCCTTTGCCTATCGTGTGATGAAGTATGTGGGAGCATATTGTGCGGCGATGAATGGCGTTGATGCGGTGAGTTTTTGTGCCGGTGTAGGTGAGAATGCGAAGTTTATCCGCGGTATGATAGTAAAACAGCTTGAGTTTTTGGGTGTAGAGCTTGATGAAGAGGCAAATAATATCTGCGGACAAGAGGCGATTATCTCAACACCAAATTCTAAAGTCAAGGTGTGTGTTGTCCCCACAAATGAAGAGCTTGTCATTGCGCGGGATACAAAGACTATCGTTTCACAGCTTAAAGACTAGCTAAATCTTACTTAGGAGGGGAAAATGCGTACGGTATTAAAAGCAAAGAAAATGCTTTTTGTATGCGTGGATATACAGGAGCGACTTTTGGAGCTTATGGCTCATAAAGAGAGTGTGGTAAAAAATGCGAATATCTTGCTTCAAGCTACACAGATTTTACAAGCGCCACTTTTGGTTACAGAGCAGTATCCAAAGGGGCTAGGCAAAACGCATAGTGCAATTAAGATTCCAGCAAATACGCCTATTTTAGAAAAAACGAGCTTTGGAATCTTTGGGAGTGAGGGCATAAAAAATCATATTGCTAAAAGCAAATGTAAGACTTTAGTGTTTTTTGGCATTGAAAGTCATATTTGTATGCTTCAAAGCATAGTAGAAGCTAGGAATCTAGGCTACGAATGCTACTTTGTAGCTGATGCTTCTAGCTCACGCAATGCTCTCAATCACGACCTTGCCTTAGAGTTTTTCCGCACCATTGGTGTGAATGTCCTACCCACAGAGGCGATTTTGTTTAGAATGCTAGGAGATTCTAAACACGAACATTTTAAGGCGGTCTCAAATCTTGTGAAGTAGATTTGGATTCTACCTTGTTTTCTTTGGTCTATTTAACTGAATCTGGGTGGTTTGAATAGTCTTTAAAATTAATCTTAGGAACTTTATTTGCTTATTTTGCCGATAGTATAGAATCTTACATAATTTCTAAAGGGCAGATTCTACAAAGAGTGAGGCACAAGGGCTATGAATGTAACACTACTGCAAAAATATATTCAAATCACGGTTGAAGAAGATAATGAGTTCCTACACAAAGCCCTTGCCTATGCCGAAAAATACTTCTCCAAAAGCTATCGTCTATCCCGCACGATTCTTATCCTTGATGATGGGGAGCGATTTAAGAAAGATTATCTTGTAAATTGGGCGTATCACGCCTTTGGGCAAGACGAAAAGCACCAAAAGCTTCATCATCTGCTAGATTCTAAAGGTGAGCTTGGCGAGTATCAAGGGCGTGAGAATCCCACACTAGAATCTCTAGAATCTAATGAATTGCAACAACCCATAGAAGAGCCGTTGCAGGATTTAAAATATCTGCTTGATTTTACCTATCTCCCTATACGCATTAAGATTGTGGGGAAAAACTCTCTTATTGAACGCGTGAAAGTCTCCCTACGATTACTCAACACAAAACGCATAATGCTAAAAATGGATAAGGCAAATTCTGTCGCTAGACGCTATATCGCACAAATGTTTGAGGAATATTATGTGGGCTGCGATAGAGATGAGATTTATCTAGATTCTACAAAGCCCTATTTTTGGGAAAGCATAATGAATCTTATTAGTTTCAAAGTGATACATAATGTCATTTTAGACTTTGATTATGATAGCTTTAAAAATCGCGGGGGGTTAGGGAGCTTTGAGAGTTCATTTTTGACTGATGAGGAGAGAATCTTGCGAGGGTGCTATATGACGCTAGAGTGTCATTACCAAGATGACTTTGCCTTGGTAAAGAAAAACTATCTCAAACTTGCTAAAGAATATCACCCTGATAATGTCTTTGGGCAAGATTCACAGATTGTAGAGAGCTATAATGATAGGTTTAGGAAGATTCAAGAAGCGTATGAAAAGATTAAAACCTATCTCAAAGCCTCCTAAATTTTGTGATATGTAGTTACCTTATCCCGCTAGAATCCCCAGCTTCTAACATAGACAGACATTTTGTGATTTTATTAAAATTATCCTGCTTAATGCCCTTCCACACAAAAAACCAATCCGCAATTACCCAGATAAATGGCACAAGTAAGGCTAACAACCCCAAAAAAAATCCTATGAAAAAATACTCATCTCCATCAGTCCTACCGATACTTGCCCCAACTACAATAAATACTGCAAAGAAAACAAAGCCTAAAATCCCAAGAATTATCTTTAAGATTCCAAGTCCAATATCGCCTTTATAGAATCTATCCGCTCCAAAATGTCCCAAAAACAAGCCTAGCACCAAGCCAATCACAGGATCTTTCAGCGGTAAAAAGCCAAGGGAAGAAATCTTATCATTTGGGAACTTATCAAGCTGCTGTTGAAGTGAGAAGGCTGTCTCTGCTGGAATCTTATTTGCCCATTGTTGAGCGAGCATAAATGCGTAATTATCCATAGTGAAATCCTTTGTTGATGAAAAGCAAAATTATAGTCTAAGTTATTAAATGCTTTAACTTCCTAAAAACCCTGCGTTTGAAGCAATCTTATCTCATATTCTGTCGGTGGATAGGCTTTATTCCACGATTCCATTAGGCTTTGCTCTTCTTGTGTAAGGGTGATTTTATACTGCTTTGCCATATACAAACAGATTCTAGCGATTATGCCCTTGACTTCATCGCGTGGATAGAATCTTTTGTTTTTAAAGTCCGTGTAGGCTTGGCATTTGCCATACTGCCCTTGTGGGACTTGCTTAGATTCAGCATAGGCAAAGTTGCTTCTATCGGCATTTATCTCGCCTATGGCGGGGACGAGATTTCTTTTTTCTGCTTCCATTTTTCTAAAATTTTCATCATTCGCACACGCTTTTCTACCGCCCTTTTGCCAACATTCAAGATTCCCACCAAAGCGATGGGCTGGCATAATGTGTTCAAACTCAATGCGTTTTGCCCGTATATTTGCCTTGCCCTTGCTTGTAAAAGGCTTCCTTTGGGTGTATTGCGGAGATTCTAGAATCTTTAGCCTGTCTATATCAAACTCCACTCCGCAATAAAACTCCATGTGGAAATTATGCTGCTTATAGGCTTGTTTGAGCTGCTGTTTGCTTTGAGAAAAGCTTATAGATTCTGGGCTAGCATTCGCACAACCATAGGCAAAAATAGCAAAAAGCACAGCAATAACACTATGGCTAAAAAGGGCTTGGAACTCGGGTTTTGACATTTTTACTTCTTATGATTTTTAGCAGATTCTAGCAGGAATAAGTAAAGTCGCCTTGAAGATGAAAAAGGGCAAATACAACAAGGGCGATGAAAGGAATGCTTTTTGCTAAATCCTACTTCAAAGCACGGAATGTGCGTGTTTGATAAAGGAGTATCGCAATGGAAAGGAAGTCATCAAAGGCGAAGTTTTATCTTATGGGTTTTGCGCTCTTGCTTCTTGCTACACTTGGCGGGGTGTATTACTATATGGTGGAGTTCTCAACGCATTCTTTAGAAGAAGTAACCCAAAATATAGAATCTAAACTTTTAGAGCAGGATAATATCGCTAAGCAATCCCAGCTAGATTCTGCAAATTCACAAATCAAGCTTTTAAAGGCTCAAAAAGAGAGCCTACAAAAACAGCAGGATAACGCACCGATGAAGCTACGCTACTCCATTAAGCCAAAGGATAAAATCGTAGCTCATTGTGTCAATATGAAAGTAGGACACTATGCTATGCCTAAAAACTGCACCGAATCGCTAAAAAGTGGCATAAATGAGATAATTAAGCAAGATAATACGATTGTGGCGTTTGAGATTTCAGGCATTGTGGATACGCGTCCTTATGCGGGGCGTAGCCCAGAGCTAAAGCAAGAAGGATTAGCGAGTTTTCGTGCAAAAGAAGCCATTATGATAGCCACTCGGCAAATGCCAAGTGTAGCGGCATTTGAGGGATTATCTCAACAGAGGGCAAATCAGCGGGGTTTTGTCGTCCGTGCGTTTTATGTAGAGAATTAAGTCCATATTTGCTACAATAAGCACAATCTCGCCTAAGAACATCGCCCGATAATAGAGGAAGTGTAATGGATACGCAAAATAAGCCCATACGCAAAGTCGGCATTGTGCTACGACCAAGTAGCCCCGAGCTTAAAGGCGTATTTTTACAAACGCGTGAAATGCTTGAAGATTCAGGCATTGAAGTAATGCTTGAAAGCATAAGCGGAGGAATGATAGAGCTTTTAGGGCGAGATTTTGCCAAAATCGCCTCGCAATGCGATGGCTTTATGAGTCTTGGGGGCGATGGGACGCTCATTTCAATGCTAAGACGAGCTTTTGCTTATAATCTGCCTTGTATGGGGATAAATACAGGACGGCTAGGCTTTTTAACCGCTTTTATGCCAGATCAATTACAAGCATTTATCCCGCATTTGCAAAATGGCAGCTACGCTTTAGAATCTCATCTTGTGTTGCAAGCCCTTGTGTTTGAAAGCAAAGATTCTACAACGCCACTGCACAGCATTCTAGCGATTAATGAGTTTCTTATTAACAAGCACGAGTTAAGCGGTATGGTGCAGATTGACGCACATATTGATGAGATGTATTTTAACTCCTATCGTTGTGATGGCTTGATTATCGGCACACCCACAGGCTCTACGGCGTATAATATCAGTGCGGGAGGTTCTGTCATCTATCCATATTGTCGCAATATTCTGCTTACTCCCATAGCTCCGCATTCCTTAACGCAACGCCCTTTGGTGTTAAGTGATGAATTTGTGTTAGAATTTTATGTCAAGCAGAGAGCAAAGCTGATTATTGATGGGCAAGAAATGCTAGATATTTTGCCACATTACAAGGTGCAGATTCGTGCTTTGCCCCAAAGTGCTATGCTAATTTATCCGCCAAATAGGGATTACTTTAGCGTTTTGAAAGAAAAGTTTAGCTGGGGGCAGGAGCATTAATTTAGCAAGATCATCAAAAGAGTGTTAGATTCTTAGCCCAAGCACACAAAAGGAAATAGAATGATGAGTAGAATCTTAATCCACAACTCCCCTGCGTTTAAAGATGTAGAGCTATATCTGCAAGGGGGCTTTAATGTCTTTAGTGGGGCAAGTGGTAGCGGAAAGTCTGTCTTTATGGAATCTTTGACTGCTATTTTTGGGATTAAAGAGAGCAATGCGGACTTGATAGAGGCAAATATTGATGTATCGCACATTGCACTTGATTGGGATAATTATGGCATTCCTAATGATTTAGAAAATGAGATTGTGCTAAGCATTGTAAAAAAGGATAAAACACGCTACTTTCTTAATCACACTTCAAGCTCAAAAAAACGCCTTAATGAGCTTGTTTGCGGCTTTGCTAAACATATCAGCACCAAAAGTGGCGATGAGCTAAGCCCGCAAAATCTTTTAAGGATTTTAGATCATTTTATTGCTAAAACGCATAAGGCACATTTAGAGTTGCTTACAAACTATGAGAGAGATTTTTTAGCACTGCAAGAGGCTCAAAAACAGCTCAAAGAGCTAGAATCTAAGGAGGCAAATATCGCCACACTCAAGGAATTTGCCACTTTTGAAATACAAAAAATACAATCACTCCAGCCAAAAGAGGGCGAGTATGAAGAGCTTTTAGCCCTAAAAAAAATGCTATCCAAACAAGAGCGGATTAAAGAGCAGATGTATAAGGTGCGAGAAGCGTTAAATGCGACACAGCATTTTGAAGAGTTTTTAAGCCTTATTGATGAGAAATGCCCCACCTTGCTTGAAGGGCTAAGTGAGTTTGAAGCCATTATTGAGACACAAGAAGAGCGTTTAAGCGAGATAGAGGGGCTAAATCCTGAATCTATGCTTGATAAAATTGCTGCTTATGCCGAGCTAAACCGCCGATTTGGCGGGGTAAAAGAATCATTGGCATATATGGAGGAGCAAAAGCAAAAACTCAAAGAATATGAAAATTTAGATTTTAATAAGCAGGAGCTAGAAAAGCAAATTACAATTTTAAGTAAATCTTGTGAAAATATGGCTAAGGAGCTATTTAATAACCGCTCCAAGTCCCTTGAAGCGTTGAATACTAAAATCACAGAGCTTTGTGAGAGACTGCGGCTTAAGGCTAGTGTATTGAAGCTTCAAGAAGTGGCAATGCAAAAAAGTGGGAATTGTGAGCTTATATTAAAACTAGGCGATGCCGATGTGTCTGTGCTCTCTTCTGGGGAGTATAATCGTTTGCGTTTAGCGATAATGTGTATTGATACCGAGCTTACACCCAGAAGTGGGATTTTGGTGCTTGATGAGATTGATGCGAATTTAAGCGGGGAAGAGAGCGAGGGGGTGGCCAAGATTCTAAAAATGCTTTCAAAAGATTATCAAATCTTTGCGATTTCTCATCAAACCCATATGCCCTCCCTTGCGGATACGCACTACCTTGTGGAAAAGGCTCAAGATTCTAGTGTGATTACAAAGCTTGATTTTGAAGGTAGGGTAAAAGAAATTGCGCGTATGATAAGTGGAGCAAATATCACAAATGAAGCAATGGAGTTTGCTAGGAAGCATTTAAAAGCATTAAAGGAATAAGTTTTGAATCTAGCATTGCTGAAAGGTGTGGAGCGGTATTTGCAAGGGATGCAAAGCATTGCTGTGGCTAAACGCAAAGATTCTAATCTTTTTTTATTTGTGTTTAGGGATACAAGCGGGGCAAGGCAGAGTTTGTATTTTGATATGAGTAAGGCTCAAAGTCATATTTTCATCGCTCCAAAAGAGATTTTGCAAACGCGTGAGTTTAACGCCCCTTTTGATACCAAGCTCACGCAATGCACCACAAATGCGGAGATTCAAAAGGTGCGTGTTGATGGGGAGAATAGAATCTTGCAGTTTTTACTCACCCAAAAAGGCAAATATAAAAAGCAGAGCTTTTGGCTAATGTGTGAATTTACAGGCAAACATACTAATATGATTATTTGCGATGAAAAGCTCATTGTGATTGAGGCTTTGCGGCATATCCCACAAAGCAAGTCTTGGCGTGAAGTGAAAGTCGGTGCATTGTTAGAATCTCTGCCGCAAAGGGCGGGGGAGAAAATAGAATCTTTAAGCGAGAGTGAGACGCAAGAAGAGCTTATTGCAGCCTATCAAAAGCATTATCTTTCAAAGCAGGAGCAGAAAAAGCACAATGCCATTATGAGCCTAAAAGCGAAAAAAGCAAAGCTAGAGCAGGTTTTAGCAGATTTGCCACAATATGAAAGCTTAATAGAATCTGCGGCGTTGTATGCGAAATATGGGGAACTGCTTTTTACACATTTACATACCTTGCCACCTTATAAATGCCAAAATGCAGAAGTTGAAGTAAAAGATTTCAATGGCAAAAATGTGCTTGTGCCGCTGCCACAAAATGTGCGGGATTTCACAGAAGCGGGGAATTTTTATTACACACAGAGTAAAAAGCTTAATAAAAAGGCTAAACATTTGCATTTGCAGCAAGAGAATTTAGAATATAAAATCAATTTTATATGCGATGAAATGGCGTTTGTGGAGCGATTTGGGGAAGTTGAGCTGTTTTCTAAGAATCCTAAGCTAAAAAATGCTGGGGCGAAGCAAAAGGCGGAAAAAGCGGAGTTTGAGAGCTTTTTTATTGATGGGTATAAAATCAGTGTGGGGCGTAACGCAAAGGAAAATCAAAGGCTTTTAGAAGTGGCTAGGGCTGAAGATTTGTGGTTTCATATCAAAGATGTGCCAAGCTCTCATTTGATTATCCATTGTGGGAAAAACACCCCGCCAAATGAAGTGCTACATAAGAGTGCGGAGATTCTCGTAGGGCTATATATCGCACGAAAGGGTGTCGGAGACTTTGTGGTGGATTATACAAAAAGGCGATTTGTAAAGCTCTCCCAAAACGCACAGGTAACCTATGCCAAATATACAAGCATTATTTGCAAAGCTGATAGCACGGAATGCAAAGTCGTGGGTAGAATATCTGTTTGAGACAAGGCATAAGGTAAAAGCCTTATTTATCGCTAGGGTTTTTGTAGCTCTTTTGTAAATTAAAGAAAAATTACATTTTTACACTTTGGCGGGTAGTTTTTGTAATAAAGTATTAGATTTTATGCCTCCCCACCCCCCAATATATGCTACAAACAAGTTCCTGTCAATGAGTGTATAAATCAAAAATGCGAGATTAAAAAAGAAAGGAGTATTCAATACCCCTTAAGATGTAAAATCCACTTACCTAATCTAAATCCTAAAACCTCTTCTTATTCACATCATCTAATATATCTTTAGCTACTCTATCTACTCTTTGACTTATTTCAGCACTAGAGTTAGCTATCTCTACATTTTCTTGTGTTACAGATTCTAAATGAGATATGGCTTCATTGATTTGAGTTACACCTGTTGTTTGTTCTCTTATAGATTCACCCATATCATTAATACTTTGCACTAAGAGATTCGTATTAGCTTCAATCTCACCTAAAGATTTTTGTGTTCTCTCCGCTAGTTTTCTCACTTCATCAGCAACAACAGCAAATCCTCTTCCGTGTTCTCCAGCACGAGCTGCTTCAATAGCAGCATTAAGAGCTAGTAGATTTGTTTGGTCTGCTATATCTCTAATAATGCCTATAACATTTTTAATATCTTCACTTTGCTGTATAACTTCACTTGTCTTGCCACTAACATTTTGCATAGATGAAGTAATCTCTTCTACGGCTTGAGCTGTTTGTTCTAGGCTACTTGCTTGAGAGTTAGTAAGATTTGTAAGATTATTTACTGCTTCTGCTAATGCTTTTGCCTCTTCACTTAGATTTTGAGCAAAGTTAGAGCTTGTATGAAGCATTTTTCTAATCTCTTCTCCTAGAGTATTTGTAACTACTTCTACTCTACCACTTGCATTATTTACTTCTGTGGTGAAGTCTAAGCTTACATAAGATTCAAATACACGATTAATCTCATTTAAATCTTTTCCCCACACCTGTCATTAAGAGTTTAAGCAGTTCATTTACAGAATCTCTTAGATTATTAAGCTGTGGATTACTGCCTTTAGATTCTATAAGGCTATCAATATAACCTTGTTTTGCTTTGTCTATGACTTGAAGAGATTGTGCCACAAGGGCTTGGTCGGATTCTAAGCCTAGCTTTGTTTTTTCTATGTTTTCGTTAATGGCGTGAGCCATAATGCCTATTTCATCGTGTGTGTTGATTTTCAAGGCTTGTGGGGCAGTTTTAGTTTCGTGGTTAAGGTATTTAAAGAATGCCACCAAGGACTCTTTAATCGTATTGATAGGATTTGTGAAAACCCTAATAAGGAAGAAAATCGCCACTGCTCCTAGCACGATCATTATCGTGGCTAAGATAATTGTTTCTACAAGAATTTTATTGATAGCTTCTGTGTAGTCAGCTTTATCGGCGGTAGAAACGATAGTCCAGCCAAATGGGAATTGCTTATAATATCCAAACTCATCAACCACCTGCCCATTTCTCAAGGTTAAGTTATAATCAATAAAGCCTTTTTTATCTTTTGTAAGTGCATCTTTAAGTGCATTCTCTACTTCTTTTGACAAGCCACTTTTCACAAAATCCATATCCTCGTGTGAGAAAATCGCTCCATTTGAATCTGTTAAAAACACACTCATTGAGGGCAATTCTGGATTCTTAAAGGAGCTAAATCTTGCCTGAAAATCACTCACACCAATGTCAAATCCCACAACGCCAACAAACTTGCCATTTTTGATGAGAGGCATTGTAGCGGTCGCAAAAGATTCTCCCTTGTGCTTACCTACTTCACTGACATATACAGGTGTGATGATCCCAGCTTGTTTTGCCTTTGTTTCTACATACCAAGGGCGTTTGCGTAAATCTATACCGCCCACATCTTCCCAATTTGATGAAAAGGACATTGTGCCGTGTTGATTATAATCCTGCAAAATCACCTTTCCATCATCTTCATATACGATAAACATTAAGGGATATTTGATGAGTGATGAAGCTGAATTAAGAATAATTCTTTGCTGCACGACATTATTTTTATCAGTATTGACAATATCTCTTGCTAATACCCTTAAATGCTCCTGTGCTTCATCGCCCATTGTTATCATAATGCTATGATAGGCTGATTCTAGTGTTTGTGCTTGAATACCTTGATAGATTTCTGTTACATCATTTTTTGTCTTATTAAAATTAAAGGCACTGATGATAATAATGATGATAGAGAATATCGCTACTGCCCCGATAGTAAGCTTTCCACTTAATGAACGAAACATAATGTCTCCTTGAGGTTTGTTGTTTGTAAGATTTTTGTAAGGCGGGATTCTATCTTTTTGAAGTTTAAGTTTTGTTTATATTTTTGCGTGTTTTGAGAGACTATTGAGAGAATGTGTAGCATATACCTAAAAACCGCTCTCCTAGCGTATGCAAGAGCGTTTTAAGCTTGTGAATTTCTTTAAGATAAGTATTATATCCGCATTGTTGTGAAAAAGTCTGTAATAATTCTAGAATCTGCATTTTTTCAATCAACACTTTTGCTTGTGTATCGCAAAAGATTTTTTGAAATCCATTCTCACACAGGAGGGAATCTAGCAGTGTAAAATCCACATCGTAGGTTATATCCGCATTTTGATAAAGTGTGTGAAAATCCCCACCTTGCTCTAAAAAGTCTTTTAAACTTAGCACTTGATGGGATTTATAGAATCTTGGGTTATGATGTAGCGGATTGTAGTATTTGGCGTTAGGATTCTGCGTTTGGCTAAGATTCTCCCTGCCATAGTCAAAGCTCACAAAATAGCTATTTTTATGGGCTTTAGCAAAGCGTGAGAGATTGCAAATAAAATCCTGCCATTGTGGCAGGACACCGCAAAACTCCAAAGGCTTGCATTTGAGTTTGTCTAAAATCTCAAGGCTTTGTCGCGGTAAAAGGGTGGAGAGATTTTTGGCATTTAGGTTCTGCCAGATTCCACACCATTTAGAATCTTGGCTTACACAAAGCATTTTGCCTGAATCTAACACATCGCAAGGGAAGCTATCAAAAAGCTCATTGCTGATGATAAAAAGGTTTGAATCTTTATTTTGCGAGAGTGCTTCAAAGCTTTCAACAATCTTAAAGTCCAAAACACAAGAAAACTTTAAGCCTCTCAAATACGCCTTTTGTGTTTGTGCTAAGGTGGAGAGTGGCTCAATGATAATGAACTCACATTGGGGCAAAACTTCGCTCAAGGCATCAAGGAATAAGGCAATATCGCCTAGCAGATAGCCCTTATCCGCCCCGATTTCTACAATCCTTAAGGGCAGACTTAGGGCATTAGATTCTAAAAGTGAAAGGATATAAGAGGCAATTGAGCCGCCAAAAAACTTACTCACACTCACAGAAGTGTAGAAATCCCCTGTTTTGCTTACCCTGCTAGAATCTGCGTAATAGCCGCTCTCTCCATAAAGGCTTTGGGACATAAATTCGCTAAAAGTGAGCATTGCTTTCACAAGGTTTTTAGGGCAGATTCTAAACGAGAGAATCCTAAGTCAATCTCATCTTTATTTATACTTAAAGGTGGGAGCAAACGCAAAACGCCCTTGCCCGATTTCAGCACCAAAACGCCTTGGTTTAGGGCAGATTCTACAATGTTAGGGAGTAAATTAGGATTTTGCGTGTGGATTCCACACATTAGCCCTAAACCCACTTTATGGCTAAAAATCTGCGGGAATGCCGCCACAAGAGAATCTAGCTTGGTATCAAAGTAACTGATAGTCTCTTTCAATGTCCCATTTTCGTGCATTTGACTTAGAATCTCAAGCACACAAAGCCCCGCCGCACAGCTTAAAGCATTGCCCCCAAAAGTTGAGCCGTGATCGCTTGGGGCAAAAATACCAGTGAGTGTGGTTAAAACTGCACCGATAGGCACGCCTCCGCCTAAGCCCTTAGCCGTTGTGATAACTTCAGGGCTAATGCCATAAACTTTTGAGGCAAAAATCTCGCCGCAGCGGTAGATTCCACTCTGCACTTCATCTATCATAAGGAGAATCTGCTTTTGCTTTAAATGCGAGGCAAGGGCTTGAATCTGGGTCTTATCTAAGGGGCATACACCCCCCTCTCCCTGCACAAGCTCTAGTAAAACTGCACAGGTGCTTGAATCTATAAGATTATAAATATCACTCACATCTTTTGCATACACAAAACCATCAGGGAATGGACCAAAATGCTCGTGCATTTTCTCTTGTGCGGTGGCTTTGAGCGAAGTGATTGTGCGTCCGTGGAAGCTAGAATCTAGCGTGATAATTTTATAGGCATTGCGTTGTTTGCCATATTTTCTAGCTATTTTTATAGCACATTCATTTGCTTCTGCTCCGGAGTTGGCAAAAAACGCACGCATAGGCAAAGGGGCGTTATCACGATAAAGTGTGATGAGATTGTGAGCTAGGGCAGCTTGATTTTGAATATAGTAGAGATTTGAAGTGTGCAAAAGCTTTGCAGCTTGTTTGGTGATGGCTTGAGTGAGCTTTGGATTATTGTGTCCCACACTCACTACGCCAATGCCCGAGCCAAAGTCAATATAATCTCTATTTTGCGTGTCATAGAGTGTCGCATTTTCTCCGTGTGTGAAAGCGACTTTAAAACGCGAATAAGTGTGCAATACAAATTCTTCGTCAAGCCCTTGTATATGTGAAAATTCCATTACCTTGCCCCCATTTACTAAAGATATGAAAGGTGTTGATTTTACATTAAGAGTTTAAATTTTT
Source organism: Helicobacter cinaedi PAGU611 (assembly GCF_000284635.1). Taxonomy (NCBI): domain Bacteria; kingdom Pseudomonadati; phylum Campylobacterota; class Epsilonproteobacteria; order Campylobacterales; family Helicobacteraceae; genus Helicobacter; species Helicobacter cinaedi. Next base: position 1,868,827 of record NC_017761.1, on the reverse strand, counting down.
TGTGATATGTGGAGCGATTTTTGCTAATGCTTTGTGCGAAATACGCCACAGAATACCAAAGGACTTTAATGCAGATTCAGAATCTCAATCATTCTCAAATGCCCATAAACACGAGCTATGTAAGGAATAAAGATAATTTTAGTATCAGCAATAATGAATCTTATGCCACAGATTCTAAATCTTTAAAAGAAGAAAAAACAAAAGAGTATCATCAAAAAAGCACGGCTGCTAAAATTGACACGCAAAATGTGGGTGAAAGCACCACACAAGAAGTAAAGCAATCAAGCGAGATTGAGCCAAATGCCCCAAAAATGGAGGATTTAGAGGGGCATAAAAATCGCATTACCTATGGGCTAAAGGTGCTAGAGTTAATGAGTGATGAGGAATATAAGGCGTTTTTATGGGCGAGTGAAGGAATGAGTGAGATGGAAAAAATGCTTATGGCTCAAAGTCTGTATCGCTTCACAGAGTTTTATCAAGGCAGAGATTCTAAAAATATGGAGCAAAATGGGCTTGATAATCAAAAGATTCAAGCACAAAGGGCTTTTGGCGTGGAGCAGAAGAATATTGATGATTTTATCAATCGCTATAAAAATGCCTATGATAAAGTGCTAGAATCTCAATATACTTCACGCGTTTTAGGGGCCGTGCCAAATGATTTTCTGTGAGAGATGAGAAATTTTGTAGTTTTTGTGTTGGGTGCGGGTGCTATGTGAAAAAAAGGAATTGTAGCAAAGTGTGATAGCGTGTGAAGTAGCTTTTGTGGGAAAGTGCTTGACTTATTGTTGCTTTTTGCTTAGAATTGCGACTTTTGTTTCTTCAATGCTTTCTGTTAGATTCTTAATCTTTATAGATTCTTGATTTAGAGGTCAAAGTAGCTCAGCTGGTTTAGAGTGCTGGTCTCATAAGCCGGAGGTCGGGGGTTCAAGTCCCCCCTTTGACACCATACATTTTTTAGCCTATTCATAAAATGCCTAACTATGTTTTTTCGTTTTCTAGTTTTGTTGTGGAATCTAAGTGTATCTAAGGCTACTTATTTTAAGTAGCCTTTGGGGGTGTTTTATTTGAGAGATTATTTGAGTGGGGCTTCAAGGGCGATTTCCACCTGCGACCAAGTAAGATTCTCGTGTAAATCTGCCACTGCTTTTTGCAAGCTTGTACGCGCATTTTCAAGTCCAAACTCACTTAAATCAAGCACACCTTTTGCGACGAGCTTTTTGCTTACAATCTCATATTGCATCGGCACTTTTTGACTTTTGCCATTCATTCGCACATTTGCCAAAATCGTGCCTTTATCTTTGCCTTCAATTACATCTTTGAAAGTTACTTTAATAGGCTCTTTTTTGTTGAAATTATCAAAAAAGTTTTTGCGTAAAGTCTCATCTCTACCCGCGTCATTGGTATTGACTTTCATAATATCAATAGTCGCTGTGGCGTTATTGAGTTGAGATTCTAGGCTTTGAGTTTTGTTTGGTGTGCCAAATTTAAACTGCACATCATCAAATTTACCTTTTACACCTATTTTAGCTGGTGTTTTAAATGCTGTCCATTGAACTTCTGCCTTTTGTGCATCAATAGTTGCCGCACACGCTATGCTACCTATGAGAGCTATTCCCATGATGATTTTTTTCATTTTTGTCTCCTTTGAAAAAGTTTATTGCAATACTTGCGATATTTATTTTCCATTAAAAATGCAAATAGCCTTCTAATGTTATTTAAACTTCAAGTATTGTGAGTAATGAAGTAACGATAAAAATTATAAAGCAGTTTGATAGCGGGTATCATAAATTGGCTCTCACAAATAATGTAAGCAGAATCTTGTTATAATGTCAAAAATTCTGCAAGTAAAGGACAAATATGGAGATTTTACATAGTATTAATGACTTTAATGAAGCAAAGCAGGTTATTCCCGGTGGGGTAAATTCGCCTGTTAGGGCATTTGGCTCTGTGGGCGGGACACCGCGATTTATCGCTAGGGGCAAGGGAGCATATATCTATGATGAAGATGATAATGCCTATATTGATTTTGTGCAAAGCTGGGGACCGCTGATATTTGGACACGCTGATGAGTTTATAGAATCTGCCCTTACTCTAGCCCTCAAAGATGGACTTAGCTTTGGTGCGCCAACGGAGAAAGAAACAACACTTGTAAAGCAGATTATCTCACTTACGAATAGTGTGGAGAAAATGCGACTTGTAAGCTCGGGGACGGAAGCTACTATGAGTGCGTTGCGATTGGCTAGAGCATTTACTAATAAAGATGATATTATCAAGTTTGAGGGTTGCTATCACGGGCATAGCGATAGCTTACTAGTTTCTGCAGGCAGTGGCTGTGCGACATTTGGGACTCCTAGCTCACCGGGTGTGCCAAGCGATATTTCAAAGCATACTTTAGTAGCAAGGTATAACGATATAGATTCTGTGAAGGCGTGTTTTGAGCAAAGTAAGAATGTGGCGTGTGTGATTATTGAGCCGTTGGCTGGGAATATGGGCTTTGTCCCTGCTGATAGGGAGTTTCTCCACGCATTGCGAAAGTTATGTGATGAGCATAACGCCCTTTTAATCATAGATGAAGTGATGAGTGGCTTTAGGGCTAGGTTGAATGGGGCATTGGGAATCTATGATATTGAAGCGGATTTGGTTACTTATGGTAAGGTGATAGGCGGTGGGTTGCCTTTGGCGGCTTTTGGTGGGAGGGCTGAAATTATGGATATATTATCCCCCGTTGGAGGCGTGTATCAAGCCGGGACTTTAAGCGGGAATCCCATTGCCGTAAGTGCGGGGATAGCCACACTCTCACTTATCAAATCAAAGCCAAATTTATATGATGAGCTAGAATCTTTAGCAAAAACTTTGACACAGGGCTTAAAATCTGCCGCACAGGAGTATAAGATTCCATTGCAGGTGGATTATCGTGGCAGTATGTTTGGCTTTTTCTTTAACGCAGGGGCGGTAAAAAATTTTGATGATGCGAAAAAGAGTGATGTAGCGATATATGCGAAGTTTCATCAAAAAATGCTAGAAAAGGGTGTATATTTTGCCTGCTCGCAGTTTGAGACAGGTTTTATTTGCTCTGCGATGAATGAAGCGATGATTGAAGAAGTGATACAAAAGGCAAGAGAGAGCTTTAAAGAGATACATTTTGAAGGCTAAAAAGTGGAAAATATAGATAAAAAGCAGAATCTAGATTCTATTAAGCTTGAAGCAACTCACTCAACGCTAGATTCACACTCACAAGATTCAAAAGTATCTAGCCTAGAATCCACACAAGAATCTATACAAGATTCTACACAAAAAGCCACACAAGAATCGCAAAAACCGCGTTTAAGTGCGGTAGTTAGCGGTGCAAATGAGCTAAGTTTGGGCATATCCATTGTGGTGGCAGTGGCTTTAGGCATTGGCATAGGCATTGGGCTAGAATATCTAAGCGGGGCTAGATGGAGCTTTTGGCTTGGTGTAGCTTGGGGCATTGGAGCGGCGATTTTAAATATCTACAAAGCCTATCAGCGTCAGCAAAGAGACGCACAAGAACTCGCTAAAAATCCACGCTATGCCTATAAGCCACAGGATTCAAAAAAAGCCCAAAATGACGATGATGAAGATGAAAATGGCAAATACTACTAAAAATTATGTCTGCAAGCTTGGGCTAGGCATTACAGGGGTAGTGTTGGGAGTAGCGTTGATTGGTGGGCTTGTGGCATTGCTTTTTGGTATGGAGGCGTTATTGAGTTTTGAAGTGGCATTTTTGGGTTTTGTGTCTATTGTGGGAGGATCGTTTGCGGGGGTGCTAAAAAGAGTGAAAGCACAGGAGCAAGATTCTATATCCTTAGATTCACGGCAGGATTTAGATATGCAGCAAAGTCTTACGCAAGATTCGCAACTTGCAGAAGAAACTAAAAAATCTCACAATCAAGAAAAGCAGGAAAATTCAAGCTTTTCTACTCGCTTTGTGCTTGGCACACAGATGAGTTTTTCGCTTTTAAGAATGCTAGGATATATTATTTTTACCGGGCTTATTTTGTTTTTATTGCATTATAGATTCTTTTCTCTTCTATGGTTTTTTGTGGGGCTATGCGTGGCATTTGTGGTGCTTGTGGGGCTGGGTATGTTTGCGGTAAAAGCCTATAAATATACCAAAATGTAGTTTAGATTCTATACAATGCTAAAACAAGCTAAAAACGAAGGAGTAGATTATGGGCGTAGAGCGATTTAAGGTGTTTGTTGATGAGTATCAAAAAAGTGGGGAATACAAAGAGCCACTAGGCTTTGGAATCTCACGCGTGGAGATTGGCAAAAAGTCTAAAGCGGTGCTTTGTGCGACTTATCCTACAATGAATTGGAAAGGTGAAAATCTCGGCACTTATGCGGTGCTATGTCAAAGTGCAAAGGAGGCGGAGCAAATCTCTGCAACTGAAAATGAAGCGGTGTATGGCATTAATCAAGAGTTTGTTAATAAGGCTTTAGAGCTATATGAGCCGTTTTTAAGCGAGGCTTTAAGTGATCTGTCAGCACACAAAAATATTCAAGTAATATTAGAGCTTAAAAAACAAGCCAACAAAGGTAAGCTAAAGACAAAAGGCGGTAGGGCGAGATACAGATTCTGCGTGATTTATAAAGATGAGAAATGCGAGAGTGTAGAATCTGCGTATCTTAAACTTCTAGCCCTTTCACTTGGCAAAGCCCCATTGCGTTCCTTGCAACTTGATGGAATCTTTGGGCTATTGCAAAATGTCGCTTGGAGTGGGAATAAACCCTATGAGCTAGAATGGCTTAGAGAGAATGAAATTGCTTTAAAAATGGAGGGTGAGTTTCCACATATTGACTTTGTGGATAAATTCCCACGCTATTTAATGCAAGTCATTCCACAATATGATAATATCCGCTTATTAGATTCTGCGAAAACTCGCTTTGGTGCGTATCTTGGCAGTGGTGGCTATACGCAAATGCCCGGAGCTAGTTATGTGAATTTTAACGCTGGGGCTATGGGGGCGTGTATGAATGAAGGACGCATTAGCTCAAGTGTGGTTGTGGGGGAAGGCACGGATATTGGCGGAGGGGCTAGTATCTTAGGTGTGCTAAGCGGGGGTAATAGTGAGCCTATTAGCATTGGTAAAAACTGCCTACTGGGTGTGAATAGTGCCACAGGCATAAGTCTAGGCGATGGCTGTATTGTAGATGGCGGTATCGCGGTGTTAGCTGGTGGAGTGTTTTACATTAAGCCTGAAGAGGCGGTAAAAATTGCAGAGATTAATGATACTTTTGCTGTCAAAGAGAGCAATCTCTACAAAGGCAAAGAGCTATCTGGCAAACACGGAATCCACTTTAGATGTGATTCTCAAAGTGGCAAAATGATAGCCTTTAGGAGTAATCGTAAGATTGAGCTAAATAGTGCATTGCATTAATCTGCGTTGTCTCTTGCACGCTTTTTTGGGAGTTTGCTTTTTTGCTTCGGCACTACCGCTTAGGTAGCTTCTCGCAAAAAAAGCTTCACAACCCAAAAAGTCATCACAAGATACTTCCGCAGTAGACATTGTGGAGTTTGTTAGATTCTAGAATCGGCGATTACTTCGTCTCGTGCTTCGTCATTTGGCAAGTGTGGATTTGCCACCGCATATATTTAATAAACTCCTTGCACTCGGCTCGTAAAGCTCCGATTCTAGCAAAAAAGCTGACGCAGAATCGGATTCTGGTAAGTGAGATAGAATCTTGTCTTTAATATGGCATTATTTTTGCTTTGAATGTTTTAGGTAATTTCTTAGTCTAGGATATACGATGAAAAAACTTTGTATGCTTTTTTGTATAGCAATAACGATGAGTGTGCTACTTGCAGAGCCACAAGAGACTGCTGGAGAGATGAGTAAAGCTCCTAGCACACAAGAAGATTCTATCCCTAATGTCAATGCACCAACTCCGCCACGGCAGGATAACACACCTAGCGGACTTCTAGGCTCACAGCCTCTCACCCCTTCTCATCAAATCACAGGTGCACCACTTGATGATATGCTTGAAAATGTTAATGAATCAAATACCGCACTTAAATCGGCAATGAGCTTTGCAAAGCAGGGGGATTATGAGAGTGCGTTGCAGCTCTTTATGCAATCTTGCGATCAGGGTAATGCGGCAGGGTGCTTTGGCTCGGGGCTTATCTATATGTATGGGGCAAACTCTGGTGTGCCTAATCCTCAAAAAGCAGTAGATTATTATTACAAAGCTTGTGTGGGTGGCGATGCGGTGGCGTGTGCTAATCTAGCTATGGCATATGACAATGGGCAAGGTGTCAAAGAGGATAAAGATCAGGCTGCACAGCTTTATGAAGTGGCGTGTCAAGGTGGAGATTCTCTAGGCTGCACAAATATCGGCTGGATGTATGCTAATGGTGTTGGTGTGAAAAAGGACTACCAAAAGGCGTTGGCGTATTATAATAGTGCGTGTCAGCTAGGGAGCGATTTGGGTTGTTATAACCTTGGGCTTATGAGTAACACCTATAATGTCTATGGTATGACAAAGGATAAAATGAGCTATGTGGAGATGAACTATGTAGCTTGTCAGCAGGGCGATATTGTGGGCTGTGGGAATCTGGGCTGGATGTATGCCACAGGATCAAGTGGAGCGGAAAAGAGCTACTATAATGCGGCAAAATATTTTACCCTTGCGTGTGATAGCGGACATATTCAAAGCTGTAATAATCTAGGTGTGCTATATGATGGTGGCTTTGGCGTAAGGCAGGATAAACGCAAGGCTATTGAGCTTTTTGGCTTGGCGTGTGATTATGGCATAGAATCTGGTTGCAACAGCTATTCGCTTATGAGAACAAGAGGGAGTGTCAGTGCGGGGAATAATAACTTCTTTGGCTTGAAGTAATGCGTCTTAATCAATATATCGCTCATCATACAAAATATTCTCGCAGAGAGGCGGATAAGCTTATAGAATCTGGGCGAGTAAATATTGAAAAAAGCAAGGCGAGTTTGCAGAGTGTATTACGAGAGGGTATGAGTGTTTTTATAGATGGCAAAAGAATTGTGCCAAAGGAGCAATTTACCTGCATTGTCTATCATAAGCAAAAAGGTGAGCTTGTGAGTAAAAGCGATGAGCGTGGGCGGAAGGTGATTTATGATAGCCTTGAAAGTCGCTTTAAGCATTTTATGTATGTGGGGCGATTGGACTTTGCAAGTGAGGGACTGCTTATTTTGACTGATAGCACACCTGTTGCTAAGGCATTAATGGAATCTCATTTAGAGCGGGTCTATCTTGTAAAAATTAATGGTGAGATTACAAAAGAAATCATAGAGGCTATGGAAAAGGGCTTGGTAAGCGAAGATGCGAGGGCTGGTGGGCACATTAAAAGTAACATTGTGGCAATGGAGTTTGCCCCATTTGCACACTATGAGATTCTTAAAAATGATAAGAGACATTCAAAACTCAAAGTAAGTATCACAGAGGGAAAAAATAGAGAGTTAAGGCGGTTTTTTGGAGTATTTGGTAGAGAGGTGCTAGACTTACGCCGTATAGCTTATGGCTTTGTGAATCTTAATGCTTTGCCTTGTGGCAAAAAGCGATATTTTACAAAAGAAGAATACAAGAGCCTACATACATTTTTAAAAGAACAAGCCCTGTTGGGAGTTTCAAAAACACCTAAGAGCATTCCGAAAATTCTCAAACACACTTCGTGAGATAAAGCAAAGAGAGATAGGTATCAATTTGACTTGATGATTTGTGAGATTCTAAGGTAAAACATTCTTAAGAAATTTAAACATAAATTTTATTACATATTGTATTTTTAAAAAAAGTGATATAATACCGCCTTTATGAAACAGCACAAGGAGTGTATGTGATAGAGCTTCGTGGCATTAATAAGACTTATCCTAATGGTTTTGTGGCACTGAAAAATATAGATTTGAGTGTGGAAAAGGGCGATATTATGGGGATTATCGGCTATTCTGGTGCGGGAAAAAGCACTCTTATTCGCATTATCAATCGCCTTGAAGAGCCAACAAGTGGAGAGATTCATATTGATGGTGTGAATCTCTTAAACCTTAAGGAAAAGGCATTGCAAAAGGAGCGTCAAAAAATCGGTATGATTTTTCAGCATTTTAATCTTTTGAGTGCGAAAAGTGTCTTTGATAATGTCGCCTTTGCCCTGCGTATCGCTAAGTGGAAAAGTAGCGAGATTAAGCCGCGTGTGAATGAACTATTAGAGCTTGTGGGCTTAAGCGATAGAGCGGGATTCTATCCTAGTCAGCTCAGTGGAGGGCAAAAGCAGAGAGTGGCGATTGCTAGGGCATTGGCTAATCACCCAAAGGTGCTTTTATGCGATGAGGCAACTTCCGCACTTGATACAAAAACAACAAAATCCATTCTTTCCCTTTTGCGTGATATACAACAAAAGCTCGGGCTAAGTGTGGTGCTTATCACACATCAAATTGAAGTGGTGCGGGAGATTTGCAATAAGATGTGTGTGGTGAGTGGTGGTGAGATAGTGGAGCGGGGCAGCGTGGATTCTGTGTTTGCTTCACCAAAACACGCTATTACAAAGGAACTGATTTCATTTTTGCCTCAAGATGAAGGGCGTGTTATCTCGCATTTGCAAAATAAAGACAATGTGTATAAGATTATTTTCACAGGACCTTATGCGCAAAGCCCTCTTATCTCACAGATGATTCGTAAATTTGATATTGATGTGAATATTTTAAGTGGTAATATTGATGAACTTGCCACAGGGGAAGTTGGGCATTTGGTGTTAAAGTTTATCGCACAAGATTCTCTTCTGCAAGATTCGCTCAAATGGCTACAAGAACAAGGCGTGAGTGTGGAATCTCTAGCTCATCATTCTGCTTACATAGATTCTAGCAAGGGGGAATAAAATGCTTGATTTTTTAAATATGTGGGAAAGGCATTTTTTGGTATTTTTGGGAAATGTTTTTACAGATCCTATCGCCTTTAGCCTTGTTAAATCCTGTTGCGAAACACTCTATATGGTGCTTTTCTCTACATTCTTTGCTGTGCTTTTTGGATTGCCTTTGGGTGTGCTTTTAAGTGCGATTAAGCCCTCTGGTATTATGGCAACCCCAAGTTTATATAGAATCTTAAGTGCTATTGTGAATGTGGTGCGTTCCTTTCCTTTTATTGTGCTTATCTTTTTGCTTTTGCCGCTTTCAAAACTCCTTATCGGCACAAGTATCGGTAGCACGGCGGCGATTATCCCTCTTGTGATAGCCGCTACACCTTTTATCGCACGGCTTTTTGAAGGGGCGTTTGATGAGGTGGATAAGGGGCTGGTAGAAGCTACAATGAGTATGGGAGCAAGTAAGAAAGTGGTGATTTTTATGATGATTTCTGAAACTCTGCCTTCCATTGTTAATGCTATCACAATTACTTCAGTTAGCCTTGTTGGCTTTTCTGCAATGGCTGGTGTTGTGGGGGCTGGTGGGTTAGGGGATTTAGCTTATCGCATTGGCTTTCAGTCTTTTAAGCCTGATGTTTTGACCTATGCGGTTATATGTATCATCGTTATGGTGCAATGTATTCAATCAAGTGGCGACTTGTTTGTCAAGCGTTTGCGTCAATATCGTTAGAATCTAAACATTTAAACCATAAAAAAGGAGGTAGTGAATGAGAAAAATTGTGAGTTTGGCTTTTGTAGTAGCCTTAAGTGCGGGATTTGTGGCTTGTGGAGATGAAAAAGCCAAATCAAGCAAAGATGAAGTGAGTAGGTCTGATCCCTTGAGAGTAGGGGCAACACCTGTGCCAGCTGCGGAGATTTTGGATTTTATTAAACCGCAACTTCAAGCAAAGGGCGTGGAGATTCAGATTCAAAACTTTACTGATTATGTTGTGCCTAATACTTCTTTGGCAGAGGGAAGCAGTGATGCAAACTTGTATCAGCATAAGCCTTTTATGGATAAGACTAATGAAGAAAAGGGGTATAAGCTTACAGCAATTGCACCTGTGTATGTCGTGCCTTTGGGTTTTTATTCACAAAAGGCAAAAAGTGTTGATGAGATTCCACAAGGGGCGAGTATTGCCATTCCCGGCGATGCTTCAAATATGGCAAGGGCGTTTATTTTGCTCCACGATAATGGTGTGATAAAAATCAAAGAACCTAGCAATCTCAATACAACCGAGCTTGATGTCATAGAAAATCCTAAAAAAATCGTGTTTAAGCCTATGGAAGCAGCGTCTTTGCCACTAGTGCTTGATAGCGTTGATGGTGCAGTGATTAATGCAAACTATGCTTTGCAGGCAAAAATGAGCATAAAGTCTGCCATTTTCCACGAAAATGATAAAAGTGCGTATGTGAATGTGCTTGTGGCAAGGGAAGATAACAAGGACGATGAGCGTATAGCTAAACTCAAAGAAGTGCTTTTAAGCAAGGAAACGCGTGAGTTTATCCTTTCAAAATATAAGGGCGAGATTATCCCTGTGAGTGTGGCAGAATAGAAGTGAAGCGGCGTAAGTGAATCTTGGAGTGAGATTCTAAAGATTCTAAAATTTAAATAACCAAAATAAAAGGAGAAAAAAATGAAAAAGTTACTTGCTTTAGTTTTTGCAGCAGGTTTAGCCTTTGTTGGCTGTGGTGATGATAGGGATAAGGAAACATATCCTAAAAAGACACAAGAGCAAGAAAAAGTCGTGCTAAAAGTCGGTGCTACGCCTGTGCCACACGCAGAGATTTTGGAGTTTGTAAAGCCTGATTTGGCAGAGCAGGGTATTGATTTGCAAATTGTGTCTTTTACAGATTATGTTTTGCCTAATATTAGCCTTAATGATGGCTCACTTGATGCGAATTTTCATCAACATAAGCCATTTTTAGATTCTCTTAAAGCGGATAAGGGCTTAAAGTTAGAATCTATTGCAACAATCCACATTGAGCCAATTGGGCTGTATTCTCGCAAACTTAAGAGTATTGATGAATTGCCACAGGGGGCTAGTATAGCTATCCCAAATGATCCAAGCAATGGTGGTAGAGCATTATTGTTGCTTGAGGCAAAGGGTTTGATTAAGCTTAAAGATTCTAGCAATCTCACCTCAACAGAGCTTGATATTGTAGAAAATGCTAAAGACATTAAAATTAAGCCCGTTGAAGCCGCACTTTTGCCTCGCACACTTGATGATGTTGATGCAGCTGTAATCAATGGCAACTACGCGTTGCAAGCTGGGCTTAAAAGCGGTGATGCGTTGGTGCTAGAGGGTAAAGAATCTCCTTATGCCAATATCCTTGTCGTGCAGGAATCTAGGGTGAATGATGAGACCTTGCAAAAGCTTAAAAATGCACTGCAAAGCCAAAAGGTAAAAGATTTTATCCAAACACAATACAAAGGGGAAATAGTTCCTGCATTTTAAAACATTGCAGAATCTTTTGTAGATTCTGCAAGACGCCACTCTGCTTTCAAACTAAAAAGTTTATCAGTTAATTAACATTTGTTACAATCCCGCCTTTATTTCAATAGATATATAACATAGCAATTTCAAGGATAGGGAATGATTGATTTAGGTAAGGAACTGAAAAATTCTACATTGATAACCTCTAAGACAGATTTAAAAGGCAAGGTCGTGTATTGCAATAAGGATTTTATCCAATACAGCGGCTATAAAGAAGAAGAGATTTTTGGCAAACCTCATAGTATCGTGCGACATAGTGATATGCCTAGGGCGGTTTTTAAGCTTTTGTGGGATTATGTGCAAAGGGGAGAGGAGATTTTTGCTTTTGTGAAAAATAAAACTAAAAGTGGCGGACATTATTGGGTGTTTGCTAATGTTACGCCTTCATTTGATACAAATAATCAAATTGTGGGGTATTATTCCGTGCGGAGAAAGCCAAATGCAAAGGCAGTGGAGAAAATTGCTGGAGTATATAGAGAGATGAAAAATGCAGAATCTCAATCTATGGAGGCGAGTTTAGCCGTGCTTCATAAGATTTTAGATAAAAGCAAGATGGATTACAATCAGCTGATTTTGACAATGCAAGATAAGGCGTAAGGGGACTTATGAGTAAGATTAATATTGTTTCTTTGTTGCTTCTTTTGGTGGGCATTGGTGTTGATGGCTATTGTAATGGATTTAGTTTAGCAAGTCTTATTTTTGCACTCCTTGCTGGAATTGTGTGTGTGAGATTCTATATGGCAAGGCACGATGAGCGACTTTTCAAAACTTTGGCTCATACGACAAAAGAATATGCTTTAGGCAAGTTTGATTCACGCATCACACATATTAAGGGGAGCGGTGCTGTTGTAGAGATTTGTGAGCATTTGAATGATTTTGCTGATCATTTGGAAGCTTTTTTGCGTGAAGTGAAAAGCTCTATTGAAAGCTCGCAGGAAGGGCGATACTATCGTAAAGGCTTTGCAGGTGGGCTAAATGGGACATTGGCTCAAAACATAGAAGGGATTAATAAGGCTCTAAGTGCGATTGAAGAAAACGCTAAAGATTCTATTCGCAACGCATTGTCTAAAAATTTGATGAATCTTAGTCTAAAAAGTCAAAATGCAAATCTTAATAGCATAGCAAATACGCTGAATGATGATATTGTTTATATGAAGAAGGTGGATTTAAATGTCCGCGATATTCGTGATGCGTCAATTGAAAGTCGCGAAGATGTGAGTAATTTGACAGAATCTATTAGTGAGTTGCTTTCATTGATTGAGAGAAATAATCAATCTATTCAAAGCCTTGCTGAAAAATCACGCGAGATTGGCAATATTGTCGCACTTATTGATGATATAGCTAATCAAACTAATCTTTTAGCATTGAATGCTGCTATTGAAGCTGCTCGTGCTGGAGAACACGGCAGAGGATTTGCAGTTGTTGCTGATGAGGTAAGAAAACTTGCTGAAAATACGCAAAAAGCTACAAATGAGATTTCCATCTCTATCCAAAGTATGCAACAAGAAGTAGGGAGTATTGAACAGGGTGGTGATGAGGTAAGCAAAATTGCTTCTGTGTCTGAATCTAAGCTCCATACATTTAATGAGGTGTTTGACAAAATGGAAGCTAATAGTGCGTCTTTAGATGAGATATTCGCCCAGCTTTATAAGCAGTTAGTGCTATCAGTAACAAAGCTTGATCATATTTTGTTTAAATCAAATCTTTATCTCTGTCTTAACACGCAAGAGAAAAATGAGAATCTTGTCTCGCTTAATCCTATCTCTCGTTTGCTTGACAATGAAGATGCACAAAGTGTGATTCATACACTTTTACCACAAAGCAGGGCAGATGAGATAGCTCAAAGACTTTCTACAGATTCTGCCAAGGCAACCTCATTTATTGGTGAAGAGATTACACAAAGTAATTCTACAGAGATTATTCAAAGTGTAAGTAGTTTGGAGCAGACTTCAAACTCTCTGCTTGAAAGCCTAAGCAAAAATTAGAGTGTTTTTAAGAATGCCTCAAGTGCTTGAATCTCATCACTACTTAAGTTTAGCGGCTTTAGAAGTAAATCTGTCTTAGGGTAGGGGAGATTTTTCCTTGTTTTATCTTCTAGCTCTTTGGTGTTTGCATTTGGGTGGAACATTCCTCCATTATAGGCATTCAGCACTCCACGCAGATGTGGAAAAAGCCCATTGTGCATATAGGGTGCTGTTTTGACTACATTTCTAAGGCTTGGCGTTTTAAACTTGCCTATATCCTCTGTGTTGCCCGTAGTGTGAAACAAGCCTAAATCCTCATATTTTCTTCCATAGTAGGTGAGCCCCAGATTGTGAAAACTCTCATCGCTAAAACTCGCTCCATAATGGCAGTTCATACAACGAGCTTTAGTGCGGAAGAGATGTAGCCCCCATACTTCCTTATCGCTTAGGGCTTGGGATTGCCCTTTCATAAATTTATCAAAACGGCTATTTTTTGGCATAAGCGTTCGCTCATAAGTGGCGATAGCTTGGGCTAAACGCTCCGTGGTAATCTCATCACTCCCAAAAGCCTCTTTAAACATCGCTTTATAACTAGCATCTTTAGCCAATCTTTTGACTGCTTTTTGTGGGGAATACGCCATTTCCTTTGGGTCAGCTATGGGAAAAAGAGCTTGAGATTCTAAGTCTTTTGCCCTCCCGTCCCAAAACTTTTCCTTTCCAAATGCTGACATTACAACGCTTGGTGCGTTGCGTTTGCCTAGTTGGCGATTATGTCCATAGCTTACGCTTCGCCCATCGGCAAAGCCTAGTTCTTTATCGTGGCAAGTGGCACAAGCAATTTGTTTGCTTTGAGAGAGGATAGGGTCAAAAAAGAGCCTTTCCCCAAGCTTTGCTTTAGCTAATGAATAGGGATTAGATTCTGGATAGGGCGGTGTATCTGGCAGGGCGGATAGCTCTTCCCACAACACACTAGAATCTACTTGTGGCTTTTGCCATTGAGATTTGGGAGAGAGATACATTTTTCGCAGGGCTTGTATATTTTTTGGCATAGCATAGGCTGAGCTTATGCCAAGCACACAAACGATTGCGATTGTCTTGTGTCTGCTATTATGTAAAAAGTTTTTCAAAATTTATACCCCCCTTGAATCCAAAATTGTCGTCCTATCTCATACACCGCCACAGATGCACTTGAAGGGATACCGGGTATCACAGCACCATTTGTTCCGCTAAGGGCAGCTTTGTTGCGAGTGTTTAGCACATTATATATATCAAAATTCACAAATACAACATTATCTTTCCATATACTCATCTCAAAGCCTAGACGCATATCCCAGCTAAAAGCTCCATCAAAGTGCATTTTACCATATTGCTTTAAAGTTGAGCTGGATTTATAGCCCGGGCTTGTTTTGTTTAAAAGCACCATTGCATCATATCCGCCACGATAGCGGAAGAAATTATTAAAAAGCCATTTTGTCCTCCATAGTTTAAAAGTATGTGTTGTGGAAAGCCTCAAGGTAAAAGGTCGTGCGAAGTTTTCAGTTGGTCGATCCTTATACTTGATCTGGATACCATTATAAATAATGTCATCATTGTTAAGATAGGCATCATCAGTGGAGTAGAGATTGTAGCTTCGTGCTACCTTAGTATAATCAAAAGCAAAAAGTATGTGATTTTTCACGCTATATATCTCTAAGGGTTCGGTGCTTTGTAGGCTAAGGGTGATGATATGGCTTTGACTTTCCCCATCATTCGTCCAAGTGGTTATAGAGCTTTTATTTTGCTTAATACTTTTTTTCATTACTTCATCTTGTCCGTGGCGATAGATGTATTTAGCACTTAAGCTAAAAAGCCCAAGATTCTGCATTATGCCTCCCATAAGCTCATCGCTATAAGGGACATTGAGCTTATGGAAAGCATAGCTTGACTTGCCTTCTTTTGCTGTGGTTGGAGTCCAGCTAGAATTAGAATCTGTCCTTTTGTATTCCTGTGTGCTATTTGCCACAAGCTCATAGAGGCGGTAGCTTAAGAGATTCCGTCCATAGTAGCGATTTGCTCCAAAGATAAGCTCACTTTTATACTCTTCCCAAGGGGCAGTGTAGTTAAGACTAAATCGTGGAGCTAAGGTGTGCTTTTGCATATAGGTATCGCCATCTAGTCGCAATCCTAGCCGTGTTTGAATCTTGCCTATTTGCTCCAAGTCAAGCAAAATAGAATCTTCAGCATAGATTCCATACGCAAGGTTATCAAGGGCTATTTCACCGCTCTTAGATTCTGTAACTTGATTAAAATATTGTCCTTGCCAAGGTGGTTTTTTACCATCGCCTTGCGTTTGTGTATTAGAGCAGGTAGCAAAGTCAAACATACTATCCGTGCCACAAGTTTTTTTAAGTTCAGCAGGATTTCCAAAAGAATAGTAGGGATTTTTACGATTGCGATAAGCGTGAGTGTAGTTTGCCTCAAAGCCTATGTTGAGCGTATGCTCGCTTTTCCATAAATCCCAAGATTCAAAGTTCATATTTGACTTATAATTGAGTGTATTTTGAATCTGCTCCATATCGCCATATCCACCTTCACTAGCCCTTGGACTTTTTTTGCTATTTGTCCCTGCCCAGTCCTTATCGCCTTGTGAATAATACCACGACATAAAGTAGTTTTTCTCACTCTCCCTTGAGTTCTGCATAAAAGAGTAGCTCAAAGTATTGCTCCATAGCCCTATGTTGCTATCATAGAGGGCTTTAAGCCCACTTTGAATCCCCCCACTTTTCATACTATAAAAGCTATGTTTTGCTACGCTACTGTAGTAGGTATTATCTTGAGGCATATAGGCGAGACTTGCTTCAAGCGTTAGCTTTTCGCTTGGATTATAATGTGTTTTAATATAGTAGTTATCAATATAGCGATGCTGCTCTCTTGTAGCATTTGCCTCTGTGCCGATGTCAAATGAATAACCTTTAAGTGGGATAAAGCTCCGCGTGGTAGAAAAGCTTGTGATAATGCCTAGATTCTGCGTAGCATAGCCCTCAAGATTGGCACGGATTAAATGTTTTGTGAAATTTGGCTGATAGTTTTCATTTGAGCTTGTAATGAAGTTTGCCTCTTGGCTTTCATCTATGAAATATTGCGTTAAATCACTGCCGGTGAATTGATAGCTCACTCCTCCGTGCCACCCAAATAAGCCGCCCTTATCAGCTCGTGGCTTTCGCACATTTGCTTCTACCACTCCACCGGTAAATCCCCCATAAGCAGCCGAGATATTAGAATCTTGCACTTGGATAGATTCTAGAAGGCTTGTATCCACTGCTAAACCTTGACTTCTCCCACTTCTTAACGCATTTGGTCCATTTGTAGCCCCGCCATTTGGGTCTAGGTCATTATTCATATTAAAGCCATCAAGCTGGAAATTATTTTGATAGAAAAGTCCGCCACTAATGCTTATATTTGCTGGGTCAATCTCGCCGGGTGTAGAGGACTTGAGCTGTGCGTTATCAAATTGAACATTAGGAATTATTTTTAATATTGATGTAATATCGCCATTGCCACTTGGCGTAGAATCTAGCATAGTTTTATTGAGTTTTGAACCGCTTTGGTAGGTTGTTGTGGTTGGTGTTGCGGTAACGATAGAAGTGGAAAATTTGACATTTCTATGCTGTGGGCTTTGCTCTATGGGGCTAGAATCTTGCGTAGCGTATAGGCTTAGATTACTTACAAAGCATATCGCACAGAGGAAGAAAAATCCTTTTATATAAATAATATTTGTTTTCATTATTGATGCTCCAAAATTAAAATGCGGATTGTAGGATAAAGATTCTAAAACTATTATAAAAACAATTCTTATTTTAATATTTTACTTTTATTATCTTTTATGCTATAAGCTAGACTTTTTATTTTAACACTAAGGAGCATTTATGAAAAAAGTCGGTTTATTTTATGGAAGTGATGGCGGGGTGACACAGGAAGTCGCACAGAAAGTTGCAGATAAGCTTGGTGATTGCCAAATGTTTGATGTAGCATCTTGTAGTGCTGAAGATATAGCTGGATTTGATAATCTTATCCTTGCTACGCCAACTTATGGCTCTGGAGATTTGCAAGATGATTGGGATAGCTTCTTATCTAGCCTTGATGAAAGTGCCTTTAGCGGCAAGACAATCGCTCTTTTGGGACTAGGCGATCAAGATATTTATAGCGATACTTTTTGCAATGGGATAGCCCATATTTATAAAAAAGTTTCAAAGCAAGGCAAAATCGTAGGGCAAACAAGCACAGATGGTTATACCTTTGATGATAGCGAAGCGGTAGTTGATGGTAAGTTTGTGGGATTAGTCATTGATGAAGTCAATCAAGAAGAAAATACAGAGCAAAGAATTGCAGCGTGGATTGATAGCCTAAAAAACGCTTTTGCTTAAATTTTAAAAACGCCAATTTGCTTTGGCGTTAGAATCTTAATTTTTTACATTGTGCTTATTATGGAGCTAAGAATCTCACTCTGCACCAATGCCATATAGCCAATCGTCCCGCACACAATACTCACAACAGGAATCTTAAATAAAATATGTGTGCTACTCACAACAAACACAGCGATAATTTCATTCAGCCCATAAGGCGTTTGTGAAAAATTTGTATCTTTCAAACAATACACAATAAGCATCGCAATAATCGCACTAGGTAGCACTTTACCCAAAAAGATGATATAAGCAGGTGTGGATTTAGCAAAAATGATAAAGGGTAAAAATCTACTCAAAAAAGTATTGATAGCAATGAGTGTAACAAGCAGTATAGAGTGGTAGATTTCAGGATTCAAGAGACTTTCTCCGTAGTGTAAGAACGATACAGATTCCAACAAGGGCTGGGAGTAAAAAATGCTCGGCTTTAAAAATATACAAACACGCAAGGCTAACAAGAATCCCAATAAGTGCGGGTGTTCTCATTGTTTTATTCCGCCATTGCTCTATGAAAATCACCACAAAAATCGCACTCATTACAAAATCAAGCCCCTTTGGCTCAAAGTCTGCAAAACTCCCCACAATCGCCCCAAGTGTGCAGCCTATAATCCAATAGCTATGATTTAATAACGCGATAAAAAAATCAAACCAATGCTTATCAATATGTGGCTTTGGGCTTTTGAGATTAAGCAGGGCTAGAGTTTCATCAGTAAGTGAGTAAATCATATAGTAAGACTTTTTGCCCATTTGCTTAAAACGCTCTAGCATACTGATAGAGTAAAAAATCTGCCTTGCATTAATCATTGAAACAAGCACGAAAGATTCCCACAGCCCAGCTCCACTTGCCATAAGTCCAACAGCGATAAATTGTGTCGTCCCACCATAAATAACTACCGCCATAATAAACGCCCACAATGCCCCATATCCCGCCTTTTGGAGCAAGATTCCAAACACCATACCCATAAAAACATAGCCAACCAAAATAGGAATAGTATGTGGAAAAGCGTCTTTTAACGCCCACAATACATTTAAGGCATTTTTAGGCATTACTACATTCTTGTTTTTGCTGTAATGCCAAGCAGGGCTAATCCGAGCGTGAGCGTTTGACTAACGACTTTTAACGCATATAAAATATCATTTTGATTTGGAGTTTGCAGGATTTTATGCGTGTTGTAGAAGCTATGCAGACTTGCGGCAAGATTTTTAAGATACTCGCATATTTTTTGCATTTCTCTATCGCGGAAGCTTGATTCTAAGATATGTGAAAGACACAAAGATTCAAAAAGCAAATGTGTAGCAGAATCTTTAATGTGAGAATCAAAGCTCAAGCTTTGGATATTTTTTTCCAAATCCTGCATATTTACACCTGCTTTTTCAAAAAGCGTATGGATTCTCGCATTAGCGTAGTTGATGTAGTAGATAGGATTGCTTGAATCTTGCTTTTTTAGCTCATCTACATCAAATTCAAGGTGTGTATCGGGCTTTTTGGAAAGAAAGATAAATCGCAGGGCATCACTGCCAATCTCACTAGCCACATCTTTCATAAGGATAAAATTCCCAGCCCTTTTACTCATCTTATAGGGTTGTCCGCCTTTAAGGAGACTTACCATTTGAGAGAGTAGCACCTCAAGCTTATTCTCATCATAGCCTAGAAAGTGTATCGCCGCCTTTACTCTTTGAATATAGCCGTGATGATCAGCTCCCCAAATATTAATGTAGCGTTCAAAGCCTCTTTGAAACTTATCCTGATGATAGATAATATCCCCTGCTAGATAGGTTGGCTCACCGCTCTCACGCACAATCACGCGGTCTTTTTCATCATTAAGCTTTGAAGATGCAATCCACACTTTAGAATCTTGAGTGTAGATTCCATTATTTTGCTTTAAAGTCTGCAGTGTGCTATTCCAGCGTTCATACAAAGCCTTTTCACTGACAAAATTATCAAAGCTAATGCCAACTTGTAAAAGATTATCCTTAATCTCTTGGAGCATTGCATTTTTGCCAAAATCCGCAAGTGCGGGGATAGAATCTTCACTCTCAAAAATGCTTTTCCCAAAGTGTTTTTCACATTCTTTTGCTAAATCTACAATGTATTCCCCACGATAATAGCTCTCTGGATACTTCACTTCACGCTTTAAAATATGCTCCTGCCCTGCAAGAAGTAAGGATAGTCCAAGCATTTGAATCTGCGAACCTGCGTCATTGATATAATACTCTGTGGTAATCTCATAGCCCAAATGCCTACCCACACGCGATAATACATCACCATACACAGCCCCCCGTGCGTGTCCTATATGCAAAGGTCCCGTTGGGTTGGCACTGACAAACTCAAGCAAAATGCTCTCTTTGTTTTGCTTACTTTGTGGTGCGGTAGATTCTGCTTTACTTATATCAAAAAGAAAATCGGCAGAAAGGGTTAAATTAATAAAGCCATTGAGTGCTTCTACCTTGCTAAAGGCAGGATTTTGGGCTAGGGATACTGAAAGCTCTTCAGCTAAAAGCTTGGGATTTTGCCTTTTTATTTTCGCAAGGCTAAAAGCAAGAGGTGTGGCTAAATGCCCAAAATCCTTATTTTTAGGCTTTTCTAAAACAATCTCACTTTCATTCTCAAGCCCACAAGCTTGAGCTAAAATAGCTTTAATGTGCTGATACATTAGGCTTCTTGCTTTTAAGAATCTGCTTTATTTTGTGTGGTAGATTCAGTAGCTTGGGTTTGCTTGATTTGTGAAGTTTCCCCTACTTGCGAGATTTCTTCTTTGTTTGTTGCGCTTTCATCATCTTCTTTGACTGCTTTTTTAAAGTTTTTTATCCCACTGCCTAAGCCTTTAGCAAGCTCTGGAATCTTCTTGCCACCAAAAAGTAACAACACAATAACTAAAATTAAAACAATCTGCCATAGATTAGGTGGTGTCATAGGAACTCCTTTGTGTTAAATTGAGATATTATACCGAATATTGCCATTAGTCTTGCCATTTTTGGATAATATGTGAAAAACGCTCAATCTGCTGATATTTAAGCGAACGCGTAATGGCAAGCATAGCCTCTTTGGCGGTATGTATATCATCATTAATAATAAGATAGTCAAAATCATCAATATGCTGCATTTCATTATGTGCTTGTATCAAGCGAAACTCAATGGTTTGCAAGTCATCAGTTTGCCTAGCCACAAGCCTTTGTTTTAGAATCTCTTTATTTTTTGTGGTGATAAACACGGATTTAGCAAAATCGCCAAAATATTCCTTAATGCTGTGATGTCCTTGCACATCTACATCAAAAAGCACGATTTTATCTTGTGCTAGAGCAACTTTAACAGGCTCTAATGAAGTGCCATAAAAGTTTGTATGCACCTCCGCCCATTCCAAAAAGACATTGTTTTTTATATCAGTTAAAAATTTGTCTTTATCAACAAAGTGATAATGCACCCCATCAATCTCACCATCGCGGATAGGACGCGTGGTGGTGGAGATTGAAAAATACACATCAGGGATAGAATCCATAATCGCCTTTGTAAGTGTGCTTTTACCACAACCGCTTGGTCCAGATATGATAAGCACCGCTCCTGTTTGCCCTAGAGTTTCCCTACTCATTTGCTCTTATCCTTAAAGCTAATGTTTATGGTTACTTCAAGCCCATCAAGCATTGATTTAAGATTATTTGAGCTTAAGCTTGAAATGCTACTTTGCACGGAGTTTGCTATCATATTTTTGACAATCTCTTGGGGCTGTGTATCCTGCCGAGTGCTTTGTGCCGGGGCAGATTCTGGGGCAGATTCTATTGTATCTTGTGAATCTAGGGACATATTTTCAAGGGCTTCATTATTAGATTCACTTAATTCATCAAGGGATAACAACTCTTTAGGGAGTTCCTCGCCGAGTGCTTCTGCGATTTGTGGCTCTTTAAGTGAAGTAAAATCAGCACTTTCTTCATCAAGGGCTTGAAGGGCTTTGCTAACTTCACTCACTTGTTCTTTATCAAGCACAGGCTCAGCTAAGCTCACTTTTTCCACATTATCAAGCAAGTCATTTTCTAGTAAGCCTTCACTTGAAAACTCATCATCAAGTGGTATATGTGAATCTGCGGCTTCTTGTGTGGCGTCCTGTTGTGTTTCATCATTTGTGTCAAGGGAATCTAGCTCATCTAACTCATCAAGGCTAAGTGTTTCATCGCCCAAATCGCTTAAAGATTCTGTATTTTCTGCTTCCAAATTTTTTTCATTCTCTTCGCTCAAAGATTCTCCACCTAAGTTTTCATCAGCAGAATCTGCAGATTCTATATTGTGTTCTATTTCGTTTTGAGATTCTATGTCGTCTAACTCTGTTTGTCCTAGCTCATTTTCAAGCCCTGCCAAATCTCCCAAACTATCCAAATCATCTAAGTTATCTAACTCGCCCAAATCATCAGCGTTTTGTGTTTGTTTTGTTTCCCCTAGATTGTCATTTTCCCCTGCGTCATCATTGAGATTTTCCAAATCATCTAAACCGCCCAGCTCATCTTGTGTAGATTCGGCACTTTGTGTTTCTGCAATTTCTTGTGCAGAATCTAGATGTGCCATCTCATCGTCCAAATTCTCCAAATCATCTAATCCTTGAGATTCTGTCTTTATGTTTTCTTGTGTTGAATCTTTAGAATCTTCTTTTGTCTCGTTTGCCAAATCCAGCTCATCAAGGTTAAGCTCATCATCTAAGCTTAAAGATTCTGTTTCATCTTGTGTGTCGGTAGAATTCTCTTCAGTTATGGAATCTGCAGTGCTTTCAGTCAAACTTTCATCTTGTGTCAAGTCATCTAAACCGCTTAGATCCCCTAAATTATCTAAATCCGCCGTATCTCCAGCTTCACTTACCGCCTCTGCTTTCTTTTCCGTCTCTACTGAATCTGCCATAGATTCAGTATTTTCATCATCACTGAAGCCCTCCGACTCATCAAGCCCACTCAAATCAAGGTTAATATCTAGCCCCTCATCTAAAGTCGCTTCGGGGTTTAGCTCATCGGTCGCTTGTTCTATATCAAGTGTCGGCTCTTCAGTCTCTATATTTTCTGCTTGAGAATCCCCACTATCCCCACTTTCTGTTTCAATAGATTCCTGTTTTATTACATTGCTAGAATCTACATTAGAATCCCCACTGCTAGAGCTTTCAAGGTTATCATCAAGCAAGTTGTCAATCTCTTCTAGCCCTTTATCTAGGTTATCAAGCTCAATAGGGGCATTCTCTGTGCTATCTAAATTTTCCCCATTTAATGCCGCATCAAGCTCTGCTCCAAGTGCCGAATCTACTGAGTCTAAAGGCGTTTTTTCAGGGTTTTGTGCGGGGGCTTGTTTGCTAAGCTGTGCGGTGAAAATATCCAAAATACTCGTTGGTAAAAAGGGCTTTTGCACATAGTCATCAAACCCTTCAATCCTTTTGACTTGTTTGTTGTAAATAAGGCATTTCCGCTTGTCTTTGAGTGCGTCTGTATAGGCTTGTGAATCTAGCCCAAAGCAATCATCATCAACAAGGATATAATCATACTGCTCTAGGTTGGCAAGTTGTCTAGATTCTGTAATTGTGGTGAGATCTGCCCCAGCTTTTTTGGCTGTGATTTCAACGAGTTTTTGAACGATTTGATTGGTATTGATGAGTAGAAATTTCATATACATTCCCCGCTTTTATTGCTTTTTGTGTAATAATAGCCTATGATTATAACTAAATCCACAGCACAAAGGAATAAAATGCAGGCAAAAATGGCAAAAATATTGAGAAAATGTAAGAATTATGTGTTTGTGGGGATAATTCACACTTTTTTGCTTACTTCATTTGCGTTTTCTGCTCCAAATGATACGCTTTATATACTGCCCTATGAGCAAAAACAAGCTTTAAATACATTGCAGGGGGCGTTAAGAAATGCAAAGCGTGAGATAAAAATCAGCATTTATAGCTTTACAAATAATGATATTGCTAAGATTCTAAGAGATGTGGCAAAAAGGGGCGTGAGCGTGGAGATTATCTTTGATAAAGAAAGCAATATGGAGAATAAAAGTTCAGTCATTGGCTATCTAGCAAAGTATAATAATATTTCCGTGTGTCTGCTAAGCGGGGTGAAAGCCAGAAACGGCAAGTATTATGGGATAATGCACCAAAAAATGGCGATTATTGATGATGAGATTTTAGTGCTTGGCTCGGCAAATTGGAGCAGAAACGCTTTTGAAAATAACTTTGAAGCTCTGCTTTTTAGTTTTGAGCCTAATCTTGTCCAAAAGGCAAATAACGCATTTGCAAAAATGAAGCAAAATTGCTTAGGATTCTAGGGAGTGGGGTGTAAGGGTTTGGTTGTTGTGCGTGTGAGATTCTAAAAGGGGATTTTGCGATAAAATCCCCTTTGTTTGTGAATCTTTCAGTTTAAAAGGAGCGAGTTTATTTTTCACCACAATCAAAAACTTGAGCGTGGATTCTATGAGAGAGCAGTTTGCCATTTATTGCGTCGATTGGTAAGCCGTCGGTGCATTTTATGGTTTGTTGCGTTTTGCCTTTTTTGCCTTCAAGCACGACACTGCATAACACTTCTTCATTGGTAATGTTAAGCATAATTCTTTTGCCCACTCCTGCTGCATCCCCAGCTTCATTTCTAAGGTCGTTTAATGCACCCTCCCTTAGTAACTCTCGTGTTGCTCCTCTTGTGCCATTTGTATTGTCTTTACCTTCAACCTCACCTAAAATTTTGCAATTATAGGGGGTGCTTTTGGCGATAGTAATACCTTTGCCTTGTTGTTCTAGGCTTTTTGGTTTATAGTGTAGCAACTCAGGGACGGGGTCTCCACAACCAACAACTAAAAGTCCCAAGCCAAATGCCATTCCCACTTTGAGTGCAATAGATAATGTCGGGTTTTTCATTTTTTTCTCCTTGTTTTTGTATTTTCTCTTGGCGAGTGTAGGATTCTAGGTAAAAAATATTTAAAATAATATTTATTTAGAAAATATTTACCCAATTTGATTTAAAAAACTTTTTGTGTAGATTCTAGCCCAAAAGAATCTAAGGGATATAATGAAATACACACAGCAGGATATGGCACGCATTATTGATGTTACACCAAAGACTTTGAGAAATTGGCGAAAGCATAAGCCAGAGCTTTATAAGCGTGTGTTGCTTAGTTTTAAATACGATGAGATTATTGAAGATTTGCAAAAATGTATCAAGGAGCTACAAAGCCTAGAGCTTAAGGAAAGGTAGATAGAATCTTAGCCTTAGTGATGATGCTTATCAAAAGAGAGAATAAACATAGAATCTAAAAAGATTCTATGTTGTAGTTTTTAGAATAGCGGAGCGATGGCAAAGCCAAGAGCTACGGCAAATACGATAGCTATAATACCCGGCAGTATGAAGCTATGATTGAAAACAAACTTGCCAATGCGTGTAGAGCCGGTATCGTCCATTTGCACCGCTCCAAGTAGCGTAGGATATGTAGGAAGCACAAATAATGCCGACACAGCCGCAAAACTTGCTACCAAAATATACGCAGAATCCGCATTTGTAGCGGTGATACCGAGTGCAGCAATCACAACCGGCATAATCGCCTTAGCCGTAGCCGCTTGTGAGTAAAGCAACATACTCGCAAAGAAAAGGGCTACTGCCAAAAGTGCGGGATAATCGCCCACAAGTTTGCCGGCTAAATCGCCAATCTCTGCTTTGTAGCCATCAACAAAAGTATTGCCAAGCCAAGCCACACCTAAAACGCACACACAAGCTGTCATTCCCGCCTTAAATGTGCTTGCATCAAGCAGTTTGCCGGTTTCTACCTTACAGAAAATCACAATCAAAGTTGCAATCATCAGCATAAAGCTCATAATCGCCCCATCGCGTGGCAATCGCACAGGATCAATATAGCTTTTTACCATTGCTGATAAGTTTGCTAACATTCCATCTTTTTGTGCGAAGTCTAGCAGGATAGAATCTAGCTCCCCTACCATAGAATCTAGCTTAGATTCTATTAGTTCAAGGGCTTTTTCATTCTGCTCATTTTTAGCAATAGAATTTATCTCGTTTTTTGCGGTGGCAAAGGCATTTTGAAGATTTTCTATATCATTTGGATTTGCCTTAATCGCAGGGATAGAATCTATATAGGTTTTCTTCAAAGATTCTAGCGGTGTGCTAAGGTTTTGTTTTTCTAGTTTTAATTGCTCACTATCTTTTATTGCTAAAAGCGAAGTTGCTTCATTCTTTATAGAATCTAGCTCATTATCCACATACACTGGGATATTTTTGCTTACAGATTCTAGCATAGGCTTACGCACGACATCAGATATTGAAGTGGCATAAATCACCACGCAAAGCACACCCACAAGGAAGATCCCAACACTTAGCTTTGCTCCCTTTTTTAGCTCAATGTGTGCTGCACCATTTGCTGATTTCACAAGCCCAGCTTTTAGTCGCTCTTGATACACAGGGTCTTTACTCAAATCAAGTGGGAAAAACTTACTCACCACAAAGGCAGTCAGCATACACGCACTGAAAGTTGTAACAAGCCATACTAAAAGCAAAGTAGGATAGCTCCAGCCAAGCGGCTCTAGCACACCGGTCATATACACTACCGCCGCACTTACAGGGCTTGCGGTAATGGCGATTTGACTAGAGACAACAGCGATTGAAAGAGGGGCGGATGGCTTAATATTTTGTTCCTTTGCCACTTCCACAATCACAGGTATCATAGAAAAGGCAGTATGCCCAGTCCCTGCTAAAAATGTCAAAAAGTAAGTAACCGTTGGGGCAAGGTAGTTAATGTATTTTGGATTCTTTCTTAGAATCTTTTCAGCCACCTGCACCATATAGTCTAGCCCACCAGCAAGTTGCATTGCCGCAATTGCCGCAATAACTGACATAATGATAAGGATAACATCCCAAGGAATAGCTCCGGGCTTCATACCCAAAAAGAGACAAAGCACAACTACGCCAAAACCACCAGCGTAGCCTATCGCCATACCGCCAAGCCGAATACCGATAAAAATAGCTCCAAGTAGCACGGCAACTTGAAGTATAAGCACTAACATTTCCATTGTAATCCTTTGATTTTTGCATTAAAAAGTTTTAGAATCTACTTTAAAGATTCACAAGTTTTACTTTGTGTTCAATCTAAATTTGTGTTTTTTAAGATAGCAATTCGCACATAGAGTAGTTCTTGCCTTAAAAAACACAAAAATAAGTATTGCCTAGTGAAAACCTAGAATCTAAACTCTTGTTATATTAAGCATTTGATGAAATACCTTTTAATTTAAATTTATTTTGAAATCCAAACTCTTAGGCGGTTCGCTTCGCTCAAACATAACAAGTTGTTAGAATCTAGAATCTAAAACAGCTTGTCATACTGAGCCTTTAGGCGAAGTATCTAAAACTTTAAAATCTAAAAAAGATATTTCGCCTACGGCTCAATATGACAAGAATCTAGATTCCATACAAGATACTAATATGAATACTTGCGGAAGTATCTTTAAGGTGTATTTTGGGCTATCTCGCATAATAATGTAGCTACTTAAGCTAATATTGCGGTTTATGAGAAACTTCCCAAAAATCAAAATTTTAGGCTCTTGCCTTTGCACTCAAAGCCTAAATTTCTTACGCAAATGGCGAATTTTTTTGAAACTTCGCCTTATCTTCCGCACTCATATGAGGATTTAGCATATTTTTTGGTTGGAAAATCTCATCTAACTGCTCTTTGCTTAAAAGCTTTCGCTCTAATGCGATTTCTTTTACCGGTTTGCCTGTTTGCAAAGATTCTTTAGCGATGGATGCAGAGTTTTCATAACCGATATATGGATTCAGTGCGGTAACGATACCTATGCTGTTATACACAAAGTCGCTACATACCTTTTCATTTGCTGTGATTCCATCGACACATTTGCTTGCAAGGGTAAGCATTGCGTTTCTCATCATAGAGATAGAGTTAAAGAGTCCATAGGCAATAACCGGCTCAAATACATTGAGTTGTAATTGTCCGCCTTCACTCGCAAAGCTCACAGTTACATCATTACCAATAACCGCATAGCACACTTGATTGACCACTTCTGGAATCACGGGATTTACTTTTCCGGGCATTATGGAGCTTCCGGGCTGCATTTTAGGGAGATTTATCTCATTTAGCCCAGCACGCGGTCCAGAGCTTAAAAGTCGCAAGTCATTGCATACTTTAGAGAGTTTTACCGCTACTCTTTTTAGCACACCGCTTACTTGCACATAAGCACCCGTATCTTGTGTCGCTTCAATCAAATCATCAGCGGTTTTGAAGGGGTGTCCTGTAACTTCGCAAAGATATTTTTGCACGATTTTTGGATAGTTTGGGTGAGAGTTTATCCCCGTGCCAATCGCTGTGCCGCCCATATTGATTTCTGTTACAAGGCTTCTTGCCTCTAGCACTCTAGCAATATCTTCGCCCATCATCACCGCAAATGTATGAAACTCCTGCCCTAAAGTCATAGGCACAGCGTCTTGGAGCTGTGTGCGTCCCATTTTTAGCACATCTTTAAACTCTTTTGATTTATTTTCAAAGGATTTTTTAAGCACTTCCATATCTTTAGCAAGGGCGGATAACTCATCATAAAGGGCTACATGGATAGCTGTTGGGTAAGAGTCGTTTGTAGATTGAGAGAGATTCACATGGTCGTTTGGGTGGCAGTGTTGATAATCACCCTTTTTATGCCCCATAATCTCTAAAGCAAGGTTTGCTACCACTTCATTGGTATTCATATTTGTGCTAGTTCCAGCCCCGCCTTGGATCATATCTACGACAAATTGATCTCGTAATTCCCCAGCGATAAGCCTATCACAAGCCTTACAAATGGCATCTTTTTTTGTGCTATCTAGTAGTTTTAGCTCATTATTTGCTAGAGCCGCCGCCTTTTTTACCTGTGCGAAAGCTTTAATAAAGCTTGGGTAGCTACTAAGCTTATCGCCTGTGATGTTGAAGTTTTGCAAAGCTCTAAAAGTTTGCACTCCATAATACACATCATCAGCAATTTCTAGTTCGCCTATAAAATCGTGTTCTACGCGTTTTCCCATAATAAACTCCTTTGGGTGAGATTGTTATCACATTATGATAACTTCGGTTAGGATTCTATGCCTTAGAAACTGAAAAGAATCTAAAAGCTATAATTTTTTACATTTTTTTAAGATAAGAGAGATGTTTTTTACAAATCCTTTAAAAAATTTTAAGAAATATATCAGCTTTATACACCTTGGGGCAAAACCCCAAAGTTTTGTTTCAAGCTTTTTGTCATTTTGAAGTTTGTAGATTCTAAAAACATTTTGTGTGATTAAAAATCAAGTGTTACATTGAGCCAATATCGTCTGCCATCAAGGATAAAGCGGTAGTTGTTGGCATACACACCACCTTTATTGTCTGTGCCGACTTTATCAAAATCAATAAAGCTATGATTTAAAAGATTGTAGATTCCAGCGTTTAAGCGAACAAAGTCATTAATCCTATATTGTGCGCCAAGGGTAAGCACGACATAGTCTTTGTAGTATTCTTTGTAAGCAATTTTATCTGTGTTGCTGTAAAAACTATTATTTGGCGTTTTTGCTTTGTATTCTGTGCGTAAATAAGCACTGAAGTCTTTATACGCATAGCTAAGCTTTGCATTAAGAGAATGCTCTGGGATAAAGGAGAGTTTCTGCCCTTTTGTCTTGCCTGAAGTTACTTCTGTGTCTGTCCAAACATAGCTTATATCAAAGCCCACGCCATAAATAGGCTTAATCCCAAAGGTGCTTTCAACCCCTTGTGTATAGGCAGTATCGGCGTTATAGAGTTGATTGCAGCCATTGGCATAGATGCTATTGCCACAATAGGTGTTAAATGCTTCGCCAGAAGTTACTTTCTGCGAAGTGATTTTGTTTGAAAAATTATTCCTAAAGCCTGTAACACTAAAATCCACATAGTCATTATCAAATACTAAGCCTAGCTCGTAGTTGATTGAAGTCTCTGGCTTTAAGTCCGGATTCCCTAAAAAGCCCAAAGCCCCTTGACTCCCATAGCCATACACACCGCTTACAAGCTGGTTGGTATAAGGGGTTTTATACCCTGTGGATACACCACCTTTGAGCGTTAGGCTATCTGTTATATCAAGCACACCATAGATTCTAGGCGATATGTGATTGCCAAACTTTGTGTTATAAGTATCTCGCAATCCAAGTGTAATTGTAAAAGGCTCAAAAATATTCCACTCATCTTCTACAAACGCACTTATAGTGTGAAAGCCAAATCGGTTTGGATTTGCCGCTCTATCGTGCATTTGCTCACTGCGATACTCTGCCCCAATATTAAGATTATTATAATCGCCCAATGGGAGCAATAATCGTGAATCTAGATAAATATCCTGCCCTATAATATCGCGATTTTTGCCCACATCAGGATCGGCGGTGTATTTGCCCACGACCTTGCGTCCAAGATTGCGCATATCCATATATTGCAATGAAGTTTTCCACTTCCCAAAGCTATAATCCCCATCGTGTCCAAGTAGCCCCACAAGCTTAGAAACATTTATATAATCAGTATATCCACCTGTCAGCCCATCACCATTATTGCTTGTATTTGAAGCGGTGTGGCGTCCAATTTGTGCCTTGCGATTGTCAAAAGTGATTTTTGTATAATCTACATCAAAAATAAAGGTGTTTTTAGAATCTGGCGTATAGTTTAGCCTTGTGCCGATATTATAAGCATTGCTTTGAGCGCCAAAGAAGGTTGTGGTTGTGCTGCCATCATTTGTTTTAAAGGTATTTCCCGCTTCAGAGCGATAGAGATCGCGTAGTCTAAAATTCATACCTACTTTTTTGCTTAATGCCCCTGCGGCGTAGAATGAGGCTTGATAGGTGGATTGGTAAGTTTTAGATTCAGGAATATTTGCTTCAAGGCTTAATGTCGCACCCCATTTTTCTGGGATTTTTTTCGTTACGATATTCACCATACCGCCCATCGCATCACTGCCATAGAGTGTGCTCATAGGTCCGCGTATAACCTCTATCCTTTCAATCGCACTAAGGGGGGGCATAAAGGCATTATACATAGAATCCATACCAAAATTACTTGTGGCGATTTGTCCGCCCGGCTTTGTGCGTCTGCCATCTACAAGTAAAAGTGTATAGTCTGCTGGCATACCGCGTATAAGGAATGAAAATCCTCCAAGTTTCCCCGCACTCGCATCAATCTCAACACCGGGCACATTCCTTACTGCTTCGGCTAAATCGCGATAAGGCATTGTTTGCAACTCTTCTTGGCTAATCACGGTGGTAGAAGCCGGCGTGTCTTTGACAAGCTTTTCACTGCCTGAAGCGGCGGTAACAATAGATTTATTGAGCTTAACATTGCGAGAGGCTGAATCTTGAGATTCTGCTTGTGTGGAAGTTTGGCTTAGCGTATCGGCTAGGGCAAATGAGCCAAAAAGACAAACTAGCCCTCCTGTTGTTAAGATTTTACCATTCGTTAAAATTCTGCTTATCGTTTTCATTTTATTCCTTTGTGTGAATTATGTGTGAAAGTGGGAGAATAATATAACTCAGCTTAAAATATAATTAATTATAGGAATAATTATTAAGTTTTTAAAGATAAACCAAAATGAGAATTGAGATAGGTTTGTTTCAGGCATTTTAGAATCTTAATAAACATCTAGGCAAGTGAAAAATATAAAAATAATAAGAGTTTTCATAAACTTTATGTTGTGTCAGTCAAAGAAGTCAAATGTGGAAAAGGGTTAGAATTTTTAGATTCTAGACAAAATGAGAGTTTGATCTAGAATCTAAACTTGAGAGATATAGGGCTTTATTGTTAAAGATTTATTTTGACACGGATTATCAAACCTCTTAGTTCGCTTGAGTGATGACGCCTCCACCCAAAACGCAGTCATCTTGATAAAGCACCAAGGCTTGTCCTTGAGCCACGCCATAGGCAGATTCTAGTAATTTTGCGTGGATATATTCGCCTTGTATGTTGATTTCTGCTTTTAAAGGCTCACTGCGATACCGCACCTTTATATCATACACTCCGCCATCAAAGGCTTGTGGGAGGCTTTTATTGAGGGCTTGTATAGAATCTATGGTAAGCTCTTCTTTTGTGCCGACAATGATTTCATTCTTTTGTGGGTTAATCGCTTTGACATAATGCGGCTCGTGTGAGCCAAAGACGCTAAAGCCCTTGCGTTTGCCGATAGTGTAGTGCATATAGCCCTTATGTGTGCCAACCGCCTTACCATTGCTATCCCGCACAATACCTTCCATATCCACCTTTTCGTGGAGTTTTAAAATATCAATATAGCTATCTTCTACAAAGCAAATCTCTTGAGATTCTTTATAAGTCTCTAATGTCCCAAGGAAAGGCAGGAGTTTAAGGGCGGTTTTTTTTACCTCTTCTTTTGTAAATGTCCCAAGTGGAAAGATGATTCTATCTATCGCACTTTGTGGCAGGGCGTAGAGAAAATAGCTTTGGTCTTTTGTATCATCAAGTGCTTTTGCTATGCGTTTAATGCCATTTATCTCTTTAATCTGTGCGTAATGCCCCGTAGCGATAAAGTCGCAACCTAACTCATCAGCCTTTTGTAACCCTAAGCCAAATTTCATTAGCGGATTACACACTGCACAGGGATTTGGCGTCTGCCCTGCTTTGTAGGATTTCACAAATGCGTCATAGACATTCTTTTTAAATTCCTCACGCAAATCTAGCACTTCAAAGCGGATTCCAAGCTGACTAGCGACTTGTTCGCAATTTTTAATGTAAATTTTATGTTTTTTTTCTTTATCGTGGAGTTTGAGATATAGCCCTATGACTTCATACCCTTGAGATAAAAGCAAATGTGCACAATAAGAGCTATCTACACCCCCGCTCATAAGCAATGCTACTTTTTTCATTGAAAACCCTTTGTGTTTATTAGAAGAATGGCGAGTATAGCATTTGCAAGTAAAAGTTATGTAAATCGCATAAAACGATATTTATGCTATAATCCAGCCTTTTGTGTAAGCTATAGCGATTTTAGATGAAAGTAGGAGTGTGTAAAAGTGATTTTAGAGCACGAGCTACCGCAAGGGAGCAAGTTATATTTTGATACCGCAGCAAAGCTAAAACGAGATATAGAATCTTGTGCGATTAGGGCGTTTTATGAGAATGATTATAAAGAGATTGTAACGCCAACTTTTAGCTTTTTAGAACATCAGGGCGATATTTTTAATCGTGAGCTTGTGCGGCTAAGCAGTGAAAGCAATCATCAAATTGGGCTAAGGTATGATACGACACTTGATGCTATGCGTATTGTTACGAAGCGGATAACGCGTAGCAGTGAGCATAAGAAGTGGTTTTATATCCAGCCGGTATTTAGCTATCCTACGACTGAAATTCATCAAATTGGAGCGGAGCATTTAGGCGGAGAAAGTCTATCGCCGGTAATGTGCCTAGGTATTGGAATCTTAGCCGAGCTTGGGTTAAAGCCATTTTTACAAATCTCAAATATGAAGATTCCGCTTTTATGTGCTAAACATAGTGGTGTGAATCTTGAAGTCTTTGCTTCAAATAATGTGGAGCAACTTTTGCAAATGCCTTCATATATTGCTAATCTCACGCGTGTAAAGACTAAGCAGGATTTGATTAAAGCCATAGCAGATTCACCTGTGTTTTTAAAAGGGGAGCTTGAAAGACTACTAGAGTGTGCGAGTTATTGCGAGTATGAAAATAGCATTTTCTCTCCCCTTGCGTATGCGCCTAGCTCATATTATGGGGATTTATTTTTTAGAATGTTTTTAGGGAATGCGACTTTGCTTCAGGGGGGCAAATATAGTGTCTTTGAAGATGGGGTAGAGAGTGTAAGCTCGTGTGGCTTTGCGATATATACTGATGAAGTGGTTGAAAGCCTTTTAGCGTAAATTGTGAGATTCTATTTTTTTAAGGAGATTAAAGATGGCTGATTTGATTGTGGGGATTCAGTGGGGCGATGAGGGCAAGGGAAAGATTGTTGATTTATTAGCTAGTGGGTATGACTATGTGGTGCGTTACCAAGGGGGACATAACGCAGGGCATACAATCGTGGTGGATTCTAAAAAAATTGCTTTGCATTTACTTCCCTCTGGAATCTTATATCCACAATGTAAAAATGTCATCGGCAATGGCGTTGTGATTAACCTTGAAGCGTTGTTAAAAGAGATGAGTGCGTTTGAGAATTTGCAGGGGCGATTGTTTATTAGCGATAAGGCACATATTATTCTGCCATACCACGAGATTTTAGACAAAGCAAAAGAAAAGAGCAAAAATACAAGTGCCATTGGCACGACAGGCAAGGGCATAGGACCTTGCTATGGCGATAAGGTTTCACGCAATGGTGTGCGACTAATGGATTTAAAGCATCCTCGAATTTTAAAAGCAAAAATAGAATCTATCTATCAACAAGCCAAATATGCTGAAAGTCTCTATGGTGTGGAGCTACCAAGTGTGGAAGATGTGATTTCGCATTTAGAATCTTTAAGAGAGCAGATTCTGCCTTTTATCACAGATACGACACAGCTTTTATGGGAGGCACAAAAAAGGGGCGAGAAGATTCTATGCGAGGGGGCGCAGGGCAGTATGCTAGATATTGATCACGGCACATATCCGTATGTAACAAGCTCTAGCACCATTGCCGCAGGGGCTTGTAGTGGTAGCGGACTTGCCCCACGAGATATACAAAAGGTTATTGGCATCGCCAAGGCATACTGCACAAGGGTGGGCAATGGCGTGTTCCCAACCGAAGAGCTAGGCGAGATAGGAGAGAGACTAAGAGAATCTGGAGGCGAGTTTGGCACGACAACAGGCAGGGCTAGGCGATGTGGATGGTTTGATGCTGTGGCGGTGCGGTATGCGTGTGCGTTGAATGGTTGTGAGAGTTTGAGTATTATGAAGCTTGATGTGCTTGATGGATTTAGGCGTATCAAAGTCTGTGTGGGCTATGAATATGAGGGCAGGGAGATAGGCTATATCCCAACAGATTATGAATGTGTGAAGCCTATTTACAGGGAGTTTGAAGGCTGGGACAAAACTTGTGGAATCCGCGATTTTAACGCCCTACCAAAAAACGCACAAATCTATATCAAAGAGCTTGAAAAGCTCATAGGTGTGAAAATCTCTATGATTTCTACAAGTGCTGAGCGAGAAGATACTATTAGGCTTTGAGAAGAATGAAAACAAAGTTTGGTGCGATTGTGAATCTTCGCAAAAATGATATGCAAAGGATTGAGCGTAGCATTATGCAAAATGAAAATAAAATCGCGAGTAAGCAAAGTCAAATAGCGGCGTTGCAAGAAGAATTTTTAGGGCTTAAAATGCCAAGTGGCGGGGCATTTTATGCTTTTAGGGCATTTGAAGAAACAAAAAATATGCTTTTAGCCCATATCGCCTTGCATTGTGCGGAGTTAGAATCTTTACAAGCAAATAAAGCCCTTTTGCAAGAGCAGTATAAAAAATCGCATATTGAATATGAAAAGGTAAAGTTTTTGGAAAAAAAAGAGCAAGATTCTGTGCTACAAAAGCTAAAAATGCAAGAGAAGTTTCAAAGCAATGAAATCGCACTTATGCTTTATAATAACGCTGGAGATAAGACAATAGGAGGCAGAGTGATATGAGGGCTTCTTTTTTCTATGGTGTATTGTGCTTATGTGTGGGGGTGCAGAGCTTTGCTGAAAACTCGCAATTGCTTGATTGTAGTATTATTTTTGAAACGCGTAAAAACGAGATAAAAACTCAACTTGATGAGATAGATGAGCGGCAACAAGCCCTGCAAGTATTGCAAAATGCTACGCAAGTGCTACTTGATGAAAAAGAGCGACAGCTCCAAGATAAGCAAAAAGAGATTGATGAGAAAATCGTTATCTTTGCTGAAGAGCAAGAGAAGGCAAAGGCGGAATTAGCGAGTTTGAAAGAGAAAAATAACCAAGAATTAGAGCAAAAAGAGCAGGAATTGCAGGATTTAATCACGCGAAATGAGGAGATTCTAGCCCAAATTAAACAGGTCAAAGATGATAAAATAGTCAAAGCTTATAAAGGTTTGAAAGAAGCCAAGGCAGCAGCTATTCTAGCTGATATGCCAGAATCTGAAGCGGTGGAGATTCTCTCACAAATGGAAGTGAAAGATATGACAAAAATTCTAGGCAAAATGGATACTCAAAAAGCAGCTAAAATCACATCACAAATCCGCCAAGTAGAACCAAATCGCTTAAAACAAAAAAGTGATTCTAAGCCAAGCCAAGATTCTAGCTCACAAGATTCTACACAGGCAGGAGATTTGCAAGAGAATGAAGTAAGCCAAGAATTAGACCAAGAGCCCACACAAGATACGCAAGATTCTATTACAAATGAAAATCCTACCAATGAATCTTCCATTAAAGATTCTTCCACCAATGAAAACCCTGCTGATAAAGAACAAAATACAGAATCTCAAGCCCAAGATAAGCGATAGACTTTTTTGTAAATAACGATAATTCCACGATACAAAAGGCTACATAGCCCATAAGAAACACTCCTTAAAATAACGCTTTTTCAGTTGATTTTAATAAACTTTGACTAAAATCAAAACATTCCTTAAGTGAATAATACCAAAAAGTCAAGGAGGGTAAATGAGAGTATTTGCAAGAGCGATGATACTTGTAAGTATGGCGTTTGCGTATTCGTATGCGGGTGATGTGAAGTATGCTTCTAAGGTAAAATCCCTTTACAAAGATGGGAGTGATAAGGTTGTGGGAAGACTGCTACCAACAGCTCAGGTGGAAGTGCTAGAGCAAAAGGGTGATAAGGTGCTTTTAAGGATTGAAGGCTACGCACAAGCTGATAAGCAAGTGGCTTTATATTTTGTCCCTAATCGTAGAATCTTAAATGCTGGGTTTTCTAAAAATGCAGATGTGGAATTTAAGATTACCAAGTCTTTTAAAGAGAGTGAAAGTAAGCAAGAGTGGGTGAAAGCGAGTGTTGAGCTATGGAGTGAAAATGCGGATTTGGTAGAGAGTGTAGAGCCACTCTATAAGGAAGCACAAGAGCTTTTTGGAAACTGCTCTGTGTGCCACGCATTGCACCCGCCAAAGGAGTTTAATGCTAATCAGTGGCCTAGCGTTGTAAAGTCAATGAAAAGTCGCGTGGGCTATGATAGCAACCAAGAATACCTTGTGTCTCAATATTTGCAAAAAAATGCCAAAGATATGCCAAAAGATAAGTAAGGAGGGCGTGATGAGTAATATTAGCAGACGACAAATACTTCAAGCAATGGGGAAGGGACTAGCAGTCTTTGCTCTTGTGCCTTTTGTGGGCTGTGATGATTCAAGCAAAAAGGCGAGTGTAGAATCTGGACTAAAAGCATTTAGCGAAAATCTCGTGTTAGATGGAGAGGTGATTACGGGTGCACATTGGGGTGTTTTGAAAGCCACGATTAAAGATGGCAAAGTTATCTCTAGTGTCAATGCCTTGCAAAATAGTGTGTCAAACCCTTTACATAGCACGATTGCCGATTTAATTTACACACCTACGCGTATCAAATATCCAATGGTGCGAAAATCCTACCTTGAAAATCCCGCCTCTCCAAAGCCGGAATTGCGTGGAGCTGATGAGTGGGTGAGAGTAAGCTATGATGAGGCTATTGCACTCATTGCCAAAGAGCTTAAGGCAACCTACAAGCAAAAGGGCAAGGAGGGTGTGTTTGCCGGGTCATATGGCTGGAAAAGTAGCGGGAATCTGCACAATTCCAGAATCTTGTTGCAAAGATTTATGGGTATGGCAGGTGGCTATGTGGGCGTAACGGGAGATTATTCTACCGGGGCATCGCAAGTAATTATGCCTTATGTCGTGGGAAGTATAGAGGTGTATGAGCAGCAAACTTCTTATCCTATGGTGCTAGATAATTCTCAAGTGGTTGTTATCTGGGGTGCTGACCCTATGGCGACTTTGCGAAATGCTTGGGCTTTGAACGAAGGCACGGGACTTGACTTTTTTGAAAAGCTTAAAAAATCAGACAAAACGCTCATTAGCATAGATCCTGTAAGGAATATGACTTGCGATTATTTGGGAGCGGAGTGGATTGCTCCCTTGCCAAATACTGATGTGGCACTAATGCTTGGCATTATGCATACAATGCTAAAAACAAATCAATATGATAAAGAGTTTATTGAAAACTACACGCAGGGCTTTGATAAGTTTAGTCAATATCTTTTGGGCAAGAGTGATGGTGTAGTCAAAGATTCTGCGTGGGCGTCTAAGATTTGTGGTATTTCAGCACAAAAAATAGAATCTTTAGCCAAACTCTTTTTCAAAAATCGCACAATGCTAATGTCTGGCTGGGGAATGCAACGCGCTCATCACGGCGAACAAACACACTGGGCTTTAGTAACACTTGCGTGTATGATAGGGCAGATTGGGCTGCCCGGTGGTGGGTTTGGCTTGTCCTATCATTACAGCAATGGTGGCTCACCTACAGCTACGGCTCCGGTTGTAGGCGGAATAAATCTTGGTAATGTCAGTCAAGGTGGTGCAGAGTGGCTTATGCAGGGCAGTGAGAATAATTTCCCATTAGCGAGAATAGCCGATGCGTTGCTGAATCCGGGCAAGAGCATACAGCACAACGGCAAGACAATCACTTATACAGATATTGATTTTATCTATTGGGCTGGTGGGAATCCGCTCGTGCATCATCAAGATACAAACACTTTCCTTAAAGCGTGGCAAAAACCTAGGACGATTGTAGTCAATGAGATTTATTGGACGCCAACAGCACGACACGCCGATATTGTTATGCCAATTACCACAAGCTATGAACGCAATGATATCTCAATGAGTGGGGACTACTCAAACCTACATATCGTGCCGATGAAACAGCTTGTGGAGAAGCAGTTTGGAGCCGTAGATGACTATAAGGTCTTTTGTGATTTAGCAAAGGCGTTTGGCGTGTATGATAAGTTTAGCGAGAATAAAAGCGAAATGCAGTGGCTTGAGGAATTTTATAATCAAGCTCTCACTCAATCAAAAGGCTTGTTGTTAGAACTACCTGATTTTGCAAAGTTTTGGGAGGCAAATGAGCCACTTCAGTTTGAGATTCCAGCTGAATCTGAAGCATTTGTGCGATATGCGGACTTTAGAGAAGATCCAATTTTAAATCCGCTTGGGACAGATTCTGGCTTGATTGAGATTTATTCTCAAACGATTGAGAAATATGAGTATAAAGACTGCCCGGCACACCCCACTTGGCTTGAGCCAATAGAATGGCTAGGTATGAAGGATAAGCCAGCAGAATTTGCACTTATTACCTCTCACCCAGCATTAAGATTGCACTCTCAACTTGCCAATACTTCACTGCGTAAAGAGTATGCTATTGGCGATAAAGAGCCTATTTGGATTAATCCAAAGGACGCACAGGCTAAAGGCATTAAAACAGGTGATATTGTGAGTGTGAGTAATCAAAGGGGCGAAGTCTTAGCAGGGGCGTTTGTAACTGATGCAATTAAGCCCGGTGTCGTGCGTTTGTGTGAAGGGGCGTGGTATGACCCACAAGAGCCGGGTAAAGTCGGCAGTATATGTAAAAATGGCTCACCAAATGTTTTGACTTTAGATATGCCAACCTCTGCTCTTGCTAATGGTAATATCGCACATACAGGACTTGTGAATATCAAAAAATATGAAGGTAGCCTTGAGCCAATAAGCGTATTCACTCCACCAAAGGGTGCTTAAATCCTCTTCTCAAATATAGAATCTTGGCAGCGTATGCTTAGATTCTATGTGAAGTTTCATAGAATCATCTTAAATTAAGCAAGCAATGAGTGATTTTGACTTATAATGCGACCCTTTGTTTATCTGCAATATCTACATAAAGGAGAGCAAATGGAGCTAAAACTTGCTAAAAACACACTCAATACCAAAAACAAGACAAATGCGGTGAAAATAAGCTGTGAAGATATACTTAAAAAACTCACGCAGGGGGAAAATATCTTTTATTTTGATAAGGAAAATTCCCATAAAGATATGCAAAAGGCGTGTGCATTTTTTCAAAAAGCGGGGCATAGCACATATCTCAATGAAGTGCGTTATGCGTTAGATGAGGGCAGTTATATTTATGAGCTTCATATTTTGTAATTTTTAGAATCTATATATCAAAGACTAAGTTTATGAAGCTTTTTATACAAACTTTGGGCTGTGCGATGAATGAGCGAGATTCAGCACATATCATTGCTGAATTGAAAGAAAAGAAGCAATACACACTTACTGATAATGCTAAAGAGGCGGATTTAATCCTTATTAACACCTGCTCTGTGCGTGAAAAGCCTGAAAAAAAGCTATTTTCGGAAATTGGGCAGTTTGCTAAGGAGAAAAAATCTGGCGCAAAGATAGGAATCTGCGGCTGCACGGCTAGTCATTTGGGCGAAGAGATTATTAAGAAAGCTCCTAGTGTTGATTTTGTGCTTGGGGCTAGGAATGTCTCTAAAATCACGCAGGTGCTTGATCGTCCAAAAGCTGTGGAGGTAGATATAGACTATGATGATAGCACTTATGTGTTTGCTTCATCACAAGATATGGGGATTAAAGCTCATCTTAATATCTCAATAGGCTGCGATAAAAAATGTAGCTATTGCATCGTGCCTTTCACGCGTGGCAAGGAGATTTCAATTCCCATAGATTTGCTTGTAAATGAAGCTAAAAAGCTTGTGGCAAATGGGGCAAAGGAGTTGCTTTTGCTAGGGCAGAATGTCAATCATTATGGCGTAAGGTTTTCTACCCCGCATAAAAAGACAAACTTCACAGAGCTTTTAGCGACTTTAAGCGAGATTGAAGGGCTATATAGAATCCGCTTTACTTCACCGCATCCCTTGCATATGGACGATGAGTTTTTGGAAGAATTTGCTAGGAATCCAAAAATTGCTAAAGGCATACATATTCCTTTGCAGAGTGGTTCAAGCCAGATTCTAAAAATGATGAGACGCGGCTATGATAAGCAGTGGTATTTAGACAGAATTGCAAAGCTTAAGTCCCTGCTCCCAAATGTTGGCATTGGCACGGATATTATTGTAGGCTTCCCCACTGAATCTGAACAAGACTTTGAAGACACAATGGAGGTGCTATCAATCGTTGAATTTGATACGCTTTATAGTTTTGTGTATTCTCCGCGTCCGCATACAAGTGCGTATAGCTATGATAAGAGTATGCTTGTGCCTCAAGAGGTGGCTAAAGAGCGATTAAGTCGATTACAGAATCTCCATAAGCAGATTCTACAAAAAAAGGCACAAAAAGAAATTGGCTCAATCTATGAGGTGCTGATTGAAAATCACCGCGATGATGAGGGGCAGACTTGGAGTGAGGGGCGGAGCAGTCAAAATAAACTTATAAAGATCCTAGGCAGAAAATGCCCCATTGGCTCAATTATTCAAGTCAAGGTTACCCATAATGATGGCGGTGGGCTGTATGGGGAGTTTGTAAGAGAGCTAAGTTTGGAACAAGCCTTGCAAGCAAATGTATATAAAAGTGTATAAATGGCAGTGATTAGTCGCGAAACAAAGCGTAAGATTCTAGGTAAAATTATTCCGCCGTTGATGCTTGTGCTTGTGTGGGTTTTGTATATTTTAAGCCGACATCGCTTTTTTATTAGCCCACAAACAAGTGGTGAAAATATCATCGGTGCATTTTGGCACGGGGAATTTTGTATGCTACCATTTTTGTATAAAAAGCTAAGAAAACAAATGCAGCAGGGGCGTGATAAAGGATTTTACATTATTGCTTCCCATCATTTTGATGCACAATTAATGGTGAGTTTATGCGAGTATTTTAAGCTCAAGCCTTTGCGTGGCTCAACAACGCGAGGTGGGCTAAAAGTGCTTATAGATTCTCTTAAATTGCTTAGAAATGGCTACGATATAGGTATCGCCCCTGATGGACCAAAGGGACCATATCACAGCATAGGCGATGGCGTAATAGCAATGAGCCAAAAGACGCAAAAACGCATTATTCCTATGCGTGTGGTGTATAGTCGGTATTGGGAGTTAAAGACTTGGGATAAGTTTAAGATTCCAAAGCCAT
The DNA here is from genome assembly GCF_000284635.1 of Helicobacter cinaedi PAGU611. Classification (NCBI taxonomy): domain Bacteria; kingdom Pseudomonadati; phylum Campylobacterota; class Epsilonproteobacteria; order Campylobacterales; family Helicobacteraceae; genus Helicobacter; species Helicobacter cinaedi. The sequence continues at coordinate 1,827,038 of NC_017761.1, read as the reverse complement.
TTTCAAGGATTGACTTTTATGCCCTAGATGGTTTTGTCGTGCCAAGAGATATGAATCTAGATGATGCAAAGGCTTTGCTTCTTTCACATTTAGAAAAGGAACTCTAAATGCTTATTGATTTTGGAAACTTCATTAAAGTTTTGCTACAATAACTCAAAATGTGAGCCTGAAAATGTGGAGTTTAAAATGTTGCGGAGATTGCTAAGTTGTTAAATTTTCTACTGAAACCATTCTTTTCTACCGTGCTTATTGGCGTGAATCTAGACGCAAAAGTCTGCTCACTCAAGATTGTTGTGATGAAAAATAAACGCATAAAAAGCACCATAAGCAAGGATTATAAAATCGTAGATAAAGAGCTACCTATGGAGGTGGCAAAGCTGATTAAAAGCTATAAGCGTAGGTATCCTTTTACCTATCTTAGTGCGATGAGTAAGACTTACAATCAAGGCTTGGCAAATTGTGCAAAAAAGGGTGATTTAATCAAATTTGGCGTAAATGCAAAAACTTCACGGATTGTTGAAATGTCAAATCAATGGCTTTTTTATATCCAACAGCTTGCGGTTGATGAAAATCGCGTGAAGTATATCCGTGCGTTAGGGCTAGATTATCTTTTTTCTCCTTTTGTGCTTGTGTATGAGCATATTAAGACAAGGCTAAGTTCAAAACTCAAACTTTATGTCTTACAAGAGAGAGCGAGTATTACACTTTTTGTTGCGGATAAAAAGGGTGTATATTTTGGTGGCTTTTTTATGATGGGTGGGGAGCTAGAACAAAGCGAAGATGAAAGTCTCTCTGCGGTTGAGGTGCATTCTTTACAGGAAATAAGCAGTCTAGATTCTATCCTTGGCTCTCTTGATGAGCTGAATGAAATTGGTGAGCTAGAGGACTTGGACGCGGAGCTTATTAGAAAAGAGTTTGCTCCACAAGAAGTGGATACGCAAGAGCAACAAGAGATGGAAATCTCTCGCTTAGAGGGCTTAAGAGACTTGGCTCGTGCTTCAAATGCGGCTGAGATTCTAAAAAACTCCATTAATGAGTTTTATAGCAATCCCATTTATGCAAGCACACAATTTATAGAATCTATTGTGATTTTAGATACCTATGGCATTACAAAACAAGCTGTTGAGCATTTGCGTAATGCGTTGATGCTTGATATTGAGGTTAGGGCGTTAAATATCCCAGAAGCCTTAATCGCCCTAGCACAAGCCGAGCTTAGCGGCACTCAAGGGTAGAAAATGGCATATAGTTTTATCCAGCCAAAACCAAAGAGCATTCTTAAACGCTATACGAAAATTTGGATTTTTTATAGTGTATTGGCGTTTATATGTATTTTGGCTTTTGCAAAAGTGCTTGAAAAGCAGAGTGTCGCCAAAATCAATGAGCAAGCAAGTATTAAGCAAGATATTCAAAGTGTAAAGTTAAAGGCAATTGTTGTAAAGGATTATATAGAGCGATTAGACTATGAGATTAAGCTTGGGGCGGAGATTCAAGCACAGAATCAGGCGTTAAAAGATGGTGTGTCAAACCTTTTAAAGCTTATCCCTGATCAAATCACAATAAGAAGCCTTGAGCTAAATTACAATACCCTAACAATGCGTGGTTTAACACCATCAAAAGAAGTGTATAAATTCCTGCTTGAAGCCCCATTAAGAGCTGTTTTCACACAAACAAGGGTAGAGTTTTATCCTCTTACAAGCGGGTGGTTTAACTTTGTATCAGTGAGCAAAACTCACCCTGCCCTAAAACCACTCAATGTGGAAGATAAGGATATGAGTAATGAATAATGACTTTAACACAGATTATGCAATAAAAAACTTTGTGTGGTTTTTGATTTTTGTGTCTGTGTGCGTGTTTGGTATTGCTAAGTTTCTTTTGCCACAAATTGAAGAATATAAAAAACAAGCCCTTGAGGCCAAAAAATCAAAAATTGCTTTTAATCAAATTAACAAAGACTATCAAGCTATAGAATCCCAGCTCAAAACCCTTGTGGTGCAAAATTACAATATCCTATCAGCCATTCATAATAAGGGTGATGAGCTTAAGCTCCAAGAGTTTTTGCAAGGACATTTTAATGCCCTTGAAGTTAAGGCTATCAGCAATACAAAAGAGCTTGATATTTTTGATACACGCTATCAGGTTAAGGGTTATGCGTATTCTGTTCAAAGTATTGAAGAGTTTATTGTTTGGACAAATACGATACCTTATTTTGCAAAAGTTGAGTTGCCATTAAAAATGGAATTTGATGAAAAAAGCAAACAAATCTATTTTGTGATGATGATAAGCCTTAAAAACTCCGCTTACAAAGAACATCAAATCATTCTTGATAATAATCTCCGCTTTGATTCCTTTAAGCCTTAGAATCTAGAATCTATATGAAGCATTTTTCTGTTTTAAAAAATGAAGTGCTAGAAGCACTGAATCTAGAGAGTGGGGCGGTTATTGACTGCACTTTGGGTTATGGGGGACATACACTTAGTTTATTAGAGCAAAACCCAAACATACATATCTATGCTTTTGATAGAGATGAAAGTGCTCTGTCTTTAGCAAAGCAGCGTCTAGCCCCTTATGCTTCACGCTTGCATATTCAGCATTGTGCCTTTGCTAACGCTCTAGATTCACTTGGCAATGAGCAATTAGCACGGGTGAGAGGGATTTTGGCTGATATTGGGGTAAGCTCTATGCAACTTGATGATAAGCACAGGGGCTTTAGCTTTACTTCAAATAACCTTGATATGCGTATGGATTCTACGCAGAATCTTAATGCTGCTAAGGTTATAAACACCTATTCCGCAATGCGTTTGGAAGAGATTTTTAGAATCTATGGCGAGATACGGCAAAGCAAGAAACTCACAGAGCTTATTGTTTCTACCCGTGAGAAAAAGCCATTTGAGAGTGCTTTGGAGTTAAGTGAGTTGATTGAAAGGCATTTTCCACGCATTGGTGGGATTCACCCTGCGACTTTGGCATTTCAAGCATTGCGCATTGAGGTTAATGGTGAGCTAGAACAGCTACAAACTTTACTTCAAAGTATAGAATCTGCCTTTATAAATGGTGTGTTGTATGATTGCAAAGTGGCTATTATCTCTTTTCACTCACTTGAAGATAGAATCATCAAACAAACTTTTAAGCAATGGGCAAAAAGCTGTAAATGCGGAGAAAATGCCTTAAAATGTGAGTGTGGGAATAATAATGCTTTAGGGAGCATTCTCACTAAAAAGCCCATTTTGCCAAGTGAAACTGAAATTATTCAAAATAAACGCTCCCGCAGTGCGAAACTAAGAATTTTTCAACTAGGAGCAAAGATATGAATGACTATAATAGAGACAAGCCCATAAATCTTAATGATACTATCCTGCCAGATTCTGTAAAAATGCGTGTGAGCGAGGAAGAAAAGGATATGCTATTTGAATCTTTTGAATCCACAGATTCTGCGGATTTGACGCGGGGCAGTGGGCTAGGTAAAAGGGAGCTAAAAATAGCAGGGCTTATTTTGTGTGCGGTGCTTGTAGTATGTGTGCCAAAGATTTACCTTTCTAATAGCATTTATTATTTGAGTAAGGACATTGCCCTTTTACAAACCCAGCACGATATGTTGCTTGATGAAAATAAGCGATTAAAGCACGATTTAGAGAGCTTGAGATATAAATTTATCATTTTAGAAGAGTTTTAAAGCTGTAAGAAAATCTAGGCTAAAAAGAGATAATGCAGATTCTGCCAAGTGGCGGACAGGGAGGGATTCGAACCCTCGATAACCTTGCGGCTATGCATCCTTAGCAGGGATGTGGTTTCAGCCAACTCACCCACCTGTCCTTGTCAAAAAAGAACGACATTCTAAGAAAAATTTCATAAAACTACCCTTAACACAGCCTAACTTCATTGCAGATTCTAGAATCCTTATAAAAAATGTAAAATTTTTGATATTTTCATCTCCTTTTTGAGCCACAAAAGACAAATAAAGCAAAGTAATGCTACAATCAGCCCTCAATTTACACAAAGGATTTTGATGAATTATGCTTTTATTTTTCCCGGTCAAGGCTCACAAAGTGTGGGTATGGGTAAGGAACTCTATGATAATTTTGCTATCGCAAAAGAGCTTTTTGAGCAAGCTTCCGATGCGTTAAGCTTAGATATGAAATCGCTTTTATTTGAAGAAAATGATAAGCTTAATCTCACGCAATACACGCAACCTGCCATTTTTCTTGTGAGTGCAGTGGCACATAATATTTTACAAAGTGAATATCCCATTATGCCAAGCGTGGCGTTGGGACATTCTTTGGGCGAAGTGAGTGCAGTGGTGCTAAGTGAGGGTATGAGTTTCACGCAAGGTATTAAGCTCACACAAAAAAGAGGTGAGCTTATGGCAAGGGCGTGTGAGGGTAAAAATGTCGGTATGATAGTCGTTGTGGGCGTGGAAGATTCTAAATTAGAATCTTTTTGTGCTGAAGCGCGAAATAAGGGTAAAAGCATTTGGTGTGCGAACTATAATGGCGAAGGGCAGATTGTCCTAGCGGGAAGTAAAGATGACTTAGCTGCAAGTGAAGCGGACATCAAAGCTCTTGGGGCAAAAAGAGCTTTGCTTTTGCCGATGTCTGTGGCAAGTCATTGTCCTTTATTAGAATCTGCGGTTGTGCCATTTATGGAGATTTTGGATAAGAGCTTGAAAGAAAATTTAAGCACACCTATCCTTTCAAATGCCACACTCGAAACATATAACACAAAAGCCCAAGCAAAAGAGCTTTTAGGGAAGCAACTTACACAGCCTGTGTATTATAAGCAAAGTATTGCAAAGCTAAATGATCACATTGATGTGTTTATTGAGTTTGGTAATGGCAATGTGTTGCGTGGGCTAAATAAGCGTCTAAGTTCCCGCCCAACTTGGAATATAAGCAATCTTGCGACATTAAAAGAATGTCTAGATTCAATTAAAGCATAAGGAGATTGGCAAATGAGACTTGGAATCATAGGAGCAATGGTGGAAGAAATCACGCCTTTACTTGAAAAATTTGGAGAGCATAAGAAAATACAGGTGGGCGGCAATACTTATTATGAAATCACAAAAGGGGTGCATAAAATTTTTATCGCGTATAGCAAAATAGGCAAGGTGCATGCCGCCCTTACCGTTAGCACAATGATTTTGCATTTTCAATGTGAGAAAATTATCTTTAGCGGTGTTGCTGGAGGGCTAAATGCGGATTTGAAAGTGGGCGATTTGCTCCTTGCAGAGAAGTTATGTCAGCACGATGTGGATATTACCGCCTTTGGACATCCGCTAGGCTTTATACCCGAAAGTAAAGTCTATATAGAGGCAGATAAGAATCTTAATGCCCTAGCCAAGCAAGTAGCCAAAGCACAAGGTATTGACTTACAGCAGGGCATTATCGCATCAGGCGATGCGTTTATTGCCGATAGTGAGAAAAAGCAGTGGATTATTTCAAATTTTAAGGCTGACGCAGTGGAAATGGAGGGGGCTTCTGTGGCGGTGGTGTGTGATTTATTACAAGTGCCATTTTGTGTCTTACGCTCCATTAGCGATAGTGCCGATGGCAGTGCCGATGTGAGTTTTGATGAGTTTTTAGAGAGTTCGGCTAAACGAAGTGCGGAGTTTGTGCTAAAAATGTGCGAGAGTTTATTGGAGGCATAGATGAAAACTATCACGCTTTTACGACACGCAGATACGATAAGCAGGGAAGAATATCGCCTAACAAACAAAAAAGATAAAAGCGATTTGTTTCGCCCACTTAGCAAACTTGGCAAGATTCAAAGTAAGCATATCGCAAAGTTTGCCCTAGAGCATTTAAGCTTTGATCTTGTTGTTTGCTCCCCTGCTATGCGGACATTGCAGACTTTAAAGCCTTTGAAAAAGTTTCTGCCTAAAAATTGCATTATGATAAGTGAATATATTGCACCTGATTGTGGGCTTGAAGGCTATATGAAGCTCACACAAAACAAAACTTTTATGGAGGCTCAAAATGTGCTTATCATCGGGCATCAACCGGATTTAAAGAGTTTTGCTACTTATATCGCCCCACCTTTTAATGCCTTTGTGCCAAAGGGTGTGCTTATCCGCCTTGTTTTAGAGCAGAGTGCAAAAAGTCTTGCAAAAGATTTTGAAGGAAGTGGGGTGATTGATTTTGTTATCCCACCTTTTGTGCTTGAAAATTTTAAGACAAAATGAAAACGCCGCAAACTCGCCATTCACATAGAATCTTTGCAATGCGAAAAGCCTTTAGTATGATGGAGCTTGTCTTTGTTATCATCATTCTTGGAATCTTAGCCGCCATTGCCCTGCCTCGCTTATCTCTTACAAGATCGGACGCCCAGCTTATTGCTGTTGAAAATGACATCATCAGCACACTTAATGCCCTGCAAAGAGAGGTTTTTAGCCAAAATATTACCCCAAATAGCATTGATGGAGCTAAGATTCTAGAATTAGCCGGGCTTAGCACATCGCGTTGGGTAGCCCAAGGCAATAGCATAAAACTTGCCAAAAATGGCAGTGTTGATATGGAAAATGACTGCGTAAGCATTATGCAGGAAAATGGCAAACTTATTCTCTCTATCCAGCCAAAGCTAGATTCTCCACTTTGTGAAAAACTCCTAAAACGCCACCCCACACGCAAAGAAATCCCCCTTAGCACATCAAATGCGATATTCTAAGCGGAGTGCTTTTAGTGCCTTTGAAGTGCTTTGCGTGATTGTTATTGTAGGCATACTCGCAGGTGTGGGTATAAAATATATGGGGCATTTACACCATAAGCAATGTGTGCTAAGGCTTAAAGCTAAACTTGCTTTTACGCAAAATGCTTTGAGTAAATATTACACTCAAGCCTTTATACAATCAGATTCCTTTCAGCCTGAGATTGCAAGGCAGATTTTACAAACAGCTACATTAGATTCTACGCCAACCTGCCGCTTTAGCTTAGAATCTAACGCATTAAAAGCCACCATAGATTCACAAATTCTCTACTTTTCCATTCAGCCAAGTGATTTAAGCCTTAATCCCATTATTTCGTGCAATCTCTCCCAACCACTTTGCAAGGAGTTTAGCGATAGAATCTTAGATAAATAGCCTATAAGATTCCATTCTGCCCCAAGCGATAGAGTGCAAAATCGTAAGCTATGGGATCTTTAGGATTAAAAAGTGCCAAAGTATCAGTCGCTTCAAGTGCGGCGGATAAATCATAGCTTTTGCGTTGCAAGATGCTTAACTTCCCACAGATTCTAAAAGTATGCGTATCAAGGGGTAAAATGAGATTTGAAGACTGCAGATGTGAAGCCCAAGTGCCGACATCTAGCCTGTCTTTGCGTATAAGCCAACGCAAGAGCATATTCCACCGCTTGAGACATGAGGCATTATGCGGAATGGTGTGATGTTGTGCTAAATAGGTGCTATGGGAACTGCCAAGCAAGAATCTTAGCCCTTGAGTGATGGGGATTTTATGCGTTTTGGCTAAAAGATAAAGTGTGTCTATGCAGTGATAGATTCCGCTTAGAATCTTAGCGTGATTGGGATTATTGCTTTTGCTCCATTGACTTTCACTCTTTGTGTGTGGGTAGGATTCATAGCCTTGCATAAAGCATTGCAGTAATCCGCTAGATTCAAGTAAAATCTTAACGAGCATAAAAAGCCTCTGTATGTCCTTGCTTGTTTGGAATCTATAATGCGGAAAGTTAGCCTTTTGTATTCTATCAATTCCACGCGTTAAAAGCCCAAAATCAAGGCTTTGGAGTAATTTTACAATCATCTTTGCGTTACCATAAGATAATAACGCACATATCAAGGCTATTTCGGCAAAATGGGAATCTTCTTTGTAGATTCTAGCTATAAGGAGTGGATCGGGGCTAGTTTGGTTTAACTCATCATCTGTGTTTCTTAAGCTGTATTGTGTATCAAGGAGCTTTTGAATCTTTTGTCTTTGCTTGTTTGTCATCGTGTCTGCTTTATATTTAGAATCTCGTGGTTATTTAATTTTCGTTAGAATACTCGCCTGATTCTAGCACAAACAAGTTTGTGTTAAAGGCTTATAAAAAGGGTTTATAAATGAAACAATGGATATTCTTGCTTGTTTGTATCGTAGCGAGTAGTGGAAAAGCGGAATATTTGGAATTGCAATCAGCTTACAAGCAGGTTTTAGAAAGCAATGATGGGTTAAAATCCACGCAACACGCCGTGCAGAAGCAAGAAAAACTCAACCTCGCAAGTAAAATGCTCTATCTCCCACAAGTCTCGCTTGGGGCTTATTATGTGCGTTTGCAAGATCCGATGAATATGCACCTAGTCAATCAATCCCAGCTTGGCAATCTTAGTGGGAATATCGGTGGGAATTCTGCTCTAGCTCCGCTATTACAGCATTTAGGACAGCCTGTAACCTTGCAAGATCAAAATGTCATCTTTGGGGCTGTTAATATCATATATCCCATTTTTACGGGCGGTAAGCGGTATTTTGCTAATAAACTCTCTCAAATCGCCCTTGAAGATTCCTATCTTGCCCTTAAACTCAAAGAGCTAAGTTTGTTTGAAGATTGCGTGAAATTGTATTATGGTGTGGTGTTAAACAATCAGATTCTAAACACTCTAGAATCTGCTAATAGCGGGCATTTGACACATTATCAAAACGCACAAAAGCTACAAAGTAAAGGGCAAGTCGCACGACTAGAAACACTCCAAGCTCAAGTGAATTATGATAAATCAAGCATTGATGTCAAAAAAGCAAGTGATAATCTCATTATCGCAAATATGGCACTCAATGCTATGCTTAATCGTGAATCTAAAGAGAGATTGGAGCTTGTAAAACAGATTGATATTAAGCAAGATACGAGGCTGGAGAGTGTTGAGTATTTTATTAACAAAACGCTTGAAGTTTATCCTGCCCTAAGCCTTATGGATAATAAGATTAAATCCGCCAAAGAGCTCTCTCACATTGAGTTTTCTACATTTTTGCCTGAAGTTGGGCTATTTGGTAGCTATATGATGAATGATAATAGTTCGGTGCTTGATAAGGCTATGCCAAATTGGTTTGCAGGGGTTGGCGCAAAGTGGTCGCTTATCACGCCCGGAGGGAGAATCCAAAAGTATCAAGCAAGTAAGATCGCTTCCATTGAGGCTGAACTTGCTAAATCTCAAGCCACAAAAGATTTAAAAACTTTATGTGAGAAAACCTATAATGAAGTGCTGTCTTTCAAATCGCAATATTTCAGTTTGCAGTCATCTATTGAACTTGCAAATGAGAATCTAAAATTGCGTCAAAAGGCGTTTTTGCAAGGAATGAGCACAAGTGCTGATGTGAGCGATGCTCAAAATGCTTTAGCTCTAGCCATTATTGAGCGTCAAAGTGTGGCGTATAACTATGCTATCGCCCTTGCTAGACTCTTAAGTCTAAGTGATGAGGTGGATAGATTCTATGGATTTTTTAACTAAGGGGGTGCTATGAGATTTATCAAAATGAATGCAAAGCTTATCGTGCTTGGTGTCATTGTGGCAGGATTCTTGCTATGGCTGATTGTGAGTTTTGTGCGTGCCTATCAGCCAAAGGAAAATAAGATTTACGCACAAGTCCAAGCGCGAGAATATGCCATAAGCTCAAAAGTGGCAGGGCGAGTTGAAAATATCTTTGTCAAAAAAGGCGATATGTTAAAAAAGGGTGATTTGGTATATGGGATCAACTCTCCAGAGCTTGAAGCCAAGCTTGAACAAGCAAAAGCTGGTTACCAAGCTGCCAAAGCCCTAAGCACAGAAACAAAGCAGGGTGCGAGAGTGGAGACGATTCAATCAGCTAAAGATGTGTGGCAAGGGGCAAAAACGATGGCAAATCTTGCCAAAAGCACCTATGAGCGTTTAGAATCTTTGTATAAAGATGGCGTTGTCAGTGAGCAAAGACGCGATGAAGCCTATGCAAACTACACAACTGCTAAGCATAATGAGAATGTAGCCTATCAGCAATATAAAATCGCCCTTGATGGCGCAACGCACGAGACAAAAATCGCTGCCCAAGCCAAGGAAGATGCTGCAGCAGGGCAAGTAAGCGAGGTGGAGAGCTATGCTAAGGACACTCAAGCCATAGCTCCAGCTGATGGCGAGGTAAGCAATGTTTTGCTTCATCAGGGGGAGCTAGCACCGAGCGGATTTCCCGTTGTGCTTATGATTGATATGAATGATGCGTGGATTGTTTTTCATCTGCCGGAGTATCGGCTCAAAGACTTTCCAAAAGGCACAGCTTTTAAGGCTTATATTCCTGCCCTTGAAAAAGAGGCAGAGTTTAAGGTGGAGTTTGTCTCTGTGATGGGCGATTTTGCGACTTGGAGGGCGACAAGTGCAACTAAGGGCTATGATGTCCGTACCTTTGAAGTTGAAGCCTATCCTGTTAGCCCTATTGAAGGCTTACGCGTGGGTATGAGTGTGCTTATTGAATAATTTAAGGTAGTTTTGGGGTAATTTTGACTACAATCCCAAGCTTATTTCATCAAAAAGGTTTTATTATGGCAAGAAAATGTTTCTTCACAGGCAAAGGTCCAATGGTTGGCAACAATGTAAGCCACGCAAATAACAAAACAAAAAAACGCTCCCTTCCTAATCTTCGTAGCATTCGCTTGAAGCTTGAAGATGGCAGCAGCATTAGAGTTAAGGTTGCCGCTTCTACTTTGCGGACACTCAAAAAACACTCTTAAGATTCTAAGCTTTAATTATCTTGTTTGCAAAGCTTAAAAAATTTCTTCATTGGGGCAACAACCCAAAACCAGACATTTCTTTAGCAGGTGAGCTGTATGAGCAGCTCAAACCTTTTAGACTTCCGCTTATTCTCGTTCAGTTTTTTCTCCTTTTTGGCACTTTAGGGTATTTGATTTTAGAAGATTATGATTTAATGCAGGCATTTTTTCAAACTTCTTATACTTTTACAAATACCGGCTTTGGCTCACTTGGGGAAAAAGATTTTGGCACGATTACTATTCTTTTTACCGCTATTTTAATGGTGTGTGGAGCGGGAGTAGTAACCTTTAGCGTGGCATTTATTATGAGTGTTGTGAATAATGGCACACTTATCCGCTTAATCAAGGAGCAAAAAATGGTGTATAAAATCGCTCGTTTGCAAAATCACTATGTGATTTGCTATCACAATGAATTTACCATAGAACTCGCACAGCAATTTTTGGAAGCCCATATTCCATTTGTTGTGGTGGATAATTCTAAAGATTTTGAAGCTCAAGCACAGAAGCATAAATACCCTTACTACATCATTGATGACCCACATACACATATTGCTATGCTTAAATCCCACCTTTCAAGTGCCAAGGGGATAGTGAGCTTTTCTAAGAATGCTGCGGACAATATCACAATGGTGGTGAGTGCGAGACTTTTTGAAGAGGAGCTAGGCAGAAAGCCCTATTATATTATCGCGAGTGCTAATTCTCAAGAAGAGAGCAAGAAGCTTAAGAAACTAGGCTGTGATTCTGTGATTTCAGCTTCTAAACTTATGGCACAGAGAATCTCGGCTATGGCAGTGCGACCGGATATGGAGAATCTTTTAGAGCAGTTTTTATATCGCCGTGATACGCCCCTTGATTTAGAAGAGATTATTGTGCCGCGTTATTCTTGGCTTGTGCTAAAAAAGCTTAAGGAAGCACATTTTAGAGATGTTACAAATGTATCAGTTGTAGGGCTAACGCAAAAAGATGGCACATATATCAGTATGCCAAATGGCAATACGATTGTCTCAAGCGAGTGCAAACTGCTTGTGATTGGCTCAAGTGAAAATATCCGTGCCACGAAGCGACTTATTATGAGAAAGCAAAAGCCAAGGGAGGTGGATTATGTTTGAGATTTTTCCTATTGATGGTGGTGTGAATGCACCACAAGGATTCTATGCTGATGGCGTGAGTGCAGGACTAAAGGGCAAGGATAAGAATGGAAAGGATTTATTAGATATTGCTTTTTTATATAGCAAAGAGCCACTGCAACCCATTGTGAGCTTTACTAATAATCGCTTTCCTGCTGCGCCCATTACGCATTTTAAGCAATATGTGCAGGGCAAAAAGAGCAATTTTGTGTTAATTAATACCAAAAATGCCAATGCGATGACGGGGCAAAGGGGGGTGCAAGATGTGGTTGAGATTCTAGAATCTTTAAAGCAGGAATTTCCTTTTATTGAAAATCCCATTATGTCAAGCACAGGCGTGATAGGGCAGTATCTGCCAAAGGAGAAAATTAAGGCAAGTTTTAAGCTTTTTAAGCCTTTTGAAAATGACAAGGACGCCCACACAAGAGCGGCTAATGCCATACGCACAACTGATGCTTTTAGTAAAGAAATAGCCTTAAAAGTTAAACTAGATTCAGGGGAGTTTCACATCGGGGCTATGGCAAAGGGGGCGGGTATGATACAGCCCTCCCTTGCGACAATGCTCTGCTTTATCACAACTGATGCTAAGATTGTAGAATCTCACGCCAAAGAAGCATTGCGGGAATGTCTTAAGACAAGTTTTAATGCCATTAGCGTAGATGGCGATACAAGCACAAATGATTCTGTATTTTTGTTTGCAAATGGATATAGTGGCGTGTATGACAAAGATGCGTTTAAGGAAGCGTTGCAAATAGTAATGCATAAACTTGCCCTTGATATTGTCCGTGATGGCGAGGGAGCGACACATGTAGTGGCGTTTGAAGTGTGTAATGCGATGAATGAAGCTCAAGCGATGAAAGCTGCAAAGGCGTTATCAAACTCACTTTTAGTCAAAACCGCTATTTTTGGGGGCGATCCAAATTGGGGCAGGATAGCCTCTACGATTGGGGCTAGTGGGGTAGATTCAGCACAGGAGCGATTGAAAATTGCTTTTGATGATGTTGTTGTTTTTGATAGGGGCGAGATTTGTTTTGATGAAGCAATGGAAGCAAAAGCGGCGGAAGTGATGAAACAAGAAAGTTTTAAAATCACTTGTGATTTAGGTATGGGGGAAGGGAGCTTTGTAGCGTATGGTTGCGACTTGGGACATAGATATGTGGAGATTAATGCTGATTATAGAAGCTAGTGATTTATTGAGATTTGGGGTTACAAAAGTCGCCTAAAATTTCTTGTAAAAGCGTGGTGTTATTACCGAAAATATCTTACAATAAGGTTTTATTTCATACAAGGAGTTAAGTATGTTTCACGAATATAGAGATGAGGTAACTGCACTTAAGACCAACAACGCACATTTTGCTAAGATTTTTGATGAGCATAATGAGCTTGATGATAGGATTCAAAAGATTGAAAATGGCGAGGAGCTTATGAGTGATATGGAGCTTGAGGTACTAAAAAAGCAAAAATTGCGTCTTAAAGATGAGGCGTATGCGATGATTTTGGAATATCGCAAATCTCACTAAAGCCCCTTTAGATTCTATGTTTAATAGAATCTACTCTTACAGCAGTCTAGTCGGTAGAAATCTATCTATAGAGTTGCTTTCGGTGTTAAGGCTTAAGAAGGCACAGGGAGTGAGAGATAAGTCCTGCCCAATGTAAAAGTGGGCAAGAATCTGTAAAAAAGGGTTTAGTTTTAATATACAAACACCATACCGACACTATAAAAGCTGTTTGCATCAATCATTGCTTTTTGAGTGGTAATTTTGTTGCCTGAAATAGCTGGAGCATCAAGTTTCATACCGCCACTTAATCCATAACTTACACGAAGTGTCCAATGATCGTCAATGGTGCAATACCAAGATACACTTCTGTCTTTCCAAAGTCTGTAGAATACTCATAACTTACACCTGCAAGAAAGCGAGAGTGTCTTCTATACTTATCAGCCCAGCCCACTTCAAGAGCAAAGGGGAAATAAGCTGAGTGTCCTGCTTCACTATATGCGTAACCTACACCTGTAAGGGCACGAAATTCTAAATTTGGGTGGAATTGTCTTTTACTGATACCTCCACGAAAGCCAGCTTACATAATAAAAGTCCCTTCGTTCCCTTGAACTCCATCAAAGTCCATTAAGGTTACCAAAGGCAAATCCACTTGTGCTGGAATACCCCAGCCACCTTCTTTTTCAATCCAACGGCGATGATCTATTTTCTTTTTTAGCTCATCAAGGTTTTTAGCGGCTTCACGATGAAACTTTCTCTCTTCTGCGCTATCAAGTTGCAAGGCAGCTTGAAAATGAGATTCTTTATTCTCATTTATTCTGCTACGCAATTTAATCCAATCTTGTTTGCTCATATTCACAGCTTCTTCTTCATCAACCTTAAATGTATTTTTAGATTGTTGAGTGTTTTTCTGCTCATCAGCTAATCCAAAATTAGCCAAAACAGCCATACTGATACCCGCAATGAAAAGTAATTTTTTTCATTCAAAAGCTCCTTATATAGAAAAATAAAGTAGGCATTCTAAACAAAAAAAACAGCTTAAGTTCAAGAAAAATGGCGAAAAAAGTGAGTGAAAGTTAAGAAAAGTGATAGTAAGAGTTGTAATTTTTAGAATCTCGGTATTGAGATTCTAAAAATTAAAGTTAAATTTGATCTTCAGGGAGCATTTTAGAGAGTGTTTTTAAGAATCTTGTCCATATACCTGTGTCTGGCGGGTGTTTAAGAATCTCATTTGCGCCATTATGTTCCCCTTCCCAGCGTGTTTTTTTCCCCTCCAAATACACGCGCCACGCACTTTGCATATCTTCTACCAAATCATTTTTTAAAACTTTGGCAAATTCTGGATTGTCAAAGACAACCACAGATTCTGTATTGAGATTTGCCGAGCGTGGGTCAAGATTAAAGCTGCCTATCCACGCAATTTTATCATCAAAAACGATACTTTTACTATGCAGGGAGGCTTTAGACTTTGACATTTTATCACGGAGTTTAGACTTGCCCTTGCCGTGGTATTGATACTCATAGACTTTTGCTCCCATTTTGATGAGCTTAGAGCGGTATCGCTCCCACGCCGCATACACGACAAGAGAATCTGTGGAGGCAAGAGAGTTTGTCAAAATATGTATATCCACATTATCATTAGCAAGTTTCGCAAAGCGTTTCATTCCCTCTTTGCTTGGCACAAGGTAAGCTGCGGAGATATAGAGATTTTTATATGTGTGATTAAGAATTTCACCCAGTGCGTTGGCAATGGGACTTGGGAGTGAAGAATCTTCAATCTTGCGTGGGTTATCGGCAATAAAATTGGCATTACCCCAATGGACTTTAAAATCTTTTCTCTCATACTTTTGGCTTAAAGTAGTTATCTCACGCTCGTAGTGCTCCCATTCCGGGTTGGCTTTGAGCTTTTCAATGGAGGCTTTGAATTTTTTAAGGGACGATTTTAGCGGCAGAAGTGCCACAGGGATAGAGCGGTGAAAATCCCAATAAGTGTAGAAGCTATCTCGTGCATCTTTAGCAACTTTGCCAACAAACAGCACATCTGTATCCACAAAATTGACATTATTGTTTTGATCAAAGTAGTTATCTGCAATATTGCGTCCGCCTATAATGAGCGCTATATCATCGGCAATAAAAAGCTTATTGTGCATACGATGATTTATGCGATTAAAGTCAAACACCATCTCCGGATAGCGTAAAATGTGTGAGCGATTTTTATAGGGATTAAAAATCTTAACTTCAATATTTGGGTGAGAATCTAGAGCGATAATATCCGATAAATCAGAATCTAGCCCATTATCATCAATCAGCATTTTAACAATCACACCCCGCTGGGCAGCCAACCACACCTCGTGCATAAGAATGCGTGAAGCGATGTCATTTTTGTAGATATAGGTTTGCAAAATTAATGTTTTTTGGGCGTTTCTAGCCAAATAGGCACGATTCAAAAATGCATCTATCCCATCGCTTACAAGCACAGCTGCTGTGAGATTTGGATTTTGACTGAGCTGTTCTTTATAGGCTTTAGCAAGTTGTGTTTGCAAGGGATCAAAGGTCGGAGTAGGATTTGACTGCAAGGCTCGGGAGTCTTTAATATCTTTGGTGGATGCTACAATAGAGGAGCAACCAGCAAAAATAAAAAGGCATACAAGTGCGATGAGAGCGAAGTTTGTCGATGAAAAGAAAAAAGATTGAATAAACTGCATAGACTTTCTTTAGAATCTATCCTCCCCCCGTATTTTAGGGGGACAGATAAGGATTATTTCATACCTACACTTACCATTTTTCGGCGTAAATAAGCGATTTTACTTTGGAGCGGTAGCTCTTTGGGGCAAGTATCGTGGCAAGCTATAAGGCTCATACAGCCAAACACACCATCATCATTTCCCACAAGCTCATAATAATCCTCATCAGTGCGTTCATCGTGTGGATCAATCATAAATCGCACGATTCTATTCATTCCCGCAGCACCTACAAAGTCATCACGCATAACCTTTGTAGCACAACTTGCAATACAGCACCCACACTCAATACATCTATCAAGCTCGAAAACTTCATCAGCCACTTCAGGCTCTATGGGCATTTCAAGCTTTGAAATATCAGGCTTGTGTTGTGTGTGAATCCAGCTTTCAACTCGCTTTGTCATTCCTGCAAACCAATCGCCTGTATTTACACTCAAATCTTTAATAAGCTTAAATGCAGGGAGTGGCATAAGTGTGATAACGCCATCAGGGAAGTCTTGTGTGAGCGTCTTACACGCCAAACGCGGACGCCCATTAATCATCATCGCACAGCTTCCGCAGATTCCAGCACGACATACAAAGTCAAAGCTCAAATCCGGGTCTTGTTGCTCTCTAATCATACCAAGGGCGATAAAAACCGTCATAGAGTGAGCTTCCTCCACTTGATATTCCCTAAAATGAGGTTTAGAAACCGCACTTTGTGGGTCAAACTTCAACGCCCTAATAGTTAATGTCCTTCCTTTTTGTTGTGTTGCACTCATTACTTATCTCCTAGTCGTTGATTTCTTGCTTTGTATTGTGGCTGGAGATTGAAAGGCATAAGAGCTTCTTGTAGGGCATATCTATCGCCACCTTTAGCCTGAATCTCTTGTGTGATTTTATCAATCTCAGCTTGTCTTATAGCACTATTTGGATGTTCTATAATCATACCCTTAGCACCATATCCGCGGAATCCCGGAGCAATCTCCATTTTCATAATATCCAAATCTTCATAAGTTACCGTTGGTAATGTTTGGTTTGGATCTTCCCAGCTTGTAAGTGTGCGTTTTAGCCAATTTGCATCATCGCGTTTTGGGTAGTCTTCGCGTGTATGTGCTCCACGAGATTCTGTCCTATCAAGTGCACCTTTTGCTACGCATAATGCAATTTTAAGCATTTTTGGTGTGCGGTAGGCATCTTCAAGCTCTGGGTTGCTATGGAGCTTTTTATTCTGCACACGGATATTTTTACTGCGTTTATATAGCTCTTCAAGCTTATCAACTGCTTCTCTTAGTCCATCACCATCGCGGAAGATTCCCACATCATTATCCATAATGTCTTTCATTGCATTTTTAAGCTCATAGACATCTTCATTGCCCGTGCTATTAAGCAATGCTGCAAGATATTCTTCCTCTTTTTTGACAAATTTTTCTAATGTAGTAGTTTGCACATCAAGATTTGCCCCTTGACAATGCTCTGTGAAGTACCCACCGATAATCATACCTGATACCACCGCTTCACTGACAGAGTTTCCACCAAGCCTGTCTAATCCGTGTAAATCCCAACACGCTACTTCACCTGCGGCAAATAGTCCTTTAAGGTAAGTTTCGCCCTTGTAGTTTGTGCGGACGCCACCCATAGAATAATGTTGCATTGGTCGCACAGGTGCCCAAACACCCGGTGTGGCAGGATCAATTCCCGCAAATGTTTTACAAATATCTTGCACATCACGCAAGTTTCGCTCAACATGAGCACGACCAAGGATTGAAATATCAAGCCACAAGTGATCACCATAAGGTGATTTTACACCCTTACCATTGCGGATATGCTCAAGCATTCTACGAGATACAACATCACGGCTTGCAAGTTCCTTTTTCTCTGGTTCATAATCGGGCATAAAGCGATAGCCATCAACATCACGCAAGATTCCACCATCACCCCTACAACCTTCTGTAAGCAAGATTCCACTAGGCACAAGTGGCGTTGGGTGAAACTGCACAGCTTCCATATTGCCAAGTTTTGCAATACCTGTCTCCATTGCAATAGCTGCACCAATACCCTCACAAATTACCGCATTTGTCGTATTTCTATACACCCTGCCGTAGCCACCCGTGGCAAGTAATGTGCCTTTAGACACATAGGCTATAAGCTCACCTGTTACCAAATCACGCACAACCGCACCATAGCACTTGCCATCTTGATGAATGATAGAAATAGCCTCTTTTCTATCTTGTATATCCACACCAAGCTTATAAGCTTCATTTGCCACCGCATACAGCATAGTATGCCCTGTCGCATCGGCAGTATAGCAAGTTCGCCATTTTTTTGTGCCACCAAAGTCGCGTGAATGGATATAGCCGTGGCGGAAGTCATCTTCTGTGATTGTTACTTTTTCACCATTGATAACTGCTGGGCGATCGCCTTTTTGGATTCTAGTCCAAGGCACACCAAATCCTGCTAACTCCCTGATTGCTTTTGGAGCGGTGGTAACAAACATTCTTGCTACATCTTGATCACAACCCCAATCGCTTCCCTTTACTGTGTCAGCAAAGTGTAAGTCCTCATTATCGCCATCACTCTTTACGGAGTTTCCAAGACTTGCTTGCATACCACCTTGAGCTGCTGCCGAGTGACTTCTTTTAACCGGAACAAGACTTAACACAATAGTATTTAATCCTGCCTCTTTTGCCGCAATAGAAGCCCTAAGCCCTGCTAATCCGCCCCCAATAATTAACGCATCACTATATACTACTTTCATTTACGCTCCTTTCCCTTGTGTGTGTTCATCTAGCATTCTGTATTCTTGTATGCTTTTATTAGAATCTAGTCCGTGTCCAATTTGCATATAGGCAATATAAGATGCGATACCAAGCACAAGACAAAAGGCTGTGAGTGCGAGTTTAATGGCTCTTAAAGTCTTAATACCTAAGCCTTCAAACCAACCCCACTTAATGCAAAGCCTATAAAGCCCGATAGATCCGTGGAATTCCACTGCGAAAAGTAAAAGTGCATAAAGGATATAGAAGTCTTGATGATAGAATCTGTATGAAGACGCACTAGGACCGATGTTTTCTGGCTGGGTAAGCATAATGAAAACATGTGGCATAGCAAGGAAGAAAATAGCAAAGCCTGTAACAGCTTGAATTGCCCAATATGTCGTATCTCCGTGCTTCATCAAGTCTTTATGGACGCGAAGTGCCAAGAATTGCTTGTAGTTAATGGGAAATTTTCTCATCGCCAAAAACGCGTGAACAACAAGGGCGATGATGACAATCACAACAATCGCTGAAACAATCCTTGGCTCTCCTGCTTCACCAAAAATAAAACTCCCTTCAAAGAACTTTGTAACCTTATACATCGCCTCTTTGCTGATTAAAATGCTTGCTACAAAGAGCAAGTGAGCCAACATAAATAGCCCCAAAAACAGCCCTGTTGCACTCTGCCAAAAATCAAGCTTAGCTGGGATTTTACTTTTTTTCCTTTGAGGCGTTACGCCTGTGTAACTCTCAATCACTTTATCCTCTCGCATAAATCCTCCTATGTGTAGTTTGACCTATCAAGCTCATAGCAAGAATCCTAACATTAAAGATTCCAAATACTAAGATTCTTGTGGCTTTTAAAAGGCTAGGTCGTATTATAGAAAAATATAGATTAAAGTTTTTTTATTTTATTTTAAGAGGACTAAAGTTTCTAAGCTAATGCTGGAAAGTAGCAAATTAAAGCAAGATTCTATATTTTGTTATGTTCTAAAAGATTGCAACGAGCGAGTTTCTGTTTTGATAATCTTACCTTCTTTGAGATGGAAGACTTCATCAGCAAGCTCTATGGTGCTTGGACGATGAGCGATGATAATAATAATTTTGTCCTGCCTTAGTTGTTCTATACTCTCTTTTATTGCCTCTTCAGTTTGTGAATCAAGTGCAGAAGTCGCCTCATCAAAAATTAAAACTTCAGGATTCTTATAAATCGCCCTAGCAATAGCGATTCTCTGGCGTTGCCCTCCGCTAAGATTTGTGCCAAATTCATCAAGGATTGTATGTATCCCTTCTGGCATTTGGCTTACAAAATCCCAAGCGTGTGCGTATTTGAGTGCTTCAATAGCCTTTTTTTCATCTATCTTGCTTCCATAGGCGACATTGTGAATAATGCTATCGTGGAATATGAAAATTCTTTGCGTTACCACCGCCATATTATCACGGACACTTTTTTGCGTATAGTCTTTAATATCGCGATTGTTAAGGGTGATAAGCCCTTCATTTGCTTCATAAAGTCGCAAAATGAGATTGATAATTGAGCTTTTGCCACTGCCACTTTTTCCTACAAGTGCAGTGATTTTATTTTTTCTAAAGTTAAGATTCACACCTTTTAGGGCGTGAGTTTCTTCATTATAGTGAAAATGCACATTGTTAAAATCAATACTATGAATGGGGGCTTGTAGCACCAAATCCCCATCTTTTATCTGTTGTTTTTGATTAAGGATTTCAAAGATTCTATCACTTGCGACAATAGCAATTTGCATTTGTGTATAGAGATTGACAAGGCGTTTAAAAGGTGTAAAAATAAGAAATAACGCCCCCACAAATGATGAGAATTGTGCCGCACTTAGCTCTCCTTGTGAAATATCAACGATTGCCATATACAGCACACAGCCTAGCATTATCGCACCTAAAAGCTCCATTAGAGGTGTGCTTAGCTCCCCCACACGCACAGCTTTCATACTGATTTTAAGAAAATGCAGATTTTGTGATTTAAAATTTTCATACTCTAGCTTTTCACCATTACTTGCCTTAATAACTTCTACATTATTAAAAATTTCATTGAGTTTTGAAGTAATATCCGCATTTTTTTCTTGGATATTGCGTGAGTATTTTTTGAGCTTTTTGATGATAAGACTAAGCGGTATAATGGCTAGTGGCATAATGACAAGCCCAATGAGCGCATACTTTGGACTTTGATAAATCACAATCACAACAAGCCCAATAATACTTATACCTTCACGCACAAATTCTGTGATGTAGTTTGATACAGCCGAGCGGATAAGCCCAATATCATTTGTGATTCTAGCAATCAATTCCCCTCCACGCATTTTATTAAAAAACGCCATTTCAAGTGAAAGCATATGATCTAGCATTCTATCGCGGAGTTGCCGCACAATGTCCTGCCCAATAAGATTCATAAAATATGTTTGGATATATGTCCCCACAGATTTACCAAAATACACGCCGATAATCATAAACATCATAGCTAATGCCATCTTGTCATCTTGTGCTAATTCTTCAAAGCTAAAAAATGGCGTAGCTCGTGGCGTTTTACCCTGCAAGGTATCTAAAAGTGGCTCAATGAGATAGGCAATCCCCGCTGTGCAGGCAGCAACTACAAGTGAAGCACTAATAGCGATGATAAATGAAAATGTATGCCCTTGAATATAGGGAAGATATTTTTTAAAAAAGTCAAAAAATGTTCGCATAAAGCTTAAAATCCCTTACCTATTCTACTTCAAACCCTGCATCAAGAATAGCCTCCGTGATAAGCTCTTGTGTAGCTGGAGATTCAAACTCTACTATAACCTTAGAATCTTGCAAATTCACATCAACAAGGCTAATACCTTCAATCTCGCCTACAAATTTTTCAATCTTATCTACGCATTTACCACAACGCATTCCACTCACATTTAGCTCCAATCTCATTTTTGCTCCTTAGATTCTATTTTGAGATTCTATACATTTAAAGTTTTTTAGTCTTGCTGCATTTGCTACTACGCTAAGGCTTGATAGGCTCATCGCAAAAGCACAAAACATAGGGTGTAAAAAAATATCAAATCCCCCAAGCACACCCATTGCCAAAGGAATAAAAGCGATATTATAGCAAAAAGCAAAAACAAGATTCTGTTTTATATTTACAATACTTGCTCTAGCAAGGGCATAAGCGTTGTAAATACTTATTGTGTTTTCATTATAGTTAATAATATCCGCTGATATTTTGTGAATCTGTAATGGGATAGAGTGTCGCATTATAGGCTAATCTAAAAATAAAAAATTTCGTCATTATAAAAATTGCAATAGCGATTCGTTGCGATTTTAATGCCATGAATCTTGGATTTTTTTTTGGATTGTCACGATTTTGCGAATCACAAAATCTCGCAATGACGATTATTTATGTTCATTTCGTCATACTGGGCGCGACAGCGCGAAGTATCCAAAACACGAGAATTTAAAAGATAGATTTGCGTGATTTGGATTGCCACGAATCTAGCCTTTTTGACAAAAGTCTAGATTTTCGCAATGACGATTCTTTTTAGATTCTTTGCTTCGTTTCACTCGCTCAAGTAATGACAAAAAGATTTTGGATTGCCACGCCAAATCTGCGATTTATCTCGCAATGGTAAGCATTTTAGATTTGCAAAAATTAACGCTTTTTCAATCATTTTTTGCTACAATGCACCCAAAAATTTAAGGCAAGGCAATTTTATGAACAAAAAAGTGCGAGTAGAAAAGACTATTGACTTATACAAAATCCCACTATCTGCGCCGATTGTGGCACTTGCGGCGTTTGCAGGGCTAATGGTATGGTTTGTAGTCAAAACGGCGGCGTAGGGTTTTTAGGATTTGCAAAATGGTTGCGTTTATTTTGAGATTTACGATGATAGCAAGGTTGTAGTGTGTGTGTTGCCCCCCTCCTATTAGTGTGTTTGCGTAGATTCGCTTATAGTGTGCTATTTATCGCAGTTATTGCACAGGCGCAAAGTATAAATATAAGCAATTTTTATTATAGGGATTATTTGGACTTTGGGCAAAATAAAGGTGCATTTAGTGGCAATGGTAGTACCACGATAACGGGCAAAGACGGCACGGAATTTACAATCCCACAAACCCCAAACTTCTCCGCTTCAAGCAATAACGGCAATCTTGCGGCGGTAGGGCGTGGATTTGCGGTTACGGCTAATCATGTGGTAAATTTCACGCCTAGTTATGATACACTCGGCACTTACCGCACATTTGATTTAAGCACTTATAAAATCGCTGATACAAGCGGTGGCACTGGTATTTCAAGGCCTTATGGTAGAGACGAAAAATTTACTCGCTTTGACAAATATGTCGTTGAAGGGCAAGTGGATATGCTTGATTTTGAAAACTCTATCGAAAGCAAAAACCCTACACAAGAAAGCAAAAATATAGAGAGTTTTAAAACCTTAATTAATAATCTTGCAAAAGATAATGAGGACAATGTTTATCTTTATCAAGCTGGTTCAGGTATCATCACTTTAAGAGGCAACACAAATACAAAGATTGACCGAATAGAAAACGGCGAGACAAAGGGCGGGGGCTTTGGCACACTAAAACAAGATAGCATAGCTTATGAAAAACTTGTGCATTGTCCTAGTGAGGATGGTTGCTCTAATAGAGATGTCTATGGTATGTATTTTAATTATATTCCAAATTCAAATTTTAACAACCGCATTACAAGCGGAGATAGTGGGAGTGGAATTTACGCTTATGACAAGACAAATAACAAATGGGTTTTGCTGGGCGTTACTTCACAATCACAAGATGGGCTAAATAGGGCTTATATTTCTGCCGTTTCAAACAAGGATTTGCAAGATTATCAAAAGAATTTCGAGCAAAACATCAACTTAAAAATGACAGAGCCAAACGCAATCAAATGGATACTCAACAACACTACTTTGGAGTATGGTGCAAGGGGCGATACACCAAAAGACTCTCATACTTTACAAAACAACAAAGACATAATTTTCAGTGGTGGCGGAACGATTGAAGTGCAAGCCAACATTTACCGAAATACAAGCGGTTACGCTGGGGGCTTTGTTTTTGAGGCTTCAAGTGGTGCGAGTAGCACAAATCCTACAAAATACACTTTCACAAATGCAGGAAATTATTACTTCAAAGGCTCTGGGCTTGATATAGGCGAAAAAGTTAAGGTAGAATGGGCTTTGGGGACACAAAAAGGCGATTCTCTCCATAAAATAGGCAAGGGCGAACTTGTCATCACAACGCAAAACAATGCGAACGAGAATTTAGGCACGCTGAAAATCGGCGAGGGCAAGGTTACGCTAGACACCAACAAAAAGGCTTTTGACAACATTTACATTACAAGCGGACGGGGCGAACTTGCGCTTGTAAAGGACAAGGCTCAGGCGTTAGGCGCGATAAAAAACGGCACAACTTCGGCGAATTCTTACACGCTCAAACAAGAAAACACAAATAATATGGGCTTTTATTTTGGCAAGGGCGGAGGTAAGTTTGATTTGGCAGGCAACTCGCTAGTGCTTAACACCATAGCCGCAAATGATAGTGGCGCAACTATCACTAGCGCGACAAAGGCAACGCTTGAGATTCAAGGCTTGGAGTATGATTTGAGCGGCAACAAAACACAAACCAAAAAAGATACCATAATCCACGCAAGTATCGGCGAAATTTCCCCCTCCCCTGCGAGTGGCAACTCTACACTTTCCCCATCCCCTGCGGAGGGGGATAAAGGGGGTGGGTCAAACACCCAAAATAGCGGACAAGCGAATATCGACTTAAAATATAGTGGCAATCGCACTACGCAAAATGTGCAAAATATTACCCACCCCCTAGCCCCCTCCGCAGGGGAGGGGGAATCTCAAAGTGCGAGTTTGATTTTTGATGGCAACATAAATACGAGTGGCAAAATGGAAGTTACAAACGGCAATATCGCATTACAAGGACACGCAACCACTCACGCTACGATTAGCGATAGCAGTATCATTGATAAAATCAAAACTGCCGAAAACGGCACAAAAAAGCCTATGCCTGATTATATGGATTTATCCAAGCCGTCAACCCTAAATCAACCCGATTGGGATAATCGCACTTTTAAATTTGGCAATGGCATTGATTTAAAAAGCTCAAATCTTACGCTAGGACGCAATGCCACACTTGAATCAAATATCAACGCTTCGGGTAATTCAACAATCAAGTTTGGTGGCAATGTCAAACATTTTATCGACAACAAAGATGGCAAAAATGTAACGGGTAGCGGGTTTAGCTATCAGCAAGAAGTTGAAAGCGGGACATTGAGCACGGATATGCAAAAAATCGCAAATGAGACTATACACTACAAAGGCACAATTACCGCAACAGGTGGCACGATAGAATCGCATATTTTGGATTTTAATGCAAGTTTGGATTTGAAAGGTGGTGCGAAATTAACGGCGGATTATTTGACTTTGACCGATAAGGATTCGGTGGTGTTAGCGAATGGTGCAAGTGCAACTACCAAAACGCTAAAATTGCAAAATGTAAGCGATAGCAATTTAGCGAATATTTTTAAAAATGGTAGTAGCGAAAAGCTAAAAGTTACCGAATCGCTATGGTTCGATAACTCTAATTTAGATTTAAGCAAACTAGATTCAGCACATATTGATAAAACGCAAAATTACGACATTGTGGGCGTTAAATCCACCATTACAGACGCAAACAAAGATTTAAGTGCAAATGTTTCGCTTTTTGAGGGCGCGAATCTAACGCTAAAAAACCTTACACTAAAAGATACAAACGCAAATGAAGTAACGACTAATGGCACAACAAATACGCTTAAAAATAGCGTGTATTTGCAGGGTGATAGCAAACAAACCGATAATACAAAGCTAACTTTGAGTGGCGATTTAAGAGCGGAAAGTTTAGAAAACGCAAAGATTCAGCTAGATGGCAAAAGCGAGATTAGCGCGAAAAACATAGTATTTAGCAATGTCAAAGACGGCATTTTGGCACTTGACAAAGATTCAAAACTCACAGGAACAAATACAAATGGCAAAGCAAATGTCGAAGTTATTGGCGAAAAATCTACACTACAAATTGGAATGCTTGGCAATAAAAGTTTTGATATAAACGCACAAGGTGGTAGCAAAATAATCCTTTCGTCATTGCCATTGCAAGATAGCGAAGCGAAAAATCCAAGTAGTAAAAATGTGGATTCTTCGCCTACGGCTCAGAATGACGAGTTAAAGCCAAGTGCGAATTTTAGTGGCAAAATCAGTGCGAGTGGCGATTCAATCGTGGAGAGTTTGTTAGATACCATTACCGCAAGTGTGGATTTAAATAAAAGCGATAGCAATAAAAACGACAATATAAGCGGGAAGCCTAGCTTAAACGCAAAAAATATCACACTAGATTCGACACATAATGAAATTTATTTGGGCGCAAATTCAACACTTACAGCGCAAACAATCACGGCGACAAATTTGAGTAGTTTAACTCTAACGCAAGAAAATGGCGCAGTGGCAAACATAAACGCATTTATCTTTGATGGCGGGACTACAAATCTTAATGGTAATCTTATCGGTGAAAATATCGAGCTAAAAAATGCAAGTATCGTAAAAACAAGCGATTTGACTTTCAATAACAAGCGAAATACCACACTTACGCTTGATAGCACTTCAAAATTAGAAGTTACAAATCTAAATGTCTATAACGCGAATCTAACGCTAAATCTTGCAGATTCGACTACAAATGCGCAAAGTTTGAAGGGTATTACTTTAAGCAATAACGCGAATCTAACGATTGATTCGTGGGATTTTGGCAACACTACGGCATTTTCAAGCAATGGCGATTCGCGTGTAACTTTTGAAAATGCCACTTATATGCAAAATAGCACAGCAAAAAATATCAGTGTAGATTCTACTATAAGTCAAATGCTTACACTTTCAAATGTCGGTAAGGATTCTACCAAAAGCGATGATAGATTTAAAACACTCACATTTGATAAAAATCTCACATTTAGCGAAAATGCAAAAGTCCAAGTTAAGCTAGATTCAAGTGTAAAAA
The DNA here is from genome assembly GCF_000284635.1 of Helicobacter cinaedi PAGU611. NCBI lineage: Bacteria > Pseudomonadati > Campylobacterota > Epsilonproteobacteria > Campylobacterales > Helicobacteraceae > Helicobacter > Helicobacter cinaedi. The sequence continues at coordinate 1,800,186 of NC_017761.1, read as the reverse complement.
AAGGCGATACAAGCATAAAAACGGATGGCACTTATTACAAACTTATAAGCACAGGCGATAGTGGGACAATCACGGACAATCGCACGGATAAGCGCATAGATTTTACGAATACGGATTTCTTTGTCGTTAGTAAATTTATCGGCAATACGCTTTATGTAAAATTCCTAGCATCTGCGCCAGATTCCTTTGCCGAGCTAAACAAAAACATTTCCCACGAGCAAAGCCGATACAGTGAGATTTTGGAGGCTTTGATACAGGCAAATCCCAAAGATGATGCCATCGATACTGCCACACGCACCGATAATTACAGCGTCCTAGATAAACGGATTCAAACTATTGATAGCGATTTAAATGAAATAGCACAGGGCAACAAAACGCGTCAAACGCGCAATTTGCTCTTTTCAAATGACCAAACGATAAATACACGCATTTCGCAAGTCCGCCTAGCACAGAGTGGGCGCAATAAGCACTTGCGATTTGCGCAAAATGACACTATGTATCGCATTCAATCCCTAATGCAAGGCGCAGTTAGAAGCGATGCGATGCCTAGCTATGCGCGTGAGCGCGAATTAGACTTGTCAAATAGTGTGTGGCTAAATGTGGGCGGTGGATATTTCGGTGGGGATAGCAAAATGGGCTTTGGTGCGACAAATATCGGCTATGATAGGCTTATTTATGCGGGTAGTAGCGATATTTTGCTTGGTGCAATGTTTGGCTTTGGTGGCTCAAATGCATACACAGGCGATATGACAGATAGCGCGATGTTTTATAATATCGGGCTATATTTGCATAGCATTTTTGATTCGCAGGGTGGAAAATACGGCGGACACGAGATTCAAAGCAATATCAGTTTTAGCATTAACGATAATCGCAAAACTATCGAATCTAAAAGCGCGAAAAATACCGCATTTGGGACGCTTTTCGCACTCTATTATAAATACAACTTTATTTTAGCGCAAAATGATACCATTAGCCACGCGCTAAAACCTGTGGTAGTTTTGGCGTTAGGCTACAATCGCAATGGTGCGTTTGAAATCGATGAATACAAGCAGGCAACATATAATAGCGTGAATTTTTCCTATGGGCTTGGCGTGGAATATAATGCCGTGATGAGTGAGAGCTTTTATAGTCTAGCACTCACGCTAAAAGATATGGCATATAGTGGCGGTGAGCGCGTATTTATGAGTTTAAGCGGAGCGCAGAATTTTATCGGCTACAGCCTTGAATCTGCTCCACGATTTAGCGCAGAAATCAATCTCATAGGCTCACACAAGCTAACAGACGCGCTATACTTGCAATATGGAATCGCTGGAATGCTAGATAGTGGCACGAATTACGGTGCAAAAGGCGATATAAAGATTGGGTATAAATTTTGACTTTCACACTAAAATCTATCGATAATAAAGCTCGTGCAGGGCAAATGAATCTATCTCATAGCATTGTGCAAACGCCTATATTTATGCCTGTGGGGACTTAAAGCCTGTGTCAAGCACTAGATTTTAATGATTTAGAAAATCTTGGCGCGAAAATCATTTTGGCAAATACTTATCACTTGTATTTGCGTCCAAATGATGAAGTCGTGCGAAGTCTTGGCGGACTGCACGGATTTAGCGGATTTAATGGTAGCTTTTTAACCGATAGTGGCGGATTTCAAGCATTTAGCTTGGGCGGGAAACCACGCGAGAATGGCATAGAATTTCGTAGCCACATTGATGGAAGCACTCATTTTTTCACGCCCAAAAAGGTGCTTGACATTCAATATAACCTAAATAGCGACATTATGATGATTTTAGATGATTTAATCCGCCTCCCCGCGGAGCAAAAACGCATTGCAGATTCGATTAAGCGCACGATTGCTTGGGCGCGCGAATCGCTAGAATATCACGCGACTAGGTGCGAATCTCACCTTTCAAACAATATCTTTGCCATTATTCAAGGGGGCGTGGATTTGGAAGCACGAAAAATCTGCACTTTTAGTGGCTATAGAATGCAGCGGAGTGGGATTTGATGGCTTTATAATCGGCGGAGTTGCCGCACAATGTCCTGCCCAATAAGATTCATAAAATATGTTTGGATATATGTCCCCACAGATTTACCAAAATACACGCCGATAATCATAAACATCATAGCTAATGCCATCTTGTCATCTTGTGCTAATTCTTCAAAGCTAAAAAATGGCGTAGCTCGTGGCGTTTTACCCTGCAAGGTATCTAAAAGTGGCTCAATGAGATAGGCAATCCCCGCTGTGCAGGCAGCAACTACAAGTGAAGCACTAATAGCGATGATAAATGAAAATGTATGCCCTTGAATATAGGGAAGATATTTTTTAAAAAAGTCAAAAAATGTTCGCATAAAGCTTAAAATCCCTTACCTATTCTACTTCAAACCCTGCATCAAGAATAGCCTCCGTGATAAGCTCTTGTGTAGCTGGAGATTCAAACTCTACTATAACCTTAGAATCTTGCAAATTCACATCAACAAGGCTAATACCTTCAATCTCGCCTACAAATTTTTCAATCTTATCTACGCATTTACCACAACGCATTCCACTCACATTTAGCTCCAATCTCATTTTTGCTCCTTAGATTCTATTTTGAGATTCTATACATTTAAAGTTTTTTAGTCTTGCTGCATTTGCTACTACGCTAAGGCTTGATAGGCTCATCGCAAAAGCACAAAACATAGGGTGTAAAAAAATATCAAATCCCCCAAGCACACCCATTGCCAAAGGAATAAAAGCGATATTATAGCAAAAAGCAAAAACAAGATTCTGTTTTATATTTACAATACTTGCTCTAGCAAGGGCATAAGCGTTGTAAATACTTATTGTGTTTTCATTATAGTTAATAATATCCGCACTTTGTGAAGCTATATCAAATGAAGAGGCAAATGCCATAGAAGCATTCGCATAGGCAAGGGCAGGGGCGTCATTTGCCCCATCGCCCACCATTAGAATCTTATGCTGTTTTGATTTTTCTTTTAAAAGCTGCATTTTATCTTCTGGCAGGGCTTTGCTATAAGATTCTGTAATATCGAGCAAATGTGCTACATTTTGCGTATTTATCGCATTATCCCCACTAATGATACTTGAGCTGATGTTGTGTTGTTTAAAAAGTTCTAAGGTTTGCTTGGCGTCCATTTTTAGCCTATCTTGCAGGGAGAATAGTGCTAAAATCTCATCATTTGTGGCGAGAAAGAGTGTGATTTTATCTTCTTGTGTGTTGTTGGGAAGTGATAGATGTGGGGGCAAAATATCAATATTACCGATAACATACTCACGCCCTTGTATTGTGCCTTTCACACCTTTGCCTATGATATTTTGTGAATCTGTAATAGGATAGAGTATCGCATTATAGGCTAAATAATGAGATTTAAAAGCATTGCTAATAAGATGAATGCTTGTAGATTCTAAAGTATAGGCGAGATTAAAGACTTCTTGCTCTGTGTGGGAAGAGAGATTTTGAATTGTTTTAATTTCAAGCCCTTGCGTGAGTGTGCCTGTTTTATCAAACACAATATGTGTGATTTCACTTAAAGTTTGAAAAGCTTTAGAATCTTTAAAAAACACGCCCATTTTGTGTGAAATAGCTTGGGCGTGGAGGATTGCCATTGGCGTGGCAAGTCCTAAGGCACAAGGGCAGGAGATAACAAGCGTTGCTACAAAAATGCTTAAAGCAAATTCAAAATCCCGCATTCCCCACCAAAATGCCCCCGCACACAACGCTAGAAAAATCACAAGTGGCACAAAGATTCCAGCAATTTTGTCCGCAAGTGAAGCAATGGGCGCTTTGCTTTCTTGTGCTTTTTGTATAAGCTCTAAGATTTTATGAAGTGTAGAATCCTTGGCACTTTTTGTAGTCTCAATATATAAAACGCTATCAAGATTAATGCTACCTGAAAGCACTTTGTCATCTTTTTTTACGAGGATGGGCAAGGATTCACCATTGATTACTGTTTTATCAAGATTTGAGCTTCCCTCAATCACAATGCCATCTACCATAATCATTTCGCCCGGTAGGATTTTAAGTATATCATTTTGTTTGATTTCTTGTGTGGGGATACTTTGAATCTGTGCTTGGGATAGGCTTGGAGCAGATTCTGTAAGGACTTTTTGCACGATTTTTTGATTGAGCCTTAAAAGTGTGGAGGCACTTTGCAGGGCGGAATTTTTGGAATTTGTCTCAATGCTTTTACCCACAAGCACAAGCGTGATAATCACACATACGCTATCAAAATACAAATGGGCGTGTGGCATAAAAGCCCCTTGCAGACTATACAAAAACGCACTTGTTGTGCCTATGGCAATCAGTGTTTCCATATTTGGATTTTTGCTAAAAAGGGCTTTGAATCCACGGATATAAAAATCACGCCCTATGTGCATAACAATAAGACTAAGAAAAAGTAAAATGCCAAAATGCCACATAGAAGGGAGTTTGGCTATATTAAACATTTCCCCCCAAGAAAGTATCAGCACAAGTATGGATATTATAGAGCTTAGATAAAGCTTAAGCTTTTTAGGCAAAAAGTGAGTATCAAAAGATTCTATAAGTGAGTTAAGGTATGTAAGGCTTAAGGCTTTTGTTTTAGAATCTTGGGGGGGTTCAGTGTTGCAGTCATAAGGTTGCAGATGTGGCTCATAGCCCATTTTGCGAATAAGAGCAAAAATCTCTTCAAGGCTAGTTTGGCTTTCATCATAGATAATATGTGCTTTTTTGCTTAAAAGATAGACTTGAATATCTTGGCAGAATGCCTTGCGTTTTAAACTTCGCTCAATCCCACTAGAACAAGCTTGGCAGCTCATTTTGTCAATAAAAAAAGAAGCTTCTTTCATTGTGGATTCCTACAAGAATAATGTGTGGAGTAGCGACATAGAATCTCAAATAGAATCTAAAAATGATTTAGATTCCTTACAAGATTTTCCGCCAAAACGCACGAGTGCTGATCCCCAAGTTAGCCCACCACCAAAGGCATCAAGGAGCATAAGATCGCCATATTTGAGCTTATTTTCTTCATACAAGTCATTCATCGCCATTGGTATAGAAGCTGCTGAAGTGTTGCCATATTTTTGAACGCTGATGACAAGCTGCTTTTCATTGAAACTTAGCTGCTCTCCTACGGCATTGATAATACGCAGATTTGCCTGATGAGGGATAAAGTAGGCTATGTCCTGTGGTTGCAAGGCGTTATTTGTAAGAATATCATTGACATCATTCACAAGCGTTTTAACCGCGAGTTTAAAAGTTTCATTGCCTTTCATTTGCAAATAAGTAGAATCGTGTAGGCAGAAAGACTTACTAGATTCTAGTTTGTCGCTAAAAATGCTTTGTGAAACACTTTGTATTCTAGGTGTGCAAAGAAAGTCTTGATGTTTGCCATTGGCACTTGTATGGACATCTAAAATCGCTGCGTTTTTATCCTCTGTAGTTTCTATCACACACGCCCCAGCCCCATCGCCAAAAAGCACACAAGTGCTTCTGTCGCTAAAATCAAGCACAGAGCTAATCTTTTCCGCACCAATGATAAGAATGCGTCTGTGTGTGCCAGATTCAATAAAAGACTTTGCAAGGGAAAGCAGGTAGATAAAGCCACTGCAAGCGGAGCTAATATCAAAAGCAGGTTTATTCTCAATGCCAAGTTTATAAGAAGTGATACACGCTGTGCTAGGCATTGTAAGATAATCGGGGCTTAGCGTTGCTACAATAACCGCATCAATATCTTCCGCCCTTACACCTGCCCTTTGCATTGCTTTTTTCCCCGCCTCATAGGCTAAATCGCTTGTATTTTGTGAGGGCAAGGCAAAATATCGTGTTTTAATGCCTGTGCGTTTAACTATCCACTCATCGCTCGTATCAAGAATCTTTTCAAAATCCGCATTTGTAACACAAGTTGGCGGAACATAAGAAGCGATAGATTTGAGTGTAGCGTATCTCATAGGCAATCCTTTATGGCTAGTATAGGCTAGTTTTCATCTTGCGTATTTGGTTTGTTGGCAAAAGCATTTGTAAGTTTAGCACAAATATTGGATTCTATGGCGTGCAAGGCTTGATATGCCGCACATTCAATCGCCCTTGTATTGGAGCTTCCGTGGCTAATGATGACCACCTTTTGCACTCCAAGTAGTGGCGCACCACCATATTCACTATGATCCATTTTTTTCTTTAATCGTTTGAAAACGCCTCGCAAAAATAATGCTCCAAACATAGAGCAAATACAAGATTTTATCTCTTTTTTTAGCACAGATGAGATAGCACTTGCCACGCCTTCACTTGCTTTTAAGACGAGATTCCCACTGAATCCATCACACACAATCACATCTACACTGCCATTGAAAATATCCCGCCCCTCAACATTACCCTTGAAAAAAGGGAATTTTTGTAGCAGTTTGAAAGTCGCTTTTGTGAGTTCATTGCCTTTATTATCCTCTTCACCATTGCTTAAAAGCCCAACGCGTGGATTTGCAAGATTCACAACATTTTTGGCATATTCATAGCCCATAATGGCAAAATCCACAAGATATTCAGGTTTGCAGTCTGTATTTGCCCCCGCATCGAGGATAATGCTAGGCTTATCTGTGGTATTTGGCATAGTGGTGCAAATAGCAGGGCGAGATACACCTTTAATGCGTCCAATTTTAAGTGTGGCTAGACTCATTGTAGCCCCACTATGTCCGGGCGAGACAACAGCGTCTGCTTCACCATTTTTGACTAGCTCCACAGCTTTGTAAATTGAAGTTTCACTGCGTTTGCTCGCACTTGAAGCAGATTCTTCCATTTTGATATAATCCGCACAATGCACAATTTTAACGCGATTTGCCACACTGCTAGGAATGAGTGGGGCAATTTGCTTTTCATCACCAACAATAATGGCGTGAAAATCCCGCGTTTTCAATGCCTGTATAACACCTTCAACAATGGGAGTTACCCCATTATCCGCACCCATAACATCAATGGCTATCTTTAGCATTTACGCTCCTTGCGTCAATGGATTATTTGTAGTTGCCTGTGAAAGTGTTGATATGATGAGGCATTTTCCAGCTACCATCTTTGTCTTTAATAGGTTTTGCTAGAGCTACTTTGTAATGTGTGCGTCTTTTTGCTGCTCTTGTTTTGCTTACGCGTCTTTTTGGGACTACCATTTTTACTCCTTTGAATCTTTGGTGTGATAATCGCTTCGTATAGATTCAATCTCACTTTCCAAAATATAATGTAAATCAATAAAGCCGTCAAAAAACTCTATAACTTCAAAGCTATCAAGCTTTCTACTTTGGCTTTGTGAATCCCAGATTCCATCTGCAATATACAAAACCAAAGGTGTGTTAAGAAGATAAGTGTATTCCTCCCCGCTATTATCGCATATCAGTTCAATATCCCCTAGAATCTTGCCTCTTAGGCACACGATCTTAGAATCTATCCTTTCAAGTTGTCCTTGCAAGGATATGCCATCAATCTCTAGGGCAATATCTTTTGGGGTGTTGGCGATTTTTCTAAATGCGATTTTCAATGAGTGAATCTCTAGTTGGCAAATCTTTTATCTAGCAAATTTCTCTAGTACCAAAGAAAAATGCGATTTCATTTTTAGCATTTTCAAGGCTATCGCTGCCGTGCACAGAGTTTGCATCAATGCTATCGGCAAAATCCGCTCTAATTGTTCCAGCAGCTGCTTCTTTTGGATTTGTCGCACCCATAAGCTCACGATTTTTAGCCACTGCATTTTGCCCTTCAAGCACCATAACGACCACTGGACCGCTTATCATAAAATCCACTAAGTCTTTAAAAAATGGGCGATCTTTGTGAATGGCATAAAAACTTTGAGCATCACATTGCGTAAGCTGAAGTTTTTTAATCGCTGCAATGCGGAGATTATTACTTTCAAATCTGTCTATAATCTTACCGATAACCCCCTTTTTCACGGCATCTGGCTTAATAATTGAAAGTGTTTGTTCCATTTGTTTTCCTTTAAAAAAGTGTGATGATACAAAAAGTGCGGATTTTACCTAAAAAAAACTTGCTTAAAGCTAAATTTGCAAAACGCAAACTTATTTCGTTGCTTTTATAAAAAGTTAAGATTCTACTTTTACGCCTTATTCTTCTTGTTTTATACGCCAAAAGGTTGGGAAGCGTGGAGTGCCATTGTGTGTAAGCCCTTGAAACTTAAAGCTAATGATTGAACCAATGGGCGGAGGATTGTGCCTTAGCGTATCGCTCAAGCCACTGCCGATTTTAAAGTTTTTGCCATTGTATTCACAAATAATCGCTCCTAGCATAGAATCATACTTACCCTTACCTTGCGTGTGTCCTATGACCTTACATTCCGCGTCCTGCCTTGTTTTGAGCTTAAAATCATATTTGCTTCGTCCTTTTTGATAGGGCATATTTGGCGTTCGCAAGACAAGTCCCTCTCCACCATTGTCCACAACCGCTTGAAGCTCCCTATCAATAGAATCCTGCCCTTGCATAAGCCTTTGGGGGATTATCTCAATATACACATTTGGCTTAGACTTAAGATATGTCCTTAGCTCATCAAGCCTTTGCGTGAGTGAATCTTTAGCGGAATGCGGCACATCAAAAACATAAAATTTTAACTCTAAAATTTCATTTTGCTTTTGCGGATTTTTAAGGATAGAGATAATTTGAGAGAAGTGGAGTTTTGGGCTATATAGCTCACCATCAAGGGCAAAAGGCGGAAAATCTTTCACAAACTCACTTGGCAGATTCATTGGCTTGCCACTGCGGAAATACATCTTTTGCCCATTCCATAACCCTCGCACACCATCAAGCTTTTCACTTACAAGCCATTGAGAATTTGCTTGTCTTTTTTCAAACTCACTTAAAAGCATAGGCTCAAAAGCCTTTGCGTAGAGGGCTACTCCCCATAGCAGTAAGCCATAAAGCAAAGCCCTAAAAAGTGTGTGTTTCATTTTGGATTTAATTAATTTCGCTTGTAGTCATCACTCAATCGCACAATGTCATCTTCGCCTAGATACTCGCCCATTTGCACTTCAATCAGCACAAGCGGCAATATTCCGGGATTTTCTAGCCTATGGACACAACCCATAGGAATATAGGTAGATTCATTAGCTTTTAAAAAGCTACTCTTTTCGCCAATGGTAACAATCGCCGAGCCACTCACCACTATCCAATGCTCATTGCGATGATGATGCTTTTGCAAACTTAGGCGACCTTTGGGATTGACAATAATTTGTTTAATCTTATAATTTTGAGATTCTAGTAAAATCGTATAGCTTCCCCACGGGCGATGTGCGTTCCTATGGACTTTTGTAAGTTCGGGATTTTGCTCTTTGAGTAAGGCTACAATGTCTTTAATCTGTTGTGAATAACCCTTTTTAGCTACCAAAAGACAATCATTTTCATCTATAATCATTAAATCTTCTAGCCCAATCCCCACTACTTGCTTATCAGCAATGATAAAGTTATTTTTGCAATCTTTGCCTACAAAGGCGTTTTTACTCGCATTATTTGTGCTATCTTTAGGATATTCAAGGCTTAAAGATTCAAAGCTCCCCACATCATTCCACGCAAAGTCCCCCGCCACACAGGCTACCTTTTGACTTTTCTCCATAAGGGCATAGTCAATGCTGATATTTGGCAGTTTCTCACTCATTGTAGAATCTAGGCGTAAAAATGGTGAGTGTGTTTGTGGCTTTGAATATTGAAGGGTGAGTTTGCATAGCTCATAAATCTTTGTATTATACTCTTTTAGCTCTTTTAAAAATACTTCTGCACGGAAGCAAAACATACCGCTATTCCACAAGTAGCCCCCATCTTTAAGATAAGTTTGTGCATCTTCTAAACTTGGCTTTTCAATGAATTTTTCCACAATATGATCTTTTGATTTAATGTAGCCATAGCCTGTATGGGGGGAATTTGGCTTGATACCAAAGGTTACAAGAAAACCTTTTTTGGCTAGTTCAATGGCTTGTTTGATAGAATCTTGATAGTTTTGCGTGTTTTTAATGAGATGATCGCTTGGCAGGGCTAGGATAATATCATCAGCAATCTTATCAAGCTCATAAGATTCTAAAACGCAAAGGGCGGCAAATGTAAGGGCTGGGGCGGTATTTTTACCATAAGATTCTAAAATGAAATCCTGCAAGGGAATATCGCATTTTTGGGCTTGTTCTTGGGCGATAAAGTAGTGATTATCATTAGTGATGACTTGGAATTGTGCGTTATGCTCTTTTATAAGAAAGGCGTTGCGTAAGAGCGTCTCTTGGAAAAGTGAATGTGATTGTCCTTGATTTGATGGGAGAATGTCGGCAAACTGCTTTGGCATAAGCTCACGAGATAGGGGAAAAAGCCTCGTGCCACTGCCACCACATAGAATTGAAATTGTCATTAGATTCTCCTTTTGTGTGTTTTTAATGGGATATAGGGATATGCAATGCTTTAGGGATTTGTGTCAAATCCTGCGCGTCAATGATGAGTGTTGCTTCTTTTTTTAGCACTTCTTTAGCACAAAATGCTATGCGTGTATCAGCGTATTTAAACATACTTAAATCATTTGCCCCATCGCCCACCACAATGGTATCACTAGGCGTGATATGGAGCAGATTCTGTAAGCGTTGTAGCATTTGCCCTTTAGAATCGCTAAACATCATCTCTCCGCCCACTTGCCCTGTAAGAATGCCATCTTTGTGGTGTAAAATATTAGCAAAACTCGCATCAAGCCCTAGAATCTTAGAAAAATGATCTGTGGCGATATGAAAGCCCCCACTAAAACACACCGTTTTGTAATTGGCGTTTTTAAAGGCTTTGATACATTGCTTTGCCCCGGGCATAAGGGGGAGATTGTGAGCTATATCTAGGGCTTTTTGTAGGCTTAGTCCTTGAAGCAAGGCAACACGATTTTTAAGGCTCTCATAAAAGTCAAGCTCCCCATTCATCGCTTTATGTGTGATTTGCTCCACTTGCTTATGGACATTATGGGCTTTGGCTAGAATATCTATGGTCTCGCCATTCATTAGTGTAGAATCAAAATCAAACACAATGAGTTTATCTGTGCTTTTCATATTTGGCATATCCTTTTATTATCTCAAAAAATGTTAGGATTATAGCATTTAGGAGTTAAATAATTTTAGAATCTATGGGGTGTAAATGTTTGGGATTGAGTTTTTACCACAAGAGATATATGAAGACATAGAATGCTTAAAGGCTATGATACAAGGTGCTAGGGAGAATCTAGGACAGGAAGTGGATTTTGTGCTTATCCCTAGCAATCCTGTTAATAAAGCAAGTATAAGCTCACTGCTTGGGGCGTATGCGTTGCGTGAAAGATTTTCTATGATTGTGGATTCTGGGTTTAGCTCTGTGGTGGAATTTGTGCCAACAATCAGCGGGGCAGGGCAAGATAAACTGCAGATTTTTTCACAGATTTTGAGTGTGAAGTATGGTGGGTTTAGCTCTGTGGCGTTGATTGGCGGGGATAATGGGGAGCTAGATGGAGTTAAACTTATTGCGTTGGCAAGGGAGATTTTGGGCGGAGAAGTGAGCCTTGTGAGTGGCAGTGGGGTTAAGATATGGAAAAAAGAGATAGAGCAAAGACTAACACAAAAGCTACAAGCGGGTGTAGATAGAATTATCACACAACCTATTTTTAGTATAGAATCGGCTAAAAAGTGCGTGGAGCATTTTTATGTATTGCAAGAAAGACTTGGGATTCAAGCACAACTTTCACTTGGCGTATTTGGAATCTTTAGTGCGGAGAGTGCGTATCGCATTAATAAATCTCATCTTGGCTTTGATATTCCACGCTCATATTTAAGGGCGTTGGAACAAGGTGGGGTAAAAGAAGGCTTTGAATCCTTGTGGCAGGATATGCAGGGCTTGGCTAGGGAATATAATGTATCTTTATACCTATCCACACCTAAGCATAATGACTTAAGGGCGTATGGGAATGGATTGTGCTAGGTGCAAAAAAGGTTGATAAAGGCTACAAAAAAAGGATAAAAATGAATAGGGAGAAACCGACTTTGTTACTTGTGATACCTGCCTTTAATGAAGAGCAGGTGCTAGAAAAAAGTATAGAAACGCTAAGCAAGAAGCTTTCAAGTATGATAGAAAGGGGCAAAATTACTGAAAAAAGCGGAATGGTGTTTGTAGATGATGGTAGCATCGATGGCACTTGGCACATTCTCACACAAAGCTTTAACAAACGCTATGCTATGGATTCTAGCAATGTTGCGGATTTTGCTAAGCTTATGGAATCTGTTAAAGGTGTTGATTTTACTAAAACTACTGAATCTAGCAAATCCACTTCCACTTTCATTTTAACTTCTGCCCCCCCCCCCGTTGCTTCATAGCAAAAAAGATAAGCAACCACATTTGTATGCTTTAAAACTATCAAGAAATTTTGGGCATCAAAATGCACTTTTGGCGGGATTACATTTTGTATGCAATAAATGCGATTGTGCAGTAAGCATTGATTGTGATTTGCAGCAAGATGAAGAAAAGCTAGATGAATTTGTGGTGAAGTTTCAAAATGGGGCAGATATAGTTCTAGGGGTGCGGTATGATAGAAAAACAGATTCTATATTTAAAAAGTATAGTGCGATTTTCTTTTATAAAATGATGAATATTTTTGGCGTGAAAATCATCAAAAATCACGCTGATTATCGTTTGCTTAGTCATAAGGCATTAAAAAATTTATCTGCTTATAAGGAGACACATTTATTTTTGCGCGCTATTGTGCTGGATATGGGGCAGAAGCCTGAAATTGTGTATTTTGATGTGAAGCCCCGATATGCTGGAGATTCTAAATATAGTCTTAAGAAAATGCTCTCTTTTGCGTGGAATGGCATTACAAGTTTTTCAATAGCACCTTTGCGGTTTGTGAGTGCTATGGGCATTGGGCTTTTTGGACTTTCAGTTGCTTTTGGTATGTATGTGCTGTGGGTAAAAATCTTTACAGATTCTGCACTGCCGGGCTGGACTTCGCTAGCTACAATATTATGCTTCTTAAGTGGTATGCAGCTTTTGGGATTAGGCATTATTGGGGAATATATTGGCAAGATGTATCAGGAGATAAAGTCTCGCCCAAAATACCGCGTTGATGAGTGTTTGGAATCTGTGGAGCAGACTTAGTCTAAAACCTCACACATTAGCGTTGTTTCAAGGGAAATGTTGTAGTCAATAGGTTTATAAATGCGGAATGTATAACCTAGATTCCACGATTCTAGCATTGGTTTAATATCAAAAAAATCACTTGCTTGATGGTAAATACTAAGAATCATAGCTGGTTTTTGAGAGCAAATGGTTTCTTTTGCCCCTTTAAGAAATTCCATTTCAAAGCCTTCAATATCAACCTTGATAAGACCGATTTTAAGATTATGCTCCTTGACATAGCTATCAAGGGTAATAAGCTCTATTTCTTCACTTTGTGTGCTTCCATAGGGGGTGTTATCGCGGATAAGGCTTGAGGCAGAGTCTAGAATACTTATAGTCATTGTTGTTTTTTCACTCCCTAAGCCCTTTTTCACCGGCACTATGTGATTTGTATTATTGAGCTTGAGCGTTTGTAGCATAAGGTTGTAATTATGGCTTGTAGCTTCAAAGCTATAAATGTTTTTGTTTGTGAAAGATTGAAAAATAAGTGCGCTATCGCCGATAAATCCGCCTACATCAATCACATCAAGATTCTTAATTTTTGCTAAAGTTTGCGACGAGAATGAATCTAATCCGTGTTTGTAGTAAAAGACAGATATTTCAAAATGCTTAGTTGGTAAGAAATAGCCTTGATAATAAAAAACTTCAGGCGTAAGCTCACATATATTGGCAAAAAAATCATTTTCAATATGTTGTAGGGCTGTTTTTTCGTGCTGGGTTAGGTGAAAAACTTTCTGTGTGGGTGAAAGGGTGGCTGCTTTTGTGCGGGAAATAATTTGATACACAATATTTTTACTTTGCAAATCCATATTTTCACAAAGTTTTTGTGCCTTTTCAAAAATTTCAGAATCTGAGAGTGCGAAAAATGTTTGACTAAGGAGATAATTGTGATTGAGAGAGGGAATATTACGATTTATCTTTTTATATTGTGAGGTTTTAAATAAGGGGAAGCCAAAAATACGATAGGCAAAATCATATATTATCCCCCCCCCCCGTTATTTGTGTAAGATATGTCTTTCTTTGTGCGATGGGTAGTCCCGCAACGAGAAGAGTTAGAACATAGTCTTTTTTGATAATGGGCAAACCCAAGATTCTTGAGCGGACGAAACCACCCTTGTAGTCATAAATTTTCATACATATCCTTTTATAACCTTATAATCTAAAAAGTGCGTTTGAGGAGATTTTCCACGCGTAAGATTGTAATCAAGCGATCTTCTCTCTTGCCAATACCTTGTAAAAGATTTTGATTTTCATTAAAAGATTCGGGGATTGGATCAATATCAGATTCTGGTATTCGCACAGCCCCTGTGAGTTTATCAATCATAAAGCCTATCATCTCATCTTTTTGACTAATCACTAAAAATCTCGTATCACCATCTTGCTTGATGGCTGGAAGTCCAAACTTAAGACGCATATTGATAAGCGGTAGCACCGTCCCGCGAAGGTTAAACACCCCAAGCACATAATCAGGCACAGCAGGGACGCGTGTATATTCAATGGGCTTAATAATCTCTTTCACATTAAGAATAGGCACCGCAAATTCTTCATTACCAATCATAAAGCCTATAATATGGAGTGTTTCTTCCACTGCAGCTGCCTCACCCACACCTTTATTTTGTTGTTTCTCAAGGACTTCTTTTAATTTATTTTCACTCATTCTTACTCTCCCTCAATTGTGAGATTTATATTGCGTTTCACAACATTAACTAGGTATTCTGGCGTGTATGGCTTGGTGATATATTCTGTCATACCAGATTCTACACCACGCATTCTATCCGTCTTGCTGTTTCTACTTGTAACGGCAATAAGGGGCAGATTCTTAAATTTATTATATTTTCGCACTTCAGATGCAAAAGTGTAGCCGTCCATTTTTGGCATTTCAATATCCACAAGCACGGCATCAAGCTGCTTATCTCCATTCTTAACAATATCAAGCCCTTCCACGCCATTTGCCGCTTCAAGCACCGTAACACCAAGTGTTTTAAGGCACTTTTTCATAATCGCCCTATCAGTATTGCTATCATCAATAGCAAGGACAACATAATCACTTGGTGAATTTTTGATTTTTGCCACAGCATTTTCTTCGGCAAGTTTTGTGATATTGACTTTCACTTCTTTTGCCATTTCCATCATCGCCGCTACATCAACAATCATTGTTATCTTACCATCACCTCGCACAGTTGCCCCTGCAATACCTTCTGTGCCTTTAAGATAATAGCCAAGCGATTTGATAACAACTTCCTCTTGCCCAACGAGATAATCTACAATCACACCCATTTTTTGCTCCGCCAAACCAATGACGACAACATACACTTCATTTGTATTTTCCAAAACTGAATCTACTTTGAAAATATCGGCTAATCGCACGATTGAAAGCACTTCATCACGGAGTCTTAATACACTTTTGCCATCAACGGTATAAATTTCATCTTGGCTTACACGCACCGTTTCAATAACAGAAGAAAGCGGAATAGCATAATACTCTTCTTGCACCGCAACAAGTAAAGCTTGGATAATCGCAAGAGTGAGCGGGATTTTAAGCTTTTGTGTTGTGCCTACACCTTTTTCAGATTCTATATCAATGATACCATTAAGCTTCTCTATATTTGTTTTGACAACATCCATTCCCACGCCACGCCCAGAGACATTGCTGATAGTGGCAGCGGTTGAAAATCCGGGCTTAAAGATGATGCCAAAGGCTTCTTTATCACTCATTGTATCCGCTTCTCTCTCGCTAATAACTCCTTTTTCGATACCTTTTTGTTTGAGCATTTGTGTATCTAGACCCTTGCCATCATCGGCAATTTCAATAACGATGTGATTGCCCTCATTATAGGCTTTGAGCGTTACTGTTCCAGTTTCTGGCTTACCTAGGGCTAGGCGGTCTTCTGGTTTTTCAATCCCGTGGTCGCAAGAGTTGCGGATAATGTGGATAAGCGGATCGCCGATTTCTTCAACGATTGATTTATCAAGCTCTGTTTCTTCACCGGTGATGATAAGATCAATATTTTTGCCAAGCTCACGAGAGAGATCACGCACCATACGAGGGAATTTATTAAACACCTTGCCAACAGGTTGCATACGCGTTTTCATAACTGCAAGTTGCACATCTGTAGTAACTGAAGAGATAGAAGCCACGACTTGATTAAGTTCTTCTAAAAATTTTTCCCCATCATAGCGTTCCTCAACATCGCCATAGATTTTGATTAAGCGGTTTTTACCAAGCACAAGTTCCCCAATGAGATTCATAAGATGATCTAGTCTTTTTACATCAACACGCACTGTTTGCTCTACACTCGCTGCTGGAGCTTTTTCATCGCCCCCTGCTTTCTTTGGAGTAGGTTTGGGGGCAGGTTTTGGCGTAGCTTGAGCTACTGGAGCTGAATCTGGGGCTTTTGGAGCTTGCACACTTGGAGCAACACCACCTGCTTTTTGTGCTGCACGAGCTTGCTTGTCAGCTTCTTGACGCTTTTTAAGTAGTCTTTCAATCTCGGCTTCAACTTCTTCTGCACTCATATTTGAGTAGTCAAGCTCTGGTTCATCAGCAAGAGGATTGTTGCTATCAGCCGGAGTGCTTGGGGCTGCAGATTGTGCAGGTGCAGCTTGTGGAGCTGGAGATTCTGTGCTCTCTCCACCTGTTCCACCACTTGAGATGGCTTGTAAGCGAGAGACAGTATCATCAATCTCAATGCCACTATTGGCATCAGTCCCACTATTGCGTATAGCAACAAGAAGCGCTTTCATCAAGTCTATGGAATGCAATACGACATCCATAACATCAGGGGTAATCTTTAACTCACCACGCCTTGCTTTGTTAAGCACATCTTCCATATTGTGTGTAAGACGCGTGAGAATGTCAAAGTTCAAAAATGAGCTTGAGCCTTTGATTGTATGGGCTACTCTAAATATTCTATTTAATAAATCAAGGTCTTCGGGGTTGTTCTCAAGCTCCACCAAATCTTGGTCTAGCTGCTCTATCATCTCAAAAGCTTCTACTAAGAAGTCTTCCATTATCTCTTGCATATCGTCCATTGTGAATCCTCTCGCACGAAATTTTAAAAAAGTATTCTACTATTTATTTTGATAAAATTCTAGTGATTTCATCATAAAATAGTTTTGCATCAAATTTGACAAGATAAGCTTCCGCCCCTATCTCCTTTCCTTTACTTGCACTAAACTTATCGCTGATTGATGAGTTAAAAATGAGTGGAATCTTATTGAATCTTGCATCATTTTTAACCTGTGCGGCAAAGTGAAAGCCGTCCATTTTAGGCATTTCAACATCTGAAATAATAAGCTTAAGATGTTTTGCTATATCTTCCCCCCAACGCTCATAGAGCTGCTCTAAACGCTCTAAGCCCGCCTCTCCATCAATAGCATCAACCACATCAAAGCCAATCTCACTGAGCGTATTGCAAAGAAGTTTGCGTGCAATAGAGCTATCATCAAGAATAAGCACACTACCTTCAAATTTATCCTTAGGCTTAAATTGCTCAATATCCACTCTATCACCACTATTTGGCATTTGGAAATCAAGATCATCAATGATCCCCTCTAAGTCCAAAATCAGTAATGTCTGCCCATCTTCAATACGCGTAGTTCCAGTAATTTTCCCACGCTGATCATCATTGCTAAGGCTAAACATAGCAGATTCTATATCCGCCCAGCTCACACGCCTTAGTCGCCTTGTAGCATGCACCACAAAGCCAAGCTGCTTATTGTTAAATTCCGTAACAATAACCTTCTTATCACGCACTGCATCTTCTTTTGGCTTGATATTCATCCATTTTGTCAAATCAATAAGGGGCAGAATATCTCCACGCAAATCAAACATACCAAGCATATAATCAGGGCTACCCGGAGTTTCAAAGATTTCTTCAGGGTAAGCGACAATTCCGCTTACTTTGGTAACATTAATGCCATACACCCCTTCATAAGTCTCCCCATTCTTATCTTCAAAGAGTCTAAAATCTACAAGCTCCATTTCGTTGTTTGCAATTCGCATAATATCGACTTTATCTGTCTTCAATCGCTCTCCTTTGTGGATTGTATAGTGGATTTTGCTTCATTAGAAGTTGCGGATTCTATACTAAAAATACTTCTAGTAAGATAAAATGAAGGCAAGGAAATATACAAACTTTCCCCTTTATATGCTTTGCCGATGTGAAAATGCCCTTCTATAATCATATCCATTTGCTCATCTTTAAGAGATTGTCCATTTTTGATTGTATTTTGCAAATAGGCATTGTAGGCACAAATCCGCCTTTTAGCAAAGCTTTCAATCTCCACCCTACCTTGTCTAATCGCCTTGTGATTTACCTTTTTTGCAATAAAAGTGTAGAGGTTACCAAAAGTTACAGAATCTAGAAAAGCTAAAATCCAACGCATTACTTTTGTCTGCATACATCTAATGTAATATTCATATTTTGTGTTTAAAAACAAATCCCCGTGGGCGAGTAAGACATTTTGAGATTTTGGCTTAGATTTTAAATGTGGCGTGTTTTTATCTATGCTTTCATCAATGTAGCTAAAGGCAAGGGGTTGTTTTGAGCGAGGGATAAAGCGAATCTTTGAAAACTCTGCCCTTTTTTGTAAAGCATTTAGTCCAAAGTCGTGATTACCCTCAAACCACCATACTTGGCTAACTTGTGAAACATTGCAAATAGAATCTAAAAGCTCTTTATGCGTATCAACACTAGATTTTACCCCACCTAAAAGCAAATGTGCAATATCGCCCATAAGGAAAATTTGGCTTGGCATTTGAGCGGGATTTTCTAAAAGTCTCTTAAAATAATCAAGCAAGGCTTTTGAGACAATTTCACCCTGCTCTGGCAAAGGTTGCAAATGCAGGGGCATAAAATGTGAATCTGCGATAAAAATCGCATCTTTATATATTTGCGGGGCATTCTCCCAAAGCGACTGAGTTTTTTTCATCGCTTATTAAAACAGCCCATAGGGGATTTGTGGGATTCCTAAAGCCTCATCTAATCCGCACATAATGTTAGCATTTACTATCGCTTGTGAGCTAGCCCCTCGCAAGAGATTATCAATAGCGGTGTTAATAAAGATTCCATTATTTTTACACGCCACAAAAATATCGCAAAAATTACTCCCTATAACACTACTCATTTTCACAGGCGTTTCTCTCACACGCACAAAGGATTCGCTCCCATATATAGAATCTAAAATCCCCCTTGCCTCTTTTGTGCTTAAAGGGGTTTTTAAAGTCGCAAAAATACTCACTAGCATACCGCGAGTGATAGGGCTTAAATGTGGCACAAAGTGAATATCTAGCTCTTTTTTCCCAAGTGTAACGCACTTTTCAGCAATTTCTATTTGATGGCGATGGGCAAGGGGGGAATAGGCAAAAAGATTTTCATTAATATGTGAAAAATGTGTATTTTCACTCAAAGTCTTTCCCGCCCCACTCACGCCACTTTTAGCGTCAATAAATACAGGATTTGAATCTTGTAAGCAATCTACAAAAGGCAGTAGCCCTAAAAGCGTAGCAGTGGGATAACAGCCCGGATTTGCCACAAGCGTGGCGTTTTGTATGCTTTGACGGTTGTATTCTACTAGCCCATAAATGGCGTTCGCGAGATTTTCTTTATCAGTATGGGTGCAGTAGTTTGCCTCATAGTTTTCCGCACTCAAGCGATAATCAGCCGATAAGTCTATGATTTTAATAGGCTTATTTTTAGCCTTGCTTAATGTCAAAATCTCCCGTGTCATCGCCATAGCACTTTTATGGGGCAGGGCGAGAAATAACACATCACACATTAGAGCCTCTTGTGCATTTGCTTTATGGATAGGGAGATTGCCTAAGGGGAGTGAATCTAGCATAGTATGGACTTTTTCTAATGTGCTATCCCCTTGCGTGTTGGCTATGTAGCTAAGTTTAAATACAGGGTGATGGAGCAAAATTTTAGCAAGTTCCAAGCCCGTATAGCCGCTAATGCCGATGATTCCCGCTTTGATTTGTCGCATAACTATTCCTTATAGAGTGTTACAAAATCTTGTAAAATATCGCAAAAAATCTCAAAATCTTTTAAATCAAGCCTTTCATTACAGCTATGTGGAGCGTGAATAGTTGGACCAATGGATAGAATCTCAATTTTTTTCACATTTGAGTGAGCTAGAATCTGCCTTTTTAGAATCCCACATTCCAGCCCAGCGTGGATTTGTGTAAGATTGGGCGTGATATTATGATTGGCATACAGCGTGTTTAAAAGCGTTAAAGCCTTATGTGTTGGCTCTATGCTTTTCTCCCAAGGGGCGTAATATCCGCTTGTTTTCATAGAGCAATGTGGATTAAGGTAGGGTAGCATTATTTCCAAACGCTCACAAGTGCGTTTGAGTAAGTCCTGCGTGTTTGCTCTAGCCATTAGGATAAGCTCTAATCTCTCCTGCTTTTGCGTGATAAGCGAAAGATTTAAAGATGAAAGCACCCCCTGCTTATCCCCCGCATACACACCGCTATGAATCCCACACAGCAAAGGGGCAATCGCATTTTTATGATAAGCGTTTGTATAATCGCTAGATTCTAAAGATTCCAAAGGTTTAATGTCAAAAGACGCTCCATTTGGCGTATAAAAGATAGAATCTATCTTTTTATCACATATAATAATCGCCTCTAGCCCCACGGGTATGGAGTTGCGTTTCTCCCCACCATTAAGTGTGATGATATAGGCTTCAATCGTTGATAAAAAGAATCCAAACTCACTTAAAGCATTCTCTTTATTTTTATGAATCTCAATCCCCGAATGCCCACCCAAAAAGCCTTTGCTTGTGATTTTATAGATATAAGGGTGGGAGGGCAAAAGAGAATCTAAGGGCTTTAAGTTATTTTTTAAATCAATAGCACATTCTATATCCACGCCCCCAGCACAGCCTAGCACAATCTCGTGTATATCCTCGCTATCAAGGTTTAAAAGCAAAGGAGATTCTATTTTTAGGCTAAGATTATTTGCCCCTATCATTCCTACTTCTTCATCGTTTGTGAAAAGTAGCTCAATATTAGATTCTCGCAGGGCTAACATACACGCCAAAGCTATGCCATTATCCGCCCCTAGACTAGAATCTTTAGCGTATAAAAAACCATCTTTTTGTATGGGTGTAACGCCTATGTGCTTGGCAGAATCCCCAACGCACACCATATCATAATGCCCTTGCAAACAGATTCTAGGTTTGCCCTTTTTAGCGTAAATATTAAAAGCAGAATCCACAGCTAATGTGTAGCCTTGAGATTTTAATGTAGAGCAAAGAAAAGCGTACATATCCTGCGTGTGATAGCTACAATGTGGAATCTCACAGAGTTTATAAAACATCTCTAAAGCACGGGTAGAAAAATCACTCATTGTATTCCTTAGACATCATATTTCGCACTCGTTTCAAAAATCTCGCCCAAATCGGCGTTGTAATGCAGAATCTTACACGAATTTTCAATTAAGGCAATAATCTTGGCTAATGTGTGTAAATCCCTAGCATACACATACACGCCATAGCCTTTAATCAGCATAAAGCTATGGGAATGCTCCTTAAAATATCGTGGAATATCCGTATCAGCGCGTTCCGCCCAGCTCTCATAATCCTTAGGGTCAAAAATCTCAACACTCGGGGCTAAAAATTTATATCCAAAATAATCCTTTGGCTCTAGCTTGTCGTATTTAAGCGTATAAGACACAAGATAAGGCGGCATAGCATAGGCGATAAACTTTGCTTCAGAAAAGCTCTCATAAATTGCTGCGTGAATGGGGGCGTGCAGACTTGCCTCATTCCAGCGATAGTCCTGCTTTTGATAGAGCATAATCATAGAATCTGCGTTGATATTGTCAAAAATAGCATTTTGTTTGTTGATAATAAAGCGGTTTTTACTCACACGCGCAGAAATCGCCCCGTGAAAGATTCCAAAAAAGTTCTTCCTAAAGAGTGAAAGAGAGACATTAGCGATGTTTTGTATAAGCTCCTGGCTTACTTGAGTGGTATGGATATTCATAAGCGGGAGTATAGCATTTTGTGGTAACGCACAGAGAATAAAGCCAAAATTAGCCCTTGTGTTTTGTAGAATCTTGTGAAGTTTTTAGAATCTTAGTGTGGATTCTAGCGTGTGAAAAATATGCGGGGTGTTTTTAGAGATTTTGTAGGATTTCATTGAGTTGGATTGTCTTTTCTTTTTGACTAAGGAGCGTTTTTTCAAGCGTTTCTAGGGACTTTGGGCTGATGTATTCTATTTAAAGTAGCTTGTTACAATACGGCAATTATCTTGGCTACAAAATTTGGGAGAATTTAATGTTAAAAGAGTTAAAAACTATTGAGATTATAAGCAATTATTTGCGTCAATGTGGTGTTTTAAAAGAGATAGAATCCATTATAGATATTTATAACTTTTTTGAGTATTTACAAGAAAATAAGCATACATTTAATACACTTTATATCTATAGTTATCTCTATCATTTTATAAGCTCAAATGAAGTCGCAAAACGCAAAACTAGTGCTAGGATATTTGAGGATTTATTGGCTATTTTATTTAACGCACAGGTTGCAGATACAAAACAAAGAAAGAATCTAAGCTATGAAGTGAGTGATTATTTTATCAATGTTAAAGATAAAATCGCTTCAAATCGCAGAGAAAAGGCTGATGTGATTTTTGCAAATGGCTACTCTTTTTCTGTAAAAACATTGATTGCAACAAATAAAGAAATCAATATGGGTAGCTTTGAGAAAAAGGTGCTTTTTGATTCCTTAAAAGTAGATAATTATCTAAGTGAGCGAACTTCAAGTGATGGTGCTGGCGTGGGAAGCAAACCGCAATTTTTAAAGTTGCTTACACTTATTGAAACGCTTTCAAGTTATGAAAGTTTTAGAGAGAAGTTTAATAAAATGGCGGAGTTTATTTATGCCGATGATTTGCTTTTAGCTATTAAAGATGACACAAAAATGCAGCTTTATTTTCTAAGTGGTAAGGAACTTGTGAGATTGTTTTATAATTTAAGTGAGAATAAAAACAAGTTTTTAAGCATTGTCAATCGCTATGAGGGCAATTCATTACGCATTGATAGAGATATTTTATTGCAACAATGCTCTATGTCTTTAAGCCTTGATTTTTCCTATCTTAGCTCAAGCGTGATGGAGCTAGTTAGCGAGTTTGATTATCTATTACACGAAAGCTATGTGAAATATTTTAATGGCGATAGAGATTCTAGAAATAAGGCTTTGCAGGGGCTAGAATCTTTATTTTCAAGCTTTGAAGCACAATACAAAGGCATATAGTGAGTAAAATCAAAGTGATTAGTCTTTTTTCTGGTTGTGGTGGGCTTGATTTAGGTTTTATTAAGGCTGGTTTTGAGATTGTGTTTGCTAATGATATTGATAAAGAAGCCTGTGAGAGCTATCAAAAAAATATAGGCAATCACATTGTATGTAAAGATATTTATACGCTTGAGGTAGAAGAGATTCCAAATGCTGATATTTTAATCGGTGGTTTTCCTTGTCTTGGCTTTACTATCGCAAATGGTAAAAATCGCAATCTAAACTCACATTACAATAAGCTTTATTTGGAATACGCAAGGGTGCTAAGGGATAAAAAGCCAAAATATTTTTTAGTAGAAAATGTCGCAGGGATTCAAAGCGGAAAGGCTTTTAAAGAGCATTTTTATAATGAAATACTGCCTACTTTTGAGAGATGCGGCTATGTTGTAAAGCATACTATCTTAAATGCAAGTGATTATGGTGTAGCTCAAAATCGCAAAAGAGTTATTATCATCGGGCGAAGAGTTGATATAAAGCAAGAGATAGATTTTCCAAAGCCACTTCATAAAAAGCCAAAGACACTAAGAGAGGCGATTTTTGATTTACCTTTAGAGTATGATGAGAATATTGCTAATCACACAGGAAGCAAACATAAAATAAATATTAATGGCTATGTAGGTAATAGAATCTTAGCGTGGGATAAGCCAGCCCCAACTATTACAGGCAGGGGCAGTAGAGGTGGTGGGGCAGTTATCCACCCTCACCCTAATTTACATAGGCGACTAAGTGTAAGGGAGTGTGCTAGGATTCAGAGTTTTGAAGATGATTTTATTTTCTATGGAAGCAATGGAGCAGCTTACGCACAAATTGGCAACGCCGTGCCACCTTTGATGAGTTATTATATTGCTAAGGAGTTTAGGAAAATATTGAACGGCTAACTCTTCTTGACTTATGCCCCAGCATTGATACACTATATTATGTTACTCTGCGGTGTGGTGGTGTGAGAGCTACAAACACTTGAGTTTTGCATAGAATCTAAGGAGTTTTCTCAACATCTTTGGTGGCAAGATTCTAACTAAGGGATTTTGTAAAAGTGTTCTTTGTCTTAAATTTAAGCTAAATCTTTTTTTCGCATAATGCTATTTTATTTTTTTAAAGGAGTCAAAATGGCACAGGCTAATTCTAATCAAGGCAAAGTTACACCAAAGGACAATAGTGCTAATATGCAAAATCCCAACAAAGGCACAAGTGGCACAAATCGCCAATACGACCAAAATCAAGGCAACAGGGGTAAGCAGCTTAACCCAAATCAGCACAACAAAAAGTAGATTCTAGGAATCTGCCTACCTTGATCTACTAGCCCTAAAGCTCAAAAGGCTTTAAGGGTAGAATCCACTTTTATAAAAGCTATTTTTCTAATCAATTATTGCTCCGCTTCGCTCTTTTCTTTCCCTAGAATCCACAAAAAATGATCTAATTTTCTGCGATCTTGTGCGTCTTTATTTTCAAGTCCATAGTGTTTGGCAAACTCATCAATAGCTTGGAGAAATGTATCGTATGTATCATAGTCCTTAAGCTCTTTGTTTGTGAGCTTTTTTCCATAAAAATTTGTGCCTACTAGCTCACTAGGTATATCCGCAAACTTATTGCTTGTATCACTTTTGCCATTGTTAAAAAATACCAACACTTCACGCACAAAGCTATCATAGATTCTAAAGGCGTTTTGATTGTGGTGGAAGCAATATTTTGTCGCAAAGGAGTAAAAGACTTTTTTCTTATCATCTTTTCTTTTACATTCTGCAATTTGTTTAACAATATCCTTTAATTCATTGTAATTTTGTGGGTTGGCGTTGCGTATTTTTTGGTGGATTTGATCTTTTTGCTCTAGCTCGGTAATGTGTTTTGCGACTTCATAGATTCCAAATTTCGCAAGATTTGTGCTATAAAAGCTATCTAACACAGAAACCTTTAGTAGCACAATTTGCTGTAAGTTTTCTCGCCCCAATTTAGCAAAAACTCCATTTTCACTAAAAATATTTTCAATCACCTTTTCTTGCTCTCGGTAGTTTTCGTATTTATTGCGATTGTATATTCCTAAAATCCTGTCATAAAGCCCTTTCATTGTGCTTTTGTATCCACTCATTATCATTCCCCTTTAGATTCTAAATACTCCTCATAACTCCCGCGGAAGTCTATGATTTCTGCTCCACCGCCGCTAGAATCCGCTTTTAGCTCAATGATTCTATTGGCATAAGCATCAATCAGCTCCCTATCGTGGCTTACACAAATCACATTTCCGCTAAATTTATACAACGCCTCGCCAAGCGCGATAATGGATTCTAAATCAAGGTGGTTTGTAGGCTCATCAAGGACTAAGAAATTCCCCCCTTCTAGCATAAGTTTGCTTAGCACCATTCTGTGCTTTTCCCCACCGCTTAGGGCGTTTATGGACTTTTCTTGTTCCTCTCCGCTAAAGAGCATTCGCCCTAGTGCGTTGCGTATCTCGCCACTCTCTTTTTTCTTATCAAAGCCCCTTAGCCACTCATACAAGCTCTCTTCCCCACTTATCTCTTCGCTCACATTTTGTGGGAAGTAGCCTCTTTGCGTAGTCGCCCCCCACTTGACAACGCCAGAATCCGCTTTTAGCTCTTCAACTAGAATCTTACACAAAGTGCTTTTGCCCACGCCATTTGCACCGATGATAGCGATTTTATCCCCGGGCAAGATTTTCAAACTCACATTGTTTAGCACGCAGAGATCCTCATAGCTTTTTGAGATATTTTCACATTCTAGGGCTTCGTTGCCAATGGTGCGATTGGGTTTAAAGACTATGCTAGGATCTCGCCTAGAGCTAACCGCTAAGGATTCAATATTTAGCTTTTCTAGCTGCTTTTGGCGGCTTGTGGCTTGGCGGGCTTTGCTCGCATTAGCAGAAAAACGCGCGATAAAGGATTCTAGCTCCTCTTTTTCTTTAAGCTTTTTGTTTCGCTCCATTTCCTGCTGTTTAGCTATCAAAGTAGAGGCGATATACCAATCATCATAATTCCCGCTAAACTCCCGCACAGAGCCAAAATCCATATCCAAAATATGCGTGCAAACGCTGTTTAAAAAATGTCTATCGTGGCTGATGACGACAAGCGTTCCTTCGTGGCGTTTGAGATTCTCTTCAAGCCACGATATAGAGTGTAAGTCAAGGTTGTTTGTAGGCTCATCTAGGAGCAAAATATCAGGCTTGGGGAATAGCACTTGTGCGAGTAGAATCTTAAACTTATCGCCACCGGTTAGGGTTTTCATCAATTCATTATGTGTGCTAGATTCAAAGCCTAGATCTTCTAAAATCTTTTCAATCACCACTTCGCATTCATACATTGGATCTTCTTCAGCACAAATCATCTCTAGCTCACCTAGCTCGGCATTGATTGTGTCATCGCTTAAATCGCCATTTTCATAGAGATATTCCTTGCGTTTTATGGCTTCATATAATCGCTTATTGCCTAGTAGCACCGCATCTTTTAGACTAAGATCTTCAAAAGCGTATTGATCCTGCCCCAAAACGCCCATTTTTAAGCCCTTTTCTATCACCACTTCGCCGCTGCTTGCCTCATACTGCCCACTTAGGATTTTTAAAAATGTGGATTTCCCCGCACCATTTGCCCCGATAAGCCCATAACGTTTGCCAGAATCTAGCTTGATATTGACATTTTCAAAGAGCTTTTTTGTCGCATAACGCATTGAAAGATTGATTGTTTGTAGCATTGTGTGTCCTTGTGATTGTGAATAATGGCGTGGATTCTAGCATAAAATAGCAGATTGTTTTATAATGCAAGTTATACTTTTGCCCTGATTCAGCGGATCAATGACAACAAAAAAACTAAGGAGGCTTGAATGCTTGTGATGGTTGAAGGCGGTTTAGGAAATCAAATGTTTCACTATGCTTTTGCTAAGGCTATGCAACAAAAGGGATATGATGTTTTGCTTGGTGCAATAGAGTATGATTCCGTTGCTGGGGGGGGGGGTGAAAATATTCGCCTTTTAGAGATTGAGCATTTTAATCTCAGTATTCCTTTATGCCAAGATTCTACTCAAATTGCAAAATACCTCACTAGACACGATGTGTTGTTTCCTTTTAAATTCATTTACAATAGACTACGCTACAAGGCAATTAGGCTAATTAGGAGGAGGGCGAGTTATAGACCTTTTTATGAGTTTTATGCACATATTGTTTGGGGTGAGGAGGGGGTAGTTAATGATCGCATAATGAAGCATTATAGAGAGAGTTCGTTTAAACCCTACGCTTTTCCGTATGGTATAAATATGTCCTTTGTGTATAGTAATGATGTGTATGCTCTGCTTAAAGATGATTTTAGATTAAAAATTCCACTTCGCTACGACAATGCTATGCTTAAAAAACAAATCCAAAACACGGATAAAAGTGTATTTTTACATATAAGAAGAGGGGATTACCTGCAAAGCGAAGGGCTTTATGTTGTGCTTGGTGTAACATACTATCAAAAAGCCTTAGAGATTCTCAAATCAAAAATCACAAACCCACACATTTTTGTTTTCAGTAATGATATGTGTTGGTGTAAAGAATATTTAATGCGGTATGTGGATTTTAGTGGCTGCACGATAGATTTCATAGAGGGCAATACAGAGGGAAATGCTGTTGAAGAAATGGAGCTTATGCGATCTTGTCAGCACGCTATTATTGCTAATTCAACATTTAGCTGGTGGGCGGCATATCTTATAGAGAATCCAGATAAAATAGTCATTATGCCAAAGGAATATTTAAATGATTCATCGCGATTTTTACCAAAACAATTTTTAGCCCTAAAGAATTGGTTTCTTGTTGATCATATATGGGGAAGTGTGGAGTTGGCTAACTAAACAATATTATTAAGTCTAAAGATTTTAATGTAAAAGCTTGTTTCTTCAATTTCTTAAGAGAATTTACAAAAAAATGTTGCTTTTAATTTAATTTAAGTCAAAAAAGTTATACAATGCAAACTTCAACAAATAAGGTGTGTTTCATAAGGAGGATAGTATGCAAAACAACACTCACTCTTACCGCAAAAAGCGTTACATTGTCTATGCGATAGCAACTTTGGCACTTTTGGTGTTTCCTTTTATACAAATCAATGGTAATCAGCTTTTTTTACTCTCATTTGATCACAAACAGCTTCATTTGATGGGCGTTGTGTTTGATATGCAGGAGCTGTATTTAATGCCGTTTTTGCTTATTCTTATGTTTGTGGGAATCTTTTTTATGACGACACTTGCGGGGCGTATATGGTGTGGCTGGGCGTGTCCGCAGACGATTTTCCGCATTTTATATAGGGATTTGTTGCAGACAAAGATTCTAGGTTTGCGAAAAAGAATCTCAAATAAGCAAGAAAAAATGGACTTAAGCACTTTTGGGGCAAAGATAAAGGCGGTGTTGGCATTTCTCATTATCTCCGTGCTTTGCCTTGTGGCAGCAGCGAATTTGATGTTCTTTTTTACACCTCCGAGTGATTTTTTCGCCTATATGAGCGATCCACTAAGTCATAGAATCTTACTTGGTTTTTGGCTAGGCTTTGGGCTATTTTTCATTCTTGATATTGCTTTTATACAGGAAAATTTTTGTATTTATATGTGTCCGTATTGCCGGATTCAAAGTGTGCTTTTTGATGATGACACGATTACGGCGGTGTATGACTATAAACGCGGTGGGGCGGTGTATGACACAAAGGGAATGAAGTTTGAACTCGCACCTAAAAAGCAAGATCCAAACAATGAATGCACCAATTGTAATGCGTGTGTGCGTGTGTGTCCAACGCATATTGATATTAGAAAAGGTATGCAGCTAGAGTGTATTAACTGCCTTGAATGTGCCGATGCGTGTGAATCTGTGATGAGTAAGCTTAATCGCCCTTCACTTGTGATGTGGAAGTCCTCTGCCTCGCTAGATAATAATGGCAAAGTGCGTGTGTTTAGGTTTAAAACTATCGGCTATATGGTGATTTTAGCCCTTGTGTTTGTGCTATTACTTTTTGT
This sequence comes from Helicobacter cinaedi PAGU611, assembly GCF_000284635.1. NCBI lineage: Bacteria > Pseudomonadati > Campylobacterota > Epsilonproteobacteria > Campylobacterales > Helicobacteraceae > Helicobacter > Helicobacter cinaedi. Next base: position 1,770,781 of record NC_017761.1, on the reverse strand, counting down.
AGGTAGCAAAAAGGAGAGTATGCTCCTTGATATTAACCGCACCACCGAGCTGTATGAGATTAAAAAGAATCACATTGTGGATAATCACTACACAATGCTTTTCCACAACACGGATTCTGCTGATCACCAAATGTATTTTGAAATCCTTGATAACAAGGGCGGAGATATTGCTAAGTCCTTAGAGATTATCTCGCCAAAAGCTCCCTTTAATGTCAAGGCTGGAAAGAAAGTCAAGCAGATAGTTACAATCCGCACAAGAGAGAATCTAGGGCAGGGGAATTATGATATTACTATCCGTGCGTATGCCACAGACGCAAAAGAAAGTATTCAAGTTGAGCGTCCTACAAAGTTTGTCTATCCAGATTCTAAGCTCTTTAAAGATTAGAATCTTGCTTCTCAAAGCCCATTCTTAAGCAAATATGGGCTTGTGGCAATTTTGTAATAATGGAGAATTTTGCCTTGTTAGCAAAATGTGGTATCATTCCACTCTATCTTAAAAAAAGGAGATAAAAATGGGACTTTATGATAGAAATTATACAAACAATGTCAATGCAACTGCGGAATATGCAGCGGCACAGGATACTGCTCTTGTGAAATTTGTCAAAACGACTTATATTTTCTTTGGGGCAAGTTTGTTTTTTGCCTTTATTGGTGCGATGATTGGCTTTTACAATCTTCAGCTTGTTTTTGAAAATCGTATGCTTCTGTTTGTGGCTGAGATTGCAGCACTCTTTGGGCTTATGTTTTCTCGCTCAAAGCCCGGACTTAATATCGCAATGCTCTTTATCTTTACAACACTCACAGGTTTGGTGGCTACTCCGCTTGTGGCTATGGTAGCGGCAAAGGCAGGAGCTGGAGCTGTGGCTATGGCATTTGCAATGACGACAATTGTCTTTGGCGTGATGAGTATCTTTGGTATTAGGACACGCAAAGACTTGGCAAGTATGGGCAAAATGCTTTTTATCACTTTGATTGTTGTATTTGTTTGCTCGCTTGTGAATCTGTTTCTTGGAAGCTCTATGTTTCAAGTGTTGATTTCAAGTGCGGCGGTTATTCTCTTTAGTATGTATGTGGCGTATGATACACAAAATATTATCCGTGGGCTTTACACAAGTCCCGTAGATGCGGCAATTAGCTTGTATCTTGATTTCTATAATATTTTTATGAATCTACTTGCCCTTATCGGTTTATCAAACAGAGATTAAGGGGAATAAATGGAGATTGGCAGAGTTATAGATGCTAATCTCAATCGCTTAAGGGAGGGTATCCGCGTCATAGAGGATACGCTCCGCTACTTTCATAATGATAAAACACTCTCTTCCTTATGCAAAACACTGCGACATAAACTTAAATCTTCTGCTTCACTAAACTTACTTGATTATAGAGATATTCAAGGCGATGTAGCAAAACAAAGTAGCAAAGATGAGCTGTTAAGAGAAAATCTCAACGCCCTTGTTATGGCTAATTTTAAACGCACTCAAGAATCCGCTCGTGTTTTGGAGGAATATGCCAAACTTGCTCCACATCTAGGCGACACTCACACTTTTAAGCAGATTCGCTATGAGCTTTATGACATTGAAAAACAATATTTCCAAGCCTACTGCAACTCTGCCCTATAAAATACGCTCAATCCCCACAAGCCACACAAATTCATCAATACCAAAATCTTAAAGTCAGCTCCACGCCTTAGAATCTAGCTAGATTCTAGCCCTATATAATTTTGGAATGAATTATGGAATTAACTTTGCTACCCACTCCGTAAAATCCATTGTAAAAACTAAAAGGTATAAAATGCGTATTGATATTTTTTGCGAGAGTGGGGAGGGCTATGGGCTAGGGCATTTCTACCGCTCTTTAAAACTCATCGCCATATTTGTAAAATTGACAAAGCTCCCTTATATCCACGCCATTACTTTGCATAATCGCGGCGATTACACCCCGCCATCTCTAAATACTCTGCTAGATTCCACACTTTCACATATTGAGCTTGAGTGTAAAAACTATGAGTGGCTATCCACCCAGCCTGAAATGCTTGAACTTGCCATTGTGGATAGCTATGAGGCACAAGAGTGGTTCTATCATCGTTTAATTCAGCACAGCAAGGCACTCATCTGCCTTGATGATACCCTGCGTGATGTCTATCCAAAGGATTGCTATATTCTCAATCCCACGCCAGATTCTAAGTCGTATTTTAAGGGGTATTCTCACTTGTGGTGTGGGGAAGAATATATGATTTTGCCCCAACATATAGAATCTAAACCATTAGAATCTGCACAAGATTCCAAGCCCACAGCCCACAATCAAAATAAGCAAATCTTCGTGAATTTTGGCGGTGTAGATTTGAGTAATCTCTCCCAAAGATTTATTGATTTACTCGCTGATTTACTTATGAGTGTGCCTGTGGGGCAGTGTCATTTTCATCTCGTGCTAGGCGGTGGCTATCCCCATAAAATCGCCATTCCAAAGCCCCTTGAAAATTTCATTAGTATGTATCACAATCTCACACCTAGCGAGTTTTTACACTTAGCCCTAACTTGCGATTATGCCTTAAGTGCAGGGGGTGGCAGTATGCTTGAATTATTAAGGCTTAAAATCCCTAGTGTCATTTTACAAACTGCACAAAATCAAGCCTTTCATATAGAGCAATGGCAGAAAAAAGGCGTGATTTATCACGCAAAAGATTTGCCATCTGCCCTTGAAACGCTTTTCTCTTGGCAGGAGAATCCCCCTAAGATTCTAAAGCAAAATCTTCAAAATCTAAATCTTGGCTCAAAGCTAGAATCTGCCCTTTTAAGCTTAATTCAAAACCTAGCCACCCCCCACAGCACAGCTCAAAATGAAACAGCTAAGATTCAAGCCCTGCCTTTTCCAAAGCTTAATCCTACGCAATCTCAAGCCATCTTGCAAATGCGAAATCACCCAGACATCGCTAAATGGATGTATGCCACTTTTATTAGCCCAGAATCTCACACCGCGTTTCTAGCAAACCTTGCAAATGATAATACAAAGCGATATTGGCTCTTGCAGGAAAATGATGAGTATATCGGCGTAGGCTCACTCACAAGGATAAATCTCACCCATCGCCACGCCTTTATTGGAATCTATAAAAATGTAGATTCTAGCATTTCACGCAAGGGGGCTAAGATTCTAAAGTTTTTAGAATCTTATGCTTTTAATGAGCTAGGTTTACACACCTTGCACCTTGAAGTATTACAGCACAATACCCAAGCCATAGCATTTTATGAAAAAATGGGCTATACAAAAGAGGGGATTTTGCACGATTTTATACGCGAGATAAAAGATTCACAAAGCATATATCACAATGTCATCTTAATGTATAAGGAGCGTGTATGAAGCCCCCACTTATCATCGCCGAGCTAAGTGCTAATCATCAGCAAGACTTGCAAATTGCTAAAGATTCTATTTATGCCATTGCTAAAAGTGGAGCTGATGGTGTGAAGCTACAAACCTACACGCCCTCCTGCCTAACGCTAGATTCTAAGAATCCGCCCTTTGCCATTAGCGGCGGGACATTGTGGGATAATACCTATCTGTATGATTTGTATAAAAAAGCCCAAACGCCGTGGGAATGGCATAAAGAGCTTTTTTCACTTGCACGAAGTTTAGGACTAATCGTATTTAGCTCACCTTTTTCTGTGGAGGGCGTGAAGCTTTTAGAATCTTTGCAATGCCCTATGTATAAGGTTGCAAGCTTTGAGATTATGCACTATGAGCTGATTGCTGCGATTGCTAAGACTAAAAAGCCTATTATTTTTTCCACCGGCATTGCCACGCACAAAGAGATTGAATCTGCCCTTGCACTTTGCCATAAATATGGGAGCAAGGATATTACGCTTTTGCATTGTGTGAGTGAGTATCCAGCACCTTTGGAATCTGCAAATATCAAAGCAATGCTAGGCTTAAAGCAAAGATATAAAAAATACAATATTAAAGTTGGACTTTCAGATCATACGCTTGGCAGTCTCTGCCCCATTATCGCTACGAGCCTTGGGGCGTGTATGATTGAGAAGCATTTTATCCTTGATAAGTCCTTAGGAGGCGTGGATAGTGCCTTTAGTATGGATAAAGATGAGTTTGGTGCGATGGCAAGGCAAGTCCGCAACACTGCCCTAGCCCTTGGCAAAAAGCAACCGAGCATTGATAAAAACAGGCTTAAAAAACGCAGAATCTTTGCTAGAAGCATTTGGGTTACAAAAGATATTGCTAAGGGGGAGCGTTTCACAAAGGAAAATATTGCGATCTTGCGTCCCAATGGCGGAATGCACCCGCGGTATTTTTCACAGATTCTAAACACAAAGGCAGAGCGTGATTACAAAGCTGCCACACCACTCATAAAGCATAAATTATAACTTTAAGGGTATAATCACCATTTCAAATCCAAAGTTAAAAGGAAGCCTATGTTGCCATCTACTCCATTACTTTTTACGCCCGGTCCTACCCCCGTGCCAGAATCTTTGCGTCAGGCGATGAGTGAGCCTACACTCCACCACAGAACCCCAGAGTTTGAAAGCATTTTTGCTAAAGCTAGGGAGGGGCTTTTAGAGCTTTTAGGAATGAAAGAAGTTTTAATGCTTGCAAGTAGCGGCAGTGGGGCTATGGAAGCTTGTGTGCTGACTTTTAGTGCTAAAAAAATGCTAAGTGTCAATAGCGGGAAGTTTGGCGAACGCTTTGGCAAAATCGCCAAGGCTCATAAGATTCCATATACAGAGATTATAAATGAGTGGGATACCCCAGCGAGTGTGGAATCTGTGCTTGAGATTTTGCAAAATGATAAGGATATTGACTGCTTTTGTATGCAGATGTGTGAATCTGCAGGGGGGTTGCGACACCCAGCAGAAGCCATAACTAAGGCGATTAAGGAGTATAATCCAAATATTATTGTGGTGGTTGATGCCATTACGGCAATGGGCGTTGAAGCCATTGATACAAGTCATATTGACGCCCTTATTGGCGGCTCACAAAAGGCGTTTATGCTGCCACCGGGCTTAAGCATTATTGGGCTATCATCTCAAGCGATACAAAAGATTGAAGAACGCGATGTGGGCTTTTATTTTAATCTCAAAACCGAGCTAAAAAATCAAGTCAAAAACACCACCGCTTGGACTGCTCCAACGACAATTATCACCGGACTTGCGAAGTATTTTGAGCTTGTGTCCCAAAATGAATCGCAAAATGGCGGACAAAGTAAAGGAATGGAGCAAATCTATAAAGATACAAAGGCTAGAAGCCTATCAACGCAAAAAGCCCTAGAATCTATCGGGCTAAAAATCTACCCCAAATCCCCAGCCCTAGCGATGAATACCATTTATGATGAGACAAATGCGGCGAATTTACGCAAAGTGCTAAAGACAGAGTTTAATCTTAATGTCGCAGGGGGGCAGGATAGGCTAAAGACAAGCATTGTGCGGATTAATCAAATGGGGCTTATCCCGCTATCCCAAAGTTTGTGGGTAGTCAATGCCTTTGAACTTGCCTTGCAGAGACTTGGATTACGGGACTTTACAGGTGAAGCAAATAAGGTATTTTTAAAATCTTATTATGCGTTAAAAGCCTAGCCCTTACAAAAATAAGAGATTTAAAAAGTGCCACAAAATACGCACGATTCTATCACCAAAGATTCTATGCAAAATACAGAATCTTTGCATTCACGCTTTAGTAAGGCTTTGCAGGCTCTTACAAATAAAGCCTTAGATTCTAAGCCTAAAATCATCGCTATCCTTGGCTCAAGTGGGAGTGGTAAAACTGCCCTTGCTCACGAGATAGCCTTGCAAAAGGGCTGTGAGATTTTTAGCCTTGATTCTTTAGGGATTTATAAAGGCTTTGATATAGCTTCCGCCAAGCCCACGCCTTTGGAAAAAACGCAGGTGCGTTACCACGCGTTAGATATTTTAAGCCCAAGTGAAAAAAGCAATGCTATGCTTTTTTTTACACTTTTATGCGAATGTGTGCTTCATCTTAAGCCCGATACGCCCTTGCTTATCGTTGGGGGCAGTAGCTTTTTTCTAAAAAGCATTATAGAAGGCTTAAGCCCTATGCCAGACTTGCAATGCTATGAAAAGTGGATAGAATCTCTAGGAAGTTTGCAGGAGTGCTATGCCTTTTTATGTTCCATTGATATGGATTACGCTCAAAAAATCGCCCCGCAAGATACATACAGAATCCACAAAGCCCTAAGCCTCTACAAAGCCACGCAATTAAAGCCTAGCGAGTATTTTGCCACGCATAAGCCTACGCCTTTTCCCCTGCCTTTAGAGATTTTTGCCCTAGATAAGCCAAGAGATGAATTGAGGGCTGATATTTTAAAGCGAAGTCAAAAGATGATAGAGCAAGGCATTGTGGAAGAGATAAAAGAGATTGTAGAATCTTATGGGGAGGGCATACCGCCTTTAAACGCTATCGGTCCAAAGGAATGTTTAGCATTTTTACAAGGCAAACTTACAAGCCTTGAATCTCTAAAACAAGAGCTGTTTTTTCATACTTGTCAATTAGCCAAACGCCAAGCTACCTTTAACCGCACACAATTCCCCACAATCACACTTTTACCAAAACAAGATTTACAACAAGAGATTTATAAAAGGCTTTAGCTTTGCTGAAAGTGTAAGCTTTAGGCTGAATGCGTGGAGTTTGGGTCTATGGACTTAATAAGCTCTAAAATCTCCTTGTGATATAGCTCCTGTTGAGCGAGATTCTCACGCATTTTAAATCCTGCTTCTATAATCGCATATAATTCTGGCTTTGTCGTTCTCCACCGCTGCAATGTGCGTGTCGTGATACGCAAGATTCTAGCTTTGTCTCTTTGAGTGTATTTCATTATGCTTTGCCTTTTAATATTTTTGGCATTTAAGTTAAAACTCTCTTTAAAGCTAACTATGACAATAAATCGTTTATATATAAAAATTAAGAAAATATATCGTATAGTTGCATTTTTAATTTTCAAAACAAGGGGAAAAAATGAAAAAAGTATTTATTACTGGACTCTTGGTTTTTATTATAAATGGCTGTGCGATTTTAAAGCCAACACAGGTAAATAAATTGCAAGATACAAGTATGTATAGGTATGCCATTGTGGGACAAACACAAACATTGACTTCAGGAAGTGGAGCTGTTTATATGGGGTATGGCACAGGTGGAGGTTTTGGTGCTTCTAGTTCAAAAAGTATAAAACCTGCAGATGTGATTTCTGGAATCTTAATGAAAAAAGGCTTTGTTATTTTAAGTAGTCCTAATGACAAACCGACACTTCTTGTTCAGTATGGGCAGGGTGATAAGCGAAATGTATTGGGAGGGCTAGGAGGATATACTTTGAGCGTTACTATTCAAATGTTAGATTCAAAAACACACGATTTAGTTTTTACTTGTAGTGCAGAGGGGCAGGGGGATACTGAAGCTGATGATGTGCGTCAAGCCATAGAACGATGTCTTAAAGATTTTTAAAGTTTATAATTTTATTTGGTTTTTGATGTTTTATTAAGTAAATTGATTAGATTCTAAACTCTTTTATCATTTAAACTTTCCTGCAACTTATACTTTATCTCCGCCATTTGCCAATCATCTGGCGTGTCAATGTCTTGGACTTGGTAGTTTTTTAGGATAATAGCATAAGAATGCGGGGCAAAGATAGGCAGGGCTTCCTGCCACGCCCCCACTCTGCCAAAGTAGAACTGCCCCGCATCGTGATAGACTTGCTCTAAGTCTTGGGAGCGTTTAGCATAATGAGCGGGAAAAAGCATAGCAATCTCGCCATTTTTAAAGCAAAAGCTACGATATGGCGTGTAGTCATACGCCACAGCAGAGAAGCTAAAAAGATAGGCAGAATCTTGTAAGGCAAGATAGCCTAGATTCAGACTCTTAGCACTTAGCAATGGAGCGGTAGGGTAGATGACACAAAGCAGGTCATCTTGGCTAAGATTTAGCATATCTATGGCGTGATTTGCCACATCAGCAGTTGGTGTGAAGTCATCGCTTAAATGCGTTGGACGCATAAAGGGGACTTTTGCTCCATAATCAAGGGCGGTTTGGGCGATAATGTGAGAATCTGTGCTGACAATGACTTCATCAAAAAGCTTAGATTCTAATGCAGTGGCTATGGGGTAGGCGATGATAGGTTTGCCACAAAAATCTTTGATATTTTTATTTGGGATTCTTTTACTCCCGCCTCGTGCGGGGACAAGGGCGATTTTTCTCACTTTGGTTACCTTTGCTTTTTTTATTGCCCTTGTGAAAAAGGGATAAGATTTTAAAGCTTAGATTCTAACAGGGCTTCGCTCCGCTTAGAATGCCTTACTCAAAATGGATAGAGCGATTCTATGCCATCGCTAATGGGCTTTTTGCGATTGGTATCGCTAATGGGTCCTGCTGATGTGTAGGCGATTTTGGCATTAGCGATGTGTTTGCTTTGCACGACATTATCTTTGCTTATGTCAAATGATCGCACCACACCGCTTAATTCTAGAATCTGCTTTTCGCCATCAACTAGCACTTCGCGTCTGCCGTGGATAAAGTAGGTATTATTATCTAAAACTTTGATGATTCTTGCTGTGAGTGTGGCATTTAGGGCTTCATTACGCGTTTGTGTGCCTCCACCTTGGAAGTTTGAAGTGTTATTTGCCTTTGTGAGATTGTAGGCGGCTTGGTCGTTAAGCTCTTGGACTATTTGCTTTTGCTCTTCGTTATTGCCTGTGTATTCAATGGCTGGGGGTGTTACATTCCCGCCACTTGCGCCATTGTAGTTTTTGTTTGTAGTGAAGTTGGCGTTAGCATTTTCATTAATCACAATCGTAATAAGATCATCTGGCTTCATCGCACGTCTATCAGAAAATAGCGGTCTATCCCCACTGCCAAAAAGGCTTCCAGCACGGGGCAATTCTGGGACATCATTATCCGCAGATTCTCGCTCTTCTACCCAATCTGGGGCGTTAAAGTCAATGCTAGGCTCAAAGGCTAAGGCTTTATTTGAAAAAAGGGCGATGGAAAGTATTAAGATTCCAAGGAGCGACATTCCTAAACTTCGTGTAAGCATTTACAATCCTTTGTAGTGTCTTTGCGGTATTTTAAGCAAAGGGTATTCCTAAAAATAGAATCTGCATTTGTAGAAACTCAAGTAGTGGCAAAGCACGACTTTGCCACACATAAAATCAATGTAAGTGCGAAGCATAACCTTGAAAGCGTCATCGGGTGGGGGATTTTTAAGGGGGAGGGGTGATTTCGCATGCAGACGAAGTCAAACCCATTTTACGCAAATTCAAACCCCCTCCCCCTTAAAGAAAAAAATAAGAAGCACTCAAAGATTCTAAAAAATAGAGATACTTGCTGTGTTGAGTATGATAAGGTGGTAGAATCTATTTGAGATTCTAGGCTTTTAAGAATCTAAACTGCTATAATGCCACATTTAAAGGAGAGCGATTATATGAGTGCAAATCTCACACAGGGTATTTTGGCTATGCTGTTTTCATCTTTGCTTTTTGCGTTAATGGGTGCGGAGGCTAAGATTCTATCTCTCACACTACCATCTATGGAAGTGGCATTTTTCCGCTCATTTTTAATGGTGTTGTTTTTGCTGCCGCTGTGTTTTAGCAAACCTATGAAAAAGCCTAGCCATAAAAAGGGCGGCTATGTGTTTTTGCTCTCCCGCTCAATCGCTGGGGGTTTGAGCTTTGTGGCACTTTTTTATAATATTGCGACTATTTCGCTTGGCAATGCCACAGCGTTTAGTCAAAGTATGCCCTTATATGTGGTAGTGCTATCTTTCTTGTTTTTGAAAGAAAGGTTTCATTTAGGCGTGGTGCTTTCTACGATTATAGGCTTTTGTGGAATCTTGCTGATTTGCAATCCAAATTTTAATGCAATGGGGCTAGAAAATGTTATTTTTGGTATTTCAAGTGCGTTATTTATGGCGGTGGCATTTTTGAATCTTAGGGCATTAAAGGATTATTTTAGCTCGTGGGTGCCGGTATTTGCCACAGGCGTGGCGATGAGTGTCATTACACTTATTGTAAGTGTGGCTCAAATCCCACTTTTTGCTGAATCTTGGGCTATGCCACAAGGGATAGATTGGCTACATATTATTCTACTTGGGCTGTTTGGGACACTAGGGCAGCATTATCTCACAAAGGCGTATATGTCCGCTCCTGCTGGTATTGTCGCACCTATTGATTATATGCGTTTGGTTTTTAGCGTGATTCTTGGTGTGTTGCTAGGGGATAATTTACCAAATCTTGCTACAAGCTTTGGCATAATGCTTATTATACTCTCTGGCATTGGTGTTGGGCTGCCTCCATTGCTTGCGGATATGAAAAAGTTACTACACGCTAAAAATACTAAAAAATAAGGGGATAGCAATGCGACACATTTATGATAAGGTTTTAGAAGCAAGGCAGAGATTACAGGGCGTGATAGCTCATACTCCGCTAAGTTATGCACCTGTGCTTTCACAGCTCTCTGTCGGTGAGATTTATCTCAAAAAAGAGAATCTTCAGCTTACAGGAGCGTTTAAGATTCGCGGGGCGTTTAATAAAATCGCTTCATTAGTGGAATCTAGCAAGGCAGAATCTTATAAGGCAGGGCAGATTCAAGGTGTGATTGCCGCAAGTGCTGGGAATCACGCTCAAGGTGTGGCATATAGTGCTAGGCATTTTGGGATTCAATCTGTGATTGTAATGCCTGAGGCTACACCATTATTGAAAGTGAGTGCGACTAAGGCGTTGGGGGCGGAAGTGGTGCTTTGTGGGGATAACTATGATGAGGCGTTTGAAAGGGCATTGCAGATAGCAAAAGAGCGGGATTTGGTGTTTATCCACCCTTTTGCCGATGAGCTTGTCATTGCTGGGCAAGGAAGTATAGGGCTTGAGATAATAGAAGAAAAAAATGACATAGATGTAGTGGTTGTGCCTATTGGCGGAGGTGGGCTTCTTGGGGGTATTGGCAGTGTGATAAAGACACTAAAGCCTAGCGTGCGAGTTATTGGCGTAGTGGCAAGTGGAGCGGACGCGATGAAAAGGTCATTTGTCAGTGGGAAAATTGAAAAAGTAGAATCTGTGCGGAGTATTGCCGATGGGATAGCTGTGCGTGATGTGAATGCGGATAATTTTGCGTTATTACAGCAATGCGTAGATGAGATAGTAAGTGTAGATGATGAAGAGATTGCTAATGCGATTTTATTTTTGCTTGAAAAGCAAAAGCTTGTCGTGGAGGGGGCTGGGGCAGCTAGTGTAGCGAGTGTGTTACATAAGAAATTTAGTTTTAGTCAAAGTGACAAAATTGCTTTGCTGCTAAGTGGAGGGAATATTGATATTACAATGCTCAATGTGATTATTGAAAAGGGCTTACTCAAATCAAATCGCAAGATGAAGCTTGAAGTCGTGCTGGTTGATAAGCCCGGGAGTTTGCAGGGGCTAACGGATATTTTAAGCAAGGTTGGGGCAAATATCGTGCAGATTGAATACGATAGGACTTCAGTAATACTCAAATATGGCGATGCGTTGGTAACAATGGCGTTAGAAACAAAGGGGCAAGAGCATAAGGAGCAAATCCGCCAAAGCCTTAAAAACTATGGATATTTTTTTAATGAGATTAACTAAAAGGCATTTAGATAGACTATGCTAAAAGATATGTGGGATATATACAGGACTTCAAATCTCCGCACAAATGTGCTGTTTTGCTTGATTCTAGGAATTAATGTTGGAATGTTGCTGTTTGCTTGTGGGGATTTGAGTATCCATCATAGGGAAGCTGCAGGGGTGTTTTACTCACAGGATTTACTTTTTGTGGTGGTGCGGTTTTTCCTTGATACTTTTGGGTGGAATGACTATGTTTTGCGTTTGCCTTTGATACTTTTACATATAGGTAATATGTTTTTAATGTATAGAATCTCAAGACTTTATCTTAAAAAGCCACGCGATAGCTTGATTGTAGTGCTGGTGTATGCTTTATTGCCCGGGGTAATGTTGAGTGCTTTGCTTGTGTTAAAGAGTGGGTTTATCATCTTTGTATCGCTTTTGTGCTGTTATTATCAAATGCGTTTTAAGAGAATGCCTTATGTGATGATGTTTGTAGCGGTATTTTTAGATGGCAGTTTTGCGGTTTTATTTTTTGCTTTGTTTTTTTATACATTAAGGAATAAAAATACGCTTGGTATGTTTATCACGCTTGTATTTTTTGCATTAAATATGTATATATTTGGGTTTGATGTTTCAGGCTCGCCACGCAATTATTTTCTGCAGAATCTTGGCAAAATGGCATTGTATTTTTCACCCTTGCTTTTGGTGTATTATTTTTACACGATTGTCAATGCGTTAAAAAAGCAAAACAATATCCTTGTAGATATTGGCGCGACTTCTATGTTTTTTGTGATGTTGCTCTCATTGCGGCAAGATGTGGATTTGGAGAGCTTATTTCCTATGAGTGTGGTGGCATTGCCTGTGGCGATACGACACTTTTTTGCTGATATGAGAGTGCGTTTGCCAAATTTTAGGGCAGTGTATGTGCGGCGATTTGTGGTGATTTTTGCATTATTATGTATGCAAAGTTTGGTGTTGTATGGCAACAAGGTGCTGTATCTTTTTGGTGTGCAAAATCACTTTGCAAGTTCATATTACATAAGCAAAGATGTGGCAAATGTGCTTCAATCTCGTGGAATAGAATCTATCAAAGTGAGTGATTCTAGGCTAGAGTTGGCATTGCGATTTTATGGTATAAAAAGCGAAAAAAACCCCTATTTGCTGCCTATTACTGATTTGAATGAAAGCTATGTAGATGAGATTGATATTGTATATTTGGGTAAAAAGGTGGCAAGCTTTGTGGTTGTGCCAACTTCTTCTGGCAAACCTTTAAGCACAACACAAGCTCATAAAAATAAGCAGATAGATAAAGCTAAAAATCCCAAAACACCATAGGCTACAATGAAGCTTTTTGAATTTCTTATCGCTCTCTCGCTTATGCTTGTGCTCTTTTCATTCCCTTCTATCAAGGCAAATCATAGCCTTGAGAGTGCATATAAAAGCCTTGCTACGCATATTAGAGCCACGCAACTTGCCGCTTTGAGTGATGATGTTGTTTTGATACAGCTTGAATCTGCTAGAGATTTGCTAAGATTCTATCCTTCTAGCAACGCCTTAGCATTAATGCAGCAATATCACAATGCGATGTGGCAGATACAATTTCATCTAGGCAGAATCTACACAACTTTCAGTTATAGCATATATGCGGATACACCACGACACGCTACAAACACAAACTTTGATAGTCGTCCAATGGCGGGAGATATGATTTTAAAAAATATGGATAGAAAATGCTTGAGTGCGTATAATAATACAAATACCGCACAGGAATGTAAGAATAATGCACAAGCAGAGGTGCGTTTGGGTGAGTATTTTGGAATAGAGCAGATGTTTTTAGAATCTGATAGGTTTTGCAGGGAAAATGGCGGAGGGAGAATCTACTTTGACAGGCTAGGTGTGCCATATTGCGGCAAGATTCCAACGCCTTTGCAACAGCCATTTAAAATCACACTACAAAAGGGCAAATATACCAAAAGTCTTTGTGTTATGCCAAAAAGTGGAATTGTTAAGGAGTGCTAAAGCAATGTGAAAGGATGGTGGACGCGCAGAGGATCGAACTCTGGACCCACTGATTAAGAGTCAGTTGCTCTACCAGCTGAGCTACGCGTCCTTATAAAAAAGTGCTTCCAAATTTTTGGAAGTGGGGATTATACAAAAATGAATTTTAGTTTTTGATTAAAGTTTTGAAACAGAGCTTTGAATTTGGTTTGAATCTAGGCTCACAGCCCCTGACATTTTGAGCATTTAACAAAAAGTCGCATATCGTGGCTAATGAGCTTTGCACCAAATTGTTTGGCAATGTCAAGCTGCAAGCGTTCAATCTCATCATCAACAAACTCCACAATATCCCCACAAGTAAGGCAAATGATATGGTCGTGATGCTCCTTTGCGGCTATTTCATAGCGTCTGCCACTTTTATCTGCTTCAAGTGCGGTAATAAAATTTTCCTTTTCAAGAAAGCTTAAGATTCTATACACAGATGAGATACTTGCATTTTTATCCGTTGTTTTGATAATGTTTGTAATTTCTTCTGGGCTTAGGTGTGTGCCGCTTTTATATAAAACAGAGATGATTTCTTCGCGTTGCTTAGAGTTTTTCAAGCCATTTTTTTTAATAGAGCTTCGCAGTCGCTCAAGGATAGAATCTAATGTCTCTACGCGGTGATTGGCATTCATATCATTACTCCTTGATTGGTTTTGTCTCAAGATATTGTTTGATGAGATTCTTACTTTGCTTGGCATTATAGCAATAAAATGCGTAAAAATGCAAATGAGAAATCTTCTCATTAAATTTGATTGGGTGTATGTTTTGTTTCAAAATGTGCATTTTTTAACAAAATGATAAGCGAATGGGATTTTGAATCCATACTTATAAGAATTTGATATTAAATTTATGTGAAAAATGGCACAATACTTGCCGATTTTATTAAAAAACAAGCAAAGGAGCATTGAATGTTTGGTTCTAGCAAGGCATTACAGCGACAAATAATGGAGAAAGATGCACATATTGCACATCTTACAAAGAAGCTTGAGGTTTATGAGACACTCGTTGGATTTTCTCAAGTGGAGGCTATTATTGGACTTAAGGGGGGTGAGATCATCTATCAAAATGATGTCGCTAAGAAATTGGAGCGTATGGAGTGTCTCATTCCACAACTCAATGAAAGTGTGAGTAGTGTTAGCTGTGTCCGCCACGATTATAGCGTAGTAAGCACACGCGTAGAAGATGTGGTGTATTATTCTATCGTTCCACTTGATCATCTTACAAACAATACCACAGGCACTAATCTTTTTGAAGTCTATACAAAAAGCTTAAAAACAGGTGTAACCGAAACACAAACTTCATTGCAAAATGTCCTTACAGAATCAAATGGTGTGGCTGAATATTCTATCAAGGCAGTTGAATCTGCTGAAGATGGCTTGGGTATGAGCACACAAGCACTAGATCAAATTGAGATATTGTATGAAAAAATGCAAGTGGCTTCTGGGCTTGTAGATTCTCTCACACAAAGAAGTAATGAGATTACAAGTGTTATCTCGCTTATTGATGACATTGCCGAGCAAACAAACCTTTTAGCACTCAATGCCGCTATTGAAGCGGCTCGTGCTGGGGAGTACGGAAGAGGCTTTGCGGTTGTTGCTGATGAAGTAAGAAAACTTGCCGAAAAGACACAAAAAGCAACAAAAGAAATTGCCGTTGTGGTTAAATCAATGCAACAAGAGGCAAATGATATTCAAACAAGCACAGAAGAGACAAATGAAGCTACAAGCAATGTAAGAGAAGGGATAATGAAACTTCACGGCATTGTGAATAACCTAAAACTTGATAGTCTTATCACAAAACACAGCACATTTAATCTAAGTAACAGAATATTCTGCGTTTTAGCGAAGCTTGATCACATTGTATTTAAAAATAATCTTTACTCTTATATCTTTGGCTTGGCAGATAGCTTTAATTGTGTGGATCACCACAATTGCCGCTTGGGTAAATGGTATTTTGAAGGCGAAGGCAAGGCTGTATTTGCCAATACGCAAGGTTACAAGGCTCTTGATGCTTTCCATATGGGGGTGCATACAGAGGCGATTACATTAGCACAAACCTTTGCTGATGAGAAACAATCTTGCCCTAAAAAGCTTATTGATACTAAGATTCTAGCGATGGAGCAAAGCTCCGATGGCGTGATGAAAGCTATTGTGGATATGTATAATGAGAAACGCGAAGAAGTGCTAGGCGATATAAAACGCTTGGAGAGTGAAATGATACAAGCTGAACGCCATCGTGCTGCTTTGTCAGGCACAGAATCTTCTGTTGAGCCACAAGCACAAGAGGCTTAAGATTTTTAAGATTCCTAGAGAGTGTAGAAGTTGATGTGGCGTAGAGTTAGAGTTGGGGTTTTTGTCGTATCTATTGTATTGGGAGTGGGTATAGGTGTGTATCTTATCAAGCTTTTTTATGAGGTGGAAACTGAAGTAAGTAAGATTAAGGAATACCGCTTTGCCCTTGCTTCACAGATTGTTGATCGCAAAGATAGGTTGATTGCTAATATTTTCACTGATGAAAATTTTAGATTCTATGCTACATTTGATGAGATTCCCCCTCGTGTTATAGAATCTCTTCTTGCAGTGGAGGATACATTATTTTTTGAGCATATCGGCATTAATCCCGATGCGATTTCTCGTGCTATGCTAAAAAACATTAAAAGTATGCGTTATGTTGAGGGGGGAAGCACACTCACCCAGCAGCTTATTAAAAATATCGCTTTAAGTCCGGAAAAAACGCTTAAGAGAAAACTCACAGAAGCAATGCTTGCCATTCATATTGAGCGACATTTGAGTAAAGAGAAAATTTTGGAGCTTTATCTCAATCGCATTTCATTTGGGCACGGCTATCACGGCATTAAAACGGCGGCTTTGGGGTATTTTCACAAGACTTTGCACGAACTAAGTTTAAAAGAGATTTGTATGCTTGTGGGGCTACCAAAAGCCCCAAGCTTTTATGATCCCACAAAAAATAAAGATTATTCTATGTCAAGGGCGAATGATATTATTGATAGATTATATGACATTGGTTGGATTTCAAAAGAAGAACACGACAACGCCATAAATGAAGTGCCAGATGTGTATAATGAAACGCTCACGCAAAATGTCGCTCCTTATGTTGTTGATGAGGTGTTGCGTGAGTTGGGGCATATTGAGGATTTAAAAACGGGCGGATATTATATTAAGCTTAAAGTTGATTTGGATTATCAGTTAGCCGCACAAGAAGCAGTTGCGTATGGGTATGAAGAGATCAATAAACGCTTGAGAGAGCGATATCCTAAAATTTACAATGATGAAACAATGGACGAAAACGATACGCTTAATGGTGCAATGGTGGTTACAGACACGCACACGGGTGATATTTTGGCGATGGTTGGCGGGGTGAATTATGCTAAGCAAAAGTTTAATCGTGCCACACAAGCCAAAAGGCAAATTGGTAGCTCTGTAAAGCCTTTTATCTATCAAGCGGCTTTTGATAAGGGGGATTCTCCAGCGACCTTTATCCCTGATGTGCCGCGTAAATTTGCTACAAAAGGTGCGGCTGAAGCAGCGGCTGAAGGGACAAAAGAGACAGAATCTGAAGAGTGGCGACCGAGCAATTATTCAAGTAAGTTTAATGGATTTATGACGCTTAAAGATGCTTTGCGGACTTCAAGCAATCTCGCTACGATTAATCTTGTGGATCAAAATCTTGGCTTTGGCAAACTCTATCAAGCCTTAAAACGCGATGGTTTTGACGATCTGCCTGAAAATATGTCTATTGTGCTTGGGAGCTTTGAGCTATCTTTGGTTGAAGTGGCGGAGCAGTATTCAATGTTTTCAAACTATGGCACGATTTTAAAGCCCACGCTTATAGAATCTGTGATTAATAAAAGCGGAGAGAGTATTTATAGCTCTCCTACGCAATCTCGCCATATCACTACCGCACAGCAAGCATTTTTGACTATTGACATTTTGCGTGATGTAGTTAATCGTGGCACAGGCTTTAGAGCGAGAATCAAAGGCATTGAAGTTGCTGGGAAAACCGGCACTTCAAATCGTAATATTGATGGGTGGTTTTGTGGATTTACCCCCGATGTTCAAGCTATTGTGTGGTATGGACGCGATGATAATACGCCTATTGGTCCAACAGAATCTGGTGGTATTGTCTCTCCTCCAGCTTTTGCTTACTTTTTCTCTAAAGTGCTGACATTTGATCCGGGCATTTCAAGGAAGTTTAAAGTGCCAGAAGGGGTAAAGCTAAAAACCCTTGATTATGGGGATTTTTACTATACTGAAAACTCTCCATTACCAAGTAAAAAGCCAATGGCGGTTGATATTGAAGAAGAGCTTTTGTTTTAGGGATTAAATCCATTTTTTACCTAAAACTAGCTACAATACTTTAAAAATTACAAAGGATTCTATATGAGATTAAAATTACAGCACGCTCCTTATATCGCAAATAAAATCAGTATTGACTTAGGCAATTCTCCCCATATTAAACCTTTAGCACCTATTGCCAATATCGCTCAAGTAGCCCTTGAATGCTTGCAGGAGAATATCCAAAAAGAACTCGCCATTGATGAAAAGGTGCGTGAGATTCTAGAAGAGCGAAGTGATGAGATTGAAGATTTTCATATGGACGAGCGTGAGCTTTTTAGAATGTGTAAGCGTCAAGTGGCAAAAGAGAGAAACTTCTATCTTTCGTGGGAGGATAGGTGCAGTGATGTCTCGCATAAGATTCTATCCACTTTAGAATCTAAGGGCTTAATTGCATTTAGCGTATCAGAAACCATTATAAAAAATATCATTTTTAAAGCCATCAATGACTATTCCAGAATCTATGATAAGGCTGAAGATGCCGTATTTGAAAGGCTTAAAAAATACAAGCGAAAGCTTACCTATGGCACGGAAGAATATGAGATTGTCTTTAGCAAACTCTATGAAGAAGAGTTGCGTAAGAAAGGGCTTTTATGAGTGAGCTAAAAGATGTGAGCTTATATTTTGCTAATGGCTTAAGTCTCAAGGCAAAGAGTTTTGGGGCAGAGGGCACATTTGTAGGCGAAGTGGTGTTTAACACTTCAATGACAGGCTATCAAGAGATCATCACCGATCCAAGCTATGCGGGGCAGTTTGTTATCTTTAGTATGCCAGAGATAGGCATTGTAGGCGTGAATGAATATGATAATGAATCTAAAAGTGCATCGTGTGTTGGTATGATTGTATCTTCATATAATGATTATGTCTCAAACTTCCGTGCTCAAGGGAGTTTAGCGGATTTTTTAAAATCACGCAATATTATGGGGATTTGCAATGTTGATACGCGTGGGCTTATCAAGCTTCTTACAAAACAAGGGGCGATGAATATGATAGCTTCCACGCAAATGAGTCAGATTGATGAGTTGCGTGAAGCCCTAGAATCCGTTCCAAATATAAGTCAAATTAATTTTATAGAGCAGGTTTCTACCAAAACGCCCTATACGCACACGGATTCTGTATTTGATTTTGCGAGTTTTGCTTATGTCAAACCAAAAGAGCCTAAGGCAAAGGTCATCGCCATTGATTTTGGTGCAAAAGCTAATATTTTAAACGAGCTTACATCTGTGGGCTTGGAAGTAGAGGTAATGCCTCATACTTTTAAGGCAGATGAGATTGTAGCTCGTTTTCAAAAGGACGAGATTCAAGGTGTGTTTTTATCTAATGGTCCGGGCGATCCACTTGTGCTATGCAATGAAGTGGAGCAGATAAAGTTACTCATAGAAGCAAATATCCCCATTTTTGGTATCTGCCTTGGACATCAGCTTTTATCTATTGCACACGGCTATCCTACGCATAAGCTAAAGTTTGGACATCACGGCGGCAATCACCCTATTAAGAATCTTCAAAGTGGAGCAGTAGAAATCACCGCTCAAAATCACAACTATTGTGTGCCAGAATCTATCAGTGAAATCGCTACAATCACGCATAGGAATTTATTTGATAATACCATTGAGGGTGTGCGGTATAAGAATAAGCCTATTTTCTCCGTTCAGCATCACCCAGAGGCAAGTCCGGGTCCAAAGGAAGCAAGAATCTTATTCCAAGATTTTGCAACTCTCTGTCTGAAGCCACAAAGTTGAGAGAGATTCTAAGCGAGTAAGCTATTAATAAAGCCCACAATATCAAAATACTTTGAAGCCAAGACAATAAGAATAATCGCAGGTGCGATAATGCGAAGTATCCACAGCCACCCTACAAAAAGCCATTGTGGCAGATAAGGCGTCCAAGTCCGTAAGTGATTTGCTCTTATCTTCCAGCCCACAAAGGTTAAAATAATAAGCATACCCACAGGCATTAAAAATGAAGAAGTGATAGAATCTAGCACACCAAAGAGTGGTTGCCCAAAGATTAAGGGTAGCTCCATTTCCGCATTTGCCCAAAGAATGACCAAAAAGCCAAGCACTAAAATCGCTAGGCTTAGGATAAAAGTTGCTTTGATTTGTGAAAAATGACATTTATCACGCAGGATACTCACGCCGGGTTCAAGCATAGACACCGTTGAAGTAATCCCAGCAAACAGCACCGCGATAAAAAAGAACATACTGATAACAGCTCCACTGCCACCTAATGCATTAAACGCTAAAGGCAGGGACTTAAACAACAGCCCAACACCATCGCTTGGCACACCTTTAAAATGATAGATAAAGGTAAAAATCATAAGCCCAGCAACGAGTGAGACGACAATCCCGCTTACCACCACCCATACAGAGCTTTGAAATAGATTTTCATTCTGCTTCGCACTTGCCGCATACACAGCAATCGTCCCCACACCAAGTGAGAGTGAGAAAAAGACTTGCCCTAGAGATTCTATAATCGTTTTTGTGGTGATATTGCTTGGCTCAAAGTGAAACATAAACGCCCACGCCTTGCTAAATTCCGGTAGATTCATCGCATAGACTAAAAGCCCAACAAAAATAATAAACAAAAGCGGCATAAGGATAAGATTGAGACTTTCAATCCCGCGTTTCACCCCAAAGCCCACGATAATACCCGTAATCGCAATAACCCCAAAAAAGCACACACTTTGCCACAAAAGGGAACGCGAGGTAATCTCATTAAATATCACATCAGCTTCATTAATGTTAGTTGGCAGATGAAAGCTCACATAAAAGAGATAATACATAATCCAGCCCATAACAACCGCATAAAAGCTAAGAATAAGCGGTGCGGCAATGGTAGAAAAGCCAAGCCACATAAGTGATGAGCTAGATTTAGAATCTGTGGTATTATGCTCTTGTGTGGGCGTGTTTGGTGGAAGTTTATTAAGATTATTAAGGATAGTAAAATTATCCAAAGGATTGCTTCTGGCCTTATTGCCAAGGAGCATTTCCGCCATCAGCATAGACGCACCAATGAGAATGGCTAAGATAAGATAAAAGATAACAAACGCTCCACCGCCATTTTCCCCCGCCATATAGGGAAACCGCCAAATATGTCCCAAGCCTATGGAGCTACCCAAAGTCGCCAAAACAAAGCCAATCTTACTGAAGTTATTCATCTATTTCCTTTTAAATATGTCATTTTTTAACACAGCATTCTAGCTAAATTTAAGAATCTTACAAGACTTTGTAGAAAAATAACAGGATTTTTGTTTGTGTGGATTATATACTTTGGCAAAGCCCTAGTAATGACATAAGATAGACAAACTTTGATACAACAAGTAAAAGCATTAGAGTGATACAAATCCCCTTAAATCGGGTCCCACTAAAACTGAATCTAGCTTATGGGCTGTGAGCGTGTAGTTGCAATCCCCTCACAAATCGGGTCCCACTAAAACCAAGTATAGCAAGGACAGAAGCAAAGGTTAGTTGCAATCCCCTCACAAATCGGGTCCCACTAAAACCAAGTATAGCAAGGACAGAAGCAAAGGTTAGTTGCAATCCCCTCACAAATCGGGTCCCACTAAAACCTACCAAATAATCATTACTTGCCAAAATCAGTTGCAATCCCCTCACAAATCGGGTCCCACTAAAACTTTGATTAATTAGCTTGCTGTTTCTTCTCTGTTGCAATCCCCTCACAAATCGGGTCCCACTAAAACCATCTTGTAGTGCTGAAGATATAGCTGGATGTTGCAATCCCCTCACAAATCGGGTCCCACTAAAACCATCTTGTAGTGCTGAAGATATAGCTGGATGTTGCAATCCCCTCACAAATCGGGTCCCACTAAAACCATCTTGTAGTGCTGAAGATATAGCTGGATGTTGCAATCCCCTCACAAATCGGGTCCCACTAAAACTGACTTTTCCAAGTCGGCTCTAGTGTGTGCTTTGAGCGTTTTCAAAGCTTGAAATATCCTAAAACACGCAACTCTATCTAAACAAGTCATACCAAAATGTCAAAAAACGCCTAACTAGGGAATGCCACAAGGGCTTTTAATGCCTTAATGATAGGTAAAAGGTGTTAAAATAGAGTAAATCATCTTGGTATTTTATAGAGAATTTTATTTTAGGCTTTATTCTTTTACACATTTTTATAATATCTAATAAAAATTATAAATGAGAGTTTTTGGGTTTGGTGGATTCGTATATGAGGGTTTTATAAGAATTTTAGAATATAGATACTTCGGCAAAAGTCTCAGTATGACAAGGTTTTAAAAGTATGGCAAGATTCTAAAATCGTAAGCTTTAAAAGATGAGATGTGTTAAGAGGGGCAGTCTAAAGGTTTTAAGAGATCTTAAGCTAGGTGGCTAGGCAAAATTAGCATAATGGCTTTGTATTGTATGGGCTTGTATAGATGTGATGATTTTTTTAGGTCTATTTTTTACCACATTTGCACTTGTAGGGGTGAGTAATGCGATTAATATTATTGATGGGTTTAATGGCTTAGCAAGTGGAGTGTGTTTGCTTATTTTAGCTGGGATTATGTATGTAGCCTATGATGTGAAAGATGTAGAGATTTTTTATTGTGCTTTGGTGCTGTTTTTTGGAATCTTGGGATTTTTTGTGTGTAACTTTCCTTTAGGTAAGATATTTTTAGGTGATGGCGGGGCGTATTTTTTAGGTTTTATCTTAGGTATGCTTTTAGTCTTACTCACACAAAGACATACTGAATCTGTAAGTGCCTTTTTTGGATTAAGCATTATGATATATCCTGTATGGGAAGTGGTGTTTTCTATATGGAGAAAGCGATTTAAACGCAAAATGTCCGCTACAAAGCCAGATAAGGTGCATTTGCATATGCTCGTTTTTAAACGCATTACACATTCTAATAAAAATACTTCACTTATTCTCCTTGCCTACAATGTGCCCTTTGTGATGTTGAGCGTATGTTTTTATCAGCACACTTGGCTGCTTTTGGCATTTTGTGGGATTTTTGCCCTGCTTTATGGCTATTTTTATGCAAGATTAATCCGTTTTGGTATGTAATGCTCCTTTAATAAAAAAGGAGAGTCTATGCACTATATTTATTTAAGGGTGTCAAGCCACAAGCAGAGTGTGAAAAATCAATATTTTGAGATACAAAAATGGTGTGAGCAACGCAATATCCACACATATCGCGTCATTGCAGAAACGATGAGTGGGGCTATTAGCCCTGATTATAGACAGCTAGGAATCTTGCTTAAAAAAGCACAGAAAGGGGATTGTTTAATCATCGCTGAAATATCGCGACTTGGCAGGAGCATTTTGCAGATTATGAGTGTGCTTCATCAATGTATGGAGCGGGGCATTACGATTTATTCTATCAAGGAAAACTACGAGCTAGGGGATAATCTCAATTCAAAAGTGCTAGCCTTTGCTTTTAGCTTGAGTGCGGAGATTGAGCGACATCTTATTAGCCAACGCACAAAGGAAGCATTATCTAGGATTAAGAGTGAAGGCGGGAAGCTTGGCAGACCAAGAGGGATAGCACCACTGCAGTCTTTGAAGCTTTATGAAAATAAAGACAGCATTATCAAAATGTATCAAAACCGCATACCAATGGTGCGTATTGCTAAGAGATTCAATGTCAATCGCAAAACTCTAGCTTGTTTTTTGAAGCGATTAGGGTTGTTATAGGCGTTTTGATAGGACAAAATAGCAGAGCATATACAGCCCTACAAAGCCCATAATACCGCAAATCAGCACAAGCGTATGTGCGTGAAAATAAATGCTAAAAATCACTATAGGTATGTGGAGGGCTAGTATCACGCTTGAAGTGCCGACATTGTGGCGTGAGATTTTGAAAATGAGCGTGTGGAGGTGCAAATCATCTGGGCTTGTGGCATTACGCCTTAGCCTTTTGCGTCTCCATATAGAAAACACCACTTCCCATACAGGATATATCATAATGCTTAATCCAAAAAAGGCACTTACAGATTCAGTATGTCTTTGTGTGAGTAAGACTAAAAGCATACCTAAGATAAAACCTAAAAAATACGCCCCGCCATCACCTAAAAATATCTTACCTAAAGGAAAGTTACACACAAAAAATCCC
Organism: Helicobacter cinaedi PAGU611; assembly: GCF_000284635.1. Taxonomy (NCBI): domain Bacteria; kingdom Pseudomonadati; phylum Campylobacterota; class Epsilonproteobacteria; order Campylobacterales; family Helicobacteraceae; genus Helicobacter; species Helicobacter cinaedi. The sequence goes on along the minus strand of NC_017761.1, from coordinate 1,746,731 downwards.
AAGATTCCAAAAAACAGCACCAAAGCACAATAAAAAATCTCTACATCTTTCACATCATAGGCTACATACATAATCCCAGCTAAAATAAGCAAACACACTCCACTTGCTAAGCCATTAAACCCATCAATAATATTAATCGCATTACTCACCCCTACAAGTGCAAATGTGGTAAAAAATAGACCGATAAGGTAGGGCAGAGTGAAACCAAGCGATAAATCTTTCAAATACACATCAATCCACGCACACACGCCAAATGCCGCCACACACTGCATAATGAGACGCATTTTTGGAGAAAGATTCCCACTAAAGTCTTCTATCAACCCACTTGCAAAGATAATGCCACTGCCAAGCAGGATAATCAGCGTTTGTGTGTTTATGCCTAAGCTTATTTGGGTAAAATATGCATACAATATAAGCAAAGCAAAGGCACTAAAGATTCCAATCCCACCAGCACGAGGCGTGGCTTGAGTGTGGAATCTTTGAGGTTTATGCGAAGTGCCACTATCTATAAAAACGCCAAATCGCCTAGAACTGACGATAATCCCAACGCACAACACAAAGCTTATAAAAAAGCTACTCAAAGCCCAAAGAAGCATACCTGTCTCCATATCTCCCCACATTCTATCTTTAGATAAATTTTATACAACAAAGTCGCGGATTATACATAAGCTTTGCTGAATTTCTACTGCTAGGAATTAGGGTATTTTTTATAAAATTTTGCCCTGGGACTGTAACAATGTTGTATGGTTATGTTAGGAGAAATAAAAAGTAGAACCTAGTCAAAAAGTTTTAAAGATGGGCTAGAAAAAGGCTAGATTCTATGGTGGGGGAGCATATTGCAAGGTTTGTTTTTTAAGATTTAGTGTTTTTGCCCTTTTTGTGAAATTCTTATAGTGTTTTTAAATGCGTCATCTTTGTTTTTATGCTCTCTTGACTCATTGTAAGGTTTTGGAGCTTTGGGGTTAGGAGAGTTGTGATGATGATTGCGATGGGGGTTGTTGCCTCCATTATGACTATGGCGTTTGCCAAATTTGCTTTGATTTTCACTTTTTAATTTTGTAAATTCTTGTAGCTCCATATAGTCTAAATATTCATCGCTCGGCATTTGTTGAGAAACTTCTAAAAGGTCTTTAGCACTTTGAGAATTGATAGGATCATCGCCAAATTCTCTTTTCACAAAGTCAATATAGGCGTTTATATACTCTTGTGTATTTAGGCTTGTGTGGAGTTTGATATGGCAGTCGCCAAAGCCATAGGGCTTTGCCCCGCCGATTTTATAATAATACTTATCTTGTAGGAATGTAAGGGCAAGGAGTAGCAAGCCTAACTCTTCTTTTTTGAGATTAAAATATCGGAGTGTGCCTGTGAAAGTCGTGCCTTTATCTAGGGGGATAATGTGTGAAAGTATGTTGCTATTGCCATTGCCCTTGTGATCCATAATATTGTGCCTTGGGACATAGAATTTAAAGCCGCTTAGCTTTGAATCTTGGTCATCATAGGTTTTAAAGAGTGTGTCTGGGGTTTGGTCTATGTAGTAGGGATAGAATGTCAGTCGAGGTGTGGAGAGAATGAGAGATTGTTTAGCAAAGGACTTTGGGCTGCCTTGGGCTTTAAAATGTGAAAAGCTAATGCGTCCTTTTAGGGCTTTATTTTCGTGGCTTTGTGTATCATCTCTCACAAAGCCAAAGATTCTATCCACGCAGTCAAGGTAGCTTTTGTTATATTCTGCTAGGCTTCTTGTGTAGAGGGCTTGTGTGGAGTTATCATAAGGGAGCTTATAGAGCATAGAAAGTCCAAAATGGCGGATTTGATTATTTTGTGTTTTTTGAAAAAAGATAGGCACTTTTTTGCCTTGCTTGATTTCTTGCTTCCACCTTTTTGTCCAATCCTTGCTTTCATTTGGTGTGCCGATGTAGTAGGCTTCTTGGAAAGTTTTGACTTGCTCGTTTGTGAGATTGTGGGTTTGGGTAATGGTGTGCGGGAATATAAACTCATTTTTTTTCTTACCAAAAAAGCCTGTAAGGATTATCGTGCCTTCTTTTAGATGTAGATTTTTATGTTGAAGTAGCTCGTATTTTGCGTGGGCTTGTTTATTTTTGAGATTTGCAATGAGTGATTTGCCAAATAACTGCTCCAATTTCTCGTAAGATATTTTGTGTTCTTTGGTAAGTGTGCCAATCTCGTCTATATACCATTTTTTTGATTTGACATAAAGCCAACCTATAAAAGTTTGATTTTGCTTAATTGCTTTTTTCTTATAGGCTGGATTGTTAATGTCCCTGCAAGAGAGTGTCTTATCATCTAAGCTCATTTTTGAAAAGCTTAGAATCGTAGCGATGGTGCGTATCATACCCCTGATAGATGAGCCGGGGATATAATAAGTGCCGTTGTGGTTAAAAAACTCTTGGGGTTTGTCTGTCTTATCGCTCTTATTTTTACCTGTATCATCTTGTTGTTTGCCCGTGCCATTGCCTACGAAAATGGGGCTTTTAGCCGTAATGGTAATATTGATTTGCCCACTTTGTGAATCTATGTAGGGCATATCAAAGCTTATGTCCTTGCCCTGCTTCTGCCCCCACGATGGATAAAAAATCTTATTATATGTTCGCACAAAGCGATAAGGTGCTGTTATATCAATCATTATTTTCTCCTTTTGTGAATCCGCTAAAGAGCGTGAAAGTAGGCATTAGCACATTAAAATCACAGCAAAGCTCATCTGCGACTTCCTGCCATATTTGCGTGATTTTGATTTGGCTGATGTTGCGTTTATGGGCTTGTGCGTTGACGAGAAACTCCACTTCACTCTTAGCACTCTTTTCAAAGTCTGCTAGATTCTTATCTAGCACATTAAAGCCATTATTGATTTGTGTAGCATTAATGCTTCGCTGTGTGGTGGGGCTGTATAGGCACATTTGGTGAATGAAGTTTTTGCCATTATGCAGGGCTTCCCATTGTGGCAGAGGCTCATTATCTAAAATGATAAAGTCTTTAGAATCTGATAGCTGGATATAGCCTTCAAAAGATTCTGTTAAATTTGCGTAGAATGCTTTAAAATCTGCTTGTGTCATAGTTCTCTCCATTTTTTGTAATACTCCCTTGGAAGTAGCCGTGTCCTTTTGAGCTTGCCCCACCTAGTGCTAAAAGTCCGTTGGCTATGTCGCATAAGGCGTGTTCAAAGGCTTCTAGGGCGGTTTTGTCTATGCCTTTTTCTAGCCAAATTTTGAGCTTGAAAGATTCTAGGGTATCTACCTTTTCTTGGAAAAGTGCGCCATCTATCCCGCCACCGGTGAAGTTGTCAATCTTTATATGTGGGAATGTTTTACCCTTTGCTTTGTTGTAATACATATCTACAAGCAGAATCTTGCCCCTTGTGCGATTAAGCCCCATTCTTTTAATCTTTTTAAGAGTAGCACTCATCAATGACACAAACTCATTAGGGACATTTTCAATACTGCCATAAAGACTTAGCGGAATAACTGCTTCAATCTCTCGCAAACTTCCACTTTCAGCTACACCTTTATCATTTATCTTTGTAGCGGATATAGAATCTACAAGCAAAAATTGATGATTATGCTTTAAAAGCTCCGCCCTTGTGCTAGATTCTATATAAGCATTGCTAAAGTAGCACATTCCGCGAGTTTCCCCCTGCTCCCCGAAGCATACTTTTGCAAACTCTCCCTCCGCATACTCACGCAATAAGCCCTTAAGCGTTTTACCCGGCACATAAGGGAAGCCCTGCCTATCCTTAATAACAGAGCTATCATATTTTGCCCCGCCACTTTGCCCACTGCCTAAATGCCAATAGTCTAAAAATGTGATATTGTGGCTCATTTTATCCCTCTTTTTTTAGTCTTGCACGGATAGAATTTGTAAAATATCATAAATGGGCGTTTTTTCTACATTGTCTATCACAAGAATGAGATTGGCTAAGCTTAGCTCTCTATGGAGTGTAGCAAGATTCTCACCTTTCCATTTGTCTTTAAAAATCTCTGCTATTCTTATGCTCTCTGCCTTAGCGTATTCTTTATTAAATTGTAGTGAGCTAAGCCAATCACGCAGCCGCCCCTTAGGCGAATTATCCTTTTTAAAATCTTGTATAAGAGATTTGAAAGCCTTAATGCTAGGCTTATTTTCAATATCCCTAAGATAATAAGGTCCAAAATCGCAACGCACACTATTGATACTAAGCTCTTCATCAAGGAATTGTGAGAAGCCCTCCACATACGAGCCTTGAATATTATGAAACATAAGGCAAGAGGGCGGGAGCTTAGGATTTATCTCTTTAGCATCTTTTTTGGCATAAGCACATAAATCTTCCGCTAGTTTCACCGCATAGAAAAAGGGAAATTTTTCATTACAATAGGCAATACCCGCACACGCAGTTAAGGAGCTTTGCTTATGTATATTTTGTGTGTTAGATTCAAAGTTTTCTAAAAATTTTTCACTCAAGTCTAAGGCGATATTAGCATTGCAAATAAGCGTTACATCATCGCCCCCTAGGATAATATCACGCAAGGCATTTTGATATGTGGGATTAGAATCTATGATAGATTCCAAGGTTTGCTTGTAGGCTTCCTTTGTCGCACTATCAAGCTTTTGTGAAAATGTCTTCATCTCATCTTTTTCTAATCCCCTTACAATGCCACCTAGCCCATTGCCATCAATGTGTATCACAGCAATTTTATTCTTTTTATTTTTTATAGCATTGATGTCTTGGGCTAGGGCTTTGTTTTTATTTACAGCTTCATTAAAGGCTTGAAGTTTTTGGTTTACGCTTGTATCAAACATTTCTTTTTTATTTGTCGCTAGCTTACTTGGAATCGCACTTAAGCCCGTGCGTGGATTTATCGCACAAATGCTAAGATGAGTATCTAAAGGCAGGGCGATTTTATTTCTTGCAATTTTTAGATTTTTCTCTAGCTTCGCACTTGCACTTTTATACTCATTCATCACAACGACACTTTAGGAGAGATTCACACCATAGGCACTTTGAAGAATCTTTTTTGGTAGATATTTGACGACCTTTTTTACATCAGATTCATTATCAAAAATCACTCGCAGATTCCCCGCAGCCTTGAGAATAACATCTGGCTCTGTGCTAAGATGAAACTCCGCTTTTAAATCTATCTCATCAAAAGTTTTGATAATCTCACTTGCCCCTACAATCTCTCTTAGCTTATTTGTTTTAAAAATAAATTCTTGCAGCCCCTGCAAGCTCGCTCCATACAAATATTGTCCCATTATATGACCTCCAATGTGATTTTGCCTAGTCCAAAGACGCATTGCTTCCCAACGCCTAGAATCTCGCCAATTTTAAGAATCTCATAAGTCTCTTTATTTAGACCTTGTAAAGTGATTTGCCCCATTATGCCTCCTAGATTCATTGTAGTTTTTTGGCGATTGCTTAGGCGGGTAAGCTCTTTAAAAAATAAGTCTCTCTCTGCTATCTCGCCACTTATTTGATGGGGGAATTTCTCATATTCACGCCCCAAAATCCGCACTTGCCTTTGATATATGGAATTGCCTATATCGTGTAAGGTTAAGTTTTGACTTTTTACAAAGACATTGTTTTGCTTCATTCTAAGCGGTGTGCGAAAATGTAATATCACATTTTGATGAAAATCTTGTATATCTATATGCTTTGTGTAAGAAGTAGGCAGAGATAGGCTCTTGTCCTTATAGCAGTTAATGTCATTCACAAATAAATCAAAATCTTTGACAATACGGCGTTCCTTGCCTAGCCCCTGCTCTGTTAGCATAAAGTGAAAGGCAGAGATAATAAGCGGGAGCGATTGTGTGGCTTCATTAAAGAGATAAAAGTTAAAGTCATAATACGCTTTGCCAAGCTCATAGTCAAAGCGGTAGGCGTGATAAGTGTTTTTATTTTCATAAAAGTCATAATACACACATTGCGATGAGGCATAGCAGTTATGACAGATTCTCTTTTAGTTAATACATACGATATGTTTTAACGCATAGCCCAAAGCTCCGCGAAGCTGTAAGCCGATAAAATATGGTGGCTTATGTTTAAAAATAATGCTGAGTTTTGTATATATCATAATGCGTAGTTAAACTTATCTCCCTCTTGTATATAGATATGAATCTTTCTTGCCCTCCACCCACTCTGCACGGCGACCATATTATCAAAAAATGCTTTCTCCCCCGTATAAGCGATTGAAAAATTACTCTCCCTATCAAGTGTGCCTAAGATTCCTAAAATTTCTGAACGCGTAACCTGCTTTCTTAAAATCTTAATGGGAATTTCTTGCTCCAAATTATCCCTATGGATAATAATACTGATTTTGTGATTATCTCTCCCGAACCTATACGCCACAATACCAAAAGTCCCAAGAGAGATAAAAGTGCTTATAATATTCATAGAATCCTTATAAAACTAAAACATAAGGCAGAGATTTTAATATAGGATTTTTTAATGTTTATACTTTGTGATAAAGATTTGTTAAGATTTCATTCTACAATTTACAAGTCAAGCACATACAAAAAGGAATTGCAATGCTTATTATTATGATTTTAGGTATGGTTGGGATAAATAAAGATAGGCAAAAGAGCTTTGCCAAATATACAAGCCAAGACTTTAACATCATAGATAAAGAGTATAGCAACTCCACAGATGTGCTGTTAAGTAACTTCCCAAATGCCAAGTTTGAATTTATCACCACAAAAGAAGCCCTTGAGCGACAAAAACTTGTTTTTGATGATAGATTGGAGTATTTACACAAGCTAGAATCCCACGCCCACGAGTTAAAAAGCAATGATGATATAGATTTGGTGCTAAAAAAGGTGCTAGAGATTATCCAAACAAGCAAAGATTCTCACCAAAAGATTTTGCTAGACATCACCCACGGAATGCGTCATCAACCGCTTATGGCTGCCTTTGGTGCGACACTTGCGCGTGTTGATATGAAAGCAGATATACAGATTCTCTATGCTAAAGAGATAAAGCCAAACAAGGAATATGAGTATATATTTTTTGTTGGCTCTGTTGCAATAACTTATTGAAGATTGAGTTAAATTTTGTTAGAATATATCCTAATTAAATAACGAAATATAGGGGGTTTCAATGCAAAAAGTATCTAATGAAATTGAGATAATTAGACAGCTCTTTGGCTCACTCTCTGAAAAAGACAAGAAAACATTCATAAAATCAATTAAATTTCAAGACGAACCTAGTAAAAGTGAAGCCATAAAGCGAGAGATAACTCATTGTCCGCATTGTAGTTCCATAGAATTTAGCAAGAATGGTAAAGTTAGCGGATTTCAGCGTTTTATATGCAAAGAGTGTGGTGAAACATTTGGCACAAGAAACCAAACTATATTCTACGCAGTTAAAAAAGATATGGAAGTTTGGAAGCAATATATCCATTATATGATTGAAAAATACTCTCTGTGAAAAACTGCTGAAATCTGCGGAATATCAACTAGAACTGCTTTTACATGGCGACATAAGATATTGGATGCTTTGCAGAAAATGCAAGATAAAGTTAGACTAGATGGTGTAGTAGAAGCTGACGAAACCTTTCTACCTCTCTCTTTTAAAGGCCATCATAAGAATTTTAACTTACCACGTTTAGCTAAGCATAGAGGCGAACCTGCAACTAGACGTGGATTATCAAAAGAGCAGGTTTGTATAAGCTGTGGAGTTAATCTAAACGGATTATCAATATCTAAAATATCTAATCTCGGAAAGCCTAAATTACAAGATATTGAAAAAGTTTTAATTAATAAGATACAAAAAGATAGTATATTAGTTACCGATAGTTTTAGAGCATATCTAAAATTAGCAAAAGATATGAATTTAAGTCATATCAGCATACCTAGAAATCATTATAAGATAGGAGCATTTAATATCCAAACAATCAACAGCTACCACAGCAGATTAAAGAATATGCTAATCCACAGCTTTAAGGGCGTATCTACAAAGTATCTCAATAACTACCTTGTCTATAACAATTTTGTAAATTTTGCCAAAGAGAGTAGAAGTGGAAAAGAACAAATATTGTTAGACCGCATAATTAATACTGAGTGTCTTAGCAAGTCAGTCAATATAGCTAATAGACCTGCTGTGCCGCTGCCACAAGCGAACTAATCTTAGACAAAAGGAAAACAAAATGACAAGCTGGACAAGAGAAAGTATAAATCTAGCTAATAACTATGACTACTTAGATAGATTATATACGATTTACCCTGTAATCTCTAATGTTAGACAAAATTTATCACCCGAAGTAATGAATAATTTAGCTTCTATGCTATTGCCTACGCCTAATTTTGCTAGAGGTGAATTGCTTAACTTGCTTTTAGAACAAGAAGTTTTTCCTATTAAAGACTCTTATGTAGCTTATCTTAGACGAGATAGAACTGCAATAGAACGAAATCCTAATACAGTAAATAGAATTGAAACCACAATCGCAAATATGGGGTATCAAAATGTCTTAAGAGAAATTACTAGACCTATTGAAGCTAATAGACAAATGGGACAGCATTTTAAAAATTGGGTAAATTCTCAGTATTTTAGATATGAAAAAACAAATGATATTAATCACTTTTTAACCACAGATACTTTGCTTGTTTTTATAGGCAGCGACAAAGTTATGGCAGAAGTGGCTCAAGATTATTTTGGCTATCAAAAAGGGAAAGGCATTGATTTTATAGCCAAAAAAGGACAAAGCGTAGCAATAGGCGAAGCAAAATTTTTAACTGACTTTGGAGGTCATCAAAACGCTCAATTCAATGACGCTAATAACATTATATCCATTAACGCTTTTGCACCTAGCAACTATCAAATTTTTCCTATTGCAATCTTAGATGGCGTTTTATATATTCAAAACACTGCTAACGGAAACGCTACTAATAATAAAATGGCAAATTTTCTTAATAATTCAGATAAGCTAATAATGTCGGCTTTGCTACTTATTGATTTTATAGCGACTTTATAATGGCAGCATCTTTAGTATTTGACGGCAAACTTTCTGTTGCCGAACTTGAAAACAAAATAGATAATTGTCAAAAAAACAAACTTAATTTAGCATATTCAAGCAATAAAGCAAGTTTGTATCATCAGGACAATTTTTTGGCTATGTCCGCCTTGTTAAAAACTCATAGTGGTAAAATTGACTTGGTCTATATCGACCCGCCATTTAATACAGGTCAAGATTTTTCATTTTCTAAAACAAGAACTGCTTCAATATCTAATTCAAAGAGCGATGAATTAGCGTATAGCGATAGTTTTAAGCTCGATGAGTATTTGAAATTTATGCAAGAGCGATTATATATAATCCATAAGCTTTTAAGTGATTGTGGAACACTATATCTACACATTGACATTAAAATGGGACACTATTTTAAACTTATTTTAGATGAGATTTTTGGTCAAAAAAACTTCATCAATGAAATTACACGAGTAAAATCAAATCCTAAAAACTTTAAACGCAAGGCATTTGGCAACATTAAAGATGTAATTTATGTTTATGCTAAAAATAGTGGCAAACAAATATTTAACGATATAGTTATAAAGTTATCCGGGGATGAATTAGAAAAGCTATTTCCAAAAATAGATGAAGCCGGAGAAAGATATACAACCGTCCCTTGTCACGCACCCGGTGAAACTATTGACGGCGATACTGGCAAAGAATGGCATGGTATGTTACCGCCTAGAGGCAGACATTGGCGAAGCTCACCTATTGAATTAGAAGCATTAGATAAGCAAGGTTTAATCGAATGGTCTAAAACAGGTAATCCACGCATAAAAAAATATGCTAAAGACCATAAAGGAAAAAAGATACAAGATATTTGGAGCGATTTTAAAGACCCACAATATCCAAAATACCCAACTGAAAAAAATTTAGATATGCTTGAATTGATTGTAAAACAATCATCTAATGAAAATTCTATTATTATGGATTGTTTTTGTGGCAGTGGCTCTTTTTTATTAGCTGGTTTAAATCATAATCGTTCAGTTATTGGAATAGATAGTGGAGATAGAAGCATAGAAATTTCAAAAGAAAATATAATTAGTGAATTAAAGCTTTTTGCTTAATTTTGCTATTTTTTAAAAAATGTTTTAAATCAATAAGTTATTGCAACAGAGCCAATAAAAAATAGCGTTTGTAATATAGATATTTAAAAATGGCGTTTAAAATGCGGATTGAAAAAAGCTAAGATGATAAAGGATAGGGAATGCAGAACTATCAGGTAAGAATCTACTTTGAAGATACGGATTGTGGGCAGATTGTCTATCATACAAATTATATAAAATATTGCGAGCGGGCAAGGAGTGAGCTATTTTTTTCTCAAGGGTTAAAGCCATTTTTAGGCGATAGTGGCTTTGTGTTAAAAAGCTTAAAAGCGGATTTTTGCTCTAGTGCGAGGCTTGGGGATTTGCTAGAGGTAAGAAGTGAGCTAAAAGAGATGAAAAATGCCTCTGTGATAATGCAACAAGATATTTATAGAATCTACAATGCCTTAGAGAATAGGCAATGTGATGAGCTTGTGTTTAAGGGTGAGATTACACTTGCTTTTGTTGATGTGAAAAATGGGAAGATTGCCAAGATTCCACAGCAAATGCGTGAAGTGCTTGTTTAAGCTTAAGGGGAGTAAGAATGAATCTTGATTTACAAAAGCCAAATATTACCTATCCGTGTAAGTGGGAGTATCGCATTATAGGGAAAGATGAGAAAAAGCTACGGGAGCTTATTTTTGAGATTATGCCGCGTGAATATGAGATAAAGTTTGGCAAGAACTCCGCACAAGGACATTATGTGAGCTTGTATGTGGAGCTTGTGGTGCAAAGTGAAAATGAACGCAATGAGATTTTTAGTGCGTTACAAAAAAGCCAAGAAGTCAAAATGGTGCTATAAGGGGGTAAGCGTGAGGTTTGGTAAGATTGCTTATCTTAATCTTTTGCCTTTTGATGTATTTATTAAAAAATACCCTACGCCTTGTTATTTTAAGACTTTTTTGGGGCTTAGGAAGTCCTATCCTGCGAGATTGAATAAGGATTTTTTATATAAAAGAATTGATGCGGGGTTTATCTCATCTATTGCTGGGTATGAATCTATGCGTTTAAATAAGGCTACAAATGCTGGGATTATCGCTAGGGGTGCGGTGTGGAGCGTAATAGCTATACATAATCCAAAACAAAAAGATGACTATCAATCTGCTTCATCAAATGCGTTAGCCAAAGTGCTTGATGTGAGGGGGGAAATTCTCATTGGCGATAGGGCATTAGCCTATAAGCTAAGCCATAATGAAAATAGCTATATAGATTTGGGGCAGAAGTGGTGGGACGCTCATCATCTAGGCTTTAGTTTCGGGCGGCTGTGTTTCAATAAAAATGCGAAGTTTTACACAACAATGGCTCAAAGCTTTGTCAATAAACGCATAAAGATTCCACACTATATTTTGCAGCAAAGGGCGATAGAATCTGGTATTGCTAAAAAGGACATTTTGGCATATTTGGAGCATATCCATTACAAAATAGGCAAAAAGGAAAAACTCGCCCTTAGTCGTTTCTATGCTAAACTCCGCTTGAAAGGCATAAAAAAGCCAAGCCGTTTTTAAAAAGCTTTGGTTATCACTTCTTGGTTATAATGCTAGGCTTTAATCAAAGTAAGATTTTAAGATTCCAAAGCAAAAGGGTATGTGTGAAAAAAACTCTCGTCATCGCACAAGGTGATATAGCAAAGATTTTCCTTGATAGTATTTTGGATAAATATTTTAGCAATGATTATTATATTGTCATCTCAAAAGATATGTGCTTTATCCCGGAGAAAATCCCAAGCTCATTTGAATTTCATACTTTTGACTATACTTCTGCGTTTAGGATTTCACAAGTTTATAATGAAGAGATTTATAATATTTTTCTTGTGCTTGATGATGAGAGTGAGATTCTAGCTACTTATGAGATTTTAAGAGAGTTAAATAAAAAGACACGCATTGTTACTTCCCTTGCGTTAGAGAAGTACACACAAGCGATGAAAGATGATAAGAATCTTATTGTGCTTAATCAAAGGCAGATTATTGCCAATAAATTTATTGAGCGACTGCCAAATGTCCCGCTTATCCCGCGTAGCTTTGGCTTGGGGCAGGGGGAGATTATGGAAGTGGGTGTGCCTTCTGGCAGTATTTTTGCCTATCGGCATATAGACTCAATCCAGCAGAGAAAATGGCGTATAGTGGGCGTGTATAGACGCGGAGAGCTGCTTTTAAGCTCACATTCTGTGGTGATTCGGCCAAATGATAGTTTGCTGATTGTGGGTGATCCAAAAATACTAAATGATGTGTATATGCAGATTAAAAGCGATATAGGGCAGTTTCCCGCACCTTTTGGGCGTGATATATTTTTGTATGTGGATATGTCGCTATCAAACGAGCATAGAATCTATAATGATGTACAAAATGCCCTTTTTCTCAATGAGAAGCTTAAAAACAACAAGCTTTTTATACATATCTTAAAGCCAAGCAATTTTGATTTGCTTGATAAAATTAAGGCTTTAGAATCTAAAAATGTTGAAGTGTGGGTGGATTACACAAATGCGAATTTTAGGGAGAAAATCGCTAAAGATTCACAAAAACGCTTTGGGTTAGTTATTATCAATCAAGATATTTTTGCTTTACGCAGAAACCGCAGGGCGTTGTTTGAGCTTTCTATCCCTGTGTTAAAGACAGGCTGGGAGCATATAGATGAGTGTAAAAAAAGCTTTGTAGTGTTAAGTGAAAATATGGCAAATACTGAAAATGTCGCTTCTGTGGTGTTTGATATATCAAAGCAGTTAAATTTAGAAGTTGATGTGTATGACTATGACACAGATGGCTCATATCATAATGAGATTATGCAAAGCTATGAGGAACTCTCTAGAATCTATGAACGCAAGCTCAATACTATACAAACAGATTCTAAAAATCCCATATCTTATATCCAAGATAGCTTTACACCTTATTTGTGTTTCGTGCCTTTTGAACGCAATATTGCCAAAACAAAGACTTTTGCCTTTACTTCAACAGATGTGCATAAAATCGCCTCTATGAATAATAAAAATCCTCAAATTTTTATCCCACTTCCCCAAAAACAAGGCTCATAATGACAACATTGCAGATACAAACGCCACATTCCACCTATCCTATCCATATAGGCAAGCTCCCCACAATCGCCCACGCCCACAAGGTGCTGATAGTCTCAAATCCCAAAGTAGCGGGATTATATCTCTCTCAAGTATTACAAAGCCTTGAATCTAAAGAAGTGTATGTGTGTATTGTGCCTGATGGGGAGCAGTATAAAAATATGCAAAGTGTGGAATATATCCTTGAATGTGCCTTTTCTCATAGGCTTGATAGAAAATCGCTGATGATTGCCCTAGGCGGTGGTGTCATAGGGGATATGGTGGGCTTTGTAAGCGGGATTTACCAAAGGGGGATTGACTTTATACAGATTCCTACGACTTTGCTTTCTCAAGTAGATGCGTCTGTGGGTGGTAAAACGGGCATTAATAATGAGTTTGGCAAGAATCTTATAGGGCTTTTTCATCAGCCAAAGGCAGTGTATATTGATCCACATTTTTTACAGACTTTATCTTTAAGAGAGTTTGGGGCTGGAGTGGCAGAGATTATAAAAATGGCGGTGTGCTTTGATAAGGAGTTTTTTGCGTATTTGCAAAATCACACTTTGAATCTGCAAGATACGCAAAGCCTTGTATATGCTATCACTCAAGCGGTAAGCATTAAGGCAAAGGTAGTCAGCAGTGACGAAAAAGAGAAGGGCATTAGGGCTGCGTTAAATTATGGGCATACTTTTGGACACGCGATTGAAAATCTTACGGATTATAAGCGGTATTTGCACGGCGAGGCGGTTAGCATTGGTATGTGTATGGCAAATGCACTTGCTTATGAGCTAGGATTCTTACAAGATAATGAGGTGGAGGCGATAAAAAATCTGCTTGAAAGGTATGATTTACCGACATTTTTTGAAATTGGCAATGTGTTGGGCTTTTATGAAAAATTTTATTTGGATAAAAAGAGTGCGGATTCTAAGATTATGTTTATTTTGCCAAAGGGGCTTGGCGATGTGGCTTTGTGTGAAGATGTGCCAAAGCAAAAAGTGCTTAGGATTCTAAGTGAGTTTGAAAAATGAAAAAAGTCTTTGTGTTATTTGTGCTGTGGCTGTTGTGCTGTTGTGCGGTGCTACTAGCGGAGAAAACGCCAAAGCAAGAGCAGGATTTTGGAATCACGCAATTACAAAAAGAGCTAGAAGCTATTGATACGAAGTTTGAAAGCAGTGAGAATGTGTGGCTAAAGCATTATGTGAGCTTGGAAAATTATAATGAGATTACAAATGAGATTACCGCACTTCAAAAGGAGCTAGAATCTCATTATACAAATCCTCCGCGTTCTTTAACGCATCGCCTTGAGACATTGCAAAGGCAGCAGGACTTACTCAAAGAATATGCTAAACACCCTTATGGCTCACTGCTAGAAGCCAAAAATATGGAAGAGATTCCACAAATTACAAATCCTTTTTTAATCCTATCGGGCTATTCTTTTATCAAACAAATTGATGAGCAGAAAAACGCCCTTGTGGCAAACCAAGAGAGTTTAGAATCTTTGCTAGAGCTTGTAAGGGAAAAATATAGAATCTTAAATCAGCTCTCTTTTGTGGATAAATCTGTTGCGGTGGCAGATAAGATTGTGCGGATTCAAACAATGCTAGAGGAGCTAGAGGGTGCACAAAGGATTCTAGCTACTTCTATGGATTTGTATAATCAAGAATCCCAAAGCACAATTTTAAAGCTTAAACATCAAATCAAAGCACAATTTTTAAAGACGATATATATTGGCATAGCCGTGCTGATTACGATACTTTTAGCCTTTTTATTAAAGCTCACTTTACGCAAATATATCCTTGATACCGATAGAATCTACACCGCAAGTAAGGTTATAAACTTTTTAAATATCACTATTATTGTGCTTATTTTGCTCTTTGCTTATATGGAGAATGTCAGCTATCTCGTGGCGATTGTGGGCTTTGCCTCGGCTGGTTTGGCTATTGCTATGAAAGATTTATTTATGAGTGTGCTGGGGTGGTTTGTAATTGTCCTAGGTGGAAGTGTGCATGTAGGTGATAGGGTGCGTGTGTGTAAAGATGGTAGTGTTTATGTGGGTGATGTGCTTGATATTTCAATGCTTAGAATTACTATTTTTGAAGATGTAACGCTTACAAGCTATATGGAAAATCGCCGTGCTGGACGCATTATCTTTATCCCAAATAATTATATTTTTACAACAATGTTTGCTAACTACACGCACGGAGGGCTAAAAACCGTGTGGGACGGGATAGACTTTACCATTACTTTTGATAGCAATTACAAAAAAGCCCTTAAAATCGCCACAGACACGGGCAAAAAATACGCTAAAGGCTATACAGAAATGGTGCGACAGCAGGTGCATCGTATGCGTGATAAGTATTCTTTGAGAAATCCAAACTTGGAAGTAAGAAGCTATTGTATGATTGAGCCAAATGGGCTTAGAATCTCTATGTGGTATCAAACAAACGCCTATGCGACTTTAGCGTTGCGTAGCACCATTTCGGGCGAAATGATGGAGCAGATTCTTAAAGAAGATGATATACATATTGCTTACCCCACAAGCAAGGTTGTTACTTCGGCAAATGATGGCATTGGCAATAAGGATAAAAAGATTGATGAAGCAAATGTGGAGAATCTTGCCCTGCTTGGTGGGGCGGTGGCGGATTCTAAAGAGAATGTGTAGATTCTAAGCGGCAAATGTAGATTCTAGGGAGACATTAAAGGAGCGTTATGAGTGCATTAAAAAAAGTATATTTTAAAACCTTTGGCTGCCGCACAAATCTCTTTGATACGCAGGTGATGAAAAGTAACTTAGGGCAGTTTGAATGCGTGGAATGTGAGAGTGAAGCGGATATTGTGATTGTCAATTCCTGCACGGTAACAAATGGGGCAGATGCTGGTGTGCGTGGCTATTTGCATAAAATGCGAGATTTAAATAAAAAGGTGTATTTCACAGGCTGTGGCGTTGGCACAAGGGGGCAGGAAGTCTTTTCACTCAATCTTGCTTATGGGGTGTTTGCCCATAGTTTTAAGGAAAATATTGATGAATTGCTTCAAAATAAGGAGCGGTTTTTTCATAAAGAAGATAGCCCGGAGCATATTGATAGCACGATTGTAAGTGAGTTTGCAGGGAAGTCAAGAGCATT
The DNA here is from genome assembly GCF_000284635.1 of Helicobacter cinaedi PAGU611. NCBI lineage: Bacteria > Pseudomonadati > Campylobacterota > Epsilonproteobacteria > Campylobacterales > Helicobacteraceae > Helicobacter > Helicobacter cinaedi. Next base: position 1,730,491 of record NC_017761.1, on the reverse strand, counting down.
TTTGAAGATTCAAGAGGGCTGTGATTTTGCGTGTAGCTATTGTATTATCCCTAGTGTTAGGGGCAAGGCGAGATCATACCCAAAAGATAAGATTTTAAAGCAGATTCTTACTTTAGCTGAATCTGGCATTAGCGAAGTGGTGCTAACAGGCACAAATGTGGGGAGCTATGGTAGGGATTTAGATTCTAATCTAGCAGGGCTTATAAGAGAGATTTATAATTTAGGGGTGTTAAGGCGTTTGCGTATAGGTAGCCTTGAGCCTAGTCAAATTGATAGTGAGTTTAAAGAAGTGCTAGAGCTGCCTATAATGGAGAAGCATTTGCATATTGCTTTGCAACATACAAGCGATACAATGCTAGAGATTATGAATAGGCATAATCGTGTGGAGAGTGATTTGGAGCTTTTTAATTATTTCGCTCAAAAAGGCTTTTGCTTGGGGAGTGATTTTATTGTGGGGCATCCGGGGGAAAGTGAATCTGTGTGGGAAAAGGCATTAGCAAATTTTAAGCTTTTTCCACTCACACATTTGCACCCCTTTGTATATAGTAAACGCGATGGAACACCTTCAAGCACGATGAAAAATGACATTAAGGGCGATGTGAGTAAGCAAAGACTGCATACGCTTAAAGACATTGTGGCACAAAATAATGTTGCATTTAGAAAAGCCCATAAGATACCGCTTAATGTGCTGTGTGAAAGCAAAATAGAATCTAGTAATATAGAATCTAGCGATGGTTTTGTCTATACGGGGCTAGATGAATTTTTTAATCGTATGAGATTTGAGAGTGAAAAAGATAATCTTATCGGGCAGTGGCTGACTTTTAAGGACTATGATATAGCAATGGAGCAGAATAATGGCAAAATCTAAAAGTTTGATTATAGGGCTTGTAGGGCTTGTGCTTGTTATCGCACTAGGCTTAGTGCTGGTGTTAAAAGATAATATAGAGCTTGTGAGTGCTAAGGAGGCAGAGCATTTGCTTACAAATCAAAGCGTGAGTGATATTATCTATGATACACAATATATTTATTTTACACTTGAAAACAAGCGGTATAAGGCTTATGGAGAGGGCTTAGATTCTAAACTATGGGCGTTAGATAAACCTGTAACAATCAAAAATCAGCATTTTTTTAGCGAGATTTTGGGCAATCTTGGCATAGTGATTGTGCTGATTTTGGGTTTAGCGGTGCTGTTTCAAGCATTGCGATTATTGTTTAAAAAGCCAAAAATGCGTGAAAACAAAAGGGCAGAGTTTTTGCGTGAGAGTGAAACGCCTATGGAAACGCCTGTGTCTCTTGGTGTGCAAACATATATGCCCTTAGATTCTAGAGTGAGATTTAAAGATGTTGCTGGGATTAGTGAAGTTAAGGAAGAGTTATTAGAAATTATTGATTATCTTAAAAATCCTAGATTCTATCAAGATTTAGGCATTGCTCTGCCTAAGGGAGTGCTGCTTGTAGGACCTCCCGGTGTGGGAAAAACGATGATTGCAAAGGCTGTGGCTGGGGAAGCAAATGTGCCATTTTTCTATCAAAGTGGCTCTAGCTTTGTACAGATTTATGCAGGAATGGGTGCTAAACGCGTAAGAGAGCTATTTTTAAAGGCAAAGGCAAATGCACCGAGTATTGTTTTTATTGATGAGATTGATGCGGTGGGGAAAGCAAGGGGCAATGCTAGGAGTGATGAGCGTGAGGCAACACTCAATCAGCTTTTAACCGAAATGGACGGATTTGAAGATTCAAGTGGGGTGATTGTGATTGCCGCGACAAACAAGATTGAAGTGCTAGATGAAGCGTTATTAAGAAGTGGGCGGTTTGATAGACGCATTTATGTGGAATTGCCTAATTTGCAGGAGAGAGAATCTATTTTAGAGCTGTATTTGCGTGGCAAAAAGCATAGCCTAGATATTCATCACATTGCACGTTTGTGCGTGGGCTTTAGCGGGGCGGCATTAGCAGCATTGGTAAATGAGAGTGCGTTAAATGCACTGCGACATAAACGACAAGAGATAACACAGGAAGATATTTTAGCGACAAAGGATAAGGTGCTTGTGGGGAAAAAGAAGGCTTTGAGTTTGAGCGAGAAAGAAAAGGAGATTCTAGCTATTTATCAAGGGGCAAAGGCGTTAAGTGCGTATTGGCTAGAAGTTGATTTTGATAAGATTGGGCTTGTGGGGGAGAGCTTTAAGCAGGTGGATAAGGAATTGATTAGTAAGCAAGAGCTTATGAGTAAGATTAAAGTAGCATTAGCTGGGAATATTGCCACAAAGCTTATTTATCAGCAAAGTTTTAGCAATGCTAAAGATGATGTGGCTAGGGCAAAAGAGATTGCTACGCAGATGTGTGCGGAATATGGTATGGCGGAGCGACTTTTGGGCGATGTGAGCGATGTGGCGTATATCTTAGACACGGCACAAAAGGAAATGAGCGAGTTTCTTACAAACGCTAAGCCCTTGCTTGAAAAAGCAGCAAAGGAGCTTTTGGCAAAGGAGCGTTTGAGCAAAGAAGAGATAAAAGCCATTTATGAAGCAAGTCTGTGAAAGTGCTAATCAGGCTCTTGCTAGAATCCTAGAGCAGATTCTAGCAAGAGCGGGGCTAAACCCTTATGTGATTATAGGCTATGGGGCGTTTGGCTTGTCTCCCCGCGTAGATTCAGCAAAAAGGGCGGTGGAGCGGACATTAGAGCGTTTGGAAAAATATGGGGAGCATAGGCAGACAAAGGGGGCGACACAAGAGATTCTAAGAGTGCAGAATCTTATACTTTTTGCCCCACCGATTGAATTGCATAGTTTGCTTGGCTTAGTGGATTCAAATGTGGATATAGACATATATATGGGGCGTGAAAGCAGTATAGAATCTATGGAGCTTTTTGCGAGTTGCGGTATTGTGAGATATTATAAGCATTGTAAATTTGACTAGCTTGTTATATTTTCATTTAGCCTTGTGAAAAAATAATGCGTGATAAGCAGAATCTGCAATGGCATAAGAAAAAAATTAAAAAACGGCACATAGTTTAAGAGATAAGCACTTAGGGCGTAGGCGTGATTTGTAAAAAAACGCGTTTGATTGATAGATTGAAAATGTGATTTTTCCATACTAGCACTACCCACATCATAAAAAGTCATATTTTTAAAAAACAAATACCACACGAGAAATAAGCCAAAAGAGCCAAGCAGTGAGCCAATAAGTGGCACAAGGTATAAAAAAAGTGAGAGAAGGGCTAAAAGTGCAAAAAGTAAAAAATTTTTGATAAATACAAAAATACACTCAAAAAGAGAGCCAAACTCCGCCTTTGGTAAGTGGGGGTAGCTTCTTACCCGCACATATTCCACGATAAAGGGCGTGTAGAAAATGGAAAAAAGCATATTTGTAAGCAAAATCGCTATAAGAAAAAAGATTCCAAACAAAGTATAAAGAGCAAAGGATAGGCTAAAATGGATAATGCCATTTAAAATGCTTTGTGCCGTGCCTTGCATATTGAGCCAATCGGGCATAAAGCCTAAAAGCATTTGTGAAAGATAGGTGTAAATCTCATTGCCAAAAATATAAAGCACACCGCCCCAAAGCATAATGCCAAAGAGTGTTGGGAAAAGGGTGAGTGTTAGAATCTTAGCGGAAAAAAAGTCATTGAGACTTTTGCCCAAGAGTGTAAATAGAGAAGATGATGAAGTTTGCATAACTAAGCTTTATTATGCTTATTGCTTGATACCAAGCAGGGTTTCTATCATACGATCAATGGTTGTGATGACTTTAGCATTTGCCGCATAACCGCCTTGGAATTTAATGAGATTTACCATTTCTTCATCAAGGCTTACTTGCGAGATAGCTAAATGCTCCTTTTTCACGGCAGATAGGACAGAATCTTTAGTCTCTTTTGTGCGTTGGGCGGCTTCGGTTTGGTTTGCCACGCGTCCAGCTAGGAACTGAAAATACTCTGGGATTCTCATCTGTTTTTTTTCATACTTATTGACATAAAAATCCACATCATCATATTGGAGCTGTTGCATCATATTTGCCACATCAAAGTTCCCATTTACGGGGGTAAGCCAAGGGCGTATAAGTGTAGCGTCTTTAGCATATTCTTGATTTAAGGCAATATCGTGTGCGTCTTCTCCATTAAAAAACTTATTTAGCCCAAAAGCCCCGGTGAAATTACTGCCATTATCCTGAATCGCCACATACAAGCCTTGCGATGGATTCTTTGATAGGATATTAAACTCCTTTGTGCCATTATCATAATACGCACGAAAATAGTCATCAACATCATTTAGGGCGTTATTATCATTATTGTCATCGGTGTTTTCGTTAATGGCTTTTACCACATCGTGCATTGTGGTGATTCTATCAATAGTGATGGTTTTGCGTGCGATTTCTTCGCCTTGTGTGCTATATACAACAACATCAAAACTTCCCTCTTTAATATTATAGTTGCTATCTACAAGGGCATTCAAGCTCCACACATCAAGCTTATCGCTGCGGATTTGCGTTGCCGCACTTTGTGAATAAATGCTGTTTGTCGCTTCAATAAAGCCTTTTGCGAAAATATCTAAATGATTGATATAATCTTGAATCTTACCTACTCTTGTGCCATCTGCCCCGGAATTATATAGGCTAATGAGTGAGCCGGCTTTGCCCTGCACGATTTTATCTGTGATTTCAACGGTTTTGAAGTCATCACCTTGAAAATATACGCGGTTTAAATTGAGATGATTATCATCTTTTTTAAGCACAATGGGGTGATACATCGCCCCATCAACGATATTAAAACCAAAACCGATATTAAGCACATACTCATCATCAAAGTCTGCAAGTTTTGGGTGTATGGAAGCGTTAGAATCTAGGTGATTTTTAAAGACATTTGCCCCTACGAGCGTTTGGAGATTGTATTCTAGCTCATCGCGTCTATCGCGTAATTCATTGGCTTGTTTTAACTCTCTTTGGTCTTCCATTTCTTTGAGTTTGCCATTAATGTGGGCGATTTCCTTGGCAATACGATTAACTTCATTAATCGTTACTTCAAGCTCTTCACTTGCTTTTTGTTGTAATCGCACAAGCCTAGCTCTTGTGTCTTTAATATTTGTGCTAAGCACTTGGGAGTTCTTGGCAAGGACTTGCTTTTGGGCTGGGTCTGTGGAGTTTTTAGCTAGGTCTTTCCACGAGTTAAAATACTCTTCTAAATCATTGTAGATTCCCACACCATCAACTTCTGGGAAAAAGGCTGAAGCTTCACGCAAGGTTGTGAAATGCGTATCATAGTATTGTGCTTCTTCTGCGGCTTTGCGGTAGCGATTAAAGACAAATTCATCGTGGATTCTTTGAATCGTCTCTACACTCACGCCCCTGCCGAGATTATAATCTTGAAAGTATAGAGGTTTTTCTGGGCGGACAAGCACACGCTGACGACTATAAAACTCATCACTTGCATTTGAGATATTATTACCCGTTACATCAACCATAAGTTGATGAGCTTGTAAGCCTGTGTAGGAAGTATTGAGAGATGAGAGAATGCCACCCATAATCTAGCCTATGCCTGAATCTTAAGAATATGGCTTTGTGGGCGGTTATGCCCGTAGCCATTGTTTTCGTGTGGAATAACCCTTTGGATAAGGGAGTTATAAAACTCTGCCACAGCAAACACACTTCGTGCGTAATTGGCATTAAGGGTTTTTAGCTCTTCTAATTTTCCACGCATTGTATCAAGTAATGCACTAGTTTCTTGCTTTAAAAGATCTTGGAGTGATTTATGTGGATTTTTTTCACAAAGTAAAAGCATTTCTTGCTGTAAGAGCGATTTTTTGTTTTCAAATGCTTTCACAAGAGAATCCTTTTGCTCAACTCTAGCAAAAATCGCTTCGTGGTTCGCCACTTGAATGTCGGCGTTATCAAGTTGTGTTAATTCTATGAGTGCTTCTAAATCAGCGATAGCACCATTGATATAAGTGTGTAGCATAGCCTAATCCTTCAAAGATCCATTGTTTAACCTGCTTTTTTAGACAAACAAGCCACAATGGATAGTTCTTAAAGGTTAAGCAAATTTGATGCCATTTTTTCGGAAGTTTGTTGCAAATCAATCTTATACTCGCCATTTTTGATTTGCTCTTTGATTTGTTCAGCACGAGAGAGCTGCACTTGCTCTTTTTCTTTGACTTCATTATTCTCACTTTGCTTTGAGATTATATCTCTATTGAGAGCTGCTGTTGCTTTTATGCTTGTATTGATACCATTTACCATAAGATACCCCTTTTATTGATGTGCGATTAATGCCAAATCGGCTAATGTTTAAAAAACTTTAGCTGTTTGACACACTCTTTATTTTACATAGCCTTGCATTTCTTGCTTAAAGTCTTTGAGTGTTGTTACACTTTTAGAGCTTCCATCAGAGCTAAACAAAGGCTTACTGGCATCAACGCGATATGTCCAAATCCCAAGCAACAGCATCACATACAAAAATGCAACAAAACTGATTGTAGGGAATAGCCAATTTTTCAAGCCTATGCTCATATTTCACTCCTTAAAAATACTCCTGCTACAAAAGAGACAGCAAAAAGAATGCCAAAAGTGCAAAATCGTATTCTAGCATTTTTTATTAAAATTTTTATACTAGAATCCAGCATTTTAAAAAGAGCAATTTTAAAACCCCAAATCATTTTATTTAAGGTATTCTATGGTGAAAAAAGCGATTGTATTGTTAAGTTTGTGGAGTAGTCTAAGCTTTGGAGCGACTGCATATAGTCAAATTTGGGAGAGTGGATATACATTTTTTGCTTTTTTTCAAAAGTATAATATTCCAACAAGCGTATATTACAATCTCCCTCCAAAAGATAGGGAGCTAACTTCGGAGGTATATGCGGGTGTTACATACTACACACTTTTAGATGATAATGAGGAATTATTACAGGCACTTATTCCCATAGGCGATGGTATGCAGATTCATATTTTTAAGCGAGATGGCGAGTTTAAGCTTGATTTCGCACCGATGATTTATTTTGAACAAGAGCAAACAATCAGTCTTTCTATTCAAAGTTCTCCCTATCAAGATTTACTTGAGATGACACGCGATAATGGGCTTGTGAGTGAGTTTTTAAACGCATACAAAAATAGTGTCAATTTTCGCTCTATCCAAAAGGGCGATAGACTAGCAGTAATTTATGATCGCAAATATCGCTTAGGCAAACCGCTTAAAAATGCAAATATTAAAGCTGCGGTTGTAGAGATCAACAAAAAGCCACATTATATTTTTAGATTCAATAATGGGCGTTATTACAATAAGGACGGCAAGGAGATTCAAGGCTTTTTGCTACAAACGCCGGTGGCTGGAGCAAGGATTAGCTCACGCTTTTCACTTGGTAGAAAACACCCGATTTTAGGCACGATTCGCCCACATTATGCGGTGGATTATGCCGCACCCAAAGGCACGCCCATTGTCGCAGCTGCTGATGGGGTTGTGATTTTTGCAGGTAAGCGGGGCGGATATGGGAATCTTATTGAAATCCGCCACGAGAATAATCTTAAAACCCTTTACGCACATATGAATTCCTTTGCTTCAGGTATGAAAAGTGGCAAAAAAGTCAAACGGGGACAGCTTATAGGACGCGTTGGCTCAACAGGCTTAAGCACAGGACCACATTTGCATTTTGGGCTGTATCGCAATAATGTGCCTATTAATCCGCTTTCAAGTGTCAAGGCGGTAAGTAAAGAGCTACAAGGTAAGGAAAAAGAGAAGTTTATGGCTGTGAGTGAAAGCTTTATCCCACTTTTGCAAGAGGCGTTGGAAAAAGGTGGCAATAGCATTGTGGCAAATGAAAGCTTTAGTCTTACACCGAGTGAAGCAGACGAAGATTCTAAATCTAGCACTTCTGCCGATTCTGCTGAATCCACACGGCAAAATCCACAAGGGAAGTAGTCTAATGAAGTCCATTATTACAGATATAAGCTTTTGTGAATGTGTGGATTCAGCCTATATCAAACCTCGCCGTATGCTTTATGTGGAAAATGGGGCAAAACGCAGTTGGGATTTTATCCATAGTCTAGATTCTGTCTCTGTTTTGCTCTATCACACACAAAAGCAAAGTTTGTTGTTTGTTAAGCAGTTTCGTCCGCCGGTATTCGTGCGTCATTTTGGAGAATCACATTTAGAATCTAGGACAGATTCAAAGACTCAAGATGAGGTTGGCTACACTTATGAGCTATGTGCTGGGCTTGTGGATAAAAAGGGCAAGAGCGTGGAGCAAATCGCTAAAGAAGAGGTAGAAGAAGAGTGTGGATATAAGGTCAATAGCTTAGAATATATCACTTCTTTTGCCACAGCGGTAGGGCATAGCGGGGCAAAACAAAACCTTTTTTATGCTGAAATTAATGAAAATGATAGGGTTAGCACAGGTGGGGGTATTGATGGAGAAGTGATTGAATCTGTGTTTGTTAAGGTGGATTGTTTAGAGCAGTTTTTATATGATGAAAGCAAGACAAAAACGCCCGGCTTAGCCTTTGGCGTGATGTGGTTTTTAAGAAATAAAAAATATGTGAATAAATAGAAGGAGAATTTATGTTGTGGCGATTGTGGTTAGGTATTGTATGTGCGGTGAGTATGGGCTTTGCGCTCAATCTTGAGCCTGTGTCAAAAAATATAGCAGAAGTGAAGGGCAAAATACTCACCTTTGAGGCTAATGGATTGAGAGTGGGGCAAAGTGGGATTGTTCTAGCACAAAATGGGGATTATAATGTCATTATCGCAAGTGCTGTGATTGAGCAGATTGAGAGTGGCAATGCGTATGCGAGATTTGCTCATTTTGAAAATATCGCACAAAAATATCTCCCCACACCACAAGCTACACCAACAAAAGATGATAAGGTGATCTTTGGTGGGTTTTATAATAAAGCCATTGCTATTGCTCCAAATCAAGAGAGTTACAATAAGATTCTATCTACCAATCCAACGCATTTTGTGCATATTGATTTGTTTGCGGCGTTTTTGGCAAAAGATGGCATTAATGACCCAAAGCCCAAGCATTTGCGTAAGTTTTGTAACGCATATAGCATAGGGCTTGTGTATATTTTGGCGTCAAATGGGCTAAATGTGCTTGATTGCCAAAGTTTTGCCCTGCTTGAAGTGCAGCCCTTTACTAAGCCAGAGCTAGAGACAACCCAAGCACCATTTTTTTCACGCATTGCTAATATTGATACCGGATCACTCGCAAGCAAGTTGCGTTCAAAAAAATCGCGTCAATATTTTAGCTATTATGATGAGCTTTTAAACCCAAGCCTTAAAGCTTTTGATCCCACAAATAAGGAGTGATTATGCTACACAAGCGACATATTCAAGCCATTAAGCAAATGGTAGGGGAAGAGAATTGCTATGATGACAAGGCACATTTGGTGGCGTATTGCTACGATGCGACAAGGGAGCGTTATGAGCCTGATGCAGTGGTGTTTCCTAGGAATGAGCAAGATGTCAGTGCGGTTTTAGCCTATTGCAATGATCAAAAGATTCCTGTTATTCCTAGAGGGGCGGGAAGTGGCTTTACCGGTGGGGCATTGCCCGTTCAAAGGGGGATTGTTTTAGCATTAGAAAAGCATTTTAATAGAATCTTAGAAATTGATGAAAAAAATCTTATCGCTAGAGTGCAACCCGGCGTGGTGAATAAGGCGTTTCAAGAAGCGGTGGAGGCAAAGGGCTTATTCTATCCGCCAGATCCTGCAAGTCAGGAATACAGCACACTTGGAGGCAATGTCAGTGAAAATGCTGGAGGTATGCGAGCGGCGAAATATGGAATCACAAAAGATTATGTGATGGCATTGCGTGCGGTTTTGCCAAATGGCGATGTGATTCGTGCAGGAAAAAAGACGATAAAAGATGTAGCAGGATTCAATGTTGCTGGAATCTTAATAGCAAGTGAAGGCTCTTTAGCTGTTATTACAGAAATTACGCTCAAGCTTATTGCCAAGCCAAAGCTCACACGCTCGGCTATGGGCGTGTTTGCTGATATAGAATCAGCGATGAATGCAGTGTATAAAAGTATGGCAAGTGGCATTACGCCTGTGGCAATGGAGTTTTTGGATAATTTGAGTATTTGTGCGGTTGAGGAGCGATTCCACAAGGGGCTACCAACTCAAGCGGGGGCTATTCTCATCACGCAAGTTGATGGGGATTTGCCAGAGCAGTTAGACTTTCAGCTTGAAGTTTTGCAGGAATGCTTTAAGGCAAATGGTTGTGTGGAGTTCAAAATCGCTCAAATTGATGATGAAGCGGCGGATTTGTGGTTTGCAAGGCGGAATGTCAGCCAAAGTATCACCATTTATGGTAAGAAAAAGCTCAATGAAGATATTACCGTGCCGCGTTCAGCCTTGCCGGAGCTACTTAAACGCATTGGGATTCTAAGCAAAGAATATGGCTTTAAGATTCCTTGCTTTGGGCATACGGGCGATGGGAATGTGCATGTAAATGTAATGGTGAGTGATCCAAATGATGCACAATCTATGCAAAGGGGCTATGCGTGTATAGAGGAGATTTTTAAAATCGCCATTGAGCTTGAAGGCACTCTTAGTGGGGAACACGGCATAGGCTTGTCAAAAGCCCCTTTTATGCGTTTAGCCTTTAGTGAAGCGGAGATGAGTTTATTTGCGAATATCAAAAAAGCATTTGATCCAAATAATATTCTTAATCCCGGCAAAATGGGCTTAGATATGAAGTAATGGCTAAAATATGTAAGAATAGCTTAGATTCACACTTGCTGCTGTGAATCCAAAGCCACTTCTGTTTTGCGACTCAAGGCTTTGATAAAATATAGGCAATCGGGGGAATCTTAAGCCAAGTTCAACTTTGTGCTGTTGTGTAAAAGTCGCTGAAACGCCTACATTCGTAATAAATGCTAATCCAAAATAATCATATTTGTTTTGAAGAAAGTTAAGAATGTCTGCATTATTCCAAGTGCTGATAGTATAGCCTAGCCCAAACCCACCAAATACACCTAGTGAAAAAGATTCTGTGTTAAGGAAATTAATCATTAAGTCCATATTGCCGGTTGAGTGTTGAAAATGGATAAATAATTTATCATTTTTGATGTGCCAAGTGCGACCAGAATTGAAATCATATTGCAAATATGTCCTAACACCAACGCGTGGAGAAAACCAATACTGATATCCGCCTTTTATGCCAAGTGCGGTTGAGTAGGTTGTTTCTTTCATTAGCACACTATCCCACGATGTGTCATTACCAGCTGTATCAAAAAATACGCCCGTTATAAAGCCAAGCCCTCCCGTTGCCCCAAGAAATAAGCCACTTTTTTCTTGGGCAAGTATGTTTGAGCTCAATGATAAGCTTAAAAGAATTACTACAAAAACTTTTTTCATTGATATTCTAACTCCCCAGCGAAATTAAGGCCAAATTCTATTTGAAAAAAATCTAATTCTTTGACAAAAAAAAAAAAACGGAGATTTACAAAAATTAATCACAAAAAGTAACAAAATAAATTGAGTTGATATTGGAAATAGACGCAGATAAACATTAATTACAAATAAATATTTTTAGATTATCATAAAGGCATTTGACTCAAAATAATATTTTGAATCCCGGCAAAATGGGCTTAGATATGAGCTAGTTTGTCTCATCAAAAAAGTCCTTTATATAATATTCGCCATCGAATAAACAAATCTTACGGATATGACTTCCTTTTCTTGTCATAAATCTCGAAAAATTGAAGTCCAAAGTGCACACAAAAGTTCCTTGTGTAATAGGTTTTCGTATTGTTCTATTTTTCTGGCAAGATTCAAGAATCTTAATCAGTCTTTGTCTTAAGTAGCTAAAAGTTTATAAATCTCTCTTTTTTTGTAAATCTTGTTTTGGTAAAAGTGTGATTTTGGGGAATTGTGTGCGGTTAAAGGTAGCTTGGCGTTTGGCTAATTGACAAGTATGAAAAAACAGCTCTTGTTTTAGAGATTCAAGGCTTGTAAGTTTGCCTTGTAAAAATGCTAGGTAGGCAATCCTTAAGGCTTCAAAGCAATACAATGTGAAAACAGAATCTAAAAACTAATCCCCCCGTGTTCTTACTTCGCTTAAGCCCGGAAGACAACTTTGTGCTTGGCAGTCTAGCTTTGCGGTGATTTCGCCTTTTTGGTTGTATTCTTTCTGCCATATAGCTTGATTATTTTCATAGAGCATTTCAAGCTTGAGTTTGCCATTGGGATAAAACCAGCTCACTTCCACCTTTTTGGGAGAGCCTGTGCTGTAAATACGCTGCGTTACAAGATTGCCATTTTCATCAAAGGTTCGCTCTTTGCCGACTTTCTCATCATCTTCAAAACTCGCCTCTGCACGCACCAGCCCATTCTCATCATACTGCTTCATATCGCCATTTTTCTTGCCATCGCGGTAATTTACCATCTCGGCAATTTTACCACTTTTAAAAAATCCCCGACTTACCCCCTCAATCTTGCCCTGCTTATAGGCATATTGCCGAGAGACCTTACCATTATCATAGTATTCTACGACTTTGCTCTCCAAGATTCCATCATTATAATCTGCTTCTTTAGCAAGTGTGCCATTTGAGTGATACCACTTTGCCTTGCCGATGATTTTACCCTCATCATAGGTCATTTCTGCTTTCAAAATACTTTGCGGATAAAACTCTTGGGCTAATCCATCTAGCTTATTGTTTTTGTAGTTCGCATCATACAGCACTTCGCCATCTTGGGAATACTGCATTTCTCGCCCCTCTTTGCGTCCATTAATATAGTGCATTTGATGAAGCAAACGCCCACTCTCATCATACCACGCCTCACGCCCGTGCTTAATGTCTGTGCCTTTAATGTAGCTCACACGAATCTGCTTGACCTCACCAACCGTTCCCATTGTCGTGGTGCGTATCTCAAGCTCCGCCCCCATAAGAAAGCCTATCATACCCATAAAAATTACAATACTTTTTAGCATACACACTCCTTTTATAGAATCCTAACTTTTACAATCGGCTTTTTTATTAAATGGTATGTTTTTAAGCCCTCTGTGCAACCCCAATTTGATAATACGCAAAGCCCTTAGATTCTAAGCCACAATGCTGATAAATATTTCGTCCATCAAAGATAATAGGCTCTTTTAACAGCTTTGCTATTTCGCCAAAATCAGGACTTCTAAACTCCCGCCATTCAGTTAGCAGCACCAACGCTGCACAGCCCTGCAACGCACTATATTTACTCTCCATAAATGTAATAGAATCTAGCCTATCTTTGAGATAGAATCTTGCTTGTTCGTATGCCTTTGGATCATAGGCTTGTATCCTTGCCCCACGCTTAGTTAGCTCATTTATTAACACCAAAGAGCTTGCCTCACGCATATCATCAGTCTCTGGCTTAAAACTAAGCCCCCATACACAAAAGCTAAGCCCTTGCAGATTCTCCCCAAAATGCTTGACTATTTTTTCCACCAAAAACATTTTTTGCTTTTCATTGACTTCCTGCACCGCCTGCAAAATCTTTGCCGTGTAGCCCACATCTTTTGCACTCTTTTCTAACGCCCTTACATCTTTAGGGAAGCAGCTCCCGCCATACCCACAGCCCGGGTAAATAAAGCTATATCCTATGCGTGAGTCGCTGCCTATGCCCTGCCGCACATCATTGATATTTGCCCCCACACGCTCACAGATTTGACTCATCTCATTAATAAAGCTAATCTTTGTAGCAAGCATTGCATTTGCTGCATATTTTGTCATCTCCGCAGATTCTATCCCCATCGCAATGAACCTATCGCTTTTCAATAAAAATGGTGCATACAAGGCTCTCATCACTTCTAATGCCCTTGTAGAATCTGTGCCGATAACCACTCTATCTGGACTCATAAAGTCTTTTATGGCAACGCCTTCTTTGAGAAATTCGGGGTTGCTTACGACATCAAATGCAATGGGTTGCATTTCAGTTGAGTGATGAATGTTAGATTCTAAAAAATCATCGTTGTTTTCATTGTTTTCTTTTCGCAAAAAGGGATTTTGTTCTGCTTCTTTTTTTTGAGCTAAGGGGGAGAGGCTTGAATTAGGCGAGGTCGCTCCCTCCCCCTTAGCAATCCCCCACCCCGACAGCGCCTCTAAAGTGGGCGTTTCACTTTGTGAATCGCTACTATTGATTTTATCTGTGGCAAAGTCGTGCTTTGCCACTTTGGAAGTTGCGGAATCTACTCCAGATTCTAGGCTTTGAATCTCTACAATTCTAGTATTTGCGGTATTGCTAGTGGGGCTTTTTTTTGTGGATTCTAGGGCAGAGCTAGACAAAGAGTCTGAGGTTGTCCTAGAATCCACAAAATCGCTACTATGATTACCCAAAGACGAATTGCCTTGACAAGCTGAATGCCTCCCTCTTTTGATTAACGCAGATTCTATGATTCTTCTCACCTCTCTAGCCGTCCCAACCGGCACTGTGCTTTTATCCACCACCACGACATATTTTCGCTCTATATGACTGCCAATGTCCTGTGCCACAGCTTTGACAAAGCTTAAATCCGCACTGCCATCTTCACCCATTGGTGTGCCAACAGCGATAAAAATCACTTCCGCATTTGAGATAGCTTCCTTTTTGTCCGTGCTAAAACGCAAAGTTTTAAGCCTAGCATTCTCACGCACCATTTCTTCTAAGCCCGGCTCATAGATAGGGATTTTGCCTTGCTTTAAAGATTCTATCTTTTTAGAATCTACATCAAGGCAAATCACTTCATTTCCCATTTGGGCAAAACACGCCCCAGCCACAAGCCCTACATACCCACTACCAATAATCGTAACCTGCATTTGTATCCTTAAAGCTTATTTGCTAGGCATATTTGAAAGGTTATTAAAAATCGTGCGGAGTGAGCGTCTAATGACATTTTGCTTTTGATCTTGCGTGATTTCTAGCTCATCGCCAACGCCAAGATATTTTTTCTCACTCATCTTCAATGTACTTGTTGCATTTTGCTGAATCGTGTTTGTCTTATTTGTCATTGTGAAGCTTACATCGCTTTTTAAAGTCGCACTATCCTTGGTGCTAATGGCACTTGTGTCTTCTTTTGTCTCTTGAATCTCAAAGCCATATTTGATGTTAAGCGTATAGTTTGTTGGGCTTATTTTAGATTCAATCTTAAAGCAACCGCTTTTAGCAAGGCTTTCATCTAAGATTACTTGAAAATCTTTTTTTGAAAGGATATTTTCCTTTGTTGTCTCAATCTTACCAAGGGCAATGGTATATTTTGGCTCATTGCAAATTTGTGTAATTTCCCCATTATCCTGTGGTGTGCTAGGCTCACCAGAAAAGCACCCTGCTAACAATAACCCTAAACCAAAAGCTCCAAATGCAAAAGTCCCAAATGTGTGTAATAACCTCATTATGTCTCCTTGAAAGTGAAATTTAAAAACGGATTTATTCTAGCTTAAGAATCTAAATTAGCAAAAACAAGTTAAATTTAAAGATGAAAAAGTGAAAGTTTAAAAGAAGATTTGTAAAGCAAGAATCCCACAAGCGTGAGATTCTATATTTTAAGATACCACAGGGTGTGTGCCATCTCTCATATCAGCACCGATATTGTCGCGATTGCTACTTCCCAATTCGCTCCACACGATGCAACCATCAGTTGGGCAAGCACTTGCACAAGCAGGTTGCTCATTATGCCCAACGCACTCTACGCATTTGTCTGAATACACATAGTAAATGCCTTCGCCTGTTGGATTATCATCATCATCAACGATAGCACTTACAGGACATTCATCAATACAAGAACCACAAGCGATACAAATATCTGTAATCTTAACAGCCATAGCTCTGCTCCCTTATTTGTTGTTTGTTTGGGTCAAAACCCGGGCTGAAGTATAATCATACTTATCTTAAAAAACGCATAAAATAAGAATGAAAGTTTTATGTTGCCTTTTTATGATTGGTAAGTAGAGATGATTTTCCACGCGTTGGGATTAGCAAAAACTGAGCCTTTAGAATCGGCTTTAAGTTTTGGGCGTGAGATTCTACGATTTTTCATTTGCGGAAAATAGCTTATTAATGCAATGAGAGCTAAAATCGCCCAGATTCCAAGTGCGATTGGCACGGGTAAAATCATCATAAGTGGCAAGATAAGGGCAATACCAAGTGCGGCAGAGAGATTGAGCACAAGGCTATAAATCCCCATAATTTTTGGAATATTGCGTGGGAATTTTGCTTTTACAAGGCTAGGGAGTAAAACATTTGCAATAGCTATGCCCCCTCCCATAATCGCTGTGCCGATGAAAAGCTCCGCACTCTCCCCCACACAACGCAAAATCTCGCCTACAAAAATACATATAAGCCCTATGAATAAAGCCCTTGTAGGCTGAAAATATGATACAAAAAATGATACAAGCCCAAAAGCTAAAAGGGGCAGGGAAGTCAGTAGTCCGGTTAATGCGGCATTTAAATGATAATAGTCCTTGATAATATCAACAACGGGGCTTATGGCGGTGATGGGGGCACGGAGATTAAGGCTTATTAGAATAATTGGCAAAAGATTGATAAAAAAGATTTTTTGACGCATATTCATAAAATCTTGCTCCATTGTGTCTTGGGCGTTGTAATTAACTTATTTGCAGGGTATTGCGAATGTGAAAGGGGTATTGTATAAAATAAGTATAAATTTTTGAAAAATTTTCAAACTTTGAATGATTTTATTGCATTCTTAAGCAAAATTGGTATGATTTGCCTTTTCTTAAAATTCTAAGTTTCAAGCGTTAAGATTATCTTAAGATTATCTATGGAAGGAATATTTTATGAAAACAATGACAGGTGCGGAGATGGTGATTCAAGCCTTGCACTTAGAGGGTGCGAAGGTTGTTTTTGGGTATCCGGGTGGGGCTGTTTTACACATCTATGATGAGATTTATAAGCAAAATTATTTCTCCCACATTCTCGCACGCCACGAGCAGGGGGCAATTCACGCCGCTGATGGTTATGCTAGGGCTAGTGGCGATGTGGGTGTAGCCATTATCACATCAGGTCCGGGCTTTACAAATGCCGTTACAGGTATTGCCACAGCCTTTACAGATTCTATCCCACTTGTGGTGATTAGCGGACAAGTGCCTATTACACAAATTGGAACAGACGCGTTTCAAGAGATTGACGCGGTGGGGATTTCTCGCCCTTGCACGAAGCATAATTTTTTAGTGCGGAATCTAGCAGAACTCCCTAGAGTCTTAAAAGAAGCCTTTTATATCGCACGAAGTGGGCGACCCGGACCGGTGCTTGTGGATATTCCAAAAGACATTACAGGCACAAAAGGCGAGTTTTCCTACCCAGATTCTATTGTGTTGCAAAGCTATAAGCCTACAATTAAGGGCAATCCGCGTCAGGTTAAAAAGCTCTGTGAAGCTATCTCTAAGGCTTCAAAGCCTTTATTTTATATCGGTGGTGGGGCTATTCTCTCAAATGCGGGTGAGGTGATTAGAGATTTGGTGCATTGCACGGGTATTCCTTGCACGGAGACACTTTTGGGGCGTGGGGTGCTACGATATGATGATGATAATCTGCTAGGAATGCTAGGAATGCACGGAAGCTACGCGGCAAATATGGCGGTGAGTGAGTGTGATTTACTCGTGTGCTTGGGTGCTAGATTTGATGATAGGGTAACAGGTAAATTAAGTGCATTTGCCACACAGGCAAAAATCGCCCATATTGATGTAGATCCTAGCTCTATTGGTAAGGTTGTAGGCGTGGATTATCCCATTGTTGGGGATTTAAAGAGTGTTGTGAGTGATATGTTAAGTGAGCTAAGTGGCTATGGGAGTGCTAAGATTCTAGAGTGGAAAGAGCATTTGCGAGAGTATGCAAGGCAGCATCCGCTAAGTTTTGAAGATAGCCTTGATTGTATTAAGCCACAATGGGTGATTCAAAGGCTAGGCGAGATTCTAGGAGAAAATGCGATTATTACCACAGATGTGGGACAGCATCAAATGTGGGCGGCACAATTTTACCCCTTTAGCTTTCCGCGTCAGTTTTTAAGTAGCGGTGGGCTTGGGACTATGGGCTATGGGCTACCTGCGGCTATGGGAGCAAAACTCGCGCGTGAAGATAAAACACTTATTAATGTCACTGGTGATGGCTCAATTCTAATGAATATCCAAGAGCTGATGACTTGCGTCGCGTATGGGATTCCACTTGTGAGTGTGATTTTGAATAATAATTATTTGGGTATGGTGCGGCAGTGGCAGAGCTTTTTTTACGAGCATAGATTTTCACACACAGATTTGACTTTACAGCCTGATTTCATAAAGCTTATAGAATCTTTTGGTGGCGTGGGCTTTAGAGTGGAGAAAAAAAGCGAGTTTGATTTGGCGTTGCAAAAGGCATTAGATTCTAAGAAAGTGGCGTTTATTGAAGTGATTGTGGATAGGTATGAAGATGTGCTACCTATGGTGCCAAGCGGTGGGGCAATACACGAGATGATACTCCCAAAGACACAACAAAAACAAGATTAAAGGCGAACTTATGGAAGCAAAAGTTTTACGAAAAAGCATTTGTGTAAATGTGATTAATGAACACAGCGTTTTGGCTAGAATCTCTGGGCTTTTTTCAGCGCGTGGGTATAATATAGAATCGCTTACCACCGCTCCCATTCCCAATAGCAATCTTTCACGCATTACGATTGTGACGCAAGGCTCGGAAGTGGTTATTGAGCAGATTATCAAGCAGCTTCATAAGCTTATCCCTGTTGTGAGCGTGATTTCAAGTGATGATTTGCTTGAGAAAGAAGCGGTGCTTGTGAAGATTCCAATCAGTGAGAAACTCGCAGATATACAGGCATTATGTAAAGCCTATAATGGCAAAATCGTCAATGCCAATGAAAAGTATGTCATTGTAATAGCCACAGATAGACCTACCGCTATTGAGCAGTTTATTTCCGCCATTAAGATTTTTAATCCTAAAGAGATTGTGCGAAGCGGTGTCATCGCAATGGAACGATAGATTAAGGAGAGAATATGCGGCTAGGAGTGAATATTGATCACATAGCGACTTTGCGTGAAGCAAGGGCGATTTATGAGCCTGATCCATTAGAGGCGGTATTTATTGCTAAAAATGCAGGGGCTAGTCAAATTACACTGCATTTGCGTGAGGATAGGCGGCATATCCACGATAGCGATGTCAAACGCATTGTAGAATCTAGCCCCTTGCCTGTCAATATTGAATCTGCCCTTGATGAAAAGGTGATTGATTATCTCTGTGCGATTGTCCCACAACGCATTACCCTTGTGCCTGAAAAGCGAGAGGAGATAACAACTGAAGGAGGGCTAGATATAGAATCTCATTATGAGAGTATCCGTGAAGTGCTCAAAGCCTTTGAAGCTCAAGGCATTGCCACGGCGTTATTTATTGACCCTAAAAAAGAATCTATCTTTCTAGCGCGTGAGCTTGGCGCACAAGCTGTGGAGCTACACACTGGGCGATATGCGAACCTGCATTTAATGAAAAATACAAACCTTTCCCGCACACATCGCAGGATTACAGAGCTTGATTTACCCCCACAAGAGCTTGAATCTGAAATACAAAAGAGCCTAGATTCTATTGGTCAATGTGCTAAACTTGCCACTTCTAGTATGGACACAAGGGCGTTAGAGTGCTTTGCAGGACACGGGTTAAATTATCAAAATGTCGCTGATATTGTGCGTATTCCTTATATCAGTGAGCTAAATATCGGGCATAGCATCATTGCTAGATCTGTATTTGTGGGGCTGGAGCGTGCTATTATGGATATGAGAAGGGCAATGTGCCAAAGATAGCTATCAGCATAGGCGATATAAATGGCATAGGGCTTGAGATTGCCCTAAAGTCGCATAATGCTATATCTCAAATTTGTGAGCCTGTGTATGTTACGCATTTAGAGATTGTAGAATCTGCAGCAAAGATTCTAGGCTTATCAATGCCAAAGGATATGAAATGTGTAGCGGACTTTGAGCTTTGTGTTGATATACAGCCCGGTGTGGTGAGTAAAGAGAGTGGGCTATATAGCTATAAAAGCTTTCTTCAAGCTATCAAACTTACAGAATCTAGGATAACACAAGCCCTTGTAACTTTGCCTATACACAAAAAAGCGTGGCAAGAAGCGGGGGTAAAATCCATCGGGCATACGCAAGTGTTATCACAATATTTTGGAGCAGATTCTATTATGATGCTAGGCTGTGAAGAGATGTTTGTAGCCCTATATACTGATCATATACCGCTTAGAAAAGTCAGTCAAAGCATAAATCAAGATTCTATAAAAACATTTTTACTTTCTTTTGCTGGGGCGGTTAGGCTAAATGAGCCTTGCTGTGTGCTTGGGCTAAATCCGCATTGTGGCGATGGTGGGCTTATGGGAGATGAGGATAAATATATTACTCAAGCGGTATGTGAAGCAAATATGGTGTTAAATAGAGAGCTATTTTTTGGAGCTTATCCGCCTGATAGTGCGTTTTCCCCGCTTAATCGCAAGAAATTTAGATATTTTGTAAGTCAGTATCACGATGTGGGATTAGCCCCACTTAAGGCATTGTATTTTGAGCAAAGCATTAATGTGAGCTTGAATCTCCCCATTCTCCGCACTTCTGTTGATCACGGTGTGGGCTTTGATGTGGCATATAAAAAGAGCGTGAAAATTCATACTCAAAGCTATATGAATGCGGTGAAATATGCGGTGGATAGGAAATCTAAGCCACTCTTAGCATAAGCAATTTTAAGGATAGAATCTTATAATAACGCCTTTATTTTTGCTAATGAAGGATAAGAATGAAGCGGCTTTGTATGGTTTTATGTATATGTGGATTACTCGGTGTGTCTCACGCACGAGAGAATGAGTTTGAACAATTTGGCGATGCGTTTAGATTCTTGCCTTTGTATGTGATGATTGTGTCTATTGCAATGGAGGATTATGAGGGTGCTTCGCAGCTTGCACTTGGCACACTTGGCACACAACTTGCCACAGAGGGTATTAAAGAGATTTTTGAAACAATGCACGAGAATGGCTATAAGGTTGAGTTTGCTAAACGCCCTTGCTGTGATATTTATAAAGGTATGCCAAGCGGACACGCAAGTGGGGCATTTAGTGCGGCGGGGTATGTGTATTATCGCTATGGGTGGAAGTCCGCCATTCCCGTTGGGATTCTAGCCACACTCACAGCAGCTTCAAGGGTAGAGGCAAAAAAGCATTCTGTGTTGCAAGTGAGTGTTGGAGCGTTAATTGCTTGGGGGTTTGCGTGGGTTTTTACAAAGGAATATATGCCAAAAAATACGCTCATTACGCCAAATATTGATACTGA
Source organism: Helicobacter cinaedi PAGU611 (assembly GCF_000284635.1). NCBI lineage: Bacteria > Pseudomonadati > Campylobacterota > Epsilonproteobacteria > Campylobacterales > Helicobacteraceae > Helicobacter > Helicobacter cinaedi. The sequence continues at coordinate 1,709,240 of NC_017761.1, read as the reverse complement.
TATGCAAGGCAACCCAACAGTAAGCCTAAATGTGCGTTATAGATTCTAAAGGAGCAAAGTGATGAAAGATATTAGAGCATTGTATTTGGAGTTTTTTAAAAGCAATGGGCATAAAGTCTATGATTCTATGCCTTTAGTGCCAGATGATGCAAGCCTGCTTTTTACCAATGCGGGAATGGTGCAGTTTAAGGATATTTTTACAGGTAAGATTCCAATCCCAAGTCCCAATATCGCTACAAGCTCACAGCTTTGTATCCGTGCAGGTGGGAAGCACAACGACTTAGAAAATGTCGGCTATACAGCACGTCATCACACGCTTTTTGAAATGCTTGGTAACTTTAGCTTTGGGGCGTATTTTAAAAAAGAAGCTATTGCGTATGCGTGGGAGTTTGTAACAGAAATTTTAGGTTTTGATAAGAGCCTTTTATATGTAACGATTCACGAAAGCGATGATGAAGCGTATGAATTATGGCAGGAGCATATAGAATCTAGTCGCATTAAAAGAATGGGTGATAAGGATAACTTCTGGCAAATGGGCGATACAGGACCTTGCGGACCTTGCAGTGAGATATATGTGGATCAAGGAGCGGAGTTTTTTAATGGAGAAGAGGACTATTTCGGCGGTGAGGGGGATAGATTTTTAGAGATATGGAATCTTGTGTTTATGCAGTATGAAAGAAGTGCTGATGGGAGTTTGACACCATTGCCTAAGCCTAGTATTGATACAGGTATGGGGCTAGAGCGAGTAATAGCACTCAAAGAGGGCGAGATAAATAATTTTGATTCTAGTCTTTTTGCACCCATAATGCAGTGTATTAAGGAGCTTACAAGCAAGAGCTATTACCGCGATAGCGTGTTGCTTAAAAACACGATGGGTTTTGCAAAAGACATAATAGATTCTTGTAAGAAAGACATTGCAAGCTTTAGAGTCATTGCCGACCACGCACGAGCTGTGGCGTTTCTGCTGGCACAAGGGGTAAATTTTGACAAAGAGGGCAGGGGCTATGTTTTGCGGAGAATCTTACGCAGAGCGGTTAGGCACGGCTATTTGCTAGGCTTAAGAAAAGCGTTTTTATATGAAGTTGTAGGGGTAGTGTGTGATTCTATGGGCGGACATTATAGCTATTTAATAGAGCGTAAAAATGCCCTGCAAGAGCAGTGCAAGGCAGAAGAAGAGAGGTTTTTTGAGACGATAGAATCGGGAATGGCGTTGTTTAACGCAGAGCTAGAAAAATTAAGGGGGTATTCAGTATTGAGCGATAAATCGGCGAATCTGCGTTCGCCAACTGCGGCACTTACCTCTAGTAAGCTTCTTGTTGGCTCACTTGGTAACGCCGATTTCTCATCTCAATCCTTAGAATGCCAAGACTCTCACAAAGTGGATTCTAACAAGACCAAAGAAGCAATGCACTTTAGCGGTGAAATAGCCTTTAAACTCTACGACACTTACGGCTTTCCGCTTGATTTAACACAAGATATGCTAAGGGAGCTTGGCTTGGGCGTGGATATGCAGGGCTTTGAAAAATGTATGCAGGAGCAAAAAGAGCGGAGCAAAGCACACTGGAAAGGAAGCGGCGATAGTGTCAAGGATGGCGATTTTAACGCGCTGTTGAGTGAATTTGGTGAGAATGAGTTTGTGGGCTATGAAAGCATAAGCACAGAATCTAAGATTCTAGCCTTGCTAGATTCTAACTTCAAAAGAGTGGAATCTTTACAGGCAGGGCAAGAGGGCTGGATGATGTTGGAATCTACGCCGTTTTATCCGGAGTCAGGCGGACCGATTGGGGATAAGGGAGTATTATTTAACTTGGAGCATTCAGCTTGTAACAATTCGTCTTTGGGTAATCATAGTGGCGATTTTGTGGATTTTAGGGGAGCCGCAGACTCTATGTCTAGCTCCCCCCTAAAATCCACAAAAAGCCCCACTAGCAACACCGCAAATACTAGAATTGTAGATTCTAGCAAAGTGGATTCTGGTAGTCCGCAAAATATAATCGCTAAAGTTTTAGACACCCAAAAATATTTTGGGCTAAATCTCTCTAAAGTCGTTGCCACAAGTATGCTAAAAACAGGGGATTTGGTGAAAGCACAAGTGGATTCTAGTCGTTTTGAAATCATTAAGCACCACTCTGCCACGCATTTACTGCATTACGCCTTAAGGCAGATTCTAGGATCTCATATTGCTCAAGCTGGAAGTCTTGTGGAAGCAAATCGCTTGCGTTTTGACTTCTCTCACCCAAAGGCGTTAAGCGTCAATGAGCTAGAGCAAATAGAAGCCCTAGTTAATGAAAAAATAGCAGAATCTTCACCGCAAATGTGTGAGACTATGGGGATAGACCAAGCTAAAGCAAAGGGGGCTATGGCACTCTTTGGCGAGAAGTATGGGGAGAGTGTGCGTGTGATAACCCTCGGCGATTCTATTGAGCTATGCGGGGGGATTCATATCCACAATACCGCAGAGATTGGGAGCTTTTATATCGTGCGTGAAAGTAGCGTGAGTAGTGGGGTTAGGCGTATTGAAGCGGTGTGTGGCAAAGCGGCGTATCACTATGGCAAAGCAGCACTAGAATCTATAAAGACTCTAAAAGAGCAGCTAAAAGCCCAAGATGTCTTGCAAGGTGTGGTAAAGTTGCAAAACGCTTTGAAAGAGGCAAGAGATAATGCAAACAAAGCAAAGCAGAGTGTCAAAAGCCTAGATTATGAAGAAATAAATGGCGTGAAGCTTATAGTCCTAAAGCTAGATTCAGTGGAAACAAAAGAGGCAAAGGACATCATAGATAGGGCGAAAAATGAGAATGAAAAGGTAGCGATTTTGCTTGTAACAGAATCTGGCGGAAAAGTCTCTCTAACCGCTGGAGTAAAGGGTGTATCTAGCCTTAAAGCTGGAGCGTGGGTAAAGCAAGTCGCACAAATCTTAGGGGGCAATGGTGGAGGCAGAGATGATTTTGCCACCGCTGGAGGTAAGGTTACAGAATCTAATAAAGTCCAAGAAGCCCTAGATCTAGCAAAACAAATCGCAAGAGAGAAGTTGGGGTAAGGGATAAAAAATGGCAAAAAAACTTCTAAACTCACAATGTTATCAATTGCACGATTTTACACAACAAAGTTTGCAAGAGATTCTAAATGGAGATAGTTTATATATCTTAAAAAATCATATAGCTGATAATTTTATAGATATTATTATCACTTCCCCACCCTATAATGTGGCACACAAATATGAAAACTATAATGATGATTTAGACTTTGAATCTTATCTTAATGCAATGCGAGATATTTTTAAAGAGTGTTACCGTGTGCTTAAAGATGATGGACGCATTTGTGTTAATGTGCCTTTTGCGGTAAAAAATAGAGATAGCAAAGAGGTTAGATTTTTAAGCGTTTATATGACGCAAATTTTAAACGAGATAGGTTTTAAAGAATTTGAGCTTATCACTTGGCATAAGGGAAAGGATATTAAGCATTTTCAAGGAAACAATACAGCTTGGGGGAGTTGGAAAAGCCCCTCTTGTCCGTCTTTTAGACCGCTAGGAGAAGCTGTGTTGGTATTTTATAAAAATGAAAGAATCCATAAGGGCAGTTCTGCTAATATAGATACTTCTAGCGAAGAATTTAAAGAATGGACAAAAAATATTTGGTATTTTGATGAGAATGGTAAGCAGGGCTTTGAAAATGTTTTATGCGCTAGTAATAATGCTAAAAAAGACTTACACCCAGCACCCTACCCAGAAGAATTAATTGAGAGATTATTAAAAATTTATTCCTATCAAAATGATATTGTGCTAGATCCTTTTAATGGCACAGGCACGACAACTTATGTGGCAAATCAATTACATAGGCAATTTATCGGTATTGAGCTATCAAGCAAATATTGCAAAATTGCCATTGAAAGATTACAAAAAACGACAAATTCTCAAACGACTCCTATCATAAAAAGCTATCCTACAATACTGACAAATCTAGTAAATAGCGATGATACACGAGATTCTTTAAATGAGGTTTTTCCCTATAAAGAAGCCTTTAGTCCCTATCTCATAGAGCATTTGCAAAACCGTTTTGTTTGTTCTATTGCGAGTGTTTATGATCCATTTTGCGGTGTTGGCTCTAGTTTTTTAAATACCCAAACGCAAATTTGCTATGGCTTTGACACTTCAGCATTTGCCCTAAATGTTGCTAAAGTAAAATTAGAAAAATTGGATTCTAAGCACTTAAAAAAGGCAGAAAAAAATATTCGTAATTTTATGCCTAGTAATAGAGAATATCCCTTTCCACAATGGGAATCTTTTGGCAAATACGCTGATAAAAAGCGGTTTAATCTCATAATGGACTTTATAGAATCTTTTAAAGATGTGGATTCTAAGATTTATCATTTTGTGTCTTTTTTGGTATTATGTAATTTAGAAAAAATGCTTCATTTTAAAAAAGATGGCAATGGTATTAAGTATAGAGAAAGCAAAATTAGAGATATAGAATCTTATCTCAAAGCACTTACATTAAGGGCATTTGAATTAAAAAAAGAATTTGATAGAAATAATTCTAAGCTTATCATTTTAGAAAATCGCTCTTCTATAAATAATAAACCAAAAGATAAAGTTGATTGTATTTTAACCTCTCCGCCTTATGCGAACTTATTTGATTATTTTGAAATTTATAAAATGGAGTTGTGGAGTAGCAAAATTGTAAAAAGTTATGAAGAATGGAAAAAACTAAAAAAAACTGCCCTAAGAAATAATAAAAATGCAGCACTAAAACAACAAGACAAAATAGAAAATACCTTGCTTAATCACACACTAGAAACTCTTAAAAATAAGGGTATAGAATCTAGCACTTTAACAATGCTTAATAATTATTTTTTTGATATGCAAAAGGTTTTGAAAAATTGTTTTGAAGTCCTTAAGGATAATGGATTTTGCTTTATTGTGGTTGGAAATTCTTGCTATAAAGGAGTGCCGATACAAACTGATGAAATCCTAGCGCAAGAGGCACAAAAATTAGGGTTTGAATGTAAAGAAATAATTATTGCTAGAAAACTTAAAACCTCTAGCCAACAGATGAAAGTCATTGATTCTAAAGCTAAATTTTACTTGCGAGAGAGCATAATAGTTTTACAAAAGGAGAAATAATGAGACAGGTAAATATGCGACACAAAAGAAGTAATACAGATTTATTTTTTGACTCTTTTAAGCATTTAAAACATAATCTCTCTAATCTCATAGGAGTAGAGCTACCCACACTTTGTCATCTTGGTGCTGAAAGGTATTTAAGCCTTATTTCCACCAACTATAAGTCAAAATACCCCGATATGAGAAAACTAGGGCTAATAGATTATAATAAGCCAAGCGATTATAGTTTTTCTTTGAGTTTGGAAGCAGAAAAAATTAAAGAAGCTTTTGGGAATTTTTGGGGCATTTATGCTTATGATGAAAATATAATAAAAAGTGAGAGAAAAAATATAGATTCTTTACCACCTGAAGATTTGATTTCACCCAACCCACATATTAATTTTTATAAATATAAACTCTCAATTTTACAGCTTATTTTATCCTACTATGATACTGCGGATTCTATTCGTCCATATTTAGTGCTTCTAAATTATATGAAAAATTATGGAATAAGGAATTTAAATAGAGATCTTTTGAAAAATATCTTAGCTCATACAAAAGAGGATATTTTACTTATGCGATACAATCAAAATGCTTTTGTAAGTCTAGATGATGAGACAAAAATAGAATTAAATAGACCCATTTCATACATTTATAATTTTCTTATAACAGCTTTGGTGGTGGATTATTCTTATAATATCATCGTTGATTTTAATTTGGTAGATCGTTTAAATGCTACGATGAATAATAATGTTTTGTATTATTTTACTCAAAATCGTTCCAGACCAGCAAAAGAACAACGGTTATTTAGAGAAAGTGTCTTAAAAGCCTATGATTATAAATGTGCCATAACAGGCAAGTCATTATTGATTGATGATAGGTGCTTACTAGAAGCAGCACATATTATCCCATATAGAGACGGTGGATCTTTTGTTGTAAATAACGGCATAGCCTTAAGCTATGAAATGCACAAAATGTTTGATAATGGATTATTTAGCTTTACATATAAAAATGATGATGAAATAGTTATAATCACTTCGTCATCAAACCGTATAACTGATAAACAAGGCATTTTGGCTGATCTTGATAATAAACCTATATTTTTACCAGAGCAATTAGATGTGCGTCCAGACCCACTAGCATTGCAATATAATAAAGATAAATTTTATTTAACTTAATTTCTTATTGCTGCAATTTGTAGAATCCTTCATCAAAGCCCTCCAAAAAGAATGTATAAAAAGCGTGGTGCTGTGGCAAGAGAAAGAGAGAGAAGCTTGTAAAAATGTGGTAAAATGCGATTATAAAACAAACAAAGCTAAATAAAGTCAATAAGGAGATATCCCACTAAATGAACAAAATCTTTTATAAATCTAGTCAAAATATGTGTGAAGTGAGTGAATGCAGTGTGGATTTAATCATCACAAGTCCGCCGTATTTTAATATCAAAGACTACTCAAAAGATGGCTATCAAAATGTAAAACACTCTGCAGTTGCGGGAGGGAGGGGGATTTAGGCAGTCTTACAGACTACAAAAACCTACATTAAAGAGCTTTTAAAAGTATGGCGTGAATGTGAGCGGGTGCTAAAGCCAAATGGCAAACTCTGCATTAATGTGCCTTTAATGCCGATGTTTAAAAGGGACTTAAACACGCATTATAATCGCCATATTTTTGACTTACAAAGTGATATACAACATAGCATTTTAGAATCTACTCCTCTCTTTTTACTTGATTTATATATTTAGAATCGCACCAATACGACTAAAAAATTGATGTTTGGAAGCTACCCTTACCCACGCAATTTTTACGCGCAAAATACAAGCGAATTCATCACGATTTATGTCAAAGATGGTAAGCCACAGAACACGCCACAAGAGCTAAAAGAGCAAAGCAAACTTAGCCAAAAAGAATGGGTGCAATTTACCAAGCAAATCTGGGATATACCTATACCAAATAAAGCAGATTCTGCCTTTGGCAAACACGCTACTATTATGCCCGAAGCCATTCCTTACCGCCTTATTAAACTTTACTCTTTTATAGGGGATATTGTGCTAGACCCTTTTGCTGGGAGTGGGACAACGCTAAAAGTGGCAAAGGAGCTAGGGCGGAATTTCATAGGCTATGAGATTTATCCGCATTATAAAAGCGTGATTGAGGAAAAGCTTGGGGAGAGTGGCTTATTTGCAATGCAAGGGCAGGGTAATGCTCAATAAAATTTATATACAAGATTGCTTTAGCTTTTTAGAATCTTTGACAGATTCTAGCATTGATTTAGCCATAATTGACCCACCTTATAATCTAAAAATAGCATCTTGGGATAGTTTTAAAAGTGAAAAAGAATTTTTAGCATTTAGCTATAAATGGATAGATTTATTATTGCCAAAAATGAAAAAAAATGGGAGTTTTTATATCTTTAATACCCCTTATCATTGTGCGTTATTTTTGCATTACTTACAAGAAAAAGCTGTGTTTCAAAACTTCATCACTTGGTATAAAAAAGACGGCTTAAGCTATACAAAAAAACGCTTTGTAAATAACCAAGAATCTATTTTATTTTACACAATGGATTCTAAAAGCTATTGTTTTAATCCAGAATCTATCCGTGTGCCTTATGAATCAACAAGTCGCATAGAACACGCTAAAAAAATGGAATCCTAAAAAATGGCAAAAGGTGGTATCCAAACGAAAATGGCAAACTCTGCCCTGATGTATGGGAAATCGCTAGTCAAAGACACAAGCAAAAAGTAAATGGCAAAACGCAAAAGCTCCACCACCCAACCATAAAGCCAAAAGAGATGATTGAGCGAATGATAAAGGCGAGTTCTAAAAAGGGGGATTTAGTGCTAGATTTATTTAGCGGAAGTGGAATGACAAGCCTAGTAGCAAGGGATTTAGAGAGAAATTTTATCGGCTGTGAAGCGAGTATTGAATATGTGGATTCTAGCTTAAATATAAAGGAGTGCTAATGGATAAAGTTTTACAAGAGATTTTACAAATAGATTCTAGTAGAGAATGTATAAAATTTCTAGTAAAACGAGTGCAAAGTGATAATTATAGAGGGTTGCAAATCTCACAACATAATCGCTATACGCAAAAAGAAATTCTAGTGATTTTACAAGAGATTTACGAGCTTTGTGGGGATACATTATTGCAAATCCGCACAAGTGATTTAAGCAAACGACCCTATAATATTGAAGGTGAAGAAAAATATGCTGAGCTTACAACAAAAATCTCTTCAAAACTTGGGCGATGCACACAAGATTCTTTGCGTAAAAATATCTTTGTAGATTTACATAGAATGGGGCTTATTGATAGATTTAACGCTAAAAAGAAACAATTAAATCCATTTGATAATGGCACGAAAAAATATATTGCTCTTACAGATTTTGGCATAGAGTTTTTACAAAGCACAGATATTTTCACACACAATTTACTTTTTACAAGGGCTTTAGAAAATCTTATGCAAGGTTTTGGCGAAGAGATTTTGCATATTATTTTAGAATTAGAGAGTAATTATTTGACACTCTATGAAGTATTATTTTTTGTAACTTTTCTATATCAAAAACTAGATTCTAAAACCTATAATCGTAGCGATATTATCTCGCTCATTAGAGATTATAGAACTTTAAGTAAATTTCAAAAACAAGCTTTGCTTGAGAAAGTAAAAGATTATTGTGAGCCTAAAAATTTTAGCGGTGATAAAACACAAAAGAGAGATTTTCATAACTTTTTAAACGAGACACAACAGATTCTAAGTCTTTTAACACAAATGGCATATTTTGAATACAACAAAAATGATTCTAAGCTTTATATTCGCACAGGAACTTATGGAATCTATGAAGACAATACCAAGCTTAAACGCTCCATTAAAGAAAAAGATTTATATTTTGAAAAGCACAATATCACAAAGGAAAAGGGAACTTCATCATATTGTGCCTTTGTGTTTGGCTGCAAGTAGAGCTGAATTTCAAATCATTGATAAATGGGAAAATATGGTTTATATAGACGCTTTTTCACACGCAAAAATCACACAAAATAATAATGCAAATTTTAGTGATTTTAATGATTGTGTCGTGCATTGTGAAAACAACATCAATATAAAATATGACACAGAAAAACAAGAACTTATGCTGGATTATAATAAACGCATTTTAGATTCTAAAGTGTAGGCTATATGTAGATAGATAAAGTTACTAAAAATATGTGTTTAAGTGCTTGTTTTAGACTCTAAAATATCAATTCAACTTTATAGAATCTTTTATTAATGACACCTAAAGAGAGCGTATAAACTTTAATCAAATACAATCACAAAATAAGCCTAGTTTAATAATCTCATTTATAATATCGTTATAAATGCAACAAAGGAGATTTTATGCTTATTTTTACTGGTGTGGTGTTGGTCTTATGTGTGGCGGTGCTAGCTTTTGGGATAAAGATTATCTCACAAACAGATATTGCCATTGTGGAACGGCTGGGGAGATTCCATAGGGTGCTTGATGGCGGGTTTCACTTCATTATCCCCATAATTGATAGGCTAAGTGCGGTGGTGAGTGCTAGGGAGCAGATGATAGACATTGGGCGGCAGCAGGTGATTACCAAAGATAATGTCAATATTAACATTGATGGGATTGTGTTTTTGAAAGTCTTTGACGCAAAATCCGCGGTATATAGTGTCAATGACTATAAACAAGCCATCGCAAACCTTGCTACCACGACACTTCGCGGTGAGATAGGGCGGATAAATTTAGATGACTCCCTCTCATCTCGCGATAGGCTTAATGCCGCTTTGCAAGTGGCTTTGGGCGATGCGGCAAATAATTGGGGGGTGAAAATTATGCGTGTGGAGATTAGCGAAATCTCTGTGCCAAAAGATATAGAAAATGCGATGAATCTGCAGATGAAGGCAGAGAGAGAAAAACGCGCCATTGAGCTAAAAGCACAGGCGGAAAAAGAAGCGCTAATCCGCAACGCTGAAGCCCTAAAGCAAGAAAAGGTTTTGCAAGCTGAAGCCATTGAGCGTATGGCAGATGCTAAAAAATATGAGCAAATCGCCCTAGCACAAGGACAGAGCGATGCAATGGAGCTTATCGCTAATCAAATGAGTAAAAACGCACAAGCAGCGGAGTTTTTGCTGACAAAGGAGCGGATTGTAGCTTTCACAGAGTTAAGCAAGAATCCAAGCAAGGATAAGGTGATTATCCCCTATGAGACGAGTGAATTTATCGGTGGGCTTAGTGTGATAGGTGAGTTTCTAGGCAAGGGTAAAAAGGCGTAGAATCTGGCTTTGTGGATTCTAGGATTTGCTTGTGAGTGTCAAATCTTAGAATCCAAATCCCTTATGGGAGTTTTCTAAAAACAATGCAAATATAAGGAAGTGAGATGTCGGCACTTATGCTTTTGGGGTTGGGGCTTGGCTGTATCGTGGCGGAGATATTTTTTGGCTCATTTTTCTTGCTTTTCATCGGTTTAGGGCTATGTATCACAGCTGGGATTGAAGCATTTGTTGGCTTTGGCAACATCATAGGTGGAAGTGTGGAGAGCGTGTATGCGTGGCAGGCGGTAAGCATTTGTGCTTTTGCTTTTCTTACACTTATTTTGCTAAGAAAGCCCATAAAATCGTGGTTTAAAGGCTCGAAAGTCTATGAAGATTCTCTGCAAAATGGTGGCGGTGTAGGTGAGATTCAGCAGGGAATGGTGTATTTCAAAGGCACATTATGGGCGTATGAAAAAGCCCTTACATTAGATTCTAATGGATTAGAATCTGGCACATTAGAATCTAATACGCCACTAAAAGAGGGCGATAGGGTGCAGGTGTTAGAGATTAGAGATAATAAGGCGATTATCAAGGCTTGAGTTTTATTCCACCGTTACACTTTTTGCTAGATTCCTTGGCATATCTACATCATTGCCTAACCGAATAGCAACTTCAAGGGCAAAGATTTGCAGTACCACCATCATAGAGAAAAACTCCTCCATATAGCTTTGACAAGGCTGGACAAGTAGCATATCATCAACACCTTGAATCTGCTCTGTGCTTACCGCACAAATAGTCGCATCACGCGCACTCAGCTCTTCTACATTGCTTTTAATCTTATCAAAAAGCAAATGCTTAGGCATAAGCGCTAGGGTAAAAAGCTCCGCATCAGCTAGTGCGATTGGTCCGTGCTTCATTTCACCACTTGGGTAGCCCTCCGCGTGAAGATAGCTAATCTCTTTAAGTTTCAATGCCCCTTCCAACGCCAAAGGATAGAAAATATCTCGCCCAATAAAGAAAAAGCCGTGTCCGTGCAAATACCGCTTTGAAAGGCGTTTGATATGCTCGTGCATCGCAGAATCTACCTTTGTAGCCTTAGCAGATTCTACCATTTGTGCGATATGGGTTTTTAGCTCATCTTGCTTGATGTGTCCGCGGAGTTTGCCAACATACACACTTAGAATCCATAGTAACATCATCTGCGTAGCAAAGGCTTTTGTGCTAGCCACGCCTTTTTCAATCCCAGCACGAGTAAGCAAGGATACGCTAGATTCACGCACGATAGAGCTATTATCCACATTGCAAATAGCTAGACTTTTTAAGCCATTTTTCTTAGCAAGTTTTAAGGCTTCAAGCGTGTCGGCAGTCTCGCCACTTTGGGAAATAACGATAAAAAGCTCATTTTTATCCATAACAGGCTTAGCATAGCGAAACTCACTTGCAATCAGCACATTTGTCTTAATTTTAGCTAGTCGCTCAAAAAGATACTTTGCACTTAGCCCTGCGTGATAGCTCGTCCCACAGGCACAAATGCTAATGCTTTGTATATCATCAAAAAAGCCAGATTCTATTTCACTAAGCGTAATATCCCCTTCACTCACACGCCCCATCATTGTCTCTAGCAAAACTTTGTGTTGCTCATAGATTTCTTTTTCCATAAAGTAGCGGAAGCCCTCTTTTTGAGCATAACCTTTGCTGCTATCAAGCTTTTTTGGGTTTTTAAGCTGTGAAAAAGAGCCAAGCTTCATCACCCCCATATCCCCATCATTAAGATATACCACACTATCCACAAAGCCAATGAGTGGTGCATCAGAGCTTGCAAAGTAAATCTCATCTTCTTGTGAGGCACTTTTGCCGATGATGAGCGGAGAGCCATTTTTAGCATAAAAGATAGAATCTGGAGCAAGTTTTGTGATAAGCAAAATGGCAAAAGCCCCCTTAAGCTCGGCTATTGTGGAAGTAAAGGCAGTGTAGCAATCTTGCGTATTTTTAAGCTTTTCTTCAAATAAATGCACGATGACTTCAGTATCTGTTTGAGAGATAAAGCTATGCCCCTTGCTTTCAAGCATAGTCTTTAACTCTTGATAGTTTTCAATAATCCCATTATGCACGACATTACTAAAATCAGCGATATGTGGGTGGGCGTTTGCTTCAGTGGGTTTGCCGTGTGTCGCCCAGCGCGTATGTCCAATGCTTACACCAAAGCCCTGAAAGCTAAAGTCTCTGCATTTAGATTCTAGATTTTCTAGCTTCCCCACAGCCTTGAAAGTTTGTAGCTCATCAAGGCTTAGCACGGCTATCCCCGCACTATCATATCCGCGATACTCTAGCTCTTTTAAGCCATTTAATAGAATCTGCTTTTTCTCATCTCTGCCAATGTAGCCCACAATCCCACACATAAAAACTCCTTACTAAGAACTAAACTAAGATTTTAGCATTTTTTGCGGCATAGCCATTTTATTTCATCTCTCAAATATAGCATAGTATGATGGATTTATCGTTAATGTGGCAATAAAAATGAAAAGTCATAAAACCTTAAGACAAGCAAACAAGGGAATTTGAAGTTAAGAAAAGTGAGATATAATAGCACTAGGGGTTGCCTCAAGGGGCGGCTATCCCCTTGAAGTGTAACCTACTTCTTTATAAAGGAGGTTACTATGGATAAGATTTCACTACAAATCTTAGTTGCCATTATACTACTATGTTTTATAGTAGTCAAGTGCTACTAAGATTTAGATTATCCAATACTCACGCTTGACTAAGGGGCGTGAGTAAGTCTTATCCAGCCCCTACTTAGATTCTAAAACTTATAATTGTAAGCAAAGATAATTGAGCCTTTAGGTGTAGAGGCGTATTGAAATGTTGAAGTTCCGCTAGTTGAGCCATAATCAACATCTACCTTTCCGCCATCATCATATCCATAGCCCGAGCGATAGCGGTATTTTAACTCAAACTGATGATTGACATTATAGAAGTAGTGGATTCCTATACTTGAAGTCCAGCTAGATGAAGTATAACCTTTAAAGTTTATATCATTCCCATTTGATGTAATATTTTGCCCCATAAAACTTCCAAACTCATATCCTGTGCCTATATTTAGTCCAAAAGTGTGCATTTGACTTGCAATAAAGTCATAAAGATATTCTGCTTCAAGTCCATAATGGATAGCTTGTGAGTTTTGATTGCCTTTTTCATTGCCAAGCGATATTTTAGAATTATAATTTGCATAGCCTACATAACCTCTAAACTTGAATCCTGCATTATCCCAAGGATACCATTGATACCCAAAACCTAGATTGATAGGTAAGGCAAAGGTTGTGTTTGTTAGAAGTGGGAATGCAGGATTATTTGTTTGATTGACATAATTTGTAACACTAGGACTATATCCAAGCTCTGCTCCTACAAACCACCCTGTCAATTCACTTGCTAATCCATCTTGTGAGCTAGATGAGCTACCACTACCTTTTTTAAGATTTTGATTTTTCTTTTGTAATTCTAAAAGCTCATTTTCCTTTTTAAGCTTTGCAATTTCAGAATCTATATCATCTGCTATTGCTAAACTTGCTAAACTGTCTATAAGACTTAATGCCACTAACGCTTTTGAAACTTTCATTTTTTCTCCTTATGTCGTATTTTATGAAAGATTTAAGTATGGTGTTTTTTTTGACAAGCTTAAATAAAGCTATTTTATTCTGTGGGACAAACTTTATTGACATAGTTTTGTTAAGTCAAATACTACTTTTTGTGTATTGCCTCGTGTATGTTAAAATTATTGATACATTTTACATCATTTGATAAAACTTTAAACTTTAAGGTGCTAGGGATAAGTAGAGATGAGAAAAAATATAATATGGCGAGTTGTGTGTTGTGCTTTTGCTATGTGTTGTGTTGTGTGGGCAGATGAAAGTCAAACGCATACACAAAATGCGGAGAATGAAAATCCCGCAGATAAATCCTTAGAGCTTTTATCCCAAGATTCACAAAACAAACAGCAAGATGATAAAAAAGCAGAATCTCATAACACATCAAATGCGGTTTCTACAATCACTGAAGATTCTAATTTTTCAAGCCATTATCTAGCCCTTTATCGTCATAAATCAGTGTATATTTTGCCTTTTTATCATAGTTTTAGTGACCCTGCTGTGGGGAATAATGACACGGAGACGAAGTTTCAATTTAGCTTTAAAATGCCTGTGATAAAAGGGCATTTTTCACCTTATGGGAGCTTGTATTTTGCCTATACGCAAACTGCGTGGTTTCAAAACTACAACAAGGAAGATTCTCGCCCATTCCGCGATATTGACTATCAGCCCGAGCTGTTTTATAGCTATGAAGCCCCCATCGCCTTTTTGGGTGGGGCGATTAAGGATATATCATTTGGTTACAATCACACTTCTAATGGCGAAAGGGCGTTGCGTTCTCGCACACAAAATCGCCTTTTGCTCCGTGTGTTGTGGGAATACGATACTGCAAACAAAGGCACTTTTGGCATAAGGCTTGGAGCGTGGGCGTATATTGGGACAAATTTTGAGGGCTTTATCCACGATAATCGCGATTTGCCCCTGTATCGTGGATACAATGACTTACATTTGTATTACAAAACAAATAAGCATCTTTTGGAATTGTATATGCGTCCGCCTGTGGCATTGCGATATTATCCTTATGTAGAGCTTGGCTATACTCTCCGTATTTCTAAGAATATGGGAATCTATTGTCAATATGTCAATGGCTATGGCGATAATCTCTTTGAATATAAAATGCACTCACATCGTTTGGGGCTAGGATTCCGTTTGTGGAATTAGGCTTAAAAATATTTCATTTTTCAAAAAATTAAAATTACATATTGTATTTGTTACTTTTTGTATCTCTGCTGAAAATGCCTTTTATTAGGGCGATTTACAAGATGAGATTCTAAATCTACGCAAAATAATCTACAAAAAATTAAAATTACATATTGTATTTAAAAATTTTATGCAAAAATAGCGGTGTAAAAAATTAAACTTTAAGGAGACTGCTATGAGTAGTATTTTAGGATTTCCACGAGTTGGACAAAATAGAGAGTTAAAAAAGGCGTTGGAGAGCTTTTGGAGTGGTAAAAGCACACAAAGCGATTTAGAATCTGTCTCAAAGGCTTTGTGCGAGAAGCATTGGGCGGAGCAAAAGGATTTGGACTTTGTATGTGTGAATGACTTTAGCTTGTATGATAATGTGCTAGATTTAGCATACTCGTTAAACGCAAAGCCTAAGCGATTTAGGGATTTAAGTGGGCTAGAGGGCTATTTTGCAATGGCAAGAGGGCATAAAAGCGGTGTGGCGTGTGAGATGACAAAGTGGTTTAATACAAACTATCACTATGTCGTGCCAGAGCTAAGTGAAGATGATAACTACAAGGCAGATATAAACAATATTAAAGCTTATTATAATGAGGCAAAAACGCTAGGCTATCGCCCTAAAATCTCACTCATTGGGCTTTTTACATTCTTTGGGCTAAGTAAAATTACAAATGGCAATGGTGCTACTATTTTTAATAAGCTAAAAGCGGCGTATTTGGAGTTAATAAAAGAGATAGCAAAGCTAGATTCTAAAGTCGCTATTGAGTTTAGTGAGCCGCTTTTTGTGCGTGGGCTAAACAAAGATATTTTTAGTGGCATTGATATAGAATCTGAAGTATTGAGTGTTTATAACGCCATTGCTGAAATCGGCATACAGGCGATTGTAAGCACATTTTTTGAGCATAGTAATGAGCTTACAAAAATACTTGTAAAGTCAAAAATTGCAGGGCTTGGGCTTGATTTTATCTATGGAGAGAAAAATAAAGAGAGTTTAGATTTAATCGCACAGAGTGATAAGATTCTCTACGCTGGGGTTGTTGATGGGCGAAATATTTGGGTAGCAGATATTGAATCTAAATTGAAGCTTTTAGAATCTATTAGTAGCATTGTGCCAAAGGATAGGATTGTAGTGAGTGCTTCTTGCTCACTTTTGCACCTGCCTTTTAGTAAAGAGGGAGAGAGCAAGATTGAAAAAGAGATTTTATCGTGGCTAAGCTTTGCTAGGGAGAAGATTGCTGAACTTTGTGCGATAGAAAAGGCGTATAAAGGAAGCCTAGATTCTAACACACAAAGCTTTTTAGAGCAGAATAAAGCGATAAATCAATCTCGCAAAAACTCTAGCAAAACGCATAATACAGCTATACGCCAAAGGGTAGAATCTTATAGTATAAAAGAGCGAAGTCTGCCTTTTAAAGAACGCATTAAGATTCAAAAAGAAGCACTCAATTTTCCGCTTTTGCCGACTACTACCATTGGCTCATTCCCGCAAACTAGCGAAATAAGGGCATTGCGTCTAGGCTATAAAAAGGGCGAAATAAATAAGACAGAGTATGAAAAGGGCATAAAGGCGTATATTAAGGATTGTGTGGAGTTTCAAGATTCTATCGGGCTTGATGTGTTGGTGCACGGGGAGCCGGAGCGAAATGATATGGTGGAGTATTTTGGGGAGCAGCTAAGCGGCTTTGTGTTTAGCACAAATGCGTGGGTGCAAAGCTATGGTAGCCGCTGTGTGAAACCCCCTATCATTTATGGCGATGTGGAGCGACCAAAGGCTATGACTGTTGAGTGGATAACTTACGCGCAAAGTTTGACACAAAAAGTGATGAAAGGAATGCTGACAGGTCCTGTAACGATTTTGAACTGGAGCTTTGTGCGTGATGACTTGAGTAGAAAGGAAGTCTGTGAGCAGTTAGCCTTGTGTATTGCCGATGAGATTGATGACTTGCAAAAGGCTGGGATTAAAGTCATTCAAGTTGATGAGGCAGCGTTTAAAGAGGGCTATCCTTTGAGAGCTGAAAATATTAAGGATTATGAATCGTGGGCATTGTCGTGTTTTAAAACTTCAGTGGCAATTGCCGATCCAAAGACGCAGATTCACACGCATATGTGTTATAGCGAGTTTAATGATATTATTAAAACCATTGAAGCCCTTGATGCTGATGTGATTAGCATTGAAACGGCTAGAAGTGGCAATGAGCTATTAAAAGTCTTTAAGCAAGTTGGCTATACAAATGAAGTGGGACCGGGAGTGTATGACATACATAGCCCTAGAATCCCAAGCGTAGAAGAGCTAGTAGCACAAATTAAAGCTTTGCTTGAAGTGCTGCCAAAAGAGCAGTTATGGATAAATCCAGATTGTGGGCTAAAGACTAGGAAGTGGGAAGAGGTGAAGCCAAGTCTCCAAAACATAGTAGAGGCAGTGAAGCAAGTAAGGGGCTAAGGGGCAATTCGTCTTTGGGTAGTCATAGTGGCGATTTTGTGGATTTTAGGGGAACCGCAGACTCTATGTCTAGCTCCCCCCTAAAATGCACAAAAAGCCCCACTAGCACCACCGCAAATACTAGAATTGTGGATTCTAGCATTGCAGAATCTTACGCAAATTCTATGTTTTTTGTCATTTTGAGCCTTTGAAAAAGGCGAAAAATCTAAAAGGCTTAGAATCTCAATCAGATTCCACAATGGCAGATTCTAAGACTCCAGAATCTCAAGAAGATTCTACAACCACAGAGATTTTGCGTTAGTAAAATCCAAATCAATATAGCACACAAGGTGTGCAATCCGTATCTCGCCCCTCTCGTGGTGCGTAGCTTTGGGAATAAGGTGGCAGCAGTGCCACCGCCAAAGCGAAGCTAGAGAGGGAATAGCGAGGCTCTCCCCTTGATTGCCGAAAAAGTGGCGACTTTTTCGGGGCTAAGGGGGGCGGGGAGGGGATAAACCCCTTTTTGCGAAAAAAAGAAAGCATAGAAAAATAAAGAGAAATTAGAAAATTTAGCAAGTGGCAGGAGATTCGTAAAAAACTAAAATAAAAAGGATAAAAAATGTTAGACCAACTCATCACTAAACTAAAAAGTAACGAGCCATTTTTAAGCGTAGAAGTCTCACCGAGCCTTAGCTTTACAATTGGGCAGGGCGTAATAGATGAGTTAGAATCTTTAAGTCAAGCAGATTGTTTTGTCTGCACAGATTCCCCACTTGCACGGCTGAAACCCTCTTCAATCCTAAGCTCTATCAAGCTGCAAAATGCCTTGCAAAAGCCCGTGATTTGCACGCTTTCAATGCGAGATAGAAACTCCATTGCTTTGTGTGGCGATATTTTGGGGGCAAATGAGTTTGGACTTCGCTCCTTTTTAAGCCTTAGTGGCGATGGGGTGAAAAATGGCGATTGCACAGGGGCTAAGGGTGTGTTTGAAGAGAGTTCTTTGAAGCTAGGCAGGATTATAGATGGGTTAAATCAAGGCATAGCGGCAAATGGCAAGGTGCTAAAGGATAGCGTGGAGACAATCTATAATTTTTCAGTTATTAATTCCTATGCCAACAACACAGAATCTTTAAAAAAGAAAATGCTAAAAAAGCTTAGTAATTCTTTAGTGCAAGGGCTTTTCACTCAACCTGTATTCTCACTTGAATCCGCAAGGTTTTTGCTTGAGAGCATGGAATCTATAAATAAAGAGTTAGGGCAAAACTGCGTGATGATTCTAGGATTTTTCCCTGTGCCAAGCTATAAGGTGGCGTTATTCTTGCGGGATAAACTGCCCGGCGTGTATATTCCAGATGAATGGGTGCAAAAGCTAGAAAAGGCGAGTATTAAAGGCAAGGAAGAAGAGCGAAAAATCGGCTTAGAGCTTTCAAACAAGCTTTTTAAGGATTTACAAACATTGCATAATAAATTCCACTTTATGAGTGCGAATAAACCGAGTTTGCTAAGGGAGTTTGTGTAAAAAAAGTGCGTGATAAATTTTGCTAGATTCTGTGTTGTTTTAAGTGTTTTTAGAATCTTTAGCACATAAAATCGGGGCAAGAATTGTGATAATCTCTTGCAACACTTCCTTAGAATCAATATCAATCATATACCATTCCTTTGCACCCGGATATGGCTTTGCTTTTTGAGAGTGGGCTAAAAGAGATTCTAAAAGCTTATATTGTTTTACAAATACACACTCATCGCAAAGCAGGAAAAGTGCTTTGGGCTTTTGCATAGATTTAGAATCTTGTATATAGACGCAATATTCCCCAAACATTTTTCTCGCACTAACAGTGTAAGATTCTACTCCGCCCTTAGAATCTTTGCTCAAATCCGTCATATACTCGCATAAACGCTCCAGCACATAGTCCTTATACTCTTTTGAAGTCGCCATAGCAGGATAGGAATCTAAGCATTTTTGGAATCTTAAGTCCTAAAGCCCCATACTCTCAATGATAGATTTTACCGCATCTTCGCCCATAAAAAATTCTGCGATTTTTGCTAAAAGAATGATGATAGTAATAAGTGGCGTGATATAACGCATAAGGTAATACCACACATTAAAGCCAAAATTCCCAAAGAAGTGGGCAGTGTAAGATTCTAATTTTTCTTTTGGCACGACCCAACCGATAAAAATCACCGCCAAAAGCCCACCGATAGACATAAGAAAGTTTGCTGAAAGAAACTCAATAATATCCATAAGCGACTTTCCGCCAACAGCCAAATAATCCGCCGCAGGTGTGCAAATAGAGCAGACAATCACCATTCCAAGAGCGATGATAGCAAGTGTAATGCTCCAAGTCGCCTTCGCCCTGCTCCAGCCATAAGTCTCACTCATATACATTACAGCAGGTTCAAGCAGTGAGATAGTAGAAGTGATCCCAGCAAAGCTAAAGGCGATAAGGAACAAAAAGGCGATGATGTTACCTAAGATTCCAAGATGAGAGAACATCACAGGTAGGGTTACAAAGATAAGCCCAGCCCCCTTATTGACAACGCCTTCATACTCAAACACAAAGGTAAAAATCATAAGCCCCGCCATAATCGCAATAGCAATGCCGGATAACACAATCCAAAGTGAGCTTTTTAGAAGGTTTTGATTAGAATCTGAACTTGCCGCGTAAGTGATGATAATCCCAACTCCAAGAGATAGCGAGAAAAACACCTGCCCTAAGGAATCAACAAACACATCAAGGCTAAGAGCCTTTTTAGCCTCCTGCATATCAAAGCTTAGCATAAACTCCACAGCCCTGCCAAAAGAATCCATACTCATCGCATAGATAAGCAACCCAAAGAAAATAATAAAAAGCAAAGGTGTAAGGATAAGATTCAAAAGTTCAATACCCCTTTTTACCCCACGAGAGATAATCCAGCCTGTCAAGCCCATAACAAAAAGTAGCCCTAGCGTTTGAGGCACAAAGCCATTTTTATAGAGTTCGCCAAACACCGCCCCAGAGCTTTTCATATCGCTAGGGAGATTAAGACTCACCATAAAGAGGTAGTAAAACACCCAGCCTAGAATGATAGCATAAAATGAAAGGATAATAGGTCCGCCAATGAGCGTTAGCCCAGCATATCGCCATTTTTTGCTAGGGCTTGGGTCAAGATTCTCATAGCTTTTAAACGCATTTGCCTTGCCTTTATTGCCTATAAGCATTTCACCCACAAGCATAGCAATGCCTATGGTAAGGGCTAAAAACAGATAGAGTAGCACAAACGCACCACCACCATTTGTTCCTGCAATGTAGGGAAAACGCCAAATATGCCCCAAACCTATGGAGCTACCAAGGGCAGCCAAGATAAAGCCGATTTTACTAAAATTATTCATCATAAACCTTTTAAAAGTATAAATTACCCAAATTACAGCATATCGCAAGACGCGTCAGTAGTATAATTTGAAAAGGAGCTAAAGGGGCTAATGTTACTTGAGTTTTTATTAAATATTACTAAATTAAGCTAGAATTCTAGAATCTTTGAGAATTAAAAAAGATTCTAATAAAGGGGCAGAATGCGGTATTTGGTAATTGTGAGTGTGATTTGGGCATTTTCCTTTCCTTTAATCGGGCATTATCTTGTGGGGAGAAATGTGGCAAACCCAGTGGATAGCTACTTTGTGATTGTGGCGAGATTTACTCTTGCGTTACTTGTATTTTTGCCCTTTATCCGCTTTAGAAATATCTCAAATACGCTAAAACTTTCACTTATTAGCATAGGGGCGGTGCAGATAGGCATAATGTATATTTGCTACTATCAGTCATTTAAGTATTTGCAGATTCACGAAGTGGCGTTGTTTACGATATTTACGCCTTTTTATGTGAGTGTGTTTTATGATATATGCAAACGCTCTATGCGTTGGCGATATTTGCCAAGTATCGCTCTAGCCGTGCTTGGGGCGTATATCATTAAATATGGTGATGTGAGTGATGATTTTATTGTGGGGTTTTTGTGGATTCAGGGGGCGAATATGTGTTTTGGTATCGGGCAGAGTGCGTATAAGTTTGTGATGGAAAGATTTGCCTTGCCCCATCAGGAGCAGGTGTTTGGGTATTTTTATATCGGGGCGTTGGGTGTGGGGCTACTAAGCTATGCGTTTTTTGGCAATGTCAATATGCTACCTAGTGAAACTCATCAATGGCTGATTTTATTCTATCTTGGGGTTGTTGCCTCTGGGCTTGGGTATTTCTGGTGGAACAAGGGGGCTTGTGGCGTGGATAGTGGGATTTTAGCGATTATGAATAATGTGCTTATTCCTTTGGCGATTGTGGCTAATGCTCTTGTGTGGGGGCAGAGCATAGAGAATCTGGGACAATTTTTGCTTGGCTCATTGCTGATTGCCCTATCTCTTTGGTGGCATTATAGAATCTTAAAGCGATATTGAGAGAATATTTTTAGCTTGAAAACTTGACTTTGATTTTTTTTGATAGAATTTTTAAAAATAGTTGTATATGCAACTTTTAAGATTCGCCTGTAATGGAGTCATAGGAAATGAGAGCATTGTTAATCGCTTGTTTGTGTTGTTGCTATGCTTTGGCTTCTGGCTTTAAGATTGCTGAACAAAGTCTTAATGCCACTGCACTTAGCTCTGCGTATGTGGCAGGGGCTTTTGGTGCTGATAGTGCGTATTACAATCCTGCAAATATGGGCTTTACCCATCAATTATCATCAAATGATAAAAGTGAGCTAGAACTTACACTCACAGGTATTTACATACCCGGTTTTTCATTCACCACAGATACGGGGCGAAAGGACATAGGGCAAGGCTCAATCAACTGGGGCTTAAGCACAGAAACAACCCTTGGTGTGCCAGATAATATGGCAAACTTGGCAAATACATTCCTAGGCGTAGATCTCAAAGCACCCATCAAAGTAGATTCAGAAGAGAAAAATCAGCACGGCACTTATGGATTCAGTGAAAAAGGAGCTTTAGTTGAAGGTTCAGCTGACCCGACATTTTTCCCCGTGCCTAAGGTTTTTTATAAAAGCAAAACAGCAAAATCATCATTTGGAAATTGGAATTATGGCGTAAGCTTTACCGCACCAAGCGGTTTAGCGATGAATTGGAATGGCGAGGCTGGAGCATTTTTGCGTAATGTAATGATTGCTATGGTTGAGTTTAGCCCTTCACTTAGCTGGAATTATAATGAACGCATATCTATTGGTGTCTCCCCTAGAATCCTTTATGGAATGGGGAATTTCCAAAACACCGTGTTTGTGCCTCTAGGCACTCCACAAAAGCCCGGCAAGGTTGAAACAAACTTGCAGGATTTTGATGAGATTCCTTCAAGTATGATTCCGGAGGCTATGGGGGAGCTTATCTATGCGGTAAATACTGCTCAAGGCAATGCCCTAGCTGCGTTAGCAGGGATTGGCATAGGTGGCGGAAAGCATTTAGATAATAAGCTTCGCTATAAGCTGCCTACACTTTTTAATCCTGAAGCGTGGTTTGGTATGGCTGATCCTAGCGTGTTTGATGAGTTTATTAATGAAGATAAAAAAAGCATTGATGTGGCGGGATATAACGCAAAGGTGGAAGAAATCAATGCGACAATTAAGAAAAATTGGGAGCATTATAAGGGAGAATGGGAGAATGGGAATCTTGAGTGGCGTTATAATGATAAGACTTGTGCTAGTCAAACTACGATTTGTTTGCCAACAGAATTTAATCCTGTGCCGAATAAAACCTACACGACTACACTTAATGGAGAAACACAAACGGGATATAAATTTGTTAATGGGGTGAATTATTGTATCCAAAATGGACATACAACAAGTGGATTTTTTGGCTGCCAAAATATGGGTGAAACAATGGAGAAAGCAAAAGAGCTTGGAGCGTATGTAAATTGCTACACGGGGACATTTTATGACTATAATGGCAACTTGCAAACAAGCAATCCCGGTCCTTGTGCCTATCCTACTCCAACGGAGACCGATGAAAATGGAGTGCCTAGGGGCTATGCTACGCTTATGGACGCCAAAGAGTTGTCTGAAAAATTTGGTATGGGTGATATGAATATCACTACAAATCTTGTAGGAGCTACAAAAGTGGATCAAAAGAGCAAAGGGGCGGACTTTGCCTTTGGGTATAAGGCGGCGGTGAGTGTGCGTCCTTTTGAGAGTAAAAGCACAACGCTAAGTTTTGTTTATACCTCGCCTGTTACTTTTAATCTCAAAGGGGATTTAGACGCAACAACCTATATTGGTGGATCTATGGGAAATGTCAATATGAAGGCGAATTTGAATCTTGCAGTAACGCTACCTTCAAGTATGCAAATTGCCCTTATGTACAATTTTGGACGGCTTGGCGTGGAGTTTGTATATGAAAAGATATATTGGAGCAAGGGCGATAAATTTGCCTTTAATTTTAGCAATCCACGATTTACGCCCTTAAGCGGTATGGTTATGCAGTTTAGCCCAGAGCAGTTAAGTGGTATGATGGATTTAGCTGATTATGGTGCGGTGGCTATGGGTGATGGGTGGAATGACACGATTGCCTTGCGTTTGGGACTTAGCTATTTGACTAAGAAAAATTACTTTTTAATGGGTTCGTTTGCTTTTGATCAAAGCCCTGTGCCACAAGATAAGCTAGGGATTCCAGATAGTAACGCATATATGTTTGGCTTAGGTGTGAGAAAGCAGACAAGTGATAAGTGGAATATAGGCTTGGCATATTCGCTTAGCCTTAAAGATGGTAGAAAGAGCATTTACCAAACAGGTGGATTTGGGCAGTTGCATTTATTCTCCGTCTCAATTGGTTATACATTTTAATAAATTCTATTTTATTCCTTGTAGATTCCAAAAAAACGCACAGAAAAATTAAAAATAAAAGCAATGCCTGTGGCGATGACTTTACTTAGCATAGTGTGAAAAGCTAGAAACTCCACACATACAAATAACACGCCCATATCAATACATAGCCCTATAAAACTTACCACATAAACGAGAATGCTTTCTTTAAAAATATGGTGCTTAGAATGTTTGAAAATAAAAATTTTAGCAAAAATGAAGTTCCACAAAGTCGCTAGGATAAAGCTTAGGAGTCCAGCTAGGATATACCATAGCCCAGATTCTGTGGTGATATAAAAGATAAGCCAATTAATAAGTGCAGCAGAGCCACCCACGAGTATGTATTTATAAAGTTTTGTAAAAAATGATGTGTAAAATGCTTTTGTGGAAGTGGCGTTAGCATTATGCAGATTTTGTGAATCTTGCTTTTGTGAATTATGTGGGGGCATAGGCTAGGCTTTACTCACAATGGCAAGGTTATTCATACCACATTGAAAATACTTGTGGGTTTTTAAATGTAGGCTTGGGATTTGAGCGATGAGATGGTGTAAATCTTTTTTGTTGTAATAGGTTTTATGGTCTCTTATCTCTGCTTCACTGACGATTTTTAACTTGAAGGCTAGAAACTCCAACACAGGCTTGGCTAAATGGCTAGGCACGGTAAGGATTAAAACGCCATTTGGCTTTAATACACGAGTGATTTGTTTAAGCATATCTAATGGGTGGTTTAAATGCTCTAAAACAGCCAACATTGTTACCACTTCAAAACTCTCATTTTCAAATGGCAGATGACATTTTGAATCTTGCGAAAAGGAATCTTGTGGAAAAATAGCATTACCCCCCCCCCCGTTAAAATTCATACTTTTTGTATCCTTAGATTCAAAATAATACGCAAAGGTTTGAATCTTATCTGTGTTAATTGTTGGGGCTTTAAAGTCAATGCCTATGCCTTTAGCGATATAAGGTTCAATCTCTTGCAAAAGTCTCGCTTCCCAGCCGCAACCAATATCTAGGACATTTGGATTTTTAAAGCTTTTGATTGTGGGCAAAACGCGATTTAGTCGCATTTTACGCAGTGTGGATTCTAGCAGGGCTTCTTTCATTACTTATCCTTTGAAAGTGAAGATGAGGTTAAATCTAGCTCTTTTTGCTCTTGCTTCGGTGCTTGTATATAATACATATCTCGCCCCAAAAATGTGCCTTTGGCAAGGTTTGGTCGTGGAGAAGTGGAAGCGGGAAGTGGAGCGTCATATACCCTATCTTCACCAACAGGAGGGATAAAAAAGCTTAAGCCATTGGTATTTGTATATGTTTGCAATGGGATAAGTGGAATCTTACTTGTATCTTTAAAACCACTGATTGCTTTTACATTGAAAGGCTCATTGTTGAAGCTAAAAGCATATATTCCGCCTATACCCAGCAAGGCACAAGCAAAAAGGATATTTTGGGATTTTAAGATAATTTTATGCGATACGCCATAAAGCCCCATAGCAAGTAAAAGTCCAAAAAATGGCACAAAATACTGCCACCCAAAACGAGGATCGGGAGCTGAAAAAAACCAAAAAAGAATACCTAAAAATAAGCACGCAAAAAGTGGCATATAAGGCTTAAATATAGTTTTTCTACGGCTTAATGCTAAGGCTACGCCAACACAGATTCCAAATATAGACAAGATAAGCCCTATTCTATATGATAAGGGCATAATGAATTGATAAAACCAATATCCCAGCCATTTTCCGCTTTCAAGTAGTTCCTGTGGATTTGGTGCGCCTCCAACTTTCGCCCAATTATGAATAACTCCAACTTCTCCAGATCTTGTAATATTATCCACTGCCCAAGGCAAAGATTCAAAATAGAATAATCCCGCTGGATAGGCTACCGCTCCTGATACACAAATACCCTTTAACGCCCATATAATGCCAAGAAACAAAGGAACAACAAGCAAAAATACAAGAATCTTAAAAGAGTATTTTGAAAGTTTAAAGTATTGAAAAAATAGCACAAGCACACAAGGGATAAGTATAACAGCAGATATTTTAATATACACACTAAAAAATGCGAGAATAAAAATAAGGAGAAAATCAAAATGAGAATCTTGTTTGCGGGATTCTAAAATATAAATGAGATAGCTCACAATACAAAATCCCATAAGCCCCAAATACCCCTCCGCATATAATCCTTTAAGATTTGGAAATACGGCAAGAAGCCACACCCAGCCTAGAGCAATAAAGCAGCGATAAATACTATCAAAACGCAAACCAAAACACACAGCCAAAGAAGCCATAAGCGTGAAAAAGATAAGAATCTCATTTGTGATAAAACTGCGAATGCCAACTATGTGTGAAATTTCGCTTATGGCTGAAAAATTATAAAGAATGTTATTAAATCCAAAACGCGTATGAATGTTAGCGATTCCAAAAATAAGCGGAGATTCCTGCACCCACTTTGTAGCTTGTATATGATATAGTCCTGTGTCATACGCATTTTCATTTAGGCAACCCACCCACGCGACAAATAAAAAAGCGATGATAAAGGCAAAAATATACGCCTTACTACACATTTTTTTAAACACGCCTTGTGTGTTAAAAAAGCATAAAAAGCCCATCCCAAGAGCAATGCCTATGAGTGATACAAAAGCATTAATAGGCATAAAGATATGAATCCACCCCACCAAAACGCTTATGCAAATCACACCAAGCAAACCGACAATAGGCATTTCTAAAGCAAAAGGTAAATTTTTGTAGTAATGTGCGTATGTTTGTTTGGGTGGGGCATTAAAGTTTGTATTTGAGTAGGTAAGAGGTGCAATAAAGACATCATAAAGTTTTGTCAGCAAAGCAAAAAATGCTAGTCCAAAACCATAAGTGGCTAGAATCCAGCCTAAAAGCACAAATGTAATTTTAAGATTGACTATAATCCATTCCATATTTTATCTTTTGAATCTATACTTCACTATTGCCCACAACGCACGGAAGCCATCTTTAATGCCGATTTTCTTGCCCTCTTCATAAGTCCTGCCATAATAGCTTATGCCAACCTCATAGATTCTAATGCCTTTAATCTTAGCGATTTTTGCTGTGATTTCAGGCTCAAAGCCAAAGCGATTTTCTTCTATGGTGATGCGTTGTATAATCTCTCGTTTGAAAACCTTGTAGCAAGTCTCCATATCAGTTAAGTTGAGATTTGTCATCATATTTGAAAGCAGTGTCAAAAGCCCATTTGCCATTCTGTGCCAAAAGTAAAGCACACGATGAGATTCCCCACTTACAAACCTTGAGCCAAACACCACATCAGCCACACCTTTTTCAAATGGAGCTAAAAGCTTTGGATACTCATTTGGGTCATATTCTAAATCCGCATCTTGGATAAGCACAATATCCCCACTTGCTTCTGCTATGCCTGAACGCAAAGCCGCCCCCTTGCCTTGATTTTTCTCGTGGTAAAGCACTTTGATAGAGCAGTTTTCTTGGATAGATTGAAGAGTGGATAGAATCTCCCTTGTGCCATCGCTGCTACAATCATCAACAATGATAATTTCCTTATAATAGGGGATCTGCACATCTTGCACCACTTGTAAAATATCTAAAATGGTAGATTTTTCATTAAAACAGGGAATGATGATTGAAAGTGTATGAAATCCGTGTAAAGTGTGTAATGTAGAAGATGTGGGATTAGTAGATTCTTGTTCTGCCCCCCCCCCCCATTTAATTGTTTGCTTAAAAGTTGTGAATCCATAAAATACTAGCCTTTAAGTTGATTTTAAATTTCGGCATTGTAACAGCACAAAACTAAAAAATATGTTAATTAAGGAGTGTGTTAAGAATTTGAGCTACTTGCTTGGCACTGCCGTGTTTGAGATAGTCTCTTAACTCTTGGGCTTTTGTGCTAAAAGATTTTGTATCTATCTCTTCAAAGGCTTTGAGTAGATTTTCTGCTGTGAGTTGAGATTGAATAAGCTCGGCGTGAATCTGCTGTGTGCCATTTCTCATATTAGAATGTGGGGCGTTGGAATACAAAGCGTTATATAAAATATTAGCAAGTCCTATGTGTTTAAGCTTTACAAATGCTCTAGCTATCAGCACTTCAATGCCTCTTGTCTTGTAGCTTAGCACAAGCGGTGTGCCTATGAGCGTGGCTTGAAGTGTCGCTGTGCCTGAGCATATAAAAGCAAAGCCCGATTCTAGCAAGGCTTTATTTGCTTCAAAGCTTATCTCAAATGCCTTTATCTCATCGCCATAGATGTCATTCAACGCTTGTGAATTAAGCCTTTTAAAATGCTCGGGCAGGATAAGAATCTTTTTATTTGGTAGGCTCTTAGCCACTTTAGCAAAAATAGGGAAAATTTTCTTAATCTCACTTTTGCGGCTACCGGGCATAAAGGCAATAGGAGCCGTTTTGTGTGGCAATGGCTTACTCTTAAACTCTGTGATTTCGTCCATCAAGGGATGTCCCACATATAATGCCCTTTTTTGTGCCAATGCATTTTTATACATTGTGAGTTCAAAAGGCAAGATTCCACATAGATAATCGCAACTCTGCTCTATACTCTTAGCTCTCCAAGGCTTCCACGCCCACACCTGCGGTAAGATATAATACACAATAGGCACCTTAATTCCACTTTTTTTCAACGCCTTGGCAATGGGGAGATTGAAGCTTGAGCTATCCATTAGCAGCACACAATCTGCATTTTTTGCTAACTCACTCATCTGGGCTATGGCTTTTTTAAAAAAGGCTATTTTTTTTATCACATCAAAAAAGCCCATCACCGCAAAATCTTTAAGCGTAAAGCTAGGCGTGGCTTTCTCAAAATCTATAAAAGTCTCTCTATCAAAAACACCACAAATCTCTAAATCTTTACTAAGGTGCTTGGCTAAGTGCTTTAAATGCAGGTTTGAGCTAGGCTCACACGCACTAACAAAAAGGCGTTTGTGCTTTTTTTGTGTTATATTGCTTGGCATTTTTATTCTTTAATGAGATTCTTTGCTAGATTCAGCTTCAAACTGCTGGAGATTTTCTTCTAGTTCAAACTCACTGCGTAAGTCTCTTAGCTCCACGCGGAGTTTGGAATTTTCTAGCTCAAGTTCGGTCATTTTTTGTAGCATTTGTGTGTGTTCTTCATTTTCTGGAATCTGCGGGGCGTCCCTTAGCTGTTGCTCTAGGGAATGAAGTGTTTGTTTGGCTACTGTAATCTCGGCTCGTAGAGCTTTAAGTGTGCTTTGAGAATCTTTAATATCTTGGTGATATTGTGCCACTTCAAGGCGTAATTTCTGCCGTTCATTTTCAAAAAGCCCAACAATATCCCACAGATTCTGCGTGTTGGGATTATATTTCAAAAGCTGCTCAAAAACGCGTTCATCAAGCTTTTGGGCTAAGGGTTTATCTTGCTGCATTTTCACTCCTTCTATATGCAACTAGGATTCCACACTCATTTCAAGGGATAAGAGATGAAGCTCTTTGCCTTGTATGATGTGGATATTTTGACTTTGACATTGCGGACATTTGGCAAGGTTTAAGCCTTTTATCTCAAAGCTTAAAGCACAATCCTTGCATTCTAGCACCACGCCTTGAATCTTAACGCAAAGTTTGGCATTTTGACACACACTAGATTCAAGCTTAAAGCTTTCAAAGGCACTTTCAATCAAGGCTTTTTCCACTCCACTTCGCTCCCCAATGGCGATATGCACTTCCTCTACGCTTTTAGCATTGTGGGCTTTGGCTTGTTCTTCGCACAGCTCAATGAGAGAATTTACAATGGAATATTCGTGCATATTTGCCCTTAAGTCTTTAATGTGTGGTGGAATTTTACCCAAGAGTGATAAAATAAAGCAAAAAATGCGAAAGGATTTTTATATGCAAAGGGTAAAAACAAAACAAATTTATGTAGGCTCGGTGGCTGTGGGGGGCGATTCACCAATTAGTGTGCAGAGTATGACTTTTAGTAAAACCTGTGATATACAAGCCACAAAAGAGCAGTTAGATAGATTGTATTTTGCTGGGGCGGATATGGTGCGTGTGGCGGTGAGTGATCCAAAAGATGCCAATGCACTAAAAGATCTTAAAAAAGTCTCGCCACTGCCTTTGATTGCCGATATTCATTTTCGCTATAAGTTTGCCTTGATTGCAGCTGAATCTGTGGATTGTATCCGTATTAATCCGGGGAATATCGGCTCAAAAGATAGGATAAAAGCCGTGGCAGATGCGTGTAATGCTTGTGGGATTCCTATCCGCATAGGGGTTAATGGCGGGAGCTTGGAGAAGCAGTTTGATGAGAAATATGGTGCAACGCCTAAAGGTATGGTGGAATCTGCGTTGTATAACATTAAGCTTTTAGAGGATTTTGGATTTAGCAATATCAAGGTTTCACTTAAAGCAAGTGATGTTTTACGCACAATGGAAGCTTATAGAATGCTCCGTCCTTTGGTGGAATACCCCTTTCATTTAGGTGTTACAGAGGCGGGGACTTTGCCACATTCTATGGTAAAAAGCTCAATGGCATTAGGTGGGCTACTTATGGAGGGTATAGGCGATACGATGAGAGTATCTATCACAGGGGAGCTTGAAGAAGAAATCAAAGTAGCGCGTATGATTTTGCAATATTCTGGGCGGCAAAAAAGCGGTGTAACGCTTATTTCCTGCCCCACTTGCGGGAGGATTGAAGCGAATCTTGTCAAAATGGTGCAGGAAGTGGAATCTCGCATAAAGCATATTAAAACACCACTGCAAGTGAGCGTTATGGGCTGTGCGGTGAATGCCTTAGGTGAAGCAAAGCACGCTGATATTGCCATTGCTTTTGGGAATAAAGATGGGCTGATTATTAAAGGAGGCAAGATTTTATGTAAGCTCAAAGAAGAGCTGCTTTTAGAGCGTTTTATCGCTGAGGTGGAAGCCTTGGCAAAAGAAAAAGCAGAGATGGAATCTATAAGCTCAAAACGCAAACTCCCTTGAAAGTGCAAAAAAGACGACGCAGATTTTTACAAAAAGGAAAACCTATGCAAAAACTAGAAAAACAACTTAGCCTGACTAAAGAGAGTGCTAGGATTCTAAACACTATGCAGGATAGTCAAAGGAATGCCGTGCTACTTTCTATGGCAGAGATTTTAGAATCTCAAAGTGAATATATTTATGAAGAAAATGCTAAGGATTTAAAGGCGGCTTCTGCCCTACCACAAGCTATGCAAAAGCGTTTAGAGCTTAATCACAGCAAGATTCTAGCAATGGCTCAAGGGATAAGGGATATTGTGAGTTTGCCTTGTGTGGTGGGGGAGATAATGCAGCAGTGGCAAAGCAAGGCGGGGCTACTTATCTCAAAAATAAGTGTGCCTTTGGGTGTGGTTGGCGTGATTTATGAATCTCGCCCTAATGTTACAAGCGATGTGGCTGCCCTTTGTTTTAAAAGCGGGAATGCCTGTGTGCTAAAAGGTGGCAAGGAAGCTTATCATTCTAATAAAGCAATCCATTCTGCCTTGCAGCAAGCCCTGCAACAGCATAATCTCCCAAAAGAAAGTGTAAGTATGATACAAGATACTTCGCGTGAATCTGTATTGGCATTTGTCAAAATGGATAAGTATGTGGATTTGCTTATCCCGCGTGGTGGAGAGGGGCTTATAGAGTTTGTAAAACATAATGCGAGTATTCCTATTATTAAGCACGATAAGGGCGTGTGTCATACCTATATCCATAAAGACGCGGATTTGCAAAAGGCGAAGGCGATTGTGCTAAATGCCAAACTTAGCTATCCTGCGGCGTGCAATGCGTGTGAATGCGTGATTGTAGATTCTGCACTTGGGGAGCAGGTTTTAAGCGAGATAGTGGAGAGTTTGCATTCACATAAAATCAGCGTGAGATTTGAAACACAAGCTTTGCTAGAATCTCTAGGCACGGAGCTTGATGGCTTGGCGGATTTTACTAAAGAGTGGGGGGATAGGATTATTAATCTTAAGATTGTGGAGGGCTTTGAAGAGGCGTTGGAGCATATATCACGCTATGGCTCGGGGCATTCTGAATGTATAGTGAGTGAGAATAAGGCGGTGTGCGAGAAGTTTTTAAGCAGTGTTGATGCGGCGTGTGTGTATGCAAATGCTTCAACGCGATTTAGCGATGGCGGGGAGTTTGGCTTTGGAGCGGAGATAGGCATCTCTACTTCTAAGCTTCACGCGCGTGGTCCTATGGGGATAGAATCTCTGCGAAGTTATAAGTATTGCATTGTGGGGAATGGGGAAGTGCGAGAGTAGGGTAATGTAGGCGAGATTTGAAGCTTGATAGAATCTTGTGTGAAATATTAAATTGTTATCGAAGCTCTCTTAATTCATTTTTATTTTTAAAGAAATCAAACTTATAATACTTGTCTTTTGTAGAATTTTTTATATTGAATTCTTGTAGTTTTTTGGCTATATCCAAAATATTTTTATTTCTTATTTTTTTTGTAAATTTTGATTATTAACAATAAAGTCCAATCTATTTTGTAGGTATAAATCTCGCTTTCATTTAAGAATTGGCTTTTGGAAAAAGGATTAATTACACATTTATACGGTTTTATCCACTTATTATTTTGTGTGTGTCCTATTAAAACAATGTTTTTACCAATTCTAATAAATTTGTATCCTTCTGTAGCAGCTTTATATAAAGCAACAAGCAATAGTGTATCTGGTTGGTATTTTATGTATGTGATAAAGGAATATCTTTGACATATAAAGTTTGCCATTAGAATTAAAAAGCTACCAATGCCTGTAAATGTGCCGATACTGACTAATGTGAAATTGATTTCCAACCTATTTCCTTTCTATTATTTCTATCTCATCATTTGTGAGATTGTAGAGTTTATAGACTAAAGAGTCAATTTGAGATTCTAACTTGCTTGTGTCAAGGGCGGAATCTTTTGCTTTAGATTCTAGGATTCTATCTACACATTTTATAATCTCATCACACAAGGGGTTCATTGCTAGATTCTAGCCTTTCATAACTTACTATTTTTTAAACAATTTGCTATGACTCCCCACACGCAAGGCATTAAGCTGCAAAATATCATCGCATAGCTCATAAATGAGTAACAAGTCTGGTTTAATGTGGCATTCTCTAAAGCCTTGCAAGTTGCCGCTTAAGGCGTGGTCTTTGTGTTTTGACTCTAGCTTCTCTCCTTTAGCTAGTGTGTCTATAATCTGCATTGATAAGATTCTATCTGCTTGATTTAGGGCTTTTGCGTCTTTTTTAAAACTCTTTGTCAAATGCACTTTATACATTAGAGTAAGCCCTCTTTTTCAAACGCTTCTTTCGCACTAGCATAAGTCTTTAGTGTGCCTTCTCTTTTCTCTTTTTCAAGTTCTGCTTTTGCCTTTAGAATCTCTTTTTCAAACTTTGTAAGCTTTGGCTTTTGCACCTTGCATTTTGCGTTATCAATCTTTGCTAGGCTTTTTATCGCAGTGTAAAGCTCTTTACTAGCATTTTCTATAATCAGCGTCATTTGTTATCCTTTGGGCTTTTGTATTGTTTAATTCTAGCATTAGTTTTTTATGTTTTGGAATCTATTATTTCTATCTCGTCATTTGTGAGATTGTAGAGTTTATAGACTAAAGAGTCAAGTTTAGATTCTAACTTGCTTGTGTCAAGGGTAGAAACTTTTCTTTAGAATCCAAGGTTTAGCATATTTAGCTTGGCACTATGGAATTTTTGCGTGCGGTTTTTTGGAGTGAAAATAAAAGTAAAAACATTATAATGCTATACAACACAAATAAGAGATTTTCTATTGCCCCCACTACTGACAGCATTTTGTATGATTGTTGGAATGGAGCTATGCTGACTTCATTAACTCATAATAATGATAATAAAGTCTATTTATTTTTTGCTTTTGTTTCTGCTCCATTATTTGGTGTTGATGGCAAGGTCTGTTGATTAAAATTGGGTTGTTGAGCTATTGTTTGTTGTGGTTGGCTTGGTTTTATCATTGGACTCGTGCTTACTCCTTCTGTTTGTAGTTTGAGCATCATTGCGGAAGACACACCATCTTGGAATCTTTGCAGATTTTGTGTTGGTAGCCCATTTAATGTGGCTTCACTTTGAGAGTTTTTATCACTCATATTACACTCCTCTTATTTATTGATGAAATATTTGCCCATCATTATAGCAAAAACAATGAAAACAATTATAATAGAAATTAAAGACAATTGATTGCACTTTTCTCCATATTTTGTCCATTTACTTTTTTTGTTAAAAGATTTTTCTTTCCCCTGCAAATAATACTTCTCGGCAAATTCCACATCTTTCATATTTCCTTTTGCACAAAACCAAAATGAGAGTATTACAGAAATAAGACAAAGCGTATTGGATAATAAAAAAATAAATATAAAAACTTTATTGGAACAGGTTGGTTGTAATTTTTCTAGGATAAACGGCATTATTCCGAACAATGCGGCAGATATTGTTAGAATCATCTTGTCTTGTGCTTCTTGATTAGATTTTGCTCTATTCATTGCATCTTTAAAAAAAGATTCATACATTCTTTGTCTTTCTGTCACTTCTGCTTCACTATCTGATTTTAGAGCGGTAGTTTTAGCTGTAGGATTGTCTGCATAAGACTCTTGCGTAATGGTGTTTTTTGTTGGTTGATCCATTTTACTCCTTTTCAATAATTTCTATCTCGTCATTTGTGAGATTGTAGAGTTTATAGACTAAAGAGTCAATTTTGGATTCTAACTCTTTTGTGTCAAGGGTAGAATCTTTAGCTTTAATTTCTAGGATTTTATTTACACATTTTATAATCTCATCGCATAGGGGCTTATTAGATTCTGTGATTTGCGGGATAGGGAGTTGCTCTATCTTATCTTTAGCACCATAAGCGTATTTTCCTGTTTCTACTAAATTTGTCATTTGCGTGATAAGCCACTTATACAAAGTGCTATTCATAAGCCCTAGAATGTAAAGCAATTTGTCATTCATTTTTTTTAAGGGGGGACAAGGGGGCTTGAATTGCGAAGTCGCTCCCCTTATCCCCCCTTTAACCCCCCAAACCCCCGACGACGCTTCAAGCGGTGGCACTTCGTGCGATTGATGAGATTTCATTGCTTCGTTGTTCGTTTCACTCACGCCTTGCAATGATGTATTCCCTATTGTCATCATAAAAAGCGAATTGTTAAAATACATTGTTTCTTTAATATGGGTGAAAAAATACTCTCCACTTACAGGATTCCACACAATCTTTTCTTTTTCAAAGTTGCTTAAGTATTCATTTGTAGGGTTGTTGTCTAGCTCTAGCCAATGGTGTTGCCCTGTGTATGGCTTTTTATCTGTGGCTGGTTTGTTGGTGCATTGTCCCCTTTTTTGTAGCTTATCTTTGTGTTGTAAGAGATAGTTATATATTGCTGGATAATCTTTTTCTAAATATTGATGAGAGTTAAATTTGGCTATGATTATCCACAATCCTGCCCACTCATAGCTATACCGCTTAATATCCCTGCCACGCAAAATGGGCTTTATAAGCTCACTTGTCCTTTGCCTTTCATTTTCACTCACACAATTCCTTAAAATCTCATCTCGTTTGTGTGAGTCTATAATAAAGGCTTCGTTATAGCCTGTTTTGATTCCATAATTTATAGAAATATCCCATTCTTTTAGCGGTGTGCCGATGGCTTCAATCTTAGCTTTAAGGGCGGCGTTGGTGCTGTCTTGGAAAATAAAGCTTTCTTTAGTTAAGCTAGATTGCAAAAGGCTTTGTGGTGTGATGTATTCTTGTAGTGGGGCATTGGCTTTAGTATCGTAGTCTTTGGGGTGTGCGAAGTCAAATGTATGTGTAGAATCTGGCGTTGTTTTGATAAAGCTTAGGATACTTGTATCCACAGAGGCGGAGTCAAAGACTTTTATACCATTTAGTTCTATGTAGTAAAGCAGGGCGGTGGCTTCAAGTAGAAACTCCCTTAAAGGCTCGCCATATCCTGCTCGGCAGTATTTATTGCTTGTGATAAAGCTTAAGATTCCATTGTGTTTTAGAATCTTGTGTCCTTGCTCGTAGAAATAGGTGTAAATATCGCTTGTGTCTTTGTAGATTCTAAAGGCTTTTTGAAGTTGTGGTTTTAGGTGCTTTATCTCTTCTTGGCGGATATAAGGTGGATTACCTATAACTAAATCAAAGCCTAGAAAGTCGCCATTAGAATCTAGCACTTCAGGGAATGCAAACCGCCATTCAAATGCGTTTGTGTCATTTATGAGATTCTCATATTCTCGCATAGATTCTATAAGTGTTGTAAGCTCTTTTTCTACAAAACCTTGCGGCTCTTTGGGTATGTCTAGGCTCTTGTGGAAGTTAAAGTTTATCGTGTAGTCGTTGAGACTTTTTATAAGGGTAGAATCTAGGCTTTCGTTTTGCAGAGTGGCGTTATCAATGCCATTGTAGCCATAGCGTTGCAGGTAGCTAGATAGGGCATTTTTGAAGTTTTGGTAGGCTTTGCTTGTTTTGTGAAATATAGCGATGATAAAGCTTTGTGTTGTGTGGATTTTTTGCTTATGGAGTGATTTTAGCTCGGCGTTTGTCTCGTTTTTGTAAGCACTCACGGCGTTTTTGTAATCTTGTATAGTATGTGGGAGCTTATTTTGTATATCATTGATTGTAGATAGAATCTCATTTGCAGATTCTAGGGTGGCGTTATTATTTAGCCTATTTTTTAAATCTTTTTCTAAGCTTTCTTTTGTCATATCTAGGGCGATATTGCTCACAAGCGAATTCCCGCATTTAATATTTATATCAATGTTTGGCAGGGTTTCTAAATCGCCTGTATTTTTACCATTAGAATCAAAGATATAAAAGCTGTATTTAAGTAGCTCTATCCATAGTCTTAGCTTGGTGATTTCACAAGAGTTTGGGTTTATATCCACGCCAAAAAGGCAGGATTCTATCAAAATGCGTTTGTTGTGAAATAGGGC
The DNA here is from genome assembly GCF_000284635.1 of Helicobacter cinaedi PAGU611. Lineage (NCBI taxonomy): Bacteria > Pseudomonadati > Campylobacterota > Epsilonproteobacteria > Campylobacterales > Helicobacteraceae > Helicobacter > Helicobacter cinaedi. The sequence goes on along the minus strand of NC_017761.1, from coordinate 1,671,906 downwards.
TTTTTGGATTATGTGAGATTCTAAATTTTCGTGGGCTGGGGTTTGATAAGTATGCAGGGTGTTATTAGAATCTTGTATTAAAATCTCATCATTTTCTAGGCGTAATCTTATGTCTTTTAATCGCTTGTAGTCTCGCTCTCCATTATCATCAATGTGAATCTCGCAGAGAATCTTAAGGCGGAATTTTAGCTCTATCATAGCATTTAGCATAGATACAAGGAAGTGTCCGCTACCAACGGCTGGATCGCAAACCTTTATGGAATCAAAAATGGCATTTGCCTCTTTATAGCCATCTTTTGAATCTGTGAGTTTGTCTAGCTTTTGTGCTAAAGATTCTAAGCTATCGCATTCCCACGATTTTCTTTCATTAAACTTCTCTATAACGACTTTTTCTAGCGACTCTTTACACATATAGCTAGTGATAAAGCTAGGCGTGTAGAAACTGCCCTCTTTGTAGCCATTTAGCTTTTCAAAGACTAGTCCTAGCACAGCGGCATTTATCAGCTTGTCGTGGTTTGTTTTGGTGTGGTTTATAATGTCCTTTGGCGTGGTGGTGAAGTCATAGGCGTGTAAGAATTTAAAGAGATATTCTAAAAGGGGCAGGGATTGCGTATCTTTATAATCTTTGTCTTTTTTAAGGATTGAGTGCTTGAAAATGGCGAGATGATTAGAATCTAGTTTGCTTATTTCGTTATTTTGCTTTTCTAATTCTGTTTTGTCAAAAAGGCTTGAGTTAAGATAAGGGATAGAATCTTTTAGCTTTAAGTCGGTTTTTCGCTTCTCTTTTTTAAGGGCTAATATGTCAAAAAAGAGTGTGTTTAAGTCTGTGAAGTTTTGTAGCGTGTCAATGTCTAAAAAGGGCTTTTTAATATGCTTGAAACTTAAAAGCATAGATTCTAATAAACGCAGGAATAATATGCGGTTATTCCAAGTGGTAAGCAGGGAAAAGATTGTCTCAAAGTCTTTGTCTCTATCAAGTCCTAGTTTGTTGCAGATAGAATCTAAAAGCGTGTTTTGCTCTGTGGTGGGGAGGATTAGAATCTTGCCTTTTTGGTCTATCTCTTTTAGCCCTAGAATGTAGAGTAGCTCATCATAAAAGCTTTGATTGAGTGTGTTTGCATCAATGTAGGCTTTTTGTTTTAATAGCACTTGTGGGCTTAGGGCTTGATATAGCAGGGGCAGGGGTGTAGTCTGTATATTAAAATGGGTAAATTTTAGTGTGGAGTTTAGATGTGGCAAATAGTCTTTAAGTGTAGCGTAAAACTTGTCTGTGCTTGTATCTGTGCCTTGCTTTTTCTCGCAGTTATCAAAGGCTTTTAGGATTGTTTTATCTTTGGCAAATGTGAGATACTCTCTAGCGTCTATGAGATAAAAATCTCGTGTGTTTGTTAGGATAATGTGCTTTATGTCGTTATTGTTGTGGGTTTTATACTCGCGTAAAAAGTAGAGAATGGATTCAGAAAAGGCTTTGGATTCTAGGCTATATTCTTGTAAAAGTAGTGTATCCCCCCCCCCCGCTAGAAACAAACTCTATCTTATTGCTTAGGCTTTTGACTTCAAAAAGCACTTTAGCTTTATTGTCTTCATAAATGCTTAAATCAATGCGATTTTTTGTGTTGCATTCATAGGCAAAACTTTTGGCTAGAAACTCTATCAAAGCGATTTTTTGATGCTCTTCACTCTCATTTTCTTTTGTGTGTAAAAGCTTATCCCTATGTTTGCTAAAAGATTCTAGCTCACTCTCACTTGGACTATGGGCGTTTGATAGAAAGTCTTCTAAGGGTATAAGCGTATAAGTCATTGTAGCTTCTCTTTTAAAAGCTCATTGACACGAGCGGGGTTTGCACCTTTGCTTGCTTTCATCACTTGCCCTACAAAAAAGCCAAAAAGCTTATCCTTACCGCTTTTAAATTCTGCGACTTTATCAGGGTTGGCACTTAGCACAGAATCTATGGCAGCTAGGATTGCACCATCGTCATTCACTTGTGCTAATCCCATAGAATCTATGAGAGAATCCACATCGCCGCCGCGATTTTCCACAAGCACATCTAGGATTTCTTTGCCGCTTTTGCCGCTGATTTTGCCTTCATCTATGCGTTTAACTAGTGTGGCAAGTGTGGCAGAATCTATACCGCAAGTTTGCAGTGTGTTTTCGCCCTTTAGCCGCCCTAAAAGCTCGGTAGTTAGCCAAGTGAGAGAGCCTTTTGCACTTGCACCAAAATCTAGCATAGATTCAAAGTATTTTGTTAGCTCTAGGCTAGAAGTCAGCACACCGGCATCATAGGGCTTAATGCCAAAGTCCTTGACATATCTCTGTGCTTTTTCATCTGGCATTTCTGGGATTTGTTTGCCCTGTTTCATTAACTCTTCATCAATAAACACAGGCAGCAAATCTGGGTCAGGGAAGTAGCGATAATCTGCTGCTTCTTCCTTGCCACGCATTGAGCGGGTTACGCCCTTTGCGGTGTCAAAAAGGCGCGTTTCTTGCACGACTTGTGATTCATACTTGCCATCTTCCCACGCTTCAATCTGCCGCTCCACTTCGTATTCTATGGCCTTTTGGATAAATTTAAAGGAGTTTAGATTTTTAATCTCTACGCGTGTATAAAGCCTAGAATCTCCGCTAGGGCGGATAGAGACATTGGCATCACAGCGGAAGCTCCCTTCTTGCATATTGGCATCACTTATGCCTAAAAATCGCACGATAGAATGCAGTTTCTTAAGATAGGCAATGGCTTCATCGCTACTTCTCATATCTGGCTCACTGACAATCTCTAAAAGCGGCGTGCAAGCACGGTTTAAATCCACTTTTGAAAAGTCGCTTTCGTGGATATTTTTGCCCGCGTCTTCTTCTAGGTGGGCACGAGTAACGCCGATAGTCTTTTGCTCTCCATTTACTTCAATCTCAATCTCCCCACGCCCCACGATTGGGATCTCAAACTGGCTGATTTGATAGGCTTTGGGCAAATCAGGGTAGAAGTAGTTTTTACGCGCAAATATGGAGTTTTGGTTGATTGTGGCGTTAATTGCAGCTCCAAAGCTAATGGCTTTTTTTACCGCTTCTTTGTTTAGCACAGGCAATGCACCCGGAAGCCCTAGGCAAGTGGGGCAGACATTTTTGTTTGGCTCTTCTCCAAAGCTTGTGGCACAGGAGCAGAAAATCTTTGTGGCGGTGTTGAGTTGGACGTGGACTTCAAGCCCGATAATAGTTTCATACGCTGACATTCTATAACCTTATTTAGTGGAATCTAGGAATAAAGACTGCAAGTATAGGCAAAAGCGTATAAAACATTTATAAATTCTTAAAAAGATTTGAGATAAAATGAAAATATGATTTTTGGGGCTGGGTAGGGTTACAAAAAGTGGCAGAAAAAGCCGATTTAATGGGAAGTGATAGCTAAAGGTGCGGTGCGTGAAAAAGATAATGTGTGTATTGGGCTTTGTGCTTGTTTTTGGTGGGGCTGAAGAGCTTGTCCTCCACGAGACAAATACAGAATCTCCTGCAAATCCGCTTACAAAACAGCTTGAAAAAAAAGAGAGTGAAGAGAATCAAGGAGCGAAAGTCAGCAAGAATCTTTCCATAAAGGCTGATGCGTTTGTCAATGATGGATATTCTGAAATGGAGCTTGAAACCGGCAAAGCAAATCTTAACGAGCTTGATACGCCGATGTCTCGCTATGGGGCGGGAGTGGAGCTAAACTATTCTGTAAAGCCAGATTCCCGTGTGGAGCTAGAGCTATTTGTCTCTAACACGGTGGAGCTTAATACCCAAAGAAGGGGTGGTAAGATAAAGGCGTATGACACAGTGCAAAGGTATGAGGAAAATGCCTATAACTATGGTAATAAGGTTATGTATCCTGCGTGGGTGAATAGCATAGGTATGACGATTACGATTTTGAAAACTCATCGCATAATGCTGACTTTAAAGCAAACACAGCTTTCCACTAATGACGCACTTTTGGCTATGAGTGCTTCGCAAGGTATGCCACAAGCTCCATTGCAGACTATGCCACCAAATGTGAGTGGCATGCCTATTGTAGGCAATGTCGCTTCAAACACTGCTGTGAATGCGAACCCTTATGTGCTGACAACACAGGTTTTTTTGACATATAGTTATACATTTTAGCATTTGATATATTTTTGATGAATAAGGATAGGGGAATGAAAATAAGTGTATTTGGCGGTGGAGCGTGGGGCAGGGCGTTAGCCTTTGCATTGGCAGAAAAAAATGATGTGCGGATTATCTCAAGGAGAGATCTTAGCTCACTTCTAGCACCTTTAAATGAGCGTTTATTGGCACAAGATTCTAAACCGATTATGCAGGTAGATTATAAAGATGGGCTAGATTCACAATATTTTGTTATGGCGATTGCTACAAGTGCTTTGCGAGAGTGGCTTGTGCGTGTGAAGTTGCCAAAAGATATAAAAGTCCTATGTGCGAGCAAGGGGATAGAATCTGGAAGTGGAGCGTTTGTAAGTGATATTATGGAAGAGTGGATTTGGCATAAGAATCTTGCGTATTTGTGCGGTCCTAGCTTTGCTTCTGAAGTGGTGCAGTCCTTGCCTTGTGCGTTAGTCATTCACTCACGCAATCTTGCTTTGAGCCGAGAATTTGGCACATTAATGCCAAAGTTTATTAAAGCGTATGTAAGCCCTGATGTAGTGGGCGGAGAAGTCGCTGGGGCGTATAAAAATGTCATTGCCATTGCTGCTGGAATCTGTGATGGGTTGAATCTTGGGGCAAATGCTAAGGCGTCATTGGTCTCAAGAGGACTAGTGGAGATATGCCGTTTTGGAGAGCATTTTGGGGCGAAAATGGAGACATTTTTGGGGCTTTCTGGGGCTGGAGATTTATTTTTGACTTCAAGCTCTACGATGTCGCGTAACTATCGCGTAGGACTTGGACTAGCAAAGCAAAAGCCTATTAGCGAGATATTGCGTGAGCTTGGCGAAGTGGCTGAGGGCGTTATCACAGCAAGGGCTATTACAGAGATTGGGGAGAGAGAAAATATTTACACGCCTATTGCAAAAGAGATTAGCTTAATATTGAATGGAAAAAGTGTAAGTGAGAGTTTTAAGAAGTTAATGTCATAGCCTAAAAGGCTATGAGAGAGATTATTTTTTAGCCTTAGCTACTTGGTCTTTTAAACCTTTTCCGGGGCGGAATTTAGGCACAGCTTTTTCACTTGTTTTGTAAGTTTTGTTTGTTCCGGGAACTTTACCTGTTTTAGCCTTTTGAACAGCTGTTTCAAATTTACCAAAACCTACAAGCTCAACGCTTTGTTTCTTAGTAAGAGCTTGAGAAATAGCATCTACAAAAGAATTTACTGCTTTTTCAGCATCTTTTTTTGTATCGTATTCGCCAACTTTTTTTACTAATTCTACGAATTCTGCCTTGTTCATTGCAACTCCTTGTTGTTAAAATTTTGAACGCACCCATTCTATATGATTTTAGGCTTGAAGTCAAGGATATGTGCGGATTTTTTGGGAAATTTGTTGCAAAAAAGCCATATAATAGGGAATATCTGGGGTTTGAGAGCGGAAGTATTGCTTACTGATGAGAGTTTTCAAGGAACTTTTTAGCCGCCTTGATTTGCTCCATATTGATTCTAACTTGGAGCTGTTTAGATTCTAAAAGGCGTTTGGTTTGAGAGATAAGCTCTAAAGCTTGAAGTTTCTCTTCAAGCGGTGCTTGGGCGAGATTTTCTGGGAGATTGCTAACTAGGGCAAAAGCACTTTTATCATCTTGGTTAAGGAGAGCAACTTTTAGCTTATCGTGCCAATTCATCTTGATTAATCTCTCTCCACGCTTCCAAAAGTCCTTTGGCAACATTGATAACAATATCAATTTTGGCAGTATCATTGGCAACATTGGCTTGGGTAAGGAGCTTGATTTGATGTGTGTAAAGTCCTGTAAGATAGCTTGCCACCTCACCGCCTTTTTCATAATCAAGGGTGTTAAGTAACTCTGTGAAAATATCGGTCGTGCGGTTAATGTAGTAGATTTTTTTCTCAATATCTTCTGCTTCCATATGCCGCTTTGCTTGAGCACAGAATCTTAAAATACCCTCATAGAGCATTTCTATAAGTTTAACTGGAGATTCTACTGAAACTGAATTTTGTTGATACAAATTATACGCGTTGTTACCATACATTGCTTACTCCTTAGAATTTATTTTTTTGCCACAGATTGGTCAATCATCAGCTGAACACTACTAAAGGCATTATTGGTTTTTGAGATTTGAGAATCATAGGCTGCAAATCTCTGTGCCATAATGTCATAGCGGATGTTAAGCTGCTCAACTGCCTTCTTGCGGTCTTCACGCAGCTTTTTATCATCTTTAGTAAGACTTTCTTCAAGTAGCTTAAGTCTCGCATTGCCACCATTAAGCAATTTATCAAGCTCTTGATCAAACTTTTTGAATACACCATCAGTTTGCACCTCCTTAAACTCTGTGCTTTTTACACTCCCGTAGAAAAACTCTTGTGTCCCCTCTGGATCTGTGCTTAGAGCCATTGAAAGCTTACTTGTATCAAGGCTCATTTTTCCCTTTTCATCAAGGGCAAGTCCATACTTTACAAGGCTTTTAATCTCCGTTTCAGTTGGAATATTTGTAGAAAAGATTCTAGTGAGAGTTGGGCGTATCATACGAATATCACTATTGCCATTAAAGATTCCAGCGATTTTAGAATCTTCATCATAGCGTGTTACTTCATCAAGCTTGAGTGAAAGCTCGTTGTAAGTTTCTACAAAACTTTTCACACTCTCTATTATCTCTTCATCATTGCGTGTGATACTAATCACCGCAGGTTTGCCCGGCTCTGTTGTGGTAAGCAGCTCAATATTTACGCCACTCACAATATCATCAATATTATTTGTAGGGCGTCTCATTGAGATTCCATTATATGAAAATTTCGCATCTTCAGCGGTCTGCACTTTGCGTATTTTGAATAAATCTTCTTGTGTCTTGGCATAGTCCATTGTTGTGCCTGATTTCAAGCCTAAATCTTCTAGTGCTTTTTTGCTCTCAGCGTCATTGTTGGCATAAATATTGACTTCGCCGGTATCGGAGTTAATCACAAGCTTGCCTTCATCATTGACAGAGCCGTAGATTCCAGCGATGTTGTTAATGGCATCAGCAATGGCTTGTGCGTTTTGCTTGGCGGTATTTTTCTTGTTTGTTAAGGTTGAGAGATCAAGTGGGACACTGCCTATGTTAATCGTTCCTGTGAGTAGCCCAGCACCCACACTTTTGGTGGCTACCATAAGATCTTCTTTTTGTGTGCTTTTATTATCTTCGCCAAAACCTAAGGCTTGAGCTTTTGCACCTTCTACCTTTATGCCATAGCCCCGCCTATCGTTGATGGTCAGCATATCGCTATTAGCCCCACCTATGCCTATGTTTAAGTCATTATCAAGCAATCCTTCAAAATCAGCATTGTCTTTAATGGTAGCAATCACAGCTTCTTTTAAAGCCTGTGCGTTATCTTGTGCTTTAGATTCAGTGGCAGTCTTTGGAAGCTTGATAGATAGGGTTTTAACAATACCTTTTTTATCTTTTAAAGTAATGTTAAAATCCCCATCATTAAGTTCAAAAGCCCCACTTGGGATAACAGAGCCTGTAGCAGTTGAGCCAAAATACACCCTTGAGGATTCGCCCGTATCTTTGGAATTTATCATAAGCTGATAGGGATTTGAGCCACCTGTTTTCATCACAATCCCCATAACCTCGCCTTTCGTGGTGTCTGTAATGAGCTGTGCAACTTCGGCTAATTCCATACCTGCTTTGATTTCAATCTTATAGTCCTGCCCCTTATAGTGAAATTTGAGTGTGGAATCTTTTTGACTAAATGCAGATTCTCTGCTCTCATATTTTGATCCTATCTCATTAATATCCGAAGTCGCCACTGAATCTATATCAATTTTGATATCTTGGGTTGGCACACCAGTGGAAATGGTAGCTTTCAGTGCATCGCCAATGATATTGCTTGAGCGTCCCAAGTAGGTTGAATAATCAGCAAGTTTGCTTACGCTTGATTTCAAATCTCGCAAGGTTGAGGTGATGGTAACAAGCTCGGTTTGTTTTTCTACATTTTGTTCTATCTTTTTATCAATAGGATCAATATGTGTGCTTTCATCAGCTTTTCGTAACTTGTCAATCACATCGTGATTTAAGACTTTACTTCCAAGCCCAAGAGAGCTCAAACTACCAAGTGCCATACAACCTCCTTTCGCAAATTTTAGATTCTAGAATCTTTAAGTTTATTTAATCTCTCTTTTTAACCCTGCTTGTCAAAAATCACGCCAATCACTTCACGCATTCTTTTCATAAGCTCAATAGCTTCTTTTGATGGAATCTCCCGAATGACTTTATCGCCATTAAATTCCTTAACCGTTACCATAAGTCCCGGAATATTTTCATTATACGAGAAGTTCAAATCTGTGCCAATTTTTTTCATCTCCTCATTGAGCTTCTTACTCAACTCACGCAACTCACTTTCAAGCTGTTTTTTATTTTCCTTGTCGTGGTGTTGTGCAGTTTCTTGTTGCAAACGCACTTCAGTTGGACGGGTGTCTTCCGTGATCGCCCTTCCACTCGCATTTACCATATTTACGATCCGATTCTTAACAGCATCGTTATTGTTTTCAACACTATTAATACTATTAATCATAGCTTCCTCCTTGAAGTTCTAAAATAAAGCAAAAGACATATCGGCTAAAAAAAAATTTTTTAATTAGAGTTTTATAAAATCTGCTGGATTAATATGCTTATCTTTTTGGGTGATTTCAAAGCTTAGTCGTTCATTGACTTTGCCTATAATCGCACCTTTTTTGACACTTGAGCCGACTTTAATATTAGATTCTATTTTGTCTAAATATGCATAAATGGTGTGAATGGCATTGCTATGCTCAATGATAATGACTTTTTTTAGCCCCGGAGCGTCCTTAGCATAGACAATCTTGCCATCAAGTACGCTCTTCACACTAGCATTGCTGTTTTTAGGATTAAACATAATAGCGGCATTAAAGATTTTAAACTTATACACAGGATCAAAATATGGTCCAAATCTTTTTTCAATTGTGTAGCTATCAAGGGGCGGAATAGTCTTTGCCCCTTTGTAAGCGATTGTTGGTACATCGCGGTATGAAGTGCCAAATTGTTTTGGGGCTTTTATGCTGTTTGGATTTTTTTGATTATCAATAAAGGCTTGTTGGTTCTTGCTTTGGGATTTTTGCTCTTTTACAATGTTAAGGCGAGAGAGAATCTCATCAAGGCTTTTTCGCTCTTTGACTATGGCTTTAAGCTGTTCATCATAGCTTTTAAGCTCGCTTTGCATTTTACTCAAAGTGGCTTTTTGCTGCTCTTTAGCGATTTGGAGACTATCCTTTTTATTTGTTTGAATCTTAATAGAGTTTTGAATCTGCGAGATATTATTTGAGATTTTTTCAATTTCATTATTAAGAATGCTTTGTTTGGCATTGAGTGTTTTTATAGAATCTTTAGCATTTTTATGCAGGATTCTATAAATTTCATATTCTACCACACTATCTATTGAATCAAGTTGTTTTTCACGCTCCATAATCATACTAAAGGCGATACCCTGTGTGAGAAGCTTAATTATTTGAGATTCAAGCTCACGCTTTTGTTCTAGCAGAAGATTTTGTTTGCGTTGTGAATCTTTAAGTGTTTTTTCTTGGCTTTGGGATTTGCCTTGATTTTGGCTTATGTCTTTTGAGAGTGTTTCTATTTGTTTGCCTAGCTTTGTAAGCTCGGCATTTTTGGCATTAATGGCTTTGCCTAGCTCATCAAGTTTTTTGCTTATAGCTTGCTCTTGGATCTGTGCTATTGTTAGCTTATCTTTGTTTTTTGCAATGTCTTTATCAATATTTGCCAAAGATAAGCTAATAATAGCACAGAGTGTAAGAGAGGCAAAGCCTTGTTTCATTAGAGGTCTTTTTGCTTAATGATAACAAACACAACTGATACGATAGATACAAGTATAGATGTGAAAAGCAAAATGATAAAATCACTGCCCATACGGAAAATATCGCTTGTTACTTCAAGTGTGCTAAGCACTCCTTGCATTCTACTGCTATTGATAAGATAGGTCATACCCGTGATAATGGCAATGGTTGAGATAATAGAGTCTATAAGTGCAAGGCGGAATAAAATGCCATTTTTCATCCACGCTGGCGCACCCAAAAATGCCATAATCTCCATTCTATCGCTGTGTTCAAATTTCCATATTTCAATTTGTTTTACCATAAGAATGTAGCTTAAAATTGCAATGAGTGAGGCAAATACAACAATGGAGCTTTTGATAATAAGCAATAGCTTATACACTTGTGAGTGGCTTTTGCTAAAAGATTCTACTTTTGTTACGCCATTAAGCTTTGAGAGTGTGGCATTTATCTTTTGCAAACGCTCTTCATCAGGGAAAATGGAGAGTTTTAGTGAATAGAAAAATGGCAACTCCCTTTGCAATGTCTCTAAGCTCTCGCGGCTAAGGTCTTTTTTTAACTCATTCATCATATAATCAGGTGTGATTGCTTTTAGCTCCTTTGCCTCACGGATAAAGCTCTCTATCTTATCAAGTGTGAGGGCATTTTTTGATGCAATGACAATGGAGTAATTATCTGAAAGTTTGTTTTCGTGCTTTGCCACCGCACGATTAACAAGCATAATGCTTTCAAGGCTAAAAAGCAGTGCAAGAAGCGGAATAATAAGTGCCAAATGTCTCCTAAGCAAATTCATATACCACTCCTTCTTCAATATGTAGTCGCCTATAAGGGATATTTAGCCTATCTGGCATTCTGTGCGTTACGACAACAACGGTGATTCCAAGCTGTTCATTGACACCTTTAAGCAGATTCCAAATAAGCTCACTGGAATAGTCATCAAGGTTACCCGTTGGCTCATCGGCTAGGATTATGGTTGGATTATGAGCTAAGGCTCTTGCCATTGCCACGCGTTGCTGCTCTCCACCGCTCAACTCTAAAGGAAACTTATTTGCCTTGTGGGACAGCTTAATATGCACCAAAAGCTTTTCTACTTGAGATTTACACACCTCTTTTTTGTAGCCATTAATCACCATAGGCAGCATTACATTGCGTTCTATATTCCATTCTTTGATGAGTTTGTAGTCTTGAAAAACAATGCCAATATTTCGGCGGAGATGATTAATGCGAGCTTTTGAAGCTTTTTGCATACTCACACCAAAGACATTTAAATGCCCACTTTTCACACCCAAATGCCCAAAAAATGAGCTTAGAATCGTGCTTTTGCCACTTCCTGAAGCCCCGGTGATAAACACAAACTCTTTAGCATTAATATTAAATGTCGCCTCTTTAATCACAAGCTCATCATTGTAGCCAAGACTAAGATTTTTCGCTTCTATGATTGCACTCAACTTTCACTCCTTGTCTTTAGAATCCACACTTAAAACCTCCATTAAATACCTATGTGCCTTATGTGCTGCTTTTGTTGGAATAGGATCGCCACCGACATAATGTGTGCTACAAGATGTATCAAAAGAAATTTGTAAAAATTTATTTTGTGGCTGATTAAAATCTCCAAAACACAATGCTAAAACATACACATCTTTCGTATAATACACATTATCAATGTGTAAAAACCAATCCTTAGTGATTTTCTTATATGGAAAATTTGTGTAATTATCCAAATTTTTTCTTAGAATCTTATCAAAAATAAAGGTTTTTTCTGTATTTTGTGTGTTTTTTGCTGATTCTATGCAAGAATCTTGCCCTTGTGTTGTGGTTTTAAAAATCTTTAAGTCAAAAATATCCTTATTCTGTCGCTCCCACCTTGCTTCATATTTGCTGACAATGGCATTTTTGTGATTTTTTTGCACTTGCAAATTAATGTGTTTGTGAGACAAAGCAAGATCTAACGCATCACGGAAATATGTCTCATCATCACTTCGCAAATGTAATAGTGCATTGTCATCTAACACACGCAAAGATTCTTCTAAGAAAGCTTTGCAAAATACACGCCTATGGGGCTTTTTATTCCAAGGGACAGGAAAATGCACATAAATGCCTAAAGCAATACAAGGGGGTAAAATCTCAAGCAAGATTCTAGCATCGGTGTGAATGATGTAGAGATTTGTAAGCCCTAAAAGCTCAATCTGTCTTAGAATCTGCTCAATAGAAGGGCTGTGAATCTCAATACCAATACACATAAGATGTGGATTACTCTGTGCTAAGTGTAAGAGATGTCGCCCCGAGCCAAAGCCCACTTCAATTAAGCATTTTTGTGGATATTTTTGAGAAAAATCCAAAAAATGTTGCACCGATTTAAAAAAGGGTGATTGGAGATTCTGTCTTGGGGAGTTATTATTGAGATTGTGCGTGATAAGATGTTGATTGCTTTGCTGCTCCATAAGGGCTTTTAAGGCATTTTTGATAATGCCTGTTGGCTGGGACTTACTACTTTTTTCACATTTGATAATGCTATTATTTTTGTTTAATCGCTCCACTTTACGCAAAAAAAAATCATTATGTGAAAACTCATCGCCTAAAGTATCATTCTGCAAAGTATCATCTTTTTTAAACCGCACCAAAATAAGGCTTTGATGAGAATCTACCCTGCATTTAGCTTCATAGGCAAATTCATACTCTCCACTTATAAAGGGTAGGCTTGGTAAAGCAATGCTTGGGGCTAAAAAATGTGGCACAAAGATCCTTATTCCAAAATTTTATTCAAGTATCAGCTCAATTTCTTGTGTGGGCTTAGATTCTATCCCGTGCTTATCTACACTCACCACACTATAACTATACTTTTTTCCCTTTTGCATTTCTTTATCACTAAAGCTATTTGCGTGAATGTCAATGAATCTCGCACTTTGCGTCCATAACGCCCCCTCTTTGCGATAGACAATATAGCTTACAATACGATCATCACTTGGAATCTGCCAAGAAAGTGTCGCCTTGCCATCTATCATTTTGCCTTCAAATTGTGTGGGTGTGCTAGGCGGTGGAAGTGAAGAGCCTTTAGCAGGATTGTTGCTCATTCGCCCTTCCAAGCCATTATCGCCTAAAAGCACAACTTGATAATAATAAGTCGCTCCATCATCTTTGGCTTGAAGCTTGTGTGTGTAGTTTGTTTGATTTGTAGTAGCTATGGCTTTATAGTCTTTATCATTTGATGAGAATAGAATCTTGTAGTATTTTTTGCTTACCCCCGAAGAATCTGGTGCAGCTTCCCAAGTGATGTGAATGCTACGGGGCAAATCACTTGAAGCTTGTATATTTTCAATAGGTGCGGGTTGGGGAATGGTGCTTACACTAATGCCTTGTGTTGGCTTAGATTTCACACCCTCGTGGCTTTTAGCTACAATGCGATAAGTGTAGGTTTCGCCATCTTTTAAATCTTCATCAAAGTATTCGACTTCAAGGCGATGCGGGATTGTTTTAATCGTTTTAAACTCCCCAGCTTTGTTTAATCGCTCAATAAGATAAGAATCTACGCTAGGATTTGGGTGGGGCGACCATATAAGCTTAATGCTTCTTGGCTGATTATTAATTGCAAAGACACTCTCCACCGGATCTATAAAGGAGGTTTGAATATGTATAGGCTCACTTTTTGGCGAGATTGTGTCATTTTCCCCAAGGACGGCAAAGGCGTAAATGTATTTTGTTTGGGGGGATAGATTAATATCATAAAAATGTGTTGCAAAGCGATTTTTGATTGTAGCAATTTGTTGTAAGCCTTTACCTCCGCCAGATTCAGATCGGTAGATGACATAACCCTTGACATTTTCATCATTAATGAACTTCCACTCAAAGCCCACAGATGAGACATCAACGAGCGTATTGACAGAATCTAGCCGTGGCAGTGATGAATCTTCTTGCAAGTTAGCATTAAAAGCTGAAAAACACGCACTAAGAAAAACACTCAAAAGCACGGGTAATGTTATCAATCTCAAGTAGTTCCATAACATCTTTGCAACCATTTGGTAGCTCCTTTGTGAAGTGGTTTTGTATAAATTCTAGCATATCTAATAAAATGGGGGCTTTAAAAGTGTGGTTTTGCCCATTTTTAGGGTGGGCTAGGTAGAGAATGTAAGCGTGAAGCAAGATTCTCCCCTCATAAAAAAAGCTCTTTGCACTTGGCTTGTAGCCATAGAGACTATCGCCTAAAATGTGGCGGGATAAGCTCTCAAGATGTGTGCGGATTTGGTGCGTTCTGCCGGTATGAAGCTTTATGGCAATGAGTTCAAGTAAGCCATCATTTGAAGTGGTAAGTTTGACAAAAGAGCTTTTAGAATCTCGCACACCTTTTGGCGGATTCTCATTTTCGTCAATATGAATCTTACTCATTTTTAAGCGGTTTGTGGGACATCGCCCCATAAAGCATTGCACTTGGAGATTCTGCTTTAAGGGTGTATCAATGATGGCTAGGTAGTATCGCCCCATTTGACGAGATTTTAGCTGATTTGGAAGAATCTCGTAGGCAAGAAGTGATTTAGCAATGCAAAGCACACCGCTTGTTTGTTTATCAAGGCGGTGGATAATGCCATAGCGTTCCCTTCCACTAAGCGTATGCAATGTGTGGGCGTGGAGCTTTAGCCATTGAGTTAGGGTTAAATCTTTTACACTTGGGGCATCGTGGATAACAAGATGTGGTGGCTTGTTAATAATGAGTATATCATCATCTTCGTATAAAATATCAATACTAAGATTTTCATAGAGATTCTGCAAAGATGGGCTTATATTTTGGGTATTAGAATCTAAACTATCAGGCTTTGGGAATGTGATATGAATCTCATCATTGAGCTTAAGCAGAGTGCCATTTTTGACACAAAGCAGGGCATTTAGCGTGATATTGTTGGCTTGGATAAGTTGCTGAATCTGATTTTTGCTCATTTGCAGTTTTAGGGTAAGGAAAGAATCAAGCCGCAATTTGCCATTATTTAAGTCAAGTTCTGTTACAATGAACTTTTGTATTTGAGATTCTCGCATTTGTCCGCCATATTTAAGTTTTTAAATTTTTGGGAGTTTTTTGTGATTGACAGACGGATTCTAGCACATTTTGATTATATTTTGTTGCTTCTTATTTTGCCTTTGGTTGGGCTATCTTTATTTTTGATTAATGAGCTAGATTTTGTGTTGTTTTCTAAACAGGTGAAGTATATTGCATTGAGCTGTGGGTTAGTATTTTTTCTCTTTTTTGTGCCTTTTAGGAAGTTAAAAAGCTTTATCGCTGTCTCTTATGTAATTTGTCTTGTTTTGTTGATTTTGGTGCATTTTATCGGCACACAAAAGCTTGGGGCACAGCGTTGGGTGGATATTCCTTTTACAAGCTTTTCCATTCAGCCAAGTGAGATTATGAAGATTTTTTTAATGTTGCTTCTAGCTTCATATATTGCGACTAATCCTCCCCCAAAAGATGGCTATGGGGTCAAGCAGTTTTGTATCATTAGTGCTTTTATCCTTATCCCTTTTGTGATTATTCTCAAAGAGCCGGATTTGGGGACGGCTATGGTGATTTTGCTTACCGGATTTGGCACACTTTTTTTAATTGGTGTGAATAAAAAGATTTGGATAAGTTTGGGGCTTGTTGTTGCTTTTCTCGCACCTGTGGCGTATGTCGTAGATCCTTTGAAAGATTATCAAAAAAAGCGTATTATGGACTTTGTATCAGATAAATATCCATATCAGGTGAATCAAGCTCTTATTGCTATTGGCGCAAGTGGGCTTGTAGGGAAGTCAAAAGATGAAGCGACACAATCCCAGCTTAAATTTTTACCTTATGCGAATACGGATTTTATCTTTGCGTATTTTGTGGAGCGATTTGGGTTATTTGGGGCTTTTGGCTTACTTGCATTGTTTTTTTGCTTGATTGTGTATGTGCTAAGTCTTGGGTTTGTGTATGAACGGGATTATTTCCTGCGTGCGGTAACGGGCTATATAGCTATTTTGATTTTTTTATATGTAGGGATTAATGTATGTATGGTAATAGGTTTAGCGCCTGTGGTTGGGATTCCCCTGCCGTTAATGAGCTATGGTGGCACAAGCTTTATTACATTTATGACACTTTTTGCAATTCTTGAAAACATTCTTGCCTTTAAGTTTGTTTTTGAGTATAATTCCACCCCTAACGCTCGGGGACCTTTAGCTCAGCTGGTCAGAGCACTCGGCTCATAACCGATTGGTCGCAGGTTCGAATCCTGCAAGGTCCACCATTTGCGTTTTTCTTCTTTTTCTTAAATGCTACAAAATATGAGAATAAAATCCATAAAATTCCATTAATGTTAGGCTTGAGATATGCTTTTATTATTTAATGATGTTGAGTTAAGGGTTTGATAAAGCAGATAGATGGAATATCTTGAGAGAAAATTCCCACAAATCGGCTGATTTAGGGAAAAATTTGATAAAATTAAGCTTATTTAGCATATTTTTAGCAAGTTTTGTGCTACAATAGGCATTTTTAAAACACTCACTTAGATTTTTACTACAAAAAAGGTTACTAGATTAATGATTACTTGGATGCAGAAGCATAAGAAATGGCTTATTGTTACTATTTGGGTTAGTGCCATTGCGTTTATTGGTGCTGGAATGGTGAATTGGGGTTCTTATGGCTTTGGATCAAGTAATGATAAGGTTGCTCGTGTTGGAGATATTGATATACATCTTGCGGAGTTTCAAAGAGAGTATGCAAGGATTCTAAATGAGTTTAGTCAAATCTCGCAATTTGGCGGAATGCTAGATGAAGCTCAAGCAAAGCAGTTTGGCATACCACAGATGGCATTACAAAGGCTTATTCAGCAAGTTCAGATTCTCAATCTCGCCAATGATTTAGGGCTTGTTGTAAGTGATAAGGAAGTAGGTGAAGAGATAGTCAATGCAAAAGTGTATGTAGATGATAAGGGTGAGTTTAGCCAAGAAGTGTATCGCAAGGCTTTGAAAGAGCAGGGTATGAGTCCGAGTGAGTTTGAAGAGATGGTCCGTAAGATTCTAACTACACAAAAGCTTTTTAGCGTTATGAACATCACTCAAGTAGGTCCTATGCTGCCTATTTCATCAAGCGAGATGGCGGCATTAGAGATGGCAAATGCGGTGAGAGATAGGCTAAGGGTGGAGATTCTGCCTATGGATAAGGTGAATATTGAAATTAAAGATGATGAGCTAAAGGCATTTTGGGAAAAAAATGCGGAAAATTGGAAAAGCCCTATGGAGTTTAAAGTAGAGTATATTTTAGTGCCTTTTGCTTCGCAGAATCCTACAGATGAGGATTTGACAAAGCATTATCAGGATTTTAAGAGTGATTATTTAGATGAGAATGGGAATTTGCTAAGTTTTGAAGAGAGTAAGGAAAAGCTTATTAAAGATGTGCAAAAGATTCAGGCTGAGAGTGTGGCAAAGCGTGAGTATCGTGATTTGAAAAATAAAAGTAAAAAGGGCGAGATTCTAAGTCTAAAAGAGAATGAGCGGTTTTTTGTGAAAAATGGAGTGGATTTGGTTATTGAAGATATGAAGGTAGCACAAGTGGGGCAGGTGCTAAAGCCTATTGAGGTTGATAAAGGCTTTGTAACGCTTAGGATTCTTGATAAGAAGCCAAGTGTGCAAAAAAGCTTTGAAGAGGCAAAGGCTGAAGCAAAAGTGCTTTTTGAAAGCAGTAAGAAAAGGGAAAAGCTCTTAGCCCTTGCTAAAGAAAGGGTAAAAAATTTTCAAGGCACAGATATTGGGTTTGTGGATAGATTCTATAATGGTGCGATACTCACACTTGATGATGGACAGAAGATGAGTTTTCTCTCGCATTTATTTTCTTCTAAGCAAAAAGAGGGTTATGTAATGCTTGAAGATAAGGCTGTGCTGTATCGTATAGTAGAGCAGTCTGTTTTGAATGCGAAACAAGGCGATGCAATGGCATTTAAGAGTATGAAGTCTGAAGCAGTGCTTGATGCGTTGGCGGAGTATTTGAATGAGACTTATAAGACAACTATTTATATTGATGTGAGTAAGTGAGGGCTAGGGTGAGTCGGATTATATTGGGTATTGACATTGGTTCTAGTGAGATTTGTGCGATTGTTGCTGAGGTGAAAGACGATGGCTCACCTTATATCATAGGCACAGGGATTCATAAGGCTGATGGGATTAAAAAGGGTTCGGTTACAAATATTGAGCTTGCTTCACGTGCTATAAGAAGTGCGGTTAATGACGCTGCTAGGGTATCGGGGGAAAGGGTAGATAAGGCTATCATCTCTCTTTCAGGTGCTTATACCAAAAGCATTAGAGAATCCGCAGTTGTCAATGTGCCAAATAGTGAGATTGGACTAAAAGAGATTAATCGCGTAATGCAAACAGCTATTTATAATGCTGTGATTCCAGAAGATCACACGCTTATCCACGCATTGCCCTATGAGTTTAGATTAGATGATCAAAACTACGCTGAAGATCCTATGGGTATGAGTGCCTCAAGGTTGGAAGCGTTTGTGCATATTGTAACGGCTAAGAAAACAGCACTTGAGAATCTTAAACGAGCCGTGCGTGAAAGTGGCGTGGAGATTGAAAATATTGTGCTAAGTGCGTATGCGTCATCTATTGCAGTGCTAAGCAATGAAGAAAAAGAGCTTGGTGTAGCGTGTATTGATATGGGTGGGCAGACTTGTGATTTAATGATTTATAGCGGATATTCTATGCGTTATAGTGATTTTCTAAGCGTTGGTTCGCATAATATTACGATTGATTTGGCTACTGCTCTTAACGCTCACCCGAGTACGGCAGAGCAGATTAAAACCGAATATGGAAAACTCATTCTTACAGATGAGGATAAGGAAAAGTCCATAAAAGTGCCTGTAATGGCAGGTGAGAATGCAACAACGAATGTAAGCTTAGAAATTGTCCACGCAGTTATATCTGCACGAGTGGAGGAGACTTTACAACTTTTAGCAAAAAGCATTGAACAGAGTGGATTAAAAGATAAGATCGGTGCGGGTATTACACTTACTGGCGGTATGGCAAATCTTGTTGGAATGCAGGAGTTTGCTTCAAGTATCTTTTTTAGAAAGCCGGTGAGAATCTCTAAGCCTATGTCTGTGGGCGGGCTTTTTGATGGGTTAAAAGGCACGCAGAGTGCCACTGCGGTTGGCTTAGTTTTACACGGAGCGGGGCAACACACAAACTATGAGATGGATTTTGATAAAAAGATTCTCTATAAAAGAAGTAGTGTTATAGAAAACAATGATGTAGGTAGTATTGGGCTGTCCAAAGACGCTTCACAAGCGGATTTGGGTAGCTTGAAAATCACTCAAAACACAGGTGATTTATCTGGGATTAAAACCACACAGGAGGATAAGCACGATAACATCTTTATGAGATTCTACAAGTGGGTTAGCCAACTATTTTAAGGGAGTAACAATGGAAAATATTGAAATAGACATTCAAGAAGTGAGACAGGAAGGTGCGGTTATTACCGCTGTTGGCGTTGGTGGCGGTGGCTCAAATATGATTAATCATCTTGTGGGGACAAGTCCGCACAAATCTATCAAACTTATAGCGACAAATACAGATATTCAGCATTTAGAAACTACAAGTGCAAATATCAAAATGAAACTTGGCGAGAAACTTACAAAGGGCTTAGGTGCGGGTATGCAGCCAGATATAGGCGAAAAGGCGGCACTAGAGACTTATGAAGAGTTAAAAGCTGTGCTAAGTGGCTCGGATATTGTATTTATCTCTGCGGGTCTTGGCGGTGGCACAGGCACAGGGGCAGCTCCCGTTGTAGCTAAAGCAGCAAGAGAAGTTGGGGCATTAACTATTTCTGTTGTAACTAAGCCTTTTAAATGGGAGGGTGGCAGACGCGCTGAACTTGCTGAAGAGGGATTGCGTAATTTAAAAGCAGAAAGTGATTGTATTGTTGTTATTCCAAATGATAGGCTTTCATCTATCATTCCTAAAAGTTATGGTGTTCAAGAGAGTTTTGAAGTTGTAAATGGTGTGTTGGCTCGTGCTGTGAATGGGATTTCAGGCGTGATATTACATCATAGTCCAAATGACATCAATGTGGATTTTGCCGATGTGAAAACGGTGATGAGCCACAAGGGCTTAGCACTTATGGGTATTGGCGAAGCCATAGGTGATAATGCCGCGTGTGAAGCTGTGCGTATGGCAATAGAATCTCCATTGCTTGACAATATTTCTATTAATGGTGCGATGGGTGTGCTTGTGAATTTTGAGATGAATGGATACTCGCTCATTGAGATAGGCGAAGCGATGAATATGATTGAATCTATTGTTGATAATAAGGCTCACGTGATTTTTGGGACACGCACACTTGCAGATGCAGCAAAAGACTATGTCAAGGTAACTGTAGTTGCCACGGGCTTTGAAAGAGAAGTTGTAAGCACAGAGCCACAACCGCAAATGCGTGATGAACAAGGTTTGGAGCAGTCTCGCCAAAGTTTGCGTCTTGCACGAAAGGTCTCTGGGGGTGATACTGGTTTGTTTGACAATGAAAGCCTTGAAGTCCCAACTTATCTCCGCAATCAAAAGGACTAATTTATATCTTGTAAGTATTGAAGTGTGAGTGTAGAATCTTACTTTTTTGGTTTTCACACTCTCACACATCTGTGAGATTTTTAGATTCTGTTTTTCTGGCTTTAAGCCACTCTGTGAGCTTGAAAGAGCTGTCTTTATGAAAGGTAAGAATATCATAATAGTAAATATTTTGCCTAGAATCTTGTGTGTAGTCCATAAGTAATTTTAAATTATTGCAATCATCACTTTGCAAAACACAAAGTAACACGCCAAAATTATCAAAAATGAGTAATTGCTCGTATCCCAACTTGTTAAGACTAGGGAATATGGATAGAAAATCTTCATTTTGTGCTTGGAGATGATTTTTGTCCCATTCAAAAAATATTGTGGGCTTAAAATATGTTAAAGTTTTGAAAGCTCCACGAAGCACTTTAAAATCAAAACCATCAGTATCTATTTTTATAAAGTTTGGAGAGAAATCTGCCTTTGACACCAACAGAATCAAGAGTTTGGATTTGAACGCTAGAGTAGTTATGTTTGTCGTTAATAAGTTTGCCACTTCCATCTTGCAAGGAAATGGTATATGCACTTTGCTCATCATTATCACCCAAAAAAGTGTGAGAGATGATAAATAATGGGAGAGCTTCAGCAGGATTTAGCGGAAGATTCTTGTTATGGGGGGGGGGGGGGATACTTATATCTCTGATAGTTGCTTTGTGAAAATTATAAGAAATGTTAGTTTTGATTAAATTGGCATAACTTTTTTCGCCCTCTATCAGCAAATAAGAGGCATTTGGCATATTTGTCAAAACGGCTGTATCGCCTATATTTGCCCCCACATCAATCATATTAAGTTTGCCATCTTTTGTGTAGATATGATGAGCTATGGAATGAAGCTGCATATCATATGTTGGATATATTTTTTGATTGAGTGGTAAGGTGTGGGAAAATGGCATTGCAAGTTTGATGTTGTTGTAGCTTAAGGTAATGATAGGATTTGAAATTTTAAGGATAAGCTTTCTTGCTAAGAGTAAGAATTTTTCTAAGATTCTGTTATTTGTGTGTAAGAGAAGTTGATAGATATATTGTGCTAGAAATTTCATAATATGAAACCTTTTACTGAAAAATTGATGTTGCTGAAAAGTTACAAATGGCGTGCTCGGAGGGATTCAAACCCCCGACCTACAGGACCGCAACCTGTTGCTCTATTCAGCTGAGCTACGAGCACAAAAGTAAAGTCGGCATTCTAGCTAAAAATCCTTAAAACTCACTTTATATAATGCAGATTTAAGCATTTTTAAATAAATTTTCCTTATAATATCGCTTTCAAATTTTACAAGAAAGTGGGTGAGCTTATGCCGGGTATTAAAGTGAAAGAAAGCGAATCTTTTGAAGAAGCGTACAGAAAGTTCAAAAAACAAACTGATCGTAACCTTGTTGTAACGGAGCTAAGGGCGAGACGATTCTTTGAATCTAAGACTGAAAAACGCAAAAAGCAAAAAATTAACGCTAAGAAAAAAATGCTTAAGCGTCTATATATGTTAAGACGCTACGAGTCAAAACTCTAAGATTCTAATAAGATTCTTAAACTTTCAAGGCTTTAAGCTTTGGAGGTTTAAGAGACTTCACACAATACTTCTAAAACATTTTTCAATTTCACCTTATTAAACTCCCTTACTATATTAAATGACTTAACAAAAGCGATGTTAATTTAAGCCTTGCCCTTTTTAGTTAGAATGCTCTAACAGAATCTCATTATATTTTCATCAAAGCAGGACATATCAATGAAGCTTTTCACCCACCCTGTGCTTTTTAAGATTTTTATTTTACTTATTTTTTTAAACACCATTATTCTTTTTGGCTCACAATATTTTGTCTATACCAAGCATTGGGACTTGTATTGGTTTAGCTCATTTTTCTACCGCGAGTTGTTGCTGTGTGTGAGCTACTTTGGCGTATTTTGGATTCTTTCACTCTTGCCTTTTGGCGTGTATGTGGCGTGGGCTATCTTTGGCATAAGCATTATTTGTTTTGTGGTAGATATATTTTTGCTCTACACTTTTGATACGAATCTTAACTCCTACCTTGTCATCGTAGCTCTAGAGACAAATCCACAAGAGAGTGCGGAGTTTTTGCATAATTATGTGAATTTTGGTTTGATTGGCGTATATGCCCTTTTTCTTATCATTGCTGTGTTGATGTGGGCTAAGATTCCACTTTTGCAGCCTTCCATTAAGCTTAAGAAATGTATGTGGTTTGTGTATATGTGGTTTGTTGTGAGTGTGTGTATTGTGCTTACTATGATTTTCACTCACACTAAGCCTCTAAATGAAGATTGGAGCGATATGCTTTATAATTACACAAAGCAGTTCTATCGTGCGATTGAAGGCACTTATGGCTTTATGAAAGAATATGAGCGGCTAAATAGTAAGTTTGATGAGCTATCCACCACACTTCAGGTAAAAAAAGCAAAAAACAATATCCAAAATATCGTGCTTGTCATTGGTGAATCTACTCAAAGAGACCGCTTAAGCCTTTATGGCTATCCGCTTCCCACCACGCCGAATCTAGATTCTATCAAACAAAATAATCCTAAGAATCTACTTGTTTTTAGCGATGTTATCGCTTCTCACGGGCAAACCCACGAATCTTTAAGCTTAAGTCTCACCTTTGCTAATCAAGATAACACGCAAGGTATAGAGACGATAAAGTCCAAGCAAAAGGCAAAATCCACCAAGCCCAGCGAGATTCAAAAGTCGTGGTATGAGTATATGAATGTCATTGATTCTTTTAAGCTTGGGGGCTATCACACCATTGCTATTTCTAATCAAGAGCCTATTAGCCTTTTTGGTAATGCCGCAGCGACTATTCTTAAGCGTGCTGATGAAGCACATTTTGTCAATGTCAATGACAAGATGAGCACCACAAAGTTTGATGAAGCAATTTTAGATATTTTAGATGAGGAGCTAGGCGTAGGCGTGGAACAGGGCGATTTACAAGAGGATTTTAGCGATGTAGATTCTAAGCCTACAAGCTCAAGCGAGAATCTACCACAAGAGCCACAAAACATAGCAGATTCTAAAGATTCTAAGCCGACATTCTACGCTCTGCACCTTATGGGCAATCACGCGAAGTATTACAACCGCTATCCAAGTAGCTTTGCAAAACTTAGCACTGAAGATATGCTTTGTCGTGTTAATGATGTGGAGAATCTAGCCACCACAAGCGTGGAAGAAAATATGCACTATGATAATAGTGTGCTGTATGGGGATTTTGTGCTAAATGAGATTATAGAGCGGTTTAAAGATTCGGATTCTTTAGTGCTGTATTTTAGCGATCACGGAGAAGAGATTTATGATTGGCGGAATTTTATAGGGCATAGCGATAGCAAAATGTCGCGTTTTATAGTGGAGATTCCATTTATTATGTATGTAAGTGATGTATTTATTGACAAGCACCCAGAGCTTTATAAGCGATTGCAAAAAGCACAAAATCAACGCTATATGAATGATGATTTAATCCATACTTTGCTTGATATTGCAGGGATTACAATGCAGGGCTTTGAATCCAAGCAGAGTTTAATAAGTAATGACACAACTTTACTCAAAAACAGAATCCGCCTTGTTGGTGAGAAAAAAAGTATAAAAGATTATGACAAAGAGCTGAAAGCTCAAAAAAGCTACTATCAGCAGGGATTGTGCAAAAGCGATGAGCGTATAGGGGCAGATTCTACAAAAACAAAGGAACAAGAATGAGTGATACACGATTTTTCCGCACTTTTGTGCTTTTGTGGCTTATGAACACTCTGCTTATTGTGATGTCTCAGCAGACTATTTTGCATACGCATTTTGATATGTATTATTTTTTGACTTTTTCGTATAGAGAGATGATGTTTATTGTCAGCTATGGTGCGTTGTTTGGCATTATTTATATGCTGAAATGGAAGTCTTTACAGAATCTATTGCTTTTTGTGGTGGTGGCTCTTAGTGTTTTGTGTATGATGGCTGAAATTTTTTGCTTTTATAACTTCTCTACTCTTTTAAACTCTTATGTGATTAGCATTGCCCTTGAAAGCAATATGCGAGAGAGTTTTGAATTTTTACATACATACATAGATATGAAATTGCTTGGAATGTATGGACTTTTTGGTTTAGGTATTTGGCTGTGTTTTAAGATTCAAGTGCCAAAATGCGTGAGAAACAATACATTGAAGCTAAAAGTTGTGTATGTGTTGTTACTTCTTCTTGTTATGGTGCTACATATTGTGAGTGTGCGTCCTTCAAGCCCGTCTTTGCGGTTTAGTGATGTGCTGTATCATAGCTATACTTCTTTGTCAAAATCGCTCAAATACGCCCTTGCATTTATGCAGGAGTATAAAAGATTGCAAACACATTTTGATGAGTTTGCCAAAGGATTTGAAGTAAAACCTAGCAAGGAAAAGATTGCAAATGTTGTGCTTGTCATTGGGGAAAGCACACAAAGGGGCAAAATGAGCTTGTATGGTTATGAGCTGCCGACTACCCCGCTTTTAGGGAGTTTGAAGCAGCAAAAACCACAGAATCTATTTGCTTTTAATGATGTGATTTCATCTCAAGGCTCAACCTATGAAAGTCTCACGCAAGTGCTAACCTTTGCAAATCAGGAAAATGCTCAAAATTCGCAATGGTATGAGCATTTAAATCTCATTGATGCTATGCGTCTTGGGGGTTATCATACCACGATTATTTCAAATCAAGAGGCAGTGAGCTTTTTTGGCAATGGTGTAGCGACAATTTTAAATAGGGCGGATGAGGTGAAATACTTAAATTGTGGCGATAGTTTTGATTTAACAAGGCTTGATGAGGAGCTACTAGGAGTGCTTGATACTTATCTTAAGCAATACAATGTATCGCCCCCCCCCCCGTTAGAATCTCAACAATTTAGTTTGGTGGATTCTAAATCCCACAATGAGCCTTTGCGGTTTTTTGCCCTGCATCTTATGGGGAGCCACGATCGATATGAAAGTCGCTATCCAAAGGAGTTTGATATTTTTAGTCCAAAGGATATAGGGCAGGATTTTGGCGATAAAAATAAAATGTCTGCTTATCTTAATAGTGTTTTGTATGGGGATTTTGTGCTACGAGAGATTATTAAACGCTTTGAATATTCAGATTCTTTAGTGCTGTATTTTAGTGATCACGGAGAAGAGGTGTATGAGAATGGAGATTTTGCTGGACATAGTAATTCCAAAATGTCGCGTTTTATAGTGGAGATTCCATTTATTATTTATGTAAGCGATGCGTTTATTGATAAGCACCCAGAGCTTTATAAGCGATTGCAAAAAGCACAAAATCAACGCTATATGAATGATGATTTGTTGCATAGTGTTTTAGATATGTTAGGCATTGAGATAAAAGACTATGATAAAAAGCGGAGTATTTTGAGTGATAACGAGTTTTTGCAAACGCGTCCAAGGGTTGTAGGAAATGATGAATATCGCAAAGATTATGATAAGGAGCTTGTGAAAAACTACTTTAAATAATGGAGAATTTAGAAACGAACAATTATAATCTAGTCAAAATCTAGTCAAAATTACAAGGAGAAGCGATGAAAATACTTATTTGTAACCTAGGCATTGGTGGTGGTGGGGCTGACGCGTTTTGATTGATTTTTTGAGCTATTGGCAAAAACAAAGCGAGGGGGGGGGGGTATAAATCCTAAAACAGATATAGATTTATTCCTTATTGAAAAGAAAAAACAAGATGTGTATTTGCAATGGTGCGAAAAGAATCTCCATAAGGTTTTTAGCTTTCCACATATTTTTGGCAAGGTGCGGTTTTTAAATAAGTTTTGGAAAAGACGCGTTTTGAAGAATCCAAAATTGATTAATTATTTTATTAAAGAGCAATATGATGTTAATATTGGCTTTTTAGAGGGGATTAGCACGATATATATTTCCCAAAAACAAGGGGGCAAAAAGATAGGCTACATTCATATTTCTTTGAAAGAAATCCGCAATAACAAACGCGATGAGCGTGAGACGAAGGCGTATTTAGAGCTTGATAGCATTATCTGTGTTTCACACTATGTGAAGCAATCACTTCTAGAGCTTTATCCGGAGCTAGCACATAAGCATATAGAGGTTATTCATAATCCTGTTGATAAGGATTTAATCTTGCAAAAATCCCAAGCTCCACTCTCTCAAGTCAAGCAAAGATTCACATTTTTGCAAGTAGGCAGACTAACGCACCAAAAAGGTTTAGATGTATTACTTCAGGCTAACAAGGTATTGCAAGATAAGGGGTTAGAGTATGAGTTATGGCTTTTAGGCGAAGGGGAGCGGTATAAAAAAGAGCTAGATTCTATGATAGAAGCACAGGGGGTTAAAAATGTGAAGTTTTTAGGCTTTTGTGAGAATCCTTACCCTTACATAAAAATGTGTGATTGTATGGTGTTGGCGTCATATTATGAAGGATATGGTCTTGTGTTAGCTGAAGCTTGTGTGCTGGGCAAGGCAATTATTGCTAGTGATACCCACAAGCAAGGAAATTTTACATAATGAAGTTTTGGGCGATTGTAGAGCATTTTTTGTCAGTGGTGATGCTTTATCTTTAGCTCAAAATATGCAAGAAATTTATAGCCAAGAAACAAGGAGAAATGAGCTTGAAGCTAAAGCCTTAGAGCATTCACAATATTTTAGCGTTGCCAAGGCTGCTAAAAGTTTAGAATCTTTATTGTAGATTCTAGCTTTTTAGCCCTTTTTGGCAAAATGTGCTTTTGTTTTGGATTGTTCGCAGGTAGATAGCGTGGTTAGATTCTAGCATTGAGCGGGTGTTTTCCTTATGATAGAGATGATAGGCAATGCCACTAAACTTTAATCGTCTCATCTCTCCACCATTAAATAAAAATCTCGCTACAAATTCGGAATCTTCCCTGCCCCAGCCGATAAATTCTTCGCTAAATCCATTGATAGCCACACAATCAGCTTTATAAAAGCCCATATTGCACCCACGAATGCCTTTGATAAAATCTCTTTTATCAAAATATGATGCTTTGATAGTGGAAGTTGCACAAATCATTTTAGCTAGGAGCGGGATTTTTTTAGCTTTCATATCGCCATATTTAAAAGCTAGATGATAGGAGAGAGAATCCATAACTTCTTGTGTATTCTTTTCATTTAAGATAACACGAGAGCCTTGTATAAATACACCTTTTTTTGCAAAGTGTAAATGATCTTTCACAAAATGCGGATGTAAAATCATATCGCCATCAATGATGATGATATACGCTCCACTTGCTGCTTTGATGGCTTTATTGCGTATTTCGCTTAAGCGAAAGCCATCATCTTCTTGCCAAATATGTTTAAGGGGGCAAGGGAAGCTTTTTTGATAAGTTTCTATCAGCTCTTTTGTGTCTTTGAGACTACCATCATCGGCAATAAGCACTTCATTTGGCAAAAAGGCTAAATTTTTTACAGAATCTAGCACAAGGGCTAATCGCTCTTTTTGATTGTAGGTGGTGATGATAAGGGAGCAGGTTGGCGGTGTTTGCCCTAACTCATAAAGTTTAAGATATTTAAAAAACGCTCCCAAACCATTGCAAACACTTATGGTAAAGCCCTTGTAGCCATATAAGATTCCTTTTTTAAAAAAATAGTTTCTTATAAAAGTCCATAGCCCGTGATTAAGAGCTTTTAGCGGACTTGAGCGTTTGAAGCTGTGCTGCTTAGCCCACAGGCTTGAGTAACGCTGAAGTTTATCAAGCAAATGTGAAATGTCCCTAAAGGCATAATGCTTTAATCCACTTTTAAGTTTAATAAGCTTGGCGTTTTTAGGTAGCATAATGCTTTCGTGTATGATGTTATCATTAAAACGCGTAAAAGTTTTATTAAAAAGTCGCCATACATAGTCGGGATACCACCCACACGCCTTTATCCACTCGCCATTGTAGAGATTTTTGCGTGGCATAGCATAGATGTGGTGGGGTTGTATGGAGCTTAGGGCTAAGCGTATCTGCTCTAAAGTGCTAGATTCTAAAATCTCATCTGAATCTATGCTTAAAATATAATCGTGTGTAGCATAGCTTATGGCGAGATTTTTCAACGCACCAAAGCCGATGAACTCGCTTTGATAGATTTTGACATTAGCAAATTTTTTGGCAATATCAAGAGTGCCATCATCACTGCCATTATCAAGCACAATCACTTCATCAAAATCAGCTAATGCCGATAAGCACTCGCTAAAAGTGCTTTTGGTA
The DNA here is from genome assembly GCF_000284635.1 of Helicobacter cinaedi PAGU611. Classification (NCBI taxonomy): domain Bacteria; kingdom Pseudomonadati; phylum Campylobacterota; class Epsilonproteobacteria; order Campylobacterales; family Helicobacteraceae; genus Helicobacter; species Helicobacter cinaedi. The sequence continues at coordinate 1,643,168 of NC_017761.1, read as the reverse complement.
TTTTTGACTAAAATTGTAACGCTTATGGGGAGCTTTTGCATTTTAGAAGCTAAAGCTGCCGCCTAGGCGGAGGTTAATGTATTGCGGAATGGGTATTCCATCAAGCTTAGTAGTCTTTGTGCTTACTTGCAAGGCAATATCTAGGAATCCCAGCACATTTAGCCCACCTGTAAGAATAAGCCCGGTATCTTGTCGCAAGTCTTTCATCGCACCTAGCCTTAAATCCATAGCCTTAAGATCAAAGCCCACGCCTCCGCCAATCATTTGGCTTTGTTGTTTGACATTGCTAAAAGCAAGTAAATCATTTGGAGTTAGATCCGCGTCAAAAGCGACATTTAAAAACTTAGAGTTGTAGCCTAGCCCCATACGATATTGCGGCTTAATGGTGATATTATTGAGACTTGATTCAAAAGTAGGCGAGTTTAGATTCTTAGCCACAAGCCCAAAAGTGAGATAGCGAAACTCTGGCAAATCAAGCTCATAGAGCATTCCCACATCTACGCCAAAATTATTTGATGAAATAGTATTTTCAAGTGAAGCAAGGCTTGTAAGCTCCTTTTGAAAATCTGTATTTTTATTGATATTAATCTGCTTTTGTGTGCTGATAGCATTCATTAGCTTACCGGTTATGCCAAGATTCAAATTGCCGTGCTTAAGGTAGAATGTCCTTGCATAGCCGATTGGCACTTCAGAGAGCATAAAGGCTGTGGTAACAAGCTTATGTGCATCACTATTGCCTTCTAGCGAAGCAATAAGCGAGTATGTGTTATAATTATTCTCGTCAGAAACCTTGAAGCTAAAGCTCCCGCCATTATCTACAAGCTCATAGTAACCACTTCCGCCTTTGATGATAAGTCGCATTTTACTAGAATCTGCATTGATAGACATACTAGAATAGGCTGAAGCAAAATACGCCACGCCCAAAGAGCCTAGCTTTTCATTCATTGTTTTACTTGAGATTTGCAAAATCACGCCATTTTGGCTAACAATATTAAGATTATTATCTTTTAGAATCTCCTGCATTGAGCTAATGTCTTCTACGGCTTTATCTAAGCCTTTATCTCCGCCTTTGCTTATAGTGATATTTTGTAATAATGCATTTGTTCCACTCGTTCCATTGCTAAAGTTAAGATTCTTATAATCAATATTTCCTGCGATATTGCCAAGTAAATTTTTTTGATCCTGCGAGATATTTTGATCACTATTGACTGCCCCTAAGATTCCAGAAATAAGGCTACTATAATTACCATCAGGGTTCTTGTTTATATAGTTTTTTAAGTCTTCTTGTATATTAGTGCTACCGGTTCCACTACCTCCATTTTGGCTAAGTGCTGTTTGCAATCCCTTTTTTATAATATCTGTTATCCCCCCTGTACTTGATGTGCCGCTTCCACCACTAAAAGTCGCTACCAGTCGCTCTGCGGTGCTAGTCATATTGTTTATATCAATAGTAGTGAGTTTGGCAAGATTCTGCTCTCTTAAGCCTACGCCAAGCGAGTAGCCAAGCTTGATTTTTGGATCAGAGCTTAAAAGGGCGGGATTGTAGTATAGCCCCCAAGCGGAGTGCTTGAGTGCTACTCCTGCTCCGCCCATTGCCGCAGAAGTATTGCCCATTGAGCCAAATTCCAAGGCACAAAGGCGGCTTAAAAACAAGCCACCAAGCATAGTGAATGCAACGATTTTTTTCATAAACCTACCCAATTTACCTTTATTTATTTACCTTATTTTGCCACCAAAACAGGAATAGGAGAGGAGTTAATAAAGCTATTTTGATGAGAGTTAAAGATTCTGTGTAAAAGTGAAGATTCACTCGCACCAATCACAAGCAAATCATATTCATTGATGATTTCTAGCACGACATCAACGGGATTACCGGTTTTTAGAATCTTTTGGCAAGTAATGCCTTGTTTATTAAACTCCGTTTCAAACTCATCAAGCATTGCATTTGACTTTTCATTCTCAATATTTTCAATCGTGCCATAATCCACAATCCCACTTTCCGCATAGACGATGATTTCAGGATTGACATGTAAGAGTGTTAGCTCAATTTCATCTCTATTGCCAAAAAAGCGGATAATAGTTTGAATAGCTCTCCTGCATTCTTGTGTGTCGCTCACTCCAAACAATAGTTTTGTCATATTCACTCCTATGAAGTTTTAAATTGGGGTTTTAATCATTGAAAAAATCCATTATATCACAAAAATCGGCATTATACATAATTACCTTAATCGCACTGCCCTTTGCGTAGCTCATAGGTTTTGGGCTAGGATTATCAAAAAGGGCAATGGCATTGTTTTTCCACATTGTAGCAAGGGAGCTTGAGCCGATTTTGCCGTTGTTATAGGGCAGGAAGCGAGAAGATTCTATTATGCCTAGTAGGGCTGAAGTGGTATTCGCCTTAAGATTTAAATCTGAATCTAGCTCAAAAGTAAAAGCTTTTGGGTAAAAGGCACTGCCCCCTTGTAAAGATTCTAAAATCGGCAGGATTAAAGTATGTGTATGTAAAAGTAGGGCTAAGGGATTGCCCGGTAGCAAAATAATGATAGTATCTCCCAAAGTAGCCAAGCCAAGATGTCGTCCGGGCTTGACATTTACTCCATCAAATATAAATTTCGCCCCAAGCTCAAGCAAAGCTTGTTTAATCAAATCCGCATCGCCCACACTCGCCCCACCGCTTGTAATGACGACATCAAAGCTTTGAAAAGATTCTATTTTCTTATGCAAAGCAAGTTTGTCATCTTGTAAAATCCCTTGATAGCTACACGCAAAGCCACGAGAAGCTAAAAGTGTATAAAGGCTTGTGGCGTTTGTGTTGTAGATTTGATACGCTTTAGCGTGTTGGTGTGGCTCAATGACTTCATCGCCACTTGAAAAGATTCCAATTTTTAGCGGCACAAAGCTTTCTATCTCGCTTATACCCTGTGAAGCAAGGATACTTAAATCAAGGTGATTAAGCCTTTTTCCCTTGCGTAAAAGAAGTGAATCTGCTTGTATCTCTTCGCCTTTGTAGCGGATATTTAGCCCTTGATGCAAGGGCTGTTTTAGGCTGTGGAAGCTGACTTTGCCTTGTTGCTCTTGTGCCATTTCTATTTGGATAACCGCTTGGGTATTTTGCGGGAGCATTGAGCCTGTCATCACTTTGTAGGTTTCCCCTTGTGTCAGCGTGATATGCGTGCTATTATCCCCGGCTAGAATCTTGCCGCGATTGATACAAGTTTTATCATAATCTTGCAGTAAAATCGCATAGCCGTCCATTGCGGAGTTATCAAACGCTGGAATCGCCCTAGAAGCGAAAATATCTTGGCTTAAAATGGCGTTGTGAGCGTTAAAAAGCTTGATTTTATGTGTGCGATTTGTGCGTGGTAGGGTAGTGCCAAGCTTTAGGGCTTGAGTGAAACTTATCATTTTTACTCCTTTTTAAATGATGTGGGATTTAAAATTGTGCAAGATTCAAAATTGTGTTAGTTGTAAATACGCATTGCTTAGGCGTTGCGTAATAGAATCTAGCTTTATTTCATCATTATAGCTTATGCTTAAAAGCTCTCGTGTGCTTGGCTCATCATAGCCTTGAGAAGCAAGCACAAAAGATGGTTTTGCATTACCAAATAAGCAATCCTGTCCATTAATGGCAAAAATGCCCTCCACACTCAAAGCCTGCAAGAGAAGCCTTGCTTTGATATGGGAAAATCGCAGGGGCAGGGCATTTGGCAGGGTGGATTCTAATGGGGTAAAAAGGGAGAGATTTTCTCCCAAAAGATTTTTAAGCTTTGTGTAAAACTCGTTTTTGCTATCTTTGGGCTTTAGGCTTTGAAGTATATCTTGCAGGGCGATATATGCGGCTTTAAAGAGATTAGGACGCAGGAGCTGGAGCTGAAAAAAATCATCTAAAATATGATTGTTTTCTAGCTTATTCAAATCACTTAAAATAAATCCGCTAGGGCGGGATAAACCTATGCTTTCAGCATTGCACAAAAAGAGAATCTGCGGGTGGCTAAGTGTGCTTAAACGCTTGAGCTGTGTAGAATCTAGCACACTTGCAAGGAGTGAAATATCAAGGAAAATAAATGCATTTGGATAAGTGTGCAAAATCACTTCAAGCAGAGATTCAATGGGATTTTGCGTCAAAATATCTTGATTGACAAAGGGCAGGAAAAAAGCAAGATTCTTTTTATTTGGCAGTGGCGGAATGCTCTGTATAATGCCTTGTTGGTTTGGGGAAATAAGCGTGATATTTTGGCAAAGTCTCGCGGCATAAAGGCTTTGCTGGTGGAGACTGACACTAAGGATTATATGAAAATGATGTGTTTGCAAAATGGAAAAAAGGGTGAAAAAATCACTGCTTGTGTAGTTGAAACTATGAGCGTGGGTTTTAGAAAAAAGTGAGGCAAGGTTTTTAGAATCTTGGCTTAATTGTGAGAGATATGTGCTATCAAGCGTGTTTGGATTAGGGACATTTTGTGAATGAAGCAAGGTATTTGCTTTGTGATTTTGTGGGAAGTTGGCTAAAAAATCAAGGCGGACTTCTTTTTCTTGTTTCATTGTTATCCTTTTGGTTGGTTGGAATCTTTACTAGAATCTTTGTAGTATCGGTTTTGTGGGGCGTATTTTAAACTGCGTTTATTATCTTTACACACAATGTCATCAAATTTATCAAGGTATTCTAAGTAGGCAATAAGGTATTTTCGGCTTAATTGTGTGTGGTTTCGTAACAGATTCACATCAATATAGCCATTTGTCTGTAAAATCTCACGCATTAAGCTCACAATTTTTTGTAGGGCGGTTGTGGTGATAAAAAGATTATGCGTGATACGCACGACTTTTTGAGCGTGAGTTAGGGCTTTTAGGGCGTTATCGCCTAGACTCCTATCAATCTCTAGCTCTTCATAGAGATTATAGGGTGCTAGGGGTGCGTAGCCTTGATTTGCCAAAGATTCTAAAATGCTTTGCTCTGCGTAAGTGTGGATATTTTGTATTTGACACCATTGAGAGAGATATAAGCCATTTTGATTTTTTATCTGCCCTTCTTTTAAAAGCTCATCTAATGCCCTTTGACACAGGGCAGGGGACGCCCATTTGAGCTTTGTATTTAAGCTTTGAGCGGATATAAGGGCGTTTTTATTCCGTGAGAAAATCTCTACAATATGCGTTTTGAGTGTCTCTACTTGGGAGAGCGGATAGAGCGTTAGGACTTTTTCATCAAGGAAAAGATTTAAAGTTTTAGCAATCTCTAGGCTTTGAGCGTGGCTTAGGCAGAATCTTTGCGTGGAGCTAACAAGTCCAAAGCCCTTTTTGTGAATCTGCGTTAAGAGATAAAAGCTTTGTTTGAAGTCTTTTTTTGCTAGGGATTCTAAAAGGATTAAACGAGTGTGTTTTTTGATAGGATCGGCAATGGGGTTTAAAATCACGCCACCACAAAGCGTGTCATTATCATTGCGTAAGACAAAGCGTTGGGAGTAGATACCAAAAATGGGGGTATCGGTTTTGAGTGTAGCAAGGGTAAGCGGGGCTTTACCAAAGGCGTGTGAAACTATAACTTTTGAATCCATATTTGTTAAATTTGTGGCGTTTGAATCCGCAAACTTTGAATCTTTATGCGTGGTAAGCACACAAACTTTAGCCTTGAGTTTAAAGCTACCGATATGAAGCGTATAAGTGGCGTTGTGCCTAACTTCCCCAAAAATCCCCACATCAATGCTATCAAATCCACGCAAAAAGCCTTTTTTTGAGATGAGATAGCCCCGCTTTAGCTCATTATGACTTATCGCGGAAAGATTGAGTGCAACGCGTTGTGAGGGATAGGCTTTTAACGCCTTTTGCTTATGCACTTGAATACTTTTTAAGCTCACTTCCTTAGATTTATTATAAATATAGAGCTTTTCATCAATATGGCATTCCCCACTTAGCACACTGCCTGTTACCACGCAACCCGCCCCTTGAATAGCAAAGCTCCTATCTATGTAATACAAAAAAACTCCATAGTCATCTTTTGGCGGTTTGGGGATAGATTCTAACCTTTGTTTTAAATTTTCAATCTCCTGTGTGCTAGGCGTGGGGCATAAGCTCAAAGCAAAGATAGAATCTAAGCTCATATCAAGGGGCTTAAAAAAATCTTTGATTGTAGATTCTAAGTCTGCTAAGTCTTTTTGCTTATTTTCAAGCTTATCAATTTTAGTGATGACGCAAATACAGCTTTTTACGCCAAGTAAATTAGCGATATGTATATGCTCCCTGCTTTGAGGCATAATGCCTTCATTTGCCGCAACTACAAGCAAAAGCACATCAATGCCAAACACCCCAGCAATCATATTTTTTACTAACTTGCTATGCCCGGGGACATCAATGAAAGCGACATTGCGGACTCTAAACTCAAGGTTTGAAAAGCTCAAATCCAGCGTAATGCCCCTTTGCTTTTCCTGCTCTAAGCTATCGCCATCAAAGTCATTTAAAGCCTTTATAAGCGTGGTTTTGCCGTGGTCTATATGCCCAGCAAGTCCTACTATAACATCATTGTGAATGTCATTGTGATTTTGCTCTATGGGCTGCTTAGTCATTGCCTTGCCCCAAAACAGATTCTAAAATCATCATAATCTTTTTTTCATCGTGCGGGAGCAAAGTCCGCACATCTAGCAGGATTTTATCTTTTTGTATGCAGGTGATAAGCCCTTGCAAACGCAATTTTTCTTCAAACGCTTTGGCATTTAGAATCTTGCTTTGCAAACTCACTCCCCAAGATTCAAACTCAATATGCGGCACACTCCCGCCCCCAGCAAGTGAAGATAGCCTTAAGACTTCCACTTGCATTTGTTGGCTAATGCGAGATTGAGCAATCTTGCTTTGTAAAACTTTTGCCCTAGATTCTAGCTTTTCTAGCGGGAGTGAAAGCATATTAAGGGTTGGGATTTTGTGATAGGCTTTGTCTTTGTAGGCTTGAAGTGTCGCAATAAGGGCAAGAATGCTAAACTTATCCACTCTTAAGGCGCGTAAAAGCTGATTAGATTTGAGCTTGTCTATAAGCTTTTTTTTGCCAAGGATAATGCCAAGCTGCGGTCCGCCAAAAAGCTTATCGCCACTGAAGCTAAGCAGTGAAGGCTTGTATTTACAAATTTCACTCACACTTGGCTCATCTTTAAGGCTTAAGATTCCACAATGTCCGCTGCCTAAGTCAAAATAATCAATGAGATTATGCTTTTTTGCGAGAGTGATAAGCTCTTTTATATGGCAGTCTTTGGTAAAGCCAATTTGCTTAAAATTGCTTTGGTGGACTTTCATAATCATCGCTGTTTGTTCGTTTATGGCGTTTTCATAATCGCGTAAATGCGTCTTGTTTGTCGCGCCCACTTCGCATAAAATGCTTGAAGCACTTTTCATCACTTCTGGGATTCTAAAGCTCCCGCCTATCTCTACAAGCTCCCCACGCGAGATGATGACTTCTTTATCCTTAGCAAAGGTATTTAGGATTAAAAGCACGCTTGCGGCGTTGTTGTTCACTAGCAGGGCGGATTCTACGCCAAACATTTGAGCTAGAATCTGCGTAGCGTGGATATATCGCTCCCCCCTTTTGCCCTTGTGCAAATCGTATTCTAGCGTGTTGTAGGCGGTGAGTAGTGGGGTGATTTGTTCCATAATCTCTTGTGAAAAGACACTGCGTCCAAGGTTTGTGTGAATCACCACTCCTGTGGCGTTTATCACACTTTGCATTGTGGGGGCTTGAGCTTGCATTGCCTTAGTTTTTATCGTTTTAGCGTGTGTGTTTAAATCTGTATTTGGGCTTTTTCCTTGCGAGATAGAATCTCGCAAAGTTTGTAAATACTCATAGATTAGGGGCAGAATAAAGGCTTTATCAAAGTCTTGTAAATCAGCGTGGGCTAGAAGCGTATCAACTTTAGGGATAGAACGCAACAGGGCTTTTTGCGTGGGTTGTAATGTGTCTTGTCGTGTGTCTTTTGATATGTGTTGCAATGAAAATCCTTTGAACCTGTTTGTGCTTTGTGCAAACAATGTAAGTAGGATTCTATCTCAAATACTTAACATTTCAAATAATTTCATTGTATGAAAGGGCAAAAATGGCGGTGATTTATCTTGCTGGTGGGTGCTTTTGGGGAATGCAGGGCTATTTTGATAGGCTTAAAGGTGTGCTAGATTCTAGCGTGGGCTATGCAAATTCCAAGATCGCTAATCCAAGCTATGATCTTGTATGCAGTGGGGCAAGTGGGGCGGTAGAGACTTTGAAGCTAGAATATGATGAATCTGCTCTGTCCCTGCGTGAGATTATAGAGCGGTTTTTATCCATTATTGATCCTTGCGCGTTAAATTATCAAGGTAATGACAGAGGCACACAATATCGCAACGGCGTGTATTATGAAGATTCACAAAGTGAAAGCGTGATAAGAGAGTGTCTCAAAAAATGGGAGCAAGGGCAGAATCGCAAGGCGGTTACGGAGATTCTGCCTTTAGCTAACTTCTATGAAGCAGAAAGCTATCATCAAAAATATTTAGAGAAAAATCCCAATGGCTATTGTCATATTGATATAGAATCCGCCCTGCATTCCTTTCAAGGCTTTGATAAGTAGAATCTAGATTCTGCGAAAGAAAATATTCATCAATAATTAAAACCTTTCTATTTTAGGGCTTTTTAGGTTATTTTTTGACATTTTGGGGGTAAGAATCCCAATAGGTGTGTCAAATTTTGTGTCAAAATCTATAAAATTTTTGATTTTTTGACCTTACACCCTTATTCTACTCCCTGAAAATCCCCTTTCATATCACTACTCCGTATCACAAAATCCATTTCATTTACAAACCTTACACACTTCTTTAAAAAACATATTTTGCAATGAAAAATCACACCACTTCAAGCCATTGATGTGGGGCTATCTTTAAAGGAGAACAAATGGAAGTCAAACACACAAACCTCTACAAAAGGAATGGTATCATCTATATAGATGCTACTCTAACAGAAATCGGCAGAGTGAGATTCAGCACCAAACTCAAAGATACAAAAGAAAATATGGCAAAAACACTGCTAAGTGCAAAAGATTTAGTTAGTAAATAGTGAAGAGCCTTTGTGGGTTAGCTCAATGCTAGGACATAAATCACTGCAAACAACTTTTCAACATTATGTCAAATACATTCCACAAAACAAAAAAAGAGCGTCATTTTTAGATAACTTCACACTAAAAACACATTCTACACAAAAGGATAGCCTATGAGTTTTTGGTATGTTTGTAAGGAATGTGGCTATATCAATGAAGTGGATTGTATAGAGATTAATATACAAATAAAACTCAATAGCCAAAAGGCTGTGTCTTGTATATGTAGTGAATGTGATAATAGGCAAGATATTATCATAGAAGTTTAGCAATGATTGAATTAGAAAAAGAGATTATGGCTTCATTTCTAGCCTATCCACAACAAATTGATGAGTTTTTAGCCCAAATCCCTAAAGAGTACTTTACACAAAAAGGACAAAGAACGCTTGAGATTCTAATAGAGCTTTTAGAATCTTAAAGCGTGAGTAAAAACGCTTTTGTAGGTAAGCTAAGTAAAAAAGAGCAGGAGCAAGATTATTTCTTAGATATTCTCTCTCATATCCCAAATGCCAATGTGGTGCGACTAACGCAAAGCTTTTATGAAAGCTTTTTAAAGCAAAAAGAAGCAGGACTAAAGCTCCTTGAAGCAAGTGAGAATAATGCTCTGCTTGATATGAACGCACTTATCCCTAATGTGAATTTTTGCTCTCATAAGAATATGCAGGAATGGCAAGATTATTATGATACATTGCCCAAAATGCCAAAGTATAAAACAGGCATTAACTTTTTAGATTCTGTCTTTGATGGGGGGGATAGAATCTGCCCAGCTTGTTTTAACCAGTGGCGACCCAGAAACAGGTAAAACAACTTTAGGTTTGCAGACGCTAGAATTTATGGCAAAAACCAATAAAGTATGTTTTTTTAGCTTTGAATTCCCCATATACTCAAAAGAGAAAATCTCATCATCATTGATGATGGCTATGAGATTTATCAAGTGGCTCAAAATATCAAAACGCTTTACAAGCAAGGTGTGAGAGTGTTTTTAATAGATTCGCAAATGCGATTAGTTAGCCCAAATGGTAGGAATATAGAAGAGGAAGAAAGCCTTAAATTTTCAACTCTTGCTAGATTATGCCATAGCTTAGGGATTTTAGTCTTTCTCATCGTGCAAACGAGTAAAGGCGATAGAGATAATCCTATGGGGAGCAAAAAGGGCGGACACGAATCAAGTATCACAATCCGCATAGAACACGATAAACCTAAAAATGAAAGCGTGAGAGAGTTTAGTGAGGATTCACGAATTGTCATTTAAAAAAACAAGCAAACAGGCAAACACTATAAAGAAAGAGTAAATTTCAATAGTGAGCTAGGTAAGTTTAGTATGTATGAAAGTGAGCAGAATTATAGAGATTTGGAGGTAGTAGAGGTATGAGAAATGCGTTGTCTTTAAGGTGCTTTTTGGGGAGTTTGCGTTTCCGTGCGAGAAGCTACCTAAGCGGTAGTGCCGAAGCACGAAACGCAAATTTGCAAAAGCTGAATCTTAAAAAATAAAACACAAAAAGGAGTAACAAAATGATTCAAAAAAACCAACAACTGAATAACTTCACAATACTTTCTAGCGATATTCTCCATGATAAAAGTTTAAGTATGGGGGCTAGAATGTTTTATGCCCTAGCCCAAAGCTTCAGTGATGATTGGAACATCAACATTAAGCATTTTGCCAAGCTTTTAAATGTGAGTGAAGCGAGTGTGAGAAAGTTTAGAAATGAGCTTGTCAATGCTAGTCTTTTAGCCTACTCTCAAGTAAGAGATGAAAAAGGCAAACTCACCCAAGAGAGTGTTTATACTTTTAATACACTAGAAGTTGTAGATTTTCAATATGTGAGTGAGAAAGTTGAAAGACTAGATTTGGTAGAACAAGAAGCTACAAATACGGAAAATGTGGAGTCTTATCCGTTTAAACATTTATCCGCATACGGATATTCTAGCGACTTAAGTAATATAATAATTTAAGTAAAAACGACTCTAATAAGACACAAAAGCCAACTGCTTTGTTTTTGAAAATCACTCAAAGCTTTAAGTCTTTCAAAGATACTAAAAGCATAACGCACAAACTTCAAAGAAAGCCTAAGTTTAGAATCCTACACAGAGCAAGAGCTACAAGCTTATAAAGACTTTATTGCCTATCGCAAGGAAAAAGGCTTTTTAGCAAAAAGCACGATAAATAGCATAATCAAAGACTTTGAGACGCTTAAAATGCAAAATGCAGATATTGTGCTTTGCGTTGAAACTTGCATTAATCGTGGTTGGAGTGGCTTATTAAAAGCACAAGAAGCATTAATGCGTTATGAAAGCTTTAACAAGCCACGCTCTAAAAATGTGTGGGGCAAAAACTACGCCCATAAACTACAATCCACGCACAATCCCCTTGAAAGATTGGGGCAGTAAGCAAAGGAGGTAAGCAATGGTAAAAGAGCAATTTATTGCAGAAATCAAGAGTGATGAGAGAATAAAACTCACAGATTACGCTGTTAATCAAGTGAATTTTTTTCTCAAACGACTAAGTGATGAGAATCCACAAGATACAGGGTTATTAGAATCTTTTGTGCTAAGTCTCAATCGCAATGCTAAGGCAAGAATTTATGTGGGCGAGTTTTTCTCCATATTGCTTGATTGTGTAAAAAAACAAGCTGAGTTTTTATACACAACTTCAAGGATAAAAAACTTTAAAGGCACAAGGTTTGAGGAAGAGGAATTGTTAAAAGACTGCTTCACAAAGCAACGATTAAAAGAATTAGGGCTTAGCTGGATTCTGCAAGGGGATACAAAATGAAAAATGCAAAAATCCACACTTCAAGCTTTTTTTTAGAAACAGCCTTGTTGCAAAGCATAGATGAGATTGCAGAGATTCTAGGTGTCAGTAGAAGTATAGTTGTTGAAAGGGCAGTGTTTGGAAAAGAGAAAGGATTTGATAATGCGGAGCGTAAAATTAAACCAAAAAAAAACAAAAAAAAAATTCCTACTAAGAGAGTCAAATATAAGGCGTATAAACAGAAATGCAAGAAAGCAGAAATTAAGCAAGAATGCTTATTTGATTAGTGTAATCAATGAGTATTTGGAGTTTGTGAGTAGAAACAATTTGCTTGTTTATGAATACAGAAAGGATTCTTAATGATTAAAAACATTACTGAGATTAAAGCCAAAAGCGACATTATAAACATTATTGGCAGCTTTTTAATCCTTAAAAAAAGCGGGGTAAAATGGTGTAGTAGAGATGTGTATGATTGGACTTATACAAATAGGGCTTTTCCACGAGGTGGAAGCGGAGATACTAAAAGCTTTGCCCTAAATCTAGGAGCTGGAGAGGTGCTAAAAATAGTCTTTGTCGGTGGAGCTAATATTATCAACACACTTTTTAATGGCAGTGTGAGTTTAAGCTTTATCCCACAAATTGCCCCTGTGATACCTGAACCGCCTGAAGTGGAAGCTCCACAAGAGCCACAAACCCAAGAGTAGAAACTCGCACGAATAGAGGAGATAAAGCAAAATGCGTTAGTGAGTGAGTTTTTGAGATTTAAAGAGTATTTTGAGACTTTATTAAGCGATGAAGTAATAGTAGGAATAGCAGAACAAGGACAAATTGTTTATGGGTGGTTTAGAGAGTGGATTTTAGATCCACTTAATCTCACGCGATTAGATGATATACCTGCAAGTCAAAATTTTGAAAGTGAAGCAGGATTGAATATCACTATGGCTAGGTGGGTATCTAAGATTGAAAATATCAACGAGATTTATACAGATTTGCAAGGCAAGGGAATGAGCTATACATTAGATGAGTTTAAAGTTATGCTCGTTTGTTTTTTTGATTCTGTAAATGGCTATAAAGACAGCTTTGAGAATGAGCGAAACCGCTATGTAGAAATCTATGCAATGCCTGAAATAAGAGCATTGATAGATGAGCTAGAGCGACTTGAAGCGGAAGTGGCTTAGAGTGCATACAAAGGCTTTAAGATTCTGCGATAGGCAAGTGGGTTAAAAAGTAACACTTAAAGCCAAAAGCCCCGCCCTTTTTGCAAGTATGGACTAGTGCTTCGCACGAGTGGTATAAATTTTTGTGTTTAAGGGCAAAACTAGCGGGGTTTTACTAAAATGCGTTTGTTTAGAAATAGTTTTGCTTGCTTAAAGTCTTTTAGGCTTTTTGTAAGTAGGATAAGAAGCAAGAGTAATATAATTACTTCCACCATACAACAACCCCCTTTCTTTATACCAAAAGGCAGTCGCTCCCTTAAATACGCCATATTTTACACTAATAATTTAAAAAAGTCAATAGTATTTTTAATCATTTATTATATTTTTTATACTAAAATACATAAAAAGTTAATTATAAGGGGTAAGAATGAGCTATGATGATTTTTCTTTACAACTTAAGGCGTTGAGCTTAAGTAGAGATGATTTTGCCAAAATGGTGGGTATGAACTATAACTCTGTGGCAAATTGGAAGCAAAAAGGTGTGCCTTTATGGGTGGAGTGCTTTTTGTTTCACTATGAGAAAAGCAAAAAGCTAGATTCCTTGTTAGAGATACTAGAGAAATATAAGTGAGATGAGCCTTATCCTGCTTCTTGTTTCAAAATTTTTAAAATTAACCCTTTTATAATCCTTGCTTTTTGTGTTTAATTCTCTAAGAACATCAAACAAAATCGGCAATACCACACAAACAAGATTTAGAGTTTGCGTATTCAATTTTGTAACGCACAAATAGCGGAAGTATTTTTGAGATAGAAACGGCGTTTTGGAGCGAACAAGCAAGAAGCTTACTAAGCGTAAGTGCCAAAGTTTGTGAGCGAACAATCGCCGTTTCTAGCCAAAAAGACAACGCTAGGTAAAAAAGGAGCAAAAATGGCAAATATACTAGAAGCCTACAACCACAGCATACAACAAGCTCTAGCAAACACAAATAACGCTGCTTCGCTTGTAATGGAGACACATAAAGCTGCAATGCAAAACAATACAAACACGCTTAATGCAATCAATGAAACTTTGCGTGAGAGTGAGAGAAATGCCATTGAAAGAGAGAAAAACGATATAGCTAGCAATCAAGCCATAGATAACAGCTTTCAGCAAAATTCATTTACGCGTATGTTAGCCTACAAAGATAGCGGAATGAGTGATAAACAAGTCCAAGAGCAAATGGATAAAGACTTGGTAGCTCATCGTGCAGCAAGTGGCTATAAAAGCAACACAAAATACTATAGCTTGGCAGAAATGGCAGTGGGAGGCTTGGCTATGGGAGCAAAAGCTGGGTGGGATAAGCTTAAATCTCTCACTCAAAACAACAAGCCACAAGAAAACGCAGAATCTAACCCCACGCCCCAAACACAAAGTCCAAAAACGCCAAATACGCCAAATACAGAATCTACTCCGCAAACTTATCAAGCCTATAATGACAAAAACGACCCTATGACAAAGAGAATGGGACAAAGCAGAGATATATCTCAACAAATAAACGATGCTTATACCGCACAAAACCATAAAGATAATTTCTTGCACAATGTGCAAGGCCCATCACTTAATAATTCACAAGTTAAATGGCAACCTTATCAACATCTAAATATCAACACACAAAAGGGCTAAAACTAGAAGCTTTTGAGATTCTCTTGGGCTTGTATCATACAGACTAGAAGGGGCTTTATGTAGCGTGGAAAGGGGGTTACACTTCCCCACATATTTATAGTAGTGTGGCTTAAGTCTAAAAACTTTGCTAATTCATTTTTGTTTTTAAATCCTGCTTGTTTGTAGAGGGACTTAAACTCATCTAAATCTAGCTCAAAGCTTAAAGTGGTGTAAAAGGGCTTATTTTCTTGCATTTGACTTCCATTTTGTAAAAGGATATAATCACACAACCCCTTGCATTATGCAAGAGGAATGGTGATTATTGAAACTCAAGCTTGAAAGTAATGGACACACTCCAAGCTTTGAGCTTCACAACCACTTTTTTAAACTTAAAACCTTTCATTTTAAGCCTTTCAAAGTGATTCCCTACGCCTACCGACTGAATCCCATAAAGGATTCAATTAGCGTTATTATATTTTTATTTATATAAATATTTGCTCAATACACATTTAACCCTTTTAGAATCTTTATGCTTTTATTAAACTATACCACAATGATAACGAATAAAAACGAGTTGATGAGTGCATAGATTGCCACGATTTTGCTTTGCAAAATCTCGCAATGACAAAAGCACTCTTAAGTGAAGTTTTGGCAAAACTTCACGGCAATGAAAACAATATAAAGGCACAAGATGGCGGGATTTTTTGACTATTTCAACGGCTCAAAGTATTATAAAAAACGCAATCAATACCGAATAGAGCTATTTAACAACGCCAAAAAGGTGATTGAAAAATACAAACTGCAAGTGCCTTTATATGATGAGACTTTTGCCCGTCCTTTGACTGATAAGGAAAGGACACTTTTACAACAAGATAGAGAAAGCTTAAGAAACACCATAAAGCTTGTAGATGGCTATGGGAGTAGCTCAAGGGTGGTGTTTTATGATGATGTGGCTTTTGCCCTTTTGCCTGAAAACTATGTGCAGATCACAAAGCTGGGCTTAAAACACTATACGGATATTTTAGCTGAACTCAAAGCTAGGAGTGAAACGCACTATGCCATAGATTTAATAGACCCTGCTGTGATAGCGGGGATTGTTGCGGGGTATTTGCTAGGCATTGCTTTAAGCTGTATTCCTTTTATGCAGGCTATCGGTGTAAGCACTGCCGCAGCGGCATATATGGGGCTAGTAGCGGCGGTGATGAGTATGCTACTTTATATCAAAAAGCTAGGCGATGATGCAGCCTTGCAATCTTTGCAATATGAAGTCATATCTCACAAAGTAGCCAATTCCTATGCAAGTTATTCAAACTACTATATGGGCCATAAAAAGCTACAAGCAGGAAAAGATTCACTGCTTTATGGTGGATATGAGATTTTTGCAAATGGACAAAGCTATCAGGCAGAGACTGCTGGGAGTGAGAGCTTTAAACCCACACAAGCTTATAATCCTACACATAACTTCGCCCCTTTGCACAAAACACAGAATAAAACCTTAGATAACATTGATGAACACACACAGGGGAGAGCTCATTATAACCTAGCTGGAAATGATGGCTACATGGATAAACTCGCCCTATTCCCACTAGAAAAAATAAAAGAGCTAGATAATGATATGGAATATAAGCTAAACTTCCTAAAACAGCATAATCAAAGGCTTATAGAGGGATACTCTCACTTGGCTCAATTTACAGGAAGCAATGAGGAGTATTATTCAGGGGAGTGGATACAAGCGGTGTATAATGCCAACTATCGCACCTACTGTGACTATGTAGAATCTAAGGACTTTATCAATCAAGTGAGAACATATAATCAAACCCTGCGATTTAAGGGGGAGTTTTACTCACGCAGTATTGATGAACGCAAATGGATAAAGGTAAGCAAAAAAGGTAGATGTGCCAAATATTGATGTAAATGAGCCGAGTATTGAGCAAACTCCTAGCGACCCTATTGCTGTATATGAGGATTGTATAAGAAACTTTTTTTATGAGGAAAGGCAAGAATTAGGCGATATGGAAGAATGGATAGAGCAAAATGGCGAATTTGATAAGAGCAAGGCAGAATGGAAGCAAAGTGAAAGAAAAATGCTAGAGAGCCTTAGCTTAGATAAATATTGGGAGTATCTCTTAGCCTTAAAAGCCATAGATGATAACAAGATAGGCGATTGGGTAGGAAAGGCAATAGAAGCGGGGTTTTTAGAATCTGTCGTGCATCAGTATTTTATAGCTCAAGGGGAAATGCTAGAAGTGAGTGATTATACAGAGCAAGAGAGATTTGAAATAAGAAATCCTTATTTTTTCTATAAGGATTTAGGAAATTATTATACACTTAAAAACAAGTCTCATATCTTTGTGCCTTATGGGATATTTTCTACAATATTTTGCGAGAGTTATATTATAGGCGAGTGGCGGTATAAATGGACTGGGGATAACTACGAACCTTATTGGTATCCTGTAATATTTCCTAATAGTGGATATATTAATTGCGATGAGCCATATTATCTAGGAAAACTTCAAAAACAATACAACTACCAACCTATAAGCTACAAAGACATCACACAAAATGTGCTTTATACCTATATGCTACAATGCAAAGACTTTTTAGCTAAAGAGTTTATGCAGAGAAGCTTTAAGATTCTATGTAATAGACAAGTGGAGTAAAAAGCTCAAGTAAGAGAGTAGAGTAAGACTAACGCAGCTCCTTGAGCTAAAAAGCCGCGTTATGGATAAATCTTAGTAACACTTGACTATTAATAAACATAATAGTAAGATAATAACTAAGATTTTTGTCGTAATCTTACTCATTGTAACCTCCTTTGCGAAAAGCAGGTTACACTAAGAGAGGTCGCACTCTCTTAGGCAACCTCCAAACTGCATTATATCACATTATTTTTTTAATACTAAATAATGGCTTATCACTTATTTTTTCTACTCCCTAGCCACATTGCTACAAATGCAGAGATTGTAAAGATGATAAAAATCACAAAGGCACTTAGCATTTTAGAATTCTTTTATTTTGTGTTTTGCTAACACTACTTAAAACCATAGCGGAAGTATTTACGAGTTAAAATCGTGGCTTTTGCGTGGGACGGGTTTGACTTCATCACGCACCAAGCTTTTTGTGAGCGGAGCTTACTTAAGCGTAAGTGAGCGAACAAAAAGTGTAGAATCCGCGATTTTAGCCGTAAAGACAACACTTTAACTAGATTTTTTTCTTGCGTTGGTAGGCTTTGCATCTACACGCATTTGAGCAAAACTTACTCTTTTTACTCCCCGTGAAGCTTTTGCCACACACGATACATTCTTTTGTCTCTTTATCCTGTGTTTTAAGTAGCTTGGCTGGATTGATGGGTTTATGGCAATGCGGACAAAGCATATTTGACATAGTTTGACTCCGATTCTTAAAAAAGATATAATACACCTAACCCCACAAAGAGTGGGGTTAGGTGTATAAGACTTAAGCTTTTATCCTTATTTTCAGTTTGCCCACTTGAATAAGGACTTTAAGCTTAAATCTCACAACCTTTTTGAACTTGAAACTAAACATTCCAAATCCTTTAAAAAGTTGTCCCTACCGCCTACCGATTGAATCTAAGATTCAATTAGCGTAATTATAACATAATATCGTTACAAAGTCAATGCTTTTTCACTTTTAACCCTTTAAAATCCCTTTGTTTTTGTGTTTAATGCTTTTATTGTTTGGTGGCAAAAGCTTTTAAGGCTAGGGGTGCTTTATCGTAATTCCTTTTTTCTTTTTTTACAAGGAAAGCTAACAATGCAAACATTTTGTGAGCGATTTACTCACTTACACAACACAAAGCGGAAGTAAGAATAATAAAACTACAAGGGGGCGAAGTATCTTTGAGTTTAAATCGTAGCTTTCAAGTGAGCCAACAAGAAGCTTACTTAAGGTAAGTGCCGCCGTTGGCGAATGTAGAATCTGCGATTTAAACCAAAGAGACAAGCCTAAGCCGACAACCAAAAAGGATAAAAATGCTAACAATATATGAACTCAACACAATGCTTACTAACGATTCTCTAGCAAATGATAAAGCCCTAAAAGAGTATAAAGAAGCTAAGGCTTACTATCACGGACATCAACTTGCCGCCCAAGAGCTAGAAAAACTAGCAAGGCGATGGCAAATACCCATTTATGAAAATATCTATAAAATGATATGCGATAAGATTTTGGGCTATAAGATTCAAAGTTTGCAAGAGATAAAAGTCAGCGGCAGACAAGAGCAAGATAAGCCTTTGGCTAATCTTTTAAATGATTTACTGCGGTGTTTAACTCACAAAAAGACTATGAAAAAGAGATTTATAAAAGAGATTTTGACTTGCTTATGGGGCAAAGTGTGATAGAACTTTGGGTCAATAAAGACAAACAAGGCGATTTTCACATCTCTTTAAAGGCTTTAAATAATGAAAGCTTTTTAGTGGATACTTATAGTGTGGATAAAAATGCCCTAGATTCTAATCGTTTCCATAAAAAGCAGAATCTCAGCTATTTAGAAGCAAGGCTACTTTTGGGAGAAAATGTAGATATTTTTCAAAATGGCAGCACTACCGTAGATAATCGCGTAGATATAATAGAAACTTGGATAAGGGAATATGATGAAGAAGTGGAAGAAAAATTTAGCTGGAATCGCTATTTGTGGCATACCATCGGTGGAATCTACAAATATGAAAAACGCCCCTTTAAGAATAACACACGCCCTTTTATTATAGCGAGGTATAACATAGATGAAAAGCATAATTGGTATGGATTATTTAGAGATATTAAGCCCATACAGGATTATATTAATTTTGCTGAAATTAAAATGGGGAATATGCTAGGCACGATTAAGGCATTATATGAGCTTGATGCCGTAGAAGACATAGATGAATTTGTAGAGGGAGTGAGCCAAGATAATGCCGTAGTGGGTGTAAGAAGCGGGGCATTACAAGAGAATAAAATACAATTTGTGCAACACCACGCAGATATTGCCGCCCTCTCTCAAAAGAGTGAGCAAAAGAAAAATATGGCTAAAATCCTAAGTGGGCTAAACGATGAAGCCTTAGCTATGGCGACAAATAGACAAAGTGGCATAGCTATCGCTCAAAGGCGAGAAACGGGACTTTTGGGACTGCAATATTATGTCAATTCTGCGGATAATGCCGATAGGCTTTTATATGAAAAGGTGCTAAGTTTCATTTAGCACTACTTCACTAAACCGCAGATGTTTAAGATGACGGATAAAAAGAAAGTGGATAGGTATTTTAGCATTAATACTGATGAGAGTAATAAAATAGAGATAGGGCATTTTGATTTAGACTTTAAATCTCAGCTCAAACAGCAAGGGAGAGAGGAGCGATTTGCTCATTGGAGTGAAATTTTCAAAACTATCTCAAGCATACGACCAGACATTGTTACTTCACTTTTGCCTTTAATGCTAAAAGATACAGATTCTCAAATCATAGAGGATATAGAGGAAGTCCTAGCAAATGCCGATAAAGCACAAGAAGAAGCAAACAAAGTAAATCAGCCCATAAGTCAAAAAATGCAAGAGCCAGAAATGGCAAAACTTCAAGCACAAATAGAAAAACTCCAAAAAGAAAGCCAAAAGCTAGAATCTCAAAGCAAAGTGATGGGGCAAATGCAAGAACAAATGAAGCAAGAAGCAAATAATCCACAAAATTCCACTACACAAAGTGATGCTCAAAAAATGGCAAAGAAAACTATGCAAATTAGTGTGAAGGATATGCGTTAGCCACTTTGAAAGGCGGGGGAAATCCCCCTTACGCTTAAGGCTTGTATTTAAACTTAATTTTAAACCTAAAAAGCCTAAAATTAATGTATAATACAAGTAAGCGTTTGCTATGTCGCTTCATAGGAACGCCTTTTAAGTGGTATTGCCCCAAATAAATTGGGGCAAATTATTATACCATTTTCTACATATACTTACATTTTGTGTTTGTTATATTTTATCGCATTCTTGGCAGACTAATACCCTTTCTCTTACCATTGACAAAGCAGATTCTAAATAAAGTTTAAATCCATTTTTAACCCTTTAAATTTCTCTCTTAAAAACATACTATAACACAAAGCAAAAGAATCCAAAAAGGACTGAAATAAAATGGCAATTTTTAACTTTGACAAACTAGAGCAAAGTAACCAAAATCAACGCAAAAACTTAGGAGAGAGTGAGTTTAAATCTCAAAGCATTGATTTTTTGCGTAAGAATCCTACAAATATACAATGGGAGCAGATAGATTCGCTTAATCTCCCAAAAGAGCAACAATACGACTATATTAAACAAAATCTAAAAGTAGAGTTTGATTTAGACAATGCCACAAATAAAGGCTTATACGGACATAGAGCAGAATGGGATTTAAACAAAAAGGCAGACGAGTTTAAGGAAAAATACACAAACAAGGGCTTTTAAATGGTGTAAGCAAAAATATTCAAGGTGTAATAAGCACCTTTGGCTATGAGAGTGATGAGATAAAAGAGCTGATTAAAGACACAAAGGAATTAGCACTCTATGCAAAAAGGACAGGAAAAGATGTAGAGAATATCCCGCATTTTAAAGAGATACAAGAATATCTTAACTTAGGGCAAAGTGCACAAAAAAAACTTTTTTGAAGCCGCTGATGATTTGGTGAGTGATTTGACACGACCTAGCAAAGAAGCCGCCAAAGAGCTAGGATTAAAAAACAATCTCCACTTAAGCCAAGCCGAAAAAGGTTTGCAAGATGAAATAGAAGCCTTTAAACTCTATGAAACAATCAAACAAGCCCAAAATGAAAAAAAGAAGTGATTTTAAATAAAGAACAAATGGCGATAATTGATAATGATTTAGGCTTTTTTAGCTCTCTTTTTAAAGATAGCAAAGAAAAACAAAAAATGTTTATGGATATACAAAGGGCAAGGGAGCAGACAAATGACTATGTCAAACTCTCAAAAAGCTTAGAAAATGTGCTAAAAGATGAGCAGTTTTTTGGACTGCTTTCAAATGCGGAATCTTTAAGCGAAAAGCAACAAGAAAAGATAAAGAATTTTGAGAGTGTAGCGGAGTTTTTGGGCTTTGAAGCGGTGGCTTATAATAAAAATGGGCTATATTTTATAAAAGATGAAAGGGCGTATAAGGTAGAGCAGAACTTTAACCAAGAGCTTTTAGGTGTGCTGAATGATAATAAAGGCTCTTTTGGGCTAGGTATAGCAGGAGCGATGTATGGAGCAAACAAGGGAGCAAGTGCTAAAGCTAGATTTGGCAATATGGTGCTTGATGGAGCTGGAGGAGCGTTTTTTGGTGGTGCATTAGATTCACTGCTTGTAGATGCAAAGCTAAGTAAAGACTTTGATATAGCTCAAGCCCTTATACACGGCTCACAAGAAGCAGGACTAAATATCGCGGGGGATTTAGTCTTTAAAGGTATCTCCACCACTTATAAGGCAATCAAAGGTGGAATGGTAAAAACAGATAAAGGCTTGGGATTATTAAAAGAAGCCACAAATCAAGCTAAACTCGCTCTAAGCGGACAAAATATGGGTGCGATTGATAGGGCTTTAAGCAAACAAGCTAAAAAAGATGAAATCCCGCGTATTTTGAAAAGCTTCCAAGAATCACAAAGTGATGAGCTAATAAAAAAAGACTTTCAAAATGAAAGTTTGACGGAAAAAATCTTAAATAAAGTCTCTGCTTATGCTCCAAAAGCCTTTAAAAAAAGCAATGAGCCTAGCTCACTAGCACAAAAAACGCCAAGAGCTACTAAGCACGGCTCTAAGGAATAAAGACTTAGCCGACTCACTTGCTGGGCAACTTGATGATGTAGAGGCTAGAATCTTAAGTGAAGCAAGTGCCAAAATGGCAAAAGACTTTAAAGCCCTAAGCCAAAGCTATGAAAACTTAATCGCCAAAGAAATACTCAAAGATGAAGCAAATCCTAGTCTGCCAAAAGCCTTTCAAAAAGCCATAGAAATCGCCGAGCATAATGTCAAATCTCAATACGCACAAAGTGTGAGCAAACTAGAATCTACACTCAAAGACAAAAGCATTGACTTACTCACACCTTTTAAAAATGTAGCAGATTATGCATAAGAGAGTTTGGAGTAAATGCTGAAATAAGTAGAGCTTTAATCAATGAAGTGAATAATTTGCAAGGACGAAATATCACCATTAAAGAAGCTCTAGAAAAAAGAAAAGATATAAATGCCATTATTAGAAACTACAATGACAACCCAAATGCCTTAAAAAAATTTAGATTCCAAGATAATGCTAGTGAGCTTAAAAATGCCATTGATACGCAGATTCATAACGCCATTGAAAGCGGTATAGCTAAAGGAGAGCTAGATACATCTGCAAGAGCTGTGCTAGAAGAGTTTAGAGAAGCAAACATCGCTTATGCGGATATAAAACAAAGGCTCAATGATAAACTCACAAAAGCTATCTTTATGAACCAGCCAAGCAAAAGCACGATTAATTCAATGCGGAGTGTAGATGAGTGGAAAAAAGCTGTGCTAGATAAACAATGGCAAGATTCAATAGTGGGGCTAGAAAATACAATCTTTGCCAAATTTGACCCTAGAATGCAAGAGCATACGCAAACCTTGCTTATTTTTAGAAGCCTAGAGCGACATATTAAAGAAAAGGACGGCTCTGCATTTATAGACTTAAGCAAAGCCCTAAAAGATATAGAGCAGTTAGAATCTCTGCCCCTGCACCCAAAAGCTCAAAATGCCCTAAATATCTTTAAAGAACTCGCTCAAACTTATGAGTTTATGCAAAAGCTAAGCAGAGCTAAAGGCTTTAAAAGTGGGGCAGGTAATGGAGCTTTAAGCACTACGCTGGAAGGCAGAATGCAGGTGTTTATGACAAACAGGCTTTTTAAGGCATTATTTTTTAGAGTGCCTTACATTGGCGATAAAGATGCCTTGCTTCATCACCTTAAAAAAGCAGTCCAAGAGCTGAAATATCCACGAGCTATTACACTTGATATGCTCAATAATCCCAAAGCTACAAGCCCAAATCCAAAAAGCCCAAGCAATCCTAATGGAGAGGCTTATATCAATGAGAATGTCGCAAAAGATATACAAAACTATGTGTCAAATCCTAAGATTTTAACCGATGAGCTAAAACATAGGGCTAAAAGCTATGATTTAAATAATGCTCTAACCCCGTCAAGTGATGAAAATATCCTTAAAGCTATAAATGATGATACACTCATTTATACCACCATAGGTAATGGCAAGGTCAATAAAGAGCAGGTGGAGAAGTTAAAAGAAGTGGTGGAAAGTGGGGGAATAAAAGTAAATCTGCTAATTTAAAAGCTACTCAAACTTTTGAAGTTGAGCTACACGAAGCAGAGCAACTTCAAAAACACTTTAATTTTAAAAACAAAAAACCACTTTTAAGAGAATTGCGAGAAAATGAAATCGCCCACGCTTTAAAATCACACGGCGATGAGACAAAAGAATCACAAGGGGTAATATCGCTATTACAAGGGCAGATATAGAAGCAAATTACCCACGCATTACGCAAGAATATGACGAGCAATTTTTCACAGATAAAAGCGTGATTTATGTAAAACAAATTAATGGGTATCATATAGCCATTGAGGAAGCTTTATTAGGGCAGGATAAACTCATTTTTAAAGTCTATGGAAAACTAAGGGAAATTACAATAAGGAGGTTTTACTCAAAAATGCTAAGGCTAACCCATATCCGCACAATGCAGATGAAGTGGCAAAGAGTGAATCTATCTCTAATCCTAGTTTAGAGCAGGGCTACCCACAACAATATCACCTTAGCAATACAAATTCTACCACAAACAACCTAAAATGGCAACAAGATGGGAATGTTTTACGCAGTGTAGTAGAGCTAGATAATGGAGAAAAACTCCTACTTTCAAAAGATAGGCTAGAAAATGTCTATATCCAAAGCAATCACATAGAGCAAGTAAATAGCTATGATGAACTCATCTTACAAGAAAGCTTAGAGAAGTTTGCCAAAGATGAGCTAGAAAATAAACTTGCTAGACAAATAGAATCTATCTCGCAGTTAGAAAAAATCGGTGCTAACAAAACTATTTCTGCTGAAAGCCTTAATGCGTTACAGACTTTTAACGCAACCGATAAGAACATTATACCACAAAAGAGTAGCAAAGCTGGAATAGAAAAGCTAGATTCCACACAAATACAAAGCCAAATACAAAAAGAAGCCAAAGCACAACAAGAGATGGCAGAGTATTTTGCACAAACTCAAGCTAAAAGAGATGAGATTATCGCTCTAAAAGAAGCTAGACTTGGCAAAAATGCTGATGAAGTGCCATTAGATAAGGGGCAGGATATACTCTACAAGCCCATAAGAGATACAAGTATAGTGCTAAATGATGAGACTGCTCCATTTGAAGCGGAGTTTGCAGTAGTTAAACTTAGTGATATAAAGCCAAACTTTGATAACTCAAACACGCAGGGGCGACTTATCAAACAAGAGAGTGTAATAGCAAATATTGTTAATGACTTTAAACCTGAACTTATATTCTACCAAGAGGGCGGAGTAAATGGAGTGCCTATCATCACAAGAGATGGCAAGGTCGTAAGTAGGAATCACAGAAGCGAAGCCTTAAGGCAGATTTTTAACGCACAAACACATAATGCAGAGACTGCACAGCAAAAGTATAAGCAAGGGGCAAAAGAGTTTCTCGGCGTGGCATTAGAAAATGATGAAATCATCGTGCGAAGATTAAAAGAAAATATGAGTGATAAGCAAATACTTCAACTTGCTTTTAGCTCAAATATCGGTAGAGAAAGCACAATGGGCGAAAAAGCTCTCTCCACCCTTAGCCTTTATAGACAAAATATCGCTACCTTGCCAAAAGCTTTGAGTAGTGAAAATGTCAATGGACTAAAAAGCCTTGTGAGCCAACATATAGATAAGCAAGGCAATGGGCTTAATACCTTTGAGCCAAATCTAGCCCTTTTAACAGGCCTAGCGAGAAATGGAAAAAATAGCAATATCTTACAAAGCCTAGATTCCATAAAAGGCAATAGTGAATATAAAAATAAAATCATCAATATGTATGTAGATAATGCAGGAAGCTTTTATAATCTCGCCAATAATCCTAGCTTTAAAAACTTAGAATTTAGAGATATATTAAGCGATGCGATGTATTACACCGCAAAGCAAAATCCTACAAGGGAAGTGGATTATACACATTTGATTAGTGATATTGAAAGCTTTTTAAATATCGCAAAAGACAAAGAAGCTTTAAAAAATGCCCTTGTGCTAGATTCTAACAAAATAGAAAATCTCACCGCTCAAGCCTTTGGATTAGCCCTAGCAAAATTTTCAAGGCAGGAGAATCCAAGCTCTGCTCTATATGAGTGCTTAAAAGAAGCTCCAAAAGCCTTAGAACTTGCCACACAGCCAACATTTTTTACACAGGGCAAGGCTTTAAGTGAAGTAGATATATATGACTTTTTAGAATATCTTATCAATCAAGGGCAGGTTACCCAAAGTCAAAGTGCTTTAAGCCAACTAATGCCACGCTTAAGGGAGCTAAGGGAAAGTATAGCTAATCCACAAAGCAGTGTATCCAAAGTAGAATCTAGCATAGAAGCTAAAGTCATAGAAACTGACACTTTAGAATCTACACCGCAAAAAGTGGATTCTAGCGACATTATTTTTACTGATACAAAAGGTAAAGAACACACGCTTACAAAAGAAGTGCAACAGCAATGGTTAGAAACTTTTAATCTTAAAAGCCTTGATGAAAGCTACATACCACAACTATCGCAAGAATTACAAGAAGCCATAGGTAACGAAATTAAGCTAACAAAAGGGAGTTTGTATAAGATTATAGAAAAAGGTAGGGAGCAGTATATACCGCAAATAAAAGAGACTTTAGAGAAGCCACAGATTGTCCTACAAGATGAAAGTGAGTTTATTTTTGCTAAGCAAATAAAAGATGATTTATATCTTACAAGCATAGGGAAAGACTTTGATACGCATATAACTATCATTAGCAACTCACCAAAGACTGATAAAACAATACAAATAAGCTAAAAAATGGAAAAATGATATATAAAGCGGAAAATGCGGAAGCCTTACCGACATCTGGGGCATTCACAGAGACAAATCAAGTGCCGTTCTCTAACACCATTATACCACAAATGCCAAAGGATAATAGCGACCCAGCAAAAACTTTTCAATATTTTAAAGATGATTTTGTAAAGGCTTATCCTAAAGCATTAGAATATTTTGAAGGACACGAACCGAGTGCGATTTATCTCTCACACTTTGCAAAAGAGAAAATACAAGAAGCAAATGAAGCCTTGCACAACACCGCAAAAGATGAGTTTAGCAGAATATTAAAAGACATAGGATTTAAACAAAGCGAGATAAATCAAGTGCTAGATCTTACAAATATATATGATGTTGAATACTCTTTGTCAAAAGTAAGAGAATATTTAGATTATGCAAAAAAGCATTATGATACTCTCCCACAAGACCAACAAACTCTAGCAAAAGATTTGCTCAAACATAAACAAGATATACTCAATATATATGAAAGTAAAATGCCACAATATAAAGAGCTAGAAAATAAGCGTATTTTAATGGGTGGCTTTCATAACAACGCAAAGGTTTTAGGCAGTGATGAACATCAAATGCTAAAAGGCATTATTGATGAATTCTGTAAGCCACAAACCATAAAAGATTCTATACAAGACAATCCGCAATTAAGTGCATTGCAAACAAAAATACAGCAGTCAAGGCAACAAATCGCAAAGAGTAAGAATCCTGATAAAGAGTATTTACACCACGCTTTCAAGCCTGATGAAATAATCCAGCTAGAAAAGCAATATTTCAATCAAGCAATGCCACAAGAGTATAAAGAGCTTATACAAGATTTCCCACGACTATATGAGCAACACTTAGCAAATGAGCTAAAAGCCTATGTCAAAGATACAGATACAATACAAGAAGTTACAACACAGCTTTTAAACGACTTTAAAGACAAGCCTTTTAAAAATACAGCCAAACACGCGGAGCTTTTATTGTTTAATACCCTTAGAGATAAAGCACAAGAGCTTGGCTTTAAAGAACTGGATATAAACAAACCTAGCTTTAAAGTGGCATTTGGGAAGTTTCAAGCAAGGCTTAAAAAAGGGGACATACAAGACTTAAGCGAACATATTGCTATAAACTCACTGCGTAAAAATAGGCTAAGAATACAAGAAGAGTTAAACATTAAACCTTTAAAAGAATTTGGCACAAATTATGCAGAACATTATCATAGTGGAGAATCTGCAATACAAAAGCTACTAGCAGAAAGACAAGGGCAAGTGAGCGGGGCATTTTATCGCAAAGAATTAGGGGATATTGATTTAGTATGGGGAGATTCTAACTTTGGATTAAAGCATATTTTAGACAAGCACGGGAGTGAGTTTAAGGATATAGCAAAAGAGCTAGATGAGATTATACAAAATGGGGAAGTGGTAAAAAATAGCGATAGGGCAACTTTACAATACACAAAAGAAAATGGTGAGATTTTTAAAGTAGGACTAAAAGGAAATTGGAAAGGCGAACCTACACAAAATAAATGGATTATTACGGCTTATAAAGATGAAAGAGAAATGGCTAAGACCATCAACTCTAGCGATTTTACAAAAGGCGAGACTCTGCCTTTAAACTCTAACGCCATTATACCACAACAAACCCTAGAATCTACTATGAAAAAGTTTAATTACGATGAGAGAAAAGCTAAAGACTTGCTAGAGTGGCATAAAGATTCTAGTCCTTTAACAAAAGATGAAAATGGAGTGCCTAAAGTGTTTTATCACGGAAGCGAAACTGATAAACCTTTTGAAGTATTTTTAAGTGAAAAAGACCAAACAAAATGGGAATTTTGGTTTAGCAGTAATGCGGATGATGCAGATTTATACGCTATGGCTAGAGGCAATCAAGCAGGGAAGCACGGATATGAAGTTTTTCTCAAAGCAAAAAATATATTTGATTTCAATGATGAGAAAAATTTAGAAGTGCTTAAAAAGATTTTTAGCAAAGAGGATTATGAGTTTAAGCTGGATACCTTGCAAAAATGGGGAAATGAAATTAATGTTTTCAATATACTAAAGGATACAAATTTTGATAGATATAGAAGCAAAGCAGAAGTATTTAAAAATGAACTGAAAAAATTAGGATACGATGGGATAAAAGAGCTAGGCGACACGATTGTAGTCTTTGATTCCAATCAAATAAAGCATATTGATAATCAAGGCGTAAATGGCAAGTATTTTAATGAATCTAGTCCTAATATCTATCAATCTAACGCCCATTTAGGCAGTGGATTGGTGGGTGGAAGTGTGAGCGGGAATTGAGAGTGATGAAAATGGTAATCTAACCTTTAGCCCTGAAAAGTTTGCGTTGGGATTGCTAGGTGGAGTGATAGGAAGCAAGGCAGTTACTCAAGGCTTTACATACTTAAAAAATAATCCAAAGCTAAAAGAAGCGGTGGCAAGGGAACTAGCCGATACTCTAGCACAAGGCTTTGATAAAGCAAAGGCAAAATATCCACTTTTAAGTGCGTTAGAACCACGCTATATAATCCAAAATGAAAGGGGTAGAATAGTCCAAGCAAAAGTGATGATAAAGTGAGCTAGAGAAAAAAGAGCAAAAGGGAATCTATAATGTAGCGTTCAATGGGAAAAATGCTGTTTTGATACAAAAGGATTTGAGAGCGGTAGATGAAGCCCTAAAATTGACGCAAGGCTATCATTTAGAGCATTCACAAAAGAGAAAGGGTGCAAAGCATATCAAAATAGAACATTTACAAGATTCTACAAAAGAGGGCTATGTTACAGATTTAGAGTTGGTGAATCTAGGGAAAGATTTAAGAACTTTTTTAAAAGATTATGAGCCTTTTGTAGAAAAGCAAAAAAGCGGACAAGAAGCTAGAATCTACGAGTGGGAAAACAAAGAGGGTGTTAGATTTAGACTAGTAAGCAAGATACAAGGTGGTGGCACAACCTCCGACTCACACCTTGAATCCGCGGAAGAAATTATAACATTTTATAGTGATAGAAACCTTAAAGACAAAATGGAATTTAAAAATCCTATACTAAAGGTGCAAGAAAAATTTAAATTTAATCCGCAAAAAAGCTAAAGACTTACTAGAATGGCATAAGGACTCAAGCCCTTTGACAAAAGATGAAAATGGAGTGCCTAAAGTGTTTTATCACGGAAGCAAAGAAAAAGGCTTTGAAATATTTGAAAGACAAGAAAAAGGCAAATTTGATATAGGATTTTGGTTTAGTGATAATAAAGCCTTTGCTGATAAATACACTATAGACACATTATCTGCCAATAAAGGCAGTCTCTATAAAGTCTTTTTGAATATGAAAAATCCTTTTTCAATGAATGCACCGCTTAATGAATCTAAAAAAAGCAGAAATCCATAATATTTTCACACCCACCCCCCAATAAAACCATTTAACCCTTTTGTTTTCAAAATCCATTTTTTTATAATGCCCCTGTGTGTGAGCAAGATGTTTAAAGAAAAAAAGGAGAGCAACAATGAAACTTAAAGAATCCACAATCAAAGACTTTGCAGAAGCTTTGGGTGAAACAGATGAGCTTGGTGAGTATAGGATAGAGCATTACCACAGAGCTATCCCAAAAGTGAGTGTGAGAAATAATCTAAGACATATTTTTTCACCATTGCTAGAAGTCAAGGATTGCATACTAAAATTATTATCTTGCGTGAGCTTTTTGGTGTGTTTGCCTATCACCTTAATCCTATCAGCTTTGGAGTATGATAGTAGGCGGAGAATAAAAGTATTGTATCTCTACCTTGTAAAACATAAGAAAGAGATAAAGGCTTACAACAAATATTTAGAACAGACAAAGGAAAAAAAAATGATTAAATTAGAGCAAATGGTGATTCCGAGACAATTTTTAATGGAATTTCACAACGCAATATCCCATATCTATTCTCGCTACTACAAATCAGGTAAGCAAGAAAATCTTGCAAGAGCTTGTAATCATTTTAAAAGAGGGGCACTTGATTTATACAAGATAATTGTTAAAGATTTTTTTATACTACAAGAACAAAATAAAAGTTTAGACCAAGACAACAGCATTCAAAAGGAACTACACAAAATTCGTGCAAAAGAATATGGCAGTATAGGAAATGATATGGCTAGGCTTGATTCCTTTAATAGATACCGCCTACTTGCAGAAAAAATTATAAAAACAATAAGAAATTAATCAAAAACAACCACCTGCACACATCTTTCACATTTTAACCCTCCTTTTTTATCAAAAATACTTATACAATAAACACGCTTCCTTGTGGTGTTTATCATAACCCATAAGCCCCGCTTTTAGCATAGGCGGAGCGGATTCTAACAAAATTCTAACAAATAAGTAAGAAGGTAATAGAGTATGATAATAGGCATAATTGTAATTTTAGCAATAGCCTTGTTTATAGCTGTGATTATCTTGCGTTCTATCTATAGCAATGAAGCCTTTGTCACAATAGAAAAAAGCAATAAAGAATGTTTTGTTGCAGAAGTGCAAAAATACGCAGAAGTTGGGTATTATCCCATAAGTGATTGCGTTATAGATGGTTATGGCAATTATAAAATACACTTAAAAAAAAGACTTGAAAACCTACACAGATTCACAGGTGCAAAAGGCGGAAAGGGCGATTTTTTATACTGCTATGATTGTAAGCTTTATCTTTGGCTTGGGATTTGGATATTTTGCTCTAGGGTGGCTTTTGAAATAGATAAGAGTAAAGAATGATAGGTGATTTTTATACGCACAACAAAAAAGGTGGTCGGTATAAGGTGGTGAATCTAGCAGAGTTTAAAAGCGATACGCAGGACTTGCTTTGTGTGATATATACTGATAGATATGGTGTTTTGTATGTGCGTTTGCTAAGGGAGTTTATATGCAAATTTAGTAAGATTAAGGAGTAGAAAAAATGTGTGATATAGCTTGAAATATCATTATTGTGTGCTTGACATTATCTATTGCATCTATTGTCGTGGCATTAAATGAAAAAATAAAAAGGATAAAAGAAAGTAACAAAACACTAGATGAGATTATTTATTTACATAAAGTGATACACGATATTGAGATTACTTTGGGAGAAATTTTAGAAGCAGGAGCAGAAAATGAAGCAAGGTAAAGCGTGATTCTAAAATCTCTGTTAGCATCTAGACAATTCCTTATTGCTCTTGTTTTGAGTTGCCGAGTTTTTCTTGGTAACTAAATCTTTGCGGACTCCTTAAAACTTCCCTATTTCCATCATTTTGAACCATTTGGTTGATTTGCCCCACTTTTCTAACACTCACTGACCTGCTCCCACCCACATTTTAATTAGCTCTGTTTGCATTGCTTTGCGTTGGCGTTTTTGCATTGCGTGATTGCCCAGCCCCACACATTTTTTCTACCTTTGTTTTGTGTTTTTGCACCTGCCCCACATTTGCTTTACCCCGCTTTGGTGTTTTTGTATTGCCTCACATTTGCTTTGTGTTTTCACCATCGCTTTTTCTATCTCGCCCACATTTTGCCTTGCCTCGCCTTGATTTGTCTTGCTGCCCTTTTTGTCCGCCACCCACATTTGCTTTGTCCGTTCTCACTCCGCCCACATCACCCACATTTGAAGTGGTGGGGATTTTTGGCGTGTATGTTTTTGCTTTTAAAATAATTTGTTTTGCGTGGATTGTGGAATAATTTGCAAAGATTTTTGATTTTTGTGAAAAAAATTGCAAATGCAAAAATGCGATTTGGCGTTTTTGGGCTTTGCTCTAGGGTTTGAAGTGTGCTTGAAATAGCGTTTGTAGCGTGGTTTATTGGCTTTGGGCTGTGCTTGTGCGTAGTGTGTTAATGATGTGTGAAGTGGTGGGATAGGCTGGATTATGCGTAATGGTGGCAGAAATGTTAGCCTTTGGAATAGCGAGTGTAAGGGTATTGTGCGGTTTGTTTGTGAGATTTTTGCAAAAAGTGGCAAATTTGTGGTATGACTGCGGCGATTTTGATTTAAGGAATCGTGTTTTTTGAAAAGTGTGTCAAGTTTTGTGCCAAATGCCTTGTGTGCGAAGCGTAAAGCGTGAAAAATGATAAATAGCCTATAATTTTATAGCCTGATGAAAGAAGCCTTATTTTAGGAATTTTAGGGGTTTTGCTGGAAGTGGGTTTGCGATTAAGAATTGGTGTTTGTAGAATCTAGATTCTACTAAAATTCCACAACGCAGAATCTAGTTTCTACTAAAGCCTTAAAATGTATATCGTCCCTCAATAAACGCACTTCGCCCCTGCCCGATAAGGAAAGCATATCCGGCGATTTGGTCTTTAGAATCGTGGTTATAGTAGCTATAATAGAAAGTATCAAAGACATTTCTTACCCCAGCACTCAAAGAGAGATCGCCAAACTTCGCATTTAGCCCGATGTCTGTAAGGCTATAAGGCTTTATCTTTTCTTGCGTAATGTCATAGCTTGTGCCAAAAAATGTATTTTGGCTCCAAAGGCTAAAGATTCTGCCAAGGGCTAAATTTGCACCGATTGTGCCTTTATAGTTGCTCACATAGGGGATTTTGAGATTTGCACTTGCCCCATTGTTTTGTAAGATTCTTGCATCTATATAGGTGAAGCTTTCACTCAAACTTAAGCCCCCACCAAAGAGATATTGTTCAGCGAATAGCTCTAAGCCTGCACACTGGGTTTTGTCATAGTTACCATAAGTTACACCACTGACAGAGTGGGCGTTGCCCTGCGTGTAAAATTCATTATGTGTTAATGTGTAGAACGCACTTGCACTTAACATTACAGAATCTCCCAAAAAGTCCTTTATGCCTAGCTCAAAGGTATCATATGTTTCTTTTTTGAGATTTGTGGCAGTGTAGGAAGCCCCGCTTCCGCTCCCATTGCGTCTAAGCATAGAACTTGGGCTAGGGGAGAAGTAGCCTTTCTCATACTTAGCATACATATTTCCAGAATCTGAATAGCGATAGCTTGGCGTTAGCTCTAGGGCGTAGTTATGAAGTGAGTCTGTAAGTGAGCCATTAGTAGTATTAGTAGTATTAGTAGTATTAGATATAGTCATATCACTAAAATAGCTTACATCTATATCATAATACGCGTATTCATATCTCGCCCCGCCTGTGAGCGAGAAGCTTTTGCTAAAGTCGTATTTTTCCAAGGCATAAAGGGCATTGCTCCATTTTGTGCCAACAAATGGCACAAGGATTCTATGTTTGTAGCTTCCCCCCACTGCATTAATCATTTGATCCATCGTGCGTTTGCCGCGATTCCAAATAGATTGTACTCCTAGGATAAAAAGCCCATTTGTGTGTTTGAGATCGTATTTTGCGGTGATTCCAGCTTTTTGATCATCAAAGAGAGAGCCACTTTGATCTGCTGAAGCATTGTAAGACACTTGACCCATAGCGCTAAATGAACTTAGCCTTGTAAGAGAATCTATATAGTTGATACGATTGAGATGATAGAAGGCTTTTATATCAAGCTTTGAGTTTTCGCTTAACTCGCCCTTGTAGCCAAGGCTCACATCAAGGCGTTGCTGTGTGTTATGCAAACTGCCATTGCCGGGGCTTTTCCTATCATCTTTACTTGGGTTTTTAATATCCATAAAGGAATTATTCGGGCTTGTGCGGATAATGCCATTAAAATAATCCACATCAAAGCTCACACTATGCTCCCCCCCCCCCTGTGTAATATCATACATTAACCCCATATTTGCTTGTGCGCCACTTGTTTTATCTCCACTTCTAGGTCCGCCACGATTGATATAAGCTGCTCCTAGTGAAATATAAGTCCTATCTCCAAGTTTTGTGCCAAACTTCGCATCGGCATTGTAGCTATGTCCAGTTGAAGCTATTGTGTTGCCATAGCTTAACCCCGCTGTGAAAAATGGCTCTTCATACCGCCTTTGCGTGATGATATTGACTACTCCGCCGCGTGTGCCATTCCCATACATCACCGCCCCGCCACCGGGCAGAATCTCAATAGATTCTATACTTGAGGGGGATAGGGTATTAAGCGGAGTAACGCCGTGGCTAGAATCTAGCATATTGGAGTAGATTCCATTTATCAGCACCTGCACGGAGGTGTTAGCACGATTGCCCTGTCCGCGTAAGTCAAGGTTGCTTCCTAGCCCAACATTGCTAAGTCCCACAAATGGCGTGTAGCGGAAAATATCTTCAGTTGAGCGATAGCCTTTGTCTGTGATACTCTCTTTATCTATCTCATACACATTGCGGTTTAGCTCATCAAGCTTGGAATTCATCATCGTGGCTTTGACTATGGAAGTATCAAGCTTAACTTTTTTATGAGCTTCTTTTTGGGCTTCATTTTGAGAATTAAAATCATCACTAAAAGCATATTGTGCCAAAGAAGACAATGCGGCAAAAAACAAGAGATACTTTTTCATCATATTTCCTTTGTATTGTGGTATATAAATCTTTTTTTAGATTTATGGAGTGGAAGTATAATATTCTAAATTTAAAGTTAAATAAAAAATATAAGAATTATTTTTATTTTATAAACAAAATAAACAAAAGAGTAAGGCAAGAGAAGTGTGGGTAAAAATGAAACAAAAAACACCTTAGAATCTTTGCTTTTATTGTTTTATTGCGATAAAGTAAGCCTAAACCACCTTAGATTCTAGCTTTTTAATGCCCTAGTTGTGCTAGATTGCTTTGTATCATTCAATTTACAACGCTCTTTCACCACTTTTTGCCACAAGTTTGCACACCTTTATTGGCATTGCTTAAAATACCTACAAAATAAGTGTGAAGCAAAGTCCTATACTCCCACTTTACACCAAAACGCATTGTCTTAATATCCCGCATACTGCTTATATTTGGCGAATGTGATGAGACATAAAGCGTATAAGAAATGCTAAAGCTTCCAAATAAAAGCCTTTGCAACACGCTAGATTCTGTTTTCAGCTCACTTTCGCTGCCTGTAAATTCCCAGCTATATAGCGTTGGATTGCCTCTAGGTGGGTATGTTGGCTTATTTGGGTCAAGATAGCTTAAAAACTCCTTCTCTGTTATCGTTTTTGGACTAAACTTCAAGCGTCCTAAGTAAAAGGCTTCTTTTTCATCTTTATCTAATCTCTCAAGCTGCGTGGAGTAAAAGAGATGTTTTAGCTTAAAAATTTGGCTGTATTTTTGCGGAGAATCTTGCAAGGGGAAATCCATTTGCCCTTCAGCAATGTTGCAAAGCTCATTATACCGCTCATAGCCACTATGCCACTGCACCCTTAGCATAGAATCTAGGCTAAAAAGCATAATCGCCAAAGCACATTCTAGCACCAAACAATAAGCGATTGTTTCACTCTTAGTCCATAGCTTTGTGCCAAAGATTCTAATATGCAGGGGCATTTGGCCTCTTTGTGCTAAATGAGTAGAATCTAAACGCTTTTGCCTAGTCTTGAGAGAATACCTATTGAGTTTGGAAATAAAAAAATAAAGGAGCAAAAGCACAAGCAAGGGCAAAATCACATAGAGTAAAACAACACCCCCAAGGATAACAAGCAATATCATCATATCTGCAATTGCTCCCTACACAGCCTATTAAACTTACTAGAATCTAGCATAGCACCAAAGCCCACACAAAGCCTATTTGCCAAAGCTCAAAATAAGATTTATCCATATTTGTGCACCAACAAGAATGGCTTTATCCTCCACATAGTAGGGGTTTGAATGCAGATAGTTACAAATGCCCTTTTTCGCATTCCCACTGCCTAGGAAATACATCGCCCCCTTTTTATCCCTGCACGCTTCTATCATATAGCTAAAGTCCTCACTCGCACTCATCGGCTCACAGGATTGATAAAGCATATTATGGTTTTTTAGCACTTTTTGTGCAGATTCTACAAGGCGTTGCACACACACAGCGTGATTAAAAATCGCCGGATACCCATCATAGCTAAACCGCGTCTTAAAGCCCCGCAATGCACTTTGCTTTTCTATCTCTTTAAACGCATTTTTTAAAATCTCATCAGTTTCCTTATCCATAGCACGAATTGTGCCTTTAAGCAAGGCGGATTCTGCAATGCCATTGGGGATAGAGCCACCTTGAAACACGCCACAAGAAAACACCGCTGGAGCAAATGGGCTTGTCTTTTTAGCGATGATATGCTCCATATCCATTAGGATTCTAGCCCCTTCATAAATCGCATCTAAGCCCTTGTGTGGTGTGGAGCTATGAGCGGCTCTGCCTTGAATGCTAAGATTCCAAATCGTGCCAAAAGAACTCATAATGCCATTATTAATTTTCACACTGCCATATTCCAGTGAGGCGTCATTATGCAGGGCATACACTTCATTAACCCCCTCCATACAGCCAAGTTCCACCATTTTATTAGCCCCGGGGATATGGGCTTTTTCCTCTGCCATTTGAAAGATAAAGCGGACATTGCAGGAGAGCTTTTCTTTATGTTGAATAATAAAACACGCACTCAAAAGGGCGATTGCCATATGTAAATCGTGTCCGCAGTTATGTGCCAAGCCCTTGTGTGTGGAAGTATGCTCGTTGTTGGTTAAGTCATTCATCTCTAGGGCGTCCATATCCGCACGGATAGCAATGCGTGGGAGTTTAGAATCTATATCCAAATCCGCTAAAAAGCCAGTGTAGCCTTCAAATGTGGTGATTTTAAACCCCGCCTTTTTTAGCACATCTTGACAAAATGCACTTGTTTTATACTCTGCCCCAGAGCTTTCTGGGATTTTATGCAGACTATGGCGGAAGGATTCGCCAAGCTCTTTCATAGCTAAAAGTTTAGAATCTATTATAAAATCTTGCATAATACTCCTTTATTGTGGCGTTGCTATGTATTTTTATTTATCCATTCCTGCGATTTTACTCTCACTTTAGAATCTAAAGCACTAATAGATTCTATATCCGTTAAGCTTGTGAAGTCAAAACCTGCAAAGTCATTCATAAGCTTTAATACTAGCTCACTTATTTTGCCAAAATTGATTTTGTTTTGTAGAAAGGCACTCACCGCCACTTCATTACTCGCATTTAAAATAATGCCTTTTTGTGGTGTGCTTAGAATCTCACTCTTTAACGCCCAAAGCGGATACCTTTTTTCACAAATGGGCTTAAACTCTAAATGCAATGATAGTGGGTCAAGCTCGGGGACAAAGGGCGTGAGCGGTGCTAGAGTAGAATCTAGGGCATAGGCAATGGGGAGCTTCATATCAGGGTGGCTTAAGTGCATTGTAAGGCTGCCATCTTTAAAGCCTACAAGGGCGTGGGCTGTGGAGCTAGATTCTATAAAGGCATTAATATCGTTTGTGTCAAAAAGCCACCTTGCTTCTAAAATCTCAAAAAGTTTATTTGCCATTGTGGCGGAATCTATGGTGATTTTATGTCCCATTTGCCAATTTGGGTGTTTGAGTGCGTCCGCTATGGAAGCTGTGGGGATAGATTCAAGCGGATAATCGCGGAATGCCCCACCACTTGCAGTGATATAAAGCTTTGCAATAGGGCGAGTGTGAGAGAGATACCACAGGCTAAAATGTTCGCTATCAATGGGCGTGAGATTGGCATTCCTAAAAAGCCAGCCTGCATTGACAAGACTTTCTTTGTTTGCAAGGGCTAGTTTCTTGCCACATTCTAACGCTTTTAGACTTGGTTTTAATCCTGCAAAGCCCACTAAGGCATTCACAACAAGGGGGGATTTTGAATGCTCTATAAGCTCTAAGATTCCACTCTCCCCAAAAAATAGCCTATAATCCCCAGCGATGAGCTTGTGAGAATCCGCCTTATCAGCAATGCAAACATTTTTTGGTTTAAAAATGTCAATTTGCTTATTTAAAAGAGCGATATTTTTCCCAGCACAGAGCGATTCTACTTCATAGTTAAAAGTCTGTGCGACTTCAAGTGTGTTTGTGCCTATGCTACCTGTGCTGCCAAGGAGTATCATAAGATTCTTTTTTTACAACACTATCGCCATTTCTCTATAACCGGGCAGAAAATACAGCAAAAAGTGCATTACCACCGCACCAAAAAGCACCGCATCAAGTCTATCAAGCACACCGCCGTGTCCGGGGAGCAGTGAGCCACTATCCTTTACCCCCGCTTCGCGTTTGAGATAGCTTTCAAACAAATCGCCAAAGACGGAAGCGATTGAGACAACAAAAGTAATCATCATAGAGTATAAAAAGCTCCCACAAGTGCCAATCCCCACAAGTGAGCCAAATATCACGCCACATACCACACCGCAAATCACGCCTTCTATGGTTTTTTTAGGCGAAGTTTCACAAAAGGGCGTTTTGCCAAAGGCTTTACCGCCAAAATACGCACCTGTATCAGTAAATGCCACGATGATAATAAGCCACACAATCACCCAGATTCCAGCTCCCCCAGCGTCTTTATATAGGGCATAAATACTCAAAAATGGAATGATAGGGTAGATAAAAGGCAGCATTGTTTTAGGTGAGATTTTTTTAGAATAGGCTAAAAATGACGCATACATCACAAGCACGATAAAAGCCGATTCTACAACGCGTTCATTGATATAGGCTAATACCCAAATAAAAAAGGTAAAAATATAATAATGCGGAGCAGATTCTAGCTTGTATAAGCTCAAAGATTCTTGCACACCTACAAGGCACAACACTCCAAGCACCACGCAAGTAAGCAGTGGAGAATCTATAATCAGCACAAGGGCTAAGATTCCAATAAGGATAAAGGCGGTAATAAATCGTGCTTTATCCGCTAGGAATTTCATTTTTAGCGTATCTTGCAAAGTGTGGGAATGCTCTGTTTTTGTATCTGTATTATGGGCTAAATCTTGCTCCACATTTTTTGGTCTTTGTTTTGATTTTTGCTTCACTTTTTTTGAATCTTGCTTTATCTCAAGGGCAGAATCTTGCTTTGTAGATTCTATTTGTGTAGATTCTACGCTATTTTCTTGTGTGGTATGTTCTTTCATTTGTGTCCTTTTTTGTGTTTGTGGGGGTGCATTGTAGCATAAAGTTTGTGAGTTTTTAAGAAGTTGTGGGGAAATTAAGACATCAAGGGGCAGTTAGCCCTTAGACTAACTGCAAAAATATTTTAAAAAGTATGGCGGATATAGAAGAATGCGTGGCTTCTATCATCTGTGCGTTTTTTTGTATCTGATTTGCCTCCACCATATTCGCTCTGTTTCGCATCACCCCATACGATTGATTTGTATCCAGCCTTTGTGGTATCGCTAAACCACTCTAGCTTACCACCAATGGCAATGTCTTCTCTAATTTGATAGTTAAGAAGCAAGGCTACGCTTTGCTCCGCACTTCTTGGGCTGTTTGTCCCACGCCCGATAAACTTCCAATCAAAGCTACCATAGTTCGCCCCAAGGTATCCAAAGCCTGTTATGGCATTTCTACCTATAATATCATTTAACGCATTGCCTATATCATACGCTCCAGCTGTCCAAATATCTATACCGATAGGATTCCCCCAACGCCCGATAAGCTCATTAGCATTGCCAAAGTTTTGATAATAGCCCACACCAAAGAAGAGCTTATCTACATCAAAGCGTTGATCAATATAAAGTGTGTAGGAGTATTTGCCGATTTCGCCCCAATCTCTACCGCTTTGTGTGCCAATTTTATTTTCATCAGCAATCGGTGCAAGGAAGCGGATTTTTGTCGTAGCGTTGAATCCTTGTCCTTCAAAGCTTGGATTTGACTGAAAGGTTACATTTGCACCCGGTGCAGTAAAATGCCCCGGTGTAAAGTAAGAGAACGCACCGATAGTCAGTCCGCCAAAGTTCAAATCAAGCCCGGCTGCATAGGTGTTTCGCGTAGCAATGCTGTCATTATATTTTCCGTGAACGCGGTAGAAGTCATTAAACCATTTATCATACGCAAATGCACGGCGGTTTGAGAGAAAGCCCCATACTTTTAATGCACTGATATTAAGGGCAGCTTCTGCACCTTGATTGTAACCGCTAAACCACTCGCCAACCTTACCAGATTCATAACGACCAGCTTTGACATAGAATGTGTTATTATCATATTCTACAAAGGCATTTTGAAACATGTAGTTTTGAATCTTGCCATTGTTATTATTTCTATCCCAAGAAACGCCATAATACGCGTTACGCACCGCACTAAAAGGCTGATTTGGATCTTTTCCATCTGTGGAGTCAAAAGCCAAGCCACCGATAGCCCCGCCAAATCCAGCCTTGAATCCTGCACCTAAGTCAAGATTGAGATTAAGCTGTGAAAAGATTGTCGTAAAGCTTTCAGTAGGAGCTGCACCACTTTGTTGGTTAAGCTTTTGATTGTTAAAACCCCATTTTGTGAAGCTTTCCGCCGAGCCGCTTACCTTGTAGTCAAAGGCACTTGCACTTGTCGCTACAAGCCCTAAAACCACGCTTGAGTATAGAATCTTTTTCATTTTTTTTCCTTATTTTGTTTGTGGGTGTTGTGCTAGATTTAACACAAAGTAAATGTATTTTTTACAATACAAGGGCGACATTGTAAAAAATAAAAACTTAATCAAAAATTAATTAATTCTCTTTTAATCATAAGTGCGGAGATAAGATGTAGCCGAAAATAACACAAAAATTAAGACTGATAAAATGCTTAAAGTAAAATCTAGGAATGTGATATAATGTGGCTTAGAGGTTGCCTAAGAGAGTCGCAACCTCTCTTAGCGTAACCTACTTTTACAAAGGAGGTTACAATGGATAAGATTTACCAGAAAATCTTGGCTACGATTATACTACTATGCGTAATAGTAGTCAAGTGTAGCTAAGATTTAGCCATAACGCGACTTGTTCAAGGGGTCGCGTTAGTCTTATCCTACTCTCTACTTGATTTATATCAGTTTTTTCTAATGCTCTCAAGCACAGCAAAATTCTAGCACCGCCATTCTTACACATACCCCATTTGTTACCTGCTCTAGCACCTTGCAACGAGAATCTTTCAGCAATTCATCATCAATATCAATATTCCTATGCACAGGTCCGGGGTGCAAAACTATGGCATTTGTATCACCTAGAATCTCCAAAGTCAAGCAATATTGTGAGGCGTAGTCTTTGAGTGAGCCATAGATTTGCTTATCGTGGCGTTCTGTCTGTGTGCGTAAGCTCATAAAGACATTAACCTCTTTGGCTATCTCACGGAGATTATGTGTGGTGCGTAAGGTGGTAGGCGGGAGAAAATGCGGTGGGGCTACTAAAATCACTTCCATACCAAAGCGTGAAAGCAATTCAATATTGCTATTTGCCACACGCGAGTTTTTTATATCGCCGATAATGGCAATTTTTTTGCCCTTAAGATTATGCAAATCATTGTCAAAATGCTCTTTTAAAGTCAGCAAATCAAGCAGGGCTTGAGTAGGGTGGGCGTGTGCACCATCGCCACCATTGATGATAGGACAGCTCACTTGGGACTTGAGATAGTATCCTGCTCCAGCGTTTTTATGGCGGATAATAATGGCATTTGGCTTCATTGCATTTAAGTTTGCCGCGGTATCTGACATACTCTCCCCCTTAGCCGTGGAACTTTTGCTTACATCAAGGCGGATAACATCAGCCCCCAAGCGTTTAGCGGCAATCTCAAAGCTAGAAAGTGTGCGTGTGGAGTTTTCAAAAAAAATGGTAATAATGGTTTTGTTTTTGAGAATCTCCCTGTGGTGCATATCTTTGTAGGTTT
This sequence comes from Helicobacter cinaedi PAGU611, assembly GCF_000284635.1. NCBI lineage: Bacteria > Pseudomonadati > Campylobacterota > Epsilonproteobacteria > Campylobacterales > Helicobacteraceae > Helicobacter > Helicobacter cinaedi. Next base: position 1,600,853 of record NC_017761.1, on the reverse strand, counting down.
GGGCTTTATTTAAGATAGATTCAATTTGTGATAGGCTAAGGTCGCTTGTGCGGAGTAGGTGCTTTGGGGCTAGGGTGGGCGTTTGCATACAAATCCTTTTGCTTTTGGGTTTAGGCATTGTAGCAAAGTTTGTGATACAATATTTAAATAACAAGAATAAAGGAAAGATGTGAAGTTTTTTGCGGTGTGCGTGGGCGTGGCGTTTATGCTTACTTCGTGTAGTGATTTTTATAAAAAAGATTTTGTGCATATCGCTTCAGCCTATTATAAGCCAAAAGATGAAAAATCCATAAAAGAGCGTGAGATTCAAGCGATGAGAAAATCTCAAATTTTGCAGGATAATCACACGCGGGTTTTGATGATAGCCCGATATGTCAATGAGGTTAATAAAGAGTGGCTAGAAAATACAAGTGGCGAGGTGTTTTTGATAGAAGTGTATGATAAGCTTGATGAGATAAGTGAAAAAAATATGAAATTTAGCTTAAAAACTGCCTACAATAGCGTAGAATCTAGCAAAATAGAAAAGCTAGATTCTAAGAATCTTGGCACTTTTACCCCTGATATTGCTTATAATGATGTCTATCTTGTGAGTTTTAAGCGTATAGGAGAGCGTGGTAGGGATACTTTGAAGCTTTTTGCGGAGATAAAGGGTGTGGGGCGTATGAGCTTTGACTTTGGCTATGCAAAGCGTGAAAGTAAGCTTACACAATAATGCGACTTGATATATATGTGAAATCTTTGTGTAGCTCCCGCACAAAGGCAAAAGAAGCTATAGAATCTGGCTGTGTGAAAGTCAATGGTGCTGTGGTGAAAAAAGGCTCATTTTTGCTTGAAAAAGATGATGAAGTGGGTGTGGATTCCAAAGATTTGCTGCTTTCTCGTGCGGGGTATAAACTGCGGGGATTTATAGAATCTTTAGTACAAAAGGGGCTGTGGGATAGGGCATATCTCTTTCATAAAAAAGCTATTGACATTGGAGCAAGCACAGGGGGCTTTACTCAAGTGCTTTTGGAATCTGGCATAGATTCTGTGGTATGCGTAGATGTAGGGAAAAATCAGCTCCATACTAGCATTTTACAAGATGAGCGGGTGAGTGTGTTTGAAGAGTGTGATATACGAGATTTTAGCGATGAAAGAGAGTTTGATTTAATGGTGTGTGATGTGAGCTTTATCTCGCTGTATAAGCTAATGGAGAGTTTTGAACGATTGAATGTAAAAGAGTATATTTGGCTTTTTAAGCCACAATTTGAAGTGGGATTAAATGCAAAACGCAATAAAAAAGGGGTGCTAAAGGATAAAAGTTTAGGGCAAAAGGCAGCAAATGAGTTTTGTGAGAATCTAAAAAAGCGACATTTTAGTGTTATAGCGAGTGAAAAAAGTGTAGTAAGTGGAAAGGAAGGGAATGAAGAGTTTTTTGTCTATGCCAGAAGATAGGCGTATTACTCATCTTGCGTTGGGGAAGTTTGATGGTATGCACTTGGCTCACAAGGAGCTTTTTAAGCATTTAGGGGAGAGCGGAGCGGTGCTTTGCATTGAAAGTGGCGGGGAGCTACTCACGCTAGATAAAGAGCTATATTGCGATAAAGAGATGATTTTTGTGGAATTTAGCGATATTAAAGAATGGAATGGGGCATATTTTGTAAAAAAATTAAAAGAAAAGTTTAGGGCGTTAGAAAAGCTCGTGGTGGGTTATGACTTTTGCTTTGGGAAAAATAGGGCGTGGAATGCGGAGGACTTGGCGGATTTGTTTGGTGGAGAAGTGATAATCGTGCCGGAATTTTGTATCAAAGATCAAGTGGTGCATTCAAGCGTGATAAAACAAGCCATTAAGCAAGGCGATATGAAAAATGCAAAAGCGTTACTTGGGCGGTATTATCATATACAAGGCAGGGTTGTAAAAGGGCAGAATCTTGGCTCAACACAGCTGTATGCGACTATAAATATAGAAACTAGTAGGTATGTTTTGCCCCAAAATGGCGTATATGCGAGTTTCACAAAGTTGCAAAATAGAATCTATAAAAGCGTGTGTTTTGTGGGACATCGTCTTAGCACAGATGGGGCATTTAGCATAGAGACGCATATCATTGATAAGGACTTTGTGGCAGAAGATAGGATAAGTGTAGATTCTGTAAGTGTATGTTTTATTGAAAAAATCCGCGATAACCGCACTTTTAGTGATTTAGGCGAGTTAAAATCTCGCATTGCCAAAGACATTTCACAAGCTCATTATATTTTAGATTCTGCTTCTTTGGCATTTGTGGAGATGTAGCTAGATTTTCTCCCAAGTGCTACCTTGTGGAGTATCCATAATCTCGATACCTTGAGATTTTAGCTCATCGCGTATGCTATCAGCAAGGACATAATTTTTCTGTTTTTTAGCTTCTGTGCGTGCTTGTAGCTTAGATTCAATATCTTGCCTTTCTTGCTCTGTTAGCCCAAGCTGAAAGTATAAAGTAGGGTCTTTGTCCCCGAGCCCAAGCAGATATTCTATACACGCAAGGTTGCCACTAATGGCAAGTTTATAGGCTTTATCTTTTGGATTTTTATCAAGATAGTCATTGCTTATGGAAAGCATTTCTTCAATAATACTAAGGGCTTTTGAGATGTTATAGTCATCACTCAAGGCTTCAAGCAAGGGCTTTATAAAAGAATCTTGTGCGTTTTTGGTATGCGTTTTAAGAGTGTTTAAAGATTCTAGCTGATCGGCTAATTCAGTTGAATCTAGGGCTTTTGTTTGTGGGATAGAATCTGCAATGCGTTCTGCCATAATTCTTTTTTTGAGCCGATAGATTTTATCAAGCCTCTTTTTGCTTTGCAATAAGTCCTCTTCATTAAAATTTAACGCCAAGCGGTAATGCACCCCAAGCAGGTAATTTCTTAGAATCTCGCCATCATAGACTTTCAGTGCGTCTTTGATAAAAAAGCTATTGCCAAGGCTTTTGCTCATTTTTTCGCCATTGATATTCACAAAGCCATTGTGTAGCCAATATTTTGCGAGTTCTCGCCCTGTGGCACAGCGGGTTTGGGAGGCTTCATTTTCGTGATGGGGGAAAAGCAAATCCGCCCCACCTGCGTGTATATCAATGGCAAATTCCTGCTTCTCATATTCTTGTTTTTCACGCATATCATAGGCAAGGTGCTTTTCAATCATTGCCGAGCATTCAATATGCCAACCCGGACGCCCTTTGCCAAATGGGCTATCATAAGCAATGTCATCTTCCCCCTTGTAGCCTTTCCACAACGCAAAATCACTTTCTTCTTGTTTGTCGTTGGCATTTGTGATACGACTTTGATTCTGCTCGTGTGTGGTGCGTTGAGAGAGTGAGCCGTAGGCTTTATCTTTAGCAATGCTTAGATACACATCGTTATTTTCTCCCTTGTAGGCATAGCCTTTTTGCAAAAGTTGCTCTATCATTTCGTGCATTTGAGGTAGATTACTTGTAGCTTTTGGCTCAAGATCGGGACGCAAGATACCTAAAGCGTGCATATCGTTTAAATACAGCTCAATATATCGCTCACTTACTTCTTCCACACTTATGCCATTTTGCAAGGATTTTTTAATGATTTTATCATCAATATCAGTGAAGTTTTTAGCAAATATGACTTTAAAATCAAGGAATAAAAATAATCTCCGCCATAAATCAAACGCAATAGAACTTCGCGCGTGTCCTAAATGTGCGTCATCATACACCGTTGGTCCGCAGACATAGATTCGCACTTGTTTTGGCGATATAGGCTCAAACTTGAGCTTTTGCTTCTTGATACTATCAAAAAGGGTAATCATACATTATTCCTTACAAAAAGATGAATGGCATTGACGAGGTCGCTGATATAGGGCTTAAGAAACCATAGAATCAGCACTTCAACGCTTAAAATTATCACAAGCAGTAGCCACGCTTTTGTGTGGGCTATTATAGCTAAGAATTGCTTGAAGCCAAAGATTCTAATGGTGAGCACAAAAAGCACAAATCCGCTTAAACTGCCTGAAAATGCCAAGCCCATAGCTCCAAATGGGTGCATAAGAATGAGTGAAAAGCCGATGCCACATAGTAAGGAGATAGCCGAGATTTTAGCTGCTTTGCCTTGCATTTGATGAGAGTAAAGCCAAAGGGAAAAGATTCTACTTAATCCAAAAGGCACAAGTCCTATCATATAGGCACTAAACACCCCTGCTACGATTATGGTATTTTCTTTTGTGAAATTCCCCCATTCATATAAAAGGCTAATAATCTCTTCACTTAGCATTACTCCACCCACCACACAAGCACATAAAATGACGCATAAAAACCAAAATGATTTTTTTAAGGCTTGTAAAGCCTTTGTTTGTTCGTTGTTTTTAATCGCCTTTGCTACAAGGGGGAAAAGGGCTGTGGATATAGCAATGGCAAAAATGGCTAGGGGGAATTGAAAGATTCTATTTGCATAATAGAGTGAGCTAATGCTTCCAGCAGCTAGGAATGAGGCTAAAAGCGTATCAGTAAAGGTGGCAAGTTGAGCAGTTGAGCTACCAAACATAGCGGGGAAAAACTGCTTAAAAAAGGTTTTTAACTCACTTTTTATTTGAGTGATTTTAGCTTTGAGTTTAGAATCTGGCTCTTTTGTTTTACACCACTGCCAAAGCTCAATCACGCCCACCCACAAAAGCTTAAAAAATCTCAAACGATACAGCGGATAGAAATGCAGTAGAATCTGCAAGATTCCACCGCACACCACGCCATAGCTTAGCATATATACCACTTGTATAGACTGCCTATCGTGGGCTAAAAGCAGGGCTGCTATCATAGCAATATTTAAAAGTGAAGTATTATAGGCATTGACCCAAAAGCAGTTTTTGTATTGCAAAAGAGATGAGAGAAAAGTAACGATAAACACAAGTTCCAAATACCAAAAGTTAATCACCACAATGGGCTTTGCAAGCTCTATTGTCTCTTCATCAAAGCCCCACGCTAAAAGCTTTGTAACAAGCCCACTGCAAAACACCACAAAAAGCGATAAGAGTAGAATAACAAAAGCAAAGATAAGAAAAGTGATGAGGGCAAACATACCTTTTTTGCGACTACGAATGAAATTTGGCAAAAAGCTTTGCGTGAAAGCCCCCTCTCCAAAGACGCGTCTAAAAAGATTTGGCAATTTAAAGGCGGCAAAAAATATATCACTATATACTCCAGCCCCTAGAATCTTTGCCGTGCATAAATCACGCACCAAACCAGCTACGCGTGAAAGCAGAATACCACTGCTATTTGTCAAAAATGCTTTTTTAATCAAATTTTTGCCTTTTTAAAGATTGAAAGTGTAAAATTATAGCTACAATAAACAAACTTTAAGCTACGGGGGTTGTTATGCAATTATTTGAGCCTGTATCAGTCAAGGGCTGTGCTGATGTAAGTGCGGAGATTAAAAAAATCAGTGAGTTGTATGCACTTGAAGAAAAAATGATTAGCTTTGATATTTTGCAGATTAACACCCTTCATCGTGGCGAAAAAAAGAAAGATTTTACTTCATTAAGCCCTGAAGAGAGAGATAAGATTCTAAGCAATGATGCGGAATATAATAAAAATGACTTTGAAATACGGCAGGTGTATGATATTACATTGCGTGGATTAAGGAAAAACGACTTAGCTCCTTTTGTTGATCTTAGGCTAGATTCACATTGCTATGAGTTGAGCTTAGATCTTAAGGCGGGGCTAGAAGTAAAAAATGATGAGAGTTTTTTTCAGGCACTTTATGAGGAGATTACACGAAAAAAGATTATGCACAATGTCGTTATTAGGTTGTTTGATAGCGGAGTGAAACAAGAGATTATAAATCTTAAAGAGCTTTTCTCACAGCTGCAAATAAGTGGTGTGCTAGAATCTGCACAAAGCCTTGTGATTGCAAAGGCGAGTTTTATCCCGGAAATGGAGGCAAGTTTTAGATTCATTTTACAAGAAGAGTGGAATAAAACGCATAGTGAAAGTATTGAATTTGCTTCCTATGCGGCAAAAAGTGGCGAACTCGTAGGTATAAGCTTAAAACATCAAGCTGGAATGAGTGGGCGGAATCTTAAGGGAGATTTTATCAATGTCAAAAAGCAAGAGAGTGAAAGCGATGATAAGATACAAAAGCTAAGATTCAAGGATAGCGAGTTTAGCATAGAAGAGAAAGAAGATGAGGTGCTATATTATGCAACACAAGATGGCTATGTGTCTGTGGGTGAGGGGGAGCTACGGATTTTACTTGATTTTAATTTCCCCGAAGTGAGTTTGCGTAAAAGTGGCTCATTGCTAGGTGGGGACAAAAAGGGCTTTGTTGTTGAAGTAACCTGTGCTGATCCTAATCAAGATGCGATTGGAGCGAGTATTGTGCTTGAAGCACAAGATATAAAAATTTATGGCTCTGTGGCAGAAAATGCCAAAGTGGTGGCAAAAAAGCTTGAGATTAATGGGCAAACACACCAAAGTGCTGTGATTCAAGCAGATGAGATGAGTATTGATATACATAAGGGCAGTGCGGTTGGAGAGAAGATTCGCATTAATCGCTTGGAGCTTGGCAATGTGGAGGGTGAAGAGATTGTGATTGAACAAGCCAATGGCGGGAGCATTGAGGCAAGGAAAATTACGATTAATTCATTGCATTCCCATACGAGAATTGGCGTTTCGGAGCATTTGTATATTAAAGTAATGAGCGGAGGAGAAAATCATATCAGCATTAATTCCCGCTCTTCACTCAAAGCAAAGCAAGAAGTGCAGCATTTTAACGCACAGATTGAGCGTAATATCAAAGAAATGAATATGCTTTTAGCAGTGCTAAACAAGGACTTGGCAAGGGTGCGTAAGACAAAGCCCATTGTGGAGAAAATCAAGCATATTATGGAGGAAAATAAGAAAAATAACAAGCCCAATGAACGCAGTATCACTGAAAGTGTGGCACAATATGTGGTGCTTTTACGCAGGACAAAATATTTAAAAGAGCGTTTGCTGACATTACAAGCTCAAAGCAAGGATTTTAGCTCGGCTTTAGAGAATCTTGACTTGCAAACGCAAAATGCTAAAATCACAAGTGATGCCCCTTGGCAAAATGACAATGAGATTGTCTATGAGAGCTTTTTCCCAGAAGTAAAGGACATTATGCTTTTAAGCCACGGCGAGGAAGTGGATATTGGGATTGACAAAGAGAGTTTGAAGCTTGTGCGGGAAGTTCGTTCATAGATTTAGGCAAAGATTCTTATTAGGAGAGAAAAAAGTATGATTGTTGGATTGCGGGGAGTGATTATAAGAAGTGAGCCTATGATGATAGATATTGATGTAGGTGGTGTGATTTATGGAGTGCAAATGTCGCTTAATGCTACTTCAAAGCTTAGGGGAGAGGGTGGCAAGGAAGTAAAGATTATCTGCACACAAATTATCCGCGAAGATTCACATTTGCTTTTTGGTTTTGTAGAGGAGATAGAAAAGCAGACTTTTGAGCGGCTTATTAAGATTAATGGTGTGGGTCCAAAGGTCGCCCTTGCCATTTTATCTACCTATACGCCAATGGAGTTTGCCAAAATCATTAGCAATAAAGATGTCGATGCGTTGAAAAAAGTCCCGGGTATTGGGGCAAAGGGAGCGGGGAAGATTATGGTTGATGTGGCGGGATTCTTTGCTGGTCTTATCAGTGATACAAGTCTTGCTGATGGAAAACTTTCTCAAGAAAATAGCTTAAAGAATGAAGCACTTCTAGCTTTGCAATCACTTGGCTTTAAAAACACAGATGCTCAAAAGGCACTTCAAGGCATAGAGGCACAGAGTGTATCAGAGCTTGTGAAGTTGGCATTAAAAAAATTAGCTTAAATAAATGTGCTACAATATGCCGAGAAAAATTAAGACAGATACCTAGAATCTCACAAAATAAAAGGGGGTCGTAATGCTACAATCATTTCGCTCTAAAGTGCTTTTCACTCTTTTTGTTTTCATTATCATAGGTTTTGGTGTGTTGTATCAAATCATCTCATCTGGGTATGAGAGTATGGCGGTGAAAGAGGGGAAAAGAAGTGCGCAAATGCTTGGAGATTCTATTTTTCAAACCGTGCGTATGAGTATGAATATGGGGATTAGAGAGATGATTGATACGGGATTAGCTGATGCGGGTAAGATACCGGGTGTAGAATCTGTAACAATCTATAAATCCCAAAGCGTGATTGATTTATTTAATCTACCTGATTCTGTGAGTGATGATCCTAAGATTCAAGAAGTTTTTACAAATAAACTTCCCAAACTTGATGAACTCAATGAAAACAATCAGCATAGCGTTTTGTTTCAAAAGCCATTGATTGCAGATGAAGGTTGTATGGCATGTCATCAAGATGGAAAGGTTAAAGAAGGTGATGTGCTAGGTGTGCTTGAGCTTAAAATCTCAACGCAAAGCTTTTATGACCAAATTGATGAGAGTGAAAATTATCTTTTACTCACAATGCTTGTGGCAGGGGTTTTAGCACTCTTTGGGCTTTATGTCTTTTTTGAAAAAGAGCTGGTTAAACCGCTTAATCGTTTGCGAGATATGGCAAAAGACTTGACAGATGGCGGTAGTGGGGATTTGACAAAGCGACTAGCCATTAAAAGCAAAGATGAAGTGGGGCTTACCTCAAACTATGTCAATAAATTTATCCAAACTATACAAGAGACTATTTCTCTAAGCAAACGCGTGAGCCTAGAAAATACGCATACTTGCAAGGGATTACTAGATATGTCAAATGTGCTTTCACGCAATTCTGATGAGCAATTTGAGCTTGTAGATAGGGTTAATTCACTTGCACAAAATGTGAGTGAGAATCTTGAAGTGGCTAAAGATTCAGCTACTGCTACGACTGATGATATTAATCAAACGGAGAGTATTTTAGAAGAGTTTGTTAAGAATCTTAGCGATTCTATTGAGCTTATCATCACTTCTGCCCAAAGTCAGCAAAATATTTTAGAGAGTGTAGAGGAGCTTACAAATCACGCAGAGCAGATTAAATCTGTGCTATCAATCATTAATGACATAGCCGATCAAACTAATCTTTTAGCTCTCAATGCCGCGATTGAAGCAGCTCGTGCAGGGGAGCACGGACGAGGCTTTGCGGTGGTAGCTGATGAAGTAAGGAAACTCGCTGAAAGGACACAAAAGTCTTTAGATGAAATAGTAGCAAATGTGAATCTTGTAACCCAAAGCATTGATGATATGGGGCAAACCATTAAAGAGAGTGCGGCAGATATGATACATATTACCGAAAAGACTTCACCGCTTATTGATGAGGCACATCATACGCACGAAAAGCTAAGGCTTACAAAGCAAAATTCCATTCGTTTGACAGAGATAAGCAGCTCAATCTCTCAAAGCACAAAACAGTTGGTAAGTATGATGCAAGATATTGCTAAATCTTCTGAATCTACGCAAAGTGTGGGGCATAATATCCAAAAGGTTGTCAATGATATGTCGCAAAAAGCAGAGGAGCTAGATGGAGCGATGGCGAAGTTTAGGACATAGTGCCTCATATGACTAATGTGTATAGAGCGAGATTTGAAGCGGATTTTAATAGCATTGATACAATTATCGCGTGGGTAGAATCTCATATTATTATGAGAGAATCTAAGCTATATCATCAGCCACAAGGCGTTGAGCGGGGGTTGAAGCGAGATTTAGTAGCGGATTCTAAAGCAGATTTAAAAGTAAATAGTATTAAGATTCTAAGAAAAGGCAAGGATAAAATCGCCCTTGTGCTATGTGAGTATGTGGGGAATATTATAGAGCATAGTATTTTGTGCTTATCTAAAACACAGCTTTATAATGGATATAAAAACAATATGAAAGCCAGAAAAAAATATATAGAATGTGTGCTAAAAGTTAGAGCAACGCATTTTATCCTAGAATCTTGCTATCCATTTACGCCAAAGTCTTGCTACAAAAGAGATGAACTAAAAATAGGCAAAAAGGGCAAGAAGATTCTAAATCTTATGGGAGCTAAAAGTCGCGTTGTGATAAAAAGAGCAAAGACACCTTTTGTGCGTTCATCTTTGTGTGTGGAAATATAAAAGGTTTTTGTGTAAGGAAATAATCCTTTACAAATACCATCAACACACGATTACAAAGAGTTTGAGACATTCATTCCTAGCCTTATTTAATCTCTTAAAAATAAACTCTGCTATAATCACGCCTTGTAAAAAAGGAGTGATATGGCGTTGCATCTTGAAACAATCAATGACTTACAAATGGTGCGTAGCACAGGAAAACTTAAGACTTATGATGCGTTTTTGACTTTTAAAATTGAGCTAGAAAATCTTTTGCCAGAGATTCTGCTTAGCGCTGAAAGTATTTTAAGAATCTATTTTGTTCAAGCTTACCCGATTAATTCTTATGTGCTTGGTTTTTTGTTTAAACTAAGGAGTGTGGATAGGATACCCATAGAAATTGTTGTTGATGACTTGCGATTGTTTATGTTTTTTGAAGAAATTGATATGGTAGATGAGTTTAAGATTAAGATTATGGAGGTGTAATGCAAGAGTATAGCACTTGGAATAGAATCTATGAGTATATTGATCCCATAGCCTTTGAGCTTTTTGGCATAAATGTGCATTGGTATGGCATTATGTATGTTGGGGCAATGCTTATAGCCTTGCTTATTGCTAAGGCATTTGTGAAGTATAACAATACACGCTTTCCTATTACGCAAGAGAGCTTAGATTCATTTTTTATTTGGGTAGAGATTGGCGTGATTTTAGGTGGGAGATTAGGCTATGTGCTGATTTACTCTCCGCACAGGTGGGAATACCTTACACAACCTTGGGAGATTTTTAACCCCTACTACAATGGCGTTTTTGTCGGTATTAGTGGCTTTAGCTATCACGGAGCGATGTTTGGATTTTTACTTACTGCTTTGCTGTTTTGTTATGTTAAAAAGCTTTCATTTTGGATATTTATGGATTTATCGGCTATTTCCATTCCGCTAGGCTATGTGTTTGGACGCTTGGGAAATTTCTTTAATCACGAGTTATTTGGGCGTTTGGTAGATGAAAGTGAGTTTGGCAGAAGCATAGGCATACTTGTAAATGGCGAGTTGCGTTACCCTAGTCAGCTTTTTGAAGCATTTATGGAGGGCATTGTTGTCTTTATGCTTTTGCTTATAGTTTGGCGATATGCTAAAAAGCCGGGCAGTTTGATTGTAGCGTATGGATTTTTCTATGCCATAGCACGATTTGTATGTGAGTATTACAGAGAGGCAGATTCACAGCTTGGCTATTATGCTTTTGGCTTGTCAATGGGGCAGATTCTAAGCGGTGTAATGCTCCTTGTCAGTGTGATTTTAGCCTTTGTAGTGTTTGCTCGAAATACAGATTCTAAACTCACTACCGCTACACTCAATAAGCATAAAAGGAAAAAAAAATGAGTTTCAAAAAAGCCTATATTTTGCTGACTTTTGCGATTTTGACCGAAGTGCTAGCCACAAGCTTTATGAAAGCCGGAGATGAATCTGGCAATAGAATCTTTGGCTTTATAGCGATGTATGCACTGCTTGTGTTGTCATATTACTTTATGGCTCTTTCGCTTAAAAGATTATCTATTAGTGTGGCGTATGCGTTATGGGAAGTTTTGGGTGTGTTGTGTGTGGTATGTATAGGGATTTTCTACTTTGGGGAAAGTCTCAAATGGCAGGAGTATTTAGGTATTTGTCTTTCACTCTGTGGCATTGCTCTTATTAATATTGCGGAGCTAAGAAATGCTAAAGCCCACGAAGATTCTAAAGATTCTGTGGCTGCTAAAGATTCTACAACGGCTAGAGATTTAAAAGATAATGGGGTGAAAAATGACTTGGCTTTTTAGCACAAAAGAGGGTGCGTTGGTGTTTGTGCTTGTAGCAGCACTGCTTGATATTGTGGCAAATTTATTTTTGAAAAAGTCAAATAGCTTCACACATAAAGGCTATACGATTGCGTGTGTAGTGATGGTGTGGGTGGCTTTTAGTGCGTTGGCTGTGGCGATACAGATTCTGCCTTTAAGCACAGCGTATGCGACTTGGGGGGCTATTGGCATTATTGGCACAGCCCTTGGAGGCTATATATTTTTTAAAGAGAATCTCGGCACACTTGGCTACATAGGCATTGCTATGGTTGTATGTGCGGTGGTGCTATTAAATTGGGGTGATTAGAATCTACCAAAAAGGATAAAAAATGCTAGAAAAAAAGATGAGTATTACAGATTTACAAGCAAAAAAAGGTGTGGAGAAAATTACGGCAATTACGGCTTATGACGCGTTAATGGCGGAGATTTTTGATGCTGAAGTTGATGTTATTTTGGTGGGCGATAGTTTGAAGTTTAGCTTTGGTGGGGAGAATGAGACATTGGGGGCGAGTATGGAAGAAATGCTCTATCATACAAAGGCGGTTTGCAGGGGCGTGAAGCATTCCTTTATCCTAGCGGATATGCCCTTTGGGAGCTATGCTACGCAAAAACTCGCTCTTAAAAATGCGCTTAAGTTTTATAAAAACACCGCTGCTAACGCGATTAAACTTGAAGTGGATATACAAAAATTGCCTATTGTTAGGGCGTTATGTGAAGAGGGCATTGCCGTTGTAGCACATATTGGGTTAAAGCCGCAGTTTGCTCGTTTTGATGGGGGATTCAAAGTCAAAGGCAAGAGTGAAAAAGAAGCTCAAGAGCTACTAGAGTGTGCTTTAGCAATGCAGGAAGCGGGGGTTTGCTCCGTGCTGATTGAAGGGGTAAAATCACAAGTGGCAGAAAAAATCACAAAAGCTTTATCCGTGCCTACCATTGGCATAGGGGCGGGGAATGCGTGTGATGGGCAGATTCTAGTATGGAGTGATGCTTTTGGCTTTTTTTCAGCCTTTAAGCCAAAATTTGTGCGGACATATTGTGATGGCAGAGCAATGCTAAAAGACGCCATAAGAGCATACGCTAAAGATGTGAAATCCCTGCAATTCCCTAGTGAAAATGAAAGCTATTAAGGGTGAAAATGGAGAAAATCACGCTAGAAAAGTCAAAAGAAACCACTGAAATAAATCGTATTGTGGAAGTTGAAAAATTCAGCTTTGAATCTAGCCAAGAGCTGTCTTTACGCCCAAGTGTTTGGGAAGAATATGTCGGGCAGGAAAAGATAAAAAAGAATCTCAAAGTGTTTATAGAAGCAAGTAAAAGACGCAATGAATGCTTAGATCATATTCTTTTTTTTGGTCCGCCCGGGCTTGGCAAAACGACACTAAGCCACATTATCGCCTATGAAATGGACTGTAATATCAAGGTGAGTGCCGCACCGATGATTGAAAAATCCGGCGATTTAGCAGCAATTTTAACAAATCTCAATGAGGGGGATATTTTATTTATTGATGAGATTCACCGCCTTAGCCCAGCCATTGAAGAGATTCTCTATCCGGCAATGGAGGATTTTAGGCTTGATATTATCATTGGCTCTGGTCCTGCTGCTCAAACGCTTAAGATTGATTTAGCCCCTTTTACGCTCATTGGCGCGACAACGCGTGCGGGTATGCTTTCAAACCCTTTGCGTGATAGGTTTGGTATGAGCTTTAGACTGCAATTTTATGAGCCAAAGGAACTCGCTCTTATCGTGCAGACTGCGGCAAAAAAACTTTCAAAAAGCCTTTCACAAGAAGGAGCTAATGAGATTGCTAGACGCTCTAGAGGCACTCCGCGTATTGCTCTGCGGCTTTTAAGGCGAGTGAGGGACTTTGCTGATGTGAGAGATTCACAAAGCGAGATAGATATAGAGTGTGTGCATTATGCGTTAAATGAGCTAGGCGTTAATGAGCTAGGCTTTGATGAGCTAGATTTGCATTATTTAGCCATTTTAGCTGAATCTAGGGGTAGGGCAATTGGGCTAAATACCATAGCTGCGGCGATGAGCGAAGATGAAGCGACTATTGAAGATGTCATAGAGCCATATTTATTGGCAAATGGGTATTTTGAACGCACCGCAAAAGGCAGAATCGCCACACCTAAGACTTATGAGCTATTAAAGATTCCATTTATTGAGCAAAAAGGGCTGTTTTAGGGTGGAATAATCATTCCTACAACTAAAAGTCGTTTTGTGTGTAAAAAAAGGCGTTTTTTTTTTTTTGTAATGGGCTTTAGCTTGATTTTGCCAAAAAACATTATAATATGCAGAAGTTTATTGTAAAGTTGAAAATATTGCTTCAATGTTTCACAAAAACGGAAACGGATTTAATTCATAATTTTCAAGGAGTGCATTTTGTTATCTTACATTCGCAATTTGAGTATTGGTAATAAAATCAGTGGGCTTTTGACGCTGATTTTATTAGTTGGTAATGTCGGCGCAGTGGTGCTCGTCTCAAGTAATATTGAAGATAGTATGGTGAAAGAAGCAAAGAAATTTTTGTATGCAAGTGCATTTAATGATGCTCGTGCTGTAGAGGCACGATTCAATGTTACAGGAGCTGGACTTGAGGCGGCGGCAAAAGTCGCAGGTACAAATCTAAGACGCAATGCAAGTGCGATGTCTTCAGTGGCTCTTAGTAGGCTACTTGAGTATGTAGTGGATTATGATCCAGCTATAGTGGCAACATATATTAAGATTGATCACCCTGCGTATGATGAACGCACAAGGGCTGGATTTACGCTTGTTGATGATGACCCTGATGAGCACGATTCTGGCGTAAGGATAGCTTCACTGAATGACATAAAGACAAAAGATGGCAAGAATCTTGTAGATGGCTTTGCGAATGTGCCTGTAACAAAGACTGGGACAGAGGAGATTATGCTCTCTAACCCCACGACAATTGTGTATGATAAGCAGGAAATTAAAGCAATCAGTATGGCTTTTCCTATATATAACGAAGGGCAACGCGTAGGCGTCGTAGGGGCTATTATCAATATGAGTGAGCTAAGCGATGAGATCCTAGCAAAGAATACTAATCCGTTTGAACACTCTGTGCGACTGCTTCTTGGAAATGATGGGCTTTTGACAATGTATTATGAGGAAGATAAGATTGGTACAAAGCTGTTAGATATTAATAATACAGAGGGTGTGAAAAAGGCTGTTGAATTGCAAGCAACGCATAAGCTTGGAAGTGATATTGTTGAGACGACTTCAAGAGCTGGATACAAGGGAGTAGCTGCCATCTATAATTTTGAAATTTGGAATGGTGTGTATTGGACGATGTTTAACTTTGCTCCTTATGATGAGTTGCTTGCAGAATTGCGTTTTGTTGAGAAAAGCGTTATTATCGTCTTACTTGTTGTTATGGTGCTTGTAAATCTTGTGGTTATTGGCTATGTGAAGTTCTATATCCAAAGAGATATTAAAAAAATCTATGAAGGCTTGAAAGGTTTCTTTAGATTCTTAAAACACGAAGCCAATGATGTTGAATGTATTGATATGAATAAGACTGATGAGCTAGGGCAAATGGCAAAACGCATTAATGACGCCGTTGAGGATATTAAGGAGCATACGCGTATTGATAACATTGCTATTGAACAAGCCATAGAATCTGTGCATAAGGTTGAGATGGGTGATTTGAGTGTAAGGCTGAATGTTAAACCAAATAATCCGCAGTTGATTAAACTCCAAGAGATTCTTAATAAACTTCTTGATGTTTTACAAAGACGAGTGGGGACAGATATGAATCTTATCCACGACATTTTTGAGCAGTATAAGACACTTGATTTTACAAATTCTATTCCAGATGCCAAGGGTAATGTTGAGATTACAGCAAATGTGTTGGGGCAAGAGATCGCACAAATGCTACGCGTTTCAAGTGGTTTTGCTCAAACACTTGCACAAAGGGCAAGTGAGCTAGAAGAGGCGGTTTCTCACCTTGCACAAGGTTCTACTTCACAGGCTAGTAGCTTGGAGCAAACAGCAAGTGCAATTGAAGAGATTACTTCATCAATGCAAAGTATGCGTGAGCGAACAGCTGAAGTGGTTTCGCAAGGTGATGATATTAAAAATGTCATTGGTATTATCCGTGATATTGCCGATCAAATTAATCTCCTCGCACTTAATGCTGCGATTGAAGCGGCTCGTGCTGGAGAACACGGCAGAGGCTTTGCAGTCGTTGCCGATGAAGTAAGGAAACTCGCTGAAAGGACACAAAAATCCTTAGGCGAGATTGAGGCAAATACAAACCTCTTGGTGCAAAGCATTAATGAAATGGCAGATTCTATTAATGAGCAAACGCTTGGTATTACACAGATTAATGAAGCGGTGATTAGCCTTGAGGGTGTAACGCATAAGAATGTTGAGGTTACTCGACACGCTGAAGATATTTCTAAGGCTGTTGATGATATAGCTGGACAAATCCTAGAAGATGTGAAGAAAAAGAAATTTTAACATCACACAACAAGCAAGATAGCCTTTTGCTTGTTGCAAATCTCTTTTAGATTCTTATCTTTTTTAGAATCTTTAACTCCATTGACAAAGCAAAAATTAATCTTTTATAGAAGCTAAAATGTTGCTTGTTGTTTTGAAGCATTTTGTGGGTATCGCTGAATATTGTGCTATTTTTTAGAATCTGTTAGGCTAGATTCTAAAAAGCACTAGCGGTTTTTAATCATATCTGCTATGAGAAATGCCATTTCAATGGCTTGTGTAGCATTAAGGCGTGGGTCGCATTGTGTGTTATAGTTGAACGCTAGTCCATCTTCAGTGATAGCCTGTGATCCTCCCACGCATTCTGTAACATCAGCTCCTGTCATCTCCAAATGCACCCCACCTGCATAGCTTCCACAGGCTTTGTGAATCTCAAAAAAGTTCTTCACTTCACTTAGCACACTATCAAACACACGCGTTTTGTAGCCATTGTTTGCCTTGATTGTGTTGCCGTGCATTGGATCGCAACTCCATAGAATCTCACGCCCTTCTTTATTGATAGATTCTAATAATGTAGGGAAGTTTTTCTTAATACTCTCCGCCCCCATACGCACGATGAGATTAAGCCTACCGCTTTGATTTTGCGGATTGAGCTTATCGCAGATTCCCATAATGTCTTCCTTAGTCGCACTTGGTCCAATCTTCACACCCACAGGATTCTTAACACCTCGCAAAAATTCAATATGTGCCTCATCAAGCCCCCTTGTGCGTTCGCCTATCCATAGCATATGTGCCGAGCAGTCATACCATTCTCCACTTAGAGAATCTTCTCGGCAAAGTTGTTCTTCATAATTTAGCACAAGGGCTTCGTGTGAGGTGTAAAACTCCGTCTCACGCAAGGTTGGCAAGTCTTTGGAGTTAATCCCACAGGCTTTCATAAAATCAAGGGCTTGAGTAATAGCACAGGCAAGTTCTTCATACTTCTGCCCAAAGGTATTGTTTTTTACAAAGCTCAAATTCCATTTATGCACTTGATTTAAATCCGCAAAGCCCCCTTGTGCAAACGCACGCAAAAGATTGAGTGTCGCCGCACTTTGATTATAGGCTTGAATCAAGCGATTTGGGTCGTGTTCTCTTGCTTTAGAATCAAACTCCATACCATTAATCATATCGCCGCGGTAGCTTGGCAGACTCATCTCACCTTGAATCTCATAATCACTTGAGCGGGGTTTAGCAAACTGCCCGGCTATGCGTCCTACTTTGATAATAGGGCAGGACGCACCAAAGGTTAGAATCGCCCCCATTTGGATAATGACTTTAAATAAATCGCGGATATTTATTGCATTAAACTGCGAAAAACTCTCCGCACAATCCCCCCCTTGTAATAAAAATGCCTCCCCTTTGCAAGCTTGAGCTAATCGCTCTTGCAATGCCCTAGCTTCCCCGGCAAATACTAGCGGTGGATAGGATTTGAGCTGCGATTCCACAGATTCTAAAAGTTTTGTGTCTTTGTAGGTTGGGTGCTGTTTGATTGGCTTATCACGCCAACTTTTTGTATGCCATTGCATAGGATTCTCCTTGTTTAAATTAAAATCGCATTGTAGCTAAGCGGATTAAACTTATTAAACTTTAGCATTTTTATACACATTAAGGGCGGCAGGAGCTTGTGTGGTGGGCATTAGCTCTAAGCGATTAATGTTTATATGTTGTGGTAGGGAGGCTACCCAAAACACGCTTTGTGCGATATCTTCAGGCATAAGTGGCGTTGTGCCTTCATATACACTTTGAGCTTTTTTCTCATCGCCCTTAAACCGCACATAAGAAAACTCACTCCCGCCACAAAGTCCGGGTTCAATATCACTCACACGGATATTTTTATCATACAAATCTGCACGGAGATTCAAACTAAATTGCTTCACAAATGCTTTTGTTGCTCCATAGACATTGCCACCCGGATAAGGGTAGCTCCCTGCAATTGACCCGATATTGATAATATGCCCGTGTCCTTGTGCTACCATTTGTGGCAAAAGCAAATGTGTAAGCCTCATAAGAGCTATGACATTCACTTCTACCATACGCTCCCAATCAGCAATACTTGCCTTATCCGAACTGCTTAGTCCAAGGGCTAAACCGGCATTATTGATAAGCACATCTATGTTTTGAAAATCTTTAGGGAGATGTGATAAGGCTTTTGCGATAGATTGCGTATCGCAGACATCGCACACTATGCTTTGAGCCAAGCCACCTAATTCTTTTTGCAAAGAATCTAATCGCTCTTTTCTGCGTGCAAGAATGATAACTTTGTGGTTGTTTTGCGTAAAAGTTCTAGCAATTGCCTCCCCAAAGCCCGAAGATGCCCCTGTAATAAGTGCTGTCATAATGTTTTCTCCTTTTGTATGAGCTTAAAGCTTTGTTCTTTTTTTTCAAAATATATTTTTCCTTCTCTTACAAGCTCATTAATAAGGCGTTTAAAAAGCTTTTTACTTATATGAAAAGATGTAAAAATGTTCTCTGGCGAGGCAGAAAAATTTAACGCCAAAGGCATAGAATCAAGCAGCATTTGCTTATGATTTTGTTGAAGTGGGGGATAGAGCGTAAGATCAAATTTAGCGTGATTAATGCCCTTAGCATACACTTCAATGGGCGTGTAAAAGTGCGGGGTAAAAGACTTGGGCAGCTCATTAGCATAGAGTAATCCAAAATGAGCATTTTCTACCACGCAGCCAAAGCCTAGCGGTGTTTTTTCAAAAATATAGGCTTGAAGTGGGCTTACAGAATCTGCGTGAAGCTTTGGCACGGGCTTTAGGTATTTTTTAATCCCTTGTTTGGCAATAAGGCGAGATTGTTTATCAAGTGTGATGGCAACAAGCAGCTTTTGATGAAGGGTAAAACTTTGCGGATTCTTGCAAGGCATAAAAATATGCTTATCCACGCCTAAGTCTAAAAAGCAACCAAAGGGCGAGTGGCTAACAACATTAAGCAAAGCAATATCCCCATATTGTGCCTTTGGCTGTTGCGTGGTAGCCACTGGGCGATCTTGTGAATCTGTCAAAACAAAGACTTTTATCATATCGCCTATGGCATTTTGTGGGGTTAAAAATTTATTGGGTAAAAGCACTTCTTGGAGTGAATGGCTAGGGCTTTTGCCGTGGGATTTTGTGGGGTGCAAACTTTGCAAATCTTGTGTGTGTGAAACTTTTGAAACCGAATCTTGTGTAGCTTGAGTTGTGCTAAGATATGCACCATTTTTGCTAAAACGCATAATGCGTAATGTCTGCATTCTGCCCATAAGAATGGAGGCAGATTCTGCGGTGTTAGTGGATTTTTTGGAGTAGGGCTTTGAAATCTTCAATTTCTTGCTCTTGGACTTGGATAATCTTTTGTGCGATGGCTTTTATCTGCTCATTTTGCGTGTAGATAAGAATTTCCTTTGAAGCCTTGATAGCAGCCTCGTGGTGAGGAATCATACTCAACAAAAAGTCGTGGTTTAAATGCTCTGTCAGGGCAAGTCCTGACATCTCTTGGTGCATAGTCTCCATATCTTTTTTGGCTTGTTGGTTGTAAAGCGTTACTTCCTTTGGGCTATAAAGCTTTTTTTGCTCTTTGAGTTCGGAGATAATGGCATTAAACTCATCAATTTCGGCTTTTTGCGTTTGAATAATCTGTGTGGCAATGGTGCGCAACTGCTTGTTTTTGGAGTGTTTTAGGAGAAACTCTGAAGCATCAATGGCACCTTGATGATGTGGAATCATATTTGTAAGGAAGTTTAAATCCAAATTATCATCTTCCAAAAATGGCTCTTCCATCATCGGCTCGTGCATAAGATTTAACATTTCTTCAGATAGGGCAAGGGGAGCTTGTGCTTCTAGCATTTCTTGATGATGTTGCATAGTATGTGCTGGGGCGGAAGAGCCTGTGTGGGTGTCATCTTTGGCATAGGCTAGGGTTAAAAGCATAATCACAGCGATAAAAACTCTCATTTCATCTCCTTTAGCTTTATGTGCTTTAATCTTAGCTAAAAAAATTGTATTTTTTCTAAACGATAAAATTTTTATATTATTTTATTATGGTAGAGAGTGCAAAATTCTTGTGCGATACGCGGAGCGTTTGAACCTTTCAGTGTGCTAAACTGCAAGGCTTTGTGTTTTGCCTCTTCATCTAAGGGGGTATTTAAAAGCTCTGCTACAAGCTCTAAAAATTCTAAACGCCCAAGCGTGTAGAATCCCAGAGTAAGCCCAAATCTATCGCTAAGGGAGAGAATCTCATCTTTAGCGTCATTGAGATGCAAGGTATCTTGTGGATAAGATTCGGTTATAAGATGGCGTTGGTTTGAAGTGGTGTAGAAAAGTATATTTGTTGGCTTATTTTCAAACGAACCTTCAAGCACACTTTTTAGGGATTTGTAGCTATTTTCATTAGGTGAAAGGCTTAAATCATCGCATACAATAATAAATTTATAAGGCAGCTCCCGCACAACATCTTGCACAAATCCCACAAGATAAAGGCATTCCATAGAGAGTTCAATAACACGCAAGGGGGAATCTTTGTGTAAAAATGAGCTTAAAACAAGCTGCAAACACGAGCTTTTACCACAGCCCCTAGCCCCCCAAAGGAGTGCATTAGATGATTTTTTGCCATTGATAAAGGCTTGGGTATTTTTGCTTAGGGCATTGAGTTGGCTATCTAGCCCAATAAGTGTAAAATCTCTATGAAAATCCTTAATTGCTTTAAAATATCCGCTAAAATGTCCATATTCTTGGCTTGGGATATGGCGATAAATACAAGCAAACTCACTCTCCCACGGGAAGCTGGAAAAGGTGGAGAGATTATAAAATGGCGGTGTCATTTTGCTTTTTCTTTAGTGAAGTTTGTGCTTGGTTTGATTTTGAGCTTTTTTTGCGTCTCTTTGTAGATTAGCTCAATGTGTGCTTGTGGTTTGGTGGCAAGTGAGATAAGGCATTCTCCACCTTTTTTAAGTGAGCCAAATAAAATCTCATCACTCAATTTATTTTTAATCTCACTATCAATGATTTTTTTTATCTCTCTAGCTCCAAGGGCTGTATCCACACTCTGTGAAGCTAGAAAATGCAATGCTTTAGAATCTATCTTAAGTTCAATATGACGAGATTTAAGAGAAGTGGCAAGTTCATCAATGTATTTTTTAGCAATAAGCAAATACTCCTTTAATCCCAAAGGATTAAAGTAAATAATACTATCAATGCGACTTCTTAGCTCCGGGGAAAGCAGTAGCTTTATAGCAGTGTCATTTTTATGCTGTAAGCTCGCATTAAAGCCAAGCGTGTTACTATCTTTACTCCCGGCGTTACTTGTCATAATCACAATGACATTTTTAAAATCCGCCCTATTGCCGAGATTATCAGTCAAACTTGCTGAATCTAGAATCTGCAACAAAATATTATAAATATCGCTATGGGCTTTTTCTATCTCATCAAGCAATAGCACACAATAGGGGCTTTTACGCACCGCATCAACAAGCAGCCCCCCTTGCTCAAAGCCCACATATCCCGCAGGTGCGCCAATGAGCCTTGAAATGGAATGTGGCTCCATATATTCACTCATATCAAATTTAATAAAAGCAATGCCCAAAAGCTTGGCAAGTTCCTTGCTAAGCTCTGTTTTACCAACGCCACTAGGACCAGCAAAGACAAAGCTACCAATGGGTTTATTACTCTCGCTTAACCCTGCCTTATTTGCCTTAATCACGCGTGCAAGCTCCATAATGGCTGAATCTTGAGAAAAGATTTTCTTTTTAAGATTATTTGCAAGGGATTTCATCATCTTGCTTTCATCACTACTTATGGTGCTTTTGGGGATATGCACACTTTTTCTGAGAATAGATTCTATATCTTTTACTTCAATTTTTGGCTTGTTGGTGTGGTAGATTTTTGTATTTGCCCCAACTTCATCAAGCAAATCTATGGCTTTATCGGGTAAAAATTTATCACTCACATATCGTGCAGATAAATCTACACAGGCTTTGAGTGCATTTTTGGTATATGTTACTTGATGATATTTTTCATAAATGGGGGCTAATCCTTCAATAATCGCATAGCAGTCTTGCAAACTTGGCTCTTTGACTTCTACTTTGCTGAATCTGCGAGACAAAGCCTTGTCTTTGTCAAAATGTGTTTTAAACTCCGCAAAGGTTGTTGCACCAATGCAACGCAGTGTGCCATTAGCAAGGGATGGTTTAAGCAGATTTGAGGCATCAAGGCTTGAGCCAGAAGTAGCCCCTGCTCCCACAATGGTGTGAATCTCATCAATAAAAAGCACAGCATTTTTAATAAGTGCCATTTCTTCTAGCACACCCTTAAGGCGTTTTTCAAAATCGCCACGATATTTACTCCCTGAAATCATCGCCCCCACATCAAGGGCAAAAATCTGTGCGTTATGCAGGGCTTTTGGAAGCTTTTTGTGATAAATCTCTAATGCCAATCCTTCAGCAATGGCGGTTTTACCCACGCCGGGTTCGCCAACTAAAATGGGATTATTCTTTTTTCGCCTAGCTAGAATCTCACTCACACGCCAAATCTCCTGTTCTCTACCGATAACGGGGTCAATCTTACCCTCTTTTGCTAGAAGGGTAAGATTCTTTGTATATTGCTTTAAATAGCTTTGTTCGTGGCTTTCCTGCTCGTTTGTTTGTGAATCTTGTTCTTGTTGCGTGATGACTTCTAGCACGCTTAGTCTATCAATACCTTGAGATTTGAGAATCTGTGTGCTAAAGCTTTGATTTTCTTCCATTATTGAAGCAAGTAAGTCGCCTACATCAATGCTTTGGCGGTTGCTACTTTGAGCGTGGCTCACCATAGATTCTATAATTCTATCAAGGGCTGGGGTTTGCTTTGGACTTTTGCTGACTTCTTGTGAGTATGGGATATATTTTTTGAGATATAGATTTGTCATTTGTCGCATTTCTTGGATATTGCCGCCGCATTTTTGTAGGATTGATATGCCTTGAGTGTTGTTGAGTGTGGCAAGGAATAAATGCTCGGTTGTAAGGATATTATGGTGCATTTCTTTAGCAATATCAATAGATTCATTAAAAATAAGCGTGAGATTTTGTCCTATCATTTTTATTCCTTTAGTGGAGTTCCTCTGTGATTACTCGCAAAGGATAGCCCTGTTCTTTTGCTTTTTGGCTCACAAGCTGGGTTTTAAGCTCGGCAATATCATAGGGGTAGATTCCACAAACGCCTTTGCCTTCGTTATGGACTTTGAGCGTTATAGCTCTAGCTTCTTGGCTGGTTTTATCAAACACTTCCATAAGGATATGTGTGACAAAATTCATAGCTGTCCAGTCATCATTTAAGAGTAAAACACGATAAAGTTTTGGCTCTTCTAGCATTGTCCCTGTATGTGTCCAAGATTCAAAAGATGTATCAAAAGATGAAAATGCCACGAGAATCCTTTGTTGTAAGATTTGTAAAGTGATTTTACTATATTTACTAAAAATGTTAGAAGCCAAAATTCTAGCAAAAATAATATAATAGGGCTTGACTAATTGATTAAGAAATGGTGAGTGTTGCTAAAAAGTTTATATTGTATTCAGATTTGGAGATTTTAGGTTGTTGGAATTATAAAATGAGAGTAAAAAATCGTTACCAAGAGTAGAATCTATAAATGAGATTTTTATTATAAGAAAGAAAAAGCCTAGATTCTAAGCTAGGCTTATAAATATTTAGGCTTTTACCATTGCTTCTTTGGCGTATTTTTCGCCGAGTTCAAAAGCTTTTTTATTGGCTTCTTGGACTTTGGCAGGGACTTTTTCTATCATTGTTTGAAACACAAGATCTCTATCCACGCATTGTGTGAAAGTTGTTGTAATGGCAAGGGCTACAACAGATTGTGTAACGACATTGCCCACTTCTTCTTTAGCAATGGTAATAATTGGAATCTCATAGATTTTAAACTTTTTTCTATCCTCATCACTTGGTCGCACGAGATTTGGCTCAACGACAATCACACCACCCTCTTTGACACCACTTTTAAAAGAATCATAGCTCACTTGTGCGGTGGAAAGCATAAACTCAATTTCGCCTTCGTGTGCGTAAGGATAGAGAATCTCCTCTTGGCTTAGCAAAATATCAACCTTTGTTGGTCCGCCACGCACTTGGCTTGTGTAAGTGGCAGCCTTGACACCATAGCCTTTATCTTTGATTTGTGCTTCTGCTAGAATCTCTCCCGCTAAAAGCACCCCTTGTCCGCCTACACCTGTAAATCGTAACTGATGCATTTTAGTGTCCCCCTTTAGCTTGAGCTTTTTTGATTACGCCTTCATAGGCTTCGCAATACTCCATTCTATCTGTTTGATGTTTAAGCACACCGGTTGGGAATTTACCTACCCTTTCTTCTGCTGAAAGTGTATCAAATTTACTTTTACTCACAAGACGAGATTCTATCCATTTTAGCATAGAAGTTGCCTCACCCATTTTATTTTTTCGTCCAAGGTTAATGTGGCAGTTACTATGTATATCAAAAAAGCTAAAGCCTTTATGAGTGAAGCCTTCCATTAGCACTTTTTCAAGTTTTTTAGGTGTAAGCACACTCTCTCGTGCTACAAAACTCGCTCCTGCCGCACTTGCTACTTCGCAAGGATCAAAGTTTGGATCAATATTGCCATATTGCGCTGTAACCGTCCAAAAATCTTTTGGCGTTGTGGGAGAGGTTTGAGAGTTTGTGAGTCCATAGATGAAGTTATTAATCATCACAAGATTGAGATCAATATTTCGCCTACAAGCGTGGATTGTGTGATTCCCACCGATTGCCATAGAATCCCCATCGCCGGATATGACAATGACTTTTTTATCCGGATTAGCAAGTTTAATGCCCGTAGCATACGCCATTGTCCGCCCGTGAGTGGTATGCACGGTGTTGCAATTCACATACGAGCTAAAGCGACCAGAGCAGCCAATCCCACTGACAATACAAACATCATTCATATTCCAGCCAAGTGCGTCAATAGCACGGATAACACTTTTTAGAATCACACCATCGCCACAGCCCCAGCACCAAAGGGTGGGCATTTTATCCATTCGCAGATATTCTTCGTAATTAAAAGCCATCTTACATCTCCTTGATTTTTGTAATGATTTCAGCAGGTGAGATTGTGCGTCCATTTGCTTTGCCTAAGAACACAACATCTTTTTGCATAACGCGTTCCACCTCCTGTCTATACTGCCCCTTATTAAGCTCAATCATTAGAATCTTTTCAAACTTTTTACCCAAAGCTTTAAGCTGTTTTGCGGGGCTAGGCCATAATGTGATGGGGCGGAATAGCCCAACTTTTACTCCATCTTTGCGTAAATCTTTGATTGCTTCTTTGACGGATAGCGAGACGGAGCCATAAGCAATGATAAGAATCTCCGCATCATTCATCTCATATTCCTCAAACTCAACAATATCATCAATATGAGATTCTATTTTGTTAAAAAGCCTATCAATGAGATTTTGAGAGAGCTTTTCATCTTCTGTGGGGAATCCACTCGCTCCGTGGTGAAGTCCTGTGATATGGTATTTGTAGCCTTTGAAGAAAGGATTTAACACAGCAGGTTTATCTTGTGCCACGCCGTAGGGTTGATAATCTTTAGGATCGCCTTTAAACTCTTCTCTATTGCAGATTGTAGGTTTAATCTCTTCAAAATCTGGGATTAAAGTTTTCCCGTGCATATGCCCTATGGTTTCATCAAGCAGTAAGAAAATGGGTGTCATATATTTTTCAGCAAGGTTAAAAGCACGAATTGTTTGCGTATAGGCTTCTTGCAGATTCCCAACACAAAGTGCGATAGAGCAAAAATCCCCGTGAGTTGGCGATTTGGCTTGATTAATATCGCCTTGTGAAACGCGTGTGGGAAGTCCGGTGGAAGGTCCCCCACGCATAACATCAACGACAACAAGTGGAATCTCCGCCATAAAGCCATAGCCGATTTGTTCAGATTTAAGCGAGATACCCGGACCAGAAGTAGCAGTCATTGCTTTAACGCCTGTCATTGATGCACCTAAAGCAACAGCAATACCGCTAATCTCATCTTCCATTTGGATAAATTTCCCCCCGATTTTTGGCAGCTCCACACTCATTTCGTGTGCAATCTCGCTTGAAGGGGTGATAGGATAGCCACCAAAAAACCGACAACCTGATTCTATCGCAGCCAACGCGACAAGCTCGTTTCCTCCTGTAATTAACTCACGCATTTTCTCTCCTTATATCACCATAAATTTGTTTTCTTTGATTTTTGCTGCACGCTCTTGTGCTTCTTTGCTAACTTTGGCAAATTTATACTCATCTTTACTTGCTACAAAGATAGCAAAATCTGGGCAGTGTAGCTCACACTCCCTGCACCCAATACAGCTTTCCGGATAAGCCACAGAGATAATTTTCCCTAGAATCTTGTGCTCATCTTTTTTCATACCTAAAACACCGCTTGGACAAAGTGATACGCATACATCGCACGCTTTGCAACGCGTTTCATCAACCCATACCGGCACATTCTCTGGTGCTTGTTTGATACCCATTTTCCTTTCCTTTCTTATTTTTGGAATTCAATATAATCTTAGATTCTCTAATTTAACAATCCGTTATTTTTGAGAATCTCAACTTGTTTTTTGATGCCCTGTGCGGAGATTTTTAATATCTCTTGTTCCTGCTTATTTAGTGTCAAATTTACAATCTTTTCTACTCCTTTCCTTTCTTATTTTTGGAATTCAATATAATCTTAGATTCTCTAATTTAACAATCCGTTATTTTTGAGAATCTCAACTTGTTTTTTGATGCCCTGTGCGGAGATTTTTAATATCTCTTGTTCCTGCTTATTTAGTGTCAAATTTACAATCTTTTCTACTCCTTTTTTGCCAAGTTTAATGGGAAGCCCAATGTATATGCCCTGCAAACCATACTCGCCTTGTATATATACGCTACATACAACTTCTTCATCTTGTGGGTTTGCAATAAGTTCCAGCATTTTGACAACAGCACTCGCTGGGGCGAAATACGCCGAACCTTGCTGATAGTAACTCACAATCTTTGCCCCACCATTTTTTGTCTCTCTAATGAGATTCTGTTGTGAGTCTAAATCTAGCCTATCTGCGAGATTTTCTGCCCCATACAAAGAATGTCTTAAGAGTGGCAGCATATCATCGCTGTGAGATCCTATCACATAAGGTTTGATTGGTGTTTGAAAGTCATTTAACAACACTTTGCTTTCATAACCTAATCTTGCTCCATCAAGCACGCCTGCCATACCTATAATCCTTTGTTTATCAAATCCGCTTGCGTGTTTTGCCACAAGGCACATTGCATCAAGGGGATTTGACACGATAAGAAGCAAGGCATTAGGTGCGATTTTGGCGACATTTTGGCTAACTTCTCGCATAATATGTGCGTTTTTTAGAAGCAGGTCATCGCGTGTCATATTGGGAGTGCGGGGGATTCCAGCAGTGATGATGACTACTTCACTTTCACTTAGTCCTTCATAAGATTCATAGCCTTTAATATGTGTAGGGATATTAAAAACTGCTGCGGCTTGAGATATATCAAGTCCCACACCTTTGCAACGAGGTATATCAATGCTAAAAAGTGCAATTTCTTTGGCAATGCCCTTCATCGCACCTAAAAATGCGATATGAGAGCCGACATTACCGGAACCGCCAATGATAGCAATTTTACCAAACATCTTTTTCCTTGATTTGAGAGCTTGTTTGCATTTAAGGTTTTTAACTCAAAACACAAAAAGTTAAAAAAAAATTTAACTTGCTAACTATGGGATAAAATAACTTAAAAGCAAATTAAAATCAAAAATGACTGCGATGTTCATCGTAAGTTTTGCTAAATTTATGCGTTCCGGTGCTTCTGTCTCTCACAAAATAGAGATAATCCACTTGAGCGGGCTTTAGCACGGCTTCTATGGCTTGTATGCTCACACTTCCAGCAGGGTAGGGTGGGACGCCTTTATTGCGGTATGTGTTGTAGGGCGTATCATCATTGCGTATGCGTTCAGGCGTAACTTTAGAGTGTGAATACTGCCCATAATTAAGTGAGCCGTCCATTTGCAAGGGCATATTTTTTTCTAAGCGATTGAATACAACCGCTGCCACAATAGGCATTTCTTGATTATTTGCAGCTTCTTTTTGCACCACTGAAGCAATGCTAACATTTTTAAACCATTCTTCTTGATTGTATGCTCCAAGTAGTCTTATGGCGTTTTGCTCGTGGCGTTTTATAGATATATCATATAAAAGTTTCATTAGCTCATCAGAATCTATTCCAACAGGCAAACTATAAGTATCGGGGAAAATCATACCGTCAGGGTAGGGAAAATACTTATCATAGGCTACTTGCAAAGATTCGGGTGAGAGATTAAAAGTATCTGCAAGAATGCGGATAAAAAAATACATCGTTTCGCCCGGAATAAGCGTTACATCTTTTGTGGCTGCCTTTGAGCTGACAAGAGCTTTGAAAAATGCCCCTTTAGGTAACACTCCCGCTTTCATATCAATAAACCCACTTTGTGGTTGCCCCAAAAGACGGATAAAAAGAGAATCTAGCTTGTTGTAATGCCCCCCATTTTCATTTAAGTATGTTATAATTTTGGGCAACGAGCCTTTGGGCAGATTCAAAATCCGCTCCGTTTGCACAGGCTGAAGCAAATAAAACAAAATGGTTATGGCGATGATGAAAAAAAGATCAAAACATATTGTGAGTATTGTCGTTTTTTTGGGCATTTTACTTACACTTTCTCTGATGGGATATAAAACTCTATCTAATGGCATTTACAGCCCTTCTATCAGTTTTGGACAAATTCAAGTTGAGGGATTGTATCTTAGATTAAATAACAAGCTGATTTTAAATATTGAAAAACTTGACATCTCTGCCTTGCAGAAACAAGACAAACAAAGCACAGATGATGATACGCCCTTAGATCCTAAAGATATACTTGGGTGGATTAAAAAGTTTTTATTTGTCATCTCATATTTTGAGAAGCTTGATATTGAAAATGTCGTTTTTGCCGATGAGCAAAAGCGGAGTGTGCATTATGACGGACACGAGTATAGAATCAATGCTCCGGAGTTTTTAGCGTATTTTGATGTAGAGGAAAGTAACAAAGATACAGAGTTGCTTATCCACGAGCTTGAGATTCTAAGTCTTGGTTTGCAGGTGCAAGGGAAATTTGTATATCAATCTTTGAAAAAAACACTTGAAATGGATATAGCTATCTCGCCAAAAGAGCCAATCAAGCAGCCCACACCAAAGCCTAAAAAGCCAAAAGCTCCAAATCAAATAAGTGATACTCAAACAAGCGATGAAGAAGTGGAGCCGCCACTAGATCAGCCGACATTATATGTGCGGAGCATTACAGATTTTTATAAAATTGACTTAGAGGCTTCAACTTCTCATCTTTACAATCTTGACGCTATTAAGCCTTATGTGGAAAAGCTAAAGATAAAAGCACTGAATGATTGGCTTTTTAAAAACATTAAATATGATGTGCTAAAGCTCCACTCATTAAGATTCCAAAGCACACTTGATGGGCAGTTTTTTGCCAAACTTCAAAAAACGCTCGCACTTGATTTAGCCATAGAAGCACCAAAAGTCTATCTCGCTCCGCATATTAAGCCTATTGAAGCGACGCGTATCATTTTATATATGCGAGATGAGAATCTCACCTTTTTGCTTAAAGATCCATTTTTTACAAATATCAAGCTTGATGGCTCGGAAGTCAAAATCAGCAATGTTTTCACCCCACCTCTTAGTGTCAAAATAGCTATCCGCTCTCAAAATGCGATGATGAGTGATGATTTAAATGATTTGTTGCAGGTGTATGGTGTGAGTGTGCCACTACGGAGTGCGGATTCTAAACTGCGTGTGAATCTTGATATAAATATAGAGAATAAAAATAAACACACGCAAGTCTCTCTTAATGGCAATATCAATGCCCCGCAAACAACTTTGAATCTAGGGAGTTTTCCACTTAGTGTGAATAATCTTAATCTTAATCTCACAAATACGCCTGAAAAAGCCTATATACAGATTCTAAACACAAAGGTAAATTATGCCAAGAGTGTTAAAGGCACACTTAATATGATGTGGAATCTTAAAAGCTCTAAACTCCAAGGGGATTTAGCTATTGACGCATTTGCATTGACTTCACAAGCCCTGTCGCAAAGCTCCACACCACCTGTTATCCCAAAAGATAGCGATGAGCTGACAAAACGCATTATTCAAGCCATTTATGAGGAATCTCAAAAAGGCTTTAGCGAAGAGATTGTAAAAATAAATCCCAAACAAATGCCAAAAATTACAATAGATGGATATCTTGGTGGCAAGGAAAAAATCATCACTTTACCCGATTTTGCCATTAATATTATTCTTAATGATAAGCTCAATGTCTTTGAACTTAGTGATATTGCAAAGATTTATCCCTACTCACCTATTTTGCAGTATTTTGGAATCCCAAGTGGGAATCTTAAGCTCCAAAGTAGTGATTTTGAAAGCTTTAGTTTAAGTGGCGAGGTGAGTAACCTTGAGTATCCGCTGTATGATAAAGACGCTAAAAAACTTAGTCGGTATTTTTTAGAAGGTGTGATTGATAAAAAAGGAATCCGCATAAGCTCAAAAAACAAGAAGTTTTTATTTGTCAAAGATGGCAACATTAGTAAAATTATTCTTGATGGCTATAATTTGCGGATTGATGAGGTGTTTTCAAGTAAGATTCCTATCCTTGCGGAGCTTAATAAAGAAAGTGAATCTACAGAAAAACTCACTCCAGCACAGAGGGCGGAACAAGAGGCATTTATCAAAGCCAAGCAGCGATATGAAAGGGAGCATAAGATTTCACCTCATATCACATACCTTGAAGCAAAGGATATGGATTTTTATTTGAGTGGTTATGTTATCCCTTCAGATGTGGCGTCTGTATCTATACGCGATGGCGTGATTCGGGCTGATGTTACTTATGGTAATGGTGTGGCAAATGTGGATGTGGCGTATTCTCGTGCGAATTTGCGTTTGAGTAATTTTAGTGCAGCGTTTTTAAATCGCGTGTGGGGGAGAGAGATTTTTAAAGGCGGGTTGTTTAACTTTAAGGGCATATATGACGAGGGAGCGTTAAAAGGTGAAATCAGTATGCAAAATACGATTTATAGAGACTTAGCCATTGTGCAAAATGTTCTCGCACTCATTGATACAATCCCGGCATTGCTGACATTCCGCAAACCCGGACTTGGAGCAGAGGGCTATGAGGTCAAAAATGGCAAGGTGGATTTTGTCATTAATGATCAATTTTTGGTGCTTGAAAATATTAATCTAGTTGGAAGTTCTATTGATGTGGAGGGTGGGGGATTAGTCAATCTTAAAAATCAGGAGCTTGATATTGTTCTCAAAGCTTCAACGCTTAAGACTTTGGCATCCATTATTGATAAGATCCCGCTTGTTGATTATGTGATTTTGGGAAGTGATGGGAAATTTACAACCGGGATTGTGATGAAAGGCACACTTGAGAAGCCAAAAAGTGAAGTGAGTGTGGCAAAGGATATTTTACTTAGTCCATTTGAAATGGTGGGTAGAATCTTAGAGCCGGTGGATAATCTTTTAAGCGGCTTGGCTGATGCTATTGATAAAAATGTCGCCGAGCCAAAGCCTAAAGAGACAAAAGAGCAACAAGAAGCACAAGATTCTATGTCAAATCCTATGATAGAGCAGATGCAGCAGCAAGACACGATAGAGCCAACACAAGAGGCTAATGAGACAGAATATGATAAAGATATAGAGCCAAATCTCCCACAACAAGACTTGCAAGAGAATGAAAAGGAAGATGAGAAGGAAAAATCCTAAAATAGAATCTGCCAAAGATGAGTTGATAAGATAAAAATCAGTCTTGTTATCTAAAATTGAGCTATAATCGCCAAAATAAAAAATAAGGAATATGGCAAAATGACACTTTATGATTGTGATGTGGGTAAGCAGTGTAAAATTGTGGCTTTTGAAACGCAAGATAATGCGTTAAAAAATAGATTTATGTCTTTTGGGATTGTAAAAGACAAGGTGTGTCGCGTGGTGAGCCACTCTATCAGGCGTTTAGCAGTAGCAGTGATAGTGGAAGGCACGCAGATAGCTTTGCGAGATGTAGAGGCAAAGAGCATTATTGTTGAACCTTTAGAATCTTAGGATTCTAAATGCCTAAGCCTAACCCAAAACCAAGTTTTAAAAAAGCAAAAAAGAAAAACATTCCCATTATTAAGGCTTTGTTTTTAGAACATTACAAAAATGCTAAAACAGAGCTTGTGTATCATAATTTGTATGAACTGCTCGTGTGTGTTATGTTGTCAGCCCAATGCACGGATAAACGCGTTAATCTTGTAACCCCTGCTCTTTTTAGAGCCTATCCTAATGTCAAGGCTCTATCCCAAGCCTCCCTTGCAGATGTAAAAGAATTTATCCAATCTGTTTCGTTTTTCAATAACAAGGCAAAGCACCTTGTCAGTATGGCAAATCAGGTAATGAGCGAGTTTAATGGGGAGATTCCAACCACGCAAGAGGAGTTAAAGACTTTAACAGGTGTAGGGCAAAAGACGGCTAATGTCGTGCTGATAGAATTTTTTGAGCAAAATTATATGGCAGTTGATACGCACGTCTTTCGTGTGTCTCATCGTTTAGGACTAAGTGGGGCTAGAAGTGCTATTGAGACTGAAAAGGAGCTAACAGCTCTGCTTAAAACAGATCTTTCAGTGCTGTATCAAGCTTTTGTGCTTTTTGGGCGATATACTTGTAAGGCGTTAAAACCCCTTTGTGAAGAGTGCTTTGTCAATGCATATTGTCAAAATAAAAGCAATTTTAAGCCAAGTTGAAAAGTTTAAAAATGTGTAGCCAAAAAATGTAGTATAATACGCAAAATCAAAACTTAAAGGTGCTGTAATGGATATTATTCATAATAGCTTTTTTGATGTCGTGCAAAAGAGCATTAGTAAAACCCCGCATGATTCTATTATGCCGCTTAAAAGGGGATATTTGAGCAGGATTAGTATGGTAGGTGCACATAATGATGTGTTTTTGCTTTTTAATAAGGCATTTTTGCGGATTTTTTGTGTGGATTTTTTGGGTGAAGAGAATCCAAGCGAACAAGCTTTGGAAGATATGGCAAAGGAACTTGCTAATCTTGTCGTGGGTAGGGCAAAAGTGATGACACAGGAGCTTGGTAAGCATTTTAATATCTCAACACCCGAGTATTTGGGACATCGCTTGATTAAAAACTACGATCACGGATTGCATTTTAGATTAAAGCAGGGGCGATGTAGCATTTATATGCGGAGAGTGCATTAGACATCAAATGATTAGTGATGTTGGGACTTTAGGTATGTTAGGATTGTATCAGGGGGCATAAATGGCAGGAGAGAGTATCTTAGACAAACAACGGATTCACTCCGCAAAGGAAATTGAACTTGCGACATATCTTGAAGATATGATGAAAAACTATACCGGTTTGCTTGATATGGAAGTGATTTTTAATGCCGAGCTTGGTAATACAAAAATCGCTTTGGGTGAAATTCTGCGGTTTGAGAAAGGCTCTATTATAGATCTTGGCAAACCAGCGGGGGAGAGTATAGAGACTTTTATCAATGGTCGTGTGATTGGCAAGGGTGAAGTTATGGTGTATGAGCGTAATCTTGCTATTCGTATCAATGAGATTTTAGATTCTAATGCG
Organism: Helicobacter cinaedi PAGU611; assembly: GCF_000284635.1. NCBI lineage: Bacteria > Pseudomonadati > Campylobacterota > Epsilonproteobacteria > Campylobacterales > Helicobacteraceae > Helicobacter > Helicobacter cinaedi. The sequence goes on along the minus strand of NC_017761.1, from coordinate 1,566,845 downwards.
ATTGTGTATTATTTGACGCGTGAGAAGTAAGAATCTAAGAGAATAAAACTGATGGAATAAAATGAGAATATTTGCCTTTGTGTTGCTGTGTTTTGCTTCCTTGTATGGGGCAGATTCTAATGTAGCAGGGATTGAGTTTTCACAAAAGCAAGATAGCGTTGAAGTGCTGCTTTATTTAGAATCTAGCTATGAAAACTCCCCGCGTCTAACTGAGCAAGATGGCTATAAAGGCGTGATATTTCCAAATCTTCAAGCAAAATCAAAAAATCAAAGCCTGAAAAATTCCTTTATCAGTGAAGTGCAGGTCTTTAATATCCAAAATGATTTGTATGTCATAGGTGTTGGCGATGTGCGTGTGATTGGCGTAAATGTCAGCAAATCAAGTAAGGCCATTAAAGTGGTGCTAAACAAGATAGAAGCTCCAAAAAGTGAGCTTGACACACTTTTGCAAACGCCCCAAACGATACATAAGATTCCAAACCTTGAGATAAAATCTAGTCAAAATACACAAGCCCCCACAGCTCAAACTCAACCCTCTCAAAATACTTCATCTCAAGCGGTAGATTCACAAAATCCCCTTGCTTTCAAAACGGATATGGGGATTGATACTTGGCGGTATGTGGCTGTTTTGCTTGTTATGGCAGCCCTTGTGTTTGTGCTATTTTATGTGAAGCGGTATGTTGCTGCTAAAGGCGGCAATAAAGCAGGGAGCAATAGGGTAGGGGCAAAAAGGAGTTTTGGCGGATATTTTTCATCTTTTGCCCAAAAGCAGGAAGTCTTTGACCCAACGAAAATTGAGGTTGTTTCACAGAAAAATTTAGATTCAAAACACAGAATCCTAACTATAGAATCTAATGGCTATCGGTATTTGATACTCATTGGTGCAACAAGCACAACACTTATTGATCGTTATCCTATCCCGCAGAGTATTAGCACAGCAGAGCAACTGCATTTTGATGATCAATTTGCCAAGCTCTTAGAGCAAAAGCAAGAGCGACTTTCTAAATATCTCCATAATTCTCAATATCCCAACGATGAGAGGGATTAAAAAATGAGAAGAGAAGCCCTAAGAAATGAAAAATCCGCTTGAAACGCAGGATAAATCTCGCCTTTGGGCGTGGTTACTTATATCTTTTCTTATCCATTGTGTGATTCTTGGCATTTTGTTTGTGCGTTTTGGACAAATGCAGTTTAAAAAAGGCACTTCTACAAATCCGCAAATGAAAGTGGCGGGCTTTCAGATTCTAGGTGATGGGGAGCTAGAATCTAAGCAGGATACGCATAATCAACTTGTCGCACCCAAATTTAGCTCCACTCCACCAACACCTAAGCAAACCCAAAGCAATACGAATGAGCTTGATCTCTCATCTTTAAGCCTTTATGATGGTAGGGGCAAACATCAGCAAACCACAAGGCAGAGAAGCAGAGTTAAAGCCCTTGCGAAGTTTCCGGGTGTTGATGAGGTAACAAGGAGAGATATAGAGGAGCTTTATGGGGCTGAATTTGGAGACTATGGCATAGCAGAGCAGGAATTTTTAGTCAATAATTTGCGGGATATTGGACGCATCACAAAAAAGTATTTAGAATATCCAGCAAGTGCCATACGGCTGGGGCAAGAGGGGCTTAGTGCAGTGGAGTTTTATCTGCACCCAAATGGCGACATTAGCGGACTAAAGATTATTGTTTCATCAAATTATATGCTTTTAGACCGCAATAGCGAACGCACCATTGAGATTGCCTACAAGGACTACCCACGCCCAATCACAAAGACAAAAATCCGCATTTTTGTAACCTATGGGATTTATTATTATGGCTATTAGACTTTAGATTCTGCATTAAGCTTAAGGATTCTAAGGCGTTTTTGTTTGAAAAATGGGTTTGGAATCTTCATTGTCCTTAAGGTTTTTTATTTCAAAAAATCCTTTAAAATCTCTGCGTGCAGCACAGGCTCAAATTCTAATATTTCATATTTTGCTAGATCATAATGCACATAAGGATCATTTGCTGCAAATGCTAAAGCTTCATCTTTATTTGCAAACTTGCCGATGATAATGCCGCCATCTTTTGGGATTCTAGGACCAGAGGCGAGTAAAATACCCTTTTCATAGCCTTTTTTAAGATAATCCCTATGTTCTTGCAAACGCTCCGTAACCTGCTCTAAAGGCTTTGTATAATGCACGAGACAAACAAAAAGTGTCATTTTAGCTCCTTCTAAATTATTAATTTTCATTCATTTACTGCCATAGGCTCTTTTTCATCTTGCTTGTGGGCTTTAAAAATGTCTTGTGAGATTTTATAGCTACAAAATTTTGGACCACACATTGAGCAAAACTCCGCGTCTTTAAAGACTTCTTGTGGCAAGGCTTCATCGTGATATTCCCTTGCCCTATCAGGATCAAGGGCGAGCTCAAATTGTTTATTCCAATCAAAGCTATATCTCGCATCACTCATCGCATCATCTCTATCTCTTGCGCCAATTCGTCCTCTAGCAATGTCTGCGGCGTGAGCAGCAATTTTATAAGCTAAGATTCCTTCCCTTACATCTTTAGCATTAGGCAGCCCCAAATGCTCCTTTGGCGTTACATAGCAGAGCATTGCTACACCTTTCCACGCCGCCACACACGCACCAATGGCACTTGCGATGTGATCATACCCAGCAGCAATATCTGTAACAAGCGGTCCTAGCACATAAAAGGGTGCTTGATTGCAGTATTGCTTTTGTAACTCTACATTGCGTTCAATTTGATTAAGCGGCACATGTCCGGGACCTTCTATCATTACTTGCACATCAGCTTCCCACGCCCTTTTTGCTAACTCCCCTAGCACTTTGAGTTCAGCAAATTGTGCTTCATCACTTGCATCATACAAGCAGCCCGGACGCAAAGAATCCCCTAAAGACAAACTCACATCATACTCTTGGCAGATTTTTAGAATCTCATCAAAATATTCATAGAATGGATTCTCTTTGTGATAGTGCATCATCCAGCTTGCCATAAGGCTTCCACCGCGTGAGACAATCCCCATTTTTCGCTTCGCCACAAAAGGCATATGTGAAAGTAAGAATCCACAATGGATAGTAAAGTAGCTTACCCCTTGTTTGGCTTGTTTTCTTAGCACATCAAGCATAGTTTGTATATCTAGCTTTAAGACATCATTTTTCACATCATAGAGAATCTGATACATAGGCACCGTGCCAATAGGTACACTTGAAGCATTGATAACTGCTTTTCTTATCTCATCTAAATCCCCGCCCGTGCTTAGATCCATAATCGTATCCGCACCATATTTGATAGAAACTTTAACCTTTTCAACTTCTTCTTCAATGGAGCTTGCAAGAGAGGAGCTACCGATATTTGAGTTAATTTTCGTGCGTGTGGCTATGCCAATCCCCATAGGCTCAAGGTTGGTGTGATTAATGTTTGCTGGGATTATGAGCCGCCCCCGCTCAATCTCTTGGCGGATAAGCTCTGGGCTTAGATTCTCGACATTAGCGACATATTCCATTTCTTTAGTGATAATGCCCTTTTTGGCGTAGTGTAGCTGTGTGCGGATTGAATCCTTGGTGCGTTCTTGCATCAATCTCTCTTGCACCCATTGTGTTCTCATAGAAAATCCTTTTTTATTTTTTGTGCTTACGCTATCTAAACTTGCAAAATATACACTGATTATTTAAAAAATAGTTAAACAATATGGGAATTTAAGTAACAATTTTTAGCTTATTTTTTGTTTTTTATGGTAGAATGCGGATTTTCAAAAATAAATACGCACTTTTATAGGAAAGATTTTGGCTTTATATTCGGTTTTAGATAATGTCTCACTCATTATGATGGCAGCTGGGGATTCTACGCGTTTTTGCGATGACTTTGCTTGTAAAAAGCAGTGGATTCGCATTGGTGAAGAGCCTTTGTGGCTTGTAGCTACACGCAAGATAACACAGCAGTTTTCTTTTAAAAAGATTCTTATTACCGCCTCAAAAAATGACTTTGCCTATATGGCTGATATAAGTCCTTTTAAAGTTGTGCAGGGTGGGGATAGTCGTGCACAATCCTTGCGTAATGCCATGCAATATGTAGATACGCCCTTTGTGCTTGTGAGTGATGTAGCAAGGTGGAATACTCAAGATTCTGTGCTTAGGGCGTTATTTGCTAAACTAGATGAGATTGATGAAAGCACGGCTTGTATCGTGCCTTATATAAAGGTAAGCGATACGAGCTTTTATAATGGAGGGTATCTTAACCGCGATGAGATTAAGCTTATCCAAACGCCACAGCTTAGTAAGACAAAGGATTTGAAACTTGCTCTAGAATCTAGCCCGGATTCTAGTGATGAAAGCTCCGCACTTCATAAGCTTGGCAAAAAGATAGCTTTTATAAAAGGCAGCTCTCTTATGAATAAGCTTACCTTTAAGGGCGATTTACTCACTCATATGCCCTATCTCAAAGCCCCTTCAAAGCGTGTTTTTGTAGGTAATGGCATTGATGTGCATAGCTTTGAAGATAATAAAGAAATGTGGCTTGGTGGGGTGAAAATAGAATCTTCATTTGGGTTTAAAGCCCATAGTGATGGCGATGTCGCACTTCACGCATTAAGTGATGCGATTTTGGGTGCTATTGGTGGGGGCGATATAGGGCAGTGGTTTCCAGATTCTAATGAAGCGTATAAAAACGCAGATTCCAAAAAACTTTTGCAGCACATTTATGATTTTGTCTTAAGTGTCGGCTATGAACTGCATAATGTGGATATAAGCATTATGGCACAAACGCCTAAAATCGCCCCATACAAATCACAAATGCGTGAGTGTATCGCTAGAATCTTACATTTGCCAAAATCGCGTGTGAATATTAAGGCAACTACAACTGAATCTCTAGGCTTTGTAGGGCGAAAAGAGGGCGTGTGTGTTCAGGCAAGTGTGAGTATGGGCTTTGCCCCTTGGCAAGAGATATTAAACGGAGAGTTAAATCATCATAATTTAAAGGGAGAGAATGACTAGGACATATTTAAAAAGGGAGAGAAAATGAAAGTTTTAATCATTGAAAATGAGATTTATCTCGCTCAAAGTATTGCAAATAAGCTTAGCGATTCACGCTTGGAGTGCGTTATCGCACATTCACTCAAAGAAGTGCAAAAGGATCATTATGATGTGATTTTAGCCTCATTTGGCACGATTAATGAGGGCTACACAGAGCTAAGTAAAGCCTATCCACAAGCCATTATTATTTTAATGATTGCGTATATTAATGATGATACCGTGATTAAGCCTTTGCGAAATGGCGTAACAGACTATATTGTTAAGCCTTTTATCGTTGATGAGCTTATCCGTAAAATCACACACTACAAGGCGTATAGGGAGATTAATGAAGAGATTAGCTTTTATAGAAGCTATTTTAGCTTTATTGAAAAAGAGCTAGGCACACCAGAGCCATTTTTGTATAATCCTCCATTTGTGATTAAGACAAACACGCAGAGAGCAGCGGATATTTATGCTATGCGGTATGCACGGGAAAAACGCGTCCATTTTCAATTTTATTCCCTAAAAGAGGATACTTGGAAAAGTATATTCAGTGTGCCACCAAAAAAGAATGAGATTTATTACATCACCAACCTTGAAGAGCTAAAAAAGAGCGATAGAAAGGATTTCCTTGAAGTGGCGTTAAAGCACAATGTGATTATTAGCATTGTTTCAAGCGAAAAGGTTGCATTCCCACAAGTGATTGATATTTCTCGGCAGTCTAATAGCGTAGAGCTAAGCGGAGAGATTCTATCAGTCAAAGAGTATGAAAAGATTATTATTACCAAATATGAAAGTCGCTATCCAGATATAGAGCTTGCTAAAAAGCTTGGAATGAGCCGCAAAAGCTTGTGGGAAAAACGCAAGAAGTATGGCATTATCCGCAAAAATAAGACTAATCCCTAAAAACCCATAATGACTAAAAAACAAAAATTGATTAAAGACTTGTTTTTAAGCCTATTTTATAGCGGCTACTCGCCTAAGGCTCCCGGCACTATGGGGAGTGTGGTGGCTTTGCTTTTGGGGTTGCCTATAGTGTATTTTTCACAAGAGAGCATTTTTTTGCTAAGCATTCTTATAGGGTTTATTGCCATTAAGCATATTGATAAATACGAAGAAACCACACAAACCCACGATGATAAAAGCATAGTGATTGATGAGTTTGTGGGTATGTGGTTAGCTATGGCGATTGTAGGCTTTGGGGTGGCACACAGCCTTTTAGCTTTTGTGTTTTTTAGAATCTTTGATGTGTCTAAACCCTCATTTATTGGCAAAATTGATAGGGAATGGAAAGGCGGACTAGGCGTTGTAGGCGATGATGCCCTAGCTGGAATCTTAGCTGGAATCTGTAGTGTGCTGACACTTCAAGGTTTAGTATTTCTCTCAAACACAATAGATAGCTTAAAATTTATACAGCCCTATCTCGTCTAAAAACTCACACAACCTTAAGCCACTTTGGCAAATAGGTAGCAAGGCGATCTTGTATAAGCGGATTTTGCATAAGATCGCCTTTAAACGCCACTTGACTGATATTGTAAATCTTGCATAGCTCCACAAGAGCAAGGGCTAAAATCTCACAGATTGAGCTTACCACACTATATGCCACACCCTCTATCTCTAGCCCACCAAGTAAGTAGCACAGTGGTAGTCGCAAGGATTTATTGACTTCAATTTCACAACCGCCATTGTCTTTTGTAGTGAGCTTAAAATCAAGTTTGCTGATATGTGGAAATAAGTAGCTTTGGGCTAAGTCCAAAACTTGAGCGTGATTTAAACTCTTACCAAACATCATTCCAACAAGTTTTAGCATATCACTTGCATTATGCGAGATAGAATCTTCAGCAGATTCAGAATCTAGCACAGATTCTAACTCTTCTTTTAAACGCCACTTGTGGTAGTTCTCCACAAGTCTTGCTCCAAGCTTATTTTTACTCGCTAAATATGGCAAAAGTGCGGAGAGATTGGCATAAAAACTCACAGCAAGCAGATTGAGATTCTGCTTCTCTTGACTATAAATACGCGTATCACTCAAGCTATCAAGCTCAAGGCATAGTGTAGAATCTAATAGGGTATCATCTAGCCTATGGACTAAGGGTAGAGATTTAAGGGGCTTTTTGTCTTTAATATAAGCATTGGCATTATTGATTGGCTCTTCAATCTTGCCAAAGCTATCCCAAAAATCAGGCTCACTACAAGCAATACAGCCGTGTCCCGCCCGCACAGGCCAACTTGTCTTAGCATTAAACTTCACTTTTGGGCAGTTATTTGCTACATAAGGTCCTTTGCAACCCACTTTATATAAGCAATAACCATCTTGCAAACGCTCATCATCAAAAGATTCTACAAAATCCCCAGATTCAAATTTTGCCTTGCGTTCGCACATCTCGTGCAGGTTCTTACCATAGCTCCATAAAGGGCGATTTAGACTATCACAAGGCGGAATCTCTTGGAGCAAAATATAATACATTAGTGAGCCTATCATATTGGCTTCACTAGGCGGACAGCCCGGGATATTCACAATGGGTTGTCTTAAAAAGGTGCTAATGCCTTGAGATTGCGTAGGATTAGGATATGCAGCTTGCACCCCGCCAAAGCTAGAGCAAGTGCCAATGGCAAAAATGGCTTGTGCGTGTCGCGCTACTTCAAGGCATTCATTCTCGCCATTTGTGCTATCAGCCCCGGAAGTGAGAAAATACGCATTCTCCCCCAAAGACACGCCCCCTTCAATCACAAGTATAAACTCCTCTTTAAGCGTATCGTGTAGGCATTGTTTCGCATTGAAGCCAACCGCTCCCATAATAGTCTCGTGGTATTCAAGTGAGATATATTCTAAAAGCAAAGATTCCACCCCGGGCTTATCAAGTCGCAAAAAGCTTTCACTGCACCCGGTGCATTCTGCCATATGTAGCCATACAAGGCGTGTAAGCGGTTTATATGATAGAATCTGCTCACAAAGCGGAGCATAGTCTTTTGGGATTCCAATAAGATTGCATATTTGTGTAACCCACTCGATGCTCACTTCGTTTCGTGGGGCTTTGTGTGTGTTTTTAAGCTGTTGCAAATGTGTCTTTAACCGCTCTAAAATCTGTGCTTTATCCATTGCATCTCCTTTAGGTATAATCATTTAGCACCGCAATGCTTTTCTTGGTAGCTCAAAAGGCGGAGATTCTTTTTATCTAATTGATAGTCTTTATCAAACTTTTTCCGCACGATTTGTTCAATCAAATCAAGGCTATCAGGGCTTTTATTGTTATCAAACATATCAAGCACAATCGCATAAAGCTGAATATTTTCAGCTAAACACTCAAATGCTTTTTGTCGCTCTTGGATAAAAAGCTGCTCGTTTTTGGTGTATTCTTTGAGTTTTAGCACAATGTGGGCAAAGACGCGTTGCACCAAATGGGGCTTAAGATAGGAGCTTAGAATCTTTGGCAGTTCATCAAGCAAAGATTCAACCTGCTCTTTCTGCATAAAAAGTAGCACGGGCAGGAGTATTACAATGCGTTCTATATTTTTGTCCATTGATCGTGCTTCAAGCTTCAGCCACAGCCGCTCTAAAAACCCATAATGATACGATTCTAGTTTCATTTGTTTTCTTTTGTCGTGTTATTGCAAATCTCCGTGCCGATACCCTGCGTGGTAAAAAGCTCCAAAAGCAAGGAATGCTCCACCCTGCCATCAATAATATGAGCCTTTTGCACACCATTTTCCACGCAATCCACACAGGCTTCAAGTTTGGGTATCATACCACCGCTGATTACACCCCTAGATTCAAGCTTTTTAATCTCGCTTGGTGTGAGCGAAGAGATAAGCTCTTTATTTTCATCTAGCACACCCGGAATATCACTTAGAAAAATGACTTTTTTAGCCTTTAACGCTTTAGCAATATGACACGCACATAAATCAGCATTAATGTTATAGCCTAAATGCCTTGCGTTCTCGCCATTAGCAATAGGGGCGATAACAGGCACAAAGCCTTCATTGATAGTTTTAAGCAAAAACTCCGGATTCACTTTTGTAATTTCCCCGGTATAGCCTAATACACCATTATCCTTTGCCCTTGCTTGAAGTAGGTTTGCGTCCTTACCACTTATGCCTACTGCATTGGCACCGTGGAAGTTTAAAAATGCAGTGAGTTCCTTATTAATCTCCCCACTTAGCACCATTTCCACCACCCGCATAGAATCTGCACAAGTTACGCGATAGCCATTACTAAATTCACTTGGGATTTTTAGACTTTCAAGCATTTCATTTATGCGTTTGCCCCCGCCGTGGATAATCACAGGCTTTAATCCAAGCATATACATCATTACAATATCAAGGGCAAATTTCTCTTTTAAATCTAGGCTACTTTGTGCTGCTCCGCCATATTTGATGACGATAATCTCCCCCCTAAAGATTCTAATAAATGGCAGAGAATCTAGCAATATATTCACAACCCTTGCATTTTTTTGCATTATTTTGCCCCTTATTCAAAGATGAAATGTATTATATCCCAAAATACGCAAAAAAGGAGATATGATGAAAATAGTTTTGCTTGATGCAAATACTTTGGGCGATTGCGATTTGAGCAGATTCAAAGCCCTAGGCGAGTTTGTAAGCTATGGGGTTACACTCCCACACCAGCGGATAGAGCGATGTGCTGGGGCAGATGTGGTGCTGACAAATAAAGTTATGCTTGATGAATCTGTGTTATCACAACTGCCGGATTTAAAGCTTATCTGCATTACCGCCACAGGTATGAATAATGTAGATTTAGACTTTGCTAAAAAGAAAGGCATTGTGGTAAAAAATGTCGCTGGCTACTCCACAACTGCTGTAGCACAGCATACCTTGAGTATAGCCCTGCACCTTTTGGCACGGCTAGGCTATTATGATGCGTATTGCAAAAGTGGGGCGTGGTGTGAGAGTGATACTTTTACGCATATTAATGGCGGATTAAGGGAGCTAGAAAACTTGCAATGGGGGATTATCGGCTTTGGAAGTATCGGGCAAAGGGTTGGGAATCTCGCACAGGCTTTTGGGGCAAAAGTGAGCTACTACTCCACAAGTGGGAAAAATACCCAAAGTGGCTTTATGCGTAAGGAGCTAGATGAGATTCTCTCCCAAAGTGATATTATATCCATTCACGCTCCGCTCAACCCCCAAACGCACAATCTTATTAATTACAAGAATCTGTCGTTGATAAAAGATAGGGCAATTTTAATCAATGTCGGTCGTGGTGGCATTGTGAATGAAAATGACATAGCGGAATTTTTGAAAAATAAGGATATGTATTTTGGCACAGATGTGCTTGAGATAGAGCCGATGAAGCCAAATCACCCATTTTTAGATAAAAAAATAGCTGATAAGATTCTTATCACTCCGCACTTGGCGTGGGCGTATGACAAGGCTAGGGAGAGATTGTTAGAGCTGACTTTGGAGAATATTAAGAATTTTTAGAATCTGCTTGTGGTTTTTGCGAATTTGCCTTTGTGCTTATGCATAAGTGGCGTTTGGGAATTTTAAATGAGTTGAGCGAGAATGGCGGAGTATTATGAATATGGCTTGATTGGGTTATTTGCGGTGTGTTTTGTGGCTAGCACACTTTATCCGCTTGGCTCTGAAGTATTTGTCGTGGGATTTGTGGCAGTGGGCTTTGAGCCTTTTGTAGTGTGGGCTGTGGCGAGTTTAGGCAATACGCTAGGGAGCTTAAGCACATATTATTTAGCCTATTTTGGCGGATATAAGATGATTATGCGGTTTTTCCCAAAGGCGTGGGAGAATATCTCAACCCTCGCCCCTAAGATTCAAAAATATGGTTTTGTGTATGCGTTTTTTGTGTTTTTGCCTTTTGTGGGGGATATTTTTGCTCTAGCTCTTGGGCTTGTGCGGTATAGTCAGATTCTATGTGTGCTAGGCATTGCCCTTGGCAAAATGGCACGATATGCTTTGTTTGTTGTGCCTTTTGTGTTGTAGCGTTTTTGCAAACTTGCTACAATGCCCTTTCTCAAATCAAAATTAAAGGAGAGAATATGCCATTACTAGATAGTTTTAAGGTGGATCATACGCGTATGCCAGCACCTGCGGTGCGTTTAGCAAAGACTATGGAGACACCAAAGGGAGATGTGATAAGTGTGTTTGACTTGCGTTTTACGCGTCCAAATTGTGAGCTTTTGAGTGAAAAGGGAATCCACACAATGGAGCATCTCATCGCTGGATTTATGCGGGAGCATCTCAATGATTCAAGAGTGGAGATTATTGATATTTCGCCGATGGGCTGTCGCACGGGATTTTATATGAGTGTGGTGGGTAAGCCAGATTCCTATGCGGTTAAAGATGCGTGGGAAGCGAGTATGCGAGATGTTTTGCGTATCCACGATGAAAGTCAGATTCCAGAGCTAAATATTTATCAATGTGGCACGGCGAAAATGCACTCACTCAAAGAAGCCCAAGACATCGCACAAGCGGTGCTTGATAAGGGTGTGGGTGTGATGAATACACAGGATTTGCTTTTAAAAGATTTTGCGTAATTTTAAATCTATCCCTAAGCTGTGGGGATAGAATCTAACACTGCATTAATTTTTGAGTGGGCTTTCACATTTATTTCACAGAGTTTTTATACGATACACGAGATTATTAGTTGTATATGCAACTATTTTTGATTAGGTAATAGATGACTTTTTGGTGTGAAAATACAGGGATTTGAAATTGCTTAGTTATGTTTTTAAGAAATGCAAGGAGTGATAATATGCGGTATATTTTAAAAATATGTGTAGCTTTTTTATGTGCGGGTATGCTATTTGTGGGTTGTTTTGATTCTGAAAAAAATAAAGCCCAAGCCCCCGTGCTTAAAGTAGAGACACAAAAAATCGCTCATCAAAATGTGGCTTTAAACTTTGAATATGCCGCGAGATTAAAAAGTATCCAAAGTGTTAAGGTGTATGCAAGGGTGCAAGGTGTGCTGTTATCAAAGAATTTTAATGAGGGTGATATTGTCAAAGAGGGGCAGTTACTTTTTAAAATAGATCCAACGCGTTATCTTACAAAAGTCAATCAAGCCAAAGCTCAATATCAATCCGCAGAAGCGAACTTCATCAAAGCTAATCGCGATTGGCAACGCGTTGAGAAGCTCTATAAGCAAGGCGTTTATACCATTGATCAATATGACACTTCGCGTTCAAACTACCTATCTGCTCAAGCAAATCTAGCAAATGCCAAGGCGACGCTTGATGATGTGAGTATTGATCTAGGCTATACAGATGTGGTAGCTGGGATTAGTGGTAAGACGGGTATGCGAAGCTATGATGTGGGGAATCTCGTAGGCAGTAGCGGACAAGATGTCCTAACGACAATCACGCAGCTTAGCCCTATCTATGCGGAGTTTTCTATCCCAAATACGGATTATTACTTTATGCGTGGGCTTGAAAATAACCGCATACAAGTGGAATATGTGCTTGGTAATGGCAAAGTGTATGAAAAGCAAGGCAAACTTGATTTTGTGGATTCTGTGCTAGATTCACAAACGGCGACAATTAAAGCAAGGGCGATTGTGGATAATGATGAGCAAAAGCTTTTGCCTAATGAATTTGTGCGTGTGCGACTAAAGGGCTTTGAAGCACAAAATGCTATTACAATCCCCCAAACTGCCCTTTTGCAAGATAATCAAGGCAGCTATGTCTATACGCTAAAAGATGGCAAGGCTCACATCTCACGCGTAAGTTTAGGGCAGAATCTCCGCAATAATCAAGTGCTTATCACAGGCGGTTTGCAAGATGGCGATATACTCGTGCTGAATCAACTTTCAAAAATTCGTGAATCTATGCCATTGCAACAGCTAGATTCGAAACCACAGGATTCCAAAGCACAAGATGTGAAAACACAAGAGACAAAGCCCCAAGATTCAAAAAAATAGGAGCAGCTTATGTCAAAATTTTGCATCAACCGCCCCATTTTTGCTATGGTGCTGTCTATTGTAATTACGCTTGTTGGGGTGATTTGTATAACGATTTTACCAGTTGAAGAGTATCCGCAAGTTGTGCCTAATGAGATTGTTGTAAGTGCGACTTATAGTGGGGCGAGTGCGGAAGTTATGGCAAACACGGTGGCAAGTATTATTGAAGATAGCATCAATGGTGTTGAGGGAATGCTGTATATGAAGTCTTCTTCAACTTCAAGCGGGGTAATGAATCTCAATGTATTTTTCAGTAATGATGCCAATGCGGATATGGCACTAGTCAATGTAACTAATCGCGTCCAATCCGCCCTAGCCCAACTTCCCGCAGAGGTGCAAAGAGTGGGAATCACCACGCGTAAAAGATCTTCTACACTTTTAGCGGTGTATGCAATGTATTCGGATAATCCCGCACACAGCAGCACTTTTGTAGCAAACTATGGAATCTTAAATGTCATTAATGAGCTTAAACGCGTCCCGGGTGTGGGCGATGTAACGCCCTTTGGCTCTCAAGATTATTCTATGAGAATCTGGCTTGATATTGATAAGCTTTCACAAAATAATCTTACCCCTTCCGAAGTAGCTAAAGTCGTTTCAGAGCAAAACTCGCAGTTTGCTGTTGGTTCATTTGGTAAAGAGCCTATGAGAAGTGATATTGCTTTTACTTACTCGGTTACGACACAGGGGCGGTTTGTGAGTGCTGAAGAGTTTGGTAATATTATTATTCGCTCAAATGCTGATGGCTCGGCGTTGCGTCTTAAAGATGTGGCTAAAGTTGAGCTTGGAGCAAAGGATTATAGTGTTAGCCCATTGCTTGATGGCAAACACGCTTCAGCCTTTGGTATCGCCTTGCAACCGGGAGCAAACGCCCTTGATGTGGCTAGTGCGGTAGAGAAAAAAATGCAAGAGCTATCTTTAAGCTTCCCGAATGGACTGCATTATAAAAATGTCTATAACACAACAAGCTTTGTGAAAATCTCCATTAATGAAGTGATTAAGACTTTTATTGAAGCCATTGTGCTTGTTATCATCATAATGTATTTTTTCTTGCAAAATTTCCGTGCGACTATCATTCCTGTAATCGCCATTCCTGTGTCAATCATCGGTACATTTGCGGGTATGTATGTGCTAGGATTTTCAATTAATCTTTTAACGCTCTTTGGGCTTATCCTTGCGATTGGGATTGTTGTTGATGATGCGATTATTGTGATTGAAAATGTGGAGAGAATCCTGCATACGGAAACAAATGAGCTTGGAGAAAAATACTCCGTCAAAGAAGCCACATTAAAAGCAATGGGCGAGATTCAAGGTCCGGTTGTTGCCATTGTGTTAGTGCTTTGCTCTGTTTTTATTCCTGTGGCATTTATTGGTGGATTTAGCGGAGCAATTTATAAGCAGTTTGCCATAACTATTGTTATTTCTGTGGTGATTTCTGGCTTTGTGGCATTGAGCTTAACCCCTGCTTTATGTGTGTCTATTTTGAAAGCAAAAGAGCCTAAGCCTTTTTATCTTGTGAGACGATTTAATGACTTTTTTGATTGGCTGACACATAAATTTGGTGAGCAAATAGGCAAGGCGTTGCGGCGTGGAATCTTGCTTGTAGCGTTATTTGTAGCTATTCTTATAACAACTTGGGGGCTGTTTTCTAAACTGCCTACTGGGCTTGTGCCAAGTGAAGATAAGGGCAGTATGATGAGCTTTATTCAGCTGTCTCCAGCGGCTTCACTTTCACGCACGATTACAGAGGGCAAAAAGGGCTTGGCGATTTTAGGGCAAGAAGAAAGTGTGGATTCAGGCTTTTTGATTGCTGGATTTGATATGTTAGCAAGTGCGGCACGATCAAGTGGGGCGGTGATTTTTGTAACGCTAAAAGATTGGAGTGAGAGAAAAGAGAGTGCATTTGCTATTGCACAAAAAATGATGGGTGCATTTAATGCTAACCTTGATGCCTTTAGTCTTGTAACAACACCACCGGCGATTATGGGCTTATCAACCGTTGGGGGCTTTGAGCTGTATATTCAAGATAGAAGTGGCGGGAGCATTAAGGATTTGGAAAAATATGCTAATCTCCTTGTGACAGAGGCAAATAAACGCGAGGAGCTTTTGGGTGTAAGAAGTCTTTTTAGTGCGAATATTCCGCAGTATCATTTGAATCTTGATAGAGAGAGAGCAAAAGCGATGAATGTGAATGTTGATGATGTCTTCACCACAATGCAAAGCACCTTTGGACAGCATTATGTCAATGATTTTAATCTCTATGGGAAAACTTATCAAGTCAATATCCAAGCCCAAAGTGAGTTTAGAGAATCTCCAGAGGATTTGAGCCGTATTTTTGTGAAATCTAGCAATGGCGATTTAATCCCCATAAGCACACTTGTGAGCTTTGAGCGTGTCATTGGAGCGGATATTGTGGATAGGTTTAATCTTTTCACAAGTGCGAAAGTCATCGGTAATGCGAATGAGACAAAGGGCTATTCAAGTGGTGATGCACTGCGAGTGATTGAAGGGGTAGCAAAGGAAATTCTGCCGGATGGCTACACAATAGCTTATTCTGGGACAAGCTATCAAGAGAAAAATGCAAGTGGCACGGGGAAATTGGCATTTATTTTTGGACTTATTTTTGTCTTTTTGATTTTGTGTGCACAGTATGAGCGATGGCTTATGCCTTTATCTGTGCTTACCGCTGTGCCTTTTGCAGTATTTGGTGCATGTTTGGCAACTATGCTAAGGGGGCTAAGTAATGATATATATTTTCAAATTGGGCTTGTTATGCTTATCGCCCTATCGGCTAAAAATGCGATTTTAATTGTGGAGTTTGCACAGCATTTGCACGAGAAAGAGGGCAAAGGGATTCTAGAATCTGCCATTGGTGCGGCAAAACTGCGATTCCGCCCGATTATTATGACTTCACTTGCCTTTAGTATTGGTGTGTTGCCTTTGGCTTTATCTAGTGGGGCGGGAAGTGCGAGCCGACACGCTATTGGCACAGGCGTGATTGGTGGAATGTTAGCAGCGACATTTATCGCCATCTTTTTTATTCCACTCTTTTGGAGCTATGTGGCAAGATTCAACGAATGGCTAAGGCAGAGACGCTCATCATAAAAGTAATTTATATTAAGGCAGATCAAAAATCAACACTTCATTACTAGAATCTAAGCCTTTGAGAGTAAAGCTTGATTCTACACAGCACATCACACCATCGCTTGTTTTTATGATAAAGGGCTTGGTTTGGCTAGATTCTATTTCTAGTTTGCCACGCACCACTTGGATATAAGCCCTCCTACTATTTTCTTTGCTAGAATCAAAGCTAAAAGTCTCACTCGCAATATCCCTATACAGCCATAACCGCATATCTTGATACACTTTTAGAGAATCTTGCTCGGCGTTTGGGGACAAAATAAGCCTTTTGCCCTTGCTTGTGTCAAATGCTTTTTGCTCATATCGTGGGGTAATACCTAACTCATTTGGCTGAATCCAAATTTGATAAAAATGCAGCGGCTCGTCTAAAAGATTAAACTCTGAATGCGTGATACCACTGCCTACACTCATTATTTGAAACTCCCCACTTGGCACACGCTCTTCATTCCCCATACTATCTTTATGCACGATTGTCCCACTTAGCACATAGGTGAGAATCTCCATATCCTTGTGCGAATGTGTCCCAAAGCCCTTGCTCGGCTCTACCCTGTCTTCATTAATCACACGCAATGCGCTAAAACCCATAAACCTTTCATCATAATATCCTGCAAACGAAAAGCTATGATAAGTATCAAGCCAGCCGTGATTAAAATGCCCTCTTTCATTTGCTTTGCGTAGTGTTAGCATATTAAATTCTTTGTGTAAAATAAATGTAAAAGTATTCTAACTCAAATAAAGTAATTAAAATGTAGTTTTGTCAAAATGATGGTGTAAATCTTTGGAGATTGCACTCATAAAAAGTGGGTTATAAGGGGTTTTGTCTGCTATCATCGTGCAAAAATGTAACATATCTTTCTGCTCTTCTATGCACTCAAGGCAGAGTTTTAGAATCTGTGGGGCATAGTCTTTTGGGATATGCTTTGGGGCGTGGCTAGGTGAGGTGAAGTGCTTGTGGATTCTATGCACGAGTTGTTTGTTTGTGATTTCTAAAATCATAGAATCTATTGGCATTTTTACAAACATCAAATTCTCTTGTGGCTGAAGCGAAATATATGTGCTATCAACACCAAAGATTTTAGTGCTATATGAATCAAAAAGATATAAGCTTTTGTTGTAGTTATCCTCTAAGCTTTCTAGCATCAGTTCTAAAACCGCTATGCGTTGGGCTTTTGTGTAGAAATTGCCAATGGGGGAAAAAGCAAAGCGGAGCAAAGATTCTATGCTATACCACTCCACACTTTCAAAGCCGTGTTCTAGCATTAGCTCATAGCGTTTTGTGCGTAAAGCTTGTGCGTGGATAGAGTTGCCAAACTTGTAGGGAAAAGTAACAATTTTATCGCGGTAAGCAGGGGAAGGGAATCTAGGGTGAATCACAAAACGCCTTTTAGATTCCTTTTCTAAAATATATTCTAATCCTCCCTCATAGCCTTTGTCTATGATTTTTATTTCACTTTGTGGCAGGGCTTTTAGCAGGGAGAAAAACTCATCTTTTTCACAATCTGTATCCCAGATTCTGCTAGGGTAGCGGAAAAATGTATTGATAGATTCAAAGACTTCAGCTTGTGGCGTTTTTGTAACACTTTTGTCAATCCACGAAGTGAGTGTGCGTCTATCTTTGCCGATGATTTTGGCGAATTTTGACACGCTTAAGCCTGATTTTTGATAAATGATGATGAGTTTTTCCAATGCTCCAAATGCCACAATAATCCTTTACATTCTTTTTTACAATAGAGATTCTCAATATAATTGCACAATTTTTGTTCAATTATAGCATTTATGTTCAAAACTTGCATTAAAAAATCAAAAATTGTTCATAGCAAATCAATCCTTTCAAGCTAGAATAAACCCCTAGCCAATTTTTCAAAGCAATTTTTCAAAGGAGGTAGAGATGCCCACATATCAAGAAGTGTATAAACAATCCATTGAGAATCCAGAAGCCTTTTGGGCAGAAGCTGCTAAAAAAGTGCATTGGTATCACGAATGGGATAAGGTGCTTGATGTTGTAAATGATCATTATCGCTGGTTTGTCGGTGGCTGTATGAATACCTGCTACAACGCCCTTGATCTGCATATAGAAAATGGTAGGGGCGATCAAGTGGCATTGCATTATGACTCGCCTGTAACAGATACAAAAAAGTCTTACACCTATAAAGAATTACGCAAAAGAGTGGCAAAAACCGCTGGAATCTTAGTCAATAAAGGCGTGGTAAAAGGCGATAGAGTGCTTATCTATATGCCTATGATTCCAGAAGCAGTGATTGCAATGCTTGCTTGTGCTAGGATTGGTGCTATTCATAGCGTTGTTTTTGGTGGATTTGCCGCACACGAGTTAGCCACTAGGATTGAAGATGCAAAGCCACGCGTTATTATGAGTGCTTCTTGTGGGATAGAGATTTCGCGTGTGGTGAAATATAAGCCCATCTTAGATGAAGCCATAAAAAGCTCTAGCCATAAGCCCACCACCTGCCTTGTTTGGCAACGCCCACAAGAAAGGGCTAATATGCTACCTTGGCGTGATGTGGATTGGGAGAGTGAAGAAGAGAAAACAGAATCTGTTGAGTGTGTGCCTGTTGATGCGACTGATCCGCTTTATGTGCTTTATACTTCTGGGACAACTGGTAAGCCAAAGGGTGTTATCCGCAGTAATGGTGGGCATTCTGTGGCGATGAAGTGGTCTATGGATAATATCTACAACGCAAAGCCCGGTGATGTCTTTTGGGCGGCAAGTGATGTAGGCTGGGTTGTGGGGCATAGCTATATTGTCTATGGCACTTTGATGAATGGCTGCACGACTATTGTATATGAAGGGAAACCGGTTAAAACGCCAAATCCGGGAGCATTCTGGCGAGTGGTGCAAGAATATAAAGTCAATATTTTGTTCTCCGCACCAACGGCATTTAGAGCGATTAAAAAAGAAGATTCTAAAGGCGAATGGCTGAAGAAATATGATATTAGCTCACTTAGAGCAGTATTTGTCGCTGGGGAGCGGTGCGATAGCGATACGCTAAAATGGATTGAAAAGCTGACGCAAAAGCCTGTAATAGATCACTGGTGGCAGACAGAAACCGGCTGGGCAATCGCGGCAAATCCGCTAGGATTAGAGCAAATGCCTGTAAAACCCGGCTCTCCTACAAAGCCAATGCCCGGCTTTAACTTAAAAGTGCTAGATGAAGAGGGCAAGGAATGCAAAGCTGGAAAGCTAGGGAATCTTGTGATTAAGCTTCCTTTGCCCCCTGCGTGTCTAATGGGAATCTGGGGCGATGATACAAGGTATAAAAACTCATATCTTAATCACTATCCGGGCTATTATCTCACCGGCGATAGCGGCTATATCGATAAAGATGGCTATGTGTTTGTAATGGGGCGAATGGATGGGGTTATCAATGTCGCAGGACATAGGCTATCAACTGGTGGTATGGAAGAAGCGATTGCTAAGCACCCAGATATTGCAGAATGTGCGGTAATTGGTGTAAATGATGAGCTAAAGGGCGAAATTCCACTTGCCTTTGTCGTGCTAAAAGATGGGCTAGAGAGAGATACGCAAAGCTTGTGCGAAGGCATTGTGCAGCTTGTGCGAGAAGAGATTGGTGCGGTGGCTTCACTGCATATTGTAGCAGTGGTAGCACGACTGCCAAAAACTAGAAGTGGTAAAATCCTGTGCGGCACAATGCGTGATATTGCCGATGGTAATGAATGGAAAATGCCTAGCACGATTGAAGATTCTAGTGTGCTACCAGAGATTGAGAAAGCATTGGCAAATCTTGGCTACCCAAAATCTAAAACCATAAAGGAGGCAAAATGAAAACAGCAGGACAGAAATTTAGAGAAGCATTAAAGGAAAATAATCCTTTGCAAATCATAGGCGTGATTAACGCCTACTCTGCTATACAAGCACAAAAAAGCGGTGCAAAGGCTTTGTATCTAAGTGGCGGAGCATTAGCGGCGATGAGCTTAGGGGTGCCTGATCTTGGCATTAGCTCATTAGAAGATGTGTGTATTGATGTGCGTAGAATCACGGCAGTGAGTGATTTGCCCTTGCTTGTAGATGCGGACACTGGCTGGGGTGGGGCGTTTAATATCGCTAGGACGATTAAAGACTTAACGCGAAGTGGAGCAGCAGGCTGCCACATAGAAGATCAAGTCGCACAAAAACGCTGCGGACACCGCCCAAATAAAGAGCTTGTCAGCAAAGAAGAGATGTGTGATAGGATAAAAGCGGCAATGGATGCAAAGCTAGATTCTAGCTTTGTGGTAATGGCAAGGACTGATGCGCACGCAAGTGAGGGGCAACAAGCCGCAATTGATAGGGCGTTAGCCTATGTGGAAGCAGGGGCGGATATGATCTTTGCTGAAGCAATCCATACGCTAGAAGAGTATAAGCAATTTACTGAAGTGATAAAAGTGCCAGTTCTTGCAAATATCACAGAGTTTGGCAAAACGCCTTATTTCACGCGTGATGAGTTAGCAAATGTGGGCATCTCTATGGTGCTTTACCCACTCTCAGCAGCAAGGGCTATGAATAAGGCGGCTTTAGCGGTGTTTAGAGATATTATCAACAATGGCTCACAGAAAAATAGCATAGATTCTATGCAAACACGAGATGAACTCTATGAAATGCTTGGCTACCACGAGTATGAGCAAAAGCTAGATGCGCTTTTTAAAAGCAAAAAATAATCTACAAAAGATACTTTAATAGAAAGGAGCAACAATGGCAGCACCAACGGAAAAAGTAGCAAAAAAAGTCGGCGGACTAGCAGGGATAAGTGCGGGAGAATCCGCGATTTGCACTTGTGGCACAGGACACGGGCTAAATTACAGAGGATATGATATTTATGATTTAGCCGAGCATTGTGAGTTTGAGGAAGTGGCATATTTGCTATTAAAAGAAAAACTACCAAATAAGGCAGAGCTAGAATCTTTTAAAAAAGAGCTAATCGCTGCTAGGAGCTTACCAAAAGAGCTAAAAGAAGTGCTAAAACTTTTGCCAAAAGATGCACACCCTATGGATATTATGCGGACAGCTTGTTCTACGCTTGGTTGTTTGGAGAGAGAAGAATATGATGTATTTAAAGCATCTTTTCCAAATCAGCAAAGAATTGGCACAAGGCTTTTAGGGATTTTCCCAAGTGTGCTGACTTTCTGGCATCATTATCACACAAGCGGTAAAGAAATAAGCACAGAATCTAGCCAAGATTCTATCGCTGGGTATTTTCTAGAATCCTTGCACCAAAAAGAGCCAAAAGAGCTATGGGTAAAGGCTATGCACGCTAGTCTCATTCTCTATGCAGAACACGAGTTTAACGCTTCTACATTTACCGCAAGGGTGATTACTGCGACAATGTCTGATGTGTATGCGGGAATCACAGGGGCGATTGGGGCGTTAAGGGGACCACTACACGGCGGTGCGAATGAAGCGGCGATGGATTTGATAGAGGAGTTTAAAACGCCAGAGCAGGCAACGCAGGGAATCTTAGATAAACTTGCTAGAAAAGATAAGATTATGGGCTTTGGACATCGCGTATATGTGGAGAAAGACCCGCGAAATGTGGTGATTAAGGCGTGGAGTAAAAGATTGAGTGATGATGTGAAAGACACAAAGGGGCTATACCCCATAAGTGAAGCCATAGAAAAGGTAATGTGGGAGCAAAAGAAGCTTTTCCCTAATCTTGATTTTTATAGTGCAAGCACATATCATTTTATGGGAATCCCTACGCCGTATTTCACGCCGATTTTTATCTTTTCACGCACGGCAGGGTGGCTAGCACATATCTTTGAGCAAAGGGGGAATAATAAGTTAATTAGACCTAGTTCGCAATATATAGGACCGGAGAATAAAGTGTTTGTGCCACTAAGTGAGCGTTAATCTTTTGCGTGCTTTTGTGGGAGTCTGTGGCGTGGGCTTGCTCATTACCACTCAAGGTAAATCCCTTCGCCCACGCCTTGACAACCCACAAAATCATCGCAAAATCTTTAACGCTTGAGATGCGTGTGGGCGCGTTAGCTTTTTAGCTCAAAAATCTCGCCGCTTAGGGCGGTTTGAATCTCACTGCTTAGAGAGCGGTTTATCTTATTGCATAGCCCTTTAAGCAGACTATCAATGGCGGTGAATCTAGAATCTAGATTCTAGAATTTTATAAAAACACAAACTCTAGCCATTGCTTGTTATTTTGTGAGTTTTAGGGATTTTTAAGGTGGAAGTTCTTAAGAATAGCAATCCACTTTAAAAATCCTTATATCTTATAAATGGATAGACAAGGGTGAATTTTCTATTTTACTACAAGGAGAACACAATGAGTGCCGATATGGGAACATTGGATACCAAACGACCGGAGTTTGATGAGTTGCTAACAAAAATTGCGCGTTATGCGTTGGAGTATAAGATTAACTCTCCCTTAGCTTATGAGACGGCGAGATACTGCCTTATGGATACCATAGGTTGCGGACTTTTGGCATTAAACTTTCCAGCTTGCACCAAGCTTTTAGGACCTGTTGTAGAAGGGGCAGAGTTTCGCCCTTTAGGAGCAAAGATCCCGGGGACTAGCTATCAGCTAGAACCAGAGCGAGCGGCGTTTAATGTGGGGGCTATGGTTAGGTGGCTTGATTTTAATGACACTTGGTTAGCAGCTGAATGGGGACACCCAAGCGATAATCTAGGGGCGATTTGGGCAGTAGCTGACTATCTAAGCCGCAAAAATATTGCTGAAGGTAAAGAGCCTTTAAAAGTCAAAGATGTGCTAAGTGCGATGATTAAAGCTCACGAGATTCAAGGAGTGCTAGCGTTAGAAAACTGCTTTAACAAAGTAGGGCTAGACCACGTGCTGCTTGTTAGAATCGCTTCTACTGCGGTGGCGTGTGCTATGCTTGGTGGGAGCTTTGAAGAAGTGCGAAACGCAGTAAGCCACGCTTTCATTGATGGCGGGGCGTTGCGGACATATCGCCACGCACCAAATACAGGCTCACGCAAAAGCTGGGCAGCAGGGGATGCAAGCTCAAGGGGTGTAAATCTAGCCTTGAAAGCAATAAGTGGAGAAATGGGCTATCCAAGTGCGTTAAGTGCGGAATTCTGGGGATTTGAAGATGTGAAAATGAAAGGTAAAAAGCTCACTATCCCGCAAGAATTTGGCAGCTATGTAATGGAAAATGTGCTGTTTAAAATCAGCTTCCCAGCGGAGTTCCACGCGCAAACTGCCGTAGAATGTGCGTTGAAACTGCATAATGAAGTAAAAGACAAATTAGATTCTATTGAAAAAATTGTGATTACCACGCAAGAATCTGGACATAGAATCATCAACAAAGTCGGCGAGCTTGCAAACCCTGCTGATAGGGATCACTGCATTCAGTATATGGTGGCTGTGCCGCTTGTGTTTGGACGATTGACCGCAGAAGATTATGAAGATTCTGTGGCGAGTGATGAACGCATTGACGCCTTGCGTAATAAAATGGTAGTAGAAGTCGATGGTCGCTATACGCGTGAGTATTTGGAGGCGGATAAACGATCAATCGCTAATGCGGTGCAGATTTTCTACAAAGATGGTAGCAAGAGTAAAAAGGTGGAAGTGGAGTATCCTATTGGGCATAAACGCCGAAGAAGTGAGGGTATCCCTGTATTAGTGAGCAAATTTGAACGCAATATCGCCCTAAAACTTAGCCCTAAAAAATGCGAGCAGATTAAGGCAGTGTGTGAAAATCAAGCCAAGCTAGAATCTATGGCGTTTAATGAATTTAGTGATTTATTTGCGTTGTAGGAGCTAAACTAGCTAGGAGAAGTAAGCAGATTTTATTTTTAGAATCTGCTTTTTTACAAAGTGGGATTAGGACAATGCCTTTTCCCACTGATACGCACTTGTGATGATACCTTTTAAATCATTATATTTTGGTCGCCAATGTGTGAGGGAGAGAATCTTTTCATTTTTCGCACTAAGCTCAATGGGGTCGCCCTCTCGCCTAGATTCTGCAATGACTTTAAAATCCACCCCACTCACTTCTTTGACAATCTCTATAACTTCCTTAACGCTATACCCTTGAGAGTAGCCGACATTAAAGACATTTGATTGCTCTGTCTGTTGCAAATATTTTAACGCTTCAAGATGAGCATTTGCCAAGTCATCAATATGGATATAATCGCGAATGCAAGTGCCATCTTTTGTAGGATAATCCGTGCCAAAAATCCCCATACTCTCCCGCTTCCCACACGCACATTCACACGCGACTTTGATAAGATGTGTAGCATTTTTGCTTCTTTGCCCTAAGCCCTTGTGTTGTGAGAGCAGCTCTTGCGTGTTATCCATACTCGCCCCAGCGACATTAAAATACCGCAACGCCACATAGTTAAAATTTTCAATCACTTTTGCAGTATCGCTTAAAACCCGCTCACTCATCATCTTTGAAGCCCCATAGGGATTAATGGGTAAAAGCGGGGCATCTTCATCAATGGGGATAAGCGATACATCTGGCTCCCCATACACAGCAGCTGTGGAGCTAAAGATAAAGTTATTGACATTGCATTCCACACAAAGATTGATAAGATTTGTTGTGTTGATTGTGTTGTTTATATAGTATTGTAATGGCTTAAGCACAGATTCACCCACAATCAGCGATGCGGCAAAATGAATGATAGCTTCAAACTGATATTTAAGAAGTAGAGTTCGCATTGCCTGTAAGTCATTAATATTGCTTTGAATGAAAGTGAGCCTATCTCTAAAACATTCCTGTAAATAGGTAATATTCTCTATAAAACCTGTGCTTAAATCATCAACAATGACAAGGTTGTAATCTGTATTTTTTAAAAACGCATAAGCAGTATGTGAGCCGATGTAGCCACTCGCACCAGTGAGTAGAAGATACGCCATAATAATCCTTTATTAAGTAATAGAATCTCAAAAGCGAGATTCTATTACGCACTTATTAAATATACCCTGCAATTTTTGCTAAAGCATATCCAGCTACACACGAGCTAAATACACCGATTAAGCCCGGCAAGATGAAGCTGTGGTTGATAACAAATCGTCCAATATGTGTTGTGCCACTTCTGTCAAACTGAATTGTTGCCAAGTCGCTTGGGTAAGTTGGCAAAATGTAATAGCCATAGCACGCTGCTGCAAATGCTATGATAATTCCGGGTTCTACGCCAATACCAAGAGCTAAAGGCACAAATGCCGCAATAGCCGCTGCTTGAGAATTTACAAATTTTGAAATTAAAAGTAGCATAATCGCATAAGTCCAAGGCTGTGCTTTCACAATATCGCCCAAAGCTTCTTTCATCATAGGCGTATGCACCGCAAACATTGTATCTGCCATCCACGAGATTCCAAACACCGCCACAAGGGCTATCATACCTGATCTGAAAATCTCATTCTTACCAATCTTACCTGCATCTACATTTGTAAAAATGAGCAATGCAGAACCAGCCAAAAGCATAAATACTTGAATCACATCTACCATACCCATAGGCTTCATCGCACCTTTTACTTCAAATTGCGGACGCAACTCGGGGAATGCTCCAAGCACAGCTACAACAACGATTGCACCTAGGAAAATCCACATAGCAAACCAATCTTTGAAAGGAAGCTTAACACCTAGAAGTGTTTTAGAATCTCCATAGACATATTTTTTAAACTCTGGATCTTTGATTTTCTCTTGGAAAACTTCATCTTTATCTAAATCTTTGCCCCTAAACCACGAGAAGATTCCAATACACAAAACACCAAAAAGTGTGCTAGGAATAGTGATTTGCAGCAGGTTGATATAGCCATCAAATCCTGCGAGTTTATGATCTGCTTCTAAGAGCAATGCTGTAAGGCTCACCACCGCAACAGACACAGGCGAAGCGATAATACCCATCTGTGAGCTGATTGAAGCTGCTGCCATAGGACGCTCTGGGCGGATATTGTTTTTAATCGCAATGTCATATATAATTGGCATCATTGTATAAACAACATGTCCTGTCCCGCATAGAATTGTAAGGAAGCAAGTAACAAAAGGTGCTAAAATCGTCAAAAATTTTGGATTTTTTCTTAGCACACGCTCTGCAATTTGTAGCATTACATCTAGCCCCCCACTTGCCTGAAGTGTTGCACTTGCCACAACAACAGCCAAGATTGTAAGCATTACAGAAACCGCAGGTTTGCCCGGAGCGACATTGAATCCAAAAGCAAGGACTAAAAGCCCAATCCCACCTAAAACCCCAAGAGCAATACCGCCCTTTCTTGCCCCATAAAAAAGACACACAAGCACGACAAAGAGCTGAATGCCAAACTGCCAACCTTCATTAAGATTTGTGAGAAAATCCATAAAAGCCCTCCTAGAATGAAAAATATGCTAAAAAGCTCTGCGATTGTATCTAAAATCGCACACAGATAGCTTAAAGGCAATGTATTTGGGTGTTTTTATTATGCTTAGTGTGTTAAAGTGTGGCTTTTGTTTTGAATGATTGTTTAAAAGGTTAAGAGAATGGATACTTTTCATATCGTGCTTGTTGAGCCGCAGATTCCACAAAATACGGGTAATATTGGGCGGCTATGCGTAGCCACAGATTCTATTTTGCATTTAATCCACCCCTTAGGCTTTAGCGTGGAGCAAAAGGAGCTTAAACGCGCAGGGCTTGATTATTGGCAGAATCTGCAAGTGTATGAATGGCAGAATCTAAAGGAGTTTTGGGAGAAGCACCCCATAAATGAGCGACATTTTTTCTTTAGCACAAAGGCAAAAAAGCTGTATTATCAGGCGGATTTTTCACAAGGGGGATTTTTGTATTTTGGGCGAGAGGATAGGGGACTAGATTCTAGCTTGGCAGAATCTGCTAGGGCGTATAGGCTACCTATGGTAAAAGGCATTAGAAGTGTGAATCTCGCCACAAGTGTGGGTGCAGCTCTGTATGAGGGATTGCGTCAGCTTGGGAGCTACAAGCAGTGGGAGCATTAAAACAAACAACAGAAAAAGCGTTTTGTAAGCCCCTTTTTGCCAAGCAAAGATTTGAGTGCGGATAGACTGCCACAACTTGCGGAGTAGCTCTACCACAAGCAAAATGTAAGCTAGAATCTACGCTTTCACACTTTCACACGCTTACGCAAAGCTAGATTCTAATAGCCCTTTTGTTGCAGTTTTTTGTAATCATCACAGCCAAACTGATTACCTAAATCACAAGCTTTACCATAAAGCTCTTTTGCCTTTGCAAAGTCTTGACGCACACCTTCTCCATCACAATAAGCATAACCCATTTGCAAACACGAAATATTGTCTTCTTGCTCACAGCCTTGTTGATAGTATTCAAATGCTTTGACATAGTCTTGCTTTACTAATTTGCCCCTTGTATATAAGTATCCAAGCCAATAATACCCTTCACTTTCACCAAGCTCTATGGCTTTATTATAAAGATCTATGGTTTTTTGTGTATTCTGCTCTACACTTTGCCATTTTCATAGGCATCTCCCAAATAGATACAGCCCATTCCATAGCCACCATTACACGATTTTTCAAATAGCTTAACTGATTGTGTCCTAAGAAAACTTTTTAAAGGAATCTTTACACACGATTTAGACAAATATGTCGGTAAATTTAGGACATATAATATTAGCAAAAAAGAACCTATATTATGCGGAGATAGTGTAAGATATTCATTAAGCGAACACATTACAGAAAATCTAAAATCATCGTTTATGGATTACAAAGACTACATAAAGCAAAATCCTAAACCAAATCGCAATGATTTGATTGAGTGTATCAGTGAATTTGTAACTGATATTTGGCAAACACACCCATTTGTAGAGGGCAATACACGCACAACAGCAGTATTTACAATAATGATGCTATAAAGTATGAATCTTAAACAAGCAAATAATGATATTTTCAAAGAAAACTCTAAATATTTTAGAAATGCACTTGTGCTAAATTCTTATGATACGATTACGTAAGATTTCAATCACATTGGTTTTGATGTTAGTTATATATAAAGTTTTTTTTGAAAAGCTAATATTTAATAGGAATCTATCATTGAAACCTTTGCCAAACAATATTTTTGAAAAGAATGATGAAATAGATATTGATAAACTACGCAGACCTAGTAGATGAATCTAAAAATCCACACAATTAGTTTAATTTTTAAGCGATATTGTGGTATAAATATACAAATTATAGGAGAAAATACAATGCAACTCAATGAAAGAGCTCTGCCACTATATGTGCAAAAAGATATTGAAGCCTTAAAGGCATATCATCGCGGCGAATTAAATCATCCTGAAGATTGCTTATATATGGAGTTTTATGGCTCAATAAATGCAGCACAACACGACTTTGAAATATCAAAAGAAGCTGCTGATTATTTGAGAGTTAAATATTTGGGAATGGAAAATGGTGTTGATGTAGAATATTATTTTGAGACACATTCGATTTTTAGCGAAATGGTAGGTAAAAAACTATTCATTGAAGCTATACCAAAGGATAAGATTGCTTTATTTAATGATAGTATTGATGGCATCTATGAATATTATGTGAAATCTGATGGGCGTTTGACTTTAAAAGACCTCATAAGCGAGAGAATCGAAGCTAGAATAGCAATGCAAGAAATGGAAAAAGTGCTTGATAGACCTGAAGTTATGATGAACTCATCACTTTAAAAGAAATATTATGACCTCCCAACTCATCACAAACGAGCCTCCAAACACCCTCATAAATCGCCTATCAAATCTCATAGATTCGTATAATGCAAAAGTCGATTTGTGCGTGATTAGCGGATTTTTCAATGCCAAAGCATTGCAAGAAATAGCGCGATTGCACCACAAGCTAAACTCACTTACGATAATTTTAGGCAAAGATTCGCCTAGCACAAATGATTCTAGCATTGCCTTTTATTTGCGCCACAGCGATGGGCTAGCAAACTATGAGCTAGACATTATCCAAAATCAGTTAGATGAGATTTCTGCGACTAAAATCGCCTATGATTTTATCGCCCACCACGCAAATACCAAAATTTACACTTCGCCACGCTCCACGCTTATCCACTCAAAAATGTATTTTCTCCACGATTATGCCAATCCTAAAATCGAGCAAAACGCCATCATCGGCAGCTCAAATCTAACCGCAAGTGGTTTGGGGCTTTATGGTGATAGCTCAAACAAAGAGCTAAATTTACTCTGTGATTCCAAAGAAACAACAAAAGAGTGCAAAATCTACTTTGATAATCTCTTAAATACCTGCATAGATTCTACGCAAGAAGTGCTAAATTTGCTTAATACAAGCTATTTTTATCACAGCCCAAAAGACATTATCGATAAAATCACGACGTATTTCAAAGATGAGACGCAGGATTTATCCGCAAATGAAATGCGCGATTTAGAGCTAGGTGCGAAAGCTTACGAACTCTATGATTTCCAAAAAAGTGCCACACAAGAATGCCTAAAACGGCTAAAAACTTATGGCGTAGCCTTGCTTGCAGACCCCGTAGGCAGTGGCAAGACTTTGAGCGCATTAGCCCTTGCCACGCTCTATAAGCGAATCGCAATTATTTCTCCAGCCAAGCTAAAAGCACAATGGGAGAGTTATAAATACGATTCGCAAGATGTTTTTATCCAAAATCAAAATATTACATTTTATAGCTACGATGAAGCGATACACAAAGACAAAAAAAGCGGGTTTTTGCAAAATGCGGATTTAGTGATTATCGATGAATCGCATAGTTTTCGCAATGACAACGCCACATATCGCAGATTCAAAGAGAGATTAGGTGAAAAATCCCATATCTTGCTACTCTCTGCCACGCCGATAAACAATAGCTACTTAGATTTAGCCCGTCAGCTTAGCCTAAATAAATCCTATATCACCATAAACAAAAAGGATTTAGACCCAATAAAAATATGTGAGCAAGCAAACAAAACCACCAAAAATGCGCAAGATTCTAGTCAATCTAGCGAGATTATTCTGCCACCTGATTATTACAAACTTTGCAATCTTATCTTTTCGCGCTCCGCACAAGAAATAGAGAGTTTTCTAAAAGCGCAAGGCAAATCCCTGCCTACAAAGGATATAACTTCAGAGCCACGCTCATCAATCCCCGCACACATAGATTTTAGCATAGATTCACTGCTAGAAATTTTGGGCGTAAATCCAAGTAAAAATAGCTTATCGTTTTGCATTTATGACCCTTATAGTGAGCGGTATTTGCCCCGTGAAATTATCGAGTTGTTAAAAAGCGACAAACTTGCAAATTTGGGCGATTACTCCACGCCACGCGGATTTTTATGTATGTCGCTTATCAAAGCATTAGAATCTAGTGTCGATGCGTTTAGTAGCATTTTGGATAAAATCATTCGCTACCACACGAGATTTTTGAGTGGCAATTTTAGCGAATCTAGCGATGATTTTGATGAATCTAGCGCATTTCCACAGCGATTGCAAAGCATTAGAGATTCAAACTACACTAGCGATTTAAGCGATGAATTTTATAGCGACATAAAAAGCGATTTGGATAAATTACAGCACATAAAATCAAAGTTAGATTCATACAATTCAAAGCGTGATTTTCCCAAAAGCGAGAAATTTTTAGCCCTAAAAAATCTCATAGATTCTTGCGACATAAAGCGCGAAAAACTTATCATTTTTACAGAGAGTATCATCACAGCAGAGGCGTTAAAATCCGCATTACAAGCGACATTTAGCGAGTTTGTCATAGAATCTATCACAGGCAACACAAGCACAAAAGATTTTAGCGATTTTAAAAAGCGATTTTCGCCAAAATCCTTGCACCACAAGCTAGGCGAAAATGAGCGCGAAATCGACATTTTAGTCGCCACAGATTGTCTAAGCGAGGGGCAAAATCTGCAAGATTGTGCGAATCTGCTAAATTGGGACATTGCCTTTAATCCCGTGCGTGCCATTCAGCGAATCGGGCGCATTTGGCGTATCGGCTCAAAGCACAAGCTAAATCGCATTCGGCATTTTTTCCCTATGGAGTTAGAAAAATATATCGATTTAGAGGCAAAATTGCGCTACAAGCTAGAAGCAGCAAACACCGCCACCGCGCTAGAAAATCCATTTTCCCCACAACAAGAAAAATACAGCGCACACAAAGAATTGCGACAAAAGCAACTAAAAGCAATGGAGAGCGAATTTATCGCATTAGAGCCAGAAAGCAACGCCTTTGTCAATCTCTCAAATCTCTTTGATTTTACCGCGCCACCGCCTAGCAATTTGTTAGATGGCATTTTTTCTATTGCAAGAATTTGTCATACTAATCATAGCGAAGTATCTCAAAATCTCCTTTTTGCCCTTTTAGCCGACATAGATTCACGCGATAAATCCGCGCTTTATCCGTGCATTTATGATATTTCACGCGCTACATTGCTCCCAAGCGTGAGCGAAAATGACAAATACGCCAATCTATCCAAAATCATCACACTAAAAAATATCACCCAAAAGCCCCAAGAGGACTTCACGCACCTTGAATCGCTCACCAAAGATTACAGAGACATTAGCGTGTTAAAGCACATTTTTGCCAATTTGACTAATCAACTAAATGCCCAAATTGATTCAACGCAAAAGCAAATTTCTCAAAATGCTTTGCGAGATGGCGGACTTTTCCCTAAAACGCCAAAACCAAAGCCATTTAAGCTAATAGTGTGGCTACTTATAAACCCAAACTTTACCATATTACAAGGACAAAGCAATGCACGATAAAATTAAAATCACCCTACACAATCTCCAATCCCAAAGCAAATCATTTAAAGATTTATTAGATTTGTTATTTTCAATACACAAAGACGAAGCAAGCAACGAGAATATAGCGAATCTGCCAAATGAAATTTTTGATTTTGCAAATGCGATTATTTTTTATTCTAATGCAAAAAACGATGATAAATTAGAAAGCTCTAAAAGCGGACATAGCAATCTAGCATTTAGCCTTGTTTCCACACATTCACACAAAAGGGCGGATTTGATACACGCCACCTATGAGATAAATAAAGCAATCACAAGTTATAACATTATCTTTTTTGTAAGCTCCACGCATTTATCTATCGCCTTTGCCACGCGCCGAGACAATAAAATCACAAGCACAAAAGATGTTTTAGAAAAAATCACACTTATAAAAGACATAAATTTAGCCAACCCAAGCCACGCTCACTGCAAAAATTTAGACCAAATCGCCAAAATCAAACCAAAAGAAGTAGATATTTATTACAGCGAGATTTTGGAGGCGTTAAGCATTTCAAGTCTAAATAAAGCATTCTACACCGAAATTTTCGCTCATTTTGCACACTTTGTAGAATCCATCACATTACCAAACACAAGCGATGAGCAAACCAAGCGTGATTTTGTCCTGCGCCTATTTTCACGCATTTTATTTTGTAAATTTTTGGAGAAAAAGAGCATTGTAGATTCTGCGATTTGGGATACACATTTAAGCCAAAATTACTACCACGAAGTGTTAGAGCCACTCTTTTTTACCACGCTAAACACACCTCGCGAATCTAGAAATTATGGATTTTTGCCCGAGCAAATCATTAGCCTTTTACACGCGATTCCTTACCTAAATGGTGGATTATTTAGCCCACAGGACAATGACTTTTTTGATTTGCAAAATCCAAATGCGCATATCAATTCACTACATATTTCAAACGACCTTTTTAGTGAACTTTTTGCCACACTTAATCGCTATCATTTCACTATAGATGAGGCAGATGAGAGTGCGGTGGAAGTCGCCCTAGACCCCGAGCTTTTGGGGCAGATTTTTGAGAGCCTTTTATCTCAACTTTTTACGGATAATAAATTAGAAAAGCTAGATAAAAACACCCTCCGCAAAGCCACAGGGAGCTACTACACGCCACGCGAAATCGTGCGCTATATGGTGAAAAGTGCGATTTTATTGCATTTGCAAACCAAACTAAAAGGCAAGGTTGATTCACAATTTTTAGAATCTCTTGTGTTTGGTAACATACCCACCCCTAAATCCCCTCCGCAAGGGAGGGGACTTGAATTTGATTCCCCCTCCCTTGCGTGTGGCAACTCCGAATCTTCCCCCTCCCTTGCGGAGGGGGCTAGGGGGTGGGTAAATTCCAAAGATTCCACCTTAATCTTACAAGAGCTAAGCACCCTAAAAATCCTAGACCCTGCTTGTGGTTCGGGCGCATTTCCTATGGGGATTTTGAATGAGATTATCCGCATTCAAAGCGATTTAGGCGACACACGCCCCCTTTATACGCGCAAATTAGAGATTTTGCAAAATTGCATTTATGGCATAGATATTCAGCCTATGGCTACCGAAATCGCGCGTTTGCGTTGCTTTCTCTCCCTTATCATCGATGAAAATCCTAGCGATATTAAGCCCCTGCCAAATTTGGAGTTTAAGTTTATATCCGCCAATGCACTTTTGCCTTTGCAGACTTCATTGCAAGATTCGCGTGGCAGACAACTTGGCAGTGATATTTATGAAAAAGGCTTGATAGAATTACAACAAATACGCGCAGAAACATTTACTAGCCACGACAAAATCGCCCTACAATCAAAATACAAAGCCACGATAGACAAAATCGCAAAAGATTTATTTTTTGAAGCACAAGGCGAGACGCCACTCACTAAATGGAATCCATTTAATCCTAACGATATAGCACAATTTTTTGATAGTGCGTATATGTTTGGCGTGGAATCTTTTGATATTGTGATAGGAAATCCGCCGTATATTTCATCAGAAAATATGCCACAAGCAATAAAAGACAATAGACATATTTTTAAAACTGCGCACAAAAAAACTGATATTTATGTGTTTTTTTATGAGATAGGATTAAAGCTACTCAAACAAAATGGCATAATCACTTACATAACTTCTAATAAATTTTTGTCGCAAGAGTATGGACTAAAATTGCGTGAATTATTTTTGCAAAATACAATTCATAGCATTGTAAATTTTAATATCAATGTATTTGATAATGCTACCGTAGATACTTGCGTTTTGTTATTGCAAAAATGTGAGACACAAAATAATGAGATTTTAATCAAAAATATAATTTCAAAAAAACAATGGAGGGGCTTTGAAAATATAGGATTTGATAGATTAAATCAAGATATTTTTAAAGATTTAGAATTTTACAATTTTAGACTTACACTTAACAATGAAAAATTAGCATTATTACAAAAAATTTCTAGCCATTCTTTACCGCTTAACTATATATGTTTTGTGAGCTATGGTTGCCGTCCGTGTGGTAATGCAAAAAATCCAAATCTAACCAAAAAAGATTTAGTGCATTCTACACCACAAGGCAATGCAAAACCCTATATAGAAGCAAAGGATAATTATTTAACTAGATACACCATTCATTCGCACGATTTTTTGGATTATCAAAAAGATAAAATCTATAAATGCTATGTTTGAGGAACTTTTTAGTGCTACCAAGCTAATGGCAGGTGCTATGTTGGGAGATATTAAATTGATAAATTTTGTATATGATGATAAGGGTAGATTTTGCAATCATTCAATGTGTTGCTCTGTGTTATGGAAAGATATGCAAAATGCAAATCACCCAAGCCCCAAAAAGCAAATCACAAAAGAAAAAATCACAACTTCTATGAAGTATGATTTAAAATTTTTGCAAGGCGTGTTAAATTCAAGTTTGATTAAATTTTATGTAAAAGAACTACTGCACGATGGATTGCATTTCTACCCCGAGCACCAAAAGCAACTCCCTATCCCAAAAATAAATGCCAAAAATCAAAAAATCGCCGATAAAATTGTGAATCTAGTGGATAAAATCCTTGAATCCAAAGCGCAAGGCAAAGATTGTCATACTGAGCATAGCGAAGTATCTAAAAACATAGAATCTAAAAGAGATATTTCGCCTATGGCTCAATATGACAAGAGAAAAAAGCTTCAAAATGACAAGATAATAAATGACTTAGAATCTCAAATCAATGATTTAGTCTATAAACTCTACGACTTAGATTCGCACGAAATCCAAATCATTGAAAACTAATAATATGCTACAATTCGCAAAATTTTCGCAAAAAAGGACAGCTATGCTAATAAACGCAGTGATAGAAAAGGACGAAAACGGCTACTTTGCTTTTGTGCCAGAGCTAAAAGGTTGCGTAAGCGAGGGGGCAAGTTTCGAGGAAGCTAGGACAAATATCAAAGAAGCCATCGAGCTATATTTGGAGAGTTTGGGGGCAGATGAGATTCGGCACATTGTCGCAAAAGAAGCGATGATAACGCCTATCGAGGTGGCACTTGGGCGATAAACTCCCCAAACTCACCGCAAAAGAAGCGGAATCTTTGCTACTACAAAATGGCTTTGTGGTGGATAGGCAAAACGAAGTTTCCTTGAAAAAGGAAGCCA
Source organism: Helicobacter cinaedi PAGU611 (assembly GCF_000284635.1). Taxonomy (NCBI): domain Bacteria; kingdom Pseudomonadati; phylum Campylobacterota; class Epsilonproteobacteria; order Campylobacterales; family Helicobacteraceae; genus Helicobacter; species Helicobacter cinaedi. The sequence goes on along the minus strand of NC_017761.1, from coordinate 1,531,450 downwards.
TAAAATTTACAAAAAAGACTCCAAACGAATGGTTTTGCCACACCACAGCGGGAAAACATTACACCCAAAGATTATCAAAGCATTATTTGAGATTTTGGAGGATTAGCCAAAAAAGCGCAAGATTCCACCGCAAACACCGCCAAACTTCAATCCCAAATCGACTCGCTAGTCTATGCCATCTACGGATTAGATTCAATCAAAATCCCAAAGACAAAAATAAATGATTCAACAAAACATTAACCATAAATGAATCTAATAAAAACAAACGATACGCAGTAGATATTATCAAAGATTTTTTTAATGCAAACAAAGAAAAAAATGGCAAAATTGTAGTGTTATATGGATTGCGTAGGATAGGTAAAACTACCATTATGAATCAAATTATCGATGAATATAAAAATTCTTTAAAATGCGCTTTTTATGAAATTGAAACTAATGATAAGATGGATAATATTTATGATATGCTTATTTGTGAGAGAGATAAAGGCATAAAACTTATCTGTCTTGATAAAATAACTAATGCCAAAGATTTCATAGAAGATTCAGCCATTCTTGCAGATATTTTTGCAAAAGAGGGTATGAAAATAAGAATAACAGGCACTGAATCGCTTGGTTTTTACTTTGCAGAGAACAAAGGTTTTACCCCTGCTTTATGACACGCTTTGAAGTCATTGCTTTCACATAGAGATTCTAGCTCTTGCACACTTTTATTCTCATAGTAAGAATCTGGCTGAAACTTTTGCTGTTCTGTCTTTTTATCATCATTGCAACCATTAAGTGCCAAGGTAAGCGATAAGATTGCTACAACTCCAACTGCTATGTTTTGTATTGCATTTTTCATTTTTGCCCTTTCAATTAGAATCTAAAGCCCACACAATACAAAAAAAAACATTTTAAATTTTGGCAAGATTTATTCTAAGATTCACAAAAATATAGAATCTTAGCGTTTAAGATTGAGGGCTTCTTTGACTAAATCATCGCCTGTGGTAAAGGCTTTGGCATTCATAGAATAGCCTCTTTGCATAACAATTAGCTCCGTTAAGGCATTTCCCACATCAACATTACTTGTCTCCAAATGCTTATACAGCACCGAGCCAAACTTGAGATTTAGCCCCTCCCAACCTAAAATTGGCTTTCCGCTAATGGTGCTTGCATCGCCATTTACAACCATTTCTGTCATCTCAAAGAGATTCCCGCCTACTTTCCTTAAGCCCTGATCATTGACAAATGCCGCAATGCCCACGCGTCCCATAGGCTCATACGCCCCATTATCAAACGCAAGGAATATAATGCCATCTTTATCAATCCTTACATCACGCAAATGCCCTTCCGCCCTGCCATCTTGATCCTTTCCTAAAATGCCAGAATCTCTATACACAAAGTTTGAGCTTTGCATATCCTTTGCCCCTGCGATATTATATGTCAAGCTCTTATCGCCAAAATTTAGCTCAATAGGCTCGGCACTTGGCTTCCCATCGCTATCAAATTCTATGTTGTGCGTTACATAATCGGGGCTTATCATAATCTCCCCGTGCTGGTCAAACACAGCTGAACGCACCTCCCATTTTTCCTTGATTGGCGGCTCGGATTCAGGATTGCCCGATTGCACCATAAAATAATGGCTTTGGACTAGGAATTTTTTGCCACTTTCATCATAGATTTCTACATTGGTTTGGTAGCTTGGCATTTGGATAAACTCACTGAAGAAGCTATCCCCTCTAATCTCCTGCCAACCGATATTATCAAGCTTAGGATCGCTTGAGCCACTATCCACCATTTTGCGATAAAGTTTGCCCTCATAACTCACCACATCATCAACTTGATAGGTGCTGCCTTTGGTATAGCTTGGTGGCAGGGCAGATTCCACACTGCCTAGCTCTTCCCAATTCCCCTCATTGAGTGGATTATTCCCAGCGGCATTAATACGGCGATAGATTTTGTCATCACTTTGCACCACATCGCCTTCAAGGTAGGTGGTATTATCACTCCATTGGCTTAACGCACTGCTATCTAGAATCTTCCAATTTTCCTTATCTATAAAGGGATCTTCGCTACTGCCAAGTTCGCCTATGCGGATAAATGAGATGCCCTTATACTGCACAATAGCATTTTTTTCATACGCTTTATTAGCGTTAAAATTTGTCCCCACACCGCTATTAAAGTTTTCATTTTTTCCTTTGAATCCTAGCTTTTCAAATAGGCTTCCGCCAAGCTCTAAATTGAGATTCTTATACGAATTATTTTTTAGCTCTAGGCTTACTTTCTCGCCAACTTTCCCATCAGCCCCTTTGCTGATTTCTAAATCTAACCCCACTTTCTCACGCAAAAGATTTTTTAAATCATTAAAAGTGCGAAATTCCCCAGATTCTGCCCCGCCATTGCCATATTTGAAATTTAAAGTCTCTTTTTTGCCATCTTTATCTATGATAAGGCGGACTTCATTGTAGCTTGGGGCATTAAGTGGCGTATCATCGGTGGCAAAGGCGTTAATATCCGTATCCATAAATCGTTCAATATCAAACTCACCATCTTTGTTTTTGAAAAATGATGACACAGAAGTGGCGTTTTCATTTTTATTAAGATTGGCACTTACATCAAGCTTTGTAGTCAGCACAGGGTGATAGTAGAGATTCTGCGGGACTTGCATAGGTTGCAACTTCCCAGAAGAAAGGGCTGCAAAATCAATCTCTTCACTTTTGCTTGAAGTGTAGATTCCATCTTTAATCTTGCCTAAATCCACACCATACATATAATATCCGCTTGTATTGACGATATAGCCCTCTCCATCACGCAAAAATGAGCCATCGCGTGTGAAGTAGTTTTTTTGCTTTTTTTCATAGCCGTCATCTTTGATTTCAAAGCTCCCGCTTTTCTGCTCCCCTACGACAAACCAGCCCTTGCCCTCATAGGCTACATTAAACTCCCCATCACTCGCCTTGTAGCTTCCACTACGCGTAGATATGGCATTACTTGATTTTGTCGCACCATAGTTCATATCGTTATTAATAGGGGAATCGGCATTAAGAGAATCCATATTTGTGCTAAAAAGGCTTTCAAACTGCGGAATATTCCTTCTATAGCCAATGGTATTGACATTGGCAATATTATTTGAGATAGAATCTAGCCCAAATTGATGCGTTTTAATCCCGCTGTAAGAGTTGATAAGAGTGCTATTCATAGCCCGTGATCCTTATTGTAAAACTCAATAGCACTATCAAGGGGCAAAATCATATCGCCCATTCTTAGCATAGGTGAGCCTTTATCAAAAATAATGCTTTGCACCTCTCCGCGTCCTACACGAGCGGTGTGATATTGCTTACTTGTTTCATCAAGATTGTATTCTGCACGAATATTATATGTGCCATCATCTACCTGTTTGCCGTTATTATCTAGCGTATCCCAAGTAAATTCCAAATACCCGCTTTGGTTATTTTTATCTTTAAGCGAAATGCTTTTGACCATTTCATTGTTGCTATTGAAAATATAAATGGTGGGATCGCCCTTTTGTGTGTCAATTTTTTGATCAAAATAGATTGAGAATTTCACTGCCTTACCTTTTTGGACATTCACGCCAAAGACATCAGTTTCAGCCACCTTGCCAATCATTGAGACGGTATTTAGTGCATTAAGCTGTGCGGTAGTGACATTTGATTTGGCTGAATCTTGCATACCGAGATTGAGTGCTTCTAAAGATTCTTTCATTTGTGCTTGAAACTCTTTTAGCTCCTTATTTGTCTCTTGTGTGCTTTTCATCGCTTCTGCCACTTCTACCATTGTCTTTTTATTTTGCTCTTGCATTTCCACTTGCGTGAGCTGGGCAGTTTGCGTGATAATCTTATCAGTCTCCATTGGTGCGGTTGGGTCTTGATTTTTGAGCTGTTCTAAGAAAAGTCGCATAAAAGCGTCATTATCAAGCTCATTAATATTGCGGACTTTTTCTTTCTCTTTTGCGATTTTTGCCGCACTTCCTGTTACTTCTGCTAAGTCAATCGCCATTATTAAGCTCCCTTTTTAGGCATATTTAGGCAGTGTAATATGCATTACATTTATTTCATTTTGTGAATCTTCTAAGCTATTTTTGTTCCCTTCTTGCTGTTGCTCTTGTGGGGTGCTGTTTTCGCCATTTTGCCCCTTATTGCCGCCACCATTCTCATTTGAGCTAAAGCTTAAATCCACATTTTCAAAGCCCACTTGTGCGAGATTGTTTCTAAAATCCACTTGATTTTGTAAAAATAACCCAACCGCTGTGGCATTTGACACCACTTGAATATGTAAATCCTTGCCCTTTTTAGTGATGGTAAGCTCTAGTGTGCCAAGATTCTGCGGGTTAAGCTCTAAGGATAGCTTTGTGATAGGGGGCTTGTAGTTTAGCACCTCTTCACGCAGGGCTTGAGCGAAATTCCTTACACTCTCTCGTGCTAAGGCAGAGCGGTAGAGAATCTGTGTGCGAGTATTTTCCTTTGTGTGTAAAACTTCCGCACTTTGCTTAGATTGAGCTTTGCCCTTGCCTTCTTCCATTGCTTCAGTTTCTTTTATTTTGGTTTTCTTTTTGCCCCCTGCTAAAAGCATTTCCGCAAAGCTTTTTTCCTCTTCTTGAATCTGGCTTTGCTCAAGGGGCGATTGAGATTCTTCTAGCTGTGTGTTTTGTGCCTTACTCGTTTGCACTAGGCTTTCTGAGTCTGTATTCTTAGCCCCTTTGCTTTGTGTGTCTTTTTTGGGATTTTTCTCATTATTTTTTTTATCCCCACTTTTAGATTTATTTTGTAAGGCTTCAGATTCTAAAGCGGCTATGCTTGAGGCTAGGGCATTAGGCTTTTGAGTAGCGTTTGATTGCGACTTTGGAGTCTGCTTTTGTAGCTCCTCAATACTTGGTATCTCATCAAGTCTCAATGCCTCTTCAAAGCTTTTTAATTCTGCATTTTTTGAATCCACAAGCTGGGCTTGAAACTGCTCTGTTTGCTTGGTTTGATTGGCTATCTGTTTAGATTCTGCTTGGGTAGGACTAGATTCTAGCTTTTCTACATTTTTATTTTGTGGGTTTTTGACCGCCTTACCCTTTGTTTTTTTAGAATCTTCGCTTATGATCTCGCCATTTTCCGCCTTATTCTTTTTGAGCTTTTTGCCTTTGTCTTGCGGGGCTTGTAAAGATTCTCCGTCTTGTTCTACAATAGAATCTTGCTTTGAGTTAAGAATCTTACCCACTTCAGCTCCAGCAACTAAAGGCGTAGCCTTTGTCTTAAGGGTTTTTTGGAGCATATTCTCCTTTGAATCTTGCTCTTTTAAATCTTGTTTATCCCAGCTGGGGTGCGTCCTTTAGAGAAAATACACTGCCTTTGCCCTCATCATTAGCCTTTTTGGTTGGATACTCGTTTGAGATTTTGCTTGTGATGTTTTTTGGCTTTTTGGTTCCGCGTTGGACTATGGCGATTCTATCTACATTATTTTCATACTCGTAGTTGATTTTCTCTTTTGTCGATGCTGGAATGCTTTTTGGCTTTGCTTGTGTCTCTAATGCTTCCTGCACGAGAGATTGAGCATTTACTCCTTGTGTTTCTAGGCTCATTTTGCTAGGGTTTAAGCCCTTGGCTTGAGCGAGATTTTGCACATCAGCTAGGGTTTTTGGAGCTTGGGTTTCTTCTTGTGGGATTTTAGTTTGTGGCATTGGCATAGAGGCTAAACGCGGAGTTGTTGCTTTTGAATCTAGGCTAGAATCTTTGCTTTCTGCAATTTTATTTGCTGTGCTTGTTGAGCCTGTGTTTAAAGGTGTGCTTAGGGCTTCTGCAAGGGGATTACTCTCTTTTGGTTTATTTTCTTTAGATGATTTGGCAATTTTTTCTTGCAAACCGATTTTTGAATCTTCACTCGCAGTGTCCTTAAAATCAAAAGACGCAGGAACTGCACTTGGAGTTTGAGCTTTTTGACTTGTAGGTTTTGTGCTTGGGCTTTGTGTTTTTTGCGGTTGTGATGAAAGATTCTTATCAAGTAGCTCATTTTTTGAATCTGCTTGAGCTGTATTTTTACCCTCTGTCTTATTCATTTTGCCTTGCAAGGCTTTGCTAAGTGGATTCTTGTAATCTACGGCTTGGGCTTGACTTGAATCTTTGGCTTCCTTTTGAGTCTTGGCTTTAGCCTGTTTGGCAAACATATCTTCAAACTTGCTCTCCAACTTATTGACATCTGCTGATGGAGAGTTTGGGCGTTTATCCAAGATAGAATCGGGCTTATTTAAAATAGAATTTTGCATTGCATCTAACATACTGCACTCCTTACAAGAAAATTATGTAAGCTACTAAGCAAAATGTATTCCTAAAATGGTGGTGTATTTTTGCTGTTTTTTATGGAAAAAAGCATATAATCGCACACTTTTTTTAGTTGAAGGAGTGTGTTTTGTATAAAAAAAATTTGATGACTTTGATGTTGTGTATAGGACTGCAAAAGGGCTTGTATGCCCAAAAGAGTGGATTTAAGATATATGGCGATGTAATGCAGATTCTGCCTTTTGCAATGATGGCATATAGCTGTGCTATTGATGATATGCAAGGTGTGAAAGAGCAAGCCATAGGGGCTGGAGCGACTTTCCTTACCACTCACGCTATCAAGCAAGGCTTTGTGATTGTATCGCGTTCAAATGAATCAAATGCTAGAATCTCACAGCGTCCAAACAATGGAGGCTTTGATGGATTCCCAAGCGGACATACTTCATTTACTTTTTCGGCGGCTGGATTTGCTCAAAAGCGTTATGGCTGGAAGTGGGGAGTGCCATTAAGTTTGATTGGAGCTTCAGTTGGAGCAAGTAGGGTATATGCAGAGCGACATACCACTACACAAGTCATTGCTGGGGCGATTTTGGGCTTTTCTCTTTCATACTTTTTGGCAAACAAACAGAGCAAAGATTCACAGCTTACCGCTTGGGTGAGTAATGCGGAAAATGGCACACAAAGCTATCACATAGGGTATATAAAGCGATTTTAGAATCTGCATTTAATTTATTTTAAAACTTTAGGTAGTGTAATACCCTTTTGTCCTTGATATTTGCCTTTTTTATCTTTATAGCTTATCTCACAAGGCGAATCGCCCTCTAAAAATAATACTTGAGCTATGCCCTCATTGGCATAAATCTTTGCTGGAAGTGGCGTTGTATTTGAAATCTCAATAGTGATATGCCCCTCAAATTCTGGCTCAAAAGGCGTAACATTTACAATTATCCCACACCTTGCATAAGTGCTTTTGCCAAGACAGATAGCAAGCACATTGCGTGGCATTCTAAAGTATTCTATCGTGCGTGCAAGGGCAAAAGAGTTTGGCGGCACAAGGCAGTAGCCCTTTTCACTCGTATCGACTTCTACAACATTGCGTTCATCAAAGCTTTTAGGATCAACCAAAGTCGCACCGATATTTGTAAAAATCATAAATTCACTACCCACGCGAATGTCATATCCATAGCTTGATAGCCCATAGCTTACGATATTTTGCCCCACTTGCTTTTCGCAAAATGGCTCAATCATACCCTTTTTACTCATCTCTTTAATCCACAAATCAGACTTTAAACCCATTTTGCACCTCACTTTTTACAAAATTTTGCGTATCTTTAAAAAAATCGTGTTATTATAGCAGATTTAAATTTCACGACAAGAAAGGTGCAAGATGAATCTACAAGAAATCAAAAAGATTATGGAGCTGTTTGACAATAGTGATATTGCGAAGTTTAGTATTAAACAAGAGGGCTTTGAGCTAAAACTCCAAAAGGCTAATGCTAGTGTGAGTGGGGCGGTTACAGCCATTGCACCAGCTCCTGTTGCAGCTATCTCTCAAACTCCAGTAGCAGAATCTGCTCCTGTTGCGACACCTAGCACACCAAAAGATACAAGCGGACATTTTATTACCTCTCCAATGGTTGGGACATTTTACCGCTCTCCAAGCCCGGGTGCTGCTCCTTATGTTGATGTTGGTGATACAATTAAAAAAGGACAGACGGTTGCGATTATTGAAGCAATGAAAATTATGAATGAGATTGAAGCGGAGTTTGACTGCAAGGTTGTTTCCATTGAAGTGATCGATGGACAGCCTGTGGAGTTTAGCACTAATCTTATTAAAGTTGAAAAACTCTAAGGCAAAGCAATGAGTGTAAAACAAAAAAAGATTCAAAAAATTCTCATAGCTAATCGTGGCGAGATTACGCTCCGTGCTATTAGAACAATCCAAGAGATGGGTAAAGAGGCTATTGCGATTTATTCAACAGCCGATAAAGACGCGTATTACCTTGATGTGGCAGATGGTAAAATCTGCGTAGGCGGGGATAAGTCAAGTGAAAGTTATCTCAATATTCCTGCGATTATGAGTGCGGCGGAGTTGCTTAAGGTTGATGCGATTTTTCCCGGCTATGGCTTTTTGAGTGAGAATCAAAATTTTGTGGAGATTTGCTCTCATCATAATATAGAGTTCATTGGACCAAGTGCTGAAGTTATGGTGCTTATGAGCGATAAATCTAAGGCAAAAGATGTGATGAAAGAAGCAGGTGTGCCTGTAATTTTAGGGAGCGATGGAGCATTAAAAGACTATAAAGAGGCTGAAAAGATAGCAAATGAGATAGGCTATCCTGTGATTTTGAAAGCTGCTGCGGGTGGTGGCGGACGCGGTATGCGTGTGGTTGAAAAGCCTGAAATGCTTAAAAATCTTTATCTCGCAGCTGAATCTGAAGCAGTAAGTGCCTTTGGCGATGGCACGATTTATATGGAGAAATTTATCCGCAATCCCAAACATATTGAAGTGCAGATTCTAGCTGATAAGCACGGCAATGTGTTGCATATCGGTGAGCGTGATTGCTCTGCTCAAAGGCGACAGCAAAAGCTCATAGAAGAATCTCCCGCTGTGGTTTTAAAGCCTGAAGTGCGTCAAAGACTGCTAGATACTGCTGTAAAAGCCGCACAATATATTAAATATGTAGGGGCTGGGACATTTGAATTTTTGCTAGATGCGAATTATGAGGATTTCTATTTTATGGAGATGAATACGCGTTTGCAGGTTGAACACACAGTGAGTGAGATGGTAAGCGGACTTGATTTGGTAGAATGGATGATACGCATAGCCGAGGGGCAGAAGCTTCCAAGTCAAGATTCTATTACTTTTAAGGGACATTCTATTGAGTGCAGAATCACCGCAGAGGATCCTGAAAAGTTTTATCCTTGTCCGGGCAAGATTACAAAATGGGTGGCTCCGGGTGGAGCAAATGTGCGGCTTGATACCCACGCCTATGGTGGCTACACCGTGCCTATGCATTATGATTCTATGATCGGTAAGCTCATTGTGTGGGGTGAGGATAGAGACAAGGCTATTATCCGTATGCACAGGGCTTTGAAAGAATTTTGTATTGAAGGTATTAAGACGACTATCCCATTCCATATTAAGATGATGAAAAATAAGGATTTCCACGCTTCAAATATTCATACAAAATATTTGGAACAAAATATGCTTGAAATAGACTAAAGCAGAGTGCTAGAGATATTTAGAGATAGCGTATTAAGAGATATGTGAAGGAGCAAAAATGAAAATCACCGCAAGCACAAGCCAAACATTAAAGCAAGAAGAGCTAAAATCAAAAGGGTCAAAAGCGACAAAACAAGCCCAAGATCCAAAAGATTCTCCTAAAGCTGACAAAGCAAAAAGTGTTGATGTAAGTGGCATAAAAGACTCTCAACTCGCTCAAAATCTTAAAAACACCAACAGCGATATTGGACGCTTACAAGTCGCACAAAAATCACTCAAAACAATAGAATCTGATGTGAAAAAATTTGCCGAACTTGCAGATGAGGATAAAGAAACTTTTGACAAGGGTGAGAAAGATGATATTCGCACTCAAATGCAGGATTTGAAAAAAAATATAGAATCTGTATTGAAAAAGGCGACTTTTGAAGGCACTAGTGTTTTTGCTAAAAACATAAAAGATGGCAGTGGCAATGTGATTTTTAACGCACCAAAGCTAAAAGTAGGGCTACTTGATACGGACGCTAAGAAATTTTATGATATTTTAAAAGAGCAGCAAAGTGAAATTAAAGATGCCATTGACACATTAAAAGAACAAGCAGATAATGACGCAGAGAAGCTAAACGCAAAAGATGGTGTTAAAGTCGCTAAGCAAGATGCAAAAGAGACAGATGGCTCATTTTTAAGAAAGCTAGACTCACTTTTCCGTGTTTCACACGATACGGATAAATTAAACAATCAGCGTGTGCAAGAGCTTTTAGCGTAGTTTGGTTTGTAGTGATACCTTATAGCACACAACTTATTGATGAGAGCGATGTAAAGGCTTTAAATCTGGCCTTGCATTCTCCGCACCTTACACAAGGCAAACTTATCAAAGAATTTGAATCTGCTTTGTGCCAAAGGGCAAATGCTAAATACGCCATTGCTTTTAACTCTGCTACTTCAGCCCTTTATGTGCTCTATGGAGCATTTATCTATAAATATTTCCCCCATATTGCTAAATCACGGATAAATCCACTACGACAGGCAGATGTTCAACAAGAGATTTATTTTGTTACTACGCCTATAAGCTTTGTGGCTACGACGAATATGATGTTAGTTTGGGGTATCACGCCCATTTTTTGCGATGTGAAAGATGATGGCAACATTGATGAAAAAGCCCTTGCTAAGATTCTGGTCGCTCACCCAAAAAGAGAGTATATCAAGGCGATTGTGAGTGTGGATTATGCGGGGAAAAGTGTGGAATATGAAGTCTTGCAGAATCTTGCAAAGGAGCATAATCTTTTGTTGTTTGCGGATAGCTCCCACGCTTTTGGTGGAAGCTACCACAATAAGCCCATTGGCTCTTTGGCAAATGCAAGTGTTTTTAGCTTTCACGCTTTAAAGCCTATTACTACCGCAGAGGGTGGGGCTTTGGTAACTGATGATGAAGAGTTGGCCCATTACGCAAGGCTTTTGCTTTCACACGGCGTGGAGAAAAGAACGCTGTGGAATTATGATTGTTTATTGGCAGGTATGAATTTTCGCTTGAGTGAGCTAGGAGCTGCCCTTGGGCTAAGTCAGCTCAAAAAACTTGAATCTTTTATAGAATCTCGCCATAAAATCGCAGGATTTTATGATGATTTTTTTGCTAACAATCCACATTTTGGGACAATTGCCATTCCAAAAAGCATACAAAGCACACATCATTTATATCCTATTTTGCTTTATCCGCATTTGTGGTGTAAAAAGGAGCAGATTTTTGAATCTATGCAGGAACAGGGCTTGGGTGTGCAGGTGCATTATAAGCCTATTTATCAATTTAGCTTATACAGGTGGCTTTTTGGCGAAGTGCGATATGAAAATGCTGAAAAGTTTTATCTCGCAGAGATTTCTATCCCTTGTCATCAGGGTTTAAGTCTCAAAGAAGTGGAGCGTATAGCTAGGATTGTAACGCAAATATGTGATAGTCATACATAAATTACTCTTTACTTTGATTTTACTTTCTTAGGATATGTCGTTTTTTTTTTTTTTATATAATTGCCAACGCCGAAAAAATACTCATTCAATCATAAAGGACGAGAATGTTTACATATCTTTCAGTTAAATATAAAATTTCTATTCTTATTTTTGGATCATTTTTAAGTTTTGCTGTGCTTGTAGGACTTGTTTTTATTGGTGAAAAAGAAATAGCAGAACAGAGTGTAGAGCGACTGCACGATCTGATACAAGAGGAAGTTGAGCAAAAGCTTAAGCTTTCCACAGATTCTGTGGCACAATCTCTTGGGGCTTTGATAAAAGGGCTTGATGAAAAGCAACAAATTGCTGTTATCGCCAAGGCTATTGAGGATTTTCGTTTTGAAGATGACAAATCGGGCTATTATTTTACCTATAAGGAATATGTGCCGGTGGCTCACCCTACGCGTAAAGATTTACTTGGTAAATCTCTAGCAGAAGCAAAAGATGTCAATGGTGTGTATTATGTGCGGGAGTTGTTTGATACGGCAAAAAGCCAAAGTGCAAAGGGCAAATTTGTGCATTTTGTCTTTTCGAAACCTTTGCCTGATGGCACACTTGGCAATGCTCCTAAGATTGCCTATGCAGCGATGATTCCAAATACGGATAATATTTGGATTTCCACAGGTGTATATGCTGATACTTTTGAACAATACGCACAAAATAGCTCAACATCTATTCTTTCTATTATTCGTTCTATTTTGAGTAATGCTCTCATCATTGCTTCTGTATGTTTTGTGGTTATTTTTGTGCCTTTGATGTTTATGTTTTATCGTTCATTGCTAAAGAGTATTGGTGTGTTGCAGCATAATATGATGTTGTTTTTCAAGTATCTTAATCGTGAAAGCAAAGAAATTAAGCTTACTCCGCTTCATAATAAAGACGAATTTGGAGCGATGGCAAAGAGTATTGAGCAAAATGTTGAGCATATCGCTAAAGGCTTAGAATCCGACCAAGCCCTTGTGGCACAATCTCTTCAAGTCATAGACAAAGCAAAACAAGGTTATATTGATAGCCTTATAGAATCTAAAGGCAGTAATCCACAGCTTAATAATCTAAGAGATTCTGTAAATGAACTGCTTAAACTCTTAATGACAGGTGTGGGAAAAGATTTAAATGAGATTAATCGTGTATTTGAATCTTATGTAAGCTTAGACTTCACCACAGAAGTAAATAATGCAAGTGGTAGAGTAGAAGTAGTTACAAATACTCTAGGAGAAGAGATTAGAAAAATGCTTCATACAAGCTCTAACTTTGCTCAAAATCTAAGTGAAGAGGCAAAAGCATTAGCAGAAGCAGTAAATAATCTTACAAATCTTACTAACTCTCAAGCAAGTAGCCTAGAACAAACAGCTCAAGCCGTAGAAGAGATTACTTCATCTATGCAAAATGTTAGTGGCAAGACAAGTGAAGTTATACAGCAAAGTGAAGATATTAAAAATGTTATAGGCATTATTAGAGATATAGCAGACCAAACAAATCTACTAGCTCTTAATGCTGCTATTGAAGCAGCTCGTGCTGGAGAACACGGAAGAGGATTTGCTGTTGTTGCTGATGAAGTGAGAAAACTAGCGGAGAGAACACAAAAATCTTTAGGTGAGATTGAAGCTAATACGAATCTCTTAGTGCAAAGTATTAATGATATGGGTGAATCTATAAGAGAACAAACAACAGGTGTAACTCAAATCAATGAAGCCATATCTCATTTAGAATCTGTAACACAAGAAAATGTAGAGATAGCTAACTCTAGTGCTGAAATAAGTCAAAGAGTAGATAGAGTAGCTAAAGATATATTAGATGATGTGAATAAGAAGAGGTTTTAGGGGGATTTAGATTCTAAACTTGCATTTTATTGAAAGCAAAAAGGCGGTGTAGATTTTAAAATTTAAAAAATGCAGAATCTACACGCGTGTAGTGAAGTGCGTGTAGATTCTCATATCATCTTTGCCAAAGGCTTGAAGCAGTTTATTGACAATAAATTGTGCTTTTTCTTCATCTAAAAACATTCTAAAAAGCCCATATTCCTGTCTCCCGCTTACTTGTTCTGCGGCACTTTGTAATAATGAGCTAGAAGCATATTTGGAGCAATGGATATAAAAAAAGTCATCATATCCATCTTCAAGCAGCATATCAACAATGGAATCTTTAAGTGTATCTTTAAAATAAATATCAATACTTAGCTCTTGCATAACTCTCCTTATTTGAGTGGATTTTGTGAATCTTCGCCATAGGCCACAATAAGACGCAATCTAAAGATTCCAATAAGAAAGCATATAGCTCCCCACAGCATTACCGCAAGTGTGCCAAGCGAGATAACAGCTACAAGCATATTATCACTAATGGCAAACATTGCTGTGCTTATGATAGATAGGAAAAACCCCACAAATCCAACTTTTGCACCAAAAAAGAAAAGATGATCATTTGTGATAAAGCTTAGCTCCTTAGCAATCTGCCACGCTAAATAGCAAACAATCACAGCAATACTAATGACACAAAGCTCATACGCCGGACTTGGAATCTTGATATAATCAATAAGCGTTATAAATGCACTTGTGGCAAAATTAAACACATATAGCATAAATAGTCTTTTACGCAAAGAAAGTTTAGAGAGATAAAAAAAGGCAAAGGCTATACAGAGCGTTGTAAGCGTGTTAGTAATGCTTAAAATGTTAAGGATTCCATTTTGAGCTTGATTATTTAAAAGAGCGTAAGCTGGAATCGCCCCGCATATCGCAATAACAATGGAGAGAATCCATAATATCTTAGCTCTCCGCAAAAGGGGTGTTTGATGGATAAAGTGAATGTGGTGCTTAACATCTAGCAGTGTGGGCATATTCTCAACTTTAAACAATGCCATTTTTGTCCTTTTTGCTTAATTGTATTTGCTTCAAAATAGGGTGGATTATAGCTTAAGGCATATAAGCCCTGCCTTAAGGCACTTACCTTAAGATAAAAGGCGTACGAGCTAGAATCTCACAGCTTTAAGGTTTTATAATTTCAACTCCATAGCCTTATTTAGAGTTTAATTACTTTAGCACCAAAGCCGCCCATATTTGCCGGAGCATCATCAAAGGATATGATTTTTGGGTGCTGTTGTAAATATTCTTTAACAAGCCGACTTAAGATTCCCGTGCCAATGCCGTGATACACAAGCACTTCATCATACCCAGCCATAAGGGCATTGCTTAAAAATTCATCAAGCTTCTCTATGGCTTCCTCCCCTCGCATTCCGTGTAAGTCAAGGCTCACACCCACACTTTTATTTTGTGCAATCTTAAATGTTGTTTTTTGCAGATTCAAGCTTTTGGGGCTTTGCTGTGTTTTTTTAAGATTTGCTATTTTTTCTTTCAATTTCATACCGCTTTCAAGCTCTACAAGGCAGGTTTCACCTTTGATACTTAGAATCTTTCCCCTTGTATTTTGATATTTGACATAATCATTCACTTGGAGATTCTGCGTTTTGTTATGCGGTTGCTTTGCCGTGGGCGTGGGCTTTAAAATGGCGTGGGCGGTATTAAAGGCTTTGTGAATCTCTTTACTTTCTTTTGCTTTTAGGGCGTCTTTTAGTGCTTGTGTGGCTTTGTGATATTGAGTTTGTAAGCTATGTTTCAAGGCTTGAAACTCCACTTGTTGCCGCTCTTCTTGCTCTTTAAGGGACAGGATTTTTTTGTCATATTCAATAATGCGTTGTTCTAGCTGCTTATTTTTCTGCTCTAGTGTGATTTCAAGTGTGCTTGATCGTTCAATCAGCTCATTAAGCCTTTGCTTATCCGCTCCATATACACTTTTAGCCTTTGCAATGAGTGTGTGCGGGATATGATAACGCTGTGCTGTTTCAAACGCATAACTTTTACCGATACTGCCATTTAGAAATTCAAAAAGCGGTTTTTGCGTGTGTATATCATACATTGCCGCACAAAGCTGTATTAACGGATTATTTGCCATAAGGGCGGCTAGGTGCTTATGATGAGTGGTGAGCAAAATCTTAGCCTTGTTTTCTAAAAGATGCTCTAAAAGCACCTTAAATAGACTTGCCGCTTCATCAGCATCGGTGCCTAGCTCAATCTCATCAATGCCGAGCAAAAGATTTGGCGTGTTTAGAATCTGTGAAAACTCTAACATTCTGCCGGCAAAAGTGGAGATGTCATTTTTGCTATTTTGCGGGTCGGATAAAATGGCGTTAATATGCTTAAAATGTGGAATCTTGGAGCGGTGGGGATTGATTTTAAGAGGGATAAGAAATTTGCTTAAAAAACACGCACTTAGAATTGATTTTAAAAGCATAGTTTTGCCCCCAGCATTTACCCCTGTAATCATTAGGCAATCGCCGCTAAAGTCAATGCTAAGTGGCTTTGGGGAATGCAAGGCAGGGTGGCTAAACTCGTGTAAGATGATGTGATTTTTAGAATCTAGTGCGTAAATAAAGCTAAGATTCAAAGCCTTAGCAAAGCTCAAACGAGCAAGAATAGAATCAAACATATCAAAGCAGTGATTGAGGAATTTTAAAAATGGTAGATGTTTAGTGAGAGTGCTTGAAAGCTCCTTGCAGATGAGATATAGGCTTTCTTCCAAGCTATTTTTAAGTATGTTTTGACGCTCTTTAAGCGTGAGTATAGAATCTGGCAAGAGGTAGAAAAAGCCGCTTTGAGAACGCTCTAGCACCATACCCTTAATGCTGTGATTATATCCAGCTTTAAGCAAAAGGCATTCATTTTGATTGATGTAATGCACGGATTTATCCACAAGGTAGGGCAGTAGGGCTTGTGTATGCAGGAGCTTTTGTAGAGATTCATCAATGCGGATTTTTGTTTGTTTGATTTGTGAGTAAAGCTCATCAATATACGGATAAATGCCCTTTGTAATCTCGCCTTTTTGGGTAAAAAATGTGGGGAGCTTGGCAATGACTTCAGGGATTAGAATCTTATCGCACCACGCTTTTGTGCGAGGCGAGCAATCAGCAATGTGCTTTTTAAGATATATAAAATACCCCACAAGCTGCGAAAAGCTAAAAATCTCATTTAAACTTAAAGTGCCTTGTTTTTGTAGGTGGAGAAGGGGAGTATCAAGCTTTGGCAGCCTTGGCAGGGGCTTTAACTCTACTGAATCTAGTTCTTGTAAAAGGGAGCTAAAAAACTGCCTATCGCCCGGAAGTGCAAAAATGGGAAAGGTAGAAGTGAAGTGTGAATCCTTATTTTTTTCTCGTGCGAAAAATGAAGCAAACTTTTCTATAAACGCTATTAAATCAAGCCTTGAGACGAGAATCTCATAATCTTGCCTAGGTTGCTTTGTCATAGAAAAAAGAATCCTAAGATTCTGCGTTGTTTGTTTTGGAATCTGCGGATTCAGATTCTATATCGCAATCTTGCAGAGGGATAATAATGCGGTTGTATTTTGAATCTGCCCTGCCTTGGAAGCTCATCGTGCCATTACTTAGGGTAAAACTTTGTGTGGTAACACGAAGTTGTTTGCCTTGAAAGTTGCAAATAAGTGGAGTTTCACTTACAAACGCCGTCTTTAAACGCTCTAGATTCTGTGTTTGTTTATTCTGTAAAAGATTATATACGCCAATAAGGATTGCTAGGCTTAAGATACAAATGCCTAAAATCACTTTTGTTTTGGTGGATAGCTTACTTTTAGCAAATACAAGTCCGATTGCCACAAATAAAAAAAGTAGTAAGATGAAAATAAAATAACCCATTATTTTTCTCCCCGTAATTGATAGGTAATATCCCCCGCTCCAAGCCCTATGATAAGGGCATTTTCAAGGATTTTTAGCAAGACTTCATTCTCATAGAGATAAATTTTTCCATCTTTTGCTTTTAAATGTGTGGCAAATGTTGGGTTGTATCGTGCAAAAAGTTTAGCAAAATCAATCCCAATATGCTCTTCCCCAGCTCTCCACACAGGCAAAATCACAAGCTCATCGCAGCCATTTTCAAAGCAATTCACAAAAGATTCAAGATTATCAAGCACACGGGAGTATTTATGGGGCTGCCAAATGGCGATGATTTTTTTATGGGGTTTGAGATTGTTATAAATAGCTACACTTTTGAGTGTGGCTAGAATCTCAGTGGGGTGGTGAGCGTAGTCATCAATAATGGTTGTGTCTCCTTTTGAAAGAATATCAAAACGCTTTTTGATACCTTTGAAATGTTGCAAGTTCTGCTTAATAGCGGGGAGCTGTGCCTCTCCTAATTCATCAATAGCACATAAAATCGCTAAAGAGGCATTTTCTGCCATATGCTCCCCAAAGCCCCAGATTCTAAACTCGCCATAATGTTTCAGCTCAAAGCTCGTGCAAGGCTCATCATCATTAAGCTCAAAATGTATATTTTTAATATCAGTTTTTGGATTAAGCCTTATGGCTTCTATGTCGGCAAGGGAGTGTAAAAACGCATCGCTTGTGTTTAGCACACGCTTTTTTGCTTTAAGGATAAAGTCTTTATACGCCCCATAAAACTCATCTAAGTTATGATTATAGCTTTCCATATGCTCTGGCTCGGCATTTGGGACAATGGCGTAGTAGGGATTTGAGTTTAAAAAACTTTTATCAGATTCATCAGCTTCAAAGATGATGGTTTCACTCTTTGCTTCACGCACATTTGAGCCAAACTCCTTAGAATCCGCCCCGATAATCGCCCCATATTGCGGGAAAATCGCACTTAAAATCGCACTTGTCGTGGATTTGCCGTGCGCTCCACATACGCTAAAAACACGCTTTTCTTTTAAAATAAAGGCTAGGGCTTCTTTGCGTGAAAGCACTTTAATACCTTTTTTGTGGGCTTCTTGCACTTCAACATTGCTAGGCTTAATAATGGCGGAATGTATGATGAGATCTTGATTTGCAATGCAGTTTGCATTGTGTGGGATAGTGATAGTTACGCCGTGAGATTTAAGGTATTTTGTCGCATTGCCCTCACTAATATCAGAGCCGCTAATCTCCGCCCCTTGAGCGTGTAAATACTTTGCTAAACCGGAGATTCCAATCCCGCCAATACCGATAAAATGTATTTTCATTCCTGCTCCTTTTTGTCAAGTGTTTTGTAAAGTATAAGTGCCTCTCTAAGCTTCAGCAAGGCTTTTTGTGTTGTGTCATTATCATACACAAGGGCGATTCTTACATATCCCCTGCCTTGATTCTCCCTGCCCAAATAACTTCCCGGGAGGGTTAGCACACCGCATTTTTCATAGGCAAATTTACAAAACGCTTCATCATCGCCCACTTCAAGCCATACATAAAATGTGTAGGGATAAATCTTACAATCCCTATCTAAAAGCCATTGATATAGAATCTCTTGGGCTAGGGCGAGATTTTTCGCATAGATTTTGCGGCTAGATTCAGGACTTTGCATATCTTGCCACGCTGTTGTGGCAGCTTTTTGCAAAGGCAGGGGCAAGGCACAGCCCAGATAGGTGCGATAGAGATTATACGCTTTTAGAATCTCACTATCCCCAGCCACAAAGCCACTGCGTAAGCCCGGTGCACAGGAGCGTTTGGAGATAGAATTAAGTGCAATGATATTTTTAAAGCTTTTATTGTTGGCTTGGATAGAGGCTTCAAGTATGCTAGGTGGCGGGGAATTGCTATAAATTTCGCTATAACATTCATCGCTTAAAATCACAAAATCATATCGCAGGGCGTTTTCTACCCATTGGATAAGGGAGGGCATATCCATAGCCTTGCCAGTGGGGTTATTTGGGGAGTTTAGAATCACAATATCCACTTCTTTGAGTTGGCTCTCTGTAAGATGTGGCGTAAAGTCATTTTCTTTTGTGAGATTCATATAGATGACTTTTGCTTTTGAAGCAAGGGCTGCACCTTCATAGATTTGATAGAATGGGTTGGGGTAGGCGATAGTTGGATTTGCTTTGCCATAGAGATAAAACTGCGGAAAGTTAAAAAGCACTTCTCTTGTGCCAAAGGTAGGGATAATCTGCTCTTGGGTTAGACTGATATTATAGCGTTGTTTGATGAAGCTAAGCTGTGCGTCTTTGAGATAAGATTCACCACTTGATTTGGGATATTTATTCAGTAATGGTGCGTTGTGCTGCAAGGATTCTAGAATATTTTGCGGTGTGGGGAACTGCGGCTCACCGATGGTAAGTGTGAAAATTTCAGAATCTTGTGGGGGGGTGCTATTGCTTAGAAGGGTGCGTAGTTTTTCAAATGGGTAGCTTTCAAATTGAGATAGCACAAAAACTCCTTTTTAATGTTTATGGTGTGTTTGGCGTTTGCACAGAATCTTGAGAGTGGCTTAGAGCCATTGGCTATATTTATATGCTTTTGGACTTGCTTTGATTGTGCGATAGTTGGGATTATATAGCAAAAAAATCAATGTTTTGACTACAATTTACCTATTTTTTGCGTTTTTGCTCTTGATTTTTTTAATCAGCATTGCTACAATTATGCCCTTAAAAGTCATACGCGGGAGTAGCTCAGTGGTAGAGCACAACCTTGCCAAGGTTGGGGCCGCGGGTTCGATCCCCGTCTCCCGCTCCATTTGACTTAAAGACTAGAATCCACAAAGCAATCTCATTTTTACAATGTGTTTTTCGTATTTGCAGAGCATTTGGGTTGCGTTTTGGAATAAGCCCGGGTGGTGAAATTGGTAGACACAAGGGACTTAAAATCCCTCGGACATTGCGTCTGTACCGGTTCAAGTCCGGTCTCGGGCACCACCTTGAGAATTTTTCATTTGTCCGTGGGACATTGATGAATTTGATTTGGTATAAGGTTAATGTTAAAGGTGGCGACATAGCCAAGTGGTAAGGCAAGGGCCTGCAAAGCCTTGATTCCCCAGTTCGAATCTGGGTGTCGCCTCCAGATTCTACATATTCTTTCCGTTTATTTAAAATAAGGCGGGAGATGGCTGAGTGGTTGAAAGCGGCGGTCTTGAAAACCGTTGAGGGTCACACCTCCGGGGGTTCGAATCCCTCTCTCCCGGCCACGATTATTTTGTTTTGCTTCAATAATGTTCGATGTTTGCTTGAGAATCCTGCTTTATGGGATTTTGAAAATTAGGGGTTTGACATATTTGGGCGTATTGTGTTTGGCTATGAAATATGTCTTAAAGAGTAGGGTATGGAATCTAGCTTTTTATCAAAAAGCTTGGGATATGTGAAATGGGGAGCTTTTGTAGAGATTCTGCTTTGTCGGCTAGAAAATCATCAGCTGCCTTTGTCTCGCCCGGAAAAGTGCCATAATCATCAAATGCGATAATCCCTCCACGCACAACCTTGTCATATAAAGATTCTAAAATCGTTACTGCTGGTTCATAAATATCTGTATCAATATGTAGAAAGGCAATTTTAAGTTGCGGGTTTTCAACGCAGTATTGTGGCAGGGTGAGATTGATATCACCTTCTATGAGTTCATAATTCGTAATATTTTTGTGTGAGAGAACACGCTTCATCTCTTCAAATGCAATACCATCTCCTGCTTCAGCCACAAATCCTTCACGCAATTTCTTGTCTGCTTCAAAATGTGTCGCGGGAAATTTGCCAAACATATCAAAACCAATAATCTTGCGTGAATGCTGTGTTTCTAAGATATTGCGAAAATGAGCAAGGCGAAAGAAAGAGTTGCCCTTAAAAATTCCACATTCTACAATGTCTCCAGGCAAGTTGATGATTTTTTTATAAAGCTCATAGTGTGCGAAAAATTTGCCAAATCGCCTATCATCAGCACAGGCATAGAATCCATTTTCATAATGAAAGCTTTTTTCAGTTTTAAATCCATTGAGTGTCATAACAATCCTTGTTATTGAGGTGGTGTTTTGTAAAACATTGCGATGATTGTAACAAAAATAATTGAAATATTCAATTATTTAAATAAAAAACATTGATTTATACAATTGTTTTTATATCAGCAAAAAATAGCCACAATGCACTTTCAAAATTTAGAATCATCAATAAATTTTTAAGGAAAGTGGCAGTGAAGCAGAAACGAACCAAGCGTGATATGGCGTATTATTTGGACATTGATGTAAGCACTCTTTATAATTGGCGTAAATATAAGCCAAATCTATATAGGATTGTTATGCTTGGTTTTAAGTTTGATGAAGTGATTGAGACGCAAAAGCGATTGAGCGATGAGCTAGAAGGAACTGAGCAAGAAATTAGACAAGAGATTGAAGAGTATGGGTGCAAGGGGTAGATTATGATAGACATAGGTTTGGCTAGGGAATTTTGTTGAAGAAAGTTAAGTGGTATGGTAATGAAAATAAGCTAGGCAATCAAAAATTAACTTGATTTTGTGGCGGTAAAGTTAAGTGAAGTTAATTTGTTAAAAAGTGAGTTTATCCTTGACAAACTTATGCAAAATCTATATAATCACGCCTTTTAATTCCAAACATGCTGGTTTAGCTCAGTTGGTAGAGCATCTGCCTTGTAAGCAGAGGGTCGGGGGTTCAAGTCCCTTAACCAGCTCCATTTTTCACACTCTAGCATATGCTTTCAGTGTTTTTACCAGTTTTTATAATTATTTTTGGTGAGTTACTCAAGTGGCCAACGAGGGCAGACTGTAAATCTGCTGACTATGTCTTCCGTGGTTCGAATCCACGACTCACCACCACCTAGCTCTTTCAAAAATGAAAGGGTTGAAGTAGCCAAGTTTAAGGGTGGTAGTCGAAATAATTTTGTTTATTTTTCTGCGGGAATAGCTCAGTTGGCTAGAGCATCAGCCTTCCAAGCTGAGGGTCGCGGGTTCGAGCCCCGTTTCCCGCTCCATACTGGGAGCTGAATCTTTGACTTGTATTCTTAAAGATTTTCTCCAAAGTGTTTTTCAAAATTTTATAAGATTGCCCATATAGCTCAGTGGCAGAGCACTTTCTTGGTAAGGAAGAGGTCGGCGGTTCAATCCCGCTTATGGGCTCCAGTTTTTCAAGTGGAATCTTGTAAAGATTCTAAAATAAATCTTAAAGTAGGAGAACAAAATGGCAAAAGAAAAGTTTGTAAAAAACAAGCCACATGTGAATGTAGGAACGATTGGACATGTAGATCACGGAAAGACAACTTTGAGTGCAGCTATCTCTGCTGTGTTGGCGACAAAAGGTCTTGCAGAAATGAAGGACTACGATAATATTGACAATGCCCCTGAAGAAAAAGAAAGAGGAATTACGATTGCGACTTCTCATATCGAATATGAGACAGAAAATCGCCACTACGCACATGTAGACTGCCCTGGACACGCTGACTATGTAAAAAATATGATTACAGGTGCAGCACAAATGGATGGTGCAATTTTGGTTGTATCTGCTGCTGATGGTCCTATGCCACAAACAAGAGAGCATATTCTTCTTTCGCGCCAAGTGGGTGTGCATTACATCGTTGTATTCTTAAACAAACAAGATATGGTTGATGATGCTGAATTGCTTGAGCTTGTGGAAATGGAAGTGCGTGAATTGCTTAGTCAATATGATTTCCCGGGTGATGATACACCAATCGTAGCCGGTTCTGCACTTAAAGCACTTGAAGAAGCAAAAGCAGGTAATGTTGGTGAGTGGGGAGAGAAAGTATTGAAGTTGATGGAAGAAGTTGATAGATATATTCCTACTCCACAACGCGATACTGAAAAAACATTCCTTATGCCTGTGGAAGATGTATTCTCAATCGCTGGTCGTGGAACGGTTGTAACAGGCAGAGTAGAGAGAGGTGTTGTGTGTGTGGGTGATGAAGTGGAAATAGTAGGTATCCGCGATACGCAAAAAACAACAGTTACTGGCGTTGAAATGTTTAGAAAAGAGCTTGACAAGGGTGAAGCAGGGGATAATGTTGGTATCCTTTTAAGAGGAACAAAGAAAGAAGAAGTTGAGAGAGGTATGGTTCTTTGTAAGCCCGGCTCAATTACACCACACAAGAAATTTGAAGGTGAAATCTATGTCCTTTCAAAAGAGGAAGGCGGACGACATACTCCATTCTTTAAGGGTTATCGCCCACAGTTCTATGTAAGAACAACAGATGTTACAGGTTCTATTGAGCTTCCAAGTGGTGTAGAGATGGTTATGCCCGGTGATAATGTAAAAATCACAGTAGAGCTTATTGCCCCTGTTGCACTTGAAGAAGGAACTCGTTTTGCGATTCGTGAGGGTGGCAGAACAGTTGGTTCAGGTGTTGTAACAAAAATCATTGAATAGTAGAGGCTTGTGAATGGCAAAAGGTAGCACCATTAAAATAGGACTTAAGTGTTCTGAATGTGGTGATATAAATTACAGCACCACTAAGAATGCGAAAACAAATACGGAAAAACTGGAGCTCAAGAAGTTTTCTCCTCGTTTGAATAAACATACAATTCACAAGGAAGTAAAACTTAAAAGCTAGGCTTCTGCCTAGCTGATAGGTCAGTAGCTCCAATGGTAGAGCGTCGGTCTCCAAAACCGAGTGTTGGGGGTTCGAGTCCCTCCTGGCCTGCCACAAAAGCTGTAAGTTAAAATTGTTTAAGAAAAGAGATACAAAATGATTAAGAAAATAAAAACCTATTTTCACAGTGCAAACGAGGAACGGCTAAAGGTTATTTTCCCTACAAAAGAGCAGATTCGCAATGCAGCCATCTCTGTGCTTATTGTAGTGAGTGTTGTTACTCTGTTTTTGGCGTTGGTTGATTGGATTTTGTTTCATTCTGTATCAAGTATTTTGTAATATCATTGTGGAGAGGTGAAGCTTGGAGTGGTATGCTATACAAACATATTCTGGTAGTGAAAAATCAGTAGGCGAGGCAATCCGCAATCTTATCGTTCAAAATCAGATGCAAGATAGATTTGGTGAGGTTGTTGTCCCCACAGAATCTATTATTGAAACAAAAAAGAAGATCGTGGATAGAAGTTTGTATCCCGGATATGTGTTTATCCAAGTTGATTTGGATACTAAACTTTGGCATATGATTCAGTCTTTGCCGAGGGTGGGGCGTTTTATCGGTGAAAGTAAGAAACCCACGCCTTTGAGTGAGGCTGATATTGCAAAGATACTTGAGAAAGTAAGAAATCCAAGCGCTCCAAAACCCAAGATTTCATTTGAACAAGGTGAAGTTGTGCGGATTATTGATGGTCCGTTTGTGAATTTCACGGGGACGGTTGAGGAATATGATTTGGAGCATAAAAAGCTTAAGCTTAATGTTTCAATATTTGGTAGAAATACTCCTGTTGAGATTTTATATTCGCAAGTTGAAAAGATTGTTTAAATTTGCTTAAGAGAAAGGAATAGATAATGGGCAAAAAAGTTGTTGGTGAGTTGAAATTACAGATTCCAGCGGGCAAGGCAAATCCATCTCCACCTGTTGGTCCAGCGTTAGGACAAAGAGGTGTGAATATTATGGAGTTTTGTAAAGCGTTTAATGAGAAAACAAAGGATATGGGTGATTTTAATATCCCTGTTGTTATTACCATTTATCAAGACAAAAGCTTTACTTTCATCACAAAGAAGCCACCTGTAACGGATCTTATTAAGAAAGTTGCTAAGATTACAAAAGGTTCTGATAATCCGTTGAAAAATAAAGTTGGAAAATTAACAAGCAAACAGCTTGAGGAAATTGCTCAAACTAAAATGGAAGACCTTAATGCATCAGACATTGAAGCTGCAAAAAAAATCGTAGCTGGAAGTGCAAGAAGCATGGGTATAGAAATCCAAGATTAATAACGGAGTTTATTTATGGGTAAAAAAATAGCAAAGAGATTACAAGCTTTAGAGGCGAAGGTAGATTCTCAAAAGGTGTATGATATTCAAAGTGGAGTGAGTGTTGTTAAGTCATTGGCGTCTGCTAAGTTTGATGAAACCGTTGAAGTAGCGTTGCGATTAGGCGTTGATCCTAGACACGCCGATCAAATGATTCGCGGTGCAGTTGTGTTGCCTCACGGCACAGGTAAAAAGGTGCGTGTTGCCGTTTTTGCTAAAGGTATCAAGGCTGATGAGGCAAAGAATGCAGGGGCTGATGTTGTGGGTGCTGATGATTTGGCAGATGAAATTAAAAATGGCAATATTAATTTTGATATGGTCATTGCAACACCTGATATGATGGCACTTGTGGGTAAAGTTGGACGGATTCTAGGACCAAAAGGCTTAATGCCAAATCCAAAGACAGGCACTGTTACAATGGATATTGCCAAGGCGGTTTCCAACGCTAAGAGTGGGCAGGTGAATTTTAGAGTTGATAAAAAAGGGATTATCCACGCTCCTATCGGTAAGGTTTCATTTGATGAGAATAAGATTCGCGATAATATGTTAGAACTTGTTCGTGCTATCAATCGCTTAAAACCTACTTCAGCAAAAGGAAAATATATCCGCAGTAGCACATTGTCACTTACTATGAGTCCTGCTGTGAGAGTAGATTCTCAAGAGCTTATGGATGTGAAATAAGTCAAAATAACCACATAGTTTTATCTTAGACCAAAGAGTATAGGGGCTTAAAGCTTAAAATTTACCCTGTGTGAGGTTTTGGGCTGAAAGGAGGAAGAATGACTAAGCAAGAGAAGATTCAGATTGTAGAATATTTAAGTGCTGAATTTAAGAATGCTTCCGCACTGATTGTGTGTGATTATAAAGGTTTGCAAGTCAGTCATCTTGAAGAGCTGAGACGCACTTCAAAAGTGGCAAACATTAAAGTCCAAGTGATTAAAAATACTTTGGCAAGTATCGCACTAAAAAATGCAGAGCAGCCTGATTTAGCACTTAAGGATACAAATATTTTCCTTTGGGCAGATGATCAAATCGCGTTATCTAAGGTTGTTTGTAAGTTTGCGGATGCACATAGTGAGCATTTTAGCCTTAAAACTGGCTTGTTTGATGCAGAAGTTGTGGATACACAGCATGTTATATCTGTTTCCAAGCTCCCAAGCAAAGAAGAGCTTATTGGTATGTTGTTGTCTGTTTGGACGGCACCGGCACGCTATTTTGTTACCGGGCTTGATAATTTGAAAAAACAAAAAGAAGAAAATCAATAAAAGGAGAAAAAATGGCAATTTCTAAAGAAGATGTATTAGAATACATTGGGAATCTTTCTGTGTTGGAGCTTTCAGAGCTTGTGAAGGCTTTTGAAGAAAAATTTGGTGTGAGTGCTGCTCCAACGGTTGTTGCAGGTGCGGTTGCAGGTGGCGGAGCTGCTGCTGAAGAAAAAACTGACTTTAATGTGATTCTTGTTGATGCGGGTGCAAATAAGATTAATGTTATCAAGGTAGTTCGTGAGATTACAGGACTTGGCTTGAAAGAAGCTAAAGATGCCACAGAGCAAACTCCAAGCACACTTAAAGAAGGTGTAAGCAAAGAAGATGCTGAAAACTTTAAGAAAAAACTTGAAGAAGTGGGTGCTAAGGTTGAAATTAAATAAAATCCTTATGTTTCACTGCTTGTAATGGTTGCCAAATCTTAGAATCTAAGGTTTGGCTTTTTTGCGTTTAAGTAATATTGTAAAAATACCTTATAATTGTAGGCTTTTTTAGAGTATTTAGCTCTTTTTAATCATAGACCAAGAAGGATTCAACATATGGCAAACTTCACAAAATTAAAAAATAGACTCCGAGCAGACTTTACAAAAAATCCTCAAAGTATAGATGTTCCCAATCTTTTGCTTTTGCAAAGAAATAGTTATGATGATTTTCTTTGTATTGATGGTGATAAAGAATCTGGTATTGAACGCGTATTTAAGTCTGTTTTTCCTATCCAAGATAATCAAAATCGCATCACGCTTGAATATGCTGGTTGTAAATTTGGCAAACCTAAATATACGACCAATGAAGCAATGGTGCGTGGTGTAACTTATGCCATTTCATTGCAGATTAAAATTCGTCTTGTATTGTGGGAAAAGGACGAAAAAACCGGCGAAAGATTAGGTGTAAAAGATGTAAAAGAACAAAATATTTTTGTGCGTGATATTCCATTGATGACAGATAGAACAAGCTTTATTGTCAATGGTGTTGAACGCGTGGTGGTTAATCAGCTTCATCGCAGCCCGGGTGTCATTTTCAAAGAAGAAGAATCTAATACTTCATCAAATAAGCTTATCTATACGGGGCAGATTATCCCAGATCGCGGCTCTTGGCTGTATTTTGAATATGATGCTAAAGATGTGTTGTATGCACGTATCAACAAACGCCGTAAAGTACCTGTAACAATCATTTTGCGTGCTATGGGGTATAGTAAGCAGGATATTCTTAAGATTTTCTATCCACTGCAAAAAGTAAAATACCAAAAAGGCAAATACCTTATTCCTTTTGATATTGATAGTATTGGTACGCGTGCAGAATTTGACATCAAGGATTCTAAAGGCAATCTTTTAGTGGCATCTGGCAAGAGACTCTCAGCTAAAAAAATCAAAGAATTAAAAGAGGCTAAGATTGGTCTTATAGAATATCCACTTGAAAGCTTGAGTAATAAATTCCTTGCTGAGCCTGTTGTTAATGCTGAAGGCGAGGTGCTATTTGATACCTTAACACAACTTGATGAGCTAAAGCTTAAAAAACTTCACGAGCTTAAAGTTAATGAGTTTGTCATTGCCAATGATAGTGCAGCAGGTGTGGATAACTCAATTATCAATTCATTTATTGCCGATGCAGAATCGCTTAAAATGCTTCGCCAAAGTGAAAAGATTGATGATGAAAATGACTTGGCTGCTATTAGAATCTACAAAGTTATGCGTCCCGGAGAGCCTGTAACAAAAGAGGTTGCAAAAAGTTTTGTGCGTCAATTATTCTTTGATTCAGAGCGTTATGACTTGACACGCGTTGGGCGTATGAAAATGAATCATAAACTTCAAATTAATGTCCCTGATTATGTAACAGTGCTGACACACGAAGATATTCTTAAAACGATTCAATATTTGCTTAAAGTCAAAAATGGACTAGGTAAAATTGATGATAGAGACCATCTTGGTAATCGTAGAATCCGCTCTATCGGTGAGCTTTTGGCAAATGAGCTTCACTCTGGACTTGTCAAAATGCAAAAGGCTATCCGCGACAAGCTTACTTCATTAAGTGGTGTATTTGATACGATTATGCCTCACGATTTAGTCAATGGCAAGATGATTACAAGCACGATTATGGAGTTTTTCACCGGCGGACAACTTTCACAATTTATGGACCAAACTAATCCACTCTCAGAAGTTACTCACAAACGCCGACTTTCCGCACTTGGTGAGGGTGGGCTTGTGAAAGATAGAGTAGGTTTTGAAGCAAGAGATGTGCATCCTACGCATTATGGTAGAATCTGCCCCATTGAAACGCCAGAAGGGCAAAATATTGGTTTGATTAACACACTTTCAACTTATACCCGCGTAAATGATTTGGGCTTTATTGAAGCACCATATAAAAAGGTTGAAAATGGCATTGTAACTGATGAGATTGTTTATCTTACTGCTGCTCAAGAAGAAGGACTTGTTATCGCTCCTGCAAGCACGGCTGTGGATAAAGATGGTCGCATTATTGAAGATTTGATTGAAACAAGAAAAGATGGTGAGATTCTCCTGGGGGAAAAATCTCGCGTTCAGCTCATTGACTTAAGCCCTAGAATGCTTGTTGGTGTGGCTGCTTCACTCATTCCATTTTTAGAGCACGATGATGCTAACCGTGCTCTAATGGGTTCTAATATGCAGCGTCAAGCTGTGCCACTATTAAAGCCTGATGCACCTATTGTTGGCACAGGGATTGAGCAAGTGATTGCTCGTGATTCTTGGGAGGCGACAAAGGCAAAAAGGGGCGGTGTTGTAGAAAAGGTAGATTCTAAAAACATTTATATTCTTGGCGAAGATGATAATGGTGCATACATTGATCACTATTATTTGGGTAAGAATCTGCGAACAAACCAAAATACTTGTTTTTCACAGCAACCTATCGTGCGACAAGGTGATAGCGTGGAAGAAGGACAAATTATCGCCGATGGTCCAAGTATGGATAGTGGTGAGTTAGCTTTGGGAAAAAATATCCGTGTAGCCTTTATGCCGTGGAATGGATATAACTTTGAAGATGCCATTGTGGTGAGTGAAAAGCTTATTGAAGAAGATGCTTTTACTTCTATTCATATTTATGAAAAAGAAATTGAAGCACGTGAGCTTAAACACGGGTTAGAGGAGATTACAGCTGATATTCCGGGCACAAAAGAAACAGAGACCGCTCATCTTGATGAAAGTGGGATTGTAAGGATTGGGACTTATGTAAGTGGGGGCATGATTCTTGTTGGGAAGGTCTCTCCTAAGGGTGAAGTGAAGCCTACGCCTGAAGAGAGATTATTGCGTGCGATTTTTGGCGAAAAAGCAGGACATGTGGTGAATAAGTCCCTATATTGTCCCCCTTCACTTGAGGGAACTGTTGTTGATGTAAAAATCTTTACAAAAAAGGGTTATGAAAAAGATGCTCGTGCCATAAGTGCGTATGAGGAAGAAAAAAAGGTGCTTGATATAGAGCATCACGACAGATTAACGATGATTCAGCAAGAGGAGATTTTGCGAATTTCACTTATGCTTTCAAAAGAAAAGCTTATAAGTGAAGCAAAAATTGCTGATAAGACATTTAAAAAAGGCACACAGATTCCAAAAGAAGAGCTAAGCGTTTTGAATCCTTTTGCTCTAAGCACTTTGATTAAAAGCTATTCCAAAGAGGTGCAAAGCCGATATGAGCAGATTAAGACAAACTTCTTAGAACAAAAGAAAACTTTGGGCGAAGAGCACGAAGAGAAACTCTCTATCCTAGAAAAAGATGATATTTTGCCTAGCGGTGTTGTAAAGCTTGTAAAGATTTATATCGCTACAAAACGCAAACTGAAAGTGGGCGATAAAATGGCTGGACGACACGGAAATAAAGGTATTGTCTCAAATATCGTCCCTATGGTAGATATGCCTTATACTGCTGATGGTGAGCCTGTGGATATTGTTCTTAATCCTTTGGGTGTGCCTAGCCGTATGAATATTGGGCAGATTCTTGAAGTGCATTTGGGGCTTGTAGGTAAGAATCTTGGACGCCAACTTGAAGAAGTTCTCAATTCACAATCAAAGCAGTGGGTTGAGATATTGCGTTCAAAAATGATTGAGATTCATAAGCTTGTGAATCCAGAAGATAAGGCAATGTTAGATTTTCTTCAAAAGCTTGATGATGAGCGTTTAATTGGCTATGCACGAGATTGGAGCAGGGGTGTGAAGTTTGCTATCCCTGTATTTGAGGGTATCAAGCAAGAGCAGTTTGATAAGCTTTTTGCCCTAGCTAAAATTGACACCGATGGTAAGACAGAGCTGTATGATGGAAAAACAGGTGAAAAAATGCGTGAGCGTGTCAATGTGGGTTATATGTATATGCTCAAACTTCATCATCTTGTTGATGAAAAAGTTCACGCACGAAGCACAGGACCTTACTCGCTAGTTACGCAACAGCCCGTTGGTGGAAAGGCACTCTTTGGTGGGCAACGCTTTGGAGAAATGGAAGTGTGGGCATTGGAAGCTTATGGAGCAGCTCATACGCTTAAAGAAATGCTTACAATTAAATCTGATGATACAGAAGGACGCAGGGGTGCGTATAAAGCGATTACAAAAGGTGAGCGCGTTGGGGAATCTGAGATTCCAGAGACTTTTTATGTTTTGACAAAAGAGCTTCAATCTTTGGCACTTGATGTGAATATTTATGGCGAAGAAGTTGATGAAAATGGAATGCCTGTGCCTATTACCATTAAAGAAGATGATCGTCCAAAGGACTTTAGCTCGTTCCAACTAGTGTTGGCAAGTCCGGAGAAAATTCTCTCTTGGAGTCGTGGCGAAGTCAAAAAGCCAGAGACGATTAATTATCGCACATTAAAGCCCGAACGCGATGGACTATTCTGCACGAAAATTTTTGGACCGGTGCGTGATTATGAGTGCTTGTGTGGAAAATACAAAAAAATGCGTTATAAGGGCATTGTATGTGAAAAATGCGGTGTTGAAGTAACGAAAGCAAAAGTTCGTCGCTCTCGTATGGGGCATATTGAGCTTGTAGCACCTGTGGCACATATTTGGTATGTAAGCTCTTTGCCTAGTCGTATAGGGACATTGCTTGGCGTGAAAATGAAAGATTTAGAGCGTGTTTTATACTATGAAGCGTATATTGTTAAGAATCCCGGCGAGGCATTTTATGATAATGAAGGCTCAAAGCCAATTTTGAAATATGATGTGCTGAATGAAGAGCAATTCCAAAGTATTAATCAACGCTTTGAACATACCGGCTTTGTGGCACAAATGGGCGGAGAGGCGATTAAGGAGCTTTTAGAGGAGCTAGATTTAACGCAACTTCTAGGTTCATTGCGTGAAGAGATAAAATCAACAAATTCCGAAGCAAAGAAAAAGACTATTGTAAAAAGATTGAAGGTTGTTGAAAGCTTTATTAATTCCGGCAATCGCCCAGAATGGATGATGCTGACAATCTTGCCGGTGTTGCCACCAGATTTGCGTCCTTTGGTTGCGCTTGATGGCGGGAAGTTTGCTGTGAGTGATGTCAATGACTTGTATCGTCGCGTGATTAACCGCAATCAACGCTTAAAGCGACTGATTGAGCTAGATTCACCAGAAATTATTGTCCGCAACGAAAAGAGAATGCTCCAAGAAGCTGTTGATGCGTTGTTTGATAATGGCAGAAATGCTAATGCGGTGAAGGGTGCAAACAAACGACCGCTTAAATCGCTTTCAGAGATTATCAAAGGGAAGCAAGGACGCTTTAGACAGAATCTGCTCGGTAAGAGGGTGGATTTCTCTGGGCGAAGTGTTATTGTCGTGGGACCAAATCTTAAGATGGATCAATGTGGATTGCCTAAAAATATGGCATTAGAGCTATTTAAGCCACATTTATTTGCAAAGCTTGAAGAGAAAGGGTATGCTACGACGCTCAAACAAGCTGTAAAAATGGTGAATCAAAAGACAAATGAAGTGTGGGAGTGTTTGCAGGAGATTGTTGAAGGTTATCCAGTGCTACTCAATCGTGCGCCAACATTGCATAAGCAGTCTATTCAAGCATTTCACCCAAAATTGATAGATGGCAAGGCGATTCAGCTTCACCCACTTGTATGTTCGGCTTTCAATGCAGACTTTGATGGTGATCAAATGGCGGTGCATGTGCCACTTTCACAAGAAGCTATCGCCGAATGTAAGCTACTTATGCTTAGTTCTATGAATATCCTTCTACCTGCAAGCGGTAAGGCAGTAGCTGTGCCTAGCCAAGATATGGTTTTGGGCTTATACTATCTGTCTTTAGAGAAAAAGGGCGTGAAAGGTGAGCATAAGATTTTTGGAAGTATTGATGAGATTGTTATGGCGATTGAAATGGGTGAGCTTGATATTAATGCACGCATTAAAACTGTGTATGAAAGACGCGTGATTGATACAACTGCTGGGCGTATGATTTTAAGCTCCATATTACCTGATTTTGTGCCGTTAAGTCTATGGAATCAAACAATGAAGAAAAAGGACATTGGTGCATTGATTGATTATGTATACAAAGAAGGCGGACTAGGCATTACAGCGACTTTCCTTGATAATCTTAAGAATCTTGGGTTTAAATATGCCACAAAAGCAGGTATTTCGATTTCTGCGGCTGATATTATTATCCCTCAAGATAAGATGGGTATGATAGAAGAGGCTAAAAAAGAGATTAAGAGAATCCAAGGTGAGTTTGAGCAAGGACTTCTTACCGCACAAGAGCGATACAATAAGAGCATTGATATTTGGACAGAGACAAGTGAAAAAATGGGCAAACTGATGATGGAGAAAGTTAAAACTGATAAGCAAGGCTTTAACTCTATCTATATGATGGCAGATTCAGGAGCGAGAGGTAGTGAGGCACAGATTCGTCAGCTTTCTGCAATGAGAGGGCTTATGGCTAAGCCTGATGGCACGATCATTGAGACGCCTATTACATCAAACTTTAAAGAGGGCTTGAATGTATTAGAATACTTCAATTCAACGCACGGAGCGAGAAAAGGTCTAGCTGATACGGCGTTAAAAACGGCAAATGCTGGGTATCTCACAAGGAAGCTTATTGATGTAAGCCAAAATATGAAAGTTACCATTGAGGATTGTGGCACACACGAGGGTGTGGAGATTACAGATATTACCGTTGGAAGTGATATGATTGAGCCGCTTGAAGAGCGTGTAGTTGGGCGTGTGTTGGCACGAGATATTATTGACCCTATTGCTAATGAGATTCTATTGAGCGAGGGTGTGCTTATTGATGTGGCAATGGCAAAACGCATTAAGGAAGCAAATGTTAAATCTGTAATGATACGCACTCCTGTAACTTGTAAGGCTCCAAAGGGTGTGTGTGCGAAGTGTTATGGACTGAATCTTGGCGAGTCTAAGATGGTTAAACCCGGTGAAGCTGTTGGGGTATTGGCTGCACAAAGTATCGGTGAGCCGGGCACTCAGCTTACGCTTAGAACATTCCACGTTGGTGGGACGGCAAGCAGAAGCACGGAAGAAAAGCAAATCGTGGCGAAAAAAGAAGGCTTTATCCGCTATCACAATATCCGCACTTACACAAATAGTAAGGGGCAAAAGATTGTGGCAAATCGCAGAAATGCTGCTATTCTTGTTGTGGAGCCACGCATTAAGGCGGAGTTTGATGGGGAACTTTTGGTTGAAAATATCCACGATGAAGTGCATATTACTATTGTTGGTGATAAGAAGCGAACTGAAACTTACCGCTTAAGGAAAGATGATGTAGCCAAGCAAAACGAGCTTGCTGGGGTTACAGGTAAGATTGAGGGCAAACTCCTTGTGCCACACGAAAGCGGATATAAGGTTAAGGTTGGTGGAAGCATTGTTGATACGATTATGGATAGTTGGAATGTCCCCACTCGCATTCCTTATGGAAGTGAGCTAAAGGTTGAAGACAATGCGCCTATTTCTCAAAAAATCGTGGCAAAAGAGAAGGGTATTGTGAAGTTTTATACACTCCGTGCCGATACGCTTGAGCGTAATCACGATGTGAAGAAAGGTATGGTTGTATCAGAAAAAGGTATGTTTGCTGTTATTGCTGATCAAAATGATAGGGAGGCTATCCGCCATTATATTGCGAGAACTTCTAAGATTCTTGTTGATGATAATAGTGAAGTGGAGATTGACACACTTATTTCCGAGCCAAGTTCAGATGAGCATATTGTTGTGGCAGAATGGGATGCGTATAGTGAGCCTGTGATTGCTGATCAAGCGGGTGTTGTATCATTTAGAGATATTATCGCAGGTATTACGGTGAGTGAGCAAGAAGATGAGAATACACATCAAAAGAATTTCGTGATTAACGAGTATGTTCCAGCTGGTTATAAGCCTATGCTTGTTGTTACCACAAAAGATGGTAAGGAGATAAGCTATCGTCTAGAATCTCGCACATCTATTGCGGTGAATGATGGAGATAAGGTAGAAGTGGCTGATATTATTGCTAAAGTGCCTAAAGCATTGGCAAAATCAAAAGATATTACCGGTGGTCTTCCACGCGTTACAGAACTCTTTGAGGCAAGAAAGCCAAAAGATACTGCCATTCTTTCAGAGCTTGATGGGACGGTGAGTTTTGGTAAGCCGATACGCGGTAAGGAAAGAATCATTATCACTTCTAGTGATGGTCGCGTGGCTGAATATGCTGTGGATAAAAATAAGAAGATTCTCGTACACGAAAATGAGTTTATCCACGCAGGGGAGGCGATGACTGATGGTGTGGTTTCAAGCCACGATATCTTGCGTATCAGTGGGGAAAAGGAACTCCACAAGTATATCGTAAGTGAAGTGCAGCAAGTATATCGCCGACAAGGTGTAAGTATTGCTGATAAACATATTGAGATTATTGTGTCTCAAATGCTGCGGCAGGTAAAGATTGTTGATAGCGGCAATACGAAATTTATTGAAGGTGATTTAGTCAGTAAGCGACATTTTAAAGAAGAGAATGAACGAATCTTGCGTATGGGCGGGGAACCAGCGGTGGCTGAACCAATTTTGCTAGGTATCACGCGTGCAGCTATTGGAAGCGATTCTATTATTTCCGCAGCATCTTTCCAAGAAACTACAAAGGTGCTTACGGAAGCAAGTATCGCAGCCAAGCAAGATACGCTTGATGATCTTAAGGAAAATGTTGTTTTAGGGCGTATGATACCTGTGGGAACGGGCTTGTATAAAAACAAGAAGTTTAACTACAAGTATGATTCACAAGATGAAAGGCTTGAAGAATAGGCGAAATCCTATTCTCTAAGAGAAATAAAAGTTTTAGTTGGGTAGAATCCCCACATTTTTTATTTTCAAATTTTACATAAAGGAAAGTCAGTGCCAACCATAAATCAGTTAATTAGAAAAGAGAGAAAGAAAGTCATTCGCAAGACAAAGTCTCCAGCGTTGTTAGAATGTCCGCAGAGAAGGGGTGTATGTACGCGTGTTTACACAACAACACCAAGGAAACCAAACTCAGCATTAAGAAAGGTAGCAAAGGTTAAGCTTACTTCCAAGGTTGAAGTGATTAGTTATATTCCGGGTGAGGGGCATAACCTGCAAGAACACTCAATTGTGCTTGTAAGGGGTGGTCGTGTTAAGGACTTGCCGGGTGTGAAATACCACATCATTCGTGGTGCTTTGGATACAGCAGGTGTAGCAAAACGAAGCGTTTCACGCAGTAAGTATGGTGCTAAAAAAGCTAAAGCCGGTGGTGATAAAAAATAATTAAGGATAGAATATGAGAAGAAGAAAAGCTCCTATAAGAGAGATTCTAGGTGATCCAATCTATAACAACAAAGTCGTAACAAAGTTTATCAATAAAATGATGTTTGATGGCAAAAAAAGTGTGAGTGAAAAGATTATTTACGCAGCTTTTGATAGGATTGAAGAGAAAAGTGGTGAAAAAGGTATTGAAGTTTTTGAAAAAGCTTTGGAACGCGTAAAACCACTTGTTGAAGTAAGAAGCAGACGCGTAGGTGGAGCGACTTATCAAGTTCCTGTTGAAGTGCGTCCAGCTCGTCAGCAGTCCCTTTCTATCCGCTGGTTACTTGAGGCGACACGCAAGAGAAATGAACGCACGATGGTTGAGCGTTTGGCAAGTGAGCTTGTAGATGCGGCAAATGATCGTGGTGCAGCGTTTAAGAAAAAAGAAGATGTGCATAAAATGGCTGAAGCGAACAAAGCATTTGCACACTATCGTTGGTAACAGAGAAATAAAGGACATAGAATGGCGAGAAAAACCCCTTTAGCACGAATTAGAAATATTGGTATTGCCGCACACATTGATGCTGGCAAAACAACAACTTCAGAGCGTATTTTGTTTTACACAGGTGTGAGTCATAAAATAGGTGAAGTGCACGATGGTGCTGCAACTATGGACTGGATGGAGCAGGAAAAAGAGCGTGGTATCACCATTACTTCAGCGACAACGACTTGTTTTTGGAAAGATTATCAAATTAATCTTATTGACACTCCCGGACATGTAGATTTTACCATTGAAGTGGAGCGTTCAATGCGTGTGCTTGATGGTGCTGTGGCTGTCTTTTGTTCCGTTGGTGGGGTGCAGCCTCAAAGTGAAACAGTGTGGAGACAGGCTAATAAGTATGGCGTTCCTCGTATGGTGTTTGTGAATAAAATGGATAGAATTGGTGCAAACTTTTTCAATGTGGAATCTCAAATTAAGCAACGCTTGAAGGCTAATCCTGTGCCTATTAATATTCCTATTGGTGCAGAGGAAAATTTTAAAGGCGTTGTGGATTTGATTCAAATGAAAGCTATCGTTTGGAATGATGAATCTATGGGTGCTAAGTATGATGTGGAAGAGATCCCAGCAGACTTGGTAGAGAAGGCTAATGAGTATCGTGAGAAGTTGCTAGAAGCTGCAGCGGAACAAGATGAAGCCTTAATGGAAAAATATCTTGGTGGCGAAGAATTAAGTATTGATGAGATTAAAAAAGGTGTTAAGATAGGTTGCCTTAATATGAGCCTTATTCCGATGCTTTGTGGTTCAAGCTTTAAGAATAAGGGCGTTCAAACACTTCTTGATGCGGTAGTTGATTATCTTCCTGCTCCCACTGAAGTTGCTGAAATTAAGGGTATTGATCCAAAAGATGAATCTGAACTTAGTGTAGAATCAAGTGATAATGGTGCGTTTGCTGGTCTAGCATTTAAGATTATGACAGACCCATTTGTTGGACAGCTTACATTTGTGCGTGCATATCGTGGAAAGCTAGAATCGGGAAGCTATGTTCTTAACTCAACAAAAGGTAAAAAAGAGCGTGTTGGACGGCTTTTGAAAATGCACTCTAACAAGCGTGAGGACATTAAAGAGATTTATGCAGGTGAGATATGTGCGTTTGTTGGACTGAAGGACACGGTTACAGGGGATACGCTTTGTGATGAAAAAGTGCCTGTAATTTTGGAGCGTATGGATTTCCCAGAGCCTGTAATTCAAATTGCTGTTGAGCCAAAAACGAAAGCAGACCAAGAAAAGATGTCTATTGCTCTAGGTAAACTTGCAGAAGAGGACCCAAGCTTTAGAGTAAGCACACATGAGGAAACAGGGCAAACGCTTATTGGTGGTATGGGTGAGTTGCACCTTGAAATTATCGTCGATAGGTTGAAAAGGGAGTTTAAGGTTGAAGCTGAAGTAGGTGAGCCACAAGTTGCGTTTAGAGAAACTATCCGTAACGCAGTAGAACAGGAATGTAAGTATGCAAAACAATCTGGTGGGCGAGGTCAGTATGGACACGTTCATATTAAGCTAGAGCCAAAAGAACCCGGTGAGGGATATGAATTTGTAAATAATATTAGCGGGGGTGTTATTCCAAAAGAATATATTCCTGCTGTTGATAAGGGTATCCAAGAGGCAATGCAAAATGGCGTACTTGCTGGCTATCCGGTTGTAGATTTTAAGGTAACTCTTTATGATGGGAGTTATCACGATGTGGATTCATCTGAAATGGCGTTTAAAATCGCTGGTTCTATGGCGTTTAAAGATGCTTGTCGCAAGGCAAATGCTGTGCTTTTGGAACCTATGATGAAGGTTGAGGTTGAGGTCCCTGAAGAGTATATGGGTGATGTCATAGGAGATTTAAACAGAAGGCGCGGACAGATAAATTCAATGGATGATCGTATGGGATTAAAGATAGTGAATGCGTTTGTTCCATTAGCTGAGATGTTTGGGTATTCTACTGATTTGCGTTCAGCTACACAGGGCAGAGGCATATATACAATGGAGTTTGACCACTATGGTGAAGTTCCAAATAATATTGCCAAGGAAATTATGGAAAAAAGAAAGGGGTAACATATGAAAAAGTTAGCTTTAGTTTTAGTTTTGGGTTTAATATTTGCAGCGTGTAGCGACAATACAAAAGAGAAAAAAGCTTCTGCTCCAGCTCCAGTAATAGAAGACAAACCGGTGCAAGATCCTACTCAAGTAACAGTAGTTCCCGCTGATGAGAACAACGCTGACATTAAGCCTGAGGTAGAAGCTCCTGCTACAAGTGAATATCAAGTAAAGCCTGATGAACAAAAGGAAGAAAAAGCTCAATAATCAATCTTGTTTTTCTCCTAAGAGTTTCATTTTTAGGGGATTTTGTTAAAAAAAGGAGATGATGAAATGCTAAGGTTTATTGTATTTTGTTTATTTCTTTTTTCTTTTTCTGCTTGTTTTGATGATAAAGATTCTAACTCGCAACCTTCAAAAGTTGTAACCCCTTTACAAGATTCTAATAATGTTATATCAGACTCTGCTTATCAGGATTCTAAAGAGATATTGGTAGATCCAGAGATACTTTATGTGCGTTGTGCTTCGTGCCACGGCAAAGATGGCAAAAGTGTTGCGCCCGGCAGTGTGGGTAATGTTTTAATCGCTTCGCTCAATAAAGAGCAGGTTATAGAATCTTTAAAAGGCTTCCGTTCACAAACATTAAGTAAAGGTGGTAATTCTGTGATTATGTATATGCAAACTAAAAATCTAAGAGATGCAGATATTGAAGCATTAGGAGCATATATTGATGCATTTTAACTATTTTGATTTTTAGATTAGAATGGGTTATCATTTTTTTTTCGGAAATACCCGTCAATATCTTTATAATTGTTTTATAGTGGAGTGGTGTTTAGGGAGAGTTTTAATCCTTGTTATCAAGGATTTAGTTGTTAGAATTTGGAAGGTAAAAATATTTTACAGTTAGAAATCAAACCCACTTCCATTTTTTAAAACTCTTTTTATTTTTTGTTGTGAATTACCCCACTACCGCGAGTTTTGTAAGGTTTCTTCTAGAATAGATTGTGTTGCAGGAACATCTTTTTGATCCACAAAGAAAAATATCTCAACACGATTATTTTTGGCACGATTAATAGTGCTATCATTTGGAGCGACTGCCTGATGTTCCCCATAGCCAGAAAAAGAAATGCGTTCAGGTGAGATTCCATTTTTGATAAGATTTTTCATTACAGCAAGAGAGCGTGCTGAAGAAAGCTCATAATTATCCTTGTATCTTGAGCCAATAGGTAACGAAGCATTATCGGTATAGCCTCGCACATCAATTTTAACATAATCGGGCAGTTTTTTGATAATAGCCGTCATACGCTGAAGGTATAGATATACATCGCTATTGTTGATTTCTGCACTTCCAGATTCAAAAAAGAGATTTGAGGGCAATCGCAAAGACAACCCCATTTCCATTTGCTCTAAGATCCCGCCTTCTTCTGCCATTTGTTGAATCTCAGCTGTGGTAACCGAAGAAGTTTGGCTGATAGCCCCACTCTCATTTTCTACTTCACTATCATTGATATCATCTTGATTTGAAGGAAGTGGTGAGGTGAGCGTAAAGTCAAAAATCTTCACAAATTCAGTTTTAAGTGCTTCTGAATCTGCAGAGCCTGTGGAAGAAATAGCCCATAAGGCAATAAAAAGTGCCAAAAGCAAAGAGAGAAAGTCCGCATAAGGAACAGCCCACTTCTCACCAGCTGGACACTCAGGGCATTTTTTCTTTTTTGCCATAATATCTTTGCCTACTCAAATTGTGAGATTTTAGGCTCACCCGGTGGTATAAAGCCAAGTAGTTTTTCTTCAAGGTTGCGTGGGTTATCACCATTGGCAATACCCACAACGCCTTCTAATACAACCATACGCTCCCTAATAATATCTTTGCTTTTTGCTATCATTTTGTGTCCCCACGGACCAAAGAGTGCATACGCACAGAAAATCCCCGTAACCGTTGCGGTAAATGCTCCAGCAATACCAGCTGCCATTGCTTTTGGATCATCAAGAAGTTGAAGTGCGAGCATAAGCCCCATAACCGCCCCTACAAGCCCCATAGTAGGGCAAGTCTCCGCATAGGTTACCCAGTAGTGTGCCGAGCCGTGATAATACTCTTCTAAAGATTCTATTTGCACTTCCATATCTTCACGCACGGCGTGAGCGTCCCGCCCATCAATAATCATTGAAAGTGCTTGTCGCAAGAAGTCATCTTCAATTTGAGCAGCTTTACCTTCAAGCGAGAGAACGCCATCTTTTCTTGCAAGAGTTGAGAGTTCCACAATGGTGCGTATGGTCTCATTGAGATTGACTTTACTTGCACCAAAGACAATTTTTAGCTCCTTTAATGCACCTTTTACATGTGTTGGGTGGGTGCTAGACATTGCCGCACAACCAGCCGTTGGGATAATGATAATAAGTGAGCTGATGTGAATGAGATGCAGAGGGTTACCCCCCTCCAAAAAGTCCCCTATTGAGAGGCTTGTAACAGCCCCAATGAGCCCTAAAACGGTCGTTAAATCCATAAGCACCTCTCCTGTCTAAATTTGAGATAAAAAAGCAAAAAACATTCCTAGTCCATTTCGCATTCTACACTTCATATTCTATATGTTTAATCCAAAGTTTAGCATTATGCTGCTCATCTATAAGCGTTGTTACAATGCCGTGTCCGGGGTGAATAGTCTTATTTTGAGTGCAGGAGAGTTGTGAAAAGCGGGTAAGTGAATCTTTCATGTCAGTTGCGTTTGAGTAGGGAAAATCATATCGTCCAATGGAGCGATAAAAGATAAAATCACCGCTAAAAATTTCATTTTCAATCTCAATGATAGAACAGCCCGGCGTATGTCCGGGAAAATGAGAAAAAAGCACTTCCACATTATTGAATTGAAGTTTTTGTGAATCTTTTTTGCACTCCGTGAGAATATCCGGAATACTTGGCGTTACACCTAGATTAAAACAATCGGATTCTAGCATAAATACATCAAGTTCCGGGCAAATAAGCGGCACATTTACAAAATGAGCCTTTAGCTCGGCATTGCTCCAAATATGATCAAAATGTCCGTGAGTATTGAGAAAAGCAAGAGGATTAGGACAATTTTCAATCACCCATTGTGTCGCACCAATCCCCGCATCAACAACAATTTCTCCCTGTGGGAGTTTGCAAATATAACAATTTGTTTGATACTCGCCAAAACTTCGAGAGAGAATTTCCACAATAATCCTACCTTTTTGAGAATTGTGGGCTTCTGCGTGCCTTTCTTTTACCATATTTTTTACGCTCAACAACGCGTGAATCTCTTGTGAGAAGTCCCTTTGGCTTAAGAATTGCTCTAAAAGCAATATCATAGTTGTTAAGTGCTTTTGAGATTCCGTGTCGCAATGCTTCTGCCTGTGCGGAATAACCACCACCCAAAGTAACGGCGTGAATATCCACAGACTTTTCTTGCTTTGTTAAAAGCAAGGGCTGCATAACTTTCATTTTAATCGCCTCGTGTCCGCCAAGCCACTCATTGAGACTTTGTCCATTGATGGTGAGTTTCCCGCTTCCAGCACTCAACCAAACTTTTGCGATTGCTGTTTTTCTTTTTCCTGTTGCATAAACTTTTGCCATAGTATTCCCTTATTTTGAGCTTTTAGAAACTTGTGCGCTGTGTGGATGTTCGCTACCACGATATACCTTGAGCTTTTTAAGCATAGCTCGTCCAAGCTTATTTTTTGGGAGCATTCCACGCACTGCGAGATGATAGAGCTTTTCTGGATGTTTTTCTAGCATTTCTTGCAAAGTCTTACTTTTTGTGCTTCCAAAGTAGCCAGAATGCGTGAAATATTCCTTATCTTCAAGCTTCATTCCTGTAAATTTTGCTTCAGTAGCGTTGATAATCACTACAAAATCTCCACAATCAATATGTGGTGTAAAGCAAGGTTTGTGCTTACCACGCAAAAGTGTTGCCACCTCAGTGATGAGACGACCAAACACCTTGTCTTTGGCATCAAGCACAACCCACTGACGATTAATGTCATTTTGTGTTGCTATTTTTGTCAATTCCATCGTATTTCCTTGAAAGTATAATCAAAATTGAGAATTGGCATTATAGGTTAGATTAGCTTAAAAAAATATTAACTTAAGCTTATTTTAATATAAGATTCCAAATCGCTCTAAAAATGCTTCATCAATACCTTGTAGTAGCCCTTTTTGTCGCAAACTCTCAATCACCTCTGCATTGCAGTTTGTATCAAGGGGCCACTCTCGCAAATGCCCTTCCAACTTACCTTTATCACTCGCATCAACAAACACAAGATTCTGTGTAACAAGTATATCGCGTTTAGCATCAATATTGTTCACAATCCGCCAAGTCAGCATATAAGGATTGTCAAGCTTATTTTTATGAGAATCTACAAAAATGACAATACTCAAATGATTGTGTAAATTTTCAAATGCCTGCATTTTTTCTTTTACGGCATTTAAGAGATT
Organism: Helicobacter cinaedi PAGU611; assembly: GCF_000284635.1. NCBI lineage: Bacteria > Pseudomonadati > Campylobacterota > Epsilonproteobacteria > Campylobacterales > Helicobacteraceae > Helicobacter > Helicobacter cinaedi. The sequence continues at coordinate 1,488,340 of NC_017761.1, read as the reverse complement.
GCTTTTTTTATCCACGCTGATAATGCAAATGGGGTTAGGCGTATGGATAAAATACTGCTTTAGCCCCACGGCTTGTGAAAAAATCGCTGTGATACGCTTCAAAAGCACCTCATCGCTTAAAGCACAAAAATCAGGCTTTTCCACAGGTGTGATAGCTTCTACGCCAAGTTTGCCGCCGTGGGCAAAATCTGGGCTAGAGTGATCAAGTGCATCGCAAATGCCTTCTGTAATCAGCAGATTCTGCGGAGAGAATCTATGTAAAATATATGTGCCAAAGGTTTCATAATCAGCTAAATCGCCTACATTTTCATCAGTAAAAATGGCGTGTTTGACAAAGCTCATCTGCCCCACACCCCAAAATGCATGCATAATCTGCTTACTATGTGAGGGATATTCAGGCTTAATTTTTGCAAAAATGAGATTGTGGAAGATGCCATTTTCTGGCATATGATAATCAATCAAACCTTGAGCAGTGGTTTGCAATAGGGGCAAAAATACTCTTTCTGTGAGATAGCCCATATATTTATCTTCAAGCGGAGGCTTACCAACAATTGTGGCTGGAAAAATAGGCTTTTTTCGCATAGTGATAGCGGAGACTTCAAGCACGGGGTAAGGCTCAATAGGCGTGTAGAATCCTGTGTGGTCGCCAAAAGGTCCTTCATCTCGCATTTGTGTCGTATCTACCCAACCTTCAATGACAATATCCACATCATAAGGCACAAAAAGTGGATTTGTGATACAGGGGCAAAGCACAGGCTTTTTCTCGCGGATAAAGCCATAAAGCATAAGCTCAAAGATTCCCAAAGGCAATGGAGCCTGTCCGCACCAAATATACAATGGATCACCCCCAAGTGCAATGCTCACAGGCATTTTTTTATGTGCTTTTTTATACTCGTGAAAGAAATGCTGTGAATCTTTGTGAATCTGCCAATGCAATCCTAAATGTGTTTCATCATAGACTTGCAAACGATACATACCGAGATTTTTTTGTGTGCCATTAAGATTTTGCGTATAAACTTGCCCCATCGTGATAAACGCTCCGCCATCACGCTCCCAAGTGGTAAGGATAGGCAGGTCAAAGAGATTAAGATTCTGTGTTTTAATAATCTCTTGGCATTGCCCCCTTTTTTTGATGTATTTTGGAAAGACAGAACGCATGGCATACAGCTCTTTAAGCTTGTGGAATATCTGCTTGATACCTTTGGGTGGGCTAAGATGTAAAAGATTTTGTAGGCTATGAGCGATTTTTGGAATGGGTTTATTGATAAGAAGATCAAGTCTTTTATGTGAGCCAAAGACATTCATAAGTACAGGAATATCAAACTCCTTGCCACTTTTTTTGCAAATAGGTCGCGTAAAAAGCAAGGCTTTAGAATCTAGCTTTTTTACTTCAATATAAGCAAGTTGGGGGATTTCAAGGTAAATATCAAGCGGTGTGTCAATAATAGTAAGTTCATCGTGTTCTTGTAAAAATTTGATGAGTTGTCTAGAATCTAAAGCCATAGAAAGCTCCAAAAAAAGTTCTACCAAAACAATACTAGAATCTTAAGGCTAGATTCTAACCTTAAGACATTGCAGTGCTAGAAATGCAAACCTATAAGCGCTTGGATATTGTGCATTTTTTGATTAGCTTTGCTTGCTTCAAACTCTGGATTTTGGTAAGTGTAAAGCAGCCCCAAAGAGATAGGCAAAAGATCAAATTTTAACTTTAATCCTGCGTTGTATGAAGTCGTATCTTTAAAAATATCATTAAAGCTTGAGTGATTGATACCTACATAAGGAGTAAGTCGCGCAATAATAAGCCCTATGTTATACCCCGCAGATACACCATATTGAAGGTTTCTAAACTTAGCTCCATCGCCTTTGTTAAAATCATACTTTACCTGCGGAGCTACCACCAAATCAAATGCCCCAAGCCACACACGACCAAACGCTCCATAGCTATCTGTGGCAATAGAGCTATCCTCTTTTGTTTCTGCTTTGATTTTACCGGCTGCGAAACCAAACTCTGGGCTTATCTCAAAGCCTGCAATACTCACTGCAAACGCATTTGCTCCAAATCCTGCTGCAAAAAGCAAAGAAAGTAAATATTTTTTCATCAAAACTCCTTTGTGATTTGTGAATCCAAAATTGTGAATCCAAAGAGACATTATAGGAAAAATATGTTTGATTTTGCTTAAAGAGTTAGAAAATGAGTAGAATTTGAAACATTTTTACCATACATACACTAGATTCAAAAGTCTTTTTAATAAAAAAAAATGATTTAGAATAAAAAATGAGATACAATCAAGTCCTATGATATTGAGCAAAACATTTGCGTAAGTTAATGGGGGAAGTAGCTATGACAATCAATGATTCTAAAATGTATTTCAATCGGGAGCTTTCTTGGCTTAAGTTTAATACGCGCGTACTAAATGAGGCTAAAAATACGCATATACCGCTTTTAGAGCGACTAAAGTTTGTGGCTATTTATGGCACGAATTTAGATGAATTTTATATGATACGCGTGGCAGGATTAAAGCGTTTATATGCAAGTGGGATTACAGAAGTGGGAGCGGATAAACTTACACCATTGCAGCAGCTTAAAAGCATACGGGAATATCTTGATAAGGAAAAACGCACACTGGAGAGTGTTTTTAAGGAGATTCAAAGCGGACTTGCCAAAGAAGGTATGCATATAAAGCAGGTTTCACAACTCAATAGTGAGCAAAAAGCTAAGTTGTATGAATATTTTCTGCATTATCTCTATCCTGTGATTGTGCCTGTGGTGGTGGATTCTACACATCCTTTTCCGCATTTAAATAATCTTAGCTTTGCTATTGCGTTACGGCTAAAAAGTCTGCAAGATGGGAATGTGAAGTTTGCAATGGTTAGAATATCGCGGCTATTACCGCGTTTTGTGGAGATTGAAGGTGGAGTTTTTATTACCATAGAAGATATTGTAGGGGAGTTTGCAAGTGAGCTATTTGGGGACTATGAGATTCTAAGCTATGTGCCTTTTAGAATCACGCGTAATGCGGATATGGAAATAGAAGAAGAGGAGGCTGATGACTTTATTGAAATTATGAGTGAAGGGCTAAAAACACGCCGCAAAGGCGAGGTTGTCCGCCTTGAAGTGGGTGTAGATAAGGATAATAGTCTGCTTCATTTTATTAACTCTCATCTTAATGTTGATCCCAAAGATATTTATGCTTATAACATTCCGCTCAATCTTAGTGGATTGTGGGAGCTTGTGGGAAGTAAGGCATATGCTCATCTTACAACTCCGCCTTTTAACCCCAAGATTCTCCCGCCATTGCAGGGTAATGTAGATTTGCTCTCTACCATAGAATCTGAAGATATTTTGCTTTTTCACCCGTATGAAAGCTTTGATCCGGTGGTGAATTTTATCCAAAGTGCGGCAAAAGACCCTGATGTGCTATCCATTCGTATGACGCTTTATCGCGTCGGGAAAAACTCTCCCATTGTCAAAGCCCTGATACAAGCGGCTGAAAACAACAAGCAAGTTACCGCACTTGTGGAGCTTAAAGCTCGTTTTGATGAAGAGAATAACCTGCATTGGGCGCATTCTTTAGAATCTGCTGGGGCACACGTGATTTATGGAGTTCCGGGGCTAAAGGTGCACGCCAAAATCGCCCTTGTGATTAAGAAAATCGGTAATACGCTTAAGGAGTATGTGCATCTAAGCACGGGGAATTACAATCCAAGCACGGCTAAGATTTACACTGATATTTCGCTGCTGACTTGCAATAACGCCTTTGCCAAAGATGCTATAAAGCTTTTTCATTCACTCTCAACAGGCTCATCATATCGCACAAAGCTTGATTGCTTGATGATTGCACCAACGCAAATTAAGCCTAAGATTCTAGAATTGATTGAAAATGAAGCCAAAAAAGGTGCTGAAGGGCAGATTATTATGAAATGCAACGCTTTTGTTGATGTTGATGTGATTGCGGCATTATACAAGGCATCAATGGCGGGAGTGAAGATTGATCTTATCGTGCGTGGTGTGTGTGCGTTGCGTCCGGGAGTAAAGGGTGTGAGTGAGAATATCCGTGTGTTTTCTATCATTGGTAAATACCTTGAACACGCTAGAATCTACTATTTTAAGAATGATAGCGTGGGTGTATATTTTGCTTCAGCAGACATTATGCCAAGGAATCTTGAAAGACGCGTGGAGATTCTTACCCCTAGCCTTAATACACAAATGAGCAAAAGGCTAATGGAAATTCTAAAAATGCAACTTAATGATAATGTGCAGATGTATGAATTGCAAAGTAATGGTGAGTATCAAAAGGTGCAAAGCACACAAAAAGCCTTCAGTTCTCAACTTGCTTATGAAGAATATGTCAATGCGATTTATGGAGATTCTGTAAGGAATGATGAATTAAGTAAGGCAAAAAAACTCGCTAAAAGAATGCTAAAAGAAAGCTAGAAGTTATAGATTTTAGAATCTTTAAGTGGTATATTTTTTGTTGCTGGGTGGTGTCCTCGACGCGATTCGAACGCGTGGCCTCACGATTAGGAATCGTGTGCTCTATCCAGCTGAGCTACAAGGACAAAAGGCATAAATACAACAAAGAGTAGGAGAAAGTCAAAAGTCGCTATTTTACACTCATTTGAGCGATAAATCAAGCTAAAAGCTGTGTGAAAGCATATTTTTATGCTAGAATACGCCTCTAATTACCACCTACTAGAGTTTATGAGTATTTTTTGTCGGTTTTAGGGTAAGATTCTATAAGATTTTCAAAAACTTGATGTGGTAGAAATATTTTAAGGAGAGAACTATGGCAATCAAACTTGCGATTAATGGCACGGGACGCATTGGGCTATGTGCGGCTAGGATTATTGGGGAACGCGATGATGTAGAGCTTGTGAGTATAAATACCACAGCTAGCATAGATACTTTAGTGCATTTGCTGCGATATGATTCTGTGCATAGATTCTATGATGTTGAGAAGTTAGATGAAAGCACTCTTCGTATTGGCAAAAGCAAAAATGTAAAAGTCTTAAGCGATAGAGACCCTTTGAATCTTAACTTTGGCGAGGCGGTAGCCGTGCTTGAATGCACGGGCAAGTTTAACGCCCTTGATAAAGCAAAAGCACATATTAAAGGCAATGTCAAACGCGTGATAATTTCAGCTCCATCCGATAACACGCCAACTTTTGTCTATGGCGTCAATCATACGCAATATAATAATGAAAGTGTGATTTCAAATGCGTCCTGCACCACAAACTGCCTTGCCCCCATTGTGAAAGTGCTAGATTCTACTTTTGGCATTGAAAACGCCCTTATGAGCACTATCCATAGCTACACGAATGATCAAAATCTCCTTGATGTCAAGCATAAAGACTTACGCCGAGCGCGTGCAGCAGCCCTATCTATGATACCTACAAGCACAGGTGCTGCAGGGGCTATTGGGCTTGTATTGCCCCATTTAACAGGTAAGCTTAATGGCATTGCCGTGCGTGTGCCAACGCCTGATGTGAGCTTAGTGGATTTAAGCGTGAATCTAAAGAGTGAAGCAAGTAAAGATTCCATTAATGAAGCATTTTATAAGGCTCAAAGTGGCGAGAGTTTTGAAGGGGCATTTAAGGGGCTTATTATCGTTGATGATGAAATGCGTGTATCAAGCGATTTTATCGGTAGCAAGGCGAGTGCGGTAATCGTGCCAGATAAGACAATCGCCATTGGCAAGAGTGCAAAAGTCCTTGCGTGGTATGATAATGAGATGGGCTATACGCACAGACTTGTAGATATGAGTGTGTATGTGTGCAGCTAGTCGTCTTGCGTCGTCTCTTTTGTAGGTTTGGACTGGTGCTTCGCACAAGTGGTGATTTTAAGAGATTGCTTCGTTCAAGCTGTGGGCACTACCCTTAAGGTAGCTTCCTTGCTTTCACTCGCAAAACTCTTAAAATCCCTCAAAAAGATACTTCCGCAGCTGGTTTTCTAAAGAAAATGGGTTTTGGTAAAATATTTGCGGCGGTAGCCTAGATTCTGAATCTGGCTTAAAATGGAAAAAAGGTAAATAAAGTAAATGAAAAATAAGCAAAATTGTCAAAATTCTCTAGTGGAGTTTTCTTTACATTTTAGCCATACACATACGCAAAGCGAGTGCGATAGGGTGTTTAGTGGAATCTTACAAGAGAGAGAAAGCAAAAAAAGTGGCTATTATGACTTGCCTTTTCAATCGTATGCGTTACAGGAAGCAAGGGTGTATGTCAAAGAAAATGAATCGTTTTTAGATTCTTTATCTTATCTTGTGATTATTGGTATTGGCGGGAGTTCCTTGGGGTTAAAAGCCATTGATGGAATGTTAGAGCATTTACCTTGTAGAAAAGCATTAAAGCTTGTGTTTTTGGAGCATACTGACCCTTTACATATTATGAAAGCCTTGCAGGGCGTGGCGTTGCATAATGCTTTGTTTATTGTGATTTCAAAATCTGGCACGACTATTGAGACTTCATCTCTCCTTAAATATGTGCTTGAAAAATATAGATTGTTAGAAAATATGGAGAGTAAAAAGCATTTGCTTGTCATCACCGATACATCTTCACCGCTTGAAACTTGGGCAAAAAGTGTGGATATAAAGCATTTTGAGATTATGCCAAATGTGGGCGGGAGATTTTCAGTGTTAAGTGCGGTGGGGCTTGTGCCTTTGGCGATTTTGGGCTTTGATATAGAGGCTTTATTACAAGGGGCGGCTAAGATGACGCAGAGATTTTTTGAAAGAAAAGAAGAGCATATTTTATACAAAGCCCTGACTTACGCTAAGCAAAAAAAGCAGATTCCTATGAATGTGCTTTTTTCTTACTCTAGCCTTTTTACGCAGTTTAATGCGTGGTATGTGCAGCTGTGGGGGGAGAGCTTGGGGAAAATTAATGCAAGTGGAGAAAAGGTTGGACTAACGCCTATTGCGTTAATTGGCAGTATTGATCAACACTCTTTTTTACAACTCATCGTGCAAGGTGTGCGTGATAAAAGCGTAACTTTTCTTAGTCTTAATCCCGCTCATAGCTTAATCCCGCGGATTCCAAATGTGAAGATTCCACATTTAGAATCCACAGATTTTGTGAATAATCAAAGTTTTGCTACCTTGCTGCATAATCAACGCCTAGCTACAATGCAGACTATTGAGAATGAGGGCATTGCCACCGATTGTATTGAAGTGATGAGATTGTGCGAAGAGAGTGTGGGGATTTTGATAGCGTATTTTGAACTTTTGACTTCGTGCGTGGGAAACATCTTTGAGATAGACACTTACAATCAGCCCGGTGTGGAGTTTGGCAAGGTGAGATTGAAAAAACTTTTTCAATCCTAGGGGATTTGTAGATTCTATTATGGTTAAAAGATTTTGGAATCTAGGCTAGATTCTTAGAATCTAAAAATTGCACCCTAAAATCCCACAGCATAAAAATAAAACTGCGGAAGCATTTCTAAGCTAGAAAGACAATGCAGAATCTAATACTCTATCCCCACAGCTTTTAGCTTATCGCGGAGACAACGCATTTGAATATTTTTATCAAAGCACCATTTTGGTGCAAGAAGTGTATTATCGTGTGCCCCCGCACTAATCCTTTGCACCACGACATCTGCCGGGATTCTCTGTAAAGATTCTACAATAAGATCGCTAAAGCATTCCATTGTGATAGGTTCATATTTGCCCTCTTTGTAGAGTTTAGCAAGGCGTGTGCCATTCACAACATACAGCGGGTGAATCTTAATACCATTAATGCCCCATTCTAACACACAATCAAGCGAGTGAAGCATCATCTCCGGGGTTTCTTCAGGTAACCCATAGATTAAATGCGCACAGACTTTTACGCCCTTTGCCCTTGTTTTTTCAAACATCTCCTTTGCCCCAGCAATGCTATGAGCACGGTTTGTAAGCTCCAAAGTCTTATCATACACACTTTGAATCCCATACTCTAGCCAAATCTCCTTGCCATTTTTGACATACTCTCCCAAAAGCTCCAAAAGCCTATCTTCCACGCAGTCTATGCGTGTGCCTATGCTTAGCCCCACGACATTAGGGAAGCTCAACGCCTTATCATACAGGGCTTTAAGCGTATCAAATGGTGCATAGGTATTTGTATAAGATTGAAAATACACCATATACTTGCCTACACCAAATTTTCTTTGATGAAACTCCGAATGCCAACAGAATTGCTCTTCAAGCTGATGCAGTTGTTTTTCGAGCAGTGGATTTGTAGTGAGTGAAAAATTCATCTTTACTTGCGAGATTTTATCAAGCTTAATAAGGCTAGGCGAGAAGCTTTCATTATCACAATATATGCACCCACCCTTTGCCAAAGAGCCATCAATATTTGGACAAGTAAAGCCCTGCAAGGAAATGGGGATTTTTCTAACCCTCCCGCCAAATCGTTTTTTAAAGTATCGCCCCACACTTAGCACGACACGCACGGATTTGCCCCTGTCAAGTCACTTCTAAAATCATTTGTAAAATCATCAATATACACTTCATCAAAACACGCCTTACACATCGGCTTATTCTCATCTCCCAAGCTCCGCATAAGCCCATCAATAGATAAAAATCCTAAAGAATCTGCTCCGATATATTTTCGCACTTCTTCAATGCTTTTATTCGCACAAATGAGTTCTGTCTTATGCGGTGTATCCACACCATAAAAGCAAGGCGAGATAGTCGGCGGAGAGCTAACAAGTAAGTGAATCTTTCCAGCCCCCGCTTGACGCAAAATCTTTATAATCTGCTTACTTGTCGTCCCCCTTACCACAGAATCATCAATAACGATAATGTCCTTACCAGCGATAAGCTCGGCAATGGGGTTAAGCTTCAATCGCACTTTGAGTTCCCTTTGCTGTTGTGTTGGCTCAATAAATGTCCGCCCCACATAGTGATTGCGGATAAGTCCAAGCTCAAAGTCAATGCCACTTTGTTTGCTATACCCAAGTGCGGCTGCCACGCCAGAATCTGGCACAGGAATTACCATATCGGCTTCAATCTTATGCTCTTTTGCGAGTTCAATCCCCATTTGCTTCCTAGTTTTATACACATTATGTCCAAAGACATTACTATCAGGTCGCGCAAAATACACATGCTCAAACACGCAAGGGTGTTCTTTTGGCTCAAAGACTTGAATACTTTTTGGTTGATTATCACTTAAGGAGTATGCCCCATCAAAAATGAGCATTTCCCCCGCCTTAACCTCCCTTACAAACTCCGCTCCAACCAAGTCAAACGCACAGCTTTCACTCGCCACAATATAGCCCGTGCTGCCATCTTGATTCTGAATCTTGCCTAGGCTCAAAGGACGCAATCCATAGCGATCGCGTATAGCAAACATCTTTGTGCGTGAAAGGAATACAAAGCAATATGCCCCATCAACCCGCCCCAAAGCGTCTATGATTCTATCTGTGAGACTTTGCTTTTTGCTTCTTGCGATTAAGTGGATAAGATTTTCCGTATCAAGGTGGCTTTGGAAAATCGCTCCTTCATTAATCAGCATTTGCCGCACTTGCTTGGCGTTTGTGAGATTCCCATTATGTGCGATTGCCATTTCGCCCAAATCATAGCGAGCAAAAATAGGCTGTGTGTCGTTTATGGAATCTTCCCCAGCGGTTGAATAGCGATTATGCCCTATGCTTGAGCGACCTTGCAGTTTGCTTAGGCGTTTTTCCGTGAAGATTTTGGTTACAAGTCCGGTGTTTTTGATTGTAGTGATTTTGCTACCATTGCTTGCTGAAATACCGCTTGCTTCTTGTCCGCGGTGCTGCATAGCAAAGAGTGAATAATAGCTCAAAATACTTGCATTTTCTACATTATATACGCCCACAACCGCACATTCTTCATTCCAATGCTTCATCTGTATAATTTCCTTGATTTTCTTTTAAAATTAGCACTTTAAAATTCGCAATTGTATAGCAACAAAACTAATAAGTTTTTATAATTGTAAAGCATCTTGAATGCTATACAAGCCATTTTTTTGCTTTACAATCCATTCTGCCATATCAATCGCCCCTTTGGCAAATGTAAGGCGTGAAGTGGCATTATGCGTAAGCTCTAAATATTCTCCATCAAGGTAGAATCCTATCGTATGTCGCCCAGCCACATCGCCACCGCGTAGGCTCATCACAGCAATTTCATCTTTTTTTCGCTCTCCTATCATTCCGCAACGCCCACTCACTTGGACTTTTTCAAGGCTAAGATTCCTAGCCTTAGCACAGCTTTCAGCCAAGCTCAAAGCCGTGCCAGAGGGAGCGTCTTTTTTGTGTCTGTGGTGAATCTCACAGATTTCTATATCGCTTTCTTTAAGTGTGCTGCTCACAAGGGCGGCGATTTTATTTAGCATTGCTACACCTTTACTCATATTTGTCGCATACAAAATCGGCATTTTTGTGGAGGCATTCTCTAACAAATGCTTAGTGTCATCATCAAGCCCCGTTGTGCCAATAACAAGTGGTGTAGGGCAGTGCAAGGCTACTTCTAGCAGGGCTTTAGTAGCGTAAGCTGAGCTAAAGTCAATAATCACATCGCTAGATTCTAAAAAAATCTTAAAATCTTTTGTTACCATCGTGCTAGAAGGGAGTGAATACTGCAACTCATTTCGCACATACACGCTTGAGAGATTAAGCCTATCGTGGTTTAGAATCTCTTCAATCAGTAGTCGTCCTACACGCCCTGTCGCACCAAAAATGCCTACTTTTAGCATTAGATTCTCCTTAAGATGATTTAAAAAGCGTAGTATAGCATACGCAGATAATGAAACCTTATGTCAGTTTAATATTTTTGAGTTGTTTTGTGGTTGAGATTCTAAGCTGTTAGTATAGTGTTGGGGGATAAGCGGTGTCTAGCAAATGATAAAATTTGCTAGTTATGCCGCTTTTGTAGGCTTTGCTATGATTTATCGAATGGGCTTATAGATATGTGAAGCGTGAGATTCTAATAGATTCTAGGATTGTCTGAATCTAAAATCTACAAACTCACTTATGCTCCAAATACGCAATCGCACTTAACGCCGCAGTAGCACCATCTCCAGCAGCACACACAACCTGTTTGCTCGCTTGTGTCCTTACATCTCCAGCGGCAAATAGCCCCTCCACACTTGTTTTCATCGATAAATCAACTTTCACACTTCCCCATTCATCGCACTCACACAGCATTGAGCCATCATCTTGCTTTAAAGTTGCGGTATTGACATCATAGCCCACAAAGATGAAAAGCCCATATACGGAGATGACTTCAGTTTCATTAGAATCCGTATGTCTAATACGCACACCGCTCACACCCGAGCTATCGCCTAAAATCTCTTCAATCACCGCAGGTGTGATGAAGTGAATCTTGTCATTATTTTTGGCGTGAGTAATAGTGCTAGGGGCGGCACGAAACTCATTGCGTCTATGGATAAGATGCACTTTTGAGCAGATTCTACTTAAATAAATGGCTTCTTCAAGGGCGGTATCGCCTCCGCCTAGCACGACTACTTCTTGATCTTTATAGAAAAATCCATCGCAAGTCGCACAAGTGCTAATGCCCTTGCCCCAATACTCATTTTCCCCTTTGAGATTGGCTCTCTTTGGGCTGCCACCAGCGGCAAAAATCACAGCCTTTGCTTGTTCTGTACTCTTATCGGCTAGATGAATGCTAAAGATTCCATTTTCTTTTGTGATTTGCTTGACTTCAGCCATTTTGTGCTTTAAGCCAAAGCGAAAGCATTGCTCCTGCCAAGGCTCCATAAAGTCCATACCACTGACTATTTCTTTAACACCGGGATAATTTTCTATCTCGCTACTTCCTGTGATTTGCCCGCCGGGCATTCCTTTTTCAAACAGCACGACATTTTTTAATCCACCGCGTGTGGCATATAGCCCCGCACTTAGCCCAGCAGGACCACCACCGATAATTGCTACATCAATCATTTTCTACTCCTTTTTTTGATAAAAATTTTCCATTATTAAAACTCAATAAAAGAATCTAAGAGTAAATATTGCGATAATTTTGTGTTTTTTTAATGTGGATTCAATATAAATTCAATGTAGATTTATGAAATTTTTTAGCAACTGCAAACCGACATTATGGCTTTTTTCTGGGTGGGGCTGAATCCCAAAAAGATTATCTTTATTGACAATAGCTCCAAATGGATAGCCATACTCACACTTAGCAAAGATAAACTTTTCCTGCGTTGCAATATGGAAGCTATGCACGAAGTAGAAAAAACTGCCATTGTTAATGCCTTGCAATAGTGGCGAAGATTCTCCACTTTGGGTAAAAAGGCAGCTATTCCAGCCGATATGCGGGACTTTTAAAGGAGCGATGTTTTTAAAGCCTACAATCTCGCCTTCAATCAGCCCTAGCCCCTTATACTCTCCAAACTCAAAGCTTTTTTCAAAAAGTAGCTGCATTCCTAGGCAGATTCCAAGCATATATTTGCCACTTTTGGCAAACTCTATAACTGCACTCAACAAATGCGTTTTTTGTAGTTGCTCCATTGCATTACCAAATGCCCCAACACCGGGCAGTAAAAGCTTATCATACTTTTTAAGATTTTCAGGCTTAGATTCTATATGGAGAGAAAAGGGACGCGTAGCGTGCAAAAGTGAAGATTGTAGATTTTGGGATTGTGTGGCGTGGGATTCTAGCTGTGAAGCTTGTAAATGCAAAGTTTCTAGTGGGCGATTCGCACAGAATCTAAAGGCATTTTGCACACTGCCAAGATTACCTACACCATAATCAATAATGCCTATTTTATCCATCTGCTAGTCCTAAAAGCCATTCTTTGTTTTCTGTGATAATGGCATTGTGCTTTTGCAAAAGACTGTCGCGGATAGATTCTAAATCACTGCATTCAAGTGAGTTCATCACATCTAGGGAGAGCGTGGTTTGGGATTTGGCTGGGATAAGATTAAGAATAGATTCAATTTCTTTAATCAAGGCTTCTTTAGTGATGATTTCGCCATTTTTTGTGATGTAGGGGGTAGTCATTCTATGCCTTTGTGTGTGGTGGCTTGAGATATGTGCTTTTTCAGTGTTTGGGTAAAAATAGCAGAGTAGGGCTTATCTTGTGGGAGCTTCTCGCTTAGGATTTGTAAAAGATGATAATAATCTTCTAGCAAAAGCTCCCCTTTTAAAAGCTCATACTTAAGATAAAGCCAATAGGTGTTTAACACATCGCTGTGGCAGTAGTGATTGATAGTCTCAAGGGCGGATAACTTTGCTTCTTTGGTGTTTTCACCGCCAAGGTAAGTCTCATACACTTCACCCCCACTCATATCATATTTGCCAACAAGATCAAGCATTTTACAAAGGCTATGGAGATTTAAAGATCGTGTCGCACCAAACTGCCCAAGACTATCAAATAAATCAGTGTGAAACTGCTCACTATATCGTTGGCGGTAGTTTTCCCATTTTGTTTTATTGAAAGCTTGATTATTTTGTTCAAATAACGCCCACGCATTGAGATTATACCGCATAGAACGCAAAGCAAGAGTGGGAATATCAAAGCCCCGCCCATTGAAGCTTACAAGCTTTGGGTTATTTTTATTAAAAAAAAGCCAAAATTCTTGGAGTAAAGTCTTTTCTAGCTCATCTAGAAACTCACTTGATAAAAAGTCAAGTTTAAAATCTTTGTCCATAGAATCTAAAGCATCTTTGGATCCTAAAGATTCTAAAAAGTTTTTCCCAAAATGCCCTACTCTTTTAAAAGCCCCAAACTCATCGCCTATCACACTGCTAATGCTGATCACACGATGAAAGCATAAAGGCAAAAACTCACTTCCGCTTTTTTCTTTCTGCATATTTTGGGCGGTTTTAGCAATCTCTAGTGGCGAACAGCCTAGCTCAAACACATCTGCTAAAAGATGAAAATCCGGGATTGTCTCAATATCAAAGACACATATCATTCAAACCGCCTTGTCATTTAAATACCTTGCTTTGCAAACGCTTTGCTATGAAGTCGCTTGTCATTTAATTGCCCTATAAAAAAATATAGCTACAATACTACACAAAATTTACAAATAAGGATAATTATGTATGCGTTACTAAGTGTCAGCGATAAAGAGGGCATTGTAGAGTTTGGTAGAGATTTAGTAGCTTTGGGCTATAAGATTCTAAGCACGGGTGGGACTTTGAAGCTTTTATTAGAATCTCAAGTGCCAGCCATTGATGTGGGGGAATACACACAGAGTGAAGAGTTATTTGATGGGCGAGTGAAAACTTTGCACCCCAAGATTCACGGCGGCATACTCTATCGCCGAGAATGTGAAGATGATGTTAAAGTCGCAGCACAAAAGGGCATAGGGAGCATAGATCTTGTATGTGTGAATCTGTATCCATTTAAGCAGACAATACAAAGGACGCAGGATTTTGCAGAAATTATTGAAAACATTGATATTGGCGGTCCAGCTATGGTGCGTTCAGCTGCAAAAAATCACGCAAGTGTGCTAGTGGTAACTGATAAGGCGGATTATAAAATGATCATAGAAGCTTTAAAAAATAATCAAAATACGCTTGAGCTGCGACAAAAGATGATGATTAAAGCTTATGAGCATACAGCAAGTTATGATAGCACGATTGCAAATTATATGAATGAGCGATTTAATGGGGGCTTTGGGAAAAAGCGATTTATCGTGGGGCAGAAGGTCTTTCAAACACGCTATGGGGAGAATCCACACCAAAGCGGTGCGTTGTATGAGTTTGCTTCTTTTTGGCAGAAGCACTTTGTGCAAAAAAAGGGCGAGGCGAGTTTTAATAATCTTACAGATATGAATGCCGCGGTAAAAATCGCCACAGCATTTGGGAAAGATTCTAAAGCGGTATGTATTGTCAAGCACGGCAATCCTTGCGGTTTTGCATTAAAAGATACGCTTTTAGATTCTTATAAGGCGGCTTTGCAATGTGATAATATCAGTGCCTATGGTGGCGTGGCGGCTATAAATGGCGAAGTGGGCTTAGAGCTTGCTAAAGAGATAAATAAGATGTTTATAGAAGTGCTTGTGGCAAGGGGTATCACGCAAGAGGCGTTAGATGTGTTTGCAAGTAAAAAGCGAATGAAAATTTTTATCCAAACTGCCCCCCTGCCACAAGATGAATATGACTTTAAGCATATTCAGGGTGGATTTGTGTTTCAAAATAGCGATTGTGTGAGAAAAGAAGAGATTATGGAATCTAGCTTAAAAACTAAAAAAGCCCCAGATTCTACGCAACAAAGGGATTTAGAGATTGCCTATCTTATCGCTGCACTTACAAAGTCAAATTGTGTCGTGTATGTCAAAGATTCCACACTTGTAGCCATTGGTATGGGTATGACAAGCCGTGTTGATGCAGCAAGGGCGGCATTTGCTAAGGCAAAGGATATGGGGCTAGATTTGCAGGGTTGTGTGTGTGCGAGTGAAGCGTTTTTCCCATTCCGCGATAGCGTGGATATGGCACATAAAATGGGAGTGAGTGCGATTATCCAGCCGGGCGGGTCAATCCGTGATGATGAGGTGATAGAGGCGTGTGATGAATATGGCATAGCTATGCTTTTCACACATACAAGGCATTTTTTGCATTAATGCTTAAGGTGTGAGGGCTTTGCCTGTGGGCTAAACTCAAGGGCAAAGTCAATAAAGTTTAACGCCTCCCATTCAAGCGTGGTGTGGGCTAGGTTTAGCTTCCCACTGCCTTCAAAATTAAGCGTAATCACATAAATATGCGAGGCTTGAAAATTAAATTTTTTCAATTTAGATTCTATGCTCTCTTTGGTGCTAAAGGGCAGAAAGATAAAAATGCCAAGTGGGCTTATAAACTCCCCAATATCGCCATAATATATACTGCTTTCACACTCATAACGCTCACAAAAAGCAATAAGTTCAAGCAAAAGTATATTTTCCAAACTCGCTAAAAAATCCCGCTCAATCTGCACGCACAAGGGCAAAGTAAAGTCAAAAAAATAAAGCTTTTTGCTTGAAGTTGTGTGATGAGGGAGAAGAAAAATAAAGCCCGATTCATTTAGGGACTGCAGCAAAGGGTAGATTCTATCTTTTGAAATTTTATGCGTTTTTTTCAAAATCGTGTAGATGTGATTAATTGTAAGCTTTTGCCCCTGCATTGTTAAAAGAGAACAAAAAATATCAAAGTCGTTTTTAAGGGATATTTGTAAAATCTCTTGCTTACGCGTGATTTTATAGCTTGGATTAAGCGTTTGAATCTCAGGCAGATTGCCCTCTTTTAAAAACAGATTAAAAAGATTATTGATGGAGAGATTTTTAGAATCAAAGCTAATGTATTCTTCAAAACTTAGGGGGTGGATTTTCTTACTCTTAAAATCTTTTGGGCAGTGGGCGTTGGAATTTGCAATAAGAATAATGTGATTAAGATTTGGCAGGGAGATTTTTGGCGTATAAGAATCAATAATCAAAAGCTCAAGGTTTTTTTCCAAAAAGCTTTTTAAAATAAGGGCATTGGCGGATTCTATATCTATGCGAGAATCCGCACAATTAATATAAAGCGTCTTTTTGTATTTTGCACTATGTAAAAATGCCAGAGAGCTTTTCCCCACTCCACTTGCTCCATAGAGAAAAGTTTTTTGCTTTTTTAGCCCATAACGCCTAGGCTTAATCCCCACAACGCGTTCAAGGTAGGACTTTGAAATATCTTGCATTAGGCTCTAAAGCCCATAGGTTTGTTATTGTCAAAATTCCCACTAAGCTCGGCTTTAATCTGCGTGATAAAATCTTCTTGCGTGAAAATGCTCTCTTTTTTTGTGGCGACTTTATAGGCGGTGTTTTTAATCACAAGGGCGATTTGCCCTCCGCTTAAATCATATTCTGCTAGGGCGGCGGCTAGATTCTCTTTAGAATCTACGCTAAACTCCGCATTTTGTGGCAGATACTTAAGCCACAAGGCTTCTCTTTGCTCCCTATTTGGACGCTTAAATTCTATTTTGTAGTTAAAGCGGCGTGAAAAGGCGGTATCAAAGTTTTCTAAAAGATTGGTTGTGGCAATTAAGATTCCATCAAATCGCTCAATTTGCTCTAAGAAAATATTTTGCATTTGGTTATGCATTTTATCTGCACTATTGCCGCTGCTAGAGCGTGTGCTAAGGAATTGATCGGCTTCATCAAGCAATAAAATCGGCTCATTTTTAATGCTTTTGCAAATCTCATTGTAGCTATCAAAAATCCTGCGGACATTTTTTTCAGATTCGCCAATATACATTGATAGAATCTTAGAGCAATCAAAGCTTAACACCTGCTTTTTTAGACTCTTAGCGAGAGCTAGGGCGGTAATAGTCTTGCCAGAGCCCGGCGCTCCATAGAGCAAAATTTTTGCATCAATGCCCTTTTTCTTATCTCTTATGCCCCAAAGGTGCAGTAAATGCACGACATTGCTATTGACTTGGGCTAGGAGATTGTTGAGAATCTCACGGGTATTTTGGTGCAAAATAATCTCATTCATATCATATTTTGGCTCTACAAGCTCAAAAATATCTTGGTTTTTAATAAGAGAATCTAGACTAATTTTATTCCGCTTTTTCTTTTTATTAGGGTGGATAATGTTTTGCAAAATCTCTTCAGGGATAAAAAAAGTGCGTGAGATTCCACCAAAGGGATTTAAAAGCTCATCATAGTCAATTAAGCCCTTTTGCACGAGATTGGAATTTTCATCAAGCAAGGAGCGATGCTTAATCTTATCATACTCATCAAGGCTTATAAGCTCAAGCAGGGCATTCATATCACGCAAGTTTTCATCGCTACTGCTATATTCTTCTTTCAATAACGCAAAAAAGATAATCTGCTCTTTTGGCTCTAAATGCTGTTCTTTGATGAGCTTTATAATGCTTATATCTTTTGTTGTGAGTTGAAGGCGTGATTGGATTGTTTCTTCTAAAAGCTTTAGGCGATAGTTTGCACGGGAAAGTGAGGGAGAATCTAGCTTTTGAGAAAATTTTAGCCCACTCATTTTGTGTAAAAGCTCAATATGCGAAAAGCGATCTTTTAAGTATTCTAAATGATCTTCATAAGGAGTAATTTCTGGTAAATCAACATTTAACGCACCATCTTCTAGGAGCTTCAAAAATGCGTGGGAAAGACAGACATTATCATTATAAAGCTCAAGCAGGGCAATATCTGTGATTTTAGGCTGCAAAAAGGAGCTTTGTGTTATCCAGCCTAGCTCAATAAGATTGCGGATATGGGGCAGAAAGCCTAGGGCTTTTTCACTTGTTTTGATTCTTGAATCTGCCTTTGCTTCAATCAGGCTTTTGTAAAGCAAAGTATGCACCACAAAATCACTCTCCCCTTGAAGCAAAGCCTTTGCCATAAATTGTAAAATCTTAGCCTCATTCTCATCGCATTTTAAAAAGCTAAAAATTTTTGCTTTTTTTATCGTAGTAGCGTGGATAAAATCAAGATAATATTTCATTTTTGATCCCTTGATCTATTGTATTTTGGGTTTTATAGGTTTTCATTACTGCCCCCCCCCCATTGCTATTTGTTTGTAGCTCAATCTTACGCTCACATCGCTCAATGGTGCTTAGGCGGTGGGCGATAATAAGGAGTGTTTTATTACTCGCCACATCATAGATTTGCTCCATAATGTCAGCTTCTGTTTGGTTATCAAGGGCGGAGGTGGCTTCATCAAGCACAAGGATTTCAGGGTCATCATAAATCGCCCTTGCTATGCCTATGCGTTGCTTTTGTCCGCCACTAAGCAAGATTCCACCCTCTCCTACGCGTGTGTAGATTCCATTATGGGTGTTTAAGAAGTCTAGAATCTGTGCCTTTTGACAGGCGATTTTGATTTTTTCTTCATCAAAGTGAGAGCCAAAAGCGACATTTTCCGCCACAGAGCCATCAAAAAGATAAATGCTTTGTGGGATATAGCCGATTTTTTTCCGCCACGCTCTTAGGTTGTGGTTGGTAATAGGCACATTATCTACGAGCAAATGTCCTTTTTGGGGTTTGTAGATTCCAATGATGATATCTACAAGTGTGCTTTTCCCAGCTCCACTTTGCCCCACAAATGCGACTTTCTCTCCCTTCTTAATCTCAAGCGAAAAATCTTTTAGAATCGGCTTATGGCTCACATAGGTAAAATCAACATTTTCTAACTTAATAGAATCTACAAACGCACAGGGCTCTTGATATTCATCTTCTGTATGGTAGGTGAGATTTTCATACACACTATATACCGAATGGGTGAGATAGCTCATCATATTAATGTTATTAAGGATACGCGTTACTGCAGGTAAGATTCTATATAACGCCAAGGCATACATAGAGATAATAGGAATAACCGCACTTGCATCTTGGTATTGAAACAAAATATAAGCCACACAGGCAATGAGCACACCAAAGCCAATAGTCTCAAGGATAATACGCGGAAGTGGCAGAAGGCTTTGTGCGATAATAGTGGCGTTGGTGCGTTTGCGTGAGAGTTTATCAAATGCGTGATAGACTTCATCTTGATTGCCTTTAAGCTTAATAAACTTAAAATTCCCAAAAGTTTTTGTGATAAGCTCATTAAGCTGGGCACTCGTCTCTACATCAATTTCTCCCTTTTTCTTAATCTTGCGTGAAAGCAGTTTGATAATAAACAGCACCTGCACACTTAGCAAAAGTGTCAGCACCAAAGTCATTTTCCAGCTTACCATAAGCAAAAGTGCATACATAAGACAAATGGTAAAAAACTCCGAACTGACTTGTAAAAGATTTTGAAGATAAAATGAAGTATTTTGTGCTTCGCTCACAATGGTTTGGCGAATCTTATCCGTCTTTTTATGACTAAAATCAAGATAGCTAAGCTCTACACTTTTACAAAAAAGCCGATAGGCAAAGTAGTGAAACTTCCTAAAAGCAAAACGCGATAGCCCATAGGAATACGCCGCATTATACAACGCACGAAAGATATAAAAACCTAAAAGCAAAGCACTAAAAGCATACATAAAATGCAATGTGCTGTCAAAACCAAGCGTGTCATATACCCACTTTGAACTCCAGTGAGCAAAAATCATATCCGGATTACTCGCAAAGGTGATAAAAGGCATAATCACACTAATGCCAAGCGTTTCAATCAAAGATAGAATAATAGTAGCGATAAATAAAAAAAGCAAAATAATCTTATCTCGCCTTGTAGTCAGCTCCCTTAGAATCCGCAAAGCACTTTTTTGATTTTTATGGCGTTTTTTGTTTTTGAAGATTCTGTTTTTTAAACTTTTGTTTTTTTTATTTTTGAAGTTTTGATTTTCAAATCCTTTTTCGCGTGGCATTTTATCCCTTTTATCTCTATATTTTTGTGTAAAAAAGCGTGGATTCTAGCATTTTCTAGCTTTTTGCTCCCTTACTCCACCATAAGTATGGATCAATCCCATAGGGCGGAGTTTGGCTAGGCATAGCGATGTTTCGCCAATAGGCTATGCGAAAAGCGGGGAGATTAAAATGTGGCAGGACATAAAAGCCCCATAATAGCACTCTATCAAGGGATTTACCAATAGCTATTCTATCCTGCTGCGAATTGGCATTAAGCAATTTGGTAATTAGCTCATCTACCACAGGATCTTGCACACCAGCAAAGTTTTTACTTCCTTTAGTGCTAACAACTTGAGAGTTCCAATAGTAGTTTTGCTCATTGCCCGGGAATAGACTTTGCCCTAAGAGTTCAACAACCATATCATATTCAAAAGCCCGCACACGATTAATGTATTGTGAATCATCAACTTTGCGTATTTTAGCTTCAATCCCAAGCTTTTTAAGATTCTTAGCAAAAGGCAGACAAATGCGTTCAAAAGCATCATAAGAGATAAGAATTTCAAAGCTAAAAGGCTGATGTGTGGGTGTGTAAAGAGCTCCATTTTTCACATAAAATCCCGCAGATTCTAATAAATCCCTTGCGTATTTGAGATTTTCTCTCAAATTTTCCCCACGCTTTTGCTCCCCATTTGTTATAGGCACGATGTAGGGTTGGGTAAAGATTCTAGAATCTAGCCTGTCTTTATAGGGTAAAAGTATTTCTAGCTCCTTTCCTTGTGGCAGGGCAGAACTTGCAAAAGGGGAGTTATGAAAAATATGTGTGGTGCGTTCATATTGATTATAAAAAAGATTCTTATTGCTCCATTCAAAATCAAAGGCATAAAAAATTGCCTCTCGCACTCTTTTATCAGCAAAAATGGGCTTTCTTGTGTTGAAAAAGAATCCTTGTAATGTGCTAGGTAGCTCGTGTCTAAAGCTTTGCAGGATAATCTTCCCCTCCCTTTTTGCCCTGCCTTCATAGTCGTTTGCCCATACTTTTGCCGAAGTTTCAATGCGGTAGTCATATTCTCCCGCCATAAACGCAGTTTGTGCCACAGCAGGATCTTTGTAATATTCCACCACCACTTCATCAAAGTTATACATTCCTTTTTGCGTGGGGTGGTCTTTTGCCCAATAGTTTGGGTCTCGCTCATAAGTGATACTCCGCCCTAAATCAAACTTTTTGACTTTATATGCCCCGCTTCCCACAGGGATTTGCAAGGGATTTTCTCCAAAGGTGTTTTTGCCATTTTGAAGATAAATGTGTGAAGGCAAAATGGGAATCTGCCCTAAAATCAGCGGTAGCTCCTTATTTGAATCTGTTTTAAAATAAAAAATCACTTCTAAATCACTTAACGCCTTAACGCTATTCACATCAGCATAGTAGCGTTTAAAATCAATCTTGCCTTTTTGTAAAAGTGTCTCAAAGCTAAAAACAACATCTTTTGCTCTAATAGGCTTCCCATCGCTAAACCTTGCCTTTTTATTAAGATGAAAGATAATAAAATCCCTGCCTTGCGTCATAGAATCTGCCACAAGGGCGTATTCGCTAAAAGGCTCATCAAGGCTTTGAATGGTAAGGGTGTTATACACAAGAGTGTGAAGCTCCGCTGCGGGATTGCCCTTTTGGCTAAAGGGATTAAGGCTATCAAAAGTGCCTAACGCAAAACTTTTTAAAGTGCCGCCTTTTGGAGCGTTTGGATTGACATAATCAAAATGTGTGAAGTTTTTGGGATATTTTGGATTGCCATAAATGCTTAGGGCGTGGGTTTGTGTGTTTAAGGCGTTGCTTAGAGTAGCAAAAACACACAGAGTAAAAAAAGCAGATAAGATTCTCATTTTTATCTAACGCAAGAAGGCAAAGAAGTATTCAAGGCTCTTTGGAAAATTCCCCGCGATAAAAATCAGCACCACAATAAAGGGGAGAAAAAACTTCACATAGTAATACCAGATTTTTACAAGCAGTGGGTGGAGTGTGCCGTTATTGCTAAGCTCTTTTAGGGATTGAGACTTAAGCACCCAACCTACAAAAAATAAAGTGCCAAGGGAAGTCAGCACAAAAAGAATATTGCCACTCACATAATCAAATATATCAAAGATATTTTTGCCATTCCAAGTGATATGCTCCCAAGGACCATAGGCAAGGATACAAGGGATATTCCCAAGGATCAAAATACTCCCAAGTGTGATATTTATAGCCATTGTGCGGGAGATTTTAAGCTTTTCGTGCAATGTGGTAATGATGACTTCATAGATAGGCAGTGAAGTGGTAAGGGCAGCGGTAATAAGCAAAAGGAAAAACACCACCGCTAAGACATTACCAAAATAAATATGGGAAAACACAATAGGCAGCGTTTGAAACACAAGGCTTTGTCCTTGATCGGGGCTTAGGGAAAAGCTAAAAAGAGAGGGGAAAATCATAAATCCGGCTAAAAGAGCGATGATTGTATTTAAGATTCCAGTGGCAACAGCGGTTTTAATCATATTTTCATTTTTTTGCAAATATGAAGAGAGTGTTATCATCACGCCAAAGCCAAGCGAGAGTGCAAAAAATACCTGCCCTAGCACATCAATGAAAAGCCTTGCATTAATCTTGCTA
The DNA here is from genome assembly GCF_000284635.1 of Helicobacter cinaedi PAGU611. Classification (NCBI taxonomy): domain Bacteria; kingdom Pseudomonadati; phylum Campylobacterota; class Epsilonproteobacteria; order Campylobacterales; family Helicobacteraceae; genus Helicobacter; species Helicobacter cinaedi. Next base: position 1,465,493 of record NC_017761.1, on the reverse strand, counting down.
AAATCAGGTAAAAGATAGAATCTTACACCTTCCATTGCATTTGGCAAAGTAAGGTTGCGTGCGACCATAATAAGCAAACAGATAAAAAGCAAGGGCATAAGGTATTTCATACTCCGCTCAATCCCATCAATCACACCTTTTTTCAAAATAATCCAATTAATAAGCACAAAAATGCCCGTGTAGATTCCAACCATCAGCGGATTATGCGTAATATTGCTTTCATAAAAGCTCTTTGCGATGTCTTTTTCAATGGGGGAGACCAGATTCAAATTTCCGCTTAAAATATTAGCAATATAAGTGATGACATAGCCACCAAGCACCATATAATATGCCATTATCCCAAATGCTCCAGCAATACCAAGATAGCCAATAATCTTATAAAAACGCGGAATCTTTTTGCCATTAACTTCGCCGCCAAATGCGTCAATGGCATTTTTCTGTGCGCGTCTGCCAATGACATTCTCTACTAAAATCACAGGGATTCCAACTAAGATCATCGCTAACACAAAGATAAGTACATACGCCCCACCGCCATTTTCTCCCACAAGATAGGGGAATCTCCAAGTCGCCCCAAAGCCAATGGTAGCTCCTGCAACCGTTAAAACATAAGTTAAGCTAGAGTTCCAAGTTTGACGAGGCGTTTGCATTATTTCTCCTTTTTTGTTTTCCAAAATACATAAATGACTTTAATACATACGCTAAAAATGATGCCTTCCAAAATCGCACCAAGCACAAATGAAGCATAAAGTGTGTCGTCTAACTCCCCTATACTTTTACCTAAAGTAGCAGTAGCGATAAGAAAAGTGAGCGGCATAGAATCGCTTAGAGCAAAAAGGAGTGTGGATTTAAGATTCTTAAAATATCTGCCAAAGACGATACTCGCACTGATAATGCGTAAAAGTAGCATTCCAGCGATTAAGTATGCAGCGTGATAGAGAATGTCAATATCGCCAAAAATCGCATTGAGATTAAGCGTAGAGCCAACATACACAAAGAAAAATGGCACAAAAAAGCCAAATCCAAAGTGATTAAGCTGTTCAGGTAAGTCTGCTTTGTGCTTGAAAAATGTGCTAAGAATTGTCCCGGCTAAGAACGCACCCAAAACCGCTTTAATCTCCAAAATCATCATTAAAAGCACAAAGGCAAAAAGTAGGAAAAAGACAAAACGCAAATCTTGAGAGTTACTATCATCGCGTGGCAAAAATAAAAACCGCACTTGTGGCATCCACCAAAAAAACACTTTTGCAATTCTAAAGCCAAAGGCAACAACAAGCAAAAAGATAAGCAGAATAAGCAATTTTTGTAATAGCTCACTGCCCACGCCGTGCCTTGAAGCACCATCAATGATAACTAAAGCAGTAATACTTACAAGCTCCCCTAAGATTCCAATCTTTAGGGCTAAATCAAGCCAAGGCTGATGTTTGCCATAGTCTTTGATTAAGGCTACAATCATACCCAAGCTCATAACTGGGAAAGCGGCGATATATATGTATGAGAGATTTGTGCTAAATACCACAAGGCAGGTAATGCCATAAAGGGTGCAAAAATACGCTAGGGCTTTAAGTAAGAAGCTTTTGCCAAGTTTTGCAAAAGATTTAATATCCACTTCTAAACCGCATAAAAACATCAAAAATAAAAAGCCAATTTCCGCTACAAGTGAGATTTCTTCAAATGTATTGATGAAGTTAAAAAAGTGAGTTGCCACTGCTCCTAAAATCATCTCAACCACAACAATGGGAATGCGTGTGAGTGAGCTGATAGGCGAGGCGGATAGAATCAGCAGAGAAAAGATACCAAATGCACTTAAAAGCTCAAGTGAATGACTCATTGCTTATCCTTGCTAGATTCTATGGCAGATTCTGTGCTAGGCTGGGAGTGAGATTCTATACAAGATTTTACACTAGATTCTTTAGGGAGTAGATGAAGGGCTTTTAGAATGGCTTTAGGGTAGAGTATGTATTCAAGGGCGTGGATTCTAGATTCAAAGCCTTCAAGGCTCTCACCTTGAATCTTTTCAATCTTTTCTTGCAATATAATCTCGCCACCATCAAGTTCTTCATTCACCCAATGCACGCTTACGCCACCATAGCTTTGCTTAGCATAAAAGCTATCTTTTATAGCATTTGCCCCTTTGTGTTCGGGCAGGAATGAAGGGTGGATATTGATTGTGCGGAAAGTGTTTGTAAAAAGTGGCGTTAAGATTCTCATAAATCCAGCTAAAATCACATATTCAATCCTATAAGTTTGCAAAGTAGCAATCATCTGCTTATCAAATTCTTCCCTTGAGCTAAAATCACGATGAGGTAGCACGGCACAAGGGATATTTAGATTTTTAGTGCGTGTTATGCCGTGTGCGTTTGCGTTATTGCAAAGTGTAAGAGCTATGTGGAGTTTGCAATCTTTGTGCGTTTGTGCGTGTATGAAGTGTTTATTATGCAAAGATTCTATAAGATTTTGCATATTGCTGCCATTACCACTAAATAAAATCGCACATTGAATCTGCATAGGTTCTACTTCATAAAAAATTTTGGATAATCTTTTTTAAGAGATTTGATAATCTCAATCATCTCATTTTGCCCATAGGTAGCATCTTCTGGGAGCTTGGCATAAAATTTATCCATTTGCTTGGAATAAAGCTCAATAAGCTCCTCAATATGTGCCTTTTTTGCCCCGGCAAAGTAAAGTGCCACGCCTAGCATATCAACCACTTCTAACGCCATTTCTTCTAGGCTCATTTCCAGTGTCAGCTCTTGGCTAATGTTTTCATTAATATTCATCGCTTCTCCTTGTTTTGTTGAATCTGTCTATTGAATCTCTTGGTGTTTATTAAGAATATACTCAATCTGCGATTTTATATCCATATACGAGAAGCTTTCTTTGAATCCTTCAATCTTCCCACCCGAAGCGTTCTTATGCCCTCCACCATTGAAAAGCTCTCTACTCATCTCACTCACATCGCAATTCCCATTTGCCCTAAGGCTTACATTACCGCGTGGATTCACATCAAGGTAAAAATCATACTCACTATTTGTGCGTAAAAAAAGATTAGCTAGCACACTCACACCGCCCATAGAGTAGCTTAAAAAGCCTTTTTTGTCATTGTAAAAAATGGTGCAGGAATCCTTTTTTTGGCTTAAGAGCTTGACTTGGGCATTTGAAGTAATTGTATCCATTGTCTCCGTTTGTGGGTTTCCACCAAGGGCGCGTTTTTTAATCTCATACAGGGCATTATCAAATGCCACTTCGCCATTTGGCTGCTCTAAAAACTCTCTAGCAGATTCTAAAATGGCAAATTTATAGAATCTATGCTCTTCATCAAACATAAATCTATTCAGCTCAAAGCTCCCGCTAATCGCTCCCATAGCCACCTTGCCAAAGTCAAATTTATAGCCATCTTCAAGCCAAATATCCACGGAGTTTATCATTTCACTTGCATTTCTTATCCATTTTTCACGCGTAGAATCTAGCATTTTCTCTCGTGTAATCAGCGTATCAAAGGTAATCTTACTCGCACAACGCGTAGAATCTAAATGATACCATTCATATTTATCCGCACATTCCTGTCCGCTGATGTGGTGATCTAGAAGTAAAAGCTCCACATCAACGCCATTAATTTTTAGCTCCTCTATTCTTTGTTGCAGGTAGTTTGACTCATTTAGTGTGAGATTTAAATCTGTAATCAGCACAAGGAATTTATCTTGCGAAGCGTTTGAAGCAGGGGATTTTTTGCTTTTGACAAATTTTTGACTAAGCAAGATACTTAGATTTTGAGAGGAATGCGTGATAGTATCTAAAATAGCATTAATCCGCACAAGCACTTCTCTGCCGTAATTAGCATTGTAAAAAGTGATATTTTTGAAAAACTCTTTAGCGATAAACTGGCAGCCATAACCGTCTAAATCTGTGTGTGAGAGATGATAAACTTGCATTTCTTATCCTTAAAATTCTATATTGAGTGTGCCGACAACTTCAAAGGTCGCGTGTGGGTCAATCTCGGCATTACCCAAAATGGTAATATTTACCCTAAATGGCTCAAGGAGCTTGACAAGGGGTTTGCGGATTCTATAATCCACAAGTAGCACAGGCGTCATATTTTTTTGTATAAGCTTTAGGCTTTCTTCTTGTATGGAATCTACAAGCTTTTGAACTTCATTTGAATGTAGCACAAAGTTTTTCCCGCCGGGCTGTTCTTTAAGCCTATCTATTAGGTATTGTTCTGTTGCAAGGGAGAGTGTGAATATCTTAAGATTCCCGTCTTCGGCTTTAAAAATATCCGTGATTGTCCTAGCTAGGCGGGAGCGGACTTGCTCAACGATACTATCGGTATCATCTTGCAAGATGGGATAGGTATCTGTGATAGATTCTAAAATGGTCGGCAAATCTTTGATTGGAATCTTCTCGTGTAAAAGCTCACGCAGAACGCGTATAATAATGCTCATAGGAATCTTAGATGCCTCTCCTACAACCACAGGATAGTCTTTAGCGTGGCGATCCATAAGCACTTTGACTTCATCTTTTGTGATAAACTCTTCTGCATAAGTTTTAATAAGCTCTGTCATATGCGTTGTTACAATCGTGGAGGGATCAATAATATGATAGCCACGAATGATCGCCTCTTCTTTATCTTTAGAATCTATCCACAACGCATCAAGCCCAAAGGCTGGCTCTTTTGTAGGGATTCCTTCAATGGCTTCTGCTACCATTCCTGTATCCATAGCTAAAAATTTATCAGGCAATACACTGCCTTCGCCGATTTTCACGCCTTTAAGTAAAACTTCATAGTCGGTGGGCTGGAGATTGAGATTATCCTTAATGCGAATCTGTGGGATAAGGAAGCCATAATCTGTGGCGATTTTCTTACGCATAGAGCGGATTCTTTCTAACAAGTCGCCATTTTGCTTGACATCAGCTAGACGGATAAGCTGATAGCCTAGATAAATCTCTAGTGTTTCAACTTTAAGTGCTTCATTAATGATAGCTTCTTCTTCTTTTTTAATCTCTTCTTCGCTTTTCTGCACCCTTTGAGCTTTATGTTTTTCAATATCTATCTCTTTTTGTGAATCTTCATCGGCTTTCTTGCTATTTGGTGAGGCTTTTTTGCTGATAAATTTCTCCACCATAGAGAAAAGACTCCCCATATCTTCACGGCTCACAAGCCACGCCACCGCAAGGAAAAACACCCCAACAAAACCAAGCGAAATAGGAAGTCCGGGAACTAGGGCAAAAAGGATTAAGATAAAGCCAACAATACTTAAGATTTTTGAGCTACCTGTAATTTGCGTGACAATATCTCCCGCAAAATTTGTTTGAGAGCTTTTAGCTGCACGCGTGGTAATGATACCCGTAGCAGTAGCAACAATGAGTGCGGGAATCTGCCCAACAAGCCCATCACCAATGGTAAGGATTGTAAAAGTCTCCGCACTTTGTTTCACGCTCATTCCGTGTTCAAACACGCCAATTAAGAATCCGCCGATGATATTGACAATGGTGATAATGATAGAGGCAATCGCATCGCCTTTGACAAACTTACTTGCTCCGTCCATTGTGCCATAAAAGTCCGCCTCTTGAGCCAACGCATCGCGTCTTTTTTGTGCTTCATCTTGCCCAATAAGCCCAGCGTTTAAATCCGCATCTATTGCCATTTGCTTACCGGGCATCGCATCAAGGGTGAATCTCGCACGCACTTCTGTAACACGAGTAGAGCCATTTGTAATGACGATGAGATTAACTATCACAAGAATGGTAAAAACAATAATCCCAATGACATAATTTCCGCCCACGACAAAATGCCCAAAAGCAGCGACAATACTGCTTACAGCCTCAACGCCATTATGCCCTTCACTTAGAATCATACGGGTAGTGGCGACATTAAGGGCTAGGCGATAGAGTGTAACAATAAGCAAAATAGTAGGAAAGGCTGAAAATTCCGTGGCTTTATCCACATACAGCGTAATAAGGATAATCAAAATAGATAGGGCAATGGAAATGCTTAGCAAAAAATCAAGCATTACACTTGGCAGTGGCACAATGATAATGCCGACAATAAGCATCATAAAGACAATAACAACCATCTCTGTGCTTTGCGAGAGATTTTTGAAAAACGGCGTGATTCTGTCTAAGATTGATGCTGTGTTGAATGTCAAAGTATTGTCCTATGTGAAAAATGAAATGTATCCCCAAATCAAATAAGGGCGTATTGTAGCAAGATTTTTTAAATTTTTATGTTTTGGGTTTGTTTTTGTGGGGCGTGGGGGTTTGAGATAGAATCTTATATGTAGAACTTGGCGTAAAATACAAGTGGCATAAATGCACCAAATATGCCAACTTGAATCTCAAGCTTAAATAAAAATGGTTATAATTTTTTAGGGTTTTCATTCTCATAAATTTTTAAGGAAAATGTATGTTTTTTGATAATTTAGAATCCACCTTTCATCTCGTGGGGCTAGGCGCAATAACAATCATTGCGGTGCTGAATCCTTTTGGGAATTTACCGCAATTTCTTGCTATGACTGATGAGGTGCATACACCATTGCGGCAAAAGCTTTTTAGGAATATTTTATGGACAGCGTTATTGATTGTGCTTATTTTTTTACTGACAGGCTCATTTATTATGCAGTATCTTTTTAGGGTGAATCTAGATTCTGTGCGGGTAGCTGGGGGGATTATCCTTATTGTGATGAGTTTGAAAAATCTGCTTTTTGCTGTTGCAAAGCAGGATTACTCCGAGTATAAGAAACTTAAATTTGAGGAGTTGTTTAAGCGGAGTATTATCCCTATGGCGTTTCCTATGCTTGTAGGACCGGGGACATTAGCAAGTGTGATAGTGATCGCTGAAGAGAGCAATATGCTTGTGGCGATTATGGCAGTAGTGGTAAGTTTTGTTTTTCTTTTTGTGTTGTTTTATTTTTCAGCAATGATTGAAAAGATTCTAGGGGTAGATTTGGAATCGGAAAAAATGGTTTGTATATGATTATGAAGGTAGCCTCTATTGTAGAAATATCTAGTGCTGATAGCTAAAATAGCGTAGATTTTGTATCTAGGAATTGAATTATCCATTTGAAAAAATACTCTTTTTCTGTTAAGATTCATTCAGTACGCAAAAACCAGTCGCATACACATATTTCAAACACAAAAGGAGCATTAATGTTATTTATACCCATAGGCATTGCCATCGCAGTAGTAGCAGCAATACTTTTGATAGTTATTCCATTGTTTTTTAGAGTAGTTGTCTCAACAAATGAAGTGCATATAGTTCAATCAGCAAGGAAAACTCTTTCCTATGGCAAAGATACGGGGAATGGTAATACATACTATGAATTTCCATCGTGGTTCCCGCTTATAGGTGTTACAAAGATTGTTCTGCCCGTATCTGTATTCTCTATCCAAATTGAAGGATATGAGGCGTATGATTTGGGAAGACTGCCATTTGTGGTAGATATTACAGCTTTTTTTAGAGTTAATGATTCTAATCTAGCAGCACAAAGAGTAAGGGATTTCACTGACTTACATACACAACTTGAAGATATTATTCGAAGATATTATTCAAGGTTCCATTCGTTCAATTCTTTCAAGCCGAAATTTGGAAGATATATTACAGGTGCGCTCAGAGCTTGGAGATGACTTTACAGAATCTGTGAAAGAACAGCTTAAAAACTGGGGTATTGAGCCTGTAAAAAATATAGAACTAATGGATATTAGAGATTCCAAGGTAAGTCAGGTTATTGCCAATATTATGAACAAAAAGATTTCTGAAATTGAAAAAGAAAGTCGTATTAAAGTGGCAAATAACAAGAAAGAAGCTCAAATGGCTGAAATTGAAGCTCAACAAGCCACAGAAGTTAAACAGCAAGAAGCAAACAAAACAATAGGGCTAAAAACTGTGGAGAATGAGCGAGAAGTTGCTATTAGTAGAGAACAGGCAAATCAAGCCATTAAAGAACAAGAGAAAACTACTCGGGAAAAGACAATGGAAGTTCTTCGTGTTGAAAAAGTAAAACAAGCAGAAATTAACAAAGATGCTGAAATTGTTAAGGCTGAAGAGGAGAAAAAGAAAATTGAGCTAGATGCTGAAGCTAGAAAAGCAGCAACCATTAGAAGTGCGGAAGCTGACAAAGAAAGGCAGTTTTTAGAGGCATCGGCATTGCTAGAGATGAAAGACAAAGAATCACAAGGTATTCTTAAGATAGGGACAGCTGAAGCTGAATCCTTAAAACTAAAAGAGCTTGCTCCAGTAACCGCACAAATCACACTTGCAAAAGAGATCGGCGAGAATGAGGGATACCAACAATATCTTGTTACCATTAGGCAGGTAGAAGCAAATGAAAAAATAGGTATAGAACAAGCTAAAGCCCTAGCGAGTGCTGATATGAAAATCATCGCTAATGGCGGTGATGTGCAAAATGGCATAAGCAAAGTAGGAGAGATTTTATCCTCAAAAGGTGGTATGAGCATGGGAGCTATGCTTGAGGGATTAGCTCAAATAGATATAGGCAAAGATTTGTTAAAGAAATTCACCACCATCAAGGGGCAAGGGGATAATAGTAATAAGGGAGCTTAGCCCTTCTTGCTGAAGTGCCACCGCTTTTCTAAGTGGGTGGTTTTTTTGAATTTGCTTGGAATCTCTAAACATCATGCTCAGACTCTAGATTTCTGCTTGATATGCTTTTCCATATACATCATTTCATTTGCTTAAGCTACTCACTTATATATATGTGTGTGTAGAACAAAACAGCATCTAGATTAAAAAAACAATCACTTAAAAACATAATTTCTACTTAGTGTCGCACACTTTCAATCCGGCGTGGTTTTGGAGTTAAAGCGACTTTTTATATTCTAAAAGGAGAAAATAATGAAAGCCCTAGAAGTAGCAAGATATTTTATCGCTCTCAATAAAGAGCAGTACTAGATGAGCCAATAGATCTATCCAAACTTAAGTTTCAAAAATTACTCTATTATGCTCAAGGATACTATACTGCACTATTTAATAAGCCACTTTTTGAGGAGAATATAGAAGCGTGGGAGCACGGACCTGTTGTAAGAGAAGTATATGATGCCCTTAAGCATATCGAGGGTATCTATATTCCAACAAACATATACGCGATGTCTGATAGCGAAATAGACCTGTTAGATAAAAATGCAAAAGAGCTTGTAGAGGATGTTTTTTCTATTATGGGGCAATATTCAGCTTGGAAGCTTAGAGAAAGAACACACAATGAGAGCCCTTGGGAAAACAATTATGAGAAAGGACAAAACAAACTTATTCCCTTAGAAGACATAAAATCATATTTTAAGCCTTATGTGAATGTCCAAAATTAAAAAGCCTAACTCTGATAGTATTAGCACAAATAGGCTAAGAGATACGCATTTTGGGCGATGTGTTGTATCGCTAGAAAAAGTCATTGAATGTGACAAGCACGGGTTATGTCTTGGTAAAAACCACTCATTCTACAGAGAGCAGAATGCCAAGAAATACAATACCAAACTAATGAAACTCTTTTTGTTTTTGACACAGCGAAGTTGGAGCGAGATTATAGAGCAAAGAAAGAATGCGGAATGCGGGCACGAGCTTTTAGACATTTCATGCTTTAGGAATATTGCCGTAAAAAATTCTTTTGAGAATCTAGGTAAAAAGTACGCAAATGTATTTCGTTTTTGGTGGTTAAGACTTCCGAGCTTGTGGATATAGGGAGGGCGATACATTCTATTTGGTATGTATTGACTACAACTTCTCTCTTTATAAGCACAGCTAAGGCATTTCTTTGCAAAAAAAATAGCAAAACAATGGAGCAATTAATGAGTGAGACAGCACCTATTTTATGGTTGATAGTGTGTGGAATGCTAACATTTTATTGTGGGTTGCGAAGAATCGGTATATGGTTCAAGTCCAATGCCTCCGAATTTGATTTTATCAAACACAAATCTAAAGCAGTCCTAAAACAAGAAGAATTGTTATTCCTGAGACAATATAAAGTTGCATATATAATGCAATTTATTTATGCTATAGGTGGGATTATTGTATTTCCAGCGATTGCTGTATTTATTGTGCTGTAAGAGAATGCTTGTCTGTTTTTTTTAAGGTAGGAGCTGTTAAAGAAGGAAAACTCCAAGCAACACTTAATCAGCATTTAAGCAAAAAGGAATTACAATCTCCGCACATTAGTCAGTGGCTCCTTGTGCCACGCTAGTGATAAGACTTCTTAGATTCTCATCTATCAAATCTAAACAATCATCTAAAAACATTTCTATCTTATCTAGCATAACACCAAAGTAGAGTTTGTGTCGATCCACCGATACAATATATAGTTAGTTTTTAATAGTATAAATAAATAGTGCATATTTCAGCCATTTTTCTACGCTTGTTTGCTTCTATAAGTTCTCTGTAGGTGAATTATGTATTTCTGCATGGTATCTGTTTGTATGGCTTGGGGCATTAATAGGATATGTACCAATTTGGATGCATTGCTTGACACTTATCTCGACAATGGTCTCGGTGTTGTGTTTTTTAGACAGGCTTTCCAGCACATCATTTGTTGTGCGTTGTCCAGTCTTTTCTACCGATAAACCATTTTTGTCTTTAAAGGCTGCAGGAGACGGGCGATTAAACTCATTGTCCCATAAGAAATTTATAGGACGAATTGCCCTAAAAAGTTTTTCGTTCAAATTTTTATGCAAACCCATAAAATTCTTTCAGTTTTGTATTAAGTTCTTTGATACTTATATTTTCATTTGTAGAATCCTGAATACCATTTTCGGAAACCTCAAGCTCCAAATACTCCATATCTTTGTCTCTATTATAGTATTCAAGTTGTATGTTGCCATTAGCCAACGGAAATATTTTTGGTTGAACCACCACTTTATTTACTATATTTATGGCGTTCTTAATCGCTTCTTGATTGATAGGCTCAGATTCATAACCATTCCAGCCCTTGTCTGTAAGATTTGTTAGATGGTTGAGGCGATCAAGGTTGCTTTGAATGTCAATCATAACTCATACTCTCTAGTTCTTAATGCTTACAGGTCTCAACTTTCAAGAACTCGCATATCAAAAGCAATATCTCCGCTTTTGAATTTGCTTGGAAGTGGTCAATATCATCTTCAGTTTCCAGCTCTCTATACAAGCCTACTATCCCATAAGTTTGCATATTTTTCACAATCGTGAATATTTGATGATAAGTGAAGTTTTCTTCTAAAAAAGAGAGTTCTTTCCTAATATAATGAGCGAAGTCTCTGTATATATAGGATTCTGCTATTTGATACTTGAAAGCAAAGTATCTAGCAATTTTGATATTTAAGTCAGGAATTGATATGTCAATCCCTTAGCTTGATGCCTTAGCCTGTAAAATTCCCCTCTCTCATTTTCTAGAAACTCCCCATCTATTTTAGTTTCAAGCCTTTCGAATAGGGACTCTATGGGATATTTTTCAAACTCAATAATATGCCCAAATGGTGTGAGGTGATAAAAAAGCAAGGAGTGTATATGGTCTATAATTTGAGTGTATGCTTGCTGCATATTAGAACGACTATAGTCCTTTAGATCATATCTTTCAAGAATTTCATCAAGTTTTTCTTGAACCCTTTGAGAATGCTCCACAGCTTGTGGATTGTCTAGCGCATTAGCAACTTCTTCGCTAAAAGGTCAGTATTTGTAGCTTTTGAATTTAAGTCCTATAAACAATGTGCCGTGTTCTTTGAAATATTCAAGCTCTAGCAGAAAGAGAATCTTTTGGTAAAGCCTTGCCTACAACCGCTCATTACTCTTGTGGCGAAGATATGAAACAGCTTCATCAAGTCTTTGCTCTGTAACATTATCTAATTGCATTCCTGTCCTTTTTTAGGCGTTTGTAGATTATAATCTTGTATTCTATCATAAAATCATCCTTTTTATCCATTTGAATCCAAATCATAGATTCTGCTATAATCTCACTAAATAAAACCAACAAAGGAGTAACCAAATATGTGGATTGTATTTTTTGCAATAGCAGTCTTTGGATTAGTTATAGGCTCTTATATCTATGGCTATTCTCAAACTCGCAGCACCTATGTAAGAAAACATAGAGATCTTACAGAAGCTGAAAAACTAGCTATTAGAGAAATGGTAGGTAAGGCTACCTCTTGTTTTAATATCATATATTAGCAAGATATACAAAAGCAACATAGACAAGTTAAAGAAGGCTCATATCAGTTTGGCTCTCTACCTTTTATGGTTTATGAGAATATGGAAGTTCAAGCAAAAGATAGACTTGCTAAGATGATTATTGAAAGAGATAATACACACAAGGAAATTTTCGCAGAATTTTTAAAGCAATATCAGCAAAGACCTGTTGCTCATTCTTAATTGATATTGCAAAAAAGAGTTGTTTGTGGATAAGAGTAAGACATCTTAAAGTTTATTTGAAAAGGGTTTTAGGATTCTGCTATAATCCACTCATAGTAAAACCAACATAGTGGAGCAAAAACAATGACAATATCAACACAGATTTTGAGTCAGGAATGTGAAGTTCAAGATGCAATATCCACGCCATTTGTTCCACAGTATTGTGCTTTTTCCTCAAGTATTGTCATAAAAAAAACATAATGTTTAACACCCTCAAAGGCAAAAATCTTGCTTATAAACGCTACGCTGGTGGTATAGAAATATGAGTATCTTAACCACCTTTAACATTAGCTCTCGCCGTTATCTAGGTAACAAGACCAAACTATTGCCCTTTATCCAAAATGTAGTAAAAAACAACTGCAAGGGCATTAAATCTGTTGCCGATATATTTTCAGGTACAGGCTCGGTAGCTAGTGTTTTTATTGATAAGACAGTTTATACAAACGATATTTTGCAAAGTAATTATATAGGTAACCTTGCTTGGTTTAGCCCACAAGGATTTGACCGCAAGAAAATAGAGCAAATTTTAAGAGATTTTAACACTTATGATAAACTAGAAAATAACTATATGACTGAAAATTTTAGCAACACTTATTTTAGCGATAAGGTATGTTCTAAGATAGGTTTTGTGCGTGAAAATATCAATAACCTAAAAAACGACAATAAGCTAAACGAAAAAGAAAGTGCAATACTTATTACTTCCTTGTTGTACGCAATGGATAAGATAGCTACTACTTGTGGTCATTATGATGCATATAGGAAAGGTGTAAAACAAGCTGATAATCTAATCCTTGCAGTGCCACTTGTAAGCAATAAACTAAACCCAAATAATCGCTGTTACAATCAAGATGCAAATGATCTAGTTAAAGAAATTTATACCGATTTGGTCTATCTTGACCCACCTTATAATTCTAGGCAATATAGTGATGCTTACCACTTGTTAGAAAATGTTGCTACTTGGCAAAAACCACAAGTGTTTGGTGTGGCTCGTAAAATGGATAGAACACACATGAAAAGCAAATATTGTAATAGCAGTGCAAGCGAAGCATTTATGGACTTAATCGCAAATATTAATACCAAATACATATTGCTTTCGTATAATAATATGGCAGCAAAAGGCAACGACCGTTCAAATGCTAGAATCAGCGATGAAGTTATTATGGAAACACTAGGTAAAAAGGGTAAGGTGTCTGTGTTTTCGCAAAAATTTAAAGCATTTAGCACGGGTAAATCAAACATACAAGACAACACAGAAAGGCTTTTTTTATGCAAAGTCAGCTAATATCTTCGCCATTAAATTATACTGGTGGCAAATTTAAACTGCTGCCACAAATACTGCCACTATTTCCAAAGAAAATTGATACCTTTGTAGATTTGTTTAGTGGTGGCTGTAATGTGGGACTTAATGTAAAAAGTAGGCGTGTTGTCTATAATGATATAAATGATAGATTGATTAATTTATGTAGATTTTTTAAGGGCATTGAATCCAAAAAGGCAATAGAACAAATCTGTGATATTATCGCAAGATACGAACTTTCAGTGGTTAGTAAGTATGGATATGATTTTTATAAGTGTGATAGTTCAAAGGGGCTTGGCAAGTATAATAAGAGCCGTTTTTTAAGACTGCGCAGTGATTTTAACACTATGAGCTACAATGCCACTGACTACTATTTGTTATTCTATGTAATGATTGTTTATGCCTTTAACAACCAAATCCGATTTAATGCAAGTGGTGAGTTTAATCTGCCTGTTGGCAAGCGTGATTTTAATGCAAAAATGGAGCAAAAGCTAGTCAATTTTATAGATAGAATACACGAGCAAGACTGCTTTTTTACTTGTGTTGATTTTAGAAACTACGATATATCAAAGATTAATGAGAACGACTTTGTCTATATTGATCCTCCTTATTTAATCACTTGTGCGACTTACAACGAAAATGGCGGTTGGGATGAACAAGACGAGAAAGATTTACTAGTTTTTTTAGACAACCTGAATGCTAGGAAAATAAAATTCGTTCTTTCAAATGTACTAACGAGCAAAGGCAAAACAAATGAAATACTAAAATCTTGGCTAGACAATCGAGCATATAAAACACATCATCTGAACCATAAATATTCAAACTCAAATTATCAAATAAAAGATAAAACCTCGTTTAGTGATGAAGTTTTGATTGTGAATTATTAGGGAATAAATGTTATGTGTGCCCAACTTTTGCAATTAATTTTGACCACAAAAAAAACACTCTATGGCAACAGAGGAGAAAAATGACTAGGACAGAATTTAGTAGCTGGTTTAGAGAGCTTAATAAAGAATGTGAAAAAAAATCTAATTAATGAGGTGTTCTGTGGGAAAATTTAGCTACAAGAGTTATTGTTGGAATTTGGGAACTACAAGTTTTAGAACTGAAAATTTTAATAGAACCATTGAATTGCAACTGGATTTGCTTGACAGGTTTTGGAAGTTACCACAAAATCAAAGCAGAAACTGGTCTGAAAGAGAAACGCAAGAAAGTTATTACGATTTTTTAAAAGAAAACAACTTTGTCAAAGGCGATGCAACACGCAAGGATAAGGATGCAAGAGAAAAGGTCTTTGGGCTTTATGAAATTGGATTAATTAATAAGGATAGAAAACTAACAAATGCAGGAATAAAGGCTTTACGGATTAGCCAAGGCGGTGATTTTAGCAAAGATAATGCACTTCAAATCTCAAAAGATAGCTTTTTGTATCTAAAACAGCTTTTAAAGACAAGTTCGGCTATTGACAGCGAGATAGTAAGACCGCTTATTATAACACTTTATATCCTTAGTAATCACGGCTTTTTAAATGACAATGAGTTTATATATTTACTTCCGCTTTGCACTGATAAAGATCATACACAACTAATCTCAAACAGCATATCGGCTTTACGCAATAACGACATAAGCATAGATGAAATCATAATAGACCGTCTTTTATCAATGCAAAACTACAAAGAAGCATTGGAATGGTTTTTATCGCTTGCAAGTATTAGTGTTGATGAAATACTTGAAATAGGTATGAATAGAAAAAGCTCTAAATATGACATACCTTACTATGAAGCATACTTGGCTTTAAAAAATGTATTCTTGGATAACAACAAAGATGAAAGTTCTCTTTTGGGCTTATTTACGGCGATTAAGAAACTAAAATTAAAAACTTGGTGGAACAACTTTATATTTGCTGGTAATATATCAGAAAAAAAGATAAAGCGTGAGCTAGGTGGCGTATTAGCCACTAATATTTTTAGCAATATTACGGATAAAGTAGGGTTTAGAACTGCCTTTTTTAAGATAATGCACCTATTTAAAGCAAAAGCGACACTAAAAGATTACTTTGACTTAAACCGCAGATACTTTGGACTTAGTGATATATTCTTGTTTAGAGACAGCAAAGTAGAATTAGACATAATACCAAAACACTTTTTTAATGGCACAATACAAGAGCTATATAGTGAGGCATATTTACCTAGCACTGCATTAGAAAGCGATTGTGAATTGCACGAAATTTCATCGGCTCTAAAACTAGACGATAATACAATAATCAACTCAATCAATAGCGAGTTTAGGCTAAATATTTCTAATCTTGTTGAAGCTATGGACGAATACGATAGACAAAGATACATAAGGTTCAATAAGCTAATAGATGAGAAATTTAGCGACACAAAACTTATAGAACTACTTAATCAATTTGAGAATAGGGATGATAGCAATATAAAAGAGTATATCACAAATAACGCTGACATACCTACTATGTTTGAGTATGTGCTTGGCATTGCGTGGTATAAAATTAGTGAAAGAAAAGGCAAGATACTAGACTATATGAAATTATCTTTAGATGCTGACTTCTTTCCAAAATCTCACGCAGCAGGTGGCGAAGCTGATATTGTATATGAGTATAATGAAACAGCACACTATCCAAAACATATATCGTTGCTTGAAGCAACTTTGGCAGATAAGACAAATCAAAGGCGTATGGAATTAGAACCTGTGTCAAGACATTTAGGTCAGCATCTATTAAAAACAGGCAATAACAACTCGTATTGTGTGTTTGTAACTACACATCTAGACATAAATGTCATAAGTGATTTTAGAAACAGAAAAATACTGCCTTATTATGCACTAATAATAGTTCAAAGCGTGTAAAAGGTATGAAAATTGCAACATTAGAAAGCAAGGAGCTTAAGTCTATTATAGTGAATAATAAGAAATACAGCGAGTTATATTCAATATTTGATAAAGCATATAAGGCAGATTTGAACGAGCTAGAAGCTGATGAGTGGTATCAAAAATATATAGTCGAGAAATTATAGTATTTTACCCATTTGAATCTAAATCATAGATTCTGCTACAATCTCACTAAATAAAACAAAACATAGAAAGGAGCTAAAAATGGGTTTTGGAGATTTTGCAATGGGATACTTAGTAGGACAAAGTTTTAGTGGTCCAAATCATATTCCAGATGGTAATACACCTTATAGTGAATGGAGTAGCCAAGCTAAAAAAGATTTTCAAAAGATTTGTGATGAAGCATACTGGAGAGCTTGGGATGAGGCGTGTAAGAAAAAGGTAATTGAGAGGTTGAGGAATCCGAATGGTGATTTACGCTTTTCACCTGTGACTTACCCTGATATTCCCAAAAGGAAGTGGGCGGATTTAATTGAGAGTGGAGAAGTTAAGATTGTTGCTCCAACACAAGGCTCTGGAAGTGGATTAAATTACATTTGGACCGATGAAACAAGGGAAGAAGCTCAGAGGGAAGGATATAAACAAGGAGGTAGTTATGTCAAAAGTATCATCGCGAATGGAACTTATAGGATAGTTAATTAACACACCTTATCATTTTTAGGAGTTTTTAAATGAAAAATAAAGCTACACAGAACCAATTAAATATGTGGGATACATTGTTGCTAAATTTAAAAACGATTGGTTGAGACTATGATATACAATACGATGCAACTTGAGGGTTATAAGTTTTATTTTTCAAAAGAAAGGATTGGTAGTTACGAAAGTGTTGAGCAACACGATCAGAATTTGCATCTTATTTCAAAAATAAGCATACATCTTGGTATATTTGAGTTATTTTTTAGAAATAGAATTGACAATTTTCTTAGGGATCAAACAGAAAATGATGAATGGCTTATTGATTTAATCAATATTTTTGAAAATATAGAACCTGATGATATGACAGAGATTGAAAAGAATATGTATCGAGATCTTAAAAAGATAAGAATAAAACATAAAACACACGCACAAATAGTTTCAAGCTTATCATTTGGGTTTTGGGTCAATCTTGCAAAACTATTAATTTTTGGCTGGGAAGGACACAATATCGCACAAGCAAGTTATACAGAGATGCTTGATGTGTCAAAAATTAATTTAACAAATTATTCGCGTAGAAACAGAAATCCATCGGATAACAATTTAAAACTTATTTTGGTCATCAGATTAATACAACACATAAGAAATAGAGCATTTCATTGGGAGAATCTTTTAAAAACTAATAAAAATAACTGCGGAAAGATATTGCCAAACATAACAGCAAAAGAACAAAACAATTTAGTAGGGATATTCCCAATAAAAATAGAAACCTTTCTTCAAGATGTTTTGAAATGTATTGATAAGAGATTGATAGGCTTAACTGAAAGAGCCCTCGGTTAGTCTGCTGACAACCAAGGGGTGCGGATATAAGACATCCGAAAGTCGGCGTAATTGTACGCAAAATCTTGAAAAATGTCAAGATATATGCTTTAGTTACGGTCGGGTAACATCTGGTCCAAACGCTCCTCCCGTTACTCCCCCTCCAGCATCGCCACCAAGCTTTTTATCCACATGTTTTCTAGCCTGTGGGCTTAAAGCATTAAACTGCCTATTTAAACTATTCTGCGTTGCTAATCCTTTATTATAGCTTCTTTGTGCTCCAAGCCAAGTTTTCTTAGCTGCAGCTTCACCTGCTGTGCCTATTGAACTCATATATGCAGAATGTGCTGAAGCCATATCAGCTCTAAGCTGTCCTAAACCACCACCAGCATTAAATGAACCTAGTTTATCCATATAAGCATTAGCACTAGATACAGCAGAAGCTGCATTTTTAGAATTAGCTGCTAGACCATTAGGGCTCTCATCAAAGAAGGCTTTCTTGAAGCATTGCCCCTCTTATTAGAGGTGCTTGAATGATGGGATAAATACCATCTAAACGACCTCAAGCCCGGGACACCGGAGCAAGAAGAGGCGGTGCAAAAGGGCTTTGAAACCGGAACTATAAAAAGATTCCAAAAGGAGTCTTTTTGTGAGTAAGCGGTAAGGCATCTCAAAAGTGTTGGGCTTTACGAAGTTCAATACAATGGAAAGCCATATCGCTATGGCTCCTCATGGATTTATTCTTCAATTCCTGAAAAGGATTTGAAGAGAATTCAAGAGATAATGGAAGGGTAACCTTTTATATCTCTAATTAAGCCCGGCGGTGGGGATTTTTACATGTCCCCACAGGGCGTGTAATTTTCCCTTGTAGTTGGTAATTGTTAGGAGGTAACAATGGAATCAACAAGAGAGCAAACAGCTTCAGCTTTAATGAGCCTTGGCTATAGTGTTCTCCGTTCTTGGCAATTTGCCATAAGAGAGGAGAGGACGCCCAGTGCCTTTATTAATCAGAACGGTCATATACATGACTTTGGTTCTGGTTGGCACGGGGATTTCCCCTCCTTTCTCCAAGAGTTTCATGGCTTTCATAATATTGGCGATGCCATTCGTGAAGCACAGAGGCTCTTGGGGATGGAAGTTTCCTTTAATTTTGCGGACTTTGACAAAAGCTAGCAAAAGAAAAAAGGAGGGCTTCATTGATGGGAAATGGTTAGAGCAATATCGCTCCCACAGAAAAACGCACTTTGAGGCTTATTCAAAGCTTCTTGGGGTGTTGATGCCATCGGTGAAGTCAGCAGAAAAAAGGCGTGAGATTGCATTGCGGTATGATATTGGTTATCAGCCAGCAGGTAATTTTAAAGGGAAACCCTTTCCAGAACGACTAATTATGCCCATTCGTGATGAAGCAGGCAGAATAGTTACTCTATGGAAATATAATCCAACACTCGCTAAACACGAGCGGTTGCGTTATACAAGGGGCAGAAGAAGGAGTACATTTAATTTATCCGACTTGCTTAAGTATAGAGAATCTCCACAAGAACCTATCTTTATAGTTGAGGGCGAGAAAGATGTGGTTAATGCTGTGGCACATGGCATTCGTGCTATTACGCATGGCAGCGCGAGCTAAGTATATTTAAAGATATCCGCCTAATGGTGGTTGGGGATTACGATGAAGCTGGGAAAAACTTCAATGCCGCTATCAAAGAGCAGCTTGAAGCCCACGCTAAAGCCGTGAGTGTGCTTGATTGGAAAAAGTTTCTCGAGTCAAAAGGCAGAGCGGATCTTTTGAAAAAAGGATTTGACTTGAGCGATTGGCTCGAGAAACGAAACTAGCCTTTTAAGGCTAGGAATATTCCATAAAGGGATTTTTTTCTATCCCTTTATGGGGCAGGACAAATCTCTTTCTGGAGTGTTATCACTCTAGGGCAAATATTTGTCCTTGTAGCATAGAAATGTGTTGCTAAAAAATGGTGCAATATGCTATCAAAGGAGGAAGTATGTCATTCTTAAATATTTCTATAAGGTTATAGCAAGAGCTAGAAAAGTCTTTTAATCAAGAGGCTTGTAAAGTATTGTTGGCTTTAGCCGAGGAAATCTATAATGCTAATACAAACAAAGCTCAAAAAATCTTTGAGGATAATAGAGAAGTGCTTGTTTTAAACATTGTAGAGAGAATGAGAGAAGTATTTGTAACACGGGAAGAATTCGATGCAAAAATCGGACAGCTTCGAAGTGAGATGCAAGCAGAGTTTGCAAAAATTCGGCAAGAAATTGCTGAAGTGAAAGCTGAACTAAAGCAGGACATCGCTGAAGTTCGACAGGAGCTAACAAACACAAGAAGATATCTTGAAAAAGAAATCTCTAGTGTTCGCTCCGAGTAGCGGCTACCATTTAAATCTTAATATTTTAGCATATAGCATAGAATGATAAAATAGCACACCTCAATTTGTTCCAAATTTGTTACCATTTATTTTTGTTCCAACTCATTTTGATTTTTTTGCATTGTTTTACGGCATTGATTTTGTCATTTATGAGATTACAGATTCATGAGCCAAAAAAATCTTATGGTAAAATTACAAGTGAGAAAAATGGCGTTAAAGATTTTTTTAAATAATTTTTGTTTAAAATCCTCTCCATCCCAAAAAAAAACAAAATATGTGTAAAGTTTGCCCTCTATCATCAGTAAATAAATTAAACTCCAAATCTTGCTTGACTTGTTGGTCAGCACTTCCCATTTCCTCTCTAGCTTCTCGTTCTGCTCCATTGTTATTATTTGAATTTTGAGATTTTGATGAATTTGTATTAAAAATAGCATTATTTGTTCTTTTAAGTTCCTGTGGAATATTTGCTTGATTAAATTCTTTTTGGATTGTTTCATTGCTAGGTAAATCGCTAATGTCTTTAGAATCTGAAAGCTTATCGGCAAATTCATCTTTACTTGTAGGATTTGTTTCGCTATTTTGTTTGCCTGCTTGCTTAACTTGAGAACTTGAAAATTCGTTTGATTGTTGTCCATCATCTCTAGTTGTCGCATAATCTCCTCGCTTGTCTCCTGCATTATTGTTTCTATATGGTCCTCTATCGGTCTTGGAAGTTGAAATCTCTTTTGACTTTGAAGCAAATTCTCTCTTTCCTTGCTGTTGTTCTCCATTTGGCTGTATATTGTTCCTATCAAGCTGTTGAAATAATCCGCTTTCTCCTCTTGTAGATTCAAGTTCTCCACCTTGTTCTTCATTTCTAAAAGCACTTCTTGCTTCTCCTCCATTAAATCTAGGATTTGTGTGATAATTTTGTGTTGCTTTCTTTTCAAGTCTATTTGTGCTTTCCCTAGGATTTTGTTCTCTTTTTGCACTGCGTAAAGATTCCAAAGTTCTTTGAATAATACCATTTGTAAGTTGGGATTGCAGTAAAGTGCTAACCCTTTGCTGATATTCTCTTGCTCTTGTGATAGTTTGAGATTCTGTGATAACAGGTTTATTTCGTGATGAAATGTTGCTAAACTCTTTAATTTCTTCATCGGTTCGTTCATTTGTTCTGCTTTGAGTGTTTTGAGATTTTCGTTCGCTTCTTTCCACTCCTTGCTTATTTTGCCTATCATCTCTTGCGTTACTTCCGCTTCGCTTAAGATATTCTCCATTTTGCCCATCTCTACTCTCAAATCGTCCATTTTCTCCAAAAGATTGCTCATTTGTAATGTTCTCTTTGGGAGTAAATTTCTCGTAATCCTTTCTAGCGTCTTTAAAGATATTCTCTTTTGTAGAATCTTCTTGGGCAAATCCATTATTGCGTAAATCTCCTGTGTCATTTTGCCCTCCGCTTTCAACACTTCTTGTGTAAGTCTGTGAAGATTCTCTTTTAATTTGTTGATTTGGCTCTCTTGTATTTCCTCTTGCTTCATCAATTTCTGCAATTCTTGCATTATTCTCTCCTAAATTTAATGTATTATTCTGCGATTTTAAAGCATTAAAAATCTGTTCAAAGTTGTTTTGCCTTAAAAAATCTTCTAAGTCATCAGATTCTTTGATTTGTTTATTTTCATCTAAAGTTACAAAAGAAATTCTTTTAATATCTTCAAAATAACTAAAAACAATCTCCACATTATATTCTTTTATTATTTCCTCAAAGTAAGGTTTTTCTCCAAACTCTGTAAAAAAATTCTTGTTTTCTAGCCGTATCAAAAATAAAGTTTTTAAAAAAATTCAAAGAAGAGTTTTTACTCTCTTGGTTAGAAAAGTTTCTAAATTTTTCTAAAATATTTTCAATATCCTTATACAACACTGCAAAATTATTATTTTTTGAATTGAAAAGAGTATTCATTTCTTAATCCTTTTATTGTGCCTTGCCTCATCTTGTTTGTTATTATGCTTTGTATCTTCTTCCTCTTGGATTGAAATTTCACTTGCTCTTGGGAGATTTAGAATCTCTTGTTGTTTGGCTTCTAAATGTGCTAGTTTCTCCTCTAAAGAGAGGTTGCGAAAGTGAGATTTATTAGAATATTCTAAAGAGGCTTCGTTTTGTGATATAATGCTTTGAGGATTTTTGCCAAAGTCTTGGTTAGCAGTGTATTTAATCTGCAAGTCAGAGGGCTTAGAGACTTCTCCGCCCGATTCTAACATATCAGACGCACCAGCAACTTCACTGCGTTGAAATCCTTGATTATAGATGACTTTTGACCTTTGTATTTCATTTTTAATGTTATTAAATTTTCTCCTTGTATGACTTGCATAAATCCATTCTCCATCATAGTTTTTTGCAACACTCATAAAATAACGATTTTTATCCTCATCTATAAATTCTTTTATGAATAAAATGCCTTGATGATTATCCAATACAAGATTTGGTTATTCTAATGTTGGTCTAATTTTATCAATAAAATCTATTCTGCCTTTTTAGATATTCTTTTACTTCGTCTTTTAAGTGAGGAATAAAATCTTGGTTGAAATCTTTAAGTCCAAAAGTTTCACGCCAAAGAGATTCTATTTCATATAATAATTTTTGAGATTACTCTTTATTCATTATCTCTTCTTTCTCACTATTGCATTTCTCTCAAGTTGTGCAGATTCTAATTCCTCTATCTTTTCAATCGCCTCATTTTCTAATTTATCATAAATTTTATAGGCACTATCTTCAAAAGATTCCATTACTTCTTTATTTAAATGAATAAATTTAGATTCTACTTTTTCTAGTATTTCACTGAATGGGACATTGTCAAAAAATGCAGGGTTACTTTGGGCAACTTCCAAGTGAAAATCTCTTGGAATATGTGAGAAAGAATAAAGAAAATAATTGTTAAAAGAATTTTTATATCGTTCTACATAATCGGGGAGCAAATAAAGAATATTGCTTTCATAGGCATAAATATCTTTTAAAAATTGCTGTTCTGTTGTATTTAAATTGTATCAAAGGATTTTTCAAACACTTCTTTTAATTGAGTTTCTAGTCTATCTATAAAATGATTATGATATTGTGTTCCTAATTTTTGTAAGTCTTGTTTGAAATTTTTTTCCATAAGCCTAAAATCAATATAATCTCTCACTTCCATTTTATCTCCCTTATCTGCGCCTTACTTTATGGGTTTGGAATTGTTGATTGGAATCTTGTTCTTTGTTTGGTGATGTATTATCCTTATTTTTCTCAAAAAGATAGTCTCTCAAATCCACTCCAAAGGTAGTTTTATCTATGGTTGTTTTTCAAGCAGTAAAGCTGCTAAATTCTTATCGATACTATCAATAAGGCATTGCTCATCTTGATTTGTAGCTTTATGTAATTTAATACACTCATTTTCATAATGCTCATCTCTTGCTTGTTGAGATTCTAAAACTAAATCCAAGAACTCATCTCTTGTGTTTTCTAGGTTTAAAATATGCCAATTACTCTTATCACTCGCATAAATGGCATATCTCATACTTAATCCTTGAGGAAGTAACACAGCAGTATTGAACAAGACAAACTCTTTATCATTATTACCAGCATAACAATCATAGAATTTATACTTTATACCCTTTTCCTCAAATGTTTCTTTAGCTTCCCAAATGGTCATACTCTACTCCTTAAAGTTGTATTCACTTACAAAAATATATTTTATAAACACTATAATTTTGAAAATAAATACAATAGCCCCGCAAAGCGAGGCAAAAAGCTACATTCTTGGTCGGTTTAGCTTGCTGATATTATCACCCACAAAGTCTCCTTGGGTAGAGTTTTGAGTAGCTTCTTGTTCTTTTTGCTGCTCTTTTGCTTTTTCTACTTTAGACATAAGGTTATCTATGTTGCCTTTATGCTTTTGCGTCCTCTTGTGTTCTCTCTTCAATGACATTTCCATCTTTGTCTTTTTTGTCATAAATAGCAATAAATGAAAAGCCATCACGAGTGAGTTTATAACAAGGCAAAGTTCTACCTGTGCTATCTTTATATTCACTCAGCGGAAAATTCCGCTCAGTAAAATCTTTAATTTCTTCATTTGTTAATTTTTCATAAATTAATTCTAATACATCAGCGTGCCTCTTCTCAAACACATTCGCTATATCTAAACTTGTGCAGAAGATTTGCTCTCCTTGCTTTTCAAATTGAATGCTTTTATTGTTGATAACAATATCTTTCATTACTCATTCTCCAAAATAATTTTTGACTTATATAGCCTGAAAAGCTCTTTAAATTCTAAATCACTCATCTGCAAAAATTTCATAATACGAGAATAGTTCAAGGCATCAAATGTATCTTTATAAAAAAGCTTGAAGCATTGCAGTAAAAAATCATAGCCATAGCGATAAACATATTTTAAAACTTCGTTTTGCTCATCAACAAAGCTTTCTAAATTCAGTCTAAAAGCTTCATCATAATAAATTTTAAAAGTTAAATCCTCTAGGAAATCTTTAAAAAATATACGGCTATCTTCCAAGCTTTCAGCCTGAAAATTTATATCAATTAAAACTGCAAATGTCCCATAAATAGCAAGATAGTTTTCATATTCATAAATGGAATCAAAGATTTTTGGATAATCCTTGCAGATTCTAGCGTTGATGCGAATAAAATGTATATTACTTTCACTAAATACACTAAGCCAATAAGGCTATTGGCTTTCTACAAAAGCATAATTAATGTTTCTTATGATTTCATTTTTATTATTTTTTAAATATTTATCAAACTAATTTGCTTGTCTAAAAAGCTAAATTTCTTTAATTTAGTGCCTTTAGGCTTGATAGTTGAGTAGAAAGTGAAGTATTCTTTAATCGTCTGCATTTTTCATCTCCTTTTCCTAAAAACTTTTGTCTGTGCATCTTGGGATTGCAGATTTTCATAATAAACTTTGATTTTAGGATTCTTAAATTCCATTTATTTGTTAAAGTTTCTATCAGAATAAAAAGATATAATTTGTTCATTAGATGGGTGGAAGGTGGTAGATGTGTGCCCCTGCCCATCTATCCTATCTACAATAGTCCTAAATCTTATACCCTCTTTATTCTCCCATTCATAAATCTTTGCTCCTTTTTCATCAATGAAAGGCTTGCTAAAGTTTTTTAAATATTCTCTTAGGGAATGTCCTATGTCTAAAAGTTCTTGTAGTTTTATTTCGCCCTTGCTATTCTCTTTCAAATGCAACTTGATATGTTCCGCACCTCTGCCCTTATCTCTTCTTTCAAGATGAAATCCTTTCACATACATCGCAATATATTCAATCACAGCATCTTCAATAGCTTCAATATCTTTGAGAATGGGCGTAGCTTTTTTGTCATTAAAGGTTACATTGTAAATTCCTCATTTTTCTTGCTTCATCAGCGTTTTCCTAAACTTTGTGCTTCTATTTGGCTTGTGGGCTTATCAAATTCAACGATAACCTCACTATTAACCTTAACAATGCCATTGCAAAAAGTTTCTGTGATTTTGTATTCAACGATTTTATTGCATTTTGATTTTCTTTTTTGCTCCATAGTTTTAACCTCTTCCAAAATATAACTTCTGCAAGGTGTTTTTTGCTTGAGATTAAAAAGTTCTTTTGTATCTTCTAGGACATAATTTCGCTGCTGCTCTCGTAAGGCAACTTCTAATTTATTAAAAGCGTTAATAAAAGCTACTTTCCAACGATTTGCCTTAGCTCCTGTAAAGCTCATTGCTAAAAATGAAAAACCATCTCTTGTGAGCTTATAAAAAGGGTCTTTTCTTATCCTACCTTCAACCTTATTAAATCCTCTTATTTGTGTCTCTTTGTAGGTCTGCGTAAAATTACACTGATGAAAAATTTTCATATCCAAATCATTAAAGGATTCTTGCTCATATTTTCTAATGGCTTTCAACACATCTTTGTGGTTTTTCTCAAACACATTAGCTATATCTAAACTTGTGCAGAATATTTGATTGTCAGCAGTTTGAAACAAAACTTCTTTGCCAGCAATATTGATATTAATATTAAAAATATTCTTACTCATTCTTTGCCCCTTACTTTGTCTTTTTCAATCTCTGCTATCAAACCAAAATCTAAAGCTCTCTTGCAATAATCTTGTGCAACATCTTCGCTATAAAATGGACGATTTTCTGCTAATCCATAATGTTTCAAGAATATATTTAAATCATTCTCTCCATTAAAAAGTCCAAGCTGCAAACGCAAAACTTTATTACTATTTTTTATAAACAATTTCATTTCATCTTCTTTTATAAACTTTTAAAAAAGATGTTGGGATTGCAGATGCTTTGTGGTTTGCCTCTTGTGTTTGGCACATTAAAGAATCTACATCTTTTATTTTGTCATAATGAATGCCTTTCGCAGCCTCTCCTAAAGTGATATGATATGTTTGGTTGTTATAATGAATAGTGAGCTTGATATTTTCCAATGAATCAAAAAATTCTCCCATTGCAGTTATAACACCAACAGAATGTCTCGTTGCTAAATTTCTAAAATATTTATATTGGTTCGTATTTAAAAATTCTAAAAACTCTATAAGCCTTTTAGGGTGATGAGTCAAAACTTCAAATTCCCTTTCATAACAATCTGCACGCATTGAGGTTATAATTTCTCGTAAATCATCAAAAGGCTTATTAAACGCGAATAAATCATCACCCACATAAATCATATCATCATCTTTAAATTCAGTTAAATCATAATACGATATAGGGAATCCCTCTTCATTAATTAGATTTGCACTAGATATTGGATACCATTTTCTTATCTCTTTATTGTTCATTTTCTAACCTTTACAATTCTAGATTCTATGGATATTGCCGATAAATTCAAAACTATCTCCTCACTTACTCATAACTATGCAGCGTGTGCTTGGATGTATAACATCAATAGTCTTGCATTCACTCTCACTTCTTGTCCATAAATAGCCCAACTTTTGCAATCTAAAAGTCAAATCCACAATATCATTATTAAGCCTATCACGCTCTCATATTAGTTTAGCTATTTGTTCAGCCACATTATCAGATTCAGGCACATCATCTGTTATGCCTAGCAATGCGTTAATTTTTTGTTCAGTCAGTAAATCTGCCATTATTACTCCTTACTCCCATTGTTGTCCGCTTGTTGTTTTTGGCTTTCTCTCATTCTTTAATCTATTTGTCTTGCTTCTTCTCTGCGTAGAATCCATAATTTGTTATCTGCGTTATCCATTCCTTTACTAAATGCTTTAGAATATTGGTTGCTAAAGAATAAATACTCTCCCAAATCATCATAGCTATCAAATAGCAAAACCTCATAGCTTAATCCATCATCGTATTTCTCTATAAACTTCATTTTAGGATTTTCTTTTATTTGTAATATTGAATAATCCTCTGCGTTTAGAATGACTGCTATTCCATTTATTCTTTTATTGTTTGGATTCATTTCACTCTC
Source organism: Helicobacter cinaedi PAGU611 (assembly GCF_000284635.1). Lineage (NCBI taxonomy): Bacteria > Pseudomonadati > Campylobacterota > Epsilonproteobacteria > Campylobacterales > Helicobacteraceae > Helicobacter > Helicobacter cinaedi. Next base: position 1,437,638 of record NC_017761.1, on the reverse strand, counting down.
CTTAATTCCATAGGTTACACATTCCTTATTCATTTGGAAACTCCTTGCAAGTTTCTATTGCGGATATATCACTATTCAAATTCAATGAAGGGCGACTACCCCATTGCTTAAAGAAAAATGGTACTCCATTCTTTTGACATTGATAGTGAATATTATCTACCCATTCCGATTTTATTTGCCTTGCTTTCTTTTTATTGTTTGGTATTTTCTCTCCGCCTACAATTACCCAATCTAGCTTATCAATATAGTCGCTTAAATCCATATTCTCTAACATAGGCTCAATGCTCACAAAAATTGTAATAGCACTACTAATATTTTTTAGATTTATAAGATAAGGAATCCTCTTATCTACACATTGTTGATTTTCAGCAGTTACTCCAAACCAAATGTGAAGCATATCATCAAGGTTTAAAGTGCTTTTAATATACAATTATCAATAAAATGATACATTTTATCCGCTCTTTTAGTAAGCACTTGAAAAATCAAATCTTTTCTTTTAGCCATAGTGTTAAATAATTGCGCTAAACCCATTTGAAAAGGAATTAAATTTAATTGATTTCTCTCTTTTAAGTAATGAAGAAGCAATTAAAGTTAATAGTTTAGGAGTTGGGAATCTCTTTTTTATGGATAATAAAATTTATATAAAAGGTGAGTATTCAAGTTGTGAAGAAGCTTACTTTAGTGATAGTTTAGATATAAGTAAAATGGATTTAGTGCCAAAGGCACATATTCTTAAAATAGATAAAAAGAATTTTCAATATAAAAGCTTTTTAAATAGAGATGAAGTGCAAATTGCTAAAAAAATCATAGATTTTAGAGATTTGCTTAATGAAAATTTAAAAAATGAAAAACATTATTTAGACAATGAAAAGAGCAATGCAATTATTTTGAAACAAAAAGAAAGATTAAGAGAGTTAAGAAGTGAAATTTTACATCTTGTGAATATCAAATCTTTTCATCAAAAGAATAGGAACAAGATAGATAAACAAGGGATAGTTTTGCAACATAATTTACAAAATATTTTAAATTTGGATAAGCTTGTTTGATTTAGTATTCTTGCAACAGAAATAAAAAAACGATAAGGGAAATTATGAACTATATTCTATATTAAAGATGAGAGTTTATAAGCCTTTACAAAAAAGCCTAGCCAATTCAAATGAAGAAGCTTTACAAAAAACTATCAATGAAAAAGGTTTTATTGATGAGAAAACCTTGCAAAGCTATAAACCAAATACACCACTTAATAAAATATTGCAGGATTTATGCGAGAAACAATTAATTTTTTATAGGATAGATAGAGACCCACAAGATGATATTTTTTATCAATTAGTAGGTGAATTTTTAAGCGGAAATGTAAAAGCAAAATATGAAAGAGTGCAAAGTTTAATTAAGCAAAAACAAGAGGGAACTTTTATAGGTTTTCTAAAGCTTCATTTAGATTTAAACCAAACAGTCTTAGCTTTGAAAGAAGCTTTCCATTCATATTTGTATTATGAGGATATAGAAACTTCTTTTGGTGCTAAATTTGTGCAAATAAAATACTATGAGGATTTTATTAAAGAAAGCTTTTTTAACGACCCAACTAAAGCTATCGTAAAGGTTAGTTTTTTAAATGGAGCATATTCTTTAGAGAAATTTAAAATTTTAAGAGAGGATTTTAATGATGGCGAAATAGTTTTAAAAGAAGTTGAAGCTTCCAATTATGATTTTAATGAAGTTGGGCTAAACTTAGAAATTTTGAGAGAAGATACAAGCACAATGTTTGCAAAAGAATCTTTTATTGAAAATGTATTGAATGGCAAAAGTCTTGAGGTTTATCATTTTGAGCCTCACCCACACGAGAAAGATAAAAAAATTAAAGTAAGCGAGAGTATTTCCACAAAAATTGCCCTAGAAAAAGCGGAGATTCTAAAAGAATCTTTTTCTAATTTTTGTTTTTCTAGTAAGGAAAGAAGAGAGACAATAGAAAAAATCTATAATGAAACAATTAATGTTTTTACCCATAAAAGATTTAATTATGGAAACTTCTTGGAAACTCCGCACTTAAATAAAGAGATTACTTTAATGACGCATCAAAAGAATGCTGCTTTTAAAGCGATTTCTAAAAATTCTTTACTTTTAGACCATCAAGTTGGAGCTGGAAAAACTTTGGCTGGAATCGCCATTGTAATGGAGCAAATTAGAATGAACTTGATTAAAAAAGCTTTAATTCTTGTTCCAAATCATTTAAGTGTGCAATGGGGAGAAGAGTTTAAAAGAGCTTATCCAAATGCAAATATTTTAAATGGAGAATGGAAAATGTAAATGACGACCCAAAGAAAAACAATGTTTTAGCCTGCACGACAGATGCTAAAAAGCCGCACTTGATTTTAGACTTATAGACCAAAATGCACAAGACTATGGAGATTCTAAGATAAATAAGATGTGTGAGAAAGTCTTGCTTCACTACAAAGATGAAACCTATCAAAATGGCACACAACTTATCTTTTGTGATATGGGCGTGAGTAAGCAACACTCTCAAAAAAATTGATGTTTATGCTGAAGATAAAATAGAATATAAAAGTATTGAAGATGTAGCTAGAGAAATGAATTTAGTGTTGCTCTATGATGAAAAAAATGAGGAAAATTTCTATGCTTTGCTTAAAAACTTTGATGAGCCATTAGAGGCAGAAAGTAATGGGATTAAGAAACGATATAGCATAGAAGACTTAATGGTATTGCAAGTAGAAAAATTTGATGTTTATGGGGATATACTTAAAAAACTTGTTAAGTCTGGAATCCCACAGGAGCAAATTGCTTTTATAGGCGATGCAAAGACCGACAATCAAAAACAAGAACTTTTTATGAAAATGAATGAGGGTGCAATAAGGGTTTTAATTGGTTCAACTACAAAAATGGGAACAGGCACAAATGTGCAAAAAAGAATTATCGCATTATACGAGCTTGATTGTCCGTGGAGACCTTGTGATTTAGAGCAAAGAATGGGAAGAGGGATTAGGCAAGGCAATATGTTTTTTGAAAAGGAATTGCAAAGAATATTAGAGGAGTTGAAAGAAAAGAGTTTGAGTTTGGAAGCGAAGAATCAAATCTTAGAAGAGAATATAAAATTTAATATAGCTCATTATCGTTATGCCACTGAACAAACTTATGATGCGAGAATGTTCCAGATTAATGAGCAAAAACTAAAACCTCTTGTGCAACTGAAATCTTTAAATTTTAACGATGGACAGAGAGTTTTTGAAGCAATAGATGCCGAAGTTGCAAATGTAGCTGAAATGAAAGCAGTTGCAACAGGAAATCCTTTTATTTTGCAGAAGCATAAAATCACTGACTTTTAAAGACAGAAGAAAGATATTATAAGCAGTATAAAAGAAGCATTTTGCAAAATGAACGAAACCTTGAGATTTTAAAAGCTAAGAAAAAGAGATTAGAAAGCGAAAATGAAGTGTTAAGAGAGTTTGTCAATAACAAGGAATTTGAAAAGGAAAATTATATCATAGAAGCTTTTGGGATAAAAATACACAAAAAGACTATTAATAAAGAGGAGGAAAAAGAACACAAAGCTTTAAGAGAGGCTATTAATTTAAATATTGAAAAAATATTTAAAAATCCTAGCGATAAAGAAATAGAAGTTTTTAGGGCAAATAAAATCAAAGTTGTTTTAAGGGGAAAATTTAACGAACTTGGTGGCGATTTTATCTATACAGGGATAATGATTGATGAAAAGAATAGAGAATATGTTTTTCAAAGCTCAAAGTGGATATTTAATCTTTGATTCTATTCCTAATCTTGATGGACTTTTAATAAAAACAAAAAATATAATGTCTAAAGCTTCAAGTTTTATTCATAAAAATAGCGAGAATCTAAAACTTACAATTAGTGAAATTACACAAAAAGAAAACTTTCTTAAAAACAATACTTTAGGTAGCTATTCAAGAAAAATTTTGCTTGATACTTTAAAGGCTGATGAGAAAAATATTAATGCAATTTTTGAGTTAATTGCCCAAAATAAGAAAGAGGGCATAAAAGTTACGCTTGATAGCAAAGACATTCAACATTTGCTTCCACAATATCCAAAGCTTTTAGACGAGAGAGGGAAATTTAATCCTCAAAATGCACAGAGTATCAGTATCGGCAAAAATCAAGAATCCAAAATGTCAGATTCAACGAATAGAGCAATTTCTAAGGTAAATTGGAGCGAGGAATCACAACCTATACAATGCAAAACAGAAGCAAATAAAAAACTTAAAACTCCCGATGAAGAGAAATATGTTGCATTAATTGACAACAAAATTATACAAATAGAGGAGGCAAACATTGAGTTTCAAACTTTTAGCAGAAAAGATGAATTGGAATATAGAATTGCTATCTTAGAGCAGAATCAAGCAAATATTTCAAATGCAAAAAGAAACAGGGACATATTATGAGCGGCAATATTGACTTATTCATAATATATCAATATAATTACTTTGTAATTATATTTTAAAGGGTAAATTTGATGACAAAGTTAATAAAAATTGGCAATTCTTATGGCATTCGTATTCCAAAAGTTTTTATAAAAAAAGCTCATTTAGAAGACGTTGTTATTGACCTAAAATTATTTAAAAATGGGCTTTTATTAAGCCCGAATAAAACACATCGTTCAAATTGGGATAGTGCAATACTTAGAAAAAGAGCAAAGCAAGAAGATGATAAGCAAAACACAATCTCTTTGCAAAAAGATTTTGCTTGTGAGGATATGAAAGAATGGGAGTGGTAATATTGAGGCAGTTTGAGATTTTTTGGATAGATTTAAATCTTACAAAAGGAGCGGAAATTTCTAAAAAAAGACCTTGTGTGATTATCTCACCCAATGAATTAAACTATTTACAAACAAGACTTGTTGCACCTATTACTTCAAAGGGATTTGATGCTCCTTTTAGAGTAAATTTTGAATTAGAGGGCAAAAAGTCTAGAATCCTTTGCGACCAAATTCGTTGTGTGAGTATAGATAGATTCTTAAATAAAATTTGTGATTTAGAATCTAATAAGCAAGAGGCTCTAAAAAATATTCTCTTAGAGATGTTTGCTTAAAGTTTAAAGGTAAGGAGGCTAAATGATATTGGATAATCAAGAATATATGCTAGATTTGTGTATAAGAATGGCTCATCACAGCACAGCAATAGAAGGTAATACGCTTACTCAAGATGAAACAGCCTCTATTATCCTAGATAATTTCATTCCAAGAGCAATAAAAGATAGGGAATTTTATGAAGTAAGAAATTATAAATACCTCTTGCCTTATTTTATAGAAAAACTTAAATTAAATACAAAGATTGACTTAGAACTTATAAAGTTTTTTCATTCTTTTATAATGAAAGATTTACACGAAGAAGCTGGGAAATTTAAAACTTTAGAAAATGCGATTATAGGTGCAGATTTTGAAACAGCTAAACCCTATTCGGTATCCTCATTACTTAAAGATATGTGCGACAACCTATATTATAAATTAGAAAACTCTAAAAATGATGAGGAAAAAATTAAGGCAATTTTGCAATCCCATATTCATTTTGAGAAAATTCACCCTTTTAGTGATGGTAATGGGAGAATAGGCAGGCTTTTGATAGCCTATTCTTGCTTTGAACATAATTTAACGCCCATTGTTATACCTAAAGAAGAAAAGGCTTACTATATTTCTTATTTAAGAGCAAACAAAATAGATGATGTGATGATTGATTTTATTAAAAAATTCAAAAGGAAGAGCAACAAAGGATAGAGAAATTTAAGTCGGCTACTTTAAGTCTTAAGAATGATTTAAAGCCAAAGAATAGAAAATAAACTAAGGAGAACACAATGCTAAATTTAACTTTACGAAGAGTTGATTTCAATGAATTAAGAGTTGAGGACATTTCAAAAAGACCCATTTTAGAGTCTTTGCAGAAGTTTTGGAGCAAAAGTGAAAATGAATATATAGATTTTTTAGAAAAAAACAATATTGATTTTTACAGAAATTTCTCCTCTATTGCAGAGCTTAAAGAAGTGATGAAGCACGATATTACTATTCTTAATACCATAGCAGAGCAAGGCTTGGATAATGCCTTTGATTTTAAAACCATTAACTTGCTAAAATCTAAGAATCTTAAAGAGATACACGACCACGAATTTATGAAGCTAACGATTGATTTAAGACACATAAATAACCCTGAATCTAAAGAGCTTATTAAAGATTTATTTGTGGAAACAAAAAGTGTTTCTTTGGTTAATTTCGTAGATGTCAATGAGGATTCTTGTTCTCTTATCTATCATAAAAAAGGTGCATTTTATTATAATGATGAACCCTATATGTGCAATACGAGAGAGAGTTTAACTTTGTTAGAAAATTATGAAGTGCCAAAGGATAATAATTTTATCCTTTCAAGACTTTTACTTGATTTAGCAAATAAGCTAGAAGAGAATGGCGTAGAAGAGAGTTTTTGTGTGCAATACAATAATGGAGAAGAAAATAATAAAAATATCCACGAAGTTATTTATTGGGGGCATTTGAGTGCAGAAGAAAAAAAAGAAATTAAAGCTGAAATGCGAGAGCAAAAAGAGTTAAATAATGAGGCAAAAAATCAAGCAAAACAAGAGCTAAAGGCAGAGGCAAATAATAATAGAAATTCTCTTAAGCCTCACGAGGCAAAAGAAGTATTAGAGCAAGAAAAGAATGTGCGTCTTTATAATATTTCTGAATTTGCTAAAGAACAAGCAGAAAATAAGACACAGGAATCTTTTAATGAGGTAAAAGAGAGACAAGAAACAAAGATCAATGAGATTAGTGCCAAAAGCATAGAACTTTATAAACAAAAAGAACAAGAAAAGCTCAAATCAAGGCTAGAAAAGGCAGAAAAAGATTCCCAAAACGCTTATAATGATTTAAAAGACTATATTCATAATGGCTTAAGTATCTTAGAAGCTCTTAAAAATATTCAACAAAAATATCGGAATGAAGATACAATTAATTTTGCTTCTCTGCTTTTTAGTAAAGATATTTTAAATCTAAGGAGTAAGGAAGAAGAAATTATAAGTCTTAACCAAGAAAAAGGAGAGTTAAGGGCAGAGTGCGAAAATGTTTATAATGAAGTAGAAAAAAGAGAGGAGACTATCTCCAAACTTAAAAGTACGCTTCAGAGCAAGATTAATGAAATGCAAAATTATGAATATGAGTTAGAAAAAAAATTTGAGGTAAAACTCCAAGAAAAAGAAGCAGCAATGCTTAAAGAGCTTGAAAGTTTGCAAAAAGAACAAGAGAAGGTAAATAATGAATATGAGCAAGAGATTAAAGAGCTTGATTGTGCAAATGAGGAATTAAGCAATGAAAATAAAAAGATTAATGAACAAAATTTAAAGCTTAACTCTCAAAATGCAGCTTTGCAAAAGTCTTTAAGTGAGATTGAAAATAGATATGAAAAAGACAAGGAGCAAATGAAGCAAGAAGTAGAAGTGTTAAATGATGAAAATAAAAAAATCAATGAAATAAACTTCAAATTAAGTTCCCAAAATACTCTTTTAGAATCTCATCTAAAAGAGCAGAAAAAAGAGTTGGAATCCTTACAAAAAGAATTTAAAGAAAAGCTAGAAGTAGCAGAATCCCACATTAAAAGACTTTATAAGCTTGAAGCACAAGTAGAAATTTTTAATGATAAAGAAAATATGTATAAAGAGCAAATTAAGGAGCTTAAGGGCAAAAATACTGCTTTAGAAGGAAAACTAAATGGCATACTTGAAGATATGATGAATAAACAAAATAGTCAGCCACAAGCAAAAACAGAAAAACCTAAAAGAAGCAGGGATATATTAGGAGACGCATAGAATGCAATATATTTTAAAGAACAAAGATGAAGTGGTTTTGGAGTTTGAAGTAGAAACAATAAAGCACATAGAAAGAGGTGTTGAAATCTCTAAAGACATGATTAAAAATATACAACTTTTTAATATTTCCTTAGCACCAATTAATTTGGATATAAATAATCCATCTGAATCTTTAGAATCTTTTATAAAATATAGAAAAGCTCCAAGCCATAGGCAATATGTCCAAAAGATTATAGCAAGTTATAGCAGGGGCGAAGAAAGACTTATGGATTATATTGATGTGTCATTTGGATTGTCTCTCAATGATTCTTATTGGATAATTCCCGCAAATAAAGATTACAAATGGAAAGATTATAATCTCTATCAACACGCTTTTAATGAAGCTTTAGAATTAATTGCATTTGGTATAGGAATAAGCAAAATTAGTGGAATTACTTCATCGCCTGAATATACTACCAATGGAATGCTAAAAAAATGTTGGCATAAAGAGAATAATAAAATTTTTCTCTATAAAGGAAGCACTCAAAAGTCAGATGATGATGAAGAATATGGAGGCAAAGAAGCATATACTGAGTATTATATGGCTCAAGTAGCTGAAATTATGGAATTTGAATACATAAATTATGATTTAAAAATGTTTCATAATCAACTTGTAAGCACTTGCTCTATTTTTACTAATGAAAATGAAGGCTATATGCCAATTTTCTATCTCTTAGAAAAAAAAGATAGAAAACTAAAAGGTATTGATTTGGTGGATAAACTTGAAGTAATTTATGATAAAAATAAATTAGAGGATTTATTTCTCTTTGATGCACTAATCTGCAATATTGATAGACATTTAGGAAACTTTGGAATGATAGTAGATAACAATACAGGAGAGATTCTACGCCCCGCACCTATCTTTGATAATAGTTGTTCTATGCTAAATTTACTTTATAAATCTGATTTACAAGATATTGATAGTGTTCTACTTGGCCAAAAAAGTTATTTGGAATTTAATTTTAATAGACAACTAAAACTCTTCGCACAAGAACGACACATTTCAAATCTCCAAAAACTCTCCAATTTTACCTTTAAAAGACACAAAGAATTTAATCTAAGTGAGGAATGGCTACAACCCATAGAATCTTATATGCAACAAAGAGCCAAAATGGCTTTGGAATTTATAGAGGAAAAGTATATAATGTAGCCGATGAAGTAGATATATCGCAAATTAAAGATGAGATTGTAATGAGCAAGGAATCTAACATTAATAGTATGACAAGCCATATGGAAAAATTTCCATTGCATACAAGGAAAAAAAGATGAGTGAAATCCTTGAAATTTTACTTAGAGAAAAAAGGAATTCTCATAAAAATGGTTTGTATCATTATACACAAATTCATTTTGCTTATAATTCCAATCACATTGAGGAAAGCACACTCACAAATGAACAAACAAGATTGATTTATGAAAAAGATATTTTTTTAGCAAATGAAAATCAAATTATTAAGACAAATGATATTTTAGAAGCAAAAAATCATTTTATAGCCTTTGATTTTATTTTAGAAAATGCTTTGATTGATTTAGATATTGATTTTATTAAGAATTTACACTTTTTAGTAAAACAAAATTGCACTGATATAAAAACTATAGGCGATATTAAACAACCCCACCAAGTCAAGTTTTAAAGGAAATGAATATTTTGCTTGAAAATTACAAGAAAGAAAATTATTTAGAAAAAATTATAAAATCTCATTTTCACTTTGAAAAAATTCACCCTTTTGAAGATGGTAATGGTAGAGTAGGAAGACTTTTAATGTTTAAAGAATGCTTAAAAAATAATGTTATTCCATTTGTTATCGATGAGGAGCATAGATTGTTTTATTATAGAGGTTTGAAAGAATATCCTAACACAAAGGGATTTTTAATTGATACTTGCCTTTCTTGTCAAGATAAATTTAAAGAGATTTTGGAATATTTTGAAATAAAAATTTCAAACAATCCTCAAGCTCAGAACACACAAGAATATTTAAACGAAAAATCAAATTCCCATATCAAAAGAAAAAGAAAATGAGAAATTTTCACAATCAAAAGAATACAAGTAATGGCAATCTACTTTTTTGGTGATACTCACGCAGGAATTGATATTGATAAAATTTTCTTTGTGAAAGATTATATAAAAGAAGATTTTATTATAGTATGTGGAGATTTTGGAGTATTGTGGAGTGATTTAGAGGGAAAATATAAGCAAATTGATGCTCTAAAAATGGAGGAAAATTTAAAAGAAAGGATAGAAAAACTTCCCTGCATTTTACTTTTTATTGATGGAAACCACGACAATTTCAATCATTTAAAGGCTTTAAAACAGGTCAAAAAATTTGGTGGCGTGGTTGGAGAATACCTAGAAAACAAATGCTATCATTTGAAAAGAGGGCAAATTTATAACATTGATAATAAATTTGTCTTTACAATGGGTGGTGCTTTAAGTATTGATAAATATAGAAGAGAACCAAATTTAAGCTGGTGGGAAGATGAAAAAATTAGTAAAAAAGACCTTGAAACTGCCCTAGAAAATATTTCAAACTTCAAAGGAAAACTTGATTTTTGTGTAACACACACTTGCCCACAAAGTTTTTTAAAAAAAACTTGGCGAACAAATGGATATAAGCCATAAAATAGAGGATAAGAATCCCTATAAGTTAGAAATCATCTATCAAACCTTATTTAAACAGAATAAGATTCCAAAATATTTTATGTTTGGGCATTGGCATAGAGATATTAGCTTTAATATAGGCACAACCACCGCAAATTGTCTTTATTATCACACTTTAAAAACAATAGGAAATGATGCTTTGGAGAGGAGAAATTATAAAGATGAAATTAAATGGGTTAAAAGACAAAAAGGCATACTTTGTTAAGGAAAAGAATATGTTAAAAAAGATGTTTCAATCACAAAAATCAAATAAAAGAAAACTTAGATGAAGTTTGTTGAATTAAAATTTTGTATAAAGAGATTTTGCTAATGCTTCAAGCTGCAAGAAGTGAAGAATCAAGAAGTTTTTTAAGAGAGCTTGAATTTTCTCTTGTATTGATAGGGAATCCTAAGGCAAGAAATTATTTTTTAAAGAGTTTAGGGCAAGTCAATGCTAAACGTAGTGGTTCAAGTGGTAGTTCAAGTAAGCAAACAGGCGAAAAAAATGTAAAAAGTGAGATTTTGGCTTATCTTAGACAAAAAGGTTATGTGCAAACAGCGAATATATGGGCAAGAGCCTTAAGTATGGATAAGGAAGATATTAATGAGCTTTTAAAAATTTTACAAATAAGGCTTTTACAAGAGGGGGTAGAGGGCATTTTAGAAGTTCATTTACAAGATAGAGAAATTAATTCTCCCCATATTCAATTTGTAGGTATGAATGCACCTAAAGTAGAGGTAATTATAGCGCAGACTTTGGTAGAATAAAATATGAAACAAGCATAGAATCTGCACTAAGCAAAAAAGACTTTAGACCTTATTATAAAATCAATCCAAAAGCAAGGTATCCCAAACATAGTGATTTACAAGATGAAATCAAATATCGTAAATTCATACAAAGAAAAAGTAATAGCAAGGAAGAGATAGAAAAACTCATTAATACCTTTGATGAAAAACTTTTAAAACTGAAGAAAAAGTTAGAAAAAGTAAAGAGTGTTGAAGTTCAGCAAAGCACTTTTGAAGCGAAACTTCAAGAAATGAGGACAAATAACACGAAATCTCTTGCAAAACTTAGAGAACAAAGAATGGAATATAGGCTAAGAAGATTAAGGAGACGAAGAATATAGTTTGTCGGACAAAATAATTAGAAACAAGCCGATTCTAAATTCTTTCATTTGAAAGTTTTTAAGTTTATTTTTATATTGTTTTTAGAATTGGAAATACAATGAAAGTGCAAAAAAGAATTTAGGTAAATTTTAGAAATGGATAAAAATCTTAATTTTAATAATTTTTGATAATTTCATTCACGCTATCGTGTATTCGTCTGTTATTAACTTCAAGGTCAAATACAGCATAGATAAAAACTCCTACAATGATACATAAAGGCAAAGCAATTAAAATTTTTTTAAGATACATTCTTTGAAAATTTTGCCAAAAACTCTCCTTCATGATTCCATCATAAGCTTTTGTAAAGGCTAGTTCTTCACTAACATCATATAATGGTGTGAGAGAAGAAGCAATATTATTACAAAAAAGCAAAATTCTTTCTTCTATATCTTTGTTGTTTGAATATTTGCCTTTGTAACCCAATACAAGACAGGCATAAATAAATTCTAAAAAATCTTTGTTTTTGGCAGGATTGTTAAGCCAAGAATGTGTTATATCATAAAAATTATCTCCCCCTAAAGTTTCGTCAAATAAACGCACTGTTAGGGTATTATTTGCCCAAGAGCTATTAATAAAAAGCTCATTTTTCATTAACATCTCATCAATGAAAACACAAAGGCAATATCTAAGCCTAATAATGTCTTTTTCATCATATTCTCTTAAAGCACTAAGTTTGGAACTCCAAGTCAAAATATCATTGACAATTTTTTCTCTAAGGGATTCTATGGTGCTTGTATCAAGTAAGGTTACTTTAGATAATCTAAAAGAGAGCAAGAGGAGTTCTAAACAATAATCAACAACTTTATTATTTCCAAGACCGCTTAAACCGGAACTTAAAAGCAAACTAAATTCTTGTGTCTCTGCACTTGATTGTTTTTGCATTTTGTTTCCTTAAAATACTGCCCACATTTTTATATCAGGATTCTTAATATTATGAGTAAGGTAAATACTTATTGCGTTTTCTCCTTTAAAATGTTTAAACAATTCATCTTTTTTATCTAGCTTATAATAAACATAGCCATTTAAATAAGGGATAGCTGAAGGAATATTTGGAATTTGGATAATATTCAATCCTCTAAGTTGAGTAGCTACTATATTTTTGATTTTACTCTGCGTATGGATTTTACTTTGTGTTTTAAAGTTTTTTAATAAATATTCGTGATTAACATCAGCATTAATGGCTAAGAAAAGTTCAGATTCTTCTAAAATTCCAGCGTTATCAAATAACAAATCATAGAAACCATTACCATTATCTATAAGTTTTGCCATTGAATATCTCGGAGAAGTAATTTTAGCAAATAAAATCTTTATATTATTGATTAAAGGAAAAAAAGTTTCATTTAAATTATCGTGTTGGTAGGCAATAAATTCTAAAAAGGAATTTTCAACGCCAAATGCCCCAAGTTCCCCCTGAAATTCAATAAGCTTTTCATATAAATATTCGGGGTGTAATTTGTTCTTGTGAATAAGGTAAGAAAAAATTAAAAACCATTTTTTAAGAAGATTTAAAGATAAATAAGTGCTAAAATCTAAAGTATTTTTTGTTTGGTCAATGCCTTTAAAAACTTCCCAAAGTATCTCTTTATGTTGTTTGATAGAATATAATGTTTCTTCTAAAAAAGACTTGACAATGGAAACTTTGTTGATATTAATACAGGTAGGAATAAAATTTTCTTCAAGCTCTATTTTTTTATTTGAATCTATATTTTTAATTTTGGCAATAGGAATCTCAAGTTCATCAGGTGTTGCATTGCCTAAAATTCCGAGTTTCAGTCTCAAACTCGCAAGCGTTAAGTTAATTTTTTCCTGAGTAAAAGTTGTATTTTGTAAATCTTTTTCATCTTCTAATAATTCCCTTGAAATACCTACACTATGGTTATCATCATAAGTTCTTGAGGCAATAATGCTTCTTAAAGTTAGGTATTTAGAATTAGGAAAATTATTTTGTAGGGCTACATCAGCAATGCTAGCAGTGCTTAGAGGGATTTTTAATACTATAACCGAATTTTCTAATGATTCATAATTGATTTCTAAAGCTTCTGGCAATAAATCTTGTTCTGGAGCGTTAAAAATACTTCCATCTTTAGCTATCCCAGAAATTTTTTCTAATGCAATCTTACCTTGTATAAGCAGTTCATTAGAAAATTTTAAATCAATAATTCCATAAAGATTATTTGATACTTCAATGGTTTTTAAATCTATATTTCTTTGAAAATATCTCTCTTGCTGTTCAAAATGAATTTTATCAATATTTAAACCATTAAACCAAGCAACTTTTAGTTGATTTGCCATATTAATATCCTAGAACTCATTTAATCGTTTTAATTCCTTCTTGTGTGATTTCAAATTTTAGTGTTTTTTCATTCCAAAATCTACTCCAAAGTCCGCTTACATCTTTTGTTTTAACCCAAGCTTTAGTTACTTTTTTTGTATCACTGGCAAATAAAGCTAAAAGACCAATGTAGGGAACTTCTTTATCCTTAACTTTTATTGCTACAATTTCGCTTTTAGGAGCAATTTGTAATTTGATTGAATCTATTTTATCCTTACCAAGAGCTCCATCTTCTCTAGTAATTAAGTCCTTATCATTTGCTTCTTCAAATTTTTTAACATCCTTAAGTTTATAGATAATAAGAGTAACAGGAACATCATCGAATCTATTATTAAGATTTGATTTTTCAATGTTACTTATTTTTACACTCACATTGTTTGAGCAAGCTCCAAATAAAAGACATAAAGCCAAAATTAGTATTTTTTGATACATTAACAATATCCCCCTTTTTAAATTTTTCTAAACCTTAAATTATGTAATATTTTAATATTTAAATTATGACAATATTTTAATATTTGATTGCTAAAACTTTTATAAAATAATTGGTGAGGAATTAAATCAATGCAATTTGTTAGTCATTTAAAGGATAATTTGGATAACTTGGAAATTTACCATTTTCTTGAAGATGAGATGTCAAAATATAAAACATTGAATCACGAGGATATAAAGTGGAACAAGGTTTATGAATATTCTTTAGAAATCCTGCAAAGATTCTCTATGGACGCTAGAATTTATCATTATTTTGTTTTATCGTGTATAGCATTAAACAGCGAAGAATCCTTCAGAATAATGAATAAGCTATTTGAATTTTTGGTTCATATTTTACAAAATTCTCCTGAAAATTTAGGGAAAAATGCTGATACTTTAAATGCTCAAAAAAAGAAGATAAAGAGTGTCGTGCAACATTTTATAATAGAAACTGACAGACTTAGCTTATCACATTTTCCTCAGATTATCATGGATTTAAACCATACATTCAGGATTTTAGGGAAAATTTTAGAGTGCGATTTTAAAGAGATTCAAGTTAAACAGGAGATACAAAAAAGTGAAGTTATATCATCAACTAGAAAACAAGTTGAATTTCACACTCAAAACCCAAATACCAATTCCTTAAATGATAGAGAATATAGAATATTTTTTAACCATTTAGCTTTTGAGCTTTTAGAAAAAAATAAAGATAATCTTAACGCTTATGCTATGTTTGTTGAAGCGATGTGGGGGAGGATTAGAACCCTTCCTATCCATAATGAAAGTATTACTCAAATTAAGTATCCAGATAAAAATTTAATACAAATTTTGCTTGAAAATAATTTTGATGAATTAGAACATATTAAGTGTTTTATGTCAAATCTTGCATTAAATCCTTTTTGGATAGAGGGCTTAAAGTTATTTTGTGAATCTTTATACAAGCGTAAAAAAATAAGTGCTTCCAAATTGCTTAATACTTTAACTAGAGAGTTTCTTATTAAATTTAAGGAGATTTCTAATCTTAAGTTTAGTAATGGTGAATCTATGTGTGAAGAGCAGGTTTTTAATTATTTTTTGAAGCAAGACATAGATTTTAATCATATAAAGCCCAAAGCGAATAAAAACAAGCAGAATAATATAGACGAAATTTTATTAGATATGAATACTCAAAATAGCAATAATTCCATATTTTCACATATCAATGCTTTGATTGAAATGGCTAGATTTTTTGAGGAAAAAAATATGCCAAATAATGCTAGGATACTTTATATCCAAGTTAAAGATTTAATGGAGAAAACATTATTAAAAGATTATTTATCGGAGGAATATTCAAAAATTACAATAAAAAGTGAAAGAAATATAAAAACTTAACTAAAATTTACACAATTTCGTTATAATATGCCTTATGAAAAAACGCGGAAAGGATTTGGATAATGTCTGATGGTTCTAGTGCTCCAAAAGAGCGTATTAATATCACATACAAAGCAAAAACGAATGGACAAGAAGCAGATGTTGAGTTACCCTTAAAATTGATGGTAATGACAAATTTGACAGGAGGAGCTGATAAATTACCTTTGGAAGAGCGAGAGATTTTACAAATTAATAAGGTAAATTTTAGTCAGGTAATGCAGAAATTGGATATTAGTTCTAAATTTAGTGTTAAGAACACCTTGGGCACAGGAGCAGAAGAGCTAAGTATTAATCTTAAAATTTCTAGTATGAAAGACTTTTCCCCAGATAGTATAGCAAAGCAAATTCCCGAGCTTAATAAACTTATGCAACTAAGAGAGGCTTTAGTGGCTTTAAAAGGACCTATGGGTAATATTCCAGATTTTAGAAAAGCAGTTTTAACCGCTTTAAAAGATAAAAAAACAAAAGAGAAATTGCTTTTAGAAATTAAAGAAGAAGTCAAAGAATAGGAGAGAAAATGTCAAGCGATAAAGTGGTTGATACACCTATTATTGAAAGCATTATGGAAAAAAGTAAGTATTTAAAAAATGATGAAAGTTATAGTATAGCTAAAAGAGGTGTTGCCGAATTTATCTCTGCTATTGTTGAGAATGATGATGTAGAAGATAAAATTAATAAATTTGCTTTAGATGAGATGATAGCACATATTGATGATTTAGTATCTAAGCAAATGGACGAGATTCTACACAATGAGGATTTCCAAAAACTAGAGTCTGTATGGAGAGGCTTATATTTCTTAGTAGAAAGAACAGATTTTAATGAAAATATTAAAATCAACCTTTTTGATGTAACCAAAGAAGAAGCTTTAGAAGATTTTGAGAACAATCCTGATATTACCCAAAGTGTCATTTATAAAAATATTTATTCTTCAGAATATGGACAATTTGGTGGAGAGCCTGTTGGTGCTATCATAGGCGATTATCAGCTTAGCACCAATAGTCCAGATATGACTTTTTTAAATAAAATGGCAAGTATTGCTGCAATGAGCCATTCGCCATTTTTAACCTCTTGTGCTCCTAGTTTTTTTGGGTTAGAGAATTATTCAGAGTTAGCAAATATTCAAGATTTAGGAGGTTTGCTTCAAGGTCCTCAATACACTAGATGGAGAACCTTTAGAGAAAATGAAGATTCAAAATATGTGGGGCTTATGGTAACAAGATTTTTAACACGCTCTCCTTATAGTCCAGAAGAAAATCCTATCAAAACTTTTAATTATAAAGAAAATGTTCATAATTCACATAATCATTTATTATGGGGCAATTCAGCTTATGCCTTTGCTACAAGATTAACTGAAAGTTTTGCAAAATATAGATGGTGTGGAAGTATTATAGGTCCAAAAAGTGGAGGGAGCGTGAAAGATTTACCTACTTATCTTTACGAGAGTTTTGGCACTATGCAATCCAAGATTCCAACCGAAGTGCTTATTACAGATAGAAGAGAATATGAGCTTGCTGAAGCAGGGTTTATTGCTTTGACTTTAAGAAGAGATAGTAATAATGCAGCTTTTTTCTCTGCAAATTCAGCTTTAAAACCTAAAGTATTTCCAAATACACCTGAGGGAAAGGAAGCAGAAACGAATTATCGATTGGGAACACAGCTTCCTTATATATTCCTTATATCAAGATTAGCACATTATCTTAAGGTTTTACAAAGAGAAGAAATAGGTAGTTGGAAAGAAAGAACTGATATTGAAAACGGACTCAACGAATGGGTAAGACAATATATTTCAGACCAAGAAAATCCTCCTGCTGAAGTCCGAAGTAGGAGACCATTTAGAGGAGCTCAGATCAAAGTGGATAATGTGGCTGGAGAGCCGGGATGGTATAAGATAGGGCTTAGTGTTCGCCCTCATTTTAAATATATGGGCGGAAATTTCGAACTTTCATTAGTGGGCAAACTTGATAAAGAGTGAAGATGTCATTGCTTGGCAAGATCATTCATCAGTTAGACGATCAGTGTCAAAATATTCCTTTTTATCAAAACGAATTTGAGGATATTAAGACCAACATTCAAGCTTTACTTAATACCAAGTTAGATGATTGTATTATAGCTAATGATTTGGGTTTGTCAAATGTTGTAGAATTTAATTTAAACGCAAGTGATTTATGCTTCAAAATGGCTAAAGAGATTCATTTCCTTATAAGCAAATATGAGCGGAGAATTAGAATCTTATCTATTCGTTATGACAATTCTTTGACGCCTTGGCAAATTTCATTCTTTTTGCAATGCAATTTTTTTCAAGACCATTTTAAAGAATTTAGTTTAGAAATTATTTTTAAAAATGATAGATATTGTGAGGTCTTTTAGTGAATAATGAAGATGTATTTTACTACCAAAAAGAGCTTTCCTATCTCTATCAAACAAGAGAATATTTTGTCAAAAAATTTCCAAAACTCGCACCATTTTTAGCTCTTGATAGTAAAGACCCAGATATTGAGAGAATTATTGAAAATCTTGCTATTTTGACTTCTAAAATTCATCAGGAAATGGAACAAAATATTCCATACATAGCAGAATCTTTGTTGAATGTAGTCTCTCCTAATTATACTAATCCACTACCTTCTTTGTGTATGCAAGAGTTTCTTTTAAATAAAGATAGTAAAAAAAATAAGATTATTGTTCCAAAAGGAAGTCGCCTTCAGTCTATAACCATAGAACAAATTGAGTGTGAGTTTAGAACGATTTATGATGTTTATCTCTACCCTTTAGATATTGATGAAGTGTTTATGAGCAGTGAAAAACAATATCACACAATGGATTTAAGGTTAAAGGTTAATAAGCCTGATTTAAAAATTTGTGATATAGGATTAGATTGTTTAAATTTATATCTTGGAGATGACATCTACACTTCCGCAACTTTACTTTTATTCATTCACCTTTATTTGGAGGAGGTAAAAATCATTTCTTGTGATACTTCTGAAAAGTTTAAGCTTAATTCTTGCAACATTAAAACAATAGGGCTTGAACCAAATGAAAGTTGTTTAAATTATGATGATTTAGGGTTTGAGGCTTTTTCTTTGCTTAGGGAGTATTTTTTTATCCCTGAAAAATTTAATTTTATAAGAATACAGGGTTTAGATATTTTAAAGGATTGTCAAGGCTCAAATTTGAGTATTCAATTTAAGTTCAATAAAATTTTTCCAAAGAATTGCATCGTCAGAGCAGATTTATTTTCTTTAAGCATTACGCCTATTGTGAATATTTTTCCCAAAAATGCAGAATCAATTATTAATGACCATACCAAAGATGGATATAGGATTTTTGTAGATAGGGTGCATTTAGATTCTTATGAAATTATAAAGATTAATCAAGTCAAAGCTCACAATAGTGATAGTGGAAGAAGGATTCTTAAAAATTATAAGAGTTTTGAACGTTTTGAGTTTTTAAAAGACAATCAAAATGAATTTTATAGTATAAATGTTAAAAAAAATTCTAAAGGTGAAACATACAAAGAAATTTCTTTTTTTTCAGAGCATTCTTACAATGAGATAATTACCATTGATGCTTTGTGTTGTAATAAGAATTTACCCTCTAAGCTTAAGATAGGCGATATAAGACATATTAATTTTGAGGATATATCCACTAAAAATATTAAAATCCCAAGTATGATGAGAGAATATAGCGTTGATGGGCATTTACTTTGGAAGCTTGTATCTATACTCTCTTTTAATTATCAAAGTATTCTTAATACAACTTCATTTTTTGGAGTATTAGAAAGTTATAGTTTTGTCAATGACAAGGAGAATGAAGAAACTTATAAGCGTTTAAAAAATTCTATTGCATATATAGAATCTAAATCGACTTACCTCGTTGATGAATACATTACAAAAAAGGGAACACTCTGTATAATGGGCATTAAGGATTCTAATTTTTATTCTTTGGGAGAAGTTTATAAATTAGGGCTTATAATATCTAAATTTTTTGCTTCTTTTGTAAGCATTAATTCTTTTTGCGAATTAAAGATAAAATGCTTGGATAGCAAAGAGATTTTGTATTATCCAGCTACTCGCGGCAAAAAAGTTTCTTTATGAACAATACGACTTATTTTACTTTCCATAAGCTTCTTTATAAGCTTCTTAAAAAATACGACAAAAGGGACATTTTTTTAAGAACCAATAAAAGCCTCAAACACCCTCATAAAGAGATTGAATACATTGAAGAAAATAAAGAGTTTTTGATTGAAATAATGGTAAATTTTATGGGATTGCAAGGCAATACATCACAACTACCCTCTTATATGCTTGATAAGCTCTCAAGGAATGAAGATGGAGGCTCTGGATGGACATTATTCTTTGATTTTTTTAATCATTATATTCTTTGGCTCTTTTTTGAAAGCGCGAATTTGAAAAATTATTCTAGAAGTTTCAAAAAAGATTTTAGTGATTCTATTTCAAAGATTTTATTTTCTATATTGGGCATTAATGATAGAGAAATTGCTAAAAATTATTTGCCTTTTGCACCTTTGCTTTTAAGTGCCTCTCGTCCTAAATATTATATAGAAAAAGTATTGCAAAGTAATTTTAATTTGCATAATAAATTATATATCATTGAAAATCTCCCACATCAGATTTTCATCGCTCCTTCTCAAAAAAATAAATTAGGTATTAAAAATGATGTTTTAGGTAAAAATTTTATTTTAGGGAGTAAATTCCTCTCTTATCAGAGCAAGATAGGTATTTATATCAAAGACATTGAATACCATAGAGCCATAGAATATTTACCCAATCAAAATAAACACGAAGAACTCAAAGAGAGCATACTATTTCTTACCAATCATCAATTTTGTATTGACTTGTATTTGCGTATTAACCACAATGAAAAAATGAATTTTATTCTAGGTGATGAAAGTGTAGCAAAACTTAGTTGGGGATTAGCATTGGGGAATTTTAAGAAAAAATATCATTTAATGTGTATTAAAATGTATGAATAAATTTTTATATTTCCAAATTAAGTAATTTTATTGTTTTTTATGTTGGATTCTGCTCTAATCATAAAAATTTAGGGGACGCATTAATGACTGGAGAATTATTAGCCAAAACAAAACAACAAACACAACCTGAACAATTAAAACCTTTAAGCACTGCTATGCTTCACCCAATTCTAGAAGATGATGAAATCAAATGTCCTCATAATGGAGTAGTGCAATTACAATCTAATAAGGGTAAAAGCATTACAGATAAGAAGATTCCTTTTATTTTAGAAACTGATTTATTATATAGCTCTATTATAGGTTGTCCTAATCCTCATATAAGTGGAGGACCTTGCACACAAGTAGCATTCATACTTCCTAGTGCTAGAGGACTAAAGAAACATAATGATGATTATCCTATAATGCAAGATTTAGTAAGCTCTGGAGTATTCTCTGATAAGGGAGTTCCACTTATTTGCACTCCTAAACCTAATAGTTATAAAAAGATAGCTTAATGAAAAAGATTCTAAAAACTTTTAAAATTTTAAGTTTTATCATTATTCCGCCTCTTATCGTCTTTATCTATTTCTTTGGCTGGGGTTGGCTTGTGCCTTACGAATTACAACCGAGTTATTGGCAGTTTAGAAATATGTGTAAGATTAATGAACTTCCTAATGATGAGGAAAAGTATAATAAGATTCTTAAGTATTTTGATACAGATTTAGAGAGTTTGGATTGGGAGGAGTTGAATGAGAGATCATTAAAGCTAGTTAAAGGTTTTAATACAGATTATGTCGAAAGCAAGTTGGAATATAGGGTAAAGATTGCAACAATTCAAAAGAAACGCTATAATGTTTCGGTTGATTGTATGCTAACACCAAAGGGTTTTCAAAAGACAATATAACATATATTCAGACATACGGCTCTTGGGATACAAAGCGCTATTTTTTAGAGCAAAAAAGTATGGCAAATTATAATCTTGTATGGCGTGAAAAAGGATTAAGTTGCACTAATATTGCGCCCTTGAAATATGACTATGTAGAAAGGATAAAATGAAATGAGCAATAAACAACAAATCAATAGACTAAGAGATAACACGGAATTAGCTTGGGCTTCTTATGGATACTTTGACTTAGTGGGTAAAAAATTTGGTAATAAGGACGAATATAAAGGTAGAAAAGATACAGTAATTACCCTCCACGACATTTTAGATTCTGTTTATAATGGCTATATCGCAATGGGTAAAAACCGCTGGGGACAAGATATAGAGCTAGGCACACTCAAAGGCGACTTCACCCCCACTCAAGCAAAAAACTTCTTTGAACGCTATGATTTACTAGAGCATCAACCTAATATCAATTCAGGATTCTCCGCCACTCTCTTTAAAGATACAAAGGCAGATTCTAAAGATTCAGAATATATCCTCTCTATTCGTGGCACAGAATTTAAACTAGAACAAATCCAAGATTTACTCAATGATTATTACATAGGCACAAACAATGACAGAAAAGCAGCCTAGAGTAAAAATAAAAAAGATTCTAATCTTTTTATCACTAATTCTTTTGATTATATTATTTTGTACTCCATTTGTATATCCTAGCTATTATGAATTTAGAAAATTATGTGAGTTAAATAACTTTCCAAAAAGTCAAGAAAAATACAATAGAATACTAGGCTATTTTGATAAAAAATTAGACAATAGTCTAGGAGAAGATGGTTATGCAAAAATAGGATATTCAAATAGAATAGATTTGGGAGTATATATTTATTATAAAAATCCAAGTAATAAAGCATTAATTTTTGAAAATATTGATAAAATATATTTTAGACCAATATGGAAGTCCTACGCTCCAGAGCTATATGGCAATGAGGGCAATATGGATTTTAGAATAAGATTTGATGGCGAGATTGAGTGCAAAAAATTTGTAGGCGAGTTAGATGGATAACAAGCAACAGGTAGATAAATTAAGAGATAATGCAGAATTAGCGTGGGCTAGTTATGGATATTTTCATTGCGTTGGTAATAAATTTGACATAAAAGATGAAAATAAGATTGTTTCATTGGAAAATGTTTTAGATATTACTTATAAAAATTCCAAAATTATTGATGAAAAAGGATTTAAACTAGGCAAACTCGATGGCGACTTCTCCCCAACACAAGCAAAAAGATTCTTTGAACGCTATGATTTACTAGAGCATTGTCCTAATACCAATTCAGGATTTAGTGCAACTTTATTTAAAGACTTAGGAGAATTTGATAAAAAAACCAATACAAGAAACGCAGTAGATAAAGATTCTCAATATATCCTCTCTATTCGTGGCACAGAACTAAGCACAAACAAAACAGAGGAAACAGCAAAAGACCTACACACAGATTTCTTATTAGGCACAAATAGACACACCAAGCAATACTTTGATATGATAGATTTCATAGAGACAAAAGTAAAGCCTATTATCTACGATGACATAACACAAAGCTATGCTAAGATGACTATTGTGGGACATTCTCTAGGAGGTTATCTTGCCCAAATGTTTGCTTTATCTTATTCTCATTTAGTGGATAAGGTTTATACTTATAATGCACCGGGAATCTTTAATGATGATACAGAAAAGCTATTTAATCAACTTAAAAATGTAGCAACTCTTTTTCCTCCAATACAATCATTAGTGGTAGGAAGTATTATTGCTAATAGTATCATTTCTCTTTTTGAGTCTCAAGTAAATATACAAGCTTATGAAATGTTGCAAACAAGTAGTGATACAGGACTATATTGTGGTATGATAGAAATAAATGAGACATTGTTTCAGAGAATAGAAAGCTATCAAAGCAATAGCAAAAGATTACTAGCCATTAAAGGCACAGATAATTCAGCACTCCAACTTAAACATACTATCCCTTATTTTTTACGCACAGACCAAGAAGAAATAAGTTTAGAAAACTCCAAAATTAATGGTGTAAGAAAAATATTTTATATACCAAGCATGCAAGAATATGCACAAAAACTTTATGATAAAATCAAAGCTTATAGGGATACGCACAAAGGGCAAACTTTTTATGTATATTATGCTTATGCTTTTGTTCATACTGCTACACAAGCAAAAATTTGTGAAAGTAACACTATTATTTTAGACTATGATTTGCATATTCCTTTTGGGAGTTTGGGTAATCAATTTAAATCTTTAAGACAAAACAATGCTTATACGCCAAATACACTTGCACAGGAGCAGTTTTTTCATATTATTTCTAAAGATTTAAATAGTGAGTGTGATATTATAGGTAATTTAGGAATCAAAGCCTTAGGAGAAAGATATGAAATACAAATTGGTAAAACAGGCTTCATTAACACCCATTCCATTATCCCTCTCACTCAAACCCTCTACCTTTACTCTTATCTTTTAGACTCGCAATCCAACTATGACAAAGTAAAAGATAAAGACATTAATGAATGTATAGAATATTTAAATACTTTTATGCAAGGAGTTTATAAAGTCTTTAATCCTTTAAGTATCGTCATTAATAACAAAAATCTAACACCTTATAAAACTCAAAAAAAGAAACCAGATAGCACAGATTTCCTACCCACCTTTATAGAGTATATCCTTTATGTAACAAGCCTAGAAAAAGAGAGAGAAAGTATATATATTCAACTACATACTACCAAAGATAACATTATAGATAAAATAATAGTGTTAAGTGCTAAAAGATATTATCCAAAAATCTTAGATAAACAAGACATAGATAAGTTAGACCCTAAGCAGTGTAGTATAGCAGAAAAAAGAGCTATTTTTAAATGTCAGCCTTTTACAATAATTGATAGAGATGGAAACGAAGTATTAAGCAAAAACAACATTGCTAAACTCTTTAGATATAATAGCAATTCCACTAAAATAGCTCTATATAGTGATGAATCTAACACATCATATTTTGATGCTAGAATCTCTATGATGAAAAGTATTCTTTATGATGATGAAATGAGAGTGTATCATATACGCGAAGCGAATTAAATGAGGAGGGAAAATAATGTCATCTGTTTTATCTATGAGTTCTACTTTATATTTAGACGAACAAAGCAAAAGTATTTTTATCTTTGCTAATGATAAAGATTTCATTGATTGTGATACAATCCACTCCCAAATTTATGAAAAGATACAAGACAATGAAGAACAAAAAATATAAGCATAGAGGAATTACAATCCTATAAGCCCTCTCTCTTTTTCTATTCCACTCTTCTCACAGGCTCATCTGAAATACAATCTAATCCCTTTTTCTTTGGTCAATTAGATAAAGACAATACCATTAAACAAGATACACCAACTTATCACTTCTCCCCCAAAGATGAAGAAAATAATCTAGGCACACTTACTATCTTTTTAAACTCTTGCACTCTTACTCTTTTAAACTACTCTCTCTTAGATTCTACTCTAAATATTAAACTCACATTAACAAACAAAGAATCTAAAGCCAAACAACAACAAGCTAAAGCCAAAACAAAACAACAAACACAACCTGAACAATTAAAACCTTTAAGCACTGCAATGCTTCACCCTCTACTAGAAGATGATGAAATAAAATGTCCTCATAATGGAGTAGTGCAATTAAAATCTAATAAGGGTAAAAGTATTACAGATAAGAATATCCCTTTTATTTTAGAAACTGATTTACTCTATAGCTCTATTGTAGGTTGTCCTAATCCTCATATAAGTGGAGGACCTTGCACACAAGTAGCATTCATACTTCCTAGTGCTAGAGGATTAAAGAAATATAATGGAGAATTAATAATATAATTCCAAAAAAAGGACAAACTATAAAATCATTTATCTTAACTTTTATGGGTCTTGTGGTTTTATTTGTGCTTTCTGCTTGTGGATTGATTTATACGACCAAAGGGGCTCCAACGAAGAAACAAAAAGAGTTAATAGAACAATATGCTGGGCTTTATGTCTTTGATGAGAAATTAAGAGAAGAAATGATACAAAGGGAGAAAGAGAGGAGGGAATATATGGACGATTGGTTTAAAACGCACAAATTTTTTACAAAAGATGATTTAATACAACTTGATAAAACCCACCCCCAAACTCTCTCTAATGGGTATAAATACTATAATCAAGCCCTTAGTTATTATGAAAAACAATTTGAACCTTACTACCAAAAAATCAAAGAATATATGGGGGAGGAAGTTTTTAATGAATTAAAACCTGATATAATTCTTACAAGCTTTTATAGAGATGATAAGGGAATAGAGTTTCCTCTAACATTTATTGTAGAATTTACTTGGACTATAACTACTTATGGACTCTATGGTGATGAGGGAGCAGGGTTTAGATTGACAGAGAGATATTCTGTTGGTATAGCAGGTGATAATATCTTTTACTTAGAAAATGGTAGATTTATAAAAAGTAATGAAAAAAGAAAGGATATGAAATGACTCCTAAAGACTTTATAGAGCAACTCAAAGATTATGCAGATGTAGCTGATGCTAGTTATGCTATGTTGCATTATATTGATAATAATGAAGTATTTGACCCAAGAGATGATGAGTTTAGGGCTAAAATCCCCGCATTTAAACCAATAGAAAGATGGATATATGCAGATGGAATAAAATTAGGATATGAGATACAAGACAAGCATTTAAAAGATGAGAGAATTAAAAATTTTATAGAGAAAAATCAAAGAGAGTTAAGACAACCCACAGCTTATGCTTTAGCCATAGAGGCTAGATTTAGTCAAAATATAGAAATAAAAACGCCCAAATATAATAATCCTAGCAAACTAGAATTAAAGCTAATAAATAATACAATACAGAATCTTATTTATAGAAATAAAAAAGATTCAAAAACTAAAAGGATAACTCTATGAAATACTTTATCTTAATTTTTATTAGTCTTATAACTTTAGTCATTTGTGCTTCTTGTGGGCTTATCCATACAACTAAAGGAGCTCCTACAAAAGAACAAAAAGAATTAATGGAGGAATATGGCGGAATCTATGTTTTTGATAAAGCAATTAGAGATGAGATAATAGCATTACAAAAACAAGAACTTATAGAAAGAAAAAAAGTAAGCCTTGATGACCCAAACTTTGTTAAAAAAATGGTAGCTTTAGAGGAAAAATATTCGATTCTCTCCAATGGCTATAAATATAGTGATGGACTTGGATACTATGAAAAAGAGTATGAGCCCTACTACCAAAAAATCAAAGAATATATGGGGGAGGAAATATTTAAAGAATTAAAACCTGATATAATCTTAACAAGTTTTTATAGGATTAAAGAAAAGGACAAAGAGAAACATATACCCATTACTTTTCTTGTAGAATTTACTTGGACTATAACTACTTATGGACTCTATGGTGATGAGGGAGCAGGATTTAGATTTACAGAAACAAGGAAAACAGGTATGGGTGGAGATAATATTTTTTACCTAGAAAATGGTAGATTTATAAAAAGTAATGAAAAAAGAAAGGATATGAAATGACTCCTAAAGACTTTATAGAGCAACTCAAAGATTATGCAGATGTAGCTGATGCTAGTTATGCAATGTTGCATTATATTGATAATAATGAAGTATTTGACCCAAGAGATGATGAGTTTAGAGCTAAAATCCCCGCATTTAAACCAATAGAAAGATGGATATATGCAGATGGAATAAAATTAGGGTATGAAATAAAAGAGGAAAATATCAATAAATCTGTTTTAGCAAAACGATTATTTAATGATAAAAAAATCAAACTAGAACAACCCACTGCTTATGCTTTAGCCATAGAGGCTAGATTTAGTCAGGATATAGAAATAAAAACGCCCAAATATGATAATCCCAGCGAATTAGAGCCAACATTGATTGACAATAGAATCCAAAACCTTATTTATAGAGATAAAAAGAGTGATAAACAAAAAATTGAAGTTTCAGTTAATAAAGAAAGAGCCATACAAGATAAAAATACCTACCACCTCTCCCCTCGCACTAAATATTTCACTTCTCGCTTTGAAATGCTCCACCACCAGCCTAATACTTCTATGAGTGGCTATTCTCATACGCTTTTTCAAGATACTCAAGCAAAAGATATAAATGATGCTTACATACTTAGCTTTCGCGGCACAGAAATAAGAGGGGCAGAACTTTTTAAAGATATAGTTTTAACTGATGGCTCTATTGCTATTGGAATTGCTATCCCTCAAATTATTTCTTTAGTAAAATTTAAAAAAGAAGTCTTAAAAACTATTGAAAAAGATATAAAGGATTCTATCTATAAGCTTAATGTAGTAGGGCATTCTTTAGGAGGACATCTTGCACAAGCCTTTTGTCTATGCCACAAAACAGAAGCTATCCATAAACTCTATACTTTTAATGCGCCGGGATTTGGAGGAATACTAGCTAGTCTTTTAAATATTGCCATAAGAGTTATAAGGCTTGTAGGCAAACTCATTGTCAAATGTGCAAAAAAACTTTTTAATCTTTTAGGCTTTACAAGAAAAATAATTGATAAATGTGTCCATACTTGTAATCCCAATGATACTTTAGAAAATTATACAGAATATGCAGATACACTTAAACAAGAAATAGGAGAAGAGGAGATTGAGAATCTTGCGATAAATGCGAAAGAACTCTCTAAAGCACAAACAAAAATAGAAGTGCATCATATAGAAACTATAAAAAATCCTCTACCTAAAGAAGAATCTTTTGCAAGAGAATGGAAACAAACCCTAGAACCCTCAATATCTGTGATTTCTGATTTAGGATATAAGTATGGATTAAATATTATAGATAAACTAGATTATAAAAACACACAAAGGCTACATTTACTCTATGTAGGAGAGCTAGAAACAAGTTATGTAGCGACAAGTCATTTCTTGGAAAGTATCTTACAAATATTGTATTTTTATAATTATCTCCTGCAATCCCCAAGTAATCAAGCCAAAATACAACTTAGCCAAAGTATAGAAAAAGCACTAGATTATCTTAACTCCTATTCTAAACTTCTTATGGAATTGATATATGGCAACAAGCTTATAACAAATGCAACAACTATTACAAAGACAAGCAAAAATGATAACTATCTTAGTGTGTATCAACAAGAAATTTTACATATTTTTGTTCATAATCCTAAAAAAATGGCACAAAGATATGAATACGATTTCAATGGAAAAAGTGAAGTGATACAAATGGAGGATATAAAAGAGAGAGTTATAAAGAAAGAGCTAAGCAAAAATGATACAATGAATACCTTTTTACTTTTACTTGCTCTTGAGATTTATACTAAAATTATAGATAAAAATGATATGAAATGTTTGCTAAAAGGAGCATAAATGAATAAATACAGAACGCTCTATAAAGCCTTACCTTTTTGTATAGAAGACAAAGAAAATCAAGATATATTAGAAAAAGAAAATATCTATAAAACTTATACTTATAAATCCAATTTTGCCAAGATTGTCTTATCTGATGATAACGAAGAATTTTTCAATGCTAAAGAAAAACAAATAATTAATTTACTTTATGATGAAGAATGCAAAAGCTTGTATCTTGCTAATCAAAATAGTGAAATACAGGCTACATTTAACCCTATGAGCTCTACCATTTATATAGATACACAAACAAAAGAGTTATATCTCTTTGCCAACGATAAAGATTTCATTGATTGTGATACAATCTATGAACAAATCAAACAAGAATTGAAACTACAAGAAAGCATAGAGGAATTACAATCCTATAAGCCCTCTCTCTTTTTTTATTCCACCCTCCTACTAGGTTCATCTGAAATAGAAACTAATCCCTTTTTCTTTGGCACACCAGATACTAAATCCAACATAGGATTAGATGAATCTAAACCCATCTATCACTTCTCCCCTAAGGATGAAGAAAATAATCTAGGCACACTTACTATCTTTTTAAACTCTTGCACTCTTACTCTTTTAAATTACTCCCTCCTAGATTCTAGTCTTAACATCAAATTAGAATGTAACTCTAAAGAATCTAAAGCAATACTAGAAAAAGAACAAACACAAAGAGAGCAGATACAAAGAGATTCTAACTCCATAGATTCTCTAACAAGCACTGCAATGCTTCACCCTCTACTAGAAGATAATGAAATAAAATGTCCTCATAATGGAGTAGTGCAATTACAATCTAATAAGGGTAAAAGTATTACAGATAAGAATATCCCTTTTATTTTAGAATCTGATTTATTAAACTCTCCTATCATAGGTTGCACTAATAACATTGCAGGTGTTCCTACTCCTTGCACACAAGTAGCACTCATACTCCCAAATGCAAGAGGATTAAAGAAATATAATGATGACTATCCCATAATGCAAGATTTAGTCTCTAGTGGTGTAATGAGTGATAAAGGCTTTCCTCTTATTTGCACACCTAAACCTAATAGTTATAAAATCAATGCTCCTAGTCCTACTCATACTAAGAATAGAGACAAAGAGGCTTTAAAGACACAAATAGAATTTCATAAACCTATACTAAGACTACACTATAAAGAACACAAATCCCAACAAGACAATTTACCTATTACTCAATTCTATCTTTTTGATAATCTAAAAGAACAGACAAGTCCTTTTGAAAACCTTATTTTAGATTATCAAAGTGATGCACAAAGTATGAGTGATAAAAATTTAGAAAAAGAGTTACTGCAAAGCTATTCCAATAAAGAATATCAACACAAACAAATCAATCTACAATTTGGAATCCATCAAATCCATCTTGTCTTTATTATCCCCCAATATCTCCCTAAACTCTTTAAAGAACCCTATAAAGACTATGAGCATAAAGATTATGGTATAGGACAATATAAACCACTCCTAAATTATTCTAAAGACATTAAAGAATACAGAGAATCTACTCATTCTAAAGATACTTCTTTACAATCTATAAGCATTACTCATACAAGAGTATTCCTTTCTCCTTTTAAAGCGAACAAACTTCACTTTACATTTGCATTAGGCTTAGATGATTACTTAGACAAAGACAATACCACAGAGTTAAAGATAATTATTGGAGGGGTGTATGATGAAGGAGAGATAGAATCTGATCTAGTAGCAACTCTAGCAAGTAATGATGATAGATTAGAGTATGAAGCATTAGAGGATACTAAGGAAGAAAAACAAATCACAGAAATATATTTTTCTTATGGAGAGGATAAGATAAAACTTAAGGATATTTCAAGACATTCACAAGATATAAATTTGCATATAAGAACACAAGGGTATGAGGAGGGGGAAATAATAAAGGTAAAATTAGAATCTTCTACCAATCAAACATTTATTGTTCGTGGCAGAATACAGAATAACGAAGCATTCATAATGAATGTTTTAAAAGAAATTGAGGAGGAAAGATAGAATGGGAATAACAATAACGGCAACCTGTGAAGGTAAATCTAAAAGTATAGAGTGCAGGAGACCGAGCTTTAAGGAAGTTAGAAAAGAATATGATAAAATCAATACCGCCAATCCAAATGATGAAAATTTGCAAGAAGCATTTAGACAAGGCATAGTAGATAATGGTATATGGAGAGGTAAAACAGAGAAAATATCAAAAAATACAGCAGAAAATATAATACAATCTATCAAAGATGGACAATATGATGATAATGTATGGCAGAGATACGCTTTGGTTGGAGGGAAACCTTTAAGCGAATATATTAATTACAAGGATTTCTTTAGATTTGGTTATGTGTATCAAGATTATAGCAACACTTGTGCTATGCAGGTAAGCTATGCGCTCAATTATGGAGGAATGCCGCTTCATACCGAAATTAAAGCAAAAGAATATAACTCTATGTATGGTAGAGGTGAGAAATATCTTTATATTTTAGGAGCTGATTATATAGGTAGGTATTTGAATGATAAATGGGGTAAAGCGGAAATATCTATAACAGCAACAGATAGTGGCAAAACTGCAGCACTAGAACAGATTAAAGATAAAAAGGGAATTGTCGTAATGAAAGGAAATTATTCTCACACAACCCTTTGGAATGGAAGTAAATTTGTAGATGTGGAAAATGGTATGGCTAGAAATTATTATTTGACTAATATAGGAACAGCCAAGCTTGAATTATGGGAGTTAAAGTGAAAATGAAAAAAATAATGTGGCTTTACTTTGTATCATTTGTATGTCTTAATGGCGGCGATATAAAATTTGACGAAGAGTTGGCGGGAAAAGTAGATAGGACAGCTTATTCCTATGAAAAAAAGGTAAGAATTATGAAAAGAATAGGCATAGAATATTGCATTAAAGGAAATGATTTTTATGAAACACGAACTGATATTCGGGTTTTGGGTCGCTATACTAATAGACTTGGGCTAGGGTATGGTGCAATCTTGCCACCGCTAGAGCTTAAATCATACATAGATGATAAAGCTACAATCAATAATGAAACCATATTAAATCACTATAAAAATTCAAATTTTAGTAGATTCTATACCTGCCTAGAACTCTACGATTCCAAAGAATACCAAGCCGAAGTTGAACGCATTGTCAAAAAATACTGCAAGGATTGCAAGTGATTCTATGCAAAAAGTATTGTGGCAATGATGGCACAGATGGACTACGACATACTACTTTATGGAATGGAAATAATTTTGTGGATACAGACTTGAAAGTAAGCCCTAATTATCTTAATGAAACTCAATATATAATACGAGATTTATACTTTTGGGATTTGATTGATTAAAGGGATTGTATGAAATATTTTGTCTTATTGGTTTTGTTGTGTATATTTTGCATAAACACTAATGCTGATGATAGGTTTGATGTTAGAAAGAATCTTAAACATTATGGCTTTGGTTTTTGTTTGCAAAAAAGTTATGGTTATGTAGAAAAAGGAGGTGAAATGTCAACATTATCGTATCATTTGCATATATTCCAACGAGGGAGTATGAAATTTTCTGTAATGGCTGGACTTAAAAATGAAGAACAAGTTGCTAAAATCATACAATCTTATGTTTCTCAATTTATGTCAAGTCCTCAAAGGGAAGCTACTACAAAACAAGGATTCAGAGTATTGGTTCAAGATTGTATGCACCTCTACGATTCCAAAGAATACCAAGCCGAAGTTGAACGCATTGTCAAAAAACACTGCAAGGATTGTCAATGAGTATCCCCCAATATCTCCCTAAACTCTTTAAAGAACCCTATAAAGACTATGAGCATAAAGATTATGGTATAGGACAATATAAACCACTCCTAAATTATTCTAAAGACATTAAAGAATACAGAGAATCTACTCATTCTAAAGATACTTCTTTACAATCTATAAGCATTACTCATACAAGAGTATTCCCTTTCTTCCTTTTAAAGCGAACAAACTTCACTTTACATTTGCATTAGGCTTAGATGATTACTTAGACAAAGACAATACCACAGAGTTAAAGATAATTATTGGAGGGGTGTATGATGAAGGAGAATAATGTAAAAAGAATATTGTTTTTACATAATAGGAATGATTTATTAAGAGAAATTACTGCTTATACACAAAATGCCAAAAAAATTGCTCTATATTGCTCTAATTTTAAAGAAATAGATGCTAAATGTTTGATAAGAACAAAAGAGAGGTTATCTCTTGAAGATTGGCTTGTGCAGCATTTTTTTAGTTTAAGAGATAAAGAGGTAACAATAGAAGTCTATGACTACAATAGTATTAATCAAAAAAATATAGTTAAAAATAATCAGGAAAGGGATTGTGGAAATATTAAAATTTATAACAAGCAAAATGATACATCAAGCATCTTATTTAATTTTGTAAAGCAATTAAACGGTGGTAAAGATATTGATAATCTCTCAAAAGCTATTAGTAAGTTTATAAAGCAGAAGGACAGTTTTGAGAAATTGAAATCTTGTATTGAAAATAATTTGCAAAAACCCATCATTGAAAAATTATCAGATTTTAAAGAGACAGAATTTTTTGGTGGTCAAGGAAAATATAAAGAGAGTTTGCAGTTTGCTTTTGATAATCTAATACAAGATATTAGAAATATATATGAGGAGGGTAATGCCCAAACTTATAAAGAAATTGTAAATTTTTTCTTTAGTATTTTTAATATCTTTGATATTAAAAAGATTGCCTCTAAAGGTAATTTGGTTTTTTTAGCTATTGATACACTTTTTGAAGGGAGTAAGACTTTAGGAAATATTTTAGAATGGGCAGATTCTAAATATTCTTTTGCCATTTCAAATTCAATTATTAAACTTTTTGTGCAAGATATTGCCCCCATTATCTTTCTTTTTGAAAATCGTATTTTGAATTATACTCTCATTATAGATAATAAGATTCTTATAGAGTTATCAGGATTTAAACACGATATTGAAGAGAGCAGTGCCTATATAAAACAAAATTTAGCCCTGCTGATAGAGTTAAAACAAGAGAGTTTGACAAATGTGGAGGGAATAAATTTAAGTTGTGTCTGTGAGAATGAAAAATTGCAAATTTGCGGTAAAGACAGCATTACAAATCATCTTAGTGCACAAATGACTTCTAATAACAATAGACTTGTCTTTATAGAAAGCCCTTATTTTAACTCTAGCCAACTTGTGCAGCTTATGAAAAATGAGCAAAAAAGCGAGATAAAAGCTCCATCAGCACAAGGATATAACTATCTTATCATTAGCAATGCTCCCTATAAGCATAATGCAGGATTAAATCATAAATTGTTAGAGGAGTTAGGTAATACTATAAGCTATGGAGATGAAAATAAAAAGGAAGTCAAAAGTGATACTTTATTTACAAATCCTAAAAAAGATTATGATGAAACCATTGATTATAGTAAATATAAAATCACTATAAAAGATGAAATAAGCAAGCCTTATGTTGTTTCTCTAAGTCCTTTTGTCTTTGTCCCACAAAAGGAATACAATGATTATAAGAATACCAAAGAACATCTTGATAGTCTTAATTATGGCTTTTATCCTCAAGATAAGAATCAAATAGAAGATTATCACAAATTTGAAAGAGAAAATAGAGACAAAATACTCAATTTCAATTTTATAGAACATTTCTTTCAGCAAGAGAACAATAAAACATATTTTTTAGAGCAGGAGAAAAAATATTTTAAAGAAAGTATAGAATGTCTGCAAAGTTATATTGATAGCATTACTCAAGTCTTGGTAACTTATGAATATAATTATTATGATGGTTATGAAATCCCAATGCGAGAAACAAAACTTGAACCAAAAAAAAATTATTCTGTCTTAGAAGTGCTTTTGCTTGCTCTAACTTATTATGTGATTAAAAATTTCTATACTTCCATAAAAACAGATACACAAAAATGGTGGAATTTTATTTCTAAATATGAGTGCATAGAGATTGATAAAGAAAGTCTTAGAATATTGCCTTATGAAAGTTTTTTAGTGCTTGAAGATAGTAAAAGTAAAATACCCCTATGCTTTTCTAAGCAAAGAAAAAATGAGTTATTAAAGAATAATGAAGAAGTCTTTTGTATAGAAGAGTTTGTTGAGGAATTAGAAAATCAAAAGGATACAGATAAGATTAATGTAGATGAAATCTTAGAAGAGTTTTTTAATGAGGAGGATTCTGATTCTAAAAGTGAATTTGGAAGTTTAGATGAAACAAATCAAGGAAGTTTAGAAAATTTAAAGACCTTAGAAACCAAACTTCAAGATTTAGAAAAGGACTTACAAAAAGAGCAAACAAACACAAGACTCAAAGCAAGTGAATCTTTGCAGGTGATAATAGAGCATTTCATTGTCTCTTTTTTCCCTTTTGCCTCACTCTTTTTTAATCTAAGTCCTTTCAATATAAGCAAGGCACTTGTAAAACTCCTATTCTCCTATAAGATAAAACATTTAAGAGAAGTATTATTTGGGGAGTTGGGTTTAGCCTATTTAGCCTATATTCTCTATAATCACGATATGAAGATATACACTCAAACATATGAGAAAAATAGAACTTTAAAAAGGAGATTTGAACAATTAAAGAAAAAATCATTTGTTCAAGCAGTTAAACAAGTCCAAAACAGCATTGTAACTATCAGTCAAAAGGACCATATAAAAGATTTCAAACAGATAAAAGGACAAGATTTGAAATATTATAAAAATATTTTCTTGAAAGATTATACGAAAGACACTATTAAGAGTTTTTTCAAATCTCTCCCACAAGCTGTTGGTATGAATATCTTTAATCAACTTTTTATTACGCATTATGAGAAGAGCAAAAAAGAGTTTGAACGCTTAAAATTTACAAAATTTTCTTACAAATACCATCCCCCTTATGTGCTTAAAAGACAAAATGAGGGTGTATTCTACCCTATGCTTGTGAATAATACTTTTTTATCTTTTAATTTTATTAATATGATTATAGGAGGCAGACTTAGAACAGGAGCTTTTGGAGACATTGACTCTTTGTTTTATTGTTATGAGGATATAAAAACTACAAATACGAGGAATTATCTTTTAAACAAACTCCTTGCTTATCTGTGCCTTGATGAATTAAGGGGAATGAATGATAGCCTTACTTCTCTAAATGATATAGAGTTTTTTAATACAAGAGCATATACACAAGATTTACCCACTCGCCCAAGATTATTAAAGCTTCAACACAAGGAGGGTGAGTTTAAAGCCCCACCTAATGCGAGTGAGCAGATAAAAATAAACATAGCAGAGTTTAATCAAAAAATGCAAAGCATAAATGGAGATGAGAGAAAACAAGCATTATATAAAGAATATAAAGACAGAGAAAACAGAAGTGCTAATAATGAGGAAAGAGGAGAAATGCAAGCTTCAGCCTCAGCCATAGACGCTTATCATATCGCAATAAATTATCTTGATGATGTTTATATGGATTGTTTCAATACCAATTTAAAAGACAATACTCCAAACTTAGAAAAACACAGAGAATTTTTAAGAGCTTTGAATATAATAGGAGAGAATAATATTAAGGCTATGTATGTGGGGATAAACCAAAAAAAAGATGATAAACAGAAACCATCTAATAGTTTGCAATTAGATAATGAAGATGAGAAAAAACAAGAACAAGATAAAAAAGAAACTCGCCCAAAATTCATAGGTCGTCTAGCCACGACTATCATCATAGAAGATGGATTGTGGATAGGGTAAAGAAAAAACTAATAAAATTTAAATAAGGAATGGAGATGAGTGAGAATTACCAAATCACAGCACCAAATAGCGTGTTTTTAAATATAGATAAACAAAACAAGGAAGTAATTTTTGATAAATGGGAAAAAGAAACAAATACAGGCAAATACACCAAAGAATACTCCAAAGCACTTTTAGACGCTTGGCACATTATGGAATCCTCCCCCTATAAATCCTATAAACCAATTTATTTAGACCCTACATTAAAGACAGGACAAAGCTCAAGTTATTTAGAATTTAAAGCTTGGCAAGATTTATATTTAAAAGAACCCATAAAAGGAGCTATAGCTCCTTGGACTAAAAAAGAAAAAGCTTATTATGAATCTTTAAAAACAAAAAGAGAAAGATATAAATACTTAGTAATAAGAAGTGGATTAAGAAGTTCTGTTATAGATATACCTTATGAGGCTTATTGTAATGTAGATGAGAATGGAAATCTTATCAATAAAGAATATGAATACCTATATGCAGAAGTAGAAACAAACAGAGGTTTAGCTCATCTAAGTGATGGTTGGCTTTCTATGGCTGAATGGGAATTAACCGCTGGGATATTAGGAGATATACAAGGATTTACAGGAGCATTACAGCTCTCTATGACAGGATTTAAAACAAGAGCTCAAGCGGTTGCTTTTCTACTCCTACAACTAGGTCATCCCGGCTTTAGTGTCTTATATGATTCTTATCAATATAGAGGCTTAATAGATGGTTTGCACGAAAATCCTATTAAAGCACAAATGCTAAAAAACTTTGCCAAGAATCCCCCTTATGATAAATATGGTATGCTCCCTTATTTAGATGAGATGATAGGAGTAGATTGGGTGATGGATTTTAATATGCTATATAGATATGCGGTTGATGATGGTAATGCCATAAGAGCTTTATTCAATCAAATCAAACAAGGCAAACTCAAAGACCCTAGAGATAAAGATTCTACACTCGAGAGTAGGAGGGAGTTTCATAAAAAAAGCAGAGTCGCATTGGCTAATAATTTAGAATCTTATAATCTTGATATTCCAAATGAATGGAGCGAAAAGTCTGCTAAACTATATATAGATACTATGCTTTTAGAAGCTAAGATTATGGCAGTTACTCCACCTCAAGGTTATCCTAATGCACCAACTTACTATATCCCTGAAGATTTAGAGAATATTTATAAAGACCACAAACTAGACAAAAAGCTAAACCCCACTATACCAGCAATGTATAGAGAAAACTTCCCAGAATACTTAAGAAAAGAAATAGAGGATTATGCAAGGAAGCATAATATAAAGCAATAAAGAATCTTATCTCAAAGGAGACATAATGGCAAAGACTAAAAATATATATTTACAGAGTAATTTACATAGGAGAGAAGCACTCAAATATCTAAGGGATTTAGGATTGCTTGGAGTAGCAGGAAGCTTTGGAATCTATACCTATCAAAAAAAGAGCTTAGATTCTACATTAGAAAGTAGCATAATAGAATCTCTACAAGATTTTATACCTTACTCAACTCACACAATCACAAATCCTCTCTTTAGCTCTAATATCCCTCAAGAGATTCTCTCCTTACCCTTAAAGCATTTCTCTATTCCACACGAATATGCAAGTATCTTACAATTTCATAAAAAGCAAGAAAGAAATGTAAATTTTATAATTCCTTTAACTACAAGCCAATATTTAGACACTACACATTATTATCTCAATATGCCAATGCCCCATAAAAATTTACCCTTTCTCTCTTATCATTATGATAGCTTACAATCTTTTTTAAAAGACTTAGAATCTCAAAGCTTTTCTATGAGAAATTACACTATGGATTCTATAAATATACAAATACTCAAAGAATTCTTTATGATTTTAGAACAAGATAAATTCTATAAAGACAAAGAAAGTAGAAATCCAAACAATAAAGACAATGACACAAACGCACCAACTTCAGCCATAGACTCCTACCATATTGCAATGAATTATTTAGATGATGTATATAATGATTGTTTCAATACCAATTTAAAAGACAATACTCCAAACTTACAAAAACACAGAGAATTTTTAAGAGCTTTGAATATAATAGGAGAGAATAATATTAAGGCTATGTATGTGGGGGTGGGAGAGAAAAATAATGAAGAACAAAACCCTAATAGTAGTAGGGTAATCTCAAAGCGTAGAGAAAAAGCAAGCAAGAACATTGCCAATACTGAAAATGATGAGAACAAAAGACCCAAATTTATAGGTAGATTAGCTACTACTATAATAATGAAAGATGGATTGTATATAGGATAAAGGAGAAAGAATGAGTGAAACTTATATAATATATGCCCCCAATGGAGTAGGAGTTGAAGTTAATAAACAAACTAATGAAATATACTTTTCAACAGGAACAAAAGAGGCAGGAAAGTATAATAAAAAGCATAGCAATATTTATTTTAAATCATATAAAGCAAGAGAATCCTCCCCCTATAAATCCTATAAACCAATTTATTTAGACCCTACATTAAAGACAGGACAAAGCTCAAGTTATTTAGAATTTAAAGCTTGGCAAGATTTATATTTAAAAGAACCCATAAAAGGAGCTATAGCTCCTTGGACTAAAAAAGAAAAAGCTTATTATGAATCTTTAAAAACAAAAAGAGAAAGATATAAATACTTAGTAATAAGAAGTGGATTAAGAAGTTCTGTTATAGATATACCTTATGAGGCTTATTGTAATGTAGATGAGAATGGAAATCTTATCAATAAAGAATATGAATACCTATATGCAGAAGTAGAAACAAACAGAGGTTTAGCTCATCTAAGTGATGGAGGATACTTATGCAGAATCTTTTGCCAACACTTTTAGCGTTCTATCGCTTTTTTTGACAAGCAATGAATCCGATTGCATTGCCTTTGAGCACGGATTGTAATGAATGCAAATCGCTTTGATTTACATTTAAAATCTTCACGCTTATAACCGCACCAAAAGCCATAGCAACCGCCACGACAATTAAAATCGCTAAAGTTAACTTTTTTATTTTTTGCACTCCCATTTTATGATTCATTCACCAAAATCAATCTGTGATTTGTGGATAAATCCCGCTTTTGCGTCCTTTGTCTTGCGCGTATTTGGCGGGAAATAAATCACTTTATGCCATTTTGATTCTTTATCATACATATCAATTTTTTGATTTTGATTAAATCCTAGCAAACGCGTTTGCGGGACTTTTATTACCAAACTATCGCTAAAATCTTTT
Source organism: Helicobacter cinaedi PAGU611 (assembly GCF_000284635.1). NCBI lineage: Bacteria > Pseudomonadati > Campylobacterota > Epsilonproteobacteria > Campylobacterales > Helicobacteraceae > Helicobacter > Helicobacter cinaedi. Next base: position 1,397,466 of record NC_017761.1, on the reverse strand, counting down.
TTATAGATTCGCGTTATAATAGCACCATTTGGGGTTTCACGCAGATTTACAAAATCATCGTTTGTTTTAAGTGTCAATGGGCGCACTCCCTGTTCGCTGTATTCTACCAAATATGATTCTGCATTTTTATCCATTTTTTCGCTTAATTTTTTGATAAATTTAATATTATCAGCGACAAGATAGCTTCCACTGCTACATGCAGAATAGTCTGCTATCAAAGCTATATCTTGCTGTTGATTGATCCAAACATCGCTTATATATCCGCTCATATTTGCCACTTCAAACTCCACTTCATAGCTCACCTCCCCAGCAAATCCATCAAGCAGCCATTTTGGAATCTTTGCTAATACTTCTTTTTGATTGCGCGAAGTGGGCTTTATCTGCAAATACTTACCATTCAAAAAATCCATTTCAGTTGTGGGCAAATCCTTATTTTCAAACCAAGTATAAAAAAATGTATCACAAGCAGCACCACCATAATTTGTCTCAATGGTAAGCGTGCCTTTTAGCTTAATGGGGGCTTTTAGGCGATAGGGACAAGTTCTTTGGGCTTCATTGTTAAAGCAAGTCCATTTCGCGACTTTTTGCCCTTTGTCATTTGTGATGATTTCATACCACAAAGGCGTGAAATGCTTTTTAGCAAAAGCGAGTCTTGCCAAAGCATCAGGTGAATCATCATAATAAAGAGCTTTGGCTAAAAATTGTAGCCAATATTCATTTTCTTCTTTTTTGATTTGCTCTAATCTTTCTAAACTAATAATATCCTCATCCTCTGCCACCGCTATATTTGCCAAAAAGCAAAGACATAGAATCATTAAAATTTTGCTTATATTTTGCATTTTTTATCGCTCCATTATTTTAATTTAGATTCGTGCCAATCTTGCAAATCTTATAGTGCATTTTCAAATAAACTTTGTTCTTTATTTGCGCTATTTTCATAGTTTTTTCGCACAAAATTTGGCAATCTAAATTCATTTTTTATCGTCCCATTTGATTGTAGCCTATCATTTATCATTTCAAAATAGGGCTTATGCAACTCACAGCTTATCCATTTGCGTTTGAGATTTTCACATAATAAAATTTCCCCTCCACTTCCGCCAAAAAGCACAAACACGCTATCGCCTTCATTTGTGCAGGATTTGATAAACATTTCTACTAATGGCGCAGGAATCTGACAAGAATGAAAGGTTTTATCTTTGCTTACATTTTTAACTAAATCAAAATAAAACCACGAGTAAGGCATTCTGCCCTTGTGTCCGTCAGCTAACCGCTGCAAAATTCTTTTGTCGGTGGGATTTTGATAAGGCAGGGCGATATTGTCTTTGTAGAAATGATTGTTTTTAGATTTTGTCGCGTGGAGAATGCTTCTGTGTGCGGTAGTGAGACGCCGTTTGCTATGCCCGACATTTGTGTTATATACCCATACATATTCGCTCACATCATAAGCAAGGCTATCTAAACATTTCACTCGTAAATACGCATTTTGCTTTGGATAGTTCATAAAAAACGCATTGCCACTAGGTTTTAGCACTCGCAAACACTGCGTTGCTAGCTCGCAATACCACGAAATATAATCCTCCCATTTTTGCGTGTATTTGCTACCATTGTAGTTGATACCGACATTATAATCAGGGTCGCCCCAAATCATATCCAAGCACGCATTTGGTAGGGATTTAAGAATTTTCAGTGTATCGTCATTGTAGATTTTATTCCACTCCATTTTAGCCCCTTGTCAAAATATATTCTTTTGATTTTAAAAATTTGATTGAATCAAGTTGTAATGGTTTTTCAAAAGTGTAGGCAAAAAACTTTAAACTATTTTCATTTCGCAACAAATAACAGCAAATGATATTTTGCAAAGGCAAATTTGAGTTGTAATAATACAAAAATGGATGATAAATTTGATAAATATTAAAATCTTTTGGTTTGCCGTTTTTTGCCTCAAAAACAGCTACAACTGCGTTAAATTCGAGCGTTAAATCGATTTCAATTTGCTGATTTAAGGCTATTATTTGCTCGTTTTCAAAAGAGTATCGAAGTGTGGTTTTTGTGCGGTGTGGAAAATAAGTTTTAGGGCGTTTTTGAATGGATAAATTTTCAAATTCCAAGTCTCTACCAAAGACAAAATCGTGTAAAATGCGTTGATTGTTTGCTACGCTTAAAATGTTGCTTTCGCTGTCGTTGTATTCATTAAGCAGGCTTTTTTTATAAGCCCATTCTGTCCTTTCTTGTATCGGTTCAAATGTGTGGTAAAGTTTGTTTATACCTTTGATAAATTTGTGATTTCCGCTGCCTAAATGAAGCAAACAAATGTCTTGTTCTTTAAAAAGTTGTGGCAATTTATCGCTAGAATCAAGCTTTGTAGCGTCAAATGGGTTGCCAAATTTGTGTTTTTTAGCAAAATCCTTAACTAAATCATTGTGAAATACAAAATCATTTCGCACTTTGCAATGATTATATAAATCTAGCAAGACAGAGTGCTTTTTGTTTGTCATATTTTGCATTTTTGTCCTTTTTAAAAATTAAAATGTGATTTTAGCAAAAAATTTTTAGATTCGCGTCAATCTTGCAAATCTTGCCCAGATTCACGCCTTCACGCCCTTTCATATTTTTCAATGATAAATTTCAAAATGAGCGCGATGATTGAAAGTAGCGTTAGCACACTTGCCACTGCAAACGCCGCCGTGTAGAGATAATCATTGTAGAGAATCTCAATGTATAAAGGCATCATTGCATAGATGAATCTCAAAGTTGCCTTTGTTGCTAAAAGTATCTTGGATTTGATTAAGTTTTAGTTTGATTCCAAAGGTGGAGTAAGTTTTGTTTGGATAATTGTAATAAATCTCACGCTTGCATTTATGGCAAATCAAGTATGGGATATTTTTCACGAATTTGAGTTTTATTAAGTGGCGGAGAATCTTGCGAAAAGTCCGCTTCATAATGCCACCATTCGCTTTTAATTTCCCTAAATCCAGCCTCTTTCATTATCGCTTTTAGCCTCTCTCTATTAGCACATTTTTGAGAATCTGCTTTGGGGCATTTATAATCACTAAATGCCTTTTGGCTAAACTCATCAAACTCGCTAGGCATCGCTAAAATCTCACCATTTTCATTTGCCAATCCAACATCAAGCGCGATTGCTCGCGAATGATTTGAGCCATTTTTATACGGATTTGCCACAAATCGCTCATCACTTATCTTTTCCCACGCTTTTATTTGTGCGCTATGCGGACGAAAGCAGTCAAAAAATACGATTTTTACTCGCTCCCTGCTTGCAATCTCGCTAAGCATTTTTGCGCGCTCACTCAAATCATTATGCAAAAAGCATTTATCTAATCCAAAATGTTCGTAAAGATTCACGCCCATAAAATTATCTATCGTGCCATAGCGTAAATCGTGGATAAAATTACTAGATTGCACTTGAAAGAGATTTGGATAAATGGGATTGGCAAATATTTCACACACAAGCACACAGCAAATCACTACGATTCGCTTCATTTTATCTTTTAAGATTTTGTTTCTTTGCACTTTGCCTCACTCACATTCTTTGCAGTATTTTTTGATGATTCGCTCTACTTCGGCGTTGTATTCTTTGGAATCATAAATTTCTAGGCAAACATAAAACCTTGAAAAATTGCCGTTACTATAATGTGCAAATATTGTTTCATTGTCTATGCGTGATTTGTTATCTATATATGATTTAAGTTCTGGCAATATTTGATTTTCCAACCCTTTCCACATTAGCCCTATTTTGTAATTATATCGACCTAGTATGCTAATATTTGGTTGCACTTTACTAAAATCTTCTCCTGTTATACAATACTCTATACCTATCCTTTTTACAATTAGTATTTTTTTTTTTTTTCATAAGAATAACTTGCCTTATTTATTTTCCCTGCAAGCTCTCCATTAAATTCTAAATCACCCGCATTAAGATATATCATCACTATCAAAAATAACCATATTGTCTTTTTCATCTGCATTTTTGCTTATTTTAGCTCCCAAAAATAGAATTTCTATATAGATTCACTCACATTCTTTGCAGTATTTTTTCACAATGCGCTCCACTTCGGCGTCAAATTCTTTATTTTCATACACCAAATCAAAGCAAGCATTTACATAACCCTTATGCGAAAATTCGACAATAACCTTATAATATTCATCTATATATGCTTTTACTTCATCTAATGCCTCACCTCCCAAAAGCCTTGTCATATTATCTATATGTCTTAGGTTTATTATATCTTGTGGCATTTTTTTACCACAGCCTGATGACATAGTTTTATCCACACTTGAAGTGTATTTTAAGCAATGGGCTAAAGCCCATCTTTTATAGTATTTGATTGGATTTTGTATAAAAGACTTTTCAGCAATGCTTTGCTCTGTGCTTCCACTTTTAGTGCAAGAGTAAGTGTCGGCTAATGTAGGGGGTTCAGCATTTGCGCTAAAAATAAGGCATAACAAAATAGTATAAAGCAATTTTTTCATTATGAAAACTCCCAAAAATAAAGTGTTTTTACAAAAACATACTCTCTTTTGTCGGGTAAAAATTCGCTTTCATCGACAAAATCATTATTTTCCCATAGTGTTATATGCCCAAAAGCATCACCCCAAGCCTCTATTTCTAAAGCTATAATGCCTTTTTTTGCCGTTTAGATTTGTGTGAAATTTTTCATTATCTTGTCGTATTTCATCGACTCGTGTTTGATTTAATATTTTTTTGTTTAACACTAATTTGTCATAGGATTCATCGTAAAATGTGTGATAAAAATTTGCACCATTAGTTGCTGAATATGTTTCTAACTCTCCAAAATGTTCGCTTTCTTTTAAAAATGTTACCATATCTTTAACTTTTATTAAAATCCTATCATCATTAGTGTTTTTCCCAGCGTATGCCAAATCGGCAGATTCCATACCTTTTAATCTTTTAATGGATATTCCATAGTCATATAGTGCTTTACTTAGTCTTGCGGTGCAAGTATTTATGCGTTGATATGGGCTATTCATAAACAAATCATAAATAGCCCCCTTGATTCTATAATATCTTATTTCAGCATCAATAAAATCCTTTTCTTCATATCTAAAAATATTATCTTTGCTTTTTACCCACCTATCTAACCTACCTTCTTCTTGCTCTATCCTATTTTTAGATTCTATTCTGTCGTTAGTGTTTATTTTGTGCATATTGAGATAATATTTCTTAAATTTTTCCCATTCTTGCCATTTTACAAAATCTCTAATTGCCATATCATCATTACTTGCATATCGTTGTGGTAGTGGTGTTAGTATTTCACTAGAATCTTCGCTAGATTCGCCTAAATCTGCATTAAATTCATTTGAATTATCGCTAATTTCATTCACAGATTCGGCTATATCCTCATCAATCTCAAATATATCCTTTGCTTTTGGTTCTCCTTGTAAGATTAAAGGTGAGCCTTTATCTGTGATGACTTGAGAGATTGCTTGGGCTAAGACTATTTTTTGATTATCAATTTCTAGTAAAGATGAAGTGATAGAATTTGGGATATTAGCTAATTTCGTGCAAGGATTTGGGATTCCAGCTATATTATTGGTGCAGCCTATAATGACAGCATTTGCTAAATCTTGCAAACTTATCAATCCAGCGTCATTATTATTAGAATCTTGCACACACATTAAATCTTTTGTGCTTGATTGAAATATGACTTTGCCTTTGTGGATACATTCTATAATGTCAGATTCAAGCAAGGGGTTTAAAGGTGGCATTGTAGATTCTTATTTGCACCCTTTGCAGTATTTTTTTACGATTCGTTCGATTTCGGCTTGGTATTTGGAGGATTCATAGATTTCTATGCAAGTGATTATATGGGTTAAACTGCCAAACACCATTTCTTTTTTTGCTTTTTTTACATAGTCAGAAAGCTCTCTTTGCGCGAGGTAAAATTTACCATCGCCAAAAATAGGGTAAAAGATTCTTGTATAATATCCAGTATCGTGCAAACTACTTATAGGTCTGCCATTGTCAAATTTTTCATCGTATAGACAAGAAATCATTCCGTCTTTTTTAAATGCAAGCACTCGCTCATCAAATGAATAGTTATTTTTATATCTATGCTTTGGCTCAAGCTCATATCCCACTAAATACACACAGAAAGCAAACGCTAACAATATAATCTTTTTCATACTTTGACTCCTTTATTTTAGCTCCCAAAAGAACAATTCTTTTGCTAAAAATTCTACACCATCATCTATGCCACCTAGATAGTTTATGTTTCTATTGTTTCGCACATCGACAAATTCATTTGTATCCCATAGTGTTGAATGCCAAAAACTTTTAAGATATTTTTTATCACGGAATCTCCCTCCACCAATGGTTACCAAACCTTTAGACTTTAAATCTTTTAATTTTTGCAAAAGTGTTTTATTGCGAGATAATAGGACATCATACGATTTTATTTCATATAAACTTTCTTTAAATTCTGGTTGCCTCCATTGTTGTAGCAAAAAATCTCTCATATCAATTACTCCCAATATGTAAAGCAATTCTTTTTGTTCTATTATAGCACCGCCAACAGAGCCAAATTCCCTTTTTTTGATTGTATTATGTAATGACATTCTACCAAAATTTAGAGCATAACTTATTTGTAAAGTGCAAGTATTTCTGTAATATTCTCTATTTCCCTTAAAATATCTTAAAGCTTCACCTCCCACCTTCTCATATCTTGCTTGTGATACTTTTGTTTTATTTGCAATTTCGTGTGCTTTTTGTCTTGCAATCCATTCTTGTTCGCCCTTTTTTATGAATTTATTTTTCTCGTCATTGAAAACAACTTCATATGCCTTGTCAATATCACTTTTGTCTATTTTATTGATTTCATCATACGCCCTTTTGACTTTGTCCCAGTTGGGTCTTTTGCATTTTATGCTTGCATTTTTTGTGCCACAAGTTGCCCTCCATTCTACTACTGCCATTATCTATCCTTAACTACATTTTTAACTATTACTTCATTGTTTTGTATTTTGCCACAAACAACAAACTTTTGATTATCGCTAGATTCTAACATAACTTTTACCTCTTCCCCATTCTCATACCCACTTGTAACGATATGTAAATTCATATCATTGCTATGTCTTGAATCATCACCCTCTAATTTTATCATTTCTTTTCCATAACTAAAATACATTTCTAATATTTCTTTTTTGGTTTGTGAATCTTTGTTTGAATTCGTGCTAGATTTTGGGCTAGATTCGTTGCTTGATTTTGCATTAGATTCGCTTGAAACTACATTTGAAACTACTTTAGATTCGCTTATAGATTTTTCACTCTCATTGTCGTTTTGTGCGTTATTAAATTCTACTATATCCTCATCAAGTTCTAATATATCCTTTGCCTTTGGTTCTCCTTGTAAGATTAAAGGTGAGCCTTTATCTGTGATGACTTGAGAGATTGCTTGGGCTAAAACTATTTTTTGATTATCTATTTCTAGTAAAGATGAAGTGATAGAATTTGGGATATTAGCTAATTTCGTGCAAGGAATTGGGATTCCAGCAATATTATTAGCACAGCCTATAATGACAGCATTTGCTAAATCTTGTAGGCTTATTGCACCTGCATCAGTGCCACTAGAATCTTGCACACACATTAAATCTTTTGTGCTTGATTGAAATATGACTTTGCCTTTGTGGATACATTCTATTTTATCTGTTTCTAGTAGGGGGTTTAGTGTTGTCATTTGTGTATTTTTATTTCATTATTATCTTGCGTATTTACAACACCACTAGAAGCACACTTAGAATCTTTAGAAAAAATCTTAAAATTTTTTACCAGCAAGATGGGCGTATTTAGTAGTGTTTTTTGCAAGTATCCCTCTAAATAGTAAATATTACAAATGGGTGAGATTCCCTCATTTGCAATAAAATCCCTCTCTATTTCTTTATTTTCAAACAATAAATCTATATCCCAGCCGATTAGAGAATTTTCATCTGTGCTACTTATGGAATTATCATCGCGATTCGCGATATTAAGAGCATATTCTATTTCATTATTTAATGTCTCTATATCAATATGTTGTTTGTCTTTAAATGGACTACTTTGGCTTTTGTCCTCTATTTTAAAAACCCTATATTGCGGACATTCGCAAGCATATTGCATATTTATTGTATATAAAGATATGTGTTGTTTATCATTGCTACAACCCATAAAAAACATAGAAAATATGATATAAAAAAATAGCTTTGTTCTCATTGTAATAACTCCTCGAAATTTAGCCACCCTTTTTGTGAGGTTTCTTTAATAACTTTACCATTTTGCCAAATCGCTCTTTTGCCGTGCCGATAATCTTGTTTTTTAACATCTTTTGTGTTGTTAATGTTGGGATTTGCTTTTGTAATATGTTCTACAACATACCCTTGCGGAATCTCTTCGGACAAATTTTTTGCAATGCTATCTATAATAACAAGGTCTCCGCCAGATTCACAACCGTGTATTTCAATATATGCTCCTTGTGCGATAAACCTATCGAATTTTATATCATATATTGTTCTTTTTTCTTTGTGTGTATAAGTTGCACTCAAAAAATCAGTCGTTTTACTTGCATACAAACCAGCATTAAGATTATTGGTTTGTATTTCATCTTTTGATAAGTTTTTTGACATAGAACTACCTCTATACATATATAGCCCCCACTTACTACCGTGAAAAAACAAATCCAGCGAAGTAATAGAATTAGGTTTTTGCTCATTTATAATATCCACTATGGTTTTTGCAGAATCAATAAATTTATGTTCATATATATCGTTTGGATGGTGCTTTTTGTAATCTCTTAAAACATTTAGGGAAGCATAATAGAAGGATGAATTATCGCCAACTTTACGCGCTCCACCATAAAATAATAGGCGAACTTTTCTATTTGTTTGCCATTTTATCAAATCTCTAAACGCCATATTATCATTGCTTGCATATCGTTGAGGCAGTGGTTTTGGTAGATTTGAATCTCCGCTAGATTCGCTTATAGATTTTATATTGTTGCTTTGTGTATTTTGTGCATTCTTTGTTATGTCCTCATCAATCTCAAATATATCCTTTGCTTTTGGTTCTCCTTGTAAGATTAAAGGTGAGCCTTTATCTGTGATGACTTGTGAGGTTGCTTGGGCTAAGACTATTTTTTGATTATCAATTTCTAGTAATGTAGAGCAAATCGAATTTGGGATATTAACTAATTTCGTGCAAGGACTTGGGATTCCAGCGATATTATCGGTGCAGCCTATAATTGTGGCATTTGCCAAATCGCCCAAACTTATCAATCCAGCGTCATTATTATTAGAATCTTGCACACACATTAAATCTTTTGTGCTTGATTGAAATATGACTTTGCCTTTGTGGAGGCATTCTATGCTGTCAGATTCAAGCAAGGGGTTTAAAGGTGGCACAGATGACTTTCCTTTTGAATTTTTATTAAATTTAGAATTATTTGTAATGTTATGCTTTAAATATCATTAATTTATGAATTTAAATTTATAAACTTGTTTTATCATAAGTTTGATTAAAAGTTAATATATAAACTCTTAACAATAAAAAGTGTGATTTACAAATATCTTTTATCTCGCACATTTTAATCATAATTTTTTTTTCCTTTATTTTTTTGCTGTTTGTATTTATATTTCATACTTCATCTAAAATCTCAATAATCTTTTCATAATTTTGAACAGCATTAGAATCACCATTAGATTTTGCCTCATTTAGCTTTTGATTGGCAAATTGCAATGGTGCTCTCTTAACATAATTTTTATTATAATACACTTCATCTATGACAAATTCCTCATACTGTGCCACATTATCTTTATATGTGAGTTTATTTTCTAGCAGAAATTGGACAGATTCTACCTTCGCAGATTCAATAGCAGCAATCAAAAAAATCATTCCTCCACTTGCTTGCATAGAGGTAAATTCCCGCTTCCCAAGCTCATCAAGCATTAGTCTCAAGCCCTTTATGTCGCATTGTTTAAGCATATTTATTATCGCATAAGGCGTGCCTGAATTATAATAATATACATCATCTTCCTGTCCTTTCCAATCTTTTGCCCACTCATTATAGAGAGCGGATTCTCTTATGAAGTTGCATTCTTGTGAATCTTGCGTTTGTAATTCGCCTGAATCTTTGGAATCACCACACGCATTTATCTAAAATGCCACAAGCAAAATTCCTAAAATTTTTACCAACTTTGTCATTTTTACTCCTTACTAACCCTATAAAAAATTTTATTTTTTAGCACAATACCTTTAAGCGACACACAATCGCTTAAATTTCCACTGATTTTTAGTCTTTGTTCTTTATCGTTTTCATCTATGGGCTCATCTTGGATTCTAATCGACAAAGCGCATTTGCCTTTATCATAGCCCTCATTCCAAAATTCTACCGCGTCATAACCAACGCCATTTTCCGCAGTATCACTCTCACCGCCAAGATAGCTATTTGGATGGACATTTGCCCTGTCTTTGAGAAGCAATTTTCCATTGTGGATTATCTCAAAATCTATCACCCTAAACATAAAATAATCGCTCATTTCTGCAATCCACTTTTTTGTGCCTTGCAACTCTTGAATCTTGATTGTTATGCCATCATTTTGTTTGGATTTAAAAGTGTGAATCTGTGCTTGATTTGTGGCTAGATTCTCCGCACCAAACGCCACACTACACGTTAAAAATATAAATGCTAGTAGTTTTTTCATCTTGTTTTTTCTCCTTTGTTTATTGTATTGCTATTAAGCGTAGGTAATGTGTAGTTGGGAACATATTCTTTTGGATATACAAAATATTGAAAGAAATTTTTGCTGTATGCTGTGTGTTTAACCGAATCGTTTTGATTACCACCTAAACTCACCAAATATCCATTTTCCGTTTTTCCAACTATAAAGCCAACATGTCCATATCCATTTGGTTTTATATGAACGCCTATGCAACCATAAGCTGGTTTGTCTAATTTTTGACCCCAATCTTTCCAAGACCTAGCAGCTGCACTATTTGTTCCTTTAATTCCTGCTTGCGTCATAACCCAATTTACAAAACTAGAACACCAAGCCGTTTCATCGTCTTTAAATTTTCCTGTCGTGGAGTGATATTCTATAATTCTAGGATTGTGTATATTTCCTTTTATCTCTAAAACTCCTAATTCTTTTTTTGCTATTGCTATCCATAATAATTCACTCTCATACCCCACCTCTAATCTCACATCATCTACTCTATATTCATTCTTATAGTTTTGCAATATATTGATTGGCTCACAGAAGTCATCATCTATAAATATTTCAGCATTGATGATATTTTGTGTATTGTGATTTGTGAGTGTTGCCTTATTAGAATTCTTTCTATTTGTGATATGCAGTCTATACGATTCTTGTGGTTTTATAGTCATTGGAAGATTCTCTAATTTTACTTTATAATGTTGAGATTCTGCAATAGTCTCTTTTGGATTACTAAGATTTAAAGCATGAAGCTTAAAGCTTTTATCTTTTTTTACCTTTCCCCACTCTACTATATGAAGTTCTTTCCCATTAAATCTTAAAGAGAGGGGATATTCAAGTTTAAGCACTTGTTTGACTTTACTGCTCGGAACATTAATATAAGCAAAGATATGAAGATAAGTAGCTTTGTTTATATCAAAGTATTCTTTTTTTAAAGTAAGTGTGTAGTCTTCACCTATATAAGGACTATCACTTCCTTCTTGTGTAATCTTTCTGTAATCAAGTTTTTGAGGAAGAGTTTCATCTGTGCTTAAAATATATGCCCATTTCGTATTTGCTTTAGCTTCTTTGAGTTCTTCTTGTGAGAGCTTTGTATTATTATAGTGAGCTTGAAATGTAAGAGTATCGTTGGCTTTATAATGTATATACTTCTTGTCTTTAAAACTTACACTTTGTACAAGAACTTTGCTCTTGTTTTGTAAGGGAGGCTTTTTTGTGCTCAGTTTTGCATCTGTAATGATATAGCGTTGAGAGAGTTTTGCTTGTCTGTTGATTTGAAAGTTTGGATTAGTTGTTGTGGTTTGGTGTATAGGAGAATAACTCATTTTAAAAGCCTTCACACTGAGAGCTTACCTGACTCTCGTGGATTACTCCATAGATTGCTTTACTTGTATCTTTTACTTCTGGTGGGATATAAGCTACTTTTAGCCATTTGGGATTGGTAGGGTCTTTGCCTAAATTTAAAATGAAACCCTGCTTCACTTTTGAAGTTTTCTCTATTTGCACCCAAAGATGAATGTGGAATATCCACTACATTTACAATGTTAAAATCTGCACAATGTTTTGATACATTAGAAGCACCAACTTCATTAATTGTGTTTGTCATTGCTTGTGATATTAAAATAAGCATTGATTTCATCTTCTGGAGCTAGAATATCAATAAGCTTATGAGGCTTTTTATCTTTTTGATAAAGAATAAAAATATAGGGGCTATCAATTTTGCTTATTTCTAAAGAATAGCTTTGGAAGGTTAATGCCTTACATTCCTCTACAGGTATGGCATAGAAATTGGTTTCAATCCCATTAGCACGCAAATAATTCCCTACCGAATCAAGATAATATGCCCAATCATCCATTGCAGTATAAAAATCATCTTCATCGTTGCTAGAAAGTTTAAGATTTTTAAAGTAGCCTTCTGTTTGTGTCGCGTAAAATCCACATTTCTCACATAATATCCTGCAATCTTTATGGACAATTTTTATATCATTGCCATAAAGACTAAAAATCACACTAACAAAAACAATACAATATTTAAGCATTATTTTTCCTCCTAAGGTTGCGTAATTTCAATATGGTAGCAAGACGCTTGATTTCTTCGTTCATCAATAATATGAAAACCTTGATGAATATTTTTGTATTCTTCAGCAGCCCTAAAAAACTCCTTCTGGTTTTTGAGGCTACGCACCGAAACATCAAAGGTATTTTTTATATTATGCTCATTATCTATTTTACACTATATTCTTTAAGAATCTCTAGTATCTTTTCATAATTTGCTATGGCTTTAGAATCTCCTTTAGCTTTAACTTCTTGGAGTTTTTGATTGGCAAGTTGTTTATATTTTATTGTTAGGTGCAATTCTTTTAGGATAAGTTCATTTTCAAGTAAAAAACTCACAACCAAAGGATTTATATTCTTTTGTAAGATATTATCAAGATAACTTCCCTCTGCATTTTGTAGAGTGATTATCTCGTTTTTTCCAAGATAGTTGAGCATTTGCTTTAAACCCATTATATCACAAGTTTGCATCATATCTTTAACAACCCCACTTTGTCTCTACAATATAGTATTGATTAATTTGTGCATTATCTCCCCACTCATACTCTCCCAAATCCAATTTCCATTGCTGAAAAAGAGAAGATTTATCATTGATATTACATAAAGAATTAGCATATACGCTAATACCAACCAAAAATATTAATGCCATTGAATATGCAACTATTTTTTTCATTTCAATATCCTTTTGTGTTAATATAATTCTTATATTTTTCTTGAGTATCCTTTAAAGCCTCTATCATTTTTTCTGCACCATAGTGTGCTTTATTGCCTCCTATATTTTCATAAAAGGATTGTTAGCCATTATACTCGTTGGCAGGATATTTGCTAAACTCATCTGCGTTTAGTGCAATGAAACATAATAGCGTTAAAAGTAGTTTTTTTATTTCATTTTTACTCCTTTTTATCTTGATTCCATTATTATGGATTTGTCTTGCTTTGTGTGTTAAGAATTACCAATCTATACTCCATTGATAGATTACTTCAATATAATCTTTTGTTTGTCTATAAATCGTAATGCTACCACTATCATACCCCATACCAATTACCCAAAATTTCCCTTTAATATCGTGTATATAATATGTTCCCACTTCGTCATCTTTATTAGATTCTGATTCGCCATAATCATATAAGTTTTTATCGGGCAGTGTTTTCATTTCGTGTTTTTGTCTAAATAAAATATAGGCTTCTTTAATCTCTTTAGCTTTTATAAAATATTTTCTTATACCTATATCCTCTCCATTTACATTTCCACAAGGGAATTCATAGCCACTTGTTCTATATTTACACAAATCAATAAAAACAAGATTATTTTGAGAATCCTTTTGTATTTTAGTTTCATCATATTGCACTAAAAATACTTCTGAAAAAAATTTTTCTCTTTCATCTATCATTGTTGCTGCTTGAGTGTCATCAATCTTGATTGTTGCACTATATAAACTACCACAAAACAACACAATAAATACAGCATATTTTTTCACAATCATATCCTTTATTTAAAATTTTTACCAACTTTGTCATTTTTACTCCTCGCTAACCCTATAAAAAATTTTATTTTTTAGCACAATACCTTTAAGCGACACACAATCGCTTAAATTTCCACTGATTTTTAGTCTTTGTTCTTTATCGTTTTCATCTATGGGCTCATCTTGGATTCTAATCGACAAAGCGCATTTGCCTTTATCATAGCCCTCATTCCAAAATTCTACCGCGTCATAACCAACGCCATTTTCCGCAGTATCACTCTCACCGCCAAGATAGCTATTTGGATGGACATTTGCCCTGTCTTTGAGAAGCAATTTTCCATTGTGGATTATCTCAAAATCTATCACCCTAAACATAAAATAATCGCTCATTTCTGCAATCCACTTTTTTGTGCCTTGCAACTCTTGAATCTTGATTGTTATGCCATCATTTTGTTTGGATTTAAAAGTGTGAATCTGTGCTTGATTTGTGGCTAGATTCTCCGCACCAAACGCCACACTACACGTTAAAAATATAAATGCTAGTAGTTTTTTCATTTTTTGCGCTCCTTTCTTAAAAATGATTTTTGCAAATCATTGTCCGCTTTTATATTTTTCTAAAATCTCAATAATCTTTTCATAATTTTGAACAGCATTAGAATCACCATTAGATTTTGCCTCATTTAGCTTTTGATTAGCGTAGTCGCACAAACTCTCTATATCATCGTCTATTATATGATTTTTAAGCAAAAATTTAAGTGCCTTTGCATTTGCCAAATCTATGGCTTGCTGCTCAAAAGTAGGCGCACCGATAATGCCATTTAAAAACGCCATATTATGCTCTTTGTCCTTTTCTAATGCTTTGTATATAAGCTCTAACCCAGCAATATCATCTGCCTTAATCATATCAATGATAATATACGCGCTCTCAAAAGCATAAGATTTATTTGTAGCGGCAGGGTTGCTAGATTTATTGTTCCATTTATGATTTCCCCATTGCTTAAACCACTCATTATAAAAATCGGACTCGGTGTTTTGTGTGCTTTGCATGTGCACTAAATCTTGCGCATGGCCAAAAATCAACATAAAAGCAAGGATTAGTTTTTTCATTTATCACTCCTTAATAATTGTAAAAATTCTGCAATTTCTCCATTGCTTATTGCAAGATTTGATATGCCTTGCAATTCCTCTTTTAAATGTTTATCATAATATTTCATAAAATTCTCCATTGTTTCTGTTCTCTGATTGTATGGAGATTCTGGGAGAGACGCCCACTCATAATGCAATCTTTTCTTTGGCTTATCTGTCCTAGTTCTTACGGCTTCGTCAATTTTATTTGCCATTATTAAATCTAGTGAGTCTCTAATTTTGTGCAATAATATTATGCACGATTTATCTTGATTTTTTGGAGAAAAATCATCAATACCATACTTATCTCTATATTTCTTAATGTTATCCCAAGTTTTTTTTAAAATTTGATAAGCTCCAGCTGCTGTGGAATTTAATTTTTTATTGTAAATATTTGGGTGTTTTGAAAAATCATCAAAAGTGTCTCCACCTACAAGTGTTTTATAGCCTTTATCATAAAGTGTTCCTTCCCCATATCTCAAAGCATACATAAAGGCTTTTAGCCTTGCTATTTCAATACTAACATACCCCACCTCTAGTTTCACCTTATCTATTTCATAACCTTGAGTTTTGAGAGTATCTATCTTTTGTTTGAGATTCAATATAAAGTCTTTATAAGTTCTGCTTCCTTTGAGACATATTTTTACTTTTTTATCTGTATAATGTGTAGGTATTGGAGTATTAGGAGCTATGATAAAAGTAGTGCCTTTGGGATAAGGGATATTATCTAATGGATTACTATGATAAGAGATTTTATATTGATTGTTTGTATCTATGGTATAGATATTAAGGGCTTTATATCCTCTTGCTCTATAGAGATAGTCTGTTTGAATTTTTAGAGATTGCTCTATATCTTTAGTATAAAGATAGTAGCTTCCTTTGGGTAGAGAAGTATCTTGCTTCATAGAAACTATAATATCTTGTTCTTTGAGATGATTGGATTGATAATATTTTTCTGTATCTAGAATATCATATGTAAGAGAGTAAGATGAAAACAATTTAGGAATATCTTGTTTATCTATAACATCATAGTCTTTAGAGTAGATTCTATAATATGCTTTATTTTCATTATTTCCCTTATCAAATATATTAGAATCTAGCTTATCCCTTTTTACCTCTCCCCATTCTAATATTTGAAGTTCTTTACCATTAAATTGAAGTGATAAAGGAGGTTTATAATCTAGTTTGGTATGGGTGGTATAATTCCTCGCTTTATAGGCTGGGGAGCGTAGATAAGCAAAGATAACTAAAGTATAATCTCCCTGTGTGAGGTATTGGAGTTGTTGGGAATAGTTGGGAGGATTGGTGGTTTGAGAGTTTGATGATGGTTGTGAATTGTTTGTTTGTGCTTTTGAATTTGGACTTTGAGAGCTTGTTTGATGTGATTGTAGGCTTTGCAAATATTCTTTAGGATTAAATGTTATTATATTTCCCTTGTAGGTATCACTTGGGAGTTCATAGTAATGCTCATCTTTTATTAAGCCTGTTTTGTTTGGATTATAATCTTTTGTAGGAAGTATCATATAAGCCCATTTAACCAAATTATAGCCATAATAGATAGCCTCACATTCTAAGGCAGTATCTATCTTTATTGGTTTTTGTATGTTGTTTATTCTCACTTCAAGGATAGAATCTGTATTGTCTATCTTTTCATCAAGTGTTGTAGTTTGCTTAAGATGTAAGATATTCTTATAAGTAATGCCTTTACCTGCTTTAGCTTGTTTTTTTATTTGATTATTTACTGATATTATGCCCACACCTGTTATTTTGTGTATATCATAAGTGGAATAATTTTGAGTCACTAAATCATTACAAGAGAGTATGAGTTTAGTTGTAACATTTGCAAGAGGAGTATCATCAAGGTTAAGTTCGGTGCTTAGAGTAGCACTATAACTGATATTACCAGCTTTATCTGTTTTGGTATTGCCATTATTATCTTTGTTTTCTTGTAAGTTTATTTGATAGGTTTTTCTATTTTCGCAGTTAAGAAGATAGATGATAGGTTGCCCCTGTGAATTATGAGAATCTTGTATAGAATTATTTGACTCATTGGAGTTCGTTTCATTGTTATGATTGTGTTGAATAGAGGAGTGTTGATTAGAGCAATAGATATAGAGTTCATTAATGTAGAGTGTGAAATTACCTTCTTTAGAACAATCAGTAGAGTGAGATTTTTCTTCTTTGAGTTTTAATTTAATACCAAGCTTATTCACTTTTTGATTTTTGTTTATTTCATTGGAAATAATATGGTTTTGTTTGCTAAAGCCTGTATTGTAGAGTAGGATATTGCTTTGGTGTTTTTGGATAGTGAGTATAGGCTCTGCATTTTTAAAGATATATTCTTGTTGATAATCTGCTATATCATCACCATTTTTATCTAATTCAAGATAATCATCTTTTTGTGAAAGAGTTGGTTCTTGTGCAGATTCTGTGTCATTTTTTATCTCTGTGCCTAAAAAATAATTTGTGCTTTGCTTATCTTTAAAATCACTCAAATAAAGCCTTGAATGAGTGCCTAAGTAAGTGCAATCAATCTTTGTATCTTTGCAAACTATAAGGTAGAGCGTAGAATTAAACTTTTGTCTTATTTGCAGAGCTATATCCCCGATACTTTGAGGATAAAAGATAAAAAAAGAGGAGTTGTTTTGCTGCATTCGCTTATTGATTGTAGCGATATTATCTGTAACATTTGGTTTATCTTTAGATTTTTGTATAATGTAAATACTCTCTATTTTAAGGCTTGGATTATTCTCTTGGATATAATATTGCTTCATTGTATTTAAAAAGGGTTGAGTGATTGAAACTAGACTTTGAGATAGTGGGAAGCTATTATCTGTAAAGTTTTTCTTTATTTCTTCTTCTTTTTTTATTATGCTCTCATAGTATGTTTGAGATTTTGAAGATTCTGCAATGTTTAAAAATTCAAAGAATATCATAGATTCATTAAGGCTAACTTTATCTTGATTGAGGTCTTTAGTTTTAATTTGCACATTATCACAAAGTGATTGAAAGATTTTATCATTAATATCATTATTTTCATAAAGCCCAAAGAGATTGGATTGTTTAAAACGCTTAATAGCTATGCTTTTATCATTTTTACTATTGCTATTGTATCTTATCTCATACCAAAGCTTAAGATGAGATTTTTCTTTGAGTGCTTGTTGAAAGCCTTTACCGAATACTTGTTCATTTTCCCCAAGATATTGTATATGTAATAAAGTAAGATACTCTTTTGAAGATTTGAGTGTTTTTAGATTCTCTTGTGTGATTTGTATATAGTCATTGTTGTCATTATTAAGAAAAGTGTTTAAAGAATTTTTGGCATTATCAATGGGCATTATATTATTTTCTAAATCTATCTCAAAGTAAAATTTAAAAGTATTATAAAGTAGCATTTCATTACTTTGCTGAATAGAGTTGCTATTATTTATTGGTTTCATATCTGCCTATTATTATCTTTATATGTGTTATTACTTTCACTCCGCCTTTACCTCCCCACCTTTAACTATAAGTCCTTTAGAATCTATGACTACTTCTACTCCACCAGCTTTAATAATAACACAATCTCCCTTAGCAGTAATAGAAGTATCTCCTACTTGGTGAAGGATAGTGTTACCAGCATTAACGCTATAATTGGTTTGAATCTCACTATATTTAGAATCTGCAGTTTCTGTGTGTTGCTTATCTGTTTGGGTAGAGAAGCTCTCTTTTGCAAATACATCTATATAATTGATAGCTTGTAGATTAATATGTTCTTGACTTCTGTAATTTAAGCCTTTTATAGAATCCAATTCAACATCTCCCTCCACCACCTCCCTCTTATTCCCCCCTACATTCCTATTCTCATCTTGCTTAATACTTGTATTGAGGTTTGCTTGTATCTCTACACTCTTATCCTCTCCTACATACTCACTACTATCCTTAGCTACTCTAAGTTTATTACTTGCTCCTACATTTAAAGTATGACTTAATCCTACAATGGTATCTTTAGATAAAGCCACATTCGTATTATATTCTCCTCCAATACTTACAATCTTTGCTAAATCTATGGTTTGCGTATGAATCTTTTTAATCCTTTCATTATATGCTCCCTCTACTATGGAATCTTTATTATTCTGTATCTTTTGAGTGAAGTTATGTTTAATGAGTTCTTCATAATCTCTTTGTGCTTGAAGATAGATTTGTTCTTTCTCTTTTATATTAGAGAGCGTGATTTCATTTAATCCAGATTCTACTATAGAAGAGTTTGTATCCTCTGTCTCTTTTGTATTATTAAGAGTTCTTGCACTTAAACTTGTTTGATGAGCATTTAAAGGCAAAGGAGGCAAGGCAGGATTACTTTGGTTATACAGACTAGCACTGATATAAGGCTTATCTATATCCTCATCAAAGAAACTTACAATCACTTCATCTCCCACTCTTGGAGTATGATACAAACCTGAACTTATACTTGCAATAGGAGAGCTTACTCTAAGATAAGGAGAGTAATGATAAGAATAGGCTTTCATTTGTGAATGGTTATTCTCTACATCATTGTTTGTTGTATGATTTTCTTGTGAGTGTATATTCTCCTCTGTCTGTGTTGTATTGCTTAAAGTATCATTGGTTGTTTGTGTATGAGTGTTAGTATTTCCATTAATGTTTTGAAGAGTGCCTTGTGAATGGTTATTCTCTATATTTTTTCCTTGAACATTATTTTGTTCTTTCACTCTTGCATTATCTATAACCTCTTGAGAAGCAAAGCAATTTATTCGGACCTTTACTCTACCAAAGTTATCTGTATGAATAGTATTTCTTTCTCCATCTATATCCTCACTCTCTCCAATAACAACTCCTAAAGTGCTACTAGGAGCTTTAGGCTTACTCTTTAAAGAGGGAGTATAGCTAAAGGTAATAGGTAAAAGGGTGAGGGTATTACTATAAGAGTGAGATGTGTTTGAAGCACTCATCTATTAATCTTTCCTATCCACTTTATAATATTTCCTTTTGAATCTATTTCAACACTTAAGTCTTTGTATTTGTTATAAAATCTAGGGGCTAGGATTTCATTAAAGTATTTTGTGCCTTTCTCTGTGCGGATTACATTTATATCCCAAGAATTCCAATCTTTAGGATTATTCCAAAGTATTTTAGAATTTTCTTTTTTGTCGTTGCTATATAAATAATTTTGATATTGATAAAAAAATATTTCTTCAAAATATTTCCAAGCTTCAAACGAAGAGTTAAAAGAATGAAACAAGCTTTTTTCTTCATCTTTGCAAGTAAAATCTATCAAATTACCCAAAAAACACTCACCAATCACTCCTATATATTCACTTGCATAACTAGGTTTAGGATCATTTTCAAAAAGTGTCTTATCTAAAACATCAAATGGATAAACATCATATTGCCCCATAAATACTTCATCAATTTCAAAGTTAGACTCTGCTTCTGCCAAAATATAATGCTCAAAGTATTCTAAAATATCTATTTTTGTAATATTTGAATTGCTTAATAGTAATTTTAAATCCAATGCCTCATCACCTAAAACAGCCGCTATTTTTTTATCCATACCGATTTTATAAATAGAATCAAATATAAATTTATCAATACTTTCTAAGACCTTATACCTCATTTTCTTATCGTCTCCAAATTATGAATAATCTTTTCTTTTTTGTTTATATCTATGGCTTTACCACCTGTTTGAGAATTAGAGCGGATGCCTATAGGAGTGCCATCATCTAAAAAATATTCTAACACATTTACCTCCTCTTTTTGCCCTGTTTTTTTTCACTTTTATTGTTTGTTTATGTTCTCCAATATATTTTGCATTTTTTGTAAATTTATTTACTAATTCGTCTAATTCTTTTGTGTTTCTTACAAAATGGACTCTCTTACTTCGTGTGATGCCTAATTCTTTAGCCATTAGGCAACTTATCCACCACCTCCAACACCTCTTCTCTCGTCAAACTCCTATTAAAATTTGTTGCTCCTTTATTCACCTTATTAGTTCTATTCTTTGGCTTATATCTACCTCTTGAGATTACAGCTAGTCCCAAATTTAATGCTAAATCTTTTGCAGTATCTAGCCAATCATTTTCTTGTTCTATATCATTGGTATTATTCTCTTCTTGCTCTTCAGGTAAGATAATCTCTATAAACTCATCACTCTCATCTAATGTTTCTATTCTTATAACATTATCAGGGATTGTCGCTTGATAATGCACATCTATTCCCACATCTCTATTTGCTCTCCATATTTTTTATCGTTTCTAGGTTCTATTTTTTTAGCATATTTTGTTAATCTTTTCCAATTATTCGCTACTCTTTCCTCATACCTAGCCCTTACATTCTGTGGCATTTGATTAAGGCTTTGTTGTTATAGGATTAGGTAGATATTGAAAACTTTTAAACGCCCTTGAAAATCAAGCTGCCTCAAGATTCCTCCACAAGAGTTATCATAGTCTCCACTTTCTATAAAATCCTCCAATATCTTTTCCCTTACCTTTTTCCCGCTACTTAAAAAACCCTTACCCACTTCATTCCAATGCTTAAAAACTAAGATAATATTTTTATAGGCTATACCATTTCCATCATCATAAGTAAGCCATTCTAAAACACTCATCCAATCTCTAAAAGCATCGGGATTCCCTACACAATCTTTAGTGTGAAATAAAAAGGCATTTTGCATAATATCCATATAGTCAAATTCATAATCTTTTATATCCTTGCCATTTATCTTGACATAAAAAGTATATTTGTCCTCTATGAGTTCCTTTGGTATCTCACTTTCGCTTTGTATGGTATAGATTCCATATTCCATATCGTATTTAAAGTTTTTTGATTCCTCATCTAAATACATTGTATTCTCCTTTATTTTGGTATCAAATGTATGAAATCATTGTAATGATTGGGTGTATAGTAGATATAGTCATACAACACATTGCCATCTTGACTATGTCCTACTACAATTCGTTCTGCACCTCTACCACTTTGACTACTTGCTATGCTTATATCGTGTTCTTTGTAAAAGATAGGATTGCCCTTAGTGTCTCTCGTAGGTAGTTGTGCTATATCGTTTTTCCATTTTCTACCCGCCTCAAGTTTTTTGTCCGGCACCCCCTTACTTCTTTTCCAATTACTCGCTACTCTTTCCTCATACCTAGCCCTTACATGCTGTGGCATTTGGCTAAGGCTTTGTTTTGGATATTTAGGTTTAGCTACTCTATTGGTAGAACGAGTGATATATTTTGTTATTTTATACTCATATTGTTGAATTGTGATTTTGTTTTGCGTATTTCTTAGTTTTAGAGTTCTTGTTGTGAGTTTCTTACTAGCCCAACGGATAGCAACTTTTGCACCTTCTGCACCGGCTTTAATTACCACACCAGCAGTCCAACCACCCACAGGGATAAAAGCAGCACCTAATGATACAGCATCTATGGTATCCCATAGCTTTTCATTCTCATACCAAGCTTTTTCCTCTTGCTTGGTATGGACTACTTGGATGATATAGCTATATTCTCTTTTTTCCACATCTATTCCCACATCTCTATTTGCTCTCCATAAATAAGCAAAGAATCTTATTTGCTTATTCTCCCATTCTTCTTTGAAAGGAATATTGACTATTTCCCCTTTAATATTTTCTAATTCTTTAAATCTCTTAGAATAAATCAGAGGTTGTGTCTTATTGACTTGCTTTAATGTTTGCTCTATCTCTTCATCTCTATCAAATACAATGTATCCCCATTTAGTTTTATGTTTATATCTTTGTATAGATTCTTTAAGAAGACTTTGTTCATCACCTTGTATATTTTTCTTGTGAGAATCTTTAAGAACATAATGGGCTTGAAGTGTGATAGATTCTATAAGATGATGTTCTAAAGGTGAATTAAAAGAATTGTGATTGTATTCTTGTGGTATATACTCTATGGCATTAACTTTAATATTGGGCTTTATATTGTCATTGAGAGTGATAGCTTTAGGAATGTTTTTCTCAAAGCTTAATCTTTGCTCTAAAAGTTCTCCTACTTGTTTATCCTTTGGTTGGATAGTTTTAGAAGGAGAGATTTTGATATGAAAGTCTTTTTGTTCTTCATCTAAACCATACCTATTTAATACAAAATACAAATCCGAATTAGTCATCTTAGAGCTGACATAAGCATTATGAAATTCTATAAAGCCATTTTCATCACTTTTAGCCCTATCTACAAAAGAATAAAAGTTTGGAGAATACACATAAATCTCTCTATTACTTAAAACTTCTTTTTTATGATTAAAGCATTGGGCTTTGATGTGTATAGGGAGAGCATCTTTTGGAGTAGAGAGAGCAAGAGAAGAGTTTGTGGAATCTTTAGTGGAATAAGAGTGGGTAGGATAAGCAAGATAGTTTGGAAAAGTATGGAGAAGTGTATCTATATCAAGGGCATTAGAGTTTTTGTTTAAGAGAAGTTCTATAAGGGATTGGTAGTCTTTGGATTCTAAAGTAGGATTTGGCACTAATTCATATTCTAAAGGATTAGAATCAAACATAGAAAAGAAAGATTGGAGTTTGGATTCAAGGGAGTCTATGAGGGGTTTAAGAACATCATCAGCAAGGAAATTTATAAAGTCTTTGCCTGTTTGAGTATTAAGAAATAATCCAATGCCTACTGCGGCAAGGGCAGAGATAGCAACAGCGGGCAAGACAGGTAAAGCTGCTATACTTAGCCCCA
Organism: Helicobacter cinaedi PAGU611; assembly: GCF_000284635.1. Lineage (NCBI taxonomy): Bacteria > Pseudomonadati > Campylobacterota > Epsilonproteobacteria > Campylobacterales > Helicobacteraceae > Helicobacter > Helicobacter cinaedi. The sequence goes on along the minus strand of NC_017761.1, from coordinate 1,373,411 downwards.
TTGATGAAGCCATTAAGGATAAACCTATCTTTGTTGCAATATATGTCCCAGCTATTTCTGCTCCAAGAGTTACCCCAGCTTTTAATAAATCCTTACCATTATTGCCATAATTATAAGTTAAACTTACTGAAGCACCCTCTGTTTGAAATAATACACTAGCCAAGATTCTGCCTTTAGTTCCAAGTCCTTTAGTTGATTCTTTGAGTGATTTATCTACCCCATATTTCTCTGCTAATGTTGCCATTGCCCCAAACACTCCACTTATTCCACTCATTAGTGTATCAGTGGTATTACCTTGATATTCTAGCAAATTTGTATTAGATTCTATGACTAAAGTTGAAGTATTATCCTTATTGATAATTTCTTTAGCTGTAATGTTAGAATATTCATAGGTAAAGGGTTGGGTAGGATTAGAATCCATTGTAACTTGTGCGGAAAAAGTTTTATTGTTATTTGAAAAACCATTGAGATTATTACCTGTATTATTGTTTATAAAATTATCACAATTAACATAGCATACTATGGTATTTGTATTGGGAGTGCGATTATATGTATCTTTAGAATCATAAAGTTTAAGATTATTATTTGGATTATAGGGAGCATTGGGGTTAGAATCTATCATGCCAGCCTTAACATCAAATCCTTTATTACTAGAGTTAGGTAAGCCTATTTTAATACCTGCTGTGTTGGATTCATTGCTATCGTGATTCATTATTTATTCCTCAACAAAACAAATAAAAAGCGTGTTAAAGCTTATAAATTGAGTATCAATACCTTTAGATTCTAATGCTATTTTACTCTTTGTCCTTATAAAATCCCATATTTCATAAATTTTCCTATCATTCTTTAAGTAAAAATTTAGAAAATGTAAGCGATAAATATTTTTTCGCCTATACCAACCTTTTGCGTTAAATGGAGCAATAAACATTTCGTTGTGATTATATAAAACAAAAACTTGATATTCCCCTATGCTTACTTCTACTTCTCCAAATTTAAAAAATTTTTTTTGGATTCCAAATAGCTTTCTGCGCTCAAAACCTATACCGCTGTTTGTAACATAAAAGCGCACCATTCCAAATAAAATATTATAAATCTGATAAATAGTAAATCCAAAAAATATACTCCATAAAATTTTAACTAGCAATGTTGTAAAAATATCTGTAAATACCCCTATACACAAAAGAATTACACATAATGCAAGAATTATTATATGAGTAAATGTATTGAAAAAATAATATTTGGATTTTACCTCATACACAATCTCATCGCCCTTAGAATCTAACTTTATATTCTCTTGGTTTTTAGTGTCGTTGATTTCTTTAGATTCTGTGTTTGTAATAGATTCTCTTTTAGAAGCTAACTTCTTAGATTCTATATTGCTTTTTAGATTTTTGCTCATTAAACTATCTCCACTTTTAATAAATCCTTACCATTATTGCCATAATTATAAGTTAAACTTACTGAAGCACCCTCTGCTTGAAATATCCAATAAGCAATTCGTCCTTTCACTCCAAACTTTCTAACATTATTTTTGATATGTGAATCTAATTGCTTTGCTAATGTTGCCATTGAAGCAAACACTCCACTTAATCCACTCATTAGAGTATCAGTGGTATTACCTTGATATTCTAGCAAATTTGTATTAGATTCTATGACCAAAGTTGAAGTATTATCCTTATTGATAATCTCTTTAGCTGTAATGTTAGAATCTTCATAGGTAAAGGGTTGGATACTATTGCTTTGTGAAGTAGTAATGCTTATTGGAGATTTTGTATTTTCTTGAGTAGTAATATTAAAATCATCTTGCTTTATTGGTATTGAAGTATTTTGTAAAAACTCTTGACAATCAATATTACACATTATAACTTCTGCGAAAGGAATACGATTATATGTATCTTTAGAATCATAAAGTTTAATATTATTATTTGGAGCAAATAGAGTCCTATAATCTACCCCTCCCTTCTTATATGGCAATCCTTGCAGAAGCAATGGGTCAAAGTTGCTCTTAGCATCTTCCCTCACTCCGCCTTCACCTCCCCACCTTTAACTATAAGTCCATTAGAATCTATGACTACTTCTACTCCACCAGCTTTAATAATAACACAATCTCCCTTAGCAGTAATAGAAGTATCTCCTACTTGGTGAAGGATAGTGTTACCAGCATTAACGCTATAATTGGTTTGAATCTCTGAATTTGAAGAATCAGCCTCAAGACTTAAATTTTCATTTGTTGTTAAACTCATTGCTTTAGAAGATTTTAATATCGTTTTTTCATTGCTTACGAGAGTATAGTTTTGTGTGGTATTTATATCCATATCTCCCTCTACATTTTGCATCAAAGATTTTTCTATATGTGTTTGCACTTCTCCTTTAATCTCTTCGTGTTTATCTCCCTTTATCTCTTCTTTTACACTTCCCCCTATCTCTACACTCTTATCCTCTCCTACATACTCACTACTATCCTTAGCTACTCTAAGTTTATTACTTGCTCCTACATTTAAAGTATGACTTAATCCTACAATGGTATCTTTAGATAAAGCCACATTCGTATTATATTCTCCTCCAATACTTACAATCTTTGCTAAATCTATGGTTTGCGTATGAATCTTTTTAATCCTTTCATTATATGCTCCCTCTACTATGGAATCTTTATTATTCTGTATCTTTTGAGTGAAGTTATGTTTAATGAGTTCTTCATAATCTCTTTGTGCTTGAAGATAGATTTGTTCTTTCTCTTTTATATTAGAGAGCGTGATTTCATTTAATCCAGATTCTACTATAGAAGAGTTTGTATCCTCTGTCTCTTTTGTATTATTAAGAGTTCTTGCACTTAAACTTGTTTGATGAGCATTTAAAGGCAAAGGAGGCAAGGCAGGATTACTTTGGTTATACAGACTAGCACTGATATAAGGCTTATCTATATCCTCATCAAAGAAACTTACAATCACTTCATCTCCCACTCTTGGAGTATGATACAAACCTGAACTTATACTTGCAATAGGAGAGCTTACTCTAAGATAAGGAGAGTAATGATAAGAATAGGCTTTCATTTGTGAATGGTTATTCTCTACATCATTGTTTGTTGTATGATTTTCTTGTGAGTGTATATTCTCCTCTGTCTGTGTTGTATTGCTTAAAGTATCATTGGTTGTTTGTGTATGAGTGTTAGTATTTCCATTAATGTTTTGAAGAGTGCCTTGTGAATGGTTATTCTCTATATTTTTTCCTTGAACATTATTTTGTTCTTTCACTCTTGCATTATCTATAACCTCTTGAGAAGCAAAGCAATTTATTCGGACCTTTACTCTACCAAAGTTATCTGTATGAATAGTATTTCTTTCTCCATCTATATCCTCACTCTCTCCAATAACAACTCCTAAAGTGCTACTAGGAGCTTTAGGCTTACTCTTTAAAGAGGGAGTATAGCTAAAGGTAATAGGTAAAAGGGTGAGGGTATTACTATAAGAGTGAGATTTACCTAAAGAAGAAGGAGAAGAAAGAGATTCTAAAGCATTAGAAGTATTTTGAGTGAGGGGATTAAAGCTTTCATTCCCTTTGTTTATCTGCTCTGTATTCATTAAAGAAGTAACACTTTCTTTTAAATGTTTTGCATTCTCTTTTTTAATGGCATTATCATTAGAATTAAAGTTATTCTCTAATAAAGATTCATTAATAAGTTCTTGCTCCATTCCTATAATTATAAAATCTCTTAAACTCTCTTTGTTTTCTTTTAAACTTGAGGAGAAGTTTAAAGTAATACTTTCATTTAAAGCTAAATCATAGATATTACTCTGTGCATTGAGACTTTGTTCAATCACTCTTAATCTTTTTTCTTTTAAAGTAATGGGAGTTTTTAAATCACTGCTTTGAGTAAAGGAGGATTCATTGCTATAGTGATGCTCATTTATATGTAAAGAGTGTGTGAAATTATTCTGCTCTCCTTCTTGTAATAAGGAATCACTCTTTAGACTTAAACTTTCTAATGAAAAAGGATTGAGAGCATTCTGGCTACTTTGAGTAAAGAAATTTGCTCTTAAAGATTGAAGTTTAGAGACACTAGAGATACAAGGTTCATTTAAAGTGTTATTCACATTAGGATTAAAAGTAAGTTCTCTACTAGAGTGTCTTTGTGCGCTATCATAAAAGCATATACTCCCTCTCACATCACAAAAGTATATGCCATTATTATGGGCTAATCTTGTGATGAAGTCTAAATCACTCTCCTCATATTGAGAAATAAGTTCTAACTTTGGATAGTGTAAAGCAATCCCAGAGAAATCCAAAGGTTTGATTAAATCGTGTGTATAAAAGTTGAGTGTAGAATGTATGGCTTCTATAACACTCTTATTGGTATAGATTCTATTTGCTTTATTTAAAGACATTCTATAAAGAGAAGAGCAAAGAGTAAGCTTAAAGAAATGTTTATGATTTAAAGAGGGGGTAAGATTACCTCTATGAAACACATTTGCACTACTTTGAGTATTTAATCCTAGATACTCTACAAAGCAGAGTATGCCTTGATATTCTTTTATCCTCCCTAAAGAATCTAAAGATTCTTGAGAGTTTTTAGAATCTTTACTTGTTTGATTATGATGAGTGTCTTTGTTTTTATTCTTAGCACTCTTGATAGTATCTTTAAGAGATTCTAAAGTAGAGGGTAGGGCATTGTTTATAAAATCTAAAGTGTGAGAAGTAGAGTGTGATTGAGGATAGGGATTGCTGATTTTAAAGGTTGCTTGCTTGTTAATTAAAGCATTGGGGTGAAAGTTTAAAGTGCTCTCCTTATGTGGGAAAGAGTTAAAAGTGTTCCCTTGGTCTTTCCTTGAAGAGTTGAAAAAGTCTAAAGTAAAAGGATGCTCTTCTAAGCTTTCTATATATCCTTCACACTCAATTCTCCATAAGGATTCTAAACTTTCTTTAATATGGGCTTTAGTGATAGTAAAAGAGAGGGAATCTATACTCAGTTGTAGATAAGACATAAGGGTCCTTTAAAAGAGAAATACTACTAAGAATATTGGCTTTACTTTTAGGGAGAGGTAAGGCATAGATAATCCTTTATGTTAAGTGTAGGGATGGGAGAGTGGTCTAGTATTTATAGAAAGTTCCCCCTGATTGAAAGTTTTTGTATTTATATTTTTAAATGCTTCTTTTTGTAACAAATTATTACAATAGGAGAACTAAACCAACCCCCCCCCTTAGTATAATGTATAAAATAACAGCTATAAAAGGGCTTATTGGGAAGCTTTAAACTTTAGTTTCTCTCCAATCATCACTTCCACTTGTCCCTGCGGCAATGTGCTCCCAAATCACTTTTCTATAATTGAGAGAAACTTTAAAAAGCTCTGTTTTATCGCTATTGTTTTGTTCTTGTGCATTAGGCATTACAAGATTAATATCTGTAATAATAGCGTCTTCTAATTTTGTTGTGAAATAATGCTCTTGTCCCCCACTTGTAGAAGTTCTAAACCAATGAATTTCTACACTTGTTAATCTCTCCCCGCTTGTGAGTGCATTATAAAGCAGAGGAACAGCTTTATTTAAAGAACAGGTAAAAGAAAAAGGCTTATGCACTCTTTGCCCTGATGGTTGTCCGCTTTGTGGGTCTGTTGGAACGGTTACAATATGAGCAACTTCTTGTGCCATAATCTCGTCTTCGTGTCCTGCTTGGTAACGATTTCCAATACTCGCTTCTGTGGAAGCTCCACTTGAAATAAGTCCTTGAGTAGAACCCTCAATTTTTATATAGGCTGGTTGTGCCATTTTGTCTCCTTAATTTTTTAGTTTATTTTACTTATACTTAATACAAGTGATATTATTTTAGCATAAAATTTAAAAGAATGTTATAAAATGTCGTTAAATTTTAATAAAATATCAATATTTAAAGGAGTTGGAGAAAAGTAATATGTTTAGAAAAATTTTTGATTTTATAAAATCTAAGTTATTTGTTATTTTGTTATTGCTCGCATTTTTTATTGTTTTGAGTATATTATTTTGGTTTTGGGGTTCTTCAATATCGTTTAATGATATTTATATCTTTGGGAATCCATATTTGAGATTTGGAATCATATTTATACTGTGGCTTATCGTTTTTTTATTTTTCTTTCTTAAACCAACCATTAATTTTTTTCTGTCGCTCAAAAGTGAAAGAAGGGCAAAATTAAAAGCCTTGAAAAAAGAATCTAATGACTTCGTATTTAGAGCCAAAAGAAACTTTTTTATTGCTTTACAAGATGCCAAGACAACTTGGAAGAAAATAAAATTCAAAAAATTGCCTTTAATTATCATTGTGGGGGAAGAAGGTGCTGGGAAAAGCACTTTTATCAATTATTCTAATGTAGAATATCCCTTAAGTGATAGTCTGCAATCTTATAAGAAATTTCATCAATCCACTAATAATTTTTCTTTGTATGTTTCTAAAAATGGAGCTTTGCTTGATACAGAGGGAAATTATTTTTCTCAAGAAAAGTTTTTTGTCCCATCAAGCAGTGATGAACTTCCAGAAGATGATTTAGATAAAAACAAAGAATTTCTGATTAAAAAGAATATTTGGAGGATTTTTTTAAACTTCTTAAATAGAAACTTTTTTCATAATAAGCTCAATGGCATAGTTTTAGTAATAGATACAAGATTATTTTTAAGCAATCCCAAAGAGTATTCAAAAGATATTATTCGCTATCTTGTAAAAAGAGTAAATGATTGCGAAAATTATCTTAATCTTCAATTTCCTATTTATGTAGTTTTTTCTAAGATTGATTTATTAGAGGGCATGAAAGAGTTTTTTGAAATTTTTAATGAAAGAATAGTTGATAGAGCTTTAGGTATTAGTTTTAAAGAGAAGTTAAATGATGATATTTTAGATAAACGGTTAAAGCAACTAAGTCAGTCTTTGTTTTTAAATTTTACCAATAAAAATCATTTTATTCATTCTCTTGAGGACAAAAACAAGACTTATCTTTTTTTAAAGCAGTTTGATAATCTATTCGCTTTAGCAAAAAACTTTCTTTTAGAGATACAGAACGAAAACACATTTAAGAATAATTCTTTGTTAAGAGGAGTGTATTTTGTAAGTGCTTATCAAGAAAATATTCCTAGAAACTTTTTACTCGATAGTATATGTGAGAAATACAATATTAAAAAAACATTAGCAAAAGTGAATCCCTTACACAATAAGCAGAGTTACTTTGTGAAATCTTTATTAGATGATATTATTTTTAAAGATTATTCTTTGAGCAGTATGAAAAATATTTTTAAAAAGTTTTCTTTATTGTTGCTTGTATTAATTGTAAGTTTAAGCACTTATTTCTTATCCTTTTATTTTATTTCTAGGCATAAAGCAGAAAAAGAAAAGGCAGAAAGCACTTTAACCGCATTGCAGGTTTTATTAAGTGATACAGACTACAAAAAGTTTAGTATAAAAGAAAGAGCAAATTTACTTGCAAATTTAAAAAATATTTTGGGTGTCTATCCTCAACTCTTAGCAAATAATAATCTTATGCAATATCCAAGTTTGAATATATCATATAGAGGTTTTTTAAATGCTCAAGAGTTTTATTATAAATTGAACGAAGATGTGCTTAAAAATACTTTACTTAAAGAGATGGAATATATTTTACAAACAGATGAAAATGATAAAAATAATTTAATAAAAACTTTGTATATGTATAAATCTTTATTTGAACAAAAATATTTGAACAAAAATTTGCTTAAAATTTGGATTAATGAAAATTGGCAATTACTAAGTAAATATAATATTTCTAGGGAGAATTTCTTAAGTGGAGTTGATGCTATTCAAAAGATTCATATAGAAAGTTTTTATGAAGATAAAAAGAGCATTGAATTAGCAATCAAAATGCTACAAAGAACGACATCAAGACCACAAAGACTATATGTTTTGTTAAATTTTTTAAATAGTGATAAACGAAAAGAAATTTATAAAATAAAAGAAGAATTAGGCTTTGCCGCGACTAATGTTTTTGCAGAATCAAGTAAAATAGCTTCCATAGATAAAATCTATACCAAAAATGGAATGATAGGATTTTTACAAAATCTCAATCAAAATGTAGATGATATAATAAATATAGAATCTTGGATGCTTGAAAGCACTGATGGCTTGACAAAAGAAAATAAGGGTATGCTTTCTATAGACATACTCAAATTGTATTTAGTGGAATATCAAAATAAATGGGAAGATTTACTTCTTTCTCTTGCACCAAAACAATATAATTCTAAAGAATCTATACTCAATCAGCTCGATATTCTATCTAAAAAGGATAATCCTGTATCGACTTTAATTAGAATCGTTAGCACTAATACCAAGTTAAATGATGCTTTTTTGCTTGGAGAAGCCTATAATATAGGGCTTAATGCCAATGAGATTAAAACACATTTTGGCAATATTACCCATTTTTTTAGTTCTTATCATAAAATTGCGGAGCAAGATTCTATTCTAAGTTCTGGAGCTTCGGCAGTAGGTCTTAATATCAATAATGATGTAAAGATTATGGAAGTTCTTGGTTTAGATATTAAAAACATCCAAACCAAGATAATAGAGTTTGGCACAAATAATACTCAAAGTGTTGAAAATAAGATAGCATATGCACTTAATCGTGGAAAAGAACAAGATGACCCTTTTATAGTGTTTGTTAATGATATTAAAAAGCTTCCGCCAGAATTGGAAAAATATTATGCAAAATTACATTTATATGCTTGGAATCTCGTAGAGTCTCACGGAGTCTCTTTGCTTAATACTGCTTGGTTCAATGAAGTTTATACCCCCTTTATCAATGATGTTGCCCCTTTTTATCCTTTTAATGATGAAAGCACACAGCAATTAAGTATAGATTCTTTCAAAGAATTCTTTGGCAGAAATGGGACTATTAATAGGTTTTATGATAAATATTTAAATTCTGTACTAGTTAAGAAGACAAATACTTATTCCTTAAATACTCAATCTGATGTTAAAATAAATTTTTCTAAGAATTTTTTAGATTTTATGAGAGAGACTAAAAACCTTTCATACTTAATGTTAAACTCAAATGATAATATAAGAGTTAATTTTACATTACAAAGTTTAGATTTGAGTGCCGATTTCTCTTCTATAGAATTACAATACAATTCTCATAATATGAAGTATGACCATACTTTAAATTCTGCTCTACAGATTATTGGAGAACAATTTAATAATAATACGAATTTGAATTTGACAGCTTTTGATTACCACAATTTAAATTTAAGCCATCATAAAATGTATATTGGCGAGTGGGCTTGGTATAGATTCTTAAAAGAAAATCAAAATAATGGTGCGTATAGTGTAATTTTTAATAATAATAAAAAATTATATTTTGATTTTAAATTGATTAATGGTGCTTCAGAGACTCATCAAATCCTTAATGCACTCCCGCAGATAAAAATCGTAGAACATATTACAATAGGAGGAAATAACAATGGCAGATAACGAAGAAAAAATTGGAGTTATTATTGAAAACTTAGAAGAGATTTTAACTAGAGGTAAAGCATATATTTTTGATAAAGAGGGTGGGTTTATAGGAAGTGATTTCCAATGTTCTTTTTGTGTCCAAGATAGAGAAAACAAAATACAAAGCAAACATCTGAGAATAGGTTTTGAAGAAGGATTTTTTACTATTGCTCCTGTGGAAGATGCTGTTGTTTTTTATAACGAATCTTTTTCTAAAATGCAAGGTGGTTTTGAAACTATTATTAATAAAGGTGATATTTTTAGAATTTCAAACGTTCAATTTCGTTTTGTGGATTATAAAGAAATCAATGAAGAATTTTTAAGAAACAAGGAGAAGCTTGATGACATTGAAAAGTGCGATGAAATAAATGAAGGGCTTTTAACGCCTAGAGGTAAGATTCAATTTGATTTTAAAGAAAAGGAAAATATAAAAGAGATTGTTGAGAGCAAGACCGATTACGCTTTTATAGAGGAAAAAATAGATAATAGTTTTTTAAATCAAAGTGATAAAAAGAATCCTTTGGAATTTGAATATCAAAACATTTTAAAAACCATTGATAAAACTTTAAGAGAATTGCAAATGAATCAAAAAAGTGCAAAATTGAACGAGCAATATGGGAAATTAGATATTAGAGATTTAGAAAAGATTATTGCCAATATTCCACTTATAAAATCTACAACACTCATTAATCTTTTAGCCTTAAGTTTGATTAGTAAAGAATTATATAGCCCTATTTTTGAAGAAATGGAAGAAAATATGTTTATAAAATATCTCCAAGTCGCCATTCAGGGCAACATCAAGGAAGAGAAAGCTTTATTTGAGAATTTAACTATCAAAGCTTTGGAAAAATATAAAAATAGGTATTCATAGACCATTATGATGTATGTGGCGACTTTAAACTTGCAATCAATATATGAGTAATGTATTGATTGCAATGCTCATTTACCTAACTTTTATGCCAAGATGGGTTTGGGGTATGTGGTAATTGTCCTCCACACCCATTGGAGATGATTACATTTTAATTTGCATAGAGGCATAAAATCAATCCAAAAGCAAGGTATCCCAAACATAGTGATTTACAAGATGAAATCAAATATCGTAAATTCATACAAAGAAAAAGTAATAGCAAGGAAGAGATAGAAAAACTCATTAATACCTTTGATGAAAAACTTTTAAAACTGAAGAAAAAGTTAGAAAAAGTAAAGAGTGTTGAAGTTCAGCAAAGCACTTTTGAAGCGAAACTTCAAGAAATGAGGACAAATAACACGAAATCTCTTGCAAAACTTAGAGAACAAAGAATGGAATATAGGCTAAGAAGATTAAGGAGACGAAGAATATAGTTTGTCGGACAAAATAATTAGAAACAAGCCGATTCTAAATTCTTTCATTTGAAAGTTTTTAAGTTTATTTTAAAGTATAGCTTTTCTTTATGCAATACAATACCCACTATTTATTGATAAGGAGAATCTAAACAATGCTTATTGAAAAGGCTATCGTTTTATTAAATGAGTTTGCAGAGGCGAAAAAAGATGAGGATTTTAAAGAATTTGCACAGAATTTAACTTTTTTTGTATTGAAATATAAAAATGAATATAATATCAATGATATAAAAACTTTTATAGATTTAATGAGGCAAAATATTGATGATAAAAATAAAGAGCAGTTAAAACGAGCAATCTCAAGTATTTCTCTAGCAGAAGAGTGCATTCAAAATGGCTTTGTAGATTATGAAAAATTTTATCAAAATTTTAAAGAATATAAATTAGAAGATTCTTTTGTTCAAGAAGAGAGTAATTTGCAATCTAACAAAGAGTTTTTAGAAACCAATACAAATAAAGAGGACATTGTCAGTAAAGAATTATTAACATCTTTACAAGATTTGACACTATTAAGTGAAGATTCTCAAAACAAAAAACAAGAAGTGCAAAGATTGCAAAATTTGAAAGAAGAAGAGGATTTTTATAAGCCTGAAATTGCAGAAAAAAAGCAAACATATCCTCCTAGCATTAATGTAATGTTAGGTTTTATTAAAGATAAGGACCTTTTAAGCATAGGCATTAGCGGGACATTCACACATAGCTTGCCATTTGGCTTTAGGATTCGCGCACATTCTTTCCATACGCCTAAAAGTGCTTTAATGTAGGCATTATAATCATTGATTCCACCCAAAAGCCATTTTTGGCATAGTCTTTGATATTAAAATACGGCGGACTTGTGATAATCAAATCCACGCACTATTATCGCTCACTTCACGCATATCGGTGCTTGAGTGGTGTATATTTGTTTTGGGGGATTGCTTGTGTTGTTTATAAATCAAGCCTGTGTGCATCCGATAGGCTTTTTGCCGTGCTTTTTGATAAAATCTGTGATGATGATATTTTCTACTTTTTTGCTCGGCGGGTAGCTATCCTCAAATACTTGCCCAAAGATTTCATATCGTGGCTTTTGTGGGAAAAAGGCATACACAAACACTTCTAAGTTTAGATTTAATAAACTTTGCAACACAAAATAATTCGTTGTCCCGCAAGTGCCGTTTTTACGATATTGAGCCTTGCCACAATTATAACTTTGTATGCGTTTAATGATATTTGTCGTAGATTGTCCAATTTTAAATATTTTTTCATTTACAACAAACACATACACAAACCCTTCCTCATCACATTTGCTTTTGTCTAAAACCTCTATATCAAGCCTTTCTTTATCCATATTTTGTTAGTTCAAAGCTCCCAAATTTTGGGAAATTTTGCAAGATTCTAATGTTGTTAAAATTCCCATAGCGCGTAATGTTGTTGAGAAATTTATAGATTGGCTTATCTAGCTCAGCTTTTATGCGCTTTGCTTCGGTGAGATTTTTGCACCGCGCTTTGCCCTTGATTCAAAGTTTTATTAGTAACTCTCTACTATAATGCAAGATTTATTTTTTGATTTTAGAAGGACAAAATAATTATGTTAGATAGATTCCACAAACTTAAAGAGCATTTTCCGCAGTGCTTTGACAAAAACGGCGATTTAATGCCACACAAACTTCAAAAGGCGATTTTGGATTTGGCGCAAGAAATTAACGCACAAGCAAACACAGCAACGCAGGATTTAGAAAATGAAGCGGCGTTTTCACTCTCAAAAGAGTCATATAGCCTAAATTGGCTTGGCAAGTCTTATGCTAAACTCTTGCGTCATTTGCCTACACACACGCTGATTGCGCAAGATAGCGCGCACAACGCACAGCCACAAAATGCAAATTCTAAAAATGTCCTTATCAAAGGCGACAATTTAGAAGTGCTAAAACACCTAAAAAACGCTTATTACCGCAAAGTAAAGATGATTTATATCGACCCGCCTTACAACACGGGCAATGGAGACTTTATCTACAATGACGAGCGAAGTTTCACGCCGCAGAGTTTGGCACAAATGGCAAATATAGAGCTTGAAGAAGCAAGCAGCATACTTAATCTTACGCTGAAAAATTCTAGCACGCATAGTGCGTGGCTTAGTTTTATGTATCCGCGATTATATATCGCTAGGCAGCTTTTGCACGATGACGGCGTGATTTTCATCAGCATTGACGATAATGAACAGGCAAATTTAAAACTTTTATGCGATGAAATTTTTGGGGAAGAAAATTTTGTTGGACAAATTATTTGGCAAAAGAAAAAAGGCGGAGGTCAAGATTCGCAAGATTTTGCAAAAGAACACGAATATATTTTATGTTATTCAAAGTATGAATGGAAAATTAACGATAAAAAAGAACAATTAAGCGAGAATAAATTTAATAAAATTATAAATGGTAAAAAAGCAATAATTTCTAAATTAGAAAAATGGGGAATAGGAGCGTTAATGGAAGATGCCCCGAGCCTTTATTACCCTATTAAAGATCCAAATGGAAACGACTTTTACCCTATCGCCCCGAACGGAGAAAAAGGGCGTTGGCGTAAAAAACCTGAAAATTTAGATAGCGAATATATTTATTGGCAAGAAAATAGCAAAGGAAGATTAACGCCTTATGAAGTAATTTATTTTGACGAAGTAAAAGATAAGGAAAAAATCATAAAAACTAGAACAATTTTTACTGGCTATGGAACTACAACAGACGCAACGAAAGAGATTTTGAATTTATTTAATAATCAAAAAATTTTTGATACTCCAAAACCGACAAATTTAATAAAAACCTTATTGCAACTTTCAACCACGCCAAATTCAAACGATATTATTTTAGACTTTTTTGCAGGAAGCGGAACGACTGCCCAAGCGGTTATGGAATTAAACGCAGAGGATAATGGCAATAGAGAGTTTATTTTGGTGCAGTTAGATGAAGTTATCGACAAAAGCAAATCAAAAACGGCTTATGAGTTTTGTAAAAATGAGCTAGGAAGCGAAAATCCTACGATTTTTGACATTACCAAAGAGCGCATTAAACGCGCAAGCGCAAAAATCGCGCAAAATTCAAATTTGGATTTAGGATTTAAAATCTATGAATTGCGTGAAAATGATTTTGACTCACAAAATGGTGCTTTGTTTAAAGAAGTTGATAAAAACGCGTTGTTAGAAAGTTTTAGACTCCAAGACTCCACGCCCTTGAGTGTAGAAAATCAAACAATCGATTTGGGCGGATACAAAGCGATAAGGGCAGGGGAAAAGCTGTATTTACTCAACAGTGGCTTTGAAATGAAACATTTGCAAAAACTAATCTCACTCATTGACGCGCAAAAAGACTTTGTGATAAAAGAGATAAGTTATCTTAACGACGCCTTTGAAAGTGCTAGAATCCGCGAAATAGAAGAGGGAATCAAATCTTACAGCAACAAAAAAGAGCTTAAAATCCTTGTGCGAGCGAGGTTTGCTTAATGGGATTTAGTTATGAGAGAAATTTGCCACACCAAAGCAAGGCGATAGATTGTGTTTTGTTAGCCTTAAAAGGTGCGAGCGTAGAAGCAAGTTTAAACAAAAGTTTTAACCCAAAGATAAGCATTAACGACTTAAATTTAAGCGCAAATTTAAGAGAGTTGCAAAAACGAGAGAATATAAATTCTTTGCACACGCTTACAAGGGTGTTTGATATATGTATGGAGACAGGGACGGGAAAAACTTACACCTACACTAAAATGGCATTAGAGTTGTGTAAGGAATTTGGGTTGCGAAAATTTATCATCATCGTCCCAAGCCTAGCCATAAAAGCCAACACGCTTAACTTTTTACAAGCCGTTGCCACAAGAGAGCATTTTAAAAGTGAATTTGAGCTTGAAATCATCGCTAATGCAATCGAAGCTAAAAAACAAGCTGGCAAAAAAGGCAGAAAGCTAATGCCAAATGGGTTGCGTGATTTTATAGAAAATGACAATCCAAAAGAGGTGCATTTTTTAATCATAAACGCCCAAATGCTTACGGCGACTTCGATGAATGAGGATTATGAACAAAACTTGTGTGATGAATTTAGCAATCCTTATGACGCGCTTAATGCGGTAAATGCCGTGTGCATTGTAGATGAGCCGCATAGGTTTGATGAAACAAATAAGGCGTGGGCGAAGATTGTAAATAAAACAGAAAAAGCCATAAATCCGCAGATGATTTTTCGCTATGGCGCGACATTTAAAGAGGACGGACGAGGAAATAAATATCACAATCTTATCTACCAACTCAACGCCATTAGTGCGTTTAATGACAATCTCGTCAAAGGCGTGGAAATCAGTGTCTGCGAAGCACAAGGTAGCGAAAAGCACAAATGGGTAGAATTTAGCGGCATAGAAAACAATCAAGCCAAATTTGAACTCAAAGAGCAGGGCAAAAGCGGAGCGCTTAGGCAAGTGAGCTTAAATGCTGGTGAGAGTTTGGGCGTGATAGATGAAAATTTAGCGCATTTGTGCGTGGAGATAAAAACCAAAAAAACAAACGCAATCACAAAATTTAAACTCAACAATCAAGACGATAACAACGAGCTAAAAAAGGGCGATAGGATTAACCTAAATGCGTATTTGCCACAAATGCAAACGCAAATGCTACAAACTGCGCTTAAAAAGCACTTTGAGTTAGAAAAAAGGCTAATGCAAAGCCAAACGAAAATCAAACCTTTAACGCTGTTTTTCATCGAGGATATTGAAAGTTACCGCAGTGATGACGCTACAAGGGAGTTTTTGCGAATCGAGTTTGAAAAAATCGCCGAGAATTTAATGCGTGAGAACTTAAAAGAGGCGAGTGGGTTTTATAAGGAGTATTTAGAAAAGTCATTGCGTGATTTGCGAGGCATTAGCGGCGGGTATTTTTCCAAAGATAACTCAAATAAAGAAGAGTATGTCGTAAGTGAGATAAATGAAATTTTACACGACAAAGAAAAGCTGTTAAGCTGCGAGAATATAAGGCGTTTTATCTTTTCTAAATGGACTTTGCGTGAGGGCTGGGACAATCCAAATGTCTTTGTGATATGCAAGCTGCGTTCTAGCGGAAGCGAGATAAGCAAACTCCAAGAGGTTGGGCGTGGGCTTAGGCTGCCTGTGAATGAATATATGTCGCGCGTGGGGAATGATGGTGATTTTGGGGCGCATTATTTGCATTATATAGTCAATGATAGTGAGCGAGACTTTGCACAAAGCCTTATAAGCGATATAAACGCTCAAAGTGGCGTGATATTTAGCGAGAATGCTAAAACGCTAGATGAAAAAATGAGGCAAAAAATCTGCGAAGTGTATGAAATAGCCGAGTTTGACTTGCTAAGCGAATTAGTGTCAAGTGGGATTGTCGATAAAAAGTTTGATTTTTTAGAAAATGGTATGTTGAGGCTAAAAGAACTTTATCCAAACGCCTTTGACAAAGAAAGCTTACAAAAAGACAAGGTGCGACAAAGTGGCAAAACACAAACAAAGGCACATATCCGCCGTGATAATTACAAAATCTTACGAGAACTTTGGGAGACTATCAACCAAAAGGTGATTTTAGAGTATAAAATCAAAAGCGAGGGAGAATTTAGCGCATTGCTTGAATCGTTTTTGCGTGAATTTATGCAAAAAAATCAAGCCGTGCAATCAAATATCACCACGACAACCAAACGACTAGAAATGAGGGACAATAGCGCGAGTTTGCAAGAAATTTTGCGACAAGAAAATGCTCTTGATAGCAAAAGTATGCAATATCAAGCAATGGGTAAGAGCGAGTTTTTACAGCAGAGCGCAAACGCACTTTTAGTAAATGTGGGGACATTACGCGAAGTGCTAGAATCTGTGGGCTTTGAATCGCAATTTTTTAATGCACGAAATATTGCTTTGCTAAAAAGTGAATTTAATAGATTTTTGTTTGAAAATGCGATAAGCGGCTTTGAAGTGGGCTTTGCTAAAATCTCTAGTGCGACACAGCCAAACTTGCACCCTACGGCTTTCACAGATACAAATGGCAAACCCTATGAGGCGATAGAATCAAGCAATTTAGGGATAGAATCTAGCGATGAAATCACGCCAAAAAATTATCTTTTTGATGAGTTGTTTTATGATTCTGCTATTGAGAGAGAAAATATCTTACAAAATGTTGATAGAGTTTTGGTTTTCACCAAGATTCCTAAAAATGCGTTAAAAATCCCTGTGGCAGGTGGGATAAGCTACACACCAGATTTTGCTTATGTTTTGAAGTGCGAAAATGGCGAGCAGATATATTGCATAATTGAGAGCAAGGGCAAAGATTTGCGTGATTTAAGCAAGGTAGAAAATCTAAAAATATCTCGCGCCGAGCAGTTTTTGGAAAAAAGTGGGATTTTTGGCGCAAAGATACAATTTAGGGCGCAATTTGAAAGCGAAGCAATCACAAAGATTTTGCAAGAATTTTTAAATAAAAATGATATTTAACAGAATCCTTTTTGCTTACGAATCGCAAAGATATTTAAAGAAAAATTTAGATTTTAGGCAAGGATATTTTTTTGAGAGTTGAGGCGTTTAGTAGATTTGTGCAAATTAGCATTGAGGAATACAATCCCGCACTTACGCAGATTCTTAACTATGCAAAAAAGCATTTTCAGCAGATTTCACACCTGAACTTCAAAAAGATATGTATATAAAAGGATTCAAAAATGAGTAATATTTACTTCTTTGGTGATACACACGGAAGCCTTGATATAGATAAGATTTTTATGCCTAGTTATCAAGCAGATGATTATATTATTGTCTGTGGAGATTTTGGCGTATTATGGAGTGATGAAACGGGTGTGTTTAAGCAAGATGATATGCTAGAAAAAGAAGCCAAGCTAAAAGAACGCATTCAAACCTTGCCTTGCACTCTTTTGTTTATAGATGGTAACCACGAGAATTTTAATCGCCTAAACACTCTTAAGCAAGTTGAGAGATTTGAATCTATTGTGGGTGAATATATAAAAGATAAATGCTATCATCTCAAAAGAGGGAATATTTATAATATAATAGGACATACTATTTTCACTATGGGTGGAGCTTTAAGCATAGATAAGGCGTGGAGGGCTGAAAGGCTAAGCTGGTGGAGGCAAGAAGCCATTACTCAAATGGAACTTGAGAATGCTTTACACAATATACAAAACTATAAGGGAAAAATAGAGCTTGTAGTAACCCACACTTGCCCCCAAAGCTTTTTAAGCCCTTTAAGCGAACTTATCAATATAGACCATAAGATTCACGATGAGAATCCATACAAGCTAGAAAAGATTAAAAACGCTTTGATTGATAATCATCAAAAACCACAATTTTGGATATTTGGTCATTGGCATAGAGATGTGAATTTTACAAGCGATGAGATAGAGGCAAATACCTTGTATTTGCATTGCTTGAAGTTAGATAAGCATAAAAACTTTGAGCGATTTGATTTTAGAAAAGAGATTTTTTATGCCAAAACGAGAAATAGACATAAGGAGTGATTAAATGATAAAAATAAAACTTTCTACTATATTATTTATTATTGCAATAATTGCAAGTAATGCTAATGCGGTTTTCTGTGTTGATTTTGCAACACTTAATGTATATGAACAAATGACAAATAGTAAATATACTCAAGGAGATAATGAAATTGGAAATGAAATAAGAAATATTACCAATACGATAAAAAGTGAAATTAAGCAAATAGAAAACAATAACAAAACACTATTAAAAAACTTAAAGAGAGCAAAAGAGGCCGAATCAATTTTGGCTTTGAAAAAAAGCTTTTTGCTTAAACAAAACAACGAGTTACAAAGCATAAATAACAATATAAAGGCAAACTAGAATGAAAATTGAATCTGCAAAAGTTAATTTATACAAACCATACCAAAATAATCTTTGTATTTTTTTACAAGAAGAAGAGGTTTTGCAAAAATTAATTTTATTTGGTGGAATTTTAGGCTGTATTCTTGCTTTCTTAACTTCTTTTTTTACTATTGGAGAAAATATTGCCATAGGACTCTATATGCTAGGAGTCATATATGCAGGAATAATGATAGGACTTTATTTTGTAAGCGAAACAAAAGATACAAAAGAAGCTGTTATTCCAAATGAAGCAGATAAAGAGTATTTACTTTCACTTGGATATGAAGTGAAAAAGTTTTATGGAGACGCTGTTAAAAGTGGTAGAGTAAAAAACAATAAAACTCGTCCTTTGCTTATAAATGCAGAAACAATGAAACGGCACTTTCTTGTAATGGCAACCATTGGAGCAGGAAAATCAGTTCTAATGAAAGGATTGATAGAACAATATGCCGTATTGGGCGGAGGTTGTTTTATTATTGATGGTAAGGGGACAGATGAGTTTGCAAAGGAAATATATGGAGTAGTTGCAAGTGTGGGGAGAGAAGATGATTTTGTATATCTTAATTTTTTAGATATGGATAATACTCACACAATCAATCCATTATTGAGCGGAGGGGCGTTAAGTATATATGAAATTCTTATTGCTTTATTGATAGGAGAAGAAAACGAATGGAAAGAAAAACAAAAAGAATTTATGAAATGTATCCTCAAACTTATGGTGTATAAAAGAGATAATGAAAAAGACTTTGTTTTTGACTTTTCATCACTTACAAATATGATGAGTCTTGTAACGCTAGTAAAAACTGCAATAGAATATAAACATTTAGCAAGATATAATGTTGGAATAATGGATTTTGTTAAATATGTAAGTTCTACCATTGAAGTGGATATAAATGATTTTTTACAAGGAGATAAAGAAAATAAAAAATGGGTAGATGAAATGATTAAAAAAACAAGTGGAGAGGGGCAAGGCATTTATGATGTTTCTGTATGCGTTGGAGCTTGGAGAAATGTTTTGACAAATTTAAGCTCAGACTATGGTAGGATTTTTAACGCTCCAAACCCTGATATTTCTTTATGGGAAGCTACACAAAGAAATAAAATTATATTTGTAACATTGCCTACAATGGATTCTGATACTACTCCAAAAGAGCTTGGAAGATTGTTGCTAGGACTTATTAAAGGAGTCGCCGCCCAAAAAGCAAAATTTGCAAAAGAATCTAAAATTCCTTTTGCTTGTTTTTGTGATGAGTTGGGAAGCTATGTTATTGAGGGATTTGGAAGATTAGAATCTAAAAGTAGAAGTTTGGGTATTAGCGTTGTTCCATTTTTTCAAAGTCCCGCACAAATTGATGTTGTTGCAAAAAATGATTATGAAAGAAAAGAAATCATTGATGTTACTATTAATGAAAAATATGCACCCTGAAACAACAGAATTTTATGCAAAAATGGTTGAAAAAATTAAAACAATGAGCAGAGACTATCTTAAAAGGCGTGATGGAGCTAAAGGTTCTGGAGCGACAGAAGATACTTTTAGAATAGAAGAGAAAGAAGCCATAGAACATAATGAAGTAGTAAATATGAATAATGGCGAGATGATGATATTTGCTAATGGCAAACTACATAGAGCCATAGCACAAACGGAAACTTCTTTAATGGCACTTGGTAAAAAAACGACTTATCAAGGAATGAGTAGCGAAAAAATTCCATTAGTTCAATATGTTAGCAAAAGACTATTTTTTAAAAAGACTAATGAAATTGTTAAAAAACTAGGATTAAGTTATGCAACAAACACAAATGCAGAAGCAATGAGTAATTGAATTTATCATCTTTTGCGTATTTTTATAGAATCTGTATTCTTGCTTTTGTTATTTGTTAAAGTTAAATCCTGTGTAATGCTATCTTTGAGCTGTAAAGTATAATCAATCATTACAGGCTGGTCATAGCCTCGTATGCTTTTAACACAATGAGGTAGCCAAGTGAGTTGTCTGCCCATTTTTTCAATCAAGTCCCCTAATTCATCATCGCTAAATTTCGTAGTAGAATCATAGACTGAACCCTGCATACGCATAAAATCATACTTTGCAAGAAAACTTCCTATATCATTATAGGCATTATGCCAATCACTTTCAGTGTAATACTCTTGCAGAGCTTTAGTATCTAAATCAAAGGCTATGGTTTTAAGTTTTTTATGTCTATTTTGCCAAATTTCATTGTCTTTATCTTTTTGAAAGAGTGCAATCAAATCGCCCACATAGTTTGGATTATTGCTATCGCCTAGCCAATCCCAACTTTTAACATTCTTAGCAAACCAATCGCAATGTTTTAGACAATTAAATACTAAAATCCCCAAATGTGCCTGTGCGTTTTTCTCTCCTCTAAACTCATAATGATTTTTAGATACTTTTGTAAGCCCTGCTCTTTTAGTAGCCAACTCTTCTATCTTTGCATACATTTCATCTAAGTCATAGATGTCCTCTCTTAGAATCTTTTCTTCATCTAATTCAAATCGTGTGCCAAACATAGTTAATCCTTTGTGAAATTTACAAAAGAAACAAAGGGGAGGACGACAACTGCCACCTTCCCCCTTTGCGAGTGTGATTATAACATTGTATTCTATTAGGAATCTTAAAGAAAAAATGAAGTGTAGAAGTGCATATGAATACAACGAAAATTAGCACCTATTTAATAAAATTTTCAATAAAAGTTGTTATCATATACGACAAGTAATAAAGAGGTGTGTGTATGAAAATATATAGCTTTGACATCGGTGTAGCGAGCATTGGCTGGGCGTTTATAGAAAATGAAGTGCTACAAGATTGTGGTATTAGAATCTTTACCAAAGCAGAAAATCCAAAAAATGGAGCCTCCCTAGCTTTGCCTAGGCGAGAGGCACGAGGAGTGCGAAAAAGATTAGCTAGGAGGAGAGGGAGATTAAACACCATAAAACAATTACTTTGTAAAGAATTTGGATTGCAATTAGAAGATTATTTGAGTAATGATGGTGAATTGCCAAAAGCCTACACTGCTTCTAAAGCTAACCCTTTGAAATCCCCTTATGAGCTACGCACACTTGCCCTAAGTCAAAAGCTAGATTCTAAAGATTTGGTGCGTGTGATTTTACACATTGCAAAGCACCGTGGCTATGGTAATAAACACGCCAAAGACAGCAAAGACACAGAATCTGGCAAGGTTAAAAAGGCAATAGAATTTAATCGCAAGACTCTAGCAGAAAAGGGTTATAGGAGTGTTGGAGAATATCTATATAGAGAATTTTTCCAACAAAGCAGAATCTCACAAAATAACGGTGCAACAGAATTTATCAATGTGCGAAACAAGGCTGGAAATTACGAGCATTGCGTAGCACAAGATATGCTAAAAGAGGAACTTGAGAGCATATTGAATGCACAAAGGCAGTTTGGATTCAGTTTAAAACAAGATTTTGAAAATAAATTGCTAACAAAGATTTTTGAACAACGCCCATTAAAAAGCTTTGCTGATAAAGTTGGAAATTGCTGTTTCATCGCTGGGGAAAAACGCACACCAAAAGACTCGCTTAGTGCAATAGAGTTTATCGCTCTATCTCGCACTATCAATACTCTTATAAATCTCTCAAAAGAAAGTGGTGAAATATACAATAGAGCGATAATTTTACAAATCGTAGAATCCACACTCAAAAAGGGCGAAATAAGCTACAAAGAGCTACGAGAAATAATAAGACTAGATGAGCGTTTAAGATTTAAAGATCCTAGACTAGATTATAGTAGAGAGATAAAAGAAGCAGAAAAGGTAAAATTCTTAGAATTTAAACAATTGAAAGGATTCAAAAAAGCCCTAGGAGAGAGTTTTACCACACTTGCAAGATCACAGCTAGATGAGATAGCAGAGCATATTGCATTGATTAAAGATCGTGTGAAATTAAACGAGAAGCTAGAATCTTATGCGCTCACAAAAGAGCAAAGAGAAGCCTTAAGTAATCTTAGCTTTTCTGCACATATCAATCTAAGCCTTCAAGCCTTGAAACAGATTCTACCCTTTATGCGTGGAGATAATGGAGAGCAGTGCTTGGACTATGATGAGTCTGTAGAAAAAGCAGGGTTAAAAGCTCTAAGCAAAGATACTTTAAAAGGGCAGATGCTCCCACCGCTTAATGAGTTTGAACCATATCTCTCAAACCCCGTTGTAGCAAGGGCATTAGCCGAGTATAGAAAGGTGCTAAACGCGCTGCTTAAGCAATATGGTAGCCCCCATAAAATCCACATAGAATACGCCAGAGAAGCCAAGCTAAGTAGCACAGAGCGACAAAAGTATGAAAAAGAGCAGAAAGATAATTACGCCGCTAATCAAGCTGCCCACAAGAAATGCCAAGAGTTAGGGCTTGAGCCAAGTAGCACCAATCTCTTAAAGCTAAAGCTTTGGCAAGAGCAAGGAGGGTTGTGTCTATATAGTGGGGCAAAAATCACAATCTCCTACTTGCAAGATCCCACCGCATTGCAAGTGGATCATATCTATCCCTACTCGCGTAGCTTTGATGATAGCTATATGAATAAGTGTCTAGTCCTTACAAAAGCAAACCAAGAAAAGGGCAACCGCACGCCTTTTGAAGCCTTTGGAACAGACTCTGCCAAGTGGGGAGTTATCACAACCCTAGCCCAAAAGCTCCCACACAAAAAACGCCGTAGAATCCTAAACACAGCCTTTAACGATAAGGAAGCAGGATTTAAGCTCCGTAACCTTAATGACACAAGCTATATCGCACGCCTTGTAGCAGATTATACTGAAACATATTTGGAGTTTTTGCCCCTAGTTGAGAGTGAGAACACCACGCTTGGCAAGGGGCAAAAGGGGAGCAAAAAGCACATTGCCATTGTCAATGGTGCGCTTACTAGCACGATGAGATATTATCTAGGCTTTGCTAGCAAAGATAGGGATAATCACTTACACCACGCTCTTGATGCGGTGATTATTGGCTTTATGAATGATAGTGTGATAAAGGCTTTTAGCGATTTCAAAAAGACGCAAGAGACAAGCAAAGCCGCCTACTATGCCCACACTCTAAGTAAGCAGGAGTATAAAAAACAACGAGCTTTTATCCAACTCCCAAGCGGCGAAAATTTCCGCGCAAGCGTGCTAGAAAAAGTAGAATCTGTCTTTGTTTCCAAACCACCAAGAAAAAGAGTGAGAGGGGCATTGCACGAGGCTACCTTCTACTCGCCAAATGACCCCAAACTGCTTAAAAACTATGGTGGGACAAAGGGCGTGGAAAGGGCATTAGCCCTAGGTAAGATGAGAAAAGTTGGCGCAAAGATTGTAAGCAATGGCGCGATGGTGCGGGTGGATATTTTTAGACATAAAAGTAGCGGGAAATTCTACGGCGTGCCTGTTTATACAATGGACTTCGCGCTAGGGATTTTGCCAAATAAGGCAGTAGTTGTTGGCAAGGATAAAAATGGTGTGATTAAAGATTGGCTAGAGATGGATTCTAGCTATGAATTTATATTTTCACTCTATAAAGATGATTTGCTTTTGGTGCAAAAGAAAGAAATGGCGGAGCCTGAGTTATGCTACTTTATGAGTTTTAATTCTAGTATTGCACAAATTAGTGTAGCAAAACACGATAATAACTTCTCTACACTCACAAAGAACCAGAAGCTACTTTTTAGCAATGCCACGCAAGAAGATGTATCTGGCAAAAGTATTGGAATCCAAAACTTGCAAGTTTTTGAAAAATGGCAAGTCTCAGTTTTAGGTGAAGTAAAACGCACACAATCATACCCACGCGAAAACATATCTCTTGCCTCTAAAGCAAAGAAATAAAATGAGTTTTGATGAAGCCTTTAGAAGTGTCTTGGTTAGCTCTGAAGCAAAGCTTAGTTTGCAGGCAAATCACTTGGTGCTAAAGCAAACAAATAAAGAGGCAAAACTTTTTCTCAAAGATATTCATTTTGTGATTTTAGAATCTCCACAAATTCTTATTACTTCCGCCTTATTAAGTGCCTTTGCAAAACACAATATCGTTCTTTTGACTTGTGATGAAAGTCATCATATCAATGGCATTATGCACTCATATTTGGGGCATTTTCAGCACGCTAAAATTGCCAAGGAACAAATGATGGTCAGCACTCATAAAAAAGCGATTGTATGGCAAAAAATCGTTAAAAATAAAATTACAAATCAAGCCCGTATCTTAAAATTACACCACAAATCTAAAGAAAGCGATGAACTCTTAAGTTTTGCTAAAAATGTTTCACTGGGGGATTCTAGAAATTTAGAGGCAGTTGCAGCAGCAATATATTTTAAGGCCTTATTTGGCAAAGAATTTCACAGAGATGAAATAAACTTTATCAATTCTGCACTTAACTATGGCTATGCGATTCTTAGGGCTTGTATCGTGCGAAATGTCTGTATCAGTGGGCTTATTACTTGGCTAGGAATTAAACACGACAATATGTATAATAGTTTTAATCTTTGTGATGATTTAATAGAAGTATTTCGCCCGTGGGTAGATCTATGTGTGCTTAAACTGAATACGCTAGATAAAGAAGCAACCTTACGGCCAAACGACAAACGAGAGCTTATTAATATTTTACAACAAGCAGCCTTAATAGATGGCCAAAAACATCCTTTGAGCCGAGCCATTGGACGCTATATTCAAAGTTTTAGATCGGCGTTATTGGGAGATCAAACATTAATGGTTGTAAGTTTTGAAAGTTGAAGATAAATTTATGCGCATACTCTTAATGTTTGATGTGCCAACAAAAACAAAAAAAGAACAAAAACAAGCTACAAGATTTCGAAATGAACTCATCAAGCTTGGCTTTTTTATGATGCAATTTAGCGTGTATATGAAAATATGCAAAGGGTTAAGCTCGGCAAAAAGCTCTCTAAATGTTGTAAAAAAGGTGCTTCCACCTTATGGTAATGTCCGCGCACTTATCATCACAGAAAGACAATTCGACAATATAGAAATATTATTAGGAAACCCATCATTTAATGAGAATGTTAATGAAGATAAAAATCTTGTGCTATTTGACTTTGACGAAAATGCGGGTGATTACCGCTATGGTATGGAGTATCAAAAACAAGAAGAATTGAATACAACTACTACACAACCAAAACAAAAAATCAAAAATAGGCAACCAAGCCTATTTGAATTCTAGGGTTTTGATAGGGATATGATTTACCCTGCGGAAGACCCCTTACTCCCTTATTTTAGTCCCTTCTTAAACTTCTATGTCGCGAATTATAAAGGATTTCAGGTAATTTCCAGCTTAAAATCCTTTGAAATCCCTATCTATAGGCACCAACAGAGAGCCTATTCTAGCATATAGAAGTTTAAGAAGGGACTAAAACTTAGCACTATTTAGATACCTAGCGTGTTTGATTCTAGCATATAGAAGTTTAAGAAGGGACTAAAACGAAGAATCTCGTAGGCAAGAAGTGATTTAGATTCTAGCATATAGAAGTTTAAGAAGGGACTAAAACGAAGAATCTCGTAGGCAAGAAGTGATTTAGATTCTAGCATATAGAAGTTTAAGAAGGGACTAAAACTCTACATAATATTGCTTGTAAAATGCTCTTATTCTAGCATATAGAAGTTTAAGAAGGGACTAAAACAAGCAAAGATTGGAAGACGGAATGGACGCTATTCTAGCATATAGAAGTTTAAGAAGGGACTAAAACGTCATCTTTTAAAGTTTCTAAATCAAGTGTATTCTAGCATATAGAAGTTTAAGAAGGGACTAAAACTTCTTTAGCATTTCATTGGCAAAGCCTTTAATTCTAGCATATAGAAGTTTAAGAAGGGACTAAAACTTGCGGTTAAACTTGTTAAATTGTGCTAGAATTCTAGCATATAGAAGTTTAAGAAGGGACTAAAACTGTGGCAGTTTTTTGCTTTTTCATCTCTATATTCTAGCATATAGAAGTTTAAGAAGGGACTAAAACCGAGTATAAAAACGGGTATAGACTTGTCATATTCTAGCATATAGAAGTTTAAGAAGGGACTAAAACAAGATCCTCATCTCTATAGCGAGTATTCCAATTCTAGCATATAGAAGTTTAAGAAGGGACTAAAACAGATACCCATTATCATCGTAACTGCGTAAAATTCTAGCATATAGAAGTTTAAGAAGGGACTAAAACAGTATTTCGCTACACCCTTTATATTATACCAATTCTAGCATATAGAAGTTTAAGAAGGGACTAAAACTGTGGCAGTTTTTTGCTTTTTCATCTCTATATTCTAGCATATAGAAGTTTAAGAAGGGACTAAAACCGAGTATAAAAACGGGTATAGACTTGTCATATTCTAGCATATAGAAGTTTAAGAAGGGACTAAAATTAGTGAGATTGAAGCCAATTGGATACGAATAATGGCAGAGCTAGAGACACAAGATGGCGATAGTAACACTTCACAGAGTGTGGTTGAGTCAAAGCAGAATTTTAATGCCCTAAATGACTTTAAAAGTTATGCTGATGAAAATCAAAAGCAAACAACAAATGGCTTTTCATTTGGCTCTGCGTTTTCTAAATTGAAAGAAAAGGGCATTGAAGCAAAAGAAGCCATTGAAAAAAAGCAGAATGCTAGATAAGGTTAAAGAAAAAACAAGTGAGCTGACAAACAAAGGACTTGAAAAAGGCAAAGGATTGATTGAATCTCAAAAACAAAAAGGGGCTAACAATGAGCGAGATTAAGAATAAAACATTTGAAGATAAGTGCAATTTGTTGGGCAATACACTGCTAAAAGTTAATGATATTTTATCTAGTGATTTTAGGAGAGAGCTAGAATCTTTGAGTCCTTCTTCTATGAGTATGGATAAAAAACTTTTATTGTTTTCGCTGTATCATCTTATGAATGATGATTATCTTTTTTACAACTTTAAAATGTTGCTTAAAGAAAAGGTAGCCCAAATTGCTGAATGTTACTATTTTAATTTTGGTCTTACTGATTTTGGACTTTGCGACCTGCCGCCGCAAGATTTACCGCGAGATTTATAAGATAAAACACTAGACAACAAAAACAAAGCGGTAGATAGGATAGACAATAAGAAATTGCAATTTTAGAATCTCAATTAGAAGATATACAAAAAAGCATAAGAAATTTACAACTAAGTTTAGATTCTACAAAGAAAACATTGCAAAATCTCAAAGATATTGCGTGGGATAGAGATTCTAAAAAAGAAAGTAGCAAGATGTATAAAGTGCTAGAGAATGATAAGCCTAGCACTTGTAAGAAGCAATGTGGGAAATGTGGTTGTAGATAGAGAGTTTATGGAAAAAGAAATCCACAAACACCTTAATAATCCTGCATTAAGGGGAATGGTAACCACAGAAGAAATGCTCTCTTATCCTAAAGTGGCTAAGAATGTGGAAGCGGAATACAATTACGGAACATAAAGACTATACTTGGAAAGTTAAAGCAAATGATGAAAATATTTTACTATATGGAAGCAGAGAATATGTTAAAGACAATAAGGAAATCAATAGATTGCTAACAGCTCATTCAAGAACAGAATCAAATCAAAGGGTAAGATATAGCGAAAATGGGCGGACAAAGTCAGCTCCGCCTCCGTTATTTAACGACTCCGATTTTCGCACTTCCGCTAACCACACCATTATACCACAATCTCCCAACAATGATGAAGAAACATATATGATTCCTAATCAAAATACTTCTCATACACATTTTATTACACAAGATTCTATTTCTAATCTCTCATTAGAAGAACAAATATCTCTGGCCAAAGAAAATCAAAAAACACTCAATGCTATGCCAAAAGCAAGTGATATAGATAAAGATATAAATAAAGACAACACACAAGAGAATACACAAACACAAGATACTACACAAAGAGTAGAAACTCAATCTCAAAAATCAACATTAAGGAGAAAATGATGAAACAAAAAACACTTCTAGCAACTTTCATTGTTGCATTAATAGGATTAAACAATGCTAATGCTTTTAGTTTATTTGGAATGGAGATAAAATCTCAAGCCGAACTTGCTAAAGAACAACAAGAAAAAGCTCAACAAAAGATAATGGAGCTAAAAGCAAAAGAATTGCAAGAACAGGCAAATAGGGAAGCAAGGGAAGCTCTTGAAAAGCAATATCAAAATCAACAAGCACAAACCCCACAAAACAATCAAGCAATAAGCCAACAAGCAAGTAACACTCGTGGATTGGGAGACATTATAGGGGGAGGAAATATAGGAAATATTGTAGATGGAGCTTTAGGAGGAGTTTTAGATTCTGTTCTAGGAAAACTAGACTCTCAATTTTCAAATATTTTTAGCAATTCCTTAAATTTCATAAACGCTTGTTATGAAACTGATTTAAAACTTGATATAGACTTAGGTATAGATACAACTGATGTATATGCTATGGCTTCAAAACTTGATGAAATTAAAGTTAATATATGCTCTCTTGTCGGAGGAAGTGGCACTATGAATAAAGGCATAAGTGGATTCCAAAGTCTGTGTGAAGCCAAACAAAAAGAATTTAAAGACTATGTAAGCAGACAAGCAAATAACTTTACTGAATGGGCTGTGCTTCAAAATGGAGAAAAAACTACTGATTATAATGCAAAATTTGCAAGTGGAATATCTGTGGCAGATTTTGATTCTAAATGGGATATTAACAATCTTTTGAAAGATGATAGCACCATAAGCAAAATGCTTAAAGATGGAAAGATGAAAGAGCTAGAATTGTTTATGGATTATACAAAAAGTTATGGAGCTAAAACAGATATAAAATCAATCAATATGGAAGATATTAAAGCACCAAGCAGTATGAATGATTATCGTAAAGGCATAGACGATGGCATTAAAAACTATAGAACTATTATCAAAAATGCTAATCCGAGCCAAAGTGCTTCTTTAGCTCGTGCAAAATTGAGTAAAAACAATAAAGAAGATATGAAAAAATTATCAAATCAACTTAAAAGTGATTACAACAATGCAAAAATTGCAGAAATAGGCAACGCATTGGCTATAAGTGATTATAAAAAATTGCAATTCCTACACAAGATTATGTCAAACTTTTAAGAAAAGACTTGCAACCTGGAGCTATCGCACAAATAAGAAGACAACAAGCACAAGAAGTAGCATTAATTTCACAAATTGAAGAAAAGTGGGAGAGAAAATATAACCTCGCAAAATTACTTATTGATAAAGAGGTAATTTTATCCCAAACATTTGATGAGAAAAAAGTGAGAGAAGAAGCTAATCGCATTGTAAATAGCAATTAAAAGGGTAAAAAATGAATGAAATTGAAAACAAAGAAATAGCTACCATCTCTCCACAAGAAGAGACTATACAAAATGAAGCAATAACTAACAAAAATAATGTTGAAGAAAAATCTAAAGACAAAAATAAAAAGCAAAATGAAAAACTTAAAAAAAATGCAGTAGAAAAAGACCCACATAAAGAATCGCTCAATTTTCACTGCGAACAATTTTTTGGGAAAAATTGGAAATATATCGCTTCATTCTTAGGTATTGCTATACTGATTTTTGCGTATGAGCTAAATCATATCAGCACAAAAATGAATGATTTAGAGCAAGTAGTCTTAGAAAACAACTCAAAAGTTGTTTTAACAACAAGCGATGGAAGAGCAATTAAAGTAACAAAAGAGCCATTAAAAGCCGAATATTTAAAACAATTTGCCATAAGCACTTATGTCAATAATCTTATTGTGTCTCGTTCGCAACTAACGAATAATTTTCAAGCCCCACAATTTAAAGATTATGGGGAAGTAATGGATAATGTTCCACAAATTAGAAATATTCTTACAAATTTTATGGATTATAAAGAAGATGAAGAAAAGGGCATTAAAATTAATCAAGTGGCAGTTGGAGATTTAAGAGCTTATGTTCAATGGTTAATCTCTGTTACCGCACAAGACAAACTGCCTGAATATATTGCCATCAAAGATTATAGTGTAGAAAAATACGAATATACAGGCAATAAATTTAGCACTGAAATTATCATTAAAGTTGTAGCACAAAGTTATATTCTTAGCGAAAATAATTACAAACAACAAAATGGTAATTTTAAAATTATCAGTGAGGGAAGTTTTGACCTAAACAAATCAAGCGATATTAATCCTTACGGATTAAGAATTGAACGCATTAAAATAGAACCTGTTGTTAAATCAAAAACTAGCTAAGGAAACAAGACTTAACGAAAGAATGGAATTTAAAAATCCACTTGTAAAAGAATATTATGACAATTTGCAAGATGAGAATGAAAATAATCAATCTCACATTGCAAAAATAAAGAAAAGAAGATGATTAAAATCAAACAAGGAGTTTAAAATGGAACAAGAATATAAAGACAAAATAGAAAAACTTAATAGCGACTTAACAAAACTCACACTTGATTTACAAAAGGAAGTCAAAGAGCTTAAGGAAGACACACTTGTTAATGCACAGCACATTAAGATTCTAAAAACAAAGAACACAAATAATCTCAATACTATGAATGAAAATCTTAAACGACATATTGATAATACTGCAAATATGAGCTTTGCCTTAGCAGAAATTAGTGAAGAACAAGAAAGTAGTAATTATGAAAAATTCTTGAAAACACTATTAGAATCTGATTTTAAAGCCCTGCAACAAGAAATGATTGAAGAAACAAAAAGAGAACTTTTAACCAAAAAAGTTTCAAAAAATCAGCAAGGTGGATTTAAAATTGGAATGATTTTTAATCTCTTTGGACTTTTAAGCTTTTTATTAACTCTATGGATTTGTGCGAAATATAAGCTTTTGTTTTTTGCATAAGGAAAAAAAATGAAAAGTTTTAAGAAAGAATATAAAAATATCAATTATGGAGCATATAATATACTTATTGCAATAGTAGATGATGAAATTTACTTTAAGACAGAAGACATTAAGAAAACACTAAATCTTGATACATACAAAGAATAGATGTCAAATAAAACAAAATTCTGTGGCATTAATTCTGCATTAGAATTAACAAAATCTAGCTCCGTATATTATAAAAATGGCTTTGCACTTTGGCTGGAGTATGAATATAATCTTATGAAACACGATATTTTATAACTGAAAAGGGAGTTGTTATTAATGTATGAAACACAATATTCTTGTTATGAAGACAAAACATATAAGGATTAGGTATGAGCCATATTTCAAGCATAAATTTTAAAAAGTCAAAAGATTTTCAAGTATTCCATAACGCAAATATACGCCCTAATTATGCAATAGGAACGGAATTATCCTACAATCGCAAAGGCTATGAAGCCCTAAAAATCAAACAAGAGTTAATACAAAATGCCATAGAAGCCTATAATCGCACAAACCCCCCCCCCCCCAAAAAAAACGGACTCCAAATTTCAAAGCTAAAAGTTACGAGTGGAGTAGTGCAGTTTGCAATATCAAGCCTGATACCACAATGCAAGATTTAGAAGGACTTGCAAAGCATTTTGAAACTAAGTATGGATTCCAATGCTACCAAATCGCCATACATAGAGATGAAGGGCATATTGATGATAATGGAGAGAAAGTTATCAATCATCACGCCCATTTGGAGTTTATAACGCTTGATAAAGAAAGTGGCAAGAGCTTATTTCGTGCAGAATTGCAAAAACCTAAAGCTCTGCGACAAATCCAAACCGAAGTTGCCGAGATTCTACAAATGGAGTGGGGACAAGACAAACGCATCAGCAAAAGAGAACGCATAGAGCCACGCAAATATGGAGCTATGAAAGAAAAAGAGCGTGAAGCTCTGCGGAAACTTTTAGACTTTTATGATGAGATTCTAGGAATTGATACAAAAGGATTGTCTATCACTGAAGCACAACAGGCACATAAAAATCTTGTAAAGAAAACACAAGAAAAAAACATATTAAAAGGCATAGATAATATATAATATTATAGTAGAACATATAATATTATATACTTTGCTATATTTATCTATCTTATATTATATATATCAAATAAATGTTATAATGATAAAAATCTCTTACATCAAAGGAGTTTCAAATGACAGCTGTATCTACACAACACACACAAAGACGCTCATTATTAGGCACTAGAATTGTATTAGATGAAGAAAAGATTCTAAAAGAAAACAAATACGACTTAGATAGAATGTATGAGATTATTGATGAATTGGCTAAAGAATCTGGACTTATAAAGATAGATAAACACACCTATCATTGCAAAGGCAATGATAAAGACTTGGCGTGTTTAGGCATATTTGTATATAACAATCTTATTGATTGCAAATGGTTCACTTTGAATGTTAAAGAATGGGATTGGATAAGTGAAAAAGAGGGGAACGAGACTCTTATTGGCGATGATATGGGCGTTTGGCAATGAAGAATCGTAAAGCCCTAAACTTTGATTTATCTACAAATGAACTTAAAAAGCATTTTAATAGCACTGCGGAAGCTTATAGTCAAATCAAAATATTTATGATTGAAAATGGTTTTGAGCATAGGCAATATTCAGGTTATATTTCTAAAGAACCTATGAATGAAAGAGAAATAACAAAATTAGTTAGAAAACTTAATAAACAGCTATCTTGGCTCTCTACTTGTGTGCTAAATTTTGATGTAACAGATATAGGCGAACAACACGACTTAACACATTTGCTTACAGGTAAAAAATCAAAAATTGCAGAATTTGAAATAAGTAATGAATTTAACGAAGCTAAAAAGACAGAGCTTATAAGAAAACATAGATAAGGATATTATATTCTATTATAATATATATAAGTATATAATATTATATACTTGTATATATATATTATGTTATATTTATCTATGTTTGCTCACACGATACGACTTGATACGAATTCTACATTCCCTTAAAATAAAGATGTCTATAAATTTTTGAAATTCTTTAGAATTTGCGTTGCTTGTTCCATTATCCATAAGAAAAAAATCCAAATCATCAGAATACCTATAAGAGTCAAAATAAAATCTCTGCAAAGCCGTTCCACCTGTGAGATAAAATCTCAAATTTTCTTTGACAACTAAATCAATAATTGAATCTTGAGTTTTATACAATCGTATATATTTCTCTTCTCTTTCCCGCATTTGTTGTCCCATAGTATTGAATAAGTCTATCAAGTCTAGGCTCTAAATAAAATCACTTAAAATAACCCAATTTTTGATTTTGCTCTACAATAAATTCCCTTACCCATTCCTCTTTTATAATCCTTAAATCCTCTATCATTGCTTGAGAGCTTTGAAAAATTGCAGAAAAAATACGCTTTGCAAACTCTTTATTTTTAATATTTTCAACAATAAATTCCGCAGTCATATTTGTATTGCCTCAATAGCAATGATTGAGAATATTTTGAGCGATTTGAATTTGTGTTTTTGACATTTAAAACCTTAATATAAAATTAACCTATAATTAATTGTATTATAGGTTAATTTTATATTAAATAAAGCTTAAATATATAAATTGAAGCAAACTTCCCCATCATCTCTCAAAATTATAATCTGCTTGAAAATGTGAATCTAGTATCACTTTTGCAGATTATTTATGATGAGAGATGAGTATGAGCGGTAAATATTACAATAACATTTTTTTTTGTGTTATTGTAATAATGTGTCTCTATGAGATATGGTATGTTTCAGTATGTGTAAATTCAAAAAAAAGAATAAAAAGAATAAGACAACTGTGAAAAAGGAACAAAAAAATGAAAAAGAGCGTAGTTTCATTGGCGGTGGCAGCTCTCTTTGCTGGAAATCCGCTCCATTTAGGCGAAGTGTTTTCTAATATAGTGCAAACATACGAATACAGAAACCATAAAGAATCTTACGAAGCAATATGTAACAGGCTTATAGAAAGTTCTACATTATTGTTTTTAAGTATCGCAAAGCACCTAAACACTATGGAAAAAGAAGCGTGGGGAGATATAAGAAACGAGATAGACCATGTAATAAAACAGCCCAGAGCCGTGGAGACTTCAATGTTAAATACGCTATGTATGCGTTAAAGAGCTTACTAGATACGCTAGAACACAACAAAACCTTTGTAGCTGATGGACTGAGTCTTATTAAACACGATAATTTTGATATTGTTGAGTTTGGCAAAGATGTAGCTAAAGCACAAGAGGATATGGCTTGGGCTTAGGCTATTGTCTTGGCGTTATCGACAAAATCAATCAAAGCGAGATTGCCAGAAGAGAACTCCAAAAAACGCTTTGTTCTACAATATTGCCAAATTATGATGATTTTGAACTTTTCTTTAAGGGTGATATTTTGTAGATTAGCTGATGTTTTTGGTATTGCAAAAGAAGAACTGAAAAAGATGCTGGATATTCTTACCCCCTTTAAAAATGATACCAGCAAAGATTCTTTTAGTGACTGTATGGCTATTCCTCTATATTAAGTTTATGCAAGACAATGATTTTTAAATAGAGTTTGCTGTCAAAGGAGAAAATATTTCTCTCGCCTAGCGCTCTTTAAGCTCATCTAAGTAATCAGCCCACCATTGCAAAAGTGGTCTCATCTGCTCAACATAATAAGCTTTATGTAGATAGGCTTGTGTAACATTATTACCTATTCTATGATATAGCACAGCCTCTTTAATCTCAAATGATGCGTTATGTTTGTCTTGGTGTGTATCACAAAGGCTTCTAAAAGTTCCCCTAAAAGAGTGAAGTGTTTGCTTCCTGCCTCTTTTGGCATCTGCAAAACCCATAGAACGCAAAGCTTTATTAGCACTCTCTGACACCATCGGTTTATGTATTTTATTGTGTCCGTGGAATATCCAAACACCCCAACCTGTATTTTTTTTAATTTCCTTTAGAATCTCAATAGCTTGTGTAGGCAAAGGAAGAGAAAAATCCGGGAATGATTTCTTTTTGACTTTCATCTCGCTTCTTGGAATGGTGAGTATCTTTTTCTCAAAATCAACATAACTCCATTTAAGTGTGGCAAGGTTTTCAGCCCTTAAAGGAATAATGCTTACAAACTTTAATGCCGATCGTATAATAGAAGAATGAAT
Source organism: Helicobacter cinaedi PAGU611 (assembly GCF_000284635.1). Taxonomy (NCBI): domain Bacteria; kingdom Pseudomonadati; phylum Campylobacterota; class Epsilonproteobacteria; order Campylobacterales; family Helicobacteraceae; genus Helicobacter; species Helicobacter cinaedi. The sequence goes on along the minus strand of NC_017761.1, from coordinate 1,337,725 downwards.
ATACCCATTAATAGCCCTCAAAAGTTCTCCTAGCGTTGCTTCATCTGTAATCTTTTCATAGTGATTTGTTACTTTAGGCAAAAGAAGTTGTTTTGTGTCAATTTTGAATAGGCAATTTGTTTCTGTGTATCCGCGACCAAGGGCAAATTGCCATATACTAAGACAATGGGCAAAAAGTCTTCTAGCAAGCTCTACCCTATAGTCTTGAATCTTTGCGATAATATGCGTAATGTCTGAATGTGCAATATCCTCAATGTGTGTGGAGCTTACAATTTTTCTATCAGATTCATATTTTGAAAAATTCGGCAAAAGGTGTTGCTCCATCATTCGTCTATCTCTTTTGAGTGTGGAATAGGTAACTTGCTTTTCTTTGAATTTGAGCCATGCTTCTACCACTAGGTGCAGTTGTCCCTCTTTCATTTTTATTTTGGCTGCTTTGTCTAGCTTTTTATTTTCTTGTGGATCAGCTTCTGCCAGAATAAGTTTTTTGTATCCAATAGCATTCTCTCTTGTCTGCTCCAAGGAAACAGATGGATATTGCCCAATAGTAATAAGCTTTCTTTTATCCCCAAAAGAGTATTGCATTTAAAATGTTTTTGAACCCGTAGGAGATACCCTTAAGCGCAATCCATCCCTATCATTTAAGAAGTAGTCCCTCTCTTTTGGTTTAGCTTTTTTAATTTCTGTTTCAGTCATAAAAATCCTTTTTATTGCGATTCATCAAGCTGGAATACGCCATTAACAATGCCGCTTACAGCCTCATCTATACCTATGTGAGCTCCAGACATATAGGCGTTAGTGAGCTCTTGGAACTTGTCAGCTGGGAAGCAGTTGTCTTTCTTTGGTTTTTGTCCTGCCTTGCAAGATTTGAATGAAACCTTGTTAAGATCATCAATGCCTAGTGGGGCACAATTACCTTGGGAAATCTTTTTGCCAAGTTGAGCCATCATCCCTTCTGCAAAGATGCTGGTTGTTATTTGATCGTAGCAACAATGGTGTTTGCGCTTTCTCAAAACTATCTTTCCCACCTTTTCTATATCTTCGCTAGAAACATGTGTGCAAAGTCCAAGCGAAATTCGTTTGTTTGTCCTGATATATTCTTGTCCTTCTGTAGGTGTTTTTTGTGCCCTTCTCTCTGCAAATTTCATATCGGTGCAAGTATCCCTATTTTCTTGAAGCTGTTTTAGAGTGTCAATAATGGCATTTGCAATAAATTATATGGTGTAGGAATAGCGGAAGCTATCATTTCAGCAGCCTGAACAGCAACATCTACAGGATCTATTTTGTTAGATGGGTCATTGCTATCTTCAGTTAAACCGGGCAATTCCTCTTTAAGCTATTCTTCTTTTGGAGATTCGCTCTCTATTGTTGGGTTTGCAAGCTTTGGATCTAAGAACCTTTTGCCATATTTTTGCCTAATAATATTGACTGTTTTTTCTCTACCACAAATTGTTTCAGCTGCTATCAGTGCATCTTGTCCGTTCAAAGCGTATAAGGCATAAACTGTTTTGTCATCTATTTTCCCAGATTCCTCAACATTATATCTCGCATAAAAATACTTGTCTATATCAGCAGCAGCTGCATTTTCATTTTCCATAACCAATCTCAATATACCAAGCTCATTGCCATTAATCATCATAGGCACTTTAAATGGATAATGAAGCTCATTCACTTCTCTTGTTCCCATTTGCCAAGCTAAAACAGCTTCATAGGTTAGCCCAAAGCGACCACTCATACAATTTGCATAATCCATAGCAATTTTATCTTCTTCATCTGTCGCTCCATCAAGCTCTTCGTTACTTAAAATTCCATCTGTAGAACCTGTTGTCCAAGCAGATTGTCTTTGTTTTTCTTTCTTGTCGTATATTCCTTTTATCCCTTTATTATCGCAATATTGTTTTAATATTTCTCCGGCAACTTTAACAGCCACTTGTGTTGCAACCTGCTTGAGTGCTTGTTTAATTGCTTCTTCAGTGGTTTTTTTGGCAATATTGCTAGCAAATTTCTTAAACCCTACTTTAAAGGCTGCCGCAGCTGCTTGTGTAGCTTTTGAAGCAATATTTCCAGTTCCATTTGCAAAAGCTTTCCCTCCAGCACTCATTGCATCATTCATTACCCCAGTAGATCCTGCAGAATAACCCATACTCGCATATTTTATGGCCATAGAAATCAAATCCATTGCGGTTGGCAAAAATTGTCCCTTATCGCAATAGCTAGCTTCTGCTCCAAAGATATGTGTTGATGCCTCCATAAGCCCCATTTGCCCCAAAGCTTCTGTGGCTTGTGAGAAGTCGTGGTTTTGCTTATTTGTTTGGACTTTTGGGATTCCACCCAAAAGTTTTTCTATATCTGGTGTTTCTGAAGTTTGTGTTGAATATTGCCTACAGCCTATTTGCTTATCGACTATAACGGTATATTTCTCAGTCACTTTTTTATTTAAATAAATAGTCTTGCCATTTACATCTGTTATCGGGTTAAGCAGCTTGGAACTTAGCACTTGACAACCATTATTACTATTTCCGCCTTGATTGATTGTAACACAAGCATTTGTAAGCTTACATTGAGTAGTGCAAGCCTTTTCATCACTAAAGGCATTTTTGCCAAGATATCCTGTAATTTTATCATTGCCTTGACACATATATCTATTGCCAGTGGATTCACTTGAAATTTCAACTTCAAACTCTCCACTCACTCTATTGCCAGTTATGTTGTCTGCAATCTTTTCAACGCTATATGTGATATTGCTTAAATCTTTAGGGTCTTTGACACTACTATTAAAAACAATAGAATCCCATCCTACCTGAATAGCATTTTTTGTTGTTCCATCCACAGTAAATAAATACTCACCCTGCCCACTTCCATCAAGTGGAATAGTAATAGTTTCTTTTTTTGTTGATCCATCAACATCCATTACTTCTGTTTCAAGGCTTACTTGCGAAGCATTATGATTTACACCTGCAAGTGGTGCTAATGGAATCCAACCTGCTTGTTCACTTAACTTTCCATTCTCTGCAGTAATAAGGGTATATTGCTCATCTCCATCATCTTTGACAAATGCACCTATTGGTTTATATGTACTTTTTCCAGAATTGTAGGCTTCTAGTGCTTTTTGATAAGCTTCTTCATATTGTAATCTCTGTTGTGGTGTAAGCTTATTAATTTCATCTTGTGTCATAGGCACTTTCTTTTTGCGAGTAAGGTGTTCTGCTGTATATGTCCATTTTCTGTGTTTTTGGTAAGTTTTGAGCTTGTAATCTCAATTATTTTGCTACCATCTCCAAGATCGGTAAGGGTTAAATTATTGCCTGAAACATTAGCCTTAATACCTTCTTTTTTAATATCACTTTGTTTTACAGGCACAAATAGCTCTTTTACACTTATGCCATTTAAATCGCTAACAGATAAAGCTTCAACATTGGAGACAACAATTTTAATACCTGTTATTTTTTTTGATACTAGCTAATTCTTTGTTTATCTTAGCCAAATCAAGCTTTTTCCCATCTGCGACTTTGGCAATAACTATTCCTTGACTTTGAGCCCCAACAAACATACATTGCCCTTGTGAAAGGCATTGAGTTTCGCAAGTTTTTTCATTTGTGAATGAAGGAATAGATTCTAACTTGCCATTACCGTTTTTATATTCCTTATTCCTTGCTTATGGGACAATAGTATCTTGTTTGCTGTTGCTGTCCTTGCCCTTGTGGCTTTTGATTTTGGTTTTGTGGAGCTGTGTTAGTGTTTGCAGCAATAAGCCAAATAGGCAATAAAGCTAATGTAATGATTAATTGAAGTCTTGACAGCATGAGTATCTCCTTGATTCTACTGATTGCGCATATCCATAGTAAATTCTATTTATGTATGGAAGCGGATATGTTAATTTTTTAGTTGTTGTGATTTTGGTGTCCAAATCAATAATAGTTACGCTACCTAAAAATAGTGAGCAAGAGAAGCTAAGAAACATACTCCTAGAAATGTTTGCATAAGAAAGAAAAGGAATGCAAATGGAAATACTACAACAAAAAATCAACCAACGCTTAGAGGAAGGATTGCTAAAGCAAGAAGACTTCAATCCAAAAGAAGTGATTGTAACCTCTCTCTTTGGCGGAATGCTAAAATTCAGCATAATTGAAACACTAGGAAAAAATGGCAAGACATATTTTGCGGAGGCAATACAAGGCGAAGTGATAGGCTTCACCGAAAATGGACTAAAAATTGACTTTGGATCTCAAGTTTCAGAAGGCGCTATTGTTGCTAAAGATTTTGGGATTGACAAAAAAGAGGCTATTCGGCAAGTTTGTGAGTGGATTCAACACGCTCAAAAAAGCCAAGATTTGCTTGATTGAAATATAGACATAAAATCCCTATAATACGGGCATATAAAAAAAGGAGTAGGCAATGAAACACAAACCAACAAATGTGTTTGAGCTAAAAGAACTCGTTCGCAATGAGAAAATAAACTTAGGAGATATTGATACTTCTAATGTTGGTAGCTTTGGGCTTTTATTCCAAAATTCAACTAGAAAAGATTTTAGTGGAATTGAAACTTGGGATACCTCTAATGTGACCTATATGGTTGGCGCATTTAGTGGAGCAAAACATTTTAATCAAGATATTTCCAGCTGGGATGTATCTAATGTGTTTGAAATGTCTAATATGTTGCTTGACGCAGATTCATTTAATCAAGTCGTTAAATGGCTGGGATGTTCGTAATGTGACTGATATGTCCTGTATGTTTCAGGGAGCCAAATCGTTTAATGCCGACATTTCAGAGTGGAATGTAGGCAATGTAAAGAAAATGTCCTATATGTTTGCTGGTACTCATTCATTCAACCAAGACATCAGCAGGTGGGATGTCAGTAGTGTAGAAAATATGGCAAGTATGTTCGAGAAAGCCAAATCATTCAATCAGCCACTAAATGAGTGGGATGTCCGCAATGCAATATTCAGGACAAGTATGTTTAAAAACGCAGTAAATTTCAATCAGCCATTAGATAGATGGCAATTCTTTGAAAAAGAGCTTATAAAAACTTCATATCATACATATAGTATAAAAGGTATGTTTGAAGGTGCTATTTCATTTAACCAAGATATTAATTCTTGGGATGTCAGCAATGTGAATGATTTAAGATTTTTATTTAAAGATGTCAAAAGTTTCAACAAACCTCTAGACAAGTGGGATGTTGGCAGAGTGCAAGCTACAAATTATCTATTTGATGGTGCTACATCATTTAATCAAGATATTTCTAGCTGGAATCTAAATGAAAGGTATGTGTATGGTCCTTATGAATTTAGGAACTGCCCCATCAAAGAAGAATACAAGCCAAAGGTTTTGCGAAAAAAATAGTTTTAGATTCTCATTTGAAGCCGTTTCTAACAAATGGCACAAAAGGTGATTAGCCTTATTTGTGCCAACAAGCTTCTTGCAAAGGAAAAAAGTCAAATTTGAAGCCCAAACTAAAGAGAAAGAAGCTCTGCAGTCTCTTAAAGAAAGGAATGAAAATGAGCTTGTAGAGAATTATAATAGGCTTATGAAAAAATAGACAGGATTCCTATCAAAGAAGAAAATGCTCTTTTATATCTATTCCTTTGATAGCTAAAATCTCATTTGAAAATACCGTTCAAAACCCATATAATACGCCCATACAAAACAACACAAAGGAGCGCAAAAATGGGTTATACAAACTATTGGACTCAAAACAAAAAGCAAGATAGATTCAGCGATGAATTTGTTGAAAAAGCAAGAGAAATCTGCAGACTTGGTTTTGACAGAGGTATTGAACTTGCTAGTGGCGATGGCGAAACATCTTTTGGTGTATCTGAGCTTAACGAAGAGCTCTTGAAAGAGTGTGTTGCAAATGATGGTATTTGGATTAATGGCTTTGGCGATAAGAGCCACTAGACATTTTCACTTGAACCACAAGCAGAAGTAGGCAATTTTAGTTTTTGCAAAACTGCTAGAAAACCATACGATGCAGTGGCTAAGGCATTAATGTTTCTTGCATATAGAGAAGGCATTATTAAGAGATATTAGCTGGGACAGCTGTGGGGACAAAAAAAACAAAACGAAGGTAGCTTTTCCTTGTATGAGAGTGCAACAAACGATATGAGTATGCGAGAAGAAATATCTCGTATCTTAGGAATCTAGAAATATATTTATAATATCGTGGAGTATTGATATATAATTGCAGTTAGAAACTTAATTAAGCAAATCTGCTTCTTTTTTTGTCAAGTATTATTTATCATAATCAATGTATTCCACGATTTGCAGTGCAAAAAAATATCAAAAGAGTTGCAAAGGTGCGACAAAAAAAGTTGCTCTTTTGGATCCCTTGGGCTAACAACCACAATTTTATACTACAAAAGGAGCTTTTGTAGAAAAAATTACTTTTCATTGCGGGTATCAGTATGGCTGTTTTGGCTAATTTTGGATTAGCTGATGAGCAGAAAAACACTCAACAATCTAAAAATACATTTAAGGTTGATGAAGAAGAAGCTGTGAATATGAGCAAACAAGATTGGATTAAAATTGCGTAGCAGAATAAATGAGAATAAAGAATCTCATTTTCAAGCTGCCTTGCAACTTGATAGCGCAGAAGAGAGAAAGTTTCATCGTGAAGCCGCTAAAAACCTTGATGAGCTAAAAAAGAAAATAGATCATCGCCGTTGGATTGAAAAAGAAGGTGGCTGGGGTATTCCAGCACAAGTGGATTTGCCTTTGGTAACCTTAATGGACTTTGATGGAGTTCAAGGGAACGAAGGGACTTTTATTATGTAAGCTGGCTTTCGTGGAGGTATCAGTAAAAGACAATTCCACCCAAATTTAGAATTTCGTGCCCTTACAGGTGTAGGTTACGCATATAGTGAAGCAGGACACTCAGCTTATTTCCCCTTTGCTCTTGAAGTGGGCTGGGCTGATAAGTATAGAAGACACTCTCGCTTTCTTGCAGGTGTAAGTTATGAGTATTCTACAGACTTTGGAAAGACAGAAGTGTATCTTGGTATTGCACCATTGACGATCATTGGACACTTCGTGTAAGTTATGGATTAAGTGGCGGTATGAAACTTGATGCTCCAGCTATTTCAGGCAACAAAATTACCACTCAAAAAGCAATGATTGATGCAAACAGCTTTTATAGTGTCGGTATGGTGTTTGTATATTAATATTAAGGAGCGAGTATGAAAAGGAAAGCATTACCTCTTCTTTTAATAGCCACTTTTGGAGTGGCATTTGGAGCACCACAACCACAAGCCTGTGAAGATGGCATAGTTGCAACAAATGTAGAGAGAAATACAGAATATTCTCCAAAGGCTGAGGAGCTAGAAGAAGCTATCAATAACAAAAGCACGCAGGACATCATTGATAAGGTTAAAAATATGTCTGAAGAGCAGTATCAAAAGTTCCTAAATGGACTTGATTCTGTGCTTGATAAGGTTAACAACACCACAAAAGAACAAAAAAACATAAGAAGAAGAGGATTAATCCTCTAATCCTCCATTCACGCCAAGTCCTAAAAAGGCTTGTGCGCTCCACTTGAAAACACAATCATATTTTAGGTATATTGTCAAAAACAAAAAAATAGGAGAATCTATGCTGAAAAAAAGCCTATTATTTGTAGGATTGTTATTTGTAAGCCCTATATTCGCAGATGATTTAGAATATGATTATGTTTCACAAAAGGTAAAGCCTGATTATATTCAGCCATTCAAGAGGTTTGAGTTTAGATTTGGCGTAGGCTATGATATAAACTTTAGCACCTATAACAACAAAAAAATCAATTATCACAATTCGGAGGTTTCAGGTCTTGATTGAGTGTTTGGCTTCCTAGTTCGCCCAACACGACATTTTAGCTTTGAGCTTGGGGCTGGTGTAGGCACACAGAGTGCTAAATTCTCTCATAATGGCAAAAAAGACAGAGCCAGATCCAGCGGATTTAGCCTATGTAGAAAGCCTATTAACGCCAGAGTTTTTTGCAAAAGTTAAAGATGCGATGATGACAGGGGATTTAAGCAATGTGTGGGATTTATTTGATTGGAGCAAATTAAACTATGACTATCAGGGCAAGCCTTATACTTCAGAAGGATTTATACAACCTTTAAATTCCCTTTTATAGCTAAATTTAATTATCACATCAATAATAATTGGACTACTTATATCGGTGGGGCTATAATAAGGGCGGATTAATTGATGATGCTAGAGTGTTTGTGGGCTTTAATTACAAATATTTTGATATGAGAGTGGGAATATTGCTTATACGAGCGAAAAATTTAAAGATGATAGATATGCTAGAATCACACAGCAAGGTGGAGCTCCTGTAAGTTTGACTATAGGAGCAGTATTTTAGGAGTTATTCCTGTTTGTTTTCATCAGAAAACAGCGTAGCCTCTTGCGTATTTTCCTGTTGTGTTTCTTGTTTTGGCTCGTCAATTTTTTTGGCTATTTCAGGTTTAATATAAAATCCTTTTTCAGCTAGAAATTCTTTTAAAAAAATATCAAATCTATTAGCAAATTCTTCTTTGTTTTTTTCTATAGTTTCAGCCACAGCTTTATTCCCAAATTGGATATTTTTACAAAAGTAAGAAACCTTTTTCTTTTTAGCTCTTGTGCTTGTGATTTGGGCGTGTTCTATAACCTTTTTTTCGCTCATTTCCCCATTTACAAAGGCATTGAATAGTTTGAGCTGAAGGGGGTTTTGTCTTTTTTGATAGGGTAATAAGTAGAATCGTATTGAGTTTTGGCTCTTTTTGTGTGTCTATATGTTTTTGTATGTCTGGGTGTAGTTTTATAAGCCCGGAAATCTCCGATATGCGCGAAATAGAAATGCCAAGCTTTTCCTGTATGTCTTTGAGATAATAATGCTCCAGCAAGACATTAAATACACGAGCCATTTCCATAGGTGACAATTTCTCTCTTACAAGGTTTTCACTTATATTTTTGATTAAAAAATCCTTGTCTGTGTTTGCAATCCCATTTAAAGAGATGGGTATTGCCTTAATTTTAGTTTCCCCTAAGAGAATATGAGCTAATACCCTTCTGTGTCCATAAAGCACTTGTGCTTCATGTCCTAAGCTGTATACAGCAATGGGTTGTAATAAACCATTTGCCTTAATGCTCGTTGCAAGTTCTTTGATTGAAGAATCTCGCTCAATAATTTCCCTTGCTTCTTTAGAGAAAAATCCATTCTCATATCCAGCCCTCATTTGTTTCTGGTTAGGAATTAATTTTTTTATTTCCACTTCTATAATTTCGCCATTGTGCTTTAAGTGGGAGAGATCTGGCGTGTTTTTGTCATATACTATATCCCCCTCACTTCTTTTAGGAACAGGGATTTGCAATGTTGAGCTTCTTAAATCAACACCTTTTCTTTCATCTTTCCCCAAAAGTTTTTCTAATCCACTGACATCTTTACTCTTTTGATGTTGTTTCTTATTGTCTTGTCCCTTGTTTTTCCCCATATTACCAGCAATATTTGCTGATGCAAAGTTTTTATCATTTCCGTTTGTTTTTGTTTTGCCTAAAAGCTTCTCCAACTCACTTGTGCCCTTGTTTTTATTGTCGCCATTCATCTAATACGCCCTTTCTTTTTTTACAAGAAAAAAGAAAGGGCGTATTCTAAAGAAAAAAACTTAATCACAAACTTAAATAGCGGTTTCAAATATGAAATACAACAACAGGAAAACTACCTTTCCACATATTGCTGTGGAAGTAATCCCCAGACCCCACAACTTGCGGGGAGACCCCCCCCCCCCCCTAAAAATATGCTTTTATTTTTTTTTTTTTTTGAACCCACTAAAATAACCACCCTCCCTAGCCGCCGCTCATCTCTATTCCATTTCTACCTCACTTGGTCGCACTTGTGGTGCTTTTCCATAGCGTGAGTCTTCTTTTTTTCTTTGGTGTTTTTGGCAAACTAAAGCTTGTGTGTGGCGTGTGCCAAGGATACACCAAAAATCAAAAAAGGATAAATATGGAGTTTAGCTAAGAATCAAGACCGTTTGCTTCTTCTTTGACAGCTAAAAACCATTAGAGAAAAAATCTTTGATTTTGTATAATTATAGTAGAGGTTGCACTAGAGAGTTGCACCTCTCTAGTTTGCGACCTACTTTAAGCAAAGGAGGTCGGTATGGTTAAGATTTATTCAAGCTTAGCTCATTTTGCTAAGGTGAGCTAGGTAATCTTAACCACTCTCTACTTAGCATTTAATAAAGATATAAGGGAGTTAAAATGCCTGATAAAAAGATTTCTAAGAAAAAGGCTAAAAAATTAAAGGCTATTAGTGCGAGCAAAAAAAGAACATCCAGAAGCTGAAGGCACACTTGAGTTTTTCTTAGGCTGGTTGGTAATGCCTACTCTTGCACTTATTGCCATTTTCTGCGGTGTGCCTTTAATTTTGTCCTTTTTTCAAATTCTTGTCATCAAAAGAATGGAACATTCTGACTTGAGTTACTTTGAATACATGCTTAGTGTTATGCAGGGAAGCTCGTGCTGTATGTGCTTTCACGCATAGCACTTGTTTTTATTGTGGCGATGGGTGTGCAGATGATTATTATAGGCTTAAGGGGAATGGGTGTAGTAAGCTAGAGTTATTATGATGTGATTTAAGCTTTTTTTTTATAATGCGGATTTCATTTCTACAATTTACATTATAAGGTAAATCTCACAAAAGGCTAAGGTATGCAAAAAGGGTATGAAGCAAAGATAATAGAATCTAAATGGCAGGAGTTTTGGCAGGAGAATCATAGCTTTGAGCCAGATTCAATATCGCTAGATTCAAACAAGCAAAAAAAGTATATTTTGAGTATGTTTCCCTATCCAAGTGGGGCTATCCATATGGGACATGTAAGGAATTATTGCATAGGCGATGCGTTGGCAAGACACTATCGCAAGAGTGGTTACAATGTCCTGCACCCTATGGGCTGGGACGCTTTTGGTATGCCTGCGGAAAATGCCGCTATCAAGCATAAATCTCACCCAAAAACTTGGACTTATAGCAATATTGACACAATGAGAAAGGAGCTTGCAACGCTTGGACTTAGCTTTTCAAAAGAACGGGAGTTTGCGACAAGTGATCCTATCTATACGCGTTTTGAGCAGGAATTTTTCATAAAAATGTGGGAAAAAGGGCTTATATACCGCAAAGAGGCGTATTTAAACTACTGCCCAAATGATAAGACGATTTTAGCAAATGAGCAGGTGATTGAAGGGAAATGTTGGCGATGTGATACGCCTGTGGTGCAAAAGCTGATGTTTCAATACTATATAAAAATTACAGCGTATGCTGATGAGTTACTCACTGGATTAGATGAGCTAGAAGGGCATTGGCCCCAGCAAGTGCTTCATATGCAAAGAAATTGGATAGGGAAGTCAAAAGGCTTAAGCTTTAAGCTAGAGCTAGATTCTACTTTAGAATCTAGTATAAAAGACTTAGAGGTTTTTACTACGCGTCCTGATACGATTTTTGGTGTTACATATTGTGCGGTGGCGCCTGAACACCCCATTGTAAAGGAGCTCATCGCTAAAAAGAAGCTTTCAAAGGAAGTAATAGAATCTATTACAGCTATTCAAAACACCGCCGCAAGAGAACGCGTTCAAAGTGAGAAAATCGGCTTTGACTTAGGGATTTACGCAATTCACCCATTGACGAAAGAAAAGATTCCTGTGTGGGTGGCAAACTTTGTGCTTATGGATTATGGCAGTGGGGCGGTGATGAGTGTGCCTATGCACGATGAGCGGGATTTTGAGTTTGCTAAGAAGTATGGTTTGCCTTTAGAATGTGTGATTGTAAAAGAGAAGCAAGATTCTAAGGCATCTCATTTTATAGAGTTTGATAGCCCAATGTGCGAAGATGGCTATTTGATAGAATCTGGCGAGTTTAGTGGCAAAAGTAGTGCGGAGGCAAGAGAGGCAATTATTGCTACATTTGAAAAAAGGCAGTTAGGCAAGGGCGTGATTAATTATCGTTTGCGTGATTGGGGCGTTTCACGGCAGAGATATTGGGGTGCGCCTATCCCTATGGTGCATTGTGAATCCTGTGGCATTGTGCCTGAAAAGATAGAGAATCTGCCTGTTATCTTGCCTGAAGATGTGGTGATTGATGGAGAGGGCAATCCGCTTGATAAGCACCCTACTTGGAAAGTTTGCAAATGTCCGCAATGTGGCAAAGAGGCTTTAAGAGAGAGTGATACGATGGATACTTTTATCCAATCAAGCTGGTATTTTTTGCGTTATACCACACCAAGGGAATTGTGGGAAAAACAAGCCTTTGATAAGGCAAGTTTGGAGTATTGGCTGAATGTTGATGAGTATATCGGCGGGATTGAACACGCCATTTTACACTTGCTGTATGCGAGATTTTTTACAAAAGTGCTGCGAGATTTGGGCTATGTGCATATCAATGAGCCTTTTAAGAATCTCCTTACTCAGGGTATGGTGCTAAAAAATGGTGCAAAAATGAGTAAGTCTAAGGGCAATGTAGTCAATCCAAATGATATTATCACGCGATATGGGGCAGATACAGCAAGGCTGTTTATACTTTTTGCTGCACCACCTATGCGTGAGTTAGAGTGGAATGATAGTGCGTTGGAGGGGGCGTTTAGATTCTTGAAGCGATTGTGGGAAAGGGCGAGTAATGCTTTAACCTGCGAGAAAAAGCCTATAATTACCCATAGTGAGCTATCAAAGCAGGAGCAATATGCTAGGGTTAAGGTGTATGAGGCATTGCAAAAAAGTAATGATATTTTTAGTAAAAAGCAAAGTGGTTATGCATTTAATACACTTATTGCTGCAAGTATGGAGGCTTTTAATGCGTTGAATGAGCAAGAAAATCCGCAGGTATGGACGGAGGGCTATTTTATTTTACTTCATATTTTAGAGCCTATTGTGCCTCATATTTGCTGGGAGCTAAGCAATAATCTTTTTGCTAGGGCAAATTTTGCTCCTATCAGTGTGGATTCTGCGGCGTTACAAAAGCAAAGTGTGTGTTATGCGGTTACCATTAATGGTAAAAAACGCGCTGAAATTGAACTTGCCTTAGGCTTAAGCAATGATGAGATACTTGCGAAGGCGAAAAAAAGTGTGGCAAAATGGCTAGAGAATGTGAGTGTGGTGAAAGAAATTGTCGTGCCAAATAAACTTGTGAATCTTGTGGTGAAGTAATGCATTATCTCAAGTCGATTCTCATATTATGCGTGGGGTTGTGGGCTTGTGGCTGTGGGTATAAGCCTGTGAGCCATTATTCGCATAATATCTTTAATGATGGCGTGTATGTGGAAGTGCGTATTAATCCTTCTGTGCCTGAATCTGGCACGGGCGTAAAAGATGCGGTCAATAATGCTATCATCAAGCGTTTTCATAGTAAGCTTAAAGGCAAACAAGAGGCACAAAGCTTCCTTGATATTAATATCCAAAGTATCACACAAACGCCTATTGCATATAATCAGCAGGGCTTTGTGAGCTTTTATCGCACAAATGTTACCTTGTTGATTGAGTTTAGGAGCACTCAAGGTGTGAATTTTAGCGTTACAAACACGGGATTTTATGATTATAGTGCGGATTTTTCTTCAACCATTGTGCTTGATCAATATCGTTTGGAATCTATTGTTAATGCTACAAATCAAGCCCTTGATAAATTTATTTCACAGATAGCTTATTATGGAGAGTTTTATTATGAGAATTGAGGAGATTTCACGCAAGGCTTTGCAACGCTTGTATATATCAAAAAAGCCACCAACGCCTAGTGCGTATTTTGAGGCATTTTATGAAGTGGTGAAAAAAGAAAAGTCTTTAAAGGATTCTGTGTGGGCTAAGGATTTAGACTGGCAGGAGCAATGGCTTAAGAAGTTTGATAAGCCCTTGCAGCTTGAGCTAAAAAAGGCTCAAAGTCCTGATGAATTTATTGATATACTCTCTACAATGCTAAAAGATTCTAAAGAAACGCAGAATCTAGAGCATATAAGGGAGCTTAAGAATCTTAATCGCTTATTGCTTGGGTGTGTGAGTGATATTTTTTCTATTAATGCTAAGCAAAGATTCTCTTTTCTTTTTGGCATTGGCGGATTAAACAAAGTTGAAGGCACAAAGAAACTTGCTAATTATTGGCGGCGTTTTAGGGTATCTGGGGTGCATTCTGGTGTTTTAAGAAAGCTTGTTAGAATACTTGCCTTTATTCTTCGCACCCCAACAGAGAATGGGAAAGTTAGCAAGGAAGCTTTGGAGCTTTCTTCAGTGTTGCTTATGCACCCTGAAAATCTTGTTGATGTATATTTGCTTGAAAAGATTGAGAGACTTTTGGGGATTAAGGAGATTCAAAGTGCGTTTCTTAAAGATGAGATGGCACAAAGATGTATTGTGATTTTTAAGCTTAATCATTTGCAGTTTGTGGAGAAAAAGGCTGATTTTGATAAGGATAAGGCAATCAATAAAGCTATGGAGATTCTAAAAACAATGTGCCTTGAGGCGTTAGAAGAAGCTACACTTGTGGGGCATTATCAAAATGGCTTTGCCGTGATGATAAAAGAACAAAAAGAGCAAGTGCTTGAAAAGATTGAGCCTATTAAAGAGCGGCTTCAAACGCAGAAATTCTCTTACCAAGGGGTGCTTTTTACTTTTGGGTTTAGTGCTGAAGTGCTTGAGTATAGAGAGTTTGAGACATTAGAGCAGCTCAATAGCACCTTAAGAGACAAGTTGCATAATTCACATATTAGCATTGAATCTAAAGATTCTTAAATGCCAACTCTTAATGAAGTTTTAATAAGCAAGGGGGCGGAATACGCTCCATTTGATACAAGCAGGGCTAAAAGAATCTATGATGCTATTGCACCTATTTTTGGCTTTGAAAAGTGCTTTGGCACAAAGTGTAAGGTGATACACATTATTGGCACAAATGGCAAGGGCAGCACGGGGCGATTTATCACAATGGGGTTAGAGCAGTATAAAAAAAGTGTGCTGCATTTTAGCTCTCCGCATTTGTTTAATTTTAATGAGCGATTTTTTGTAAGTCGTGGGGATTTTAGAGGGGAGATTCCACAATCAAGGCTTGAATCTATTCATCAAAAACTTTGGGCGATAGAATCTGTGCGTGAGGCGAGTTATTTTGAATATGCGACATTTTTAGCCCTTGTGCTGGGAATGGAGTATGAATATTTGGTGCTAGAAGCGGGGGTTGGTGGGGAGTTTGATTCCACTTCTGTAATTCTAGCAAATGTGAGTGTTTTTACACTCATTGGACTAGATCATCAAGAGATGCTAGGTGAAAATATAGAGCAAATTGCGAAGACAAAGCTTAAAGCGATGAGCGGACACACAATACTCGCTAGGCAAAATGATAAGGAAGTAGAAAATCTTGCTTTAGAGATTGCTTCACAAAAAGCTCTGCGGTGTGCCTTGTGGGAGGGAATGGATAGGATTCTAGGAGAGCAAAAAAAAGCTTTTTATGACTACGCAGAGCGATATAACTTGCCTATGTTTTTGCGGGAGAATCTTAGCAATGCTCTGCGTGTTTTGGCATTTTTTGGAATGAAATTTGATTTTGCAACGCTTGGTAGGCTGTCTTTACGCGGACGCTGTGAGATTCTGGCAAAAAATATTGTGCTTGATGTGGGGCATAATATT
Source organism: Helicobacter cinaedi PAGU611 (assembly GCF_000284635.1). NCBI lineage: Bacteria > Pseudomonadati > Campylobacterota > Epsilonproteobacteria > Campylobacterales > Helicobacteraceae > Helicobacter > Helicobacter cinaedi. Next base: position 1,322,118 of record NC_017761.1, on the reverse strand, counting down.
GATGGAGCTAGGGCTTTAAGGGCTTTTTTGGGTGACAAAAAGGTCAATTTGGTGTATAATAGCTACATTGAAAAGGACATTAGGGCGATTTTACGCGAACTTTTGCCAAATATTAAGAAAGTTTTAATATTATCCGTGCAGAATTCGCGAATTTGCCCAAGGCAAAGGTTGGTTAAGATTCTAGAATCTTTGCAAATCGCGTTTATGGACTTTGACATAGCTACGATGAGTGAGAGTGAAACCTATCTTATCTTTGGTTCTTTTAGCGTAGCACAGGAATTTTTACAACAATATACAATGACAACAAGACAGGGGGAAGTGCAGTGCAAGATAAATTAGTGATTTCTATTATTGATGATAATGGCTCAAAGCAATTTAGTGTGCATCGTTTGGTGCAAAAGGTTGCATTATTTACGGGCATAGGCATTGTGTCGGTGGTGATTTTGTATTTTATTTTGGCACATTTTTTAATGAGTGAGCTTGAAGTCATTTTGGCAAATAACACGAAGGTGCGTGAGAGTTTCCAAAGTATTTATGAAAAAAATAGTGAGCTAGAACGCAATATTGATTACAAAACAAGTGAGCTAATGAAAGTAAGCAGCAAGATTAATGAGCTAGAAAGCATTGTTAATATACGCAAACACAGCAATGGGATGCATAATAATAAAGATATTAACCTAGATTCTCTTTCGTCATTGCAAAAAGATATGATTTTAAAGATTATTCCTAATGGCAATCCGGTTGATGAGTTTGCAACCCAGACTTTTCCAAGCAAGGGGGCTTTAGTTTATAGTCTTGCTAAAATCTCCCCTGTGTATGCCACAGCAAATGGGATTATTGACTCTGTGCGTGTAGCGGGGAATGAAAACTATGGAATCCAGATTCGGCATTCTTACGGATTTACTTCAAACTACGGACATTTGGGCAGAGTTGTTGTGCAAAAGGGCGATTTTGTTACTAAAGGGCAGATTATAGGATATAGTGCTTCAAGTGCGAATTTATATTATGATTTGCGTTTTATTGATTCTACACTTGAGGTGGCAAAATATACAAGCTGGGATAGTGAGAATTTTGCCGCAGTAGCACTCAATAGTGCCATTGATTGGAAAAGCCTTGTGTGGGCGTTAGATGATATTATTCAGCTTAAAAATTACCGCATTAGCTACCAAAGCGAAGAAAATATTTTGACTTACTAATCATAGAATGAAAGCACAAAAAAGTCGCCTTGTTTTGATGATAACCGACCAAAATGGGTCGCGTTATTTTAATGTTAGCTCTATTTTTAAGCAAGTTGCCTTGTATGCCATTGTTTTTGTTATCACACTTATGGCTTTTGGTGTGATTTCAATTAAAACTTTTAGTGCAGAGATTAAAAAAATGGCGATTTTAAATGAAAATATCGCTAAGCGTTATAAAAAAATGCTTGCTAAAAATGAGGCTTTGAATATCAAAATAGAGCAAAGAATGGAAGAAATTACCGAAGTTGATAATCGTGTCGGGGATTTGGAGAGTATTATAGGTGTTTCTACTGAAGTGCCTGAAGGAGAACAGAATAATTTGGAGCATCGCATTGATGCGGCGTCTTTAAGCGGGACACAAAAGGCGTTTGTTATGAAATTTGTTCCAAATGGTTATCCTATGGAACATTATAATAGAATCTCCGCAGATTACGGTTATAGAGTGCATCCGCTGTTTTTTACAAGGCATTTACACACAGGCGTGGATTTTGCCACATCTATTGGCACTCCTGTGTATGCCACAGCTGATGGTGTGGTAAATGCGGCGAGTTTTTCAACCGGCGGTTATGGTTATTTGGTTAAAATAGATCATTCACTTGGGTTTATGACTTATTATGCTCATTTGAATAAAATAGTGGTGCAAAAAGGAATGTTTGTCAAACGAGGACAGCTTATCGCTTATAGTGGCAATACAGGACAAAGCACGGGTCCTCATCTTCATTATGAAATAAGGTTTTTAGGTAATGTTATTGATCCTAAAAACTTTATGGAATGGAAGATGAGTAACTTTGATTCAATTTTTGAAAAAGAAAGGAGTGTAGCATGGCAATCTTTGTTAGCGACAATAAACAGCTTGATGGAGTAAGTTCTAGTGGTGGTGGAGGGGCGACTATTATCGCTCAAGGCACAAGGATTAAGGGAGAAATTAATACAGATTGCCGTTTGCATATTGATGGTGAGTTTGAGGGGAATATCCACGCTAAAGATGTGGTAATGGTTGGCAAAAGTGGTGTAGTGCGTGGTGATGTGCGGGCTAACTCTTTGATTGTAAGCGGACGATTTATCGGTAATGTAACTGCTAATGTGCTTGAGATTAAGCCTCAAGGACGCGTTGAAGGTAGCGTTGAGGTGGCTGAATTTATCATTGAACGCAAAGGTGTGTTTATGGGTGAGAGTAAGGCAAAAGACCCTAAAGCTTCAAAGGCTGACATTTCATCATTAGAGCTCCCTAAAAAAGATAAATAGCAAGGGGAGAAGTTGATACAATCTTGCCTGTATAGACTTCTTCATCAAGGGCAATTTGCTTATGAGATTCTATTAACAAAGGATTATAAGGAAGCCCAAAGTGCCTTAGAGCTTTTTAGATTTAATGGAGAAATTACGCCTTTTATCTTGCCGGAGATGCGTTTTGTCTATGGCGATGATTTAAGTGCGTTTAGGGAAGAATTTTTAGAATCTTTAAGCGTATTGCGACTTTTTTATGCGGCAAAATCGCCAAAGATTCTCATCTCTCCCATCTCTAGTGTATTGTATGCCTTGCCAAAGGCAGAGATTTTGCAGAGCTTTGAGCTTAAGCAATCCGTAATCTATAAAATGCCTGAGCTACAAAAACGGCTCTTAGAATATGGCTATGAGTGCGTTGAGGTTGTGGAGCTAGAAGGGGAGGTGAGCTTTAGAGGCGATATTATTGATATTTTTATGCCCCATTGTGAATCTCCTTATCGCATTGTGTTTTTTGATGATGAGATTGAAAGTATCCGCGAGTTTGATATTCATACGCAGTTAAGTAACCCAAATGAGATAAATAGCCTTGAGATTACACCTGCCCTTTTTTGCTTAAATGAAAAGCAAAATAAGGATATACAAGAGAATGTTGCCCAAAGCACATTTGATGGTTTTCATAAGGATATTGCTTCATTTGGATTCTGGTTTTTAAATGAAAATGCACATTTTTTGCCTTTAAATTTTAAAACAATTCTATCTCCTGAATCTTTGCAAGAAGCACAAGAGAGCTACTCGCTTAACACAATGGAGCAAGCAATAAGCTTTGAATCTTTACAGCAACTGCCTATCTTAGAATCACAGCAAGGCTATGATGATATTGTATTCTTACCCCAAAATCTTCCTTCAATGCTTCAAGCCCACACTAAAAGGCAAATCACAATCATTACGCATAATGATATTAAACTCAAAGCCTTTGATGTAGATATAAAAAGTTTTGAAAATGTCAAAATTAAGCATTCAACTGCGGTAGTCAATCTCATCACGCCAAGTGAGCTGATTGTATCGCTTAATACTTTCACACCAAAAATCAAGCACAAAAAGCCCACATTAAAGCTTAATGAAATCTCGCAAGGCGAATATGTCGTGCATAATGACTATGGTGTGGGGATTTTTCAGGGGATAAAACAAGCTCAAGTAGCCGGTGTGGTAAGAGATTTTATTGAAATAGCCTATCAGGGCGAGGATAAGCTTTTACTGCCGGTTGAAAATCTCAATATGATTGATAGATATGTGGCAGATTCAGGGCAGATACCAATGCTAGATAGGCTGGGCAAGGGGAGCTTTGCTAAATTAAAGCAAAAGGTAAGAACAAAACTACTAGAAATTGCCAATGGCATTATTGAGCTTGCGGCAAAACGCAACCTTTTGCAAGGGGTGAAAATTGATACAGATAATCCCAAGCTTTTACATTTTCAAAGCACTTGTGGATTTACCCTTACAAAAGACCAAGAGCGGAGTATCAAAGAGATTTATGCGGATTTAAGCTCGGGCAAGGTGATGGATAGGCTTTTGAGTGGTGATGTGGGCTTTGGCAAGACAGAAGTAGCGATAAATGCCATATATGCTACTATTTTATCAGGCTTTCAAGCGATGATGATTGTGCCTACAACGCTTTTATCTGCACAGCATTTTCATTCCTTACAAATGCGTTTAGCCCCACATAATATCCGCATAGCAAGGTGCGATAGATTCTTAAAAGCAAATGAGAAAAAAAAGCTTTTTGAATCTTTGGAAAAAGGCGAGATAGAAGTCGTTGTCGGCACACACGCATTGCTTGGGGCGAGATTTAAGAATCTTGGGTTGATTGTGGTTGATGAAGAGCATAAATTTGGGGTAAAACAAAAAGAAAAGATTAAAGAGTTATGTGCCAATACGCATTTGCTAAGTATGAGTGCTACGCCTATTCCCAGAACGCTCAATATGGCACTTTCACAGATTAAGTCTCTTAGCTCCTTGCAGACTCCCCCTATGGCTAGAATCCCTGTTAGGACTTTTATCAAAACGAGTAATAATGCGTTGCTAAAAGAGATTATCTTGCGTGAGATAAGACGCGGTGGGCAAGTGTTTTATATCCATAATAACATCGCAAGTATTGAAAAAAGAGCAAAAGAGTTGCAGCAGATTCTCCCACAGATTAAAATTGCTATTTTGCATTCACAAGTGGAGAATGCTAAGAGTGAAGAGATTATGCTTGATTTTGCCAATAACGCTTATAATGTGCTACTTTGCACAAGCATTGTAGAATCTGGCATTCACCTGCCTAATGCTAATAGTATTATCATTGCTCGGGCAGATAGGTTTGGTATAGCGGATTTACATCAGCTACGCGGACGCGTGGGGCGTGGGGATAAACAAGGCTTTTGTTACTTTTTGCTAGAAGATATGCAAGAAATCACGCCTGAAGCTAAAAAGCGTTTGAGTGCGTTGGAGAAAAATTCCTATCTTGGCAGTGGGGAAAATCTCGCCTATTATGACTTAGAAATTCGCGGTGGTGGGAATCTGCTAGGAGAGGCTCAAAGTGGGCATATTAAAAATATCGGCTATGGGCTGTATTTGCGTATGTTAGAAGAGTGTATTAATTATCTTAGCGGCAAGGGGAATATTACACAAGCACAATGTGATTTAAAACTCAGTCTTAATGCCTATCTTAACCCTACTTTAATCGCAAGTGATACTTTGCGTTTAGAGCTGTATCGCCGCCTTTCACTTTGTGAAAATCTACAAGAAGTCAGTGAGATAGAATCTGAAATCTTTGATAGATTTGGGAAGCTTGATGATGTGAGTTTGGCATTTATTGAGCTTATACGCATTAAGGTGTTGGCAAATGCGTTAGGCTTAAAGCAGATTATGCACTATGGGCAGAATATTACCTTTACTTTTATGGATAGCACAAAGCAGAGTATTCAAGCACCAAGCAAGGATTGGGACGATGTGCTTATGAGTATTATGAATTTTTTGCGTGAGAATCTTAAAAGGCAAAACAATGGGGTAAAAATGGAGATAAAAAATGGCGTGTAGATTCTGCGATAGGATAAAAAGGCTCAAAAAAATTGATGTGCTGCTTATCATTTTTATTTGCGTGTTTATGTATGTGGTTAATCAGTTTCAAATGAAGCAGTATAGGGAGCAAAAAGCCATAGAAAAGGCAAAAGAAGAGCAAAGGGCAAAAGAGCATTTAGAGCAGTATGAGCATTTACAGAGACAATGTTTGTTTAAAAGCGATAAAAAGGCGTGTGAAGCACTTAAGGCTTATGAGTAGGGATATGATGGCGTGTTGTGATTTTGTGGGCTTTGAGTTGGCGTAAAATTGGGGCTTGTGGCTAGAAAATAAAGCAAGATTCTAAAGGGGGAGTTATGAGAAAGCTTGTCTTATGCGGAATGCTGATTGTAGGCTATGTGTTTGCCGATGAGCAAGAATTTGAATCTTGGCATTTTGGAGATTCTATTACAAGTGAATCTAGACAGGAAGCCGAGCTAGAATCTAAGAGAAAATCTCAATGGGAATCTGCACAAAAATCTTACAAAGCATTTGAGTGGCGTTTGGCTCTAGGCTATGATGTGAATTTTAACACTTATAGCAACAAAAAAATAAATTACAATACTTCAGAAGTCTCTGGGCTTGATTTGACACTTGGTTTTTTGCTGCGTCCTGTGCAGTATGTGAGTCTTGAGCTTGGGGCTGGGATAGGCACGCAAAGTGTGAAATTCTCCCATAATGGCAAGGCAAATCACATTGATTCGGCTGATTTGGCGTATGTGGAGAGTATTTTGAAGCCGGAGTTTGTTGAGAAGGTTAAAGATGCAATGCTAAGTGGGGATTTAAGCAATGTATGGAATCTCTTTGATTGGAGCAAGCTCAATTATGACTATCAAACAAAGGGGTATTTTGCAGAGGGCTTTACGGGTGTGAAGTTTCCATTTTTTGGGCGAGTAAATTATCATATCAATAATGATTGGATAGCCTATGTGGGTGGGGTGTATAATAAGGGTGGATTGATTGATGATGCACGAGTGTTTGTGGGATTTAATTATAAATATTTTGATATGAGAGTAGGCTATATCGCCTATACAAGCACGAGATTTAAAGATGACAAACACGCTAGAATCACACTGCAAGGCGGAGCACCTATAAGCCTCAGCATAGGAGCTGTGTTTTAAGAATAGAGATGTAAGAAATGAAACTTACTAACAAAAAGGAGTAAAAATGGTAGATAAAAAGGGCATTACAACGCAGTATGATACGAAAATTATGCGGATAGTGAGAATCTTTCAAGCTTTTATTAATGGTGAGCATATCTCTATGAGAGAGCTTGCTAAGGAATTTAATGTAGATTTGCGAACTATTCAGCGAGATATTAACCAACGCTTGAGCTTTCTGCCTATCCAGCGGGACAAAGAAGGCAAATGCTATTTGCAAGAAGAATCACTAGGCAAACTTGGCTTTAAAGATATACGAGAGTTTGCGCGCCTTAGTGGAATCTGGGGGCTATACCCTAGCCTTGATGATAGATTTCTTGGCGATTTATTACATATTCCGCTTCCAACCTATTGGGATAATCACACTGATCAAACTCCTGTGCTAAAGTCTAATGCTATCATTATTAAAAATCAAGGCTTTGAGAATATTTCTCATCATCGGCTTGTTTTTACACAACTCTCTCAGGCGATTTTAAAGCATAAAATCGCCTTTTTTATCTATAAGGACAAAAAGCGTGAAGTGTGTCCTTATAGGCTTTTAAACAATAATGGCATTTGGTATTTGTTGGCTGATGAAAGTGGAGTTTTAAAGCATTTTGCCTTTAGTCGCATTAAGAGCTTAAATGTGAAAGATACGCATTTTACCCCAAGCCAAGAGATTGAATCTATGATAGAAAAAAGCAAAGTTCAGTGGATAAACTCAAATCCAAAAAGTGTCAAACTACAGGTGCAAAATATCGCTAAAGAATATTTTATGCGTAAGGCTTTTATAAGTAATATGCGAGTGGAATATGAGGATTCTATGTATTTTTATGTTGTGTGTAATCATAGCTATGATGATGAGATTTTGAATCTTGTGAAGATATTTTTACCTTTTGTGAAGATTGTTGAGCCTGTGGAGCTACAAGAGAAGCTAGAACGAATCTTGCAAGAATATTTAAAGGATTCTCAAAATATAAAATCTTAAAAATTTTTGCTACCCTGACAAAACCTTTCATACCCTATATGTATAATGCCCCTGCAAAATAAAATTTTGCAAAAATAAAATATAAGGAGCAAAAATGGGTTGGCTTAAAAATACTGCCATCATAGGCGGAGGATTGGGGACATTGGGATACTTTCTGTATAGAAAGTTTAAAGATGAGAAATATGAAAGTGAAAAAGAGCAATACGCACAAAAAAGAGCAGATTCTGCCGCACAAAGGGCGAGTGAAGCAAAGGAGCTAGAGCTAAAGGCCGAGCGACTTGCTGAAGAGATTGAAAAGGATTTTAGAAAATTCTGCGATGCGATGGAGAGCTTTGAATTTGGGAAGCTGTATTTCAATATACTCAATGAAGTCAAACAGGAGCGTGAAAAGCAGGATAAAGATAGGGGCAGTCAAGAAGCTAGGGCAGAATCTCAACCTGCTGGTTGTGTTATATTTGGGTGGGATGATTGGTATGACAATACGGGTGAAAATATAGAAACAAATGCGATGAAAAAGCATTATATGAGCTATAAGCTAGATTCAAAAGATTTAGAAAGAGTCATAGAATGCGGACAGGATATGTTTCAAAAAGTCATCACGGCGAAGGTTTTTGCTAGAGATTTGGAAGCAAAGAATGAAAATCCAAGAGATAAGGCATTTGGGCTTGTTAGAATCTACAAAGAAGCGGTAGAAAAGCTTGATATTGAGAATAAATGGCAGTATAACGACCTTTTTACCCCGGGCTTATGCTACCTATACAAGTATGTTTAATGTGGCATTTGCAGACGCTTATATACACTAAGCCTATTAAAAATTTTTCTCTTGCTGTGGAAAAACTCGCCCATATGGCAATAAAAAAATATAGTCAAAGGCAGTTTTGCGATGCGACAATGAGAGGCTGCTGTGGCTTTGAGCCTTCGCATTATTCGCCTTGGAATAATCCTTATAGCTCAATGATAGACGATATTGGAAAGCTTTATACAAACGCAATGCTAAAGCAAAATGATTTAGAAAAGTGGATTGATGAGCTAGATGTTGATAAGCCCCTTTAGGCGATGCTTGGAGTGGGGATTGTGGCTTGAAGGCTGAATTTAGAGTGAGATAAGGGAGATAAAATGAGAGTAATACTATGGACTTATAGTGCTTCTGTCTGTTGTGTTGGGGTATTTTGAGTGGTGTTCTAGTGCGTTATTGCAGGGGTATGAATGCCTTGTGTCTTTGAGTTTGTCTTGGAGTATTTCTTAAGCTTATGGGTTCTTGCCTTGGTGCTTGTTGGCTTTGAGATTCTATCTTTGATAAGCCTACTGTCCTGCCTTTTTGGCATTGCCTATCTTATGAAGCACAAAATCAAAGCTAGAATCTCGGCATAGTCAAGTTTAAAAAAAGAGCAAGTAAAAAAAGGAGTTGGTATGAAAAATTTATTAGGGCTAGGGGTTTTTTGGGCGGCGATTGTGGGCTTAGGGATTGTGATAGGGTATTACTCGTGGGAGTATAATGCGTTATGGCTGGGGTATAATTGCCTTGTATCTTTGCAACTGCCTTCAAGCTTTACAGAATGGTATGGTGTGGTTAAATTGCTATTTTTGCTATGCGTTATTGTTTTGTTTTTGATTTTAATATGTGTATTGTCTATACAACATAGCCTTAAAAAAAGCAAATAAAAACTAGCCATTTTTTTTTTTTTTTGATACTATTTGATTGCTTACAGCGTTAATTTTTACAAAGGAGAGAGAATGTCTTATAGGAAAGATAAGGATTTAGAGTTTTTAAAAAATGTGCCAAGCAATGAGCTAGATATGTTGGTTCAAGTATTGACAGAAGATTCTGATGGCAAAACTCGCACCACAGAAAGTCTAACAGGAAAAGATTCTTACAAAAAGCATTCCCCAAATCATCATCTTTATGTTGATGATATTTTAGAGGAGTTGCAACGCTTTGGCGGACATACACTTGTGAATCTGGCTAGGGGTCAGGGTGTTTTGTATAGTGAGATTCTAAAAGATGTGTGTGAAAAGCAAAAAGTCAAATACTATGAAAGCGATAGTGTTGCGGAGAATGAAACAAGACTTTTAGAAACAATGCTAGATACTATGCTAAAAGATGCTTCGCCTAAGCAGATACAGGATATAGCAAAAGTGTTTGATCCAAGCTTAGGAGATATTACCCTAGATGCTCTAAAAAAGCTTTTTATGCAGGATAAGTTGTATGCGTATAAACTTGCAGGGCTTGTTTCTACAATCATTTTGCAGTCGGTTACAAAGGCTGGTTTTGGCTTTGGTATGAGTGCGCTTGCTAGTGTTGGGCTTAGTAAGGTTGTTGGGATGATTAATCCTGTTGCTGTGGCAGCGGCGACAGCGTGGTTTGTTTCAGATTTAATGGGTCCAGCATATCGCGTTGCAATCCCTGCGGTTGTATGTGTGGCGTTTTTAAGACAGAGAGATTTACATAGAAAGGAAGTGATGAAAATGGAAGAGAAAAATTATCAACAATTTAAAGAAGAGTTTAAAAAGCTTGGAGAAGAGTTGTCAGAGGAGCAAAAGGTTGAGTTTGCTGCAAGGCTAATGAAACGGCTAAAGATTAAGCTCAATATTCTTGTGGTTGGTGGCACAGGTGTGGGGAAAAGCTCTACAATTGCTGCGTTATTTAAGGGCGAGAATATCCCAGAGATTGGTGTGGATTCAAATCCACAAACACAAGAGATAAGCAAGTATAAAATCAGCAATACTATTACGCTATGGGATTCTCCGGGGCTTGGCGAGAGTAAGGATAAAGATGAAAGGCATAGAGAGAAAATCATAAGTCTTTTACAGGAAAAAGATGAAAATGGACTTGCTAAGATTGACCTTGTGCTTGTGATACTTGATGCGAGTAATAAGGACTTAAGCACTGCATACGAGCTTATCAATAAGGTGATTATCCCCAATTTAGAGGATAAAAATAGAATCTTAGTTGCCTTAAATAAGTGCGACACGGTCGTTGATAGAGTGGAGTTTGTAGAAAATGGTGGAGAGCCAAGTGAAAGTCAGCTTGAGTTTTTAAATAAGCAGGTAGAAAACATACAAAAGCGGATTAAAGATGATACGGGTGTTGATGTGGAGGTAGTGTATTATGCAGCGGGACTAAGCAAGGAAGGTAAGCCAAAAGAGCCACCTTACAACTTGACAAAATTGCTCTATCACATCACACAAAAGACTCCGCCAAAAAAGCGTTTAGTCTATATCAGCAACACAAATGAGATTGGTGGGAAAGATGATAAAGGGAAAAAATATGGCGAAGAGACTAAGAAAAGCTGGTGGGAATCTCTATGGGAGAGTGTCAAAGATGTGGGTCAATCTGTGAAAGAGGGATTTGAATGGATGATGGATAATAAGAATAAGCTTGAAGATTTATTTAAGGACATCAAGGACATCTTTGAATTGCTTAAGAAAAAAAGATAGCCAAGAAACAAACCAACAAGCCCAAACAAAACCCCAAGCTAAATAATCTTTTACACATTCCATAATTTACTACCACAATGACATTACCTGTCATTGTGGTGTGATATAGTTTTGTCATATTTTCTCATAAGGAGTAGATAATGGTAGAATATCTCAAAGTAAAAATAGATTCACTCATTAAGGTCAATGGCAAGTATCAGCCTAAGGATTTTAATGAGCTTTTGGCATTATGTAAAGATGACAATATACATTTAGGCGATATTGATACAAGTCGCATTACTGCAATGGATTCTCTTTTTTATCTCATTTCCCAACGCAAGGACTTTAGCGGAATAGAATCGTGGGATGTCTCTCAAGTAACTTCTATGTCTCAAATGTTTCAAAATAATGAGTTTTTTAACGCTGATATTAGTGGCTGGAATGTAAGCAAAGTAGCAGATATGCGATATATGTTCTATGGAGCTAAGGTTTTTAACCAAGACTTGAGTAAATGGGAGCTTTTAGATTCTGTGGATTTAGGGTCTATGTTTGAAAATGTGAAATCTTTAGAGATTTTACCGCAATGGGAGATAAGGCATTTTGCGTATTCTATGGATATTTTTAAGGGGACTAAGCTTGAAAGGCAAGTCAAAAAGATGATAAAAGAGTTTTTACAAAATACCAAGCGTTTTACACCACTTACAAAATTTCAACTATCTGCACTTATAAGCTATAAGCACATAAAGCTCAGTGATATAGATGTAAGCCATATCACAGATATGAGCTACCTTTTTCATCGTTTTAATGATAAGCGACTTGCGTTTATTGAGGATTCTCTGCATAGAGATTTTAGTGGAATAGAATCTTGGGATGTCAGCAATGTGGAAAATATGCAGGAAATGTTTAGTGGCTATGAATATTTTAATGCTGACATCAGTGGTTGGAATGTAGCCAAAGTAAAAAATATGCAAGGAATGTTTAAGGGAGCTAAACTTTTTAACCAAGACTTGAGCAAGTGGAAGCTTTTAGATTCTGTCAATTTAGATTTGATGTTTTATAGAGCAAAGTCTTTGCAGACATTGCCAAAGTGGGAAGCAAGGCATTTTGCATATGCGCGTGATATAATGGAAGATACAGAGCTTGAAGATGAGACACAAGAGATTATAGAATCTTTTTTAGCAAATACAAGACATTTTGTCCCGCTTAAGAATAATCATCTCCGCTCACTTGTTGAGTATGAGCAGGTAAAACTTAGTGATATAGATGTAAGCCACATCACAGATATGAGCTATCTTTTCTTGTGTTCCCAACGCAAGGATTTTAGCGGAATAGAATCGTGGGATGTCAGCAAGGTAAAAAATATGGATCATATGTTTGCTAGTGCTAAATCTTTTAATGCTGATATTAGCAAATGGAATGTGAGTAATGTCAAGATGATGCAGGCTATGTTTAAATCTGCCTCATCCTTTAATGCTGATATAAGCAGCTGGAATGTAGCCAAAGTGCGTAATATGGATCATATGTTTGCTGGGGCAATGGCTTTTAATCAGCCTATCAATCAATGGAATGTCTCTCAAGTCAAAAGTATGCGATATATGTTTGAAATTGCCCCATCTTTTAATGCTGATATTAGTAAATGGAATGTGAGTAGCGTAACGAGAATGGAGGGTATGTTTAAAGGGGCAGAATCTTTTAACGCCGATATAAGCTCTTGGGATGTAAGTAATGTGAATAATATGGACAGAATGTTTGCTGAAACTCGGGCTTTTAACCAAGATTTAAGCAAGTGGAATCTCGCAGATTCTGTAAGCGTGGATAGAATGTTTTATGACGCAAGGGGCTTGAGAGCTTTGCCAAAATGGGGTAATGGGGCGTATCTTGTGTATTATGAAGATGTGGTGAAAAGGACTAGACTTGAAATAGAAGCAAAAGAGATGATTGAAAAATTTTTAGCAAATACGCCAAGATTCTATCCGCTCACAGGGGATATGCTAAAAAATCTTTTAAAACACAAGCAAATCAGTCTGGCTAAGATTGATGTTTCTATGGTGCAGAGGATGGACTATCTTTTTCAAAACTCTAAACGCAAGGACTTTAGCGGGATAGAATCGTGGGATGTCAGTAATGTAACATCTATGCATAGAATGTTTCATAATGCGAAGTATTTTAATGCCGATATAAGCAGCTGGAATGTCAGCAATGTGGATGCTATGTATTGTATGTTTGATCAAGCAAGGTTGTTTAATCAAGATTTGAGTAAGTGGGATGTAAGAAAGGTAAGAGGTATGGAGTGTATGTTTAGGGGAGCTAGGGCTTTTAGGCAGGATTTAGAAGCGTGGGGAGACAAGATTAATTATGAATTTTGTCGTGTGGAGAGTATGTTTGAAGACTCGCCTTTGGAGATAAATCCGCCAAGCTGGTATATCAAAGCCTATAAGCAACGCAGAGGTATAATGAATCGCTTTAAATGCGAATGTGATGATGACAATGATGAAGAAGAGTAAAAATTCATTCTTTTTTTTTTTTTTTTGTATAATCCCGCGGTAAAATTTATAAGCGTAAGGAGAGTTGGATGTTTGAGAAGTTGCGGATTTGGTGGAAAATCAAAAGAGCAGATTATGTGATTATGCTAGATGGGCGACCCGGAGCTGACAAGGATACATTGCTTAAAATTATGAAAGGGGAGGGTTTTGATGAAAACGGACAGGAATCAAAAACAGCAGTGGAAAAAATAATGTTAAATCTAGAAGAGAAGCGATGTTACATATATAATACTGCTGGTGCAAAAGGTGAAACTGGGAAAAAATCCAAAGCGAGAGATAAGCTACCTAAGAGAAAAACATTGTGGATTGAAGTGTTTGATATGGGTGAGTATGATAAACGGAATAACATTACTCATATCTCATTAGCTAAAGAAATACAGGGAAGATATGAAGAAGCACGAGAGAGAGGATTTGAATTCTTAGCTTTTGGGACACATTTGGATACAAACAAAGATAAGAGAGAAAGGATTAAAAATGATTTAGAAGGAAAAAGGATTCGGGTGGTATTCTATGAGTTAAGCAAGAATCCACAAAAAGAGATTATAGAGCGTATTAAAGCTTTATATAGTTAATCATAAGGAGAAGTAAAATGGTATTGGCAACAAGACAGTCTTTAACCACAGGTGATGTTTCAAGTGTAAGCGCACTTAATGGCAAGGTGCTTGAGTTTGACTTAGCACAGCAGTATGCGCGTGAGTTTTCTAGGATTGTAGGGGATTTTGAATTTCCCAAAGATGAAAGGATAGTGCTATTTAAGAATAGATACTTTATCTGTGTGCAGTATCATCCTAAAAGAGATGATAAAAATCGTATATGTCCTGTTGGGATTTTATGGGATAAAGATGAGAAGCTAGAAGATGTAGAGCGGACAATAGAAGCTATGGAGCTAGATGTCTCTCGCTTTAGAGAGCTATATACGCAGTATCAAGCAAGGCGTATCAATCAGCTATTAGAGCAGAGAAAGATTTTGCTTATCACAAGTGGGGTGTTAGCAGGGTTGTGTGCGATTTTTTTACTTATATTACAGCATTAAAGGAGGATTGAATGAAGGATATAATACTGGTAGATGAAGTTACGCAGGCTGGGATGAAGCATAATCCGTGTGAAGCATATAAGACGGCTATCGCCACCACATTAGATGAAGAAGGTTATTGCATTAGACCATACTCTGGCTATAAGCCGGGGCAAAATTATAACTCTTAAAGAATATGCAGATTCAAAAGGAGAGACTTTTGCTCAATATATTGTGCTTTCTGGGCTTTATAAAAATGTATATTTTGAAGCTGATAAGTTTGAGGAGCAATATTGGGGAGAATATGAAAAGATTCTTGAAAGGTTTGTAATGAAATTGGGCAAAGGCTCTATTGCGGAGGTTTTTGCTACAAAAGAAGAGCGAGAAGAGTATATCAAAAAAAAATGATAAAAATGTCTCTATTGTTGAGATGGCCAAAGGCAATATTCAAGAAGAGATTTCTCATAAAAAAGAAAGAAGTAGCAAAAGCCGTCAGTCTATTCAAAGTTTTCGCTCAAAATGTAGTAAAGAAGAGATAAAGGATTGGATAGATAAAGAAAGGATTGATATAGACTCTTTGCCTACGCATTTATGCAATATGATAAAAGAATTTTTAGATAGTGGGCAGTTGCATATAATCTATAAAAAAGAGGAAAAATTCACTCAAAGAGAAGAGATAAAAAAAGATAAAGAACTTGAAAGTTGATGTGGGGATACCTTTCTTTAAGAGATGGCTTCCCTTTTTAAGCAAAAAAGGTTTTGATCCGTTTCAACATATTCGAGCACATATTAAGTACTTGCAACAAGAATTGAAGAAAAAAGAGCTTAAAAAAGAAGTTTTTATTTATGTGCATCTTAAGCACGATGGAGTGATTTAAGCTTTTTTTGATGACATTACCTGTCTCACACTGCATTATAATTCTCCTTGTAGATTCTAAAATGAAATCTTAATACTATCAAAATATCAAATAAGGATAGGGTATGAAAGATATTTTTATGATTATAAAAGAATGTGCTAGATTTTTAGTGTGTCATCCTGTTGTGTTTGCGAGATTGACTAAACTTTTTGTGTTTGATTTAGGCAGTGATTTATCAAAGATTCAAGGTGGCAATGCTGAGCAGAAGCTTGATTCTGGGGTAAATATCGCAGAGGCTATTTTTAAATATAAGCGTGAGAATCCAGAGGATATACGCATTGTGCTAGATGAGATTGAATCTTTGCTAAAACGCTATCATACAGATGAAGAGTTGAGACAAACACTTATTTCCTTGCTAAAAAAGGCGGAGTAATGCCTATACTAGGAGCCATTCTTGTGCTTATCTTGGCGGCTTGTGTGTTTATGCTAAAAGCTGTGTATTTTGCCTTTATTCTTATAGTGATTTTAAGCATTGTGGGCTTTTCATTGCTGTGGGAGTGGTATAATGGGGAGCCATATAATGAGTTTTTGCTTGGCATTGGCTGGGTTATGGTAGTATTTTGGCTTTATGTGTTTGTGCGTTTTTGTTATCACAATATTAAGGAGAGAATGATGATACAGCCAAGGGCGATTAAATATGTATGTAAGCAGTGCGGGTATTCTAAGGTATATCAGCCCAAGAGTGATTGCTTAAGCGGAGGTGATCTAATAGCTGGGATTTGCCCAAAGTGCAAGAAAGCAATGGAATCTTGTGAGCCTTCTGTGCTTGATATTGCCCTTGCACCTTTAAGTAATATTTTTAAAAGATAGGCTGTGCTTTTAACTTAGGGCATTTGCTAGAACACAAGCAAGGATAGGATATGAACGCACTGCTTATACTTTATAATCCATATTACCAAGAAAATGTCATAGAATCTCATCTTGAGATTCTAAAAGAGTGTGGCAGGGTTGCCTTTGGTAAGGTCAATATCCGTCAAAAGGCGATAGAGCAGCCCTTTATGCAGGAGCTAGAATCTATTTATAATGCCACAAATGAAACAAATCCTTTGCAACTTTTTTTGAGTGATTATGCGAGTTTATTTGTAGCAAAGGTTGTGCGTGTGAGCGATGTGGCAGATGAGAGCATCATACCATCATATTACACGCATAAGGGCTTTTTGGTGGAGAAGTGGTTTGTTATAAGCGATATACGGGAGCTTGTGCGGAATAATTTTGAAGTCATTCGCGATGAGTTTTTATCTAAAATTACAAGCAACAACCGCACTTACTCACTCTATGGCAACAACTATATTTATCCGCTTATCATTCGGCAAAAGATACCGCTTAATTACTTTGAAGAGGGTGTGCATTATAAAAATATTTATAAAAATGATGAGTATTTAAGGCTCAAAACACAGCTAATGCAGTTTAATTTTGACATACTTCTTCACGCTATGACACCAGATAGCCTTGATAATATCATCTCTGCGGAGCTAGAGTATCAGCAAAATAAGCAGGATATGCTGTATGATTTTAGCTCGGTGATTGTGAAGTATTCTAAGACAATGGAAAAAGAGCTATATTTATTGTTTTATGCCTTATTTCAGGCTTTGAGCGTGGAATCCCCACAGATTTTAGATGTAGCCTATAATGTGCAAGGCACAGAATTTGCCTTGCGAGATTTTTTTACTCAAAAACCAAATTTAGGCACTTATCCGTTTTTATTAAAAAATCCTAGTATAGATAAAGTACAGCAGAGCCTTTCTCAATCTATACAAAAGGCGATACGCTTTGAGATTGTCCCATTTATCCATACACTTAAAGCCTTGCGTAATGAGAATGTGCACGGAAAATCAGCAAGTCAAAAAGAAGCCACAGAGCTAAGAAGCCAAGTCATAGGTGTGCAAAAAGCTTCAATATTAGCTCGTGTATTGGAGATTAAACAGAAGATTCTCAACAACAAATGAAAGAGCAAGGGCAAATGATATAAAATTACCCTTGTGGTTTTATATCAAATCTACTCATATGAATCTAATCTTTTTTCTTGGCTTCTTGCCGCTCTAATAGCTCATCAAGTTTTGTATCAAGCAGCTTGTAGCTTTTATCTAATATATTACTTGCTTTTTCGTTGGTGAGCATTTCATTGCCTGTATATATCCCTGCGGCGATGTAAAAGAAGTTCTTGCTTGGCATAAAAAACCACACAGAAGTTAATAAAACTGCAAGAGGCAGGCAGATAAATGCCATAACCCAACTGCCTTTTCCCTCACTTGCGTTTCCAAATCCACCGATTGTGAGTATCCCAAATACAATAGCCCCCCAACCAGCCACAGACTTGATAAAATCAGAAATATCAGCCAAATAAATTAAAAATAATGTCCAAAACATTTTGCCCCCTGATTATATATTTTACTCTTCTAGGCGCACAGCCGGGCAGGTAAATATCAACGGGGATAATCCTATCCACCCCTTGAACGGTTGAATAAGTATTAAACATTCCGCCCGTATTGGCACAGCTCCCCATAGAGATGACCCACTTTGGCTCGGGCATTTGGTCGTAAAGTCGGCGGACAAACTCGGCGTGTTTTTTTGTTACCGTCCCTGATACAATCATCAAATCCGCCTGTCTAGGCGAAGCACGAAAGATTGTCCCAAATCTATCTAAATCAAAGCGGCTGCCACCTGTCGCCATCATCTCAATCGCACAGCACGCCAAGCCATAAGTAAGCCCCCAAAGTGAATTGCTTCTCCCCCAATTCAGTAGCTTATCCACACTGCTAAGGGCGATGGGAAGTCCCGCACTTTGTGTATAATTTACTTGATGCTCTGCCACGATAACGCTCCTTTCTTCCACGCGTAGATAAATCCTACAACCAAAAAGGCAATAAAGCTTAACATTTCAAAAAACACAAAATTCCCAAGCCCAATGTATGTGAAATATTTAAAATCTATCGCCCAAGGAATCATAAAAATCACTTCAATATCAAAAAGGATAAAAAGCAGGGCAAGGATAAAAAAGTGCGTGGAGATTCTATTTTGCTGCTTATTTGGGGTAGGACCGCACTCGTAGGTTGAGAGTTTGAGCTTTTCCCTATCCTTTTTTGCCATTTTTCTTGAGATAATGCGTTGCAGTCTTAGTGTGAGTGTAAAAGCAACACTTGTCAGCACAAACAGCACAAAAACGCCAAAATATGGATGTTCAAAGACGGAATGACTCATCTTGTTCCTTTTTGTTGTTGTAATTTGTATGCGATTGTAGTGTATAGATTCTAAAAATCAGTATGTTTGGTTAAAAAATACTTTACAAATATCAAAAAAGAGTTACTTTTTTACTCCCAAAACTATGTGCGATTATTGATTTAGGTAGATTCTACACAGCGTTGTTTAATTGCTTAAATGTATCAGTCTGTTTAGGTATATTAACAAAATTTGATATAATGTCGCCTTTGCTTCTTTTGGCGGAGTATAGCGCAGCCTGATTAGCGCGCACCCTTGGGGTGGGTGAGGTCGTGGGTTTGAATCCCGCTACTCCGACCATTTCTTTTACTTCAAGCCTTAATAGAATCCTAAAAAATATTTTGTGGTTTTATGCAGATAGTAGCAAAGATTTTATCTGTTTTGATTTAAGCTTATCAGCCCAAGCTAATGGACTAATGAAAAGAAATAAACAAGGTGGGCTTGTTATTGGTGCAAATAAAACTGGTGGAATGGGGAAAGCGTTTTAGTTTTGTTTGACACATTCCTTAATTGTTTCTAGTGATGGCAACTCTAATTCCGCATTCTTTCCTTGTGAAATATCAATCATTGATTGGATAGATATATGATAAGGATTTTTAATTTGCCATACAGAAACTTTGTCATTTTTTGTTTGCTGCTTTATGTCATCAAGCCCCTCGAGATACTTGTTGTTAGACTGAGTGTTTTTGTGTTCTTCACACAGCTTACCATTATTTGCAAGAAATTTGTGGTAGTTTTCTTGCATCAAAATCAAGTCCTCATATAGAGGATTTTGCTTCTCCTTTAAAAGGGCTATTTCCTCACTAATTGCTTTATCCATATTTTCTGTTTTAATGCCATCTTGCAGTGTTTTAGGCATAATTATGTTCTCTAAAAATAATTTCTAAAGCTTCCTATCTCTTTGCTTCCGAAGATGAAGGCATCATTAGAAAGGTTGCTACAAGAAAAAATCCTATCAAACCAAAAAACACCCACACAAAAGCTCTAATCTTTTTTTTGTGCAGTCTTCTTATCACTGTTCAACACATCTGCTAAAAATAAAGTCTCTAACCAACTCATTTTCTTATCTCCTTTTTGTTTTTACTTAGCGATATTATATACACAATGTAAATGCAGATTCAAATAAAAAAAAGAAAACACAGCAAGAAAGCAATATAAATGATTAAAATCCGAAAGAATCTAGATTCTAGGAATGCAAATTGCTTTAAAATCTCGCAAAATATGCAAAAGTGTATAGAATCTTAAGTAGCAAGGACGCGAAATGAGACAGGTTGAGCTAAGTCAATTTAGGCTAAATCAAAGGTTAAACCAAGTAAAACTAAGCAAGATAAGACTCGTTCTTATAGCCTTTTGGCTGATGTTTGGAATCTCCGCTCTATATGGGCAAAAAATAAGCCAAATCGCCCAAGTTGTCGGCATTAGAGATAATAGCCTTGTAGGCTATGGGCTTGTGATAGGGCTAAATGGTACAGGCGATAAGAGCGGATCAAAATTCACAATGCAAAGTATTGCCAATATGCTGGAAAGTGTCAATGTCAAGCTTTCAGCAAATGATATTAAGTCTAAAAATGTCGCCGCGGTTATGGTAACGGCTTCTTTGCCACCTTTTGCACGGCAGGGCGATAAGCTTGATATTTTAGTCTCTTCCATCGGTGATGCGAAATCTATTAGCGGTGGCACACTTGTGATGACACCCCTTACCGGAGTTGATGGCAATATCTATGCTCTAGCTCAAGGCAATATCACAATGGGAGAAAGTGGGAGTGTATTATCGGGTAGAATCATAGGTGGGGCGAGTGTGGAGCGTGAGATAAACTATAATCTTTATAATCAAGAAAATGCCACTCTAAGCCTTAAAAGCTCACATTTACAAAATGCCATAAAGATTCAGCAAACGCTTAATAGCGTGTTTTCTGATGCGATAGCGGTGGCTGTGGATGCAAGGACTATCAAACTTAAAAAGCCAGAGAATCTTAGTATGGTGGAGTTTCTAGCCCTTGTGGAAGAAGTAGAGATAGACTACTCACGCAAGGAAAAAATCATTATAGATGAGAAAACCGGCACGATTGTAGCGGGAGTTGGCATTAGTATTGATCCTGTGGTGGTAACGCACGGCGATATTACGATTAAAATCTCTGATGAGATTTTAGAAGATCCAGAGGCGACAAAGCTAGATAATGATATTTTAATGAGTAAGTCCCAAGGCACAATCGCTAGTGTAAATGGCACAAAGCCCACGGTTTCAAGCGTTGTTAAGGCTTTACAAAAAATGGGTGCGACACCTAAAAATATCATCTCTATCCTTGAAAATATTAAAAAATCCGGTGCATTGCGTGCGGATATTGAAGTGATGTAAGATTTGAAGCTAAAGGCTGAAATCAAGTTTTAAAATGATATAAGGAGTGAAAAAATGAATGTAGATACTTCTATGGCGTTAATGAATTTTCACAAAGCTAAAGATTCTAATAAATTGCGTGTAGATTCAGCGGATTTACAAGGGGAGGACGCGAAACTAAGGGAGCAGACAGATAATTTTGAATCTTTGCTTTTAAAGATTATGTTAGAACAAGCGATAAAAAATGATGATACACTTTATCCTAAACAGGCTGGGAGTGATATTTACCACTCAATGTATATTGATAACTTAAGCCAAGAGCTAAGCGGGAGCTTTGGGTATAGTGAGCTACTTTTTAACTTCCTAAAAGAGCAGCAAAATCAAGGCAAGGTAAAGCCAAATCCCACCACAAAACTAACTAATGGAGTAAAGAATCCTTATGGATAATCAAAATATCATAAGCCCAGAGATTTTACAGCATTTAAGCAGTGATGATAAAAGTGTCCTGCTTGAATCTTTAGCCACACTCATACAAAGCACCTATGGCACAGAGCAGGAGTTTAAAAAGCTTCAAAGTGATTTTAATGCGTTAAAAGCCTTGTATGAGTGGGTTTTAGAGCTGATACCTCAAGCGGTGTGGGTGCTAGAATCTGATAAGAGTGTGTTTTATCAAAATGAGCACGCAAATAAGCTAAAATCAATGCTACCAAGTATTATCAACCTGCAAGAAGGCGAACACGAGGTGGAATTTGAAGGGCAGTTTTATCTCTTACAAAATAATAGAAAAAATGATAAACAAGTGATGAGTGCGACACATATCACTAACCAAAAGCGACAAGAGCGACTAGCCTCTATGGGGCAAGTCTCCGCACATCTAGCACACGAGATACGCAATCCAATCGGTTCAATCTCACTCTTGACTTCAAGCCTACTTAAAAGGGGTGATGAGCAGATAAAACCGCTTGTGTTTGAGATGAAAAAGGCACTTTGGCGAGTGGAGCGACTCATCAATGCGACTTTGCTTTTTACAAAAGGTGTGAATCCAAATAGGCAGATTCACGCTCTGATTGATTTTGAATCTGATTTATATGATAGTGTTGGGTATTATACTTATTCAAAGCCTATTGAGTTTAGCTTTAAGCTTTGTGATGGCGATGTGAGTGAGATTCTAGCGGATTTTGATTTATTAAGTATTGTGCTACAAAATTTCTTATCAAATGCCATTGATGCTATTGAAGCGGGGGAGTGTGAAGCAGGGCAAGTGAGTATTACTTTTAGCGATGAGAGTGATTTTTGGTGCTTTAGTATCAGTGATAATGGCGTGGGGATTAAAGATAAAAATATTTTGTTTGAGCCATTTAAAACAACAAAGCTAAAGGGCAATGGGCTTGGCTTGGCGTTGTGTCAGCAGATAGTGGTAGCACATAATGGAAGCATTGAATTACAAGATTCACAAGAGACAAAAACCTTTTTTGTTAAAATTGCCAAAAACTAAACTTTATATTGTTATAATGCGTGGAAACAGCAGAAAGTAGAATCTGCATTGTCTTTTTAGTGCTTTCAAGGGAGTTTGATTCTTGTGCGTCGTCATTTTGCAAGTGTGGATTTTGCAGGTTTGGACTAGTGCTTCGCACGAGTGTGGCTTTGCCACTGCATATATCTCAATAAACTTCTCGCACAAGAATCTGCACAACCCTTGAAATTATCTAAAAATACTTCCACAGTAGACATTTTGGATTTTTTAGAATCTAGCATCTTCTAAAGGGTGGCAATATGAGCAATCTTAGCATTTTCAAAATCGGTGTAGGTCCTTCAAGCTCTCATACACTTGGACCGATGTTGGCTGGGAATTTATTTTGTGAGCGAGTAGATTCTAAAAGAGAATCTGTAAAAAGAGTGGAGATTATTCTTTATGGCTCTTTGTCATTGACAGGCAGGGGGCATTTGAGTGATAAGGCTATCCTTTGGGGCTTAAGCGATTTAAAAGCACAAACTATCACCGCAGAGCTTCAGCATAAGATCATAAATGACTGCTTACAGGGGCAGATTCTAAATCTGTGTGGAAAAAAACAAATAAGTTTTAACTATGAAAAGGATTTGATTTTTTCACAAGAGTTTTTGCCACTCCACGAAAATGCCCTAAAAATCACCGCTTTTGATGAAAATGCTAAGATTATAGAATCTCAAGTGTATTATTCCACAGGTGGTGGATTTGTCGCTACACAAGATGAGCTAGAGTCTCATTTACAAGGGGGGATTAGAGCAGAATCTCACTTTGCCTTAGAGATTGATAATGCTTCACATTTATTGGAGCTTTGTGAAAAGAAAAATAAGAATCTCGCTCAAATATCGCTAGAGTATGAGTTGCAGTTTCACACACAAGAGCATATCTCACGCTATTGCCAAGAGATTTGGGGGGTGATGGAAGATTCTTATCATCGTGGGTGCAATCCACAAAGTTTAGAATTACCCGGCAAAATACACTTACACCGCAGGGCAAAGGGGCTAAGTGAGCGATTAAAACCAACGACTGATCCTTTTGGGATTATTGATTATGTTTCATTGTATGCTATTGCTATTGCTGAAGAGAATGCTGCGGGGGGCAAGGTTGTTACCGCACCGACAAATGGGGCTTGTGCGGTGATACCTGCTGTCATTTTATATCTTAAAAATCATACCATAGGCTTTAATGACAAATTGATTGAAGATTTTTTGCTCTCTGCTATGCTGATTGGCTCATTGTATAAAAGGAATGCGTCAATTAGCGGTGCGGAAGCTGGGTGTCAAGCGGAGATTGGCTCGGCTAGTTCTATGGCAGCAGCCGCTATGGCAACAACCCTTGGAGCAGATGCAAATAAGGCGTGTAATGCTGCGGAGATTGCTATGGAGCATCATTTGGGGCTGACTTGCGATCCTGTAGGTGGGCTTGTGCAAGTGCCTTGTATTGAACGGAATGCCTTTGGGGCGATTAAGGCTATTAGTGCGGTGCGGATTGCGATGGGTAGGACTTCTAAGCCGATTGTGGGGCTTGATGAGATTATCTCTACAATGTATCAAACCGGCAAGGATATGAATCGCAAATATAAAGAAACCTCGCTTGGTGGCTTGGCAAAGACGCTTTCAAGCGTGTGCTGATGTGATAAAAATGGGCTGAAAAATATAGAATCTAGAATCTAAGGGGAATATATGCGTATTACAAAAATTGCAGTGGCAAAGAGATTTGAGCTAGAATTTGATAGTATTGCCACGGATAAGTCAATCTCGCATCGTGGGGCGATGTTTGCCCTTTTGGCAAATGCGCCTTGTGAGATAAAGGGATTTTTAGAAGGGGAGGATACGCTGCATACTTTAGAGATTGCTAAGAATCTAGGGCTTGTGGTGGAAAAAAGGGGGGATATACTTCACCTTACCCCGCCAAAAGGAGGGTTGCAAGAGCCAAAGCAAGTGCTTGATTGTGGTAATGCAGGGACAGGAATGCGGATGTATGTGGGGCTTTTAAGCGGAGTAAAGGGGCATTTTGTCTTAAGCGGTGATGAGTATTTAAATGCACGCCCTATGGGGAGAGTGATTGAGCCTTTAAGTGCCATTGGGGCGGATATTAGGGGGAGAGAGCAGAATAAATACGCTCCTTTAAGCATACAAGGAGCAAGGTTAAAAAGTTTTAATTATCAAAGCAAAATTGCTTCAGCTCAAGTCAAAAGTGCGATGATTTTAGCCGGATTACGCACAGAGGGTAAATGCAGATTCTATGAGCCGCTTTTAAGTCGCAATCACACGGAGAATATGCTCAAAGGTATGGGTGTGAAAATACAAGGGCGTGAGATTCAAAGCGGGACAAATGCGGTGGATGGCTATGAGGTGGAGTTTGAAGGCTCTTGTAAAAAATTAGAATCTTTTAAGCTTGAAGTCCCAGCCGATCCTTCAAGTGCGTTTTTCTTCGCTGTGGCGGCGTGTGTGCTAGAATCAAAGGTGCTGTTAAAAAATGTGTTGCTCAATAAAACGCGCATTGAGGCTTTTAAGATTCTAGAATCTATGGGGGCAAAAGTGAGCTATAATGTGAGAAGCTCACTATATGAAGAGATTGGCGATATTGAAGTGCAAGGGGGGCGATTACAAGCAGTTCAAGTGGATAAAAATATCGCGTGGCTTATTGATGAGCTTCCAGCTCTTGGTGTGTGTTTTGCTTTAGCAAAGGGGCGGAGTGAAGTGCGGAATGCTAAGGAGCTAAGGGTAAAAGAGAGTGATAGAATCCTAGCTACTATTACAAATTTGCGTGCTATGGGAATAGAATGTGAGGAATTTGAAGATGGCTTTAGTGTGAATGGTGGGGAGTTAAAAAGAGCTAGAGTTAGCTCTTTTGGCGATCATCGCATTGCGATGAGTTTTGCTATCGCCCAGCTTGTGTGTGGCGGGGAGATTGAAGATAGTGCTTGTATTGATGTGTCATTTCCAAATTTTTTAGAGCTTTTAGGGCAAATTACTGATGTGGAGAATATATAATGGAAGTAAAACTTGCGAAAAAATACGGATTTTGTTTTGGTGTAAAAAGAGCTATTAATATTGCTGAAAAAAACAAACACGCCACGACTTTTGGTCCGCTTATTCATAATGCCAAAGAGATAGAGCGACTGCAGAAAGATTTTAATGTAAGTTTAAGTGAAACTTTAAATCAAGCTCAACAATTTCAAAGTATCATTGTCCGTACGCACGGCATTACAAAGGGTGATTTAGAGACTTTAAAAAATCAGCAGATTCATATCGTTGATGCAACCTGCCCCTTTGTAACAAAGCCACAAAATATTGTGGAAAAGATGTCAAATGAGGGCTATCAAATTGTGATTTTTGGCGATAGTAATCACCCAGAAGTAATGGGTGTGGCGAGTTATGGTGAAGATGTGATTATCGCAGGGAGTGTGGAAGAGCTAGAAAATGTGAAGTTTAAGAAAAAAGTAGCCCTTGTATCCCAAACAACAAAGCAACCTAAGCTTTTTGGCGAGATTACGGCGTTTTTAGCAACAAAAGTGAATGAATGCCGCGTGTTTAATACTATTTGCAATGCGACTTTTGATAATCAATCTGCGGTTGATGAACTAAGCAGAGAAGTAGATGTGATGATTATCGTTGGGGGGAAAAACTCCTCAAACACAAAGCAGCTTTTAAAAATCGCACAAAAATATTGTGAGAATAGCTATTTGGTAGAAGATGAAAATGAGTTAGAAAGGGCGTGGTTTGAAAATAAGAAACTATGTGGAGTGAGTGCGGGAGCTTCTACTCCGGATTGGATTATTCAAAATGTTGTGGCAAAAATAGAACAAATTTAAGAATCTTTTATAACACAATGCCATTCTTAAGCTATGGCAAGGTTTGCTTTGGTAGAATAAGCGGATTTTAATTTTAAAAAGGTAAAGGGCGTCAATGTTAGTAAATTTGGATAATGTAGTCTTGGAAGGCGAAGAAGATTTTGCGGCTATGCTTGAGGCAAGTGAGCGTAGGGTTGTAAGTGGAGCAATGCAGACAGGCGAGATTGTAGCGATAAATGATGAATATGCTATGGTGGCTGTGCCGAATGAAAAGATAGAGGCTTCGCTGCGACTAAGTGAGATTCAAGATGAGAATGGAAAACTGCTTTTTAACAAGGGCGATAAGATTGAGGTATTTGTAACTTCTGGGCGAGGCAGACCAAGTGCGTCTTATAAAAAGGCGTTGAAAATGCGCAAGATTGTTGAGAAAATCGCGGAGTTAGCAGATGATTATAAGGATAAAGTCATTGAAGCAAAAGTTATTAAGAAAAATAAGGGTGGCTTTATTTTGGAATATGATGGTGTAGATGTGTTTATGCCACGCCGAGATTCTGCTGTGCGCGAAGATGATAAGGCTATTGGTAAAACTTACAAAGTAGCGATTGTGAATCTTGATAAAGAGAATAATTCTATTGTGGTTTCACGCAAGAGATTTTTTGAGCTTGATGATGTGAATCGTCAAAATATGAGTAGTAAGTTCCTTGAAAATGATGGTGTGCAAAATGGCGTAGTGGCTAAGATTGCTCCTTTTGGTATTTTTGTTGATATTGGTGGGATTGAGGGATTGGTGCATTACACAGAGCTTAGCCATAAGGGACCTGTGAATCCGGCAAAGAACTTTAAAGAGGGCGATGCTGTTGTTGTCAAAGTGCTAGGCTATGATGAGAAAAAACGCAGACTTTCACTCTCTATGAAAGCCTTAGGTGATGACCCTTGGAAAGAGATAGAAAAAGAGCTTGAAGTAGGCTATGCGATTAAGGTGAGTGTAAGCAATATTGAAGCGTATGGGGCATTTGTAGATTTGGGAAATGATATTGAAGGATTCTTGCATATCTCTGAAATTTCTTGGGATAAGAATATCAAGCACCCTTCGCAATATTTGAGCGTGGGACAAGAGATTGATGTTGAGATTATTGAGATTGACACAGAGAGTAAAAGACTGCGTGTGTCATTGAAGCGTTTGCTTGATAAGCCTTTTGCTAAGTTTGCCAAAACGCACCAAGTGGGCGAGGTTATCAAGGGTAAAATCGCTACGCTAACTGATTTTGGAGCTTTTGTAAAGCTTGATGGCGTTGATGGATTATTGCATAATGAAGATGCGTTTTGGGATAAAGAGTTAAAATGTAAGAATGAATTTAAAGTTGGCGATGAGATTGAGGTAAAAATCATTAAGATTGATAAGGAAAATGAGCGTATCTCTCTCTCTAAAAAACTTCTAGATCATTCTCCGGCTAAAGAGTTTGCAAAAACGCATAAGGTTGATGATGTTGTAAATGCAAAAGTCATTGATGTGAAAGATTTTGGCGTGTTTGTGAAGATTGATGAGATGGAAGCCCTTATCCGCAATGATGATATTTATCCGCTTAAAAAAGATGAGATTGTTTCAGGGCAAGAGATAGAGTGTGTTATCACTCATATTGATGAAGAGAATAACAAAGTAAGAGCGTCTATCAAGCGACTTGAGCGACAAAAAGAAAAGGAAACGCTCAAGGCTTTTAATGCTGAAGAGAAAATTACACTTGGCGATAAGCTTAAAAATCGCCTTTAGGAGATAAATAGGCAATGAAAAAGCTAGCATTTATTGCAGGGCTTTTAGCGGTTTTGAGTGGGGCAATTTATGGTGTGTTGTATTTTGATAGAATCTCTGTTGCCCCAAACCCTCAAACTCAACCTGTTGAGTTTCCAAAGACTAGCACAAATGAGATGAAGCAAGATGAAAGTTGGCTTAGCTCACTGACTGATAGTGACGAGTTGCCTTATGCGTATCCAGCTACGGAGCTAAGTGTGCGGTTTGATTTTGCGGATGCAGATTCTAAACGCGGTATGCCTTCTTCAATTAGCATTAATGATTTAGATGAGTATAAATTTGCTTGTGTGAAGCAAGTGTTGCGACAAAACAATATAGAATCTGCCTATTATAAGTCAGGAGATAACCTTAAGCTTATGGTATTTTTGACAGATGAGGCTATGTATGAAAAGCTTTTGACGGATTTAAAATACTATCGTCTTAGTTTCAGTGTGCAGTAATCAAAACAAAAGGAGTGTGTTATGAAGTATAAAATCATTGTGTGTGATCATATTCATCAAAGTGGCCTTGATTTGCTTTTGGCTCAAAATGATGTTGAAATGGAGAATCTCGCTTTTATTCCAAAAGATGAGCTACTTGGTAAAATCGCAAATGCTGATGTTGTGATTACGCGAAGTTCAACTGATGTTGATGAGAAGTTTTTAGAATCTTCTGGGCAGATACGGGCAGTTGTGCGTGCTGGTGTGGGCGTAGATAATGTGGATATTGATGGCTGCTCACGCAAGGGTATTGTTGTGATGAATGTGCCTACGGCAAATACTATTGCGGCAGTAGAGCTTACAATGGCACATTTGATTAACGCTGTGCGTAACTTCCCCGGAGCCAACACACAGCTTAAGAATGAAAGAAAATGGAAGCGTGAAGATTGGTATGGTATTGAACTCAAAGGTAAAAAGCTAGGAATCATCGGCTTTGGGAATATCGGTAGTCGCGTAAGTATTAGGGCGAAGGCTTTTGAAATGGAAGTCTTAGCGTATGATCCTTATATCCTGCCTTCAAAGGCTACGGATTTAGGTGTCAATTACACGACAAATTTTGATGAGATTCTCTCCTGTGATATTATCACAATCCACACGCCTAAAAATGCTGAAACAAAAAATATGATTACCTCCAAGCAAATTGAAAAAATGAAAGATGGCGTGATTTTAATAAATTGTGCTAGGGGTGGGCTATATAATGAAAAGGATTTGTATGCGGGATTAGAATCTGGCAAGATTAAATGGGCTGGAATTGATGTGTTTGACAAAGAACCGGCTATTGATAATGCCTTGCTTAATCTGCCAAATGTGTATGTAACGCCACATATCGGGGCTAATACTTTAGAATCCCAAGAGCAAATCGCCATTCAAGCCGCACAAGCTGCCATTGAAGCAGCAAGAGGCTCAAGCTATCCAAATGCACTTAATCTCCCGGTTAAAGAAAATGAGCTGCCAAAAATGGTAAAGCCCTATCTTGAGCTTATGCAAAAGCTTGGATTCTTAGCCGTGCAGGCAAATAAGGGCGTGATTACTTCCATTGCCATAGAGGCACAAGGCGAGATAAGCGAGTATGCAGATTCGTTGCAAACCTTTGGGCTTGTAGGGGCATTAAATGCAAGTTTGGGCGATAAGATAAACTATGTCAATGCCCCATTTGTGGCTAAAGAGCGGGGTATTGAGCTAAAG
Source organism: Helicobacter cinaedi PAGU611 (assembly GCF_000284635.1). Lineage (NCBI taxonomy): Bacteria > Pseudomonadati > Campylobacterota > Epsilonproteobacteria > Campylobacterales > Helicobacteraceae > Helicobacter > Helicobacter cinaedi. The sequence continues at coordinate 1,292,221 of NC_017761.1, read as the reverse complement.
ACAATTTGTAAAAAGCAAAGTGAGACTTATAAAAATCACATTTCTATCACGCTTAGCACACAAAATGAGAGCATTAGCTTAAGCGGAGCGGTATTTGAAGATAGGCATTTGCGTATTACTTCTATTAACCAATTTCAGTTTGACATTGAGCCAAAGGGCAAGATGATATTTTTCAAAAATACCGATGTGCCGGGCGTTGTGGGGCTTGTTGGAAGTATTTTGGGGAATTATAAGGTCAATATTGCCGATTTTCGCCTTGCTAGGCAAAATAAAGAGGCAATGGCGGTTATTCTTGTGGATTCAGATGTGCCAAATGAGGCAATTAATGAGCTTGAAGCAATTCCTGCGTGTCTTGGTGTAAAGATTGTAAATGTATAGAATCTAAGGATAATTTTTGAAAAATGATTATATTCACATCACAGGGGCAAGGGAAAATAATCTTAAAAACATCAATTTGAGTATCCCTAAAAATCAGCTTGTTGTTTTTACCGGGCTTTCAGGCTCTGGTAAATCAACTCTAGCATTTGACACGCTTTATGCTGAAGGGCAAAGGCGATATATAGAATCGCTTTCAAGCTATGCTCGGCAGTTTTTGGATAAGGTGGGGAAGCCAAATGTTGATAAGATTGAAGGGCTAACACCTGCTATTGCCATTGATCAAAAAACTACAAGTAAAAATCCACGTTCCACGGTTGGCACGATTACAGAGATTTATGATTATTTGCGTTTGCTGTATGCGAGGGTTGGGATTCAGCATTGTCATTTATGTGGTGAATCTATTTCGCAAATGAGTCAAACGGATATTATTGAGCAGATTCTCTCTTTGCCTAAAGATTCAAGGCTCATACTTCTAGCACCCATTGTGAAAGAGAAAAAGGGCAGTTTTGCTGATAAAATAGAATCTTTGCGGCAAAAGGGCTATGTCCACGCAATGGTAGATGGTGTGATGGTGCGGCTTGATGAGGAAATTGAACTTGCCAAGCATAAAAAGCACACGATTAAGGTTGTCATTGATAGGGTAACAAACACAGATGAGAATACATCACGCATCGCACAAGGTGTGGAAAAGGCGTTGAAAGAATCTTATGGCGAGGTGGAAGTAGAGCTTGTGAGTGAGAAAAAAATCTTGCATTATTCAGAGCATTTTGCGTGTTTTAAATGTAAAGTGAGCTTTGAAGAGCTAGAGCCACTTGGCTTTTCTTTTAACTCGCCAAAGGGTGCGTGTGAGGACTGCTCTGGGCTTGGGGCAAAGTATGCTATTGATATTAAAAAGATTTTAGATAAATCTCAACCACTCAATAAAGGTGGGATAAAAATCATTTTTGGCTTTAATCGCAACTATTATGCCGAGCTTTTTTATGCTCTGTGTAAGAGTGCTAAGATTAATCCAGATTCAAGTTTTGAAGAGCTAAGTAGCACACAACAAAGCATACTCCTTTATGGGCGAGAAGAGGAAGTGGAAATCACTTGGCGTTCAAGTAAATTAAAGCGTCCTTGGAAGGGGATTTTGCAAATTGCGTATGATATGTTTAAAGATGATAAAGAGCTAGGCGATTATACAACAGAAAAGGTGTGTCAAAAATGTAATGGACATCGCCTAAAGCCTGAATCTTTAAGCGTAAAAGTTGCAGGGTTTGGTATAGGGGATATTATCAGTCTGCCTATTGAAAAGGTGTATGAGTTTTTTAATGATAGCTCACATTTTGCCTATTTAGATTCTCAAAAAAGCTTCATCGCAGAGCCTATTTTAAAAGAGATAAGAGAAAGGTTATTTTTTCTCTATGATGTGGGGCTAGGCTATTTGAGTTTGGGGCGTGATGCAAGAAGCATTAGCGGGGGAGAATCTCAACGCATTCGCATTGCTAGTCAAATCGGCAGTGGGCTTACAGGCGTGATGTATGTGCTTGATGAGCCTAGCATTGGACTGCACGAGCGAGATACCTTGCGGCTTATTAAAACCTTGCGGAGTTTGCAGGAAAAGGGCAATAGTGTTATTGTGGTAGAACACGACAAAGAGACGATTTTAAATGCGGATTATATTGTAGATATTGGACCAGAAGCGGGACTGCGTGGAGGGGAAGTTGTCTTTAGCGGTGATGTTAAGGCATTATTAGAATCTCACACGCTGACAGCGGAGTATGTCAAAGGAGAGCGGATTATTGAGTATCCGCATAAACGGAAGACTACGCATTGGCTAGGTATCAAAAATGTCAGCATTAATAATATTCACTCACTTAGCACCAAGATTCCATTATCGCAGTTTGTGTGCGTAACGGGGGTGAGTGGGAGCGGAAAAAGCTCTCTTATTTTACAAACGCTTTTGCCTGTGGCACAAGAGCTTTTAAACAATGCTAAAAAAGTGCAAAAATGCGATGGCGTTGAGATTGTGGGCTTAGAGCATTTAGACAAAGTCATTTATTTAGATCAAAGCCCTGTTGGACGCACTCCGCGTAGTAATCCAGCCACTTACACGCATCTTATGGACGATATACGCTCTTTGTTTGCTGAGGTTAAAGAATCTAAGATTCGTGGCTATGGGGCGGGGCGATTTAGCTTTAATGTCAAAGGTGGGCGATGTGAGAAATGCCAAGGGGAAGGGGAGATTAAGATTGAAATGCACTTTTTGCCAGATATTATGGTGAAATGTGATATGTGCCAAGGGGCGAAATACAATCCCCAAACGCTTGAGATTACCTATAAGGGCAAGAATATCGCTGATGTGTTAAGTATGAGTGTTGAATCTGCGTTGGAATTTTTTGCTAAAGTGCCAAAGATTGCTTCGCGTTTGCAAACTTTGCAAGATGTGGGGCTAGGCTATATTACACTAGGGCAGAATGCCATTACACTAAGCGGTGGGGAAGCTCAAAGGATAAAACTTGCAAAAGAGCTTAGTCGCAAGGACACAGGCAAAACACTCTATGTGCTTGATGAGCCAACCACGGGATTACATTTTGCCGATGTGGATAGACTTACAAAGGTGCTACATCATTTGGTGGATTTGGGCAATTCTGTTATTGTTATTGAACATAATTTAGATATGATTAAAAACGCGGATTATATCCTTGATATTGGTCCAGAAGGTGGAGCAGGGGGCGGCAAAGTCGTGGATGGTGGTTCTGTGGAGCAGATTGTCAAAAATCATTCAAAAAGTGGCAGTTATACGGGCAAATATCTAGCCTTGGAATTAGAGCGTGATAAAAAATATAAAAAACAAAAGGAAAAAAATGAAATTTGATGTAATCTTTGGTGGCGTGAGCTTTGAGCACGAGATTAGCATTGTGAGTGCGGTGGCGTTAAAAAAGGTGCTAGGGGAGAGAATATCAAATTTTATTTTTTTAGATTCTTTGCATAGATTCTACCTTATTCCCGCAACGCTAATGAAGTCTAAAACTTTTAGTTCAGGGGAGTATAAAAAATGCACAGAGATTTTTTTGCAAAGGAGTTCATTTGTAAAAAAATCTCTTTTTGGCTTTAAGGCGATTATCCCAAATACGCTTATTAGCCTTATACACGGAGCAGATGGGGAAGATGGCAGTATGAGTGCGTTGCTTGATTTTTATCATATTCCTTTTATTGGTCCGCGTATAGAATCTAGTGTGATGAGTTTTAACAAGGCTTTGACAAAGATTTACGCACAATCAAGGGGCGTGAAAGTGTTAGATTATGAGATACTCACTCGCAATAGCCCTAATCCCACTTTGCCCTATCCTTTGATTTTAAAGCCATCTCGCCTTGGAAGCTCCATAGGTGTAAGTGTAGTAAATAAAGAAGATGAGCTAGAATATGCTAAAGATTTAGCATTTGAGTATGATGATAGTATTGTGGTGGAGTGCTTTAAAAGCGGTGTGAAAGAATATAATTTGGCTGGGTGCAAGATAGGTGATGAGTTTAGATTCTCTATCGTAGAAGAGCCAAGTAAGAAAGAAATGCTAGATTTTGAAAATAAATATTTGGACTTTTCTCGCACAGCACAGGTTTTGAAAGCTGATATTAGCCAAGAGCTTGAAAAGCAGATTCAGCAAAATTTTGCCAAACTTTATGAAAACGCTTTTGAGGGGGCGTTGATCCGTTGTGATTTTTTTGTGATTGATAATGAAGTGTATTTGAATGAGATTAATCCCATTCCGGGGTCTATGGCGAATTATTTATTTGAAGATTTTGCTTGTGTGCTTGAATCTTTGGCTCATAATTTGCCAAAAAAACATTCTATCAAGGTAAGCTATAAATATATTGAACGCATTCATCACGCAAAAGGAAAGTAATCTATGGCACAAAGGCGGATAGAGTATCAGGGGAATATCTTTGATATAAGCTATGAGATAATAAAGCCAAATTTAGAATCTTGCTCTTTAGAATCTCAAGATTCACCGCCTATGATGCTATTTTTACACGGCTGGGGGAGTAATAAAGACTTGATGAAAATTGCCTTTAGCAAGTGTTTTAGGGAGTTTTGTCATATTTATGTAGATATGCCCGGCTTTGGCAATAGCCCTAATGAGAAGCCTTTACATACGCAGGATTATGCCAATATAATACAGAAGTTTATGCGGGAAGTGGCTAAAATAGAAGCGAGTGAATGTGTGATTGTAGGGCATAGCTTTGGCGGTAAGGTAGCGACTTTGTGTCAGCCAAAAGAGATGATTTTACTCTCATCTGCTGGAATCATCGTGCCAAAGCCTTTGAAAGTGCGTTTTAAAATCGCTTTAACTAAGATAATGGGAAAACTAGGGCTTAGGAGTATAGGCAAGGTATTCCGCTCAAGCGATGTAAGTGCGATGAATGAAGGAATGTATCAAACTTTTAAAAATGTCGTTGATGAGGATTTTTCAGGGGAGTTTAGCTCGTATGGCGGGGTAGCGAGTATTTTTTGGGGAGAATCTGATAAGGCTACACCGCTTTTTTGTGGAGAGAAAATCGCAGGTTTAATAAAGCAAAGTAGATTTTTTCCAATGCAAGGTGATCACTACTTTTTTTTAAAGCAAGGTTTGGAAGTGGAGCGATTATATAGGAGCAAGTGTGAAACAAAGTAGGCAGTTTTTAGTTTTTGGCAAGGTGCAGGGTGTGGGATTCCGCCGTTTTGTGAAAGCAAAGGTTGATGTAATTAATGAAGAAGAGATGAAAATAAGTGGCTATGTGTGTAACCTTAGCGATGGCAGTGTGCGTGTTGTCGCACAAGGAAGCAAGGAAGATTTACAAAAACTCTATGAGATTTTGAGTGTTGGCACGATTAAAAGTGAAGTGTCGCATATAGAAGTAAGTGATGTTGCGAAGGCAGAATTTGATAGTTTTGAGATTCTAAGATAAGGAGAAAATAATGGATATGCAAATCATTGATACGATAGCACAATGGGCATTTGCACTATGTCTAGCATATTATGGAATGACGAATTTGCAGTGGTATAATTATAGTTTTAAAAGAGTGCTGTTTATGCACCATAAACGCTCTTGGCATTTGTATTATTTTATTCTTCCCTTGGTTGTTTATGTTGGCGGATTTTTTGTGCTTAGCCCTTGGGGTGATTATATCCTTGTGAGTTTGAGCTTGGTGTATTTTATCGCTCTTGTGGTTTGGGCTATAAAGCTTGATAAAAGGCTTAATTTCACGCCTCGTGTTGTGAAATTTTTTGTGATCTTTTTTATCTTTATGGCTTTAAATGAATCTTTGTGCTATATGCTTGATATTGAGAGTGGATTGCTTGATTTAATGCCTCTCATCTTTGCGAGTGTGATTTCAAAAATATATGAAAATGTTTTGCTTAATCGCTACATCGTCCTTGCGAAAGAGAAGCTTGATATTATGTCGCGTCTTATTATCATCGGCGTAACAGGGAGCTATGGCAAAACGAGTATGAAAAACTTTCTCACACAGATTCTAAAAGAAAAGTATCGTGTGTATGCCACGCCGCGTAGTGTCAATACGCACACAGGCATTGTGGCTGATATTAATAATAACCTTGATTACACCACAGAGATTTACATCACTGAAGCTGGGGCGCGTTTGAAAGGTGATATTGCTTTGATTAGTGAGTTTATTAATCCGCATTATGCTGTGATAGGCGAAGTAGGGGAGCAGCATTTAGAGTATTTTAAAAGTTTAGAAAATATTGTTGAGACAAAATTTGAGTTATTGCAAAGCAAAAGGCTCAAAAAAGCTTTTGTGTTTAAAGATAATCTAAAACCGCAGAATCTTGATAATGCCCTTGCTAAAAAAATCACATATTTTCCTGAAAATGTGCGAAATGTAGAGGCAAACCTTGAAGGCACAAGCTTTGAGCTATTTATTAAAAATGAATGGCATCGCTTTGACACAATGGTGCTAGGGCAGTTTAATGTTGTGAATCTAAGTGCGGCGATTTATATGGGGGTTGAGCTTGGGCTTAGGGTGGAGGAGATTCAAAAAGCGGTGAAAAGGATTGAGCCAATCCCGCATAGGCTCAATAAGATTCAAACAAATCAAAAGCTCATTATTGATGATGGCTTTAATGGGAATCTTAAGGGTATGAAGGAAGCTATAAGGCTTTCTTCACTCTATGAAGGACGCAAGATCATCGTAACACCCGGCATTGTGGAAAGCACAAAGGAGGCAAATATTGAACTTGCAAAAGCCATTGATGAAGTCTTTGATATTGCGATTATCACGGGAGAGTTGAATGCTAGGACACTTGCTGATAACATACACAACACGCAAAAAATTATTATTAAAGATAAGTCTATGCTTGAAGATATGCTGAAATCCTGCTCTCAACCGCATGATTTGGTGCTGTTTAGTAATGACGCACCAAGCTATATTTGAGATTCTGTAAGATTTTGCAAGATTCTGTATGTAAGGGGTAAAGAATGGATAGAATCTACGCACCTTGGAGGAGTGAATATTTTGGCTCTTGCATTGAGGGGTGCGTGTTTTGCCATATTGCCAACAATCCGCAAGATGATGAGAAAAATCGTGTAATCTATCGTGATGATTTTGTCTTTGGTGTTATGAATCTTTACCCCTACACACCCGGGCATTTTATGCTTTTGCCTTTGTCCCATTGCGATTCCCCAGAGAAATTGCCTCTTGAAGTGTGGCTTCATCTACACACACTTTCACATAAGGCGATGTCTGTGCTGTATGAGTATGGTGCACAAGGGGTAAATATGGGGATAAATATCAAAAAAGCAGGTGGAGCTGGAATCCCAGAGCATTTACATATACATTTTGTGCCACGATATGTAGGCGATACAAATTTTATTACAAGCATAGCTGATACTCGCACTTATGGAATGGATTTTGATTCTATCTATCAAAAGATTAAAGCTTTAAGCAAAAAGCATTTGAATCCTACGGGACAAGCTTGAGATAAATATAGAGAGAAAATAAAAGGAGCAAAAATGAGAATCTACTTAGCAATATTAGCCATTATTGTAAGTCTAAGCTATGGGGCAAATGATAGATATAATTATTTGCTTTTTAGCAATGACTACACAGAGGTGCGTAAGGGCATAAATCTTGGGGCTGACATTGAAGCTAGACTGCGTGGAAGCACACCGCTTTATGATGCGGCAAGGAAAGGGAATCTAGAGATTTTATATCTTTTGATTGAACGCGGAGCTGATGTCAATGCAGTCTCTCACGGCGAGACACCATTGCTTAAGGTTGTGGCTTTGAATAATCTCAAATTTGCTAAAGCATTGATTAGCAAGGGGGCTAAAGTCAAAGTTGCCGATGAGCATTTGGGAAATACGCCCCTGCATTATGCAGTGATGAAAAAGAATCCTGAAATGATAAGCCTTTTACTTTCTAATGGTGCGGATATGTATGCGGAAAATCATAAGGGCGATACACCTGCGCGTTATATTTTAGCTACTCGCTCTCTGCCTGCTGTGAGTATTAAAAATGCTGATATTACGCTCAATGCCTCTTCATTTAATCTTGGGCAAGGAAGCGTGAATATCAGCATTAACAATACAAGCGATAAGTTTGCTACTATTAATTACATTGCATTGTATATCAATGGAGATTTAATCAGCGAAGCGGAAGTGAGCAAAAAGATTCCACCGCGTTCAAATGCATCTGTGGGGAGCTTAAAAATCCCAACTGATACTTATGAGAATATCCGCATTAAAAAATCAGGTGTTACGGATATAAAATATGGTTTTGCGGTGGAATATGACCTTGATGGAAAGGGCGATAGTCTGTATAAAAAGACAAATACAGAATTGCGGCTGTGGTAGATCTAGCCCTAGAATCTTGTTATAGAATCTCGTGAAATTAAAGCAATAATGTAGCAACAATCTCTCCACATTCAAAGCACAAAAGCCACGCAAAAATAGCAAATAAAACGCCACAGATTCTATCAATCACATAAAAAGTCTTTGCATTAATGTAACTTCTTGCTATGTTTGCACTCAAAATCACAAAAACAAAAGCGGCAAAAAGCGAACACCACAATGCCACAAGTCCAAGTTTGATATTTTCATCAACAAAAGGTGTAACCAAAAAGATAAAAAACAAAATAGCCTTAGGATTAGAGACATTAAGGATTAAGCCCTGCAAAAAGCCATCTTTTTTGACATTGTGCGTAGAATCTAGTGTGTAGGGCGTGGCATTTAGCATAGCAAAAGCAAGATAGAGCAAATAGCCTCCACCAACAAAGCTAAGGATAAGCTGAATAATGGGGGTATTAAGCCAATGGCTTAGCCCCACATAAATAATCCCTAGATACAAAAACCACCCACTTGCTATGCCAAAAAGCACTTTAAATCCTTGCAAAATTCCATACCGAAGAGTTGTTTTGAGTGTGAGTAAAATATCAGGTCCGGGTGTGATTGCACCAAAAAAGCCCATAAGGCAAAGAAGAACGATTTTTTCTATACTATCCATAACAAACCTTTGGGAAAAGATAAATGGGTTATTATAGTTCTTTTTGCTTAGGAGTAAGCCTATTTTTAGTCAATTTGGGCTAGAATCCTACCTTTAAAAATCACTTTGTAAAAAATCGTTTTGGAGAGAGAATGGATAGCCTACTAGAAGATAAAAGTGTGGAAGTAAAGATTGATGATTCTATTAAGGAGAGTTATCTTGATTATTCAATGAGTGTTATTGTGGGGCGGGCATTACCAGATGCTAAAGATGGACTAAAGCCGGTGCATAGGAGAATCTTATATGCAATGAATGAGCTAAGCCTCTCTCCCCGCCGCCCTTATAAGAAAAGTGCTAGGATTGTTGGCGATGTGATTGGTAAATACCACCCACACGGCGATATAGCCGTGTATGATGCACTTGTGCGTATGGCACAGGACTTTTCTATGCGACTTGAGCTTGTAGATGGGCAGGGGAACTTTGGCTCCATTGATGGTGATGGTGCGGCGGCTATGCGTTATACTGAAGCACGTATGACAAGTGCGAGTGAAGAAATGCTACGCGATATTGATAAGGACACGGTGGAGTTTGTGCCAAACTATGATAATACGCTAAGTGAGCCAGATGTCCTGCCTAGTAGAATCCCAAATTTGCTTGTAAATGGCTCAAGTGGTATTGCTGTGGGTATGGCGACTTCTATTCCGCCACACCGCATTGATGAGATTATTGACGTACTTATTTTTGTGATTGATAACAACACGCAAAATGTTGATGATGTGCTTGAACTTGTGCAAGGACCGGATTTTCCAACAGGTGGGATTATCTATGGCAAGATGGGAATCTTAGAGGCTTACCGCACTGGGCGAGGTAGAATCCGTGTGCGTGCAAAGGTGCATATTGAAAAAACAAAGACAAAAGATGTGATTGTCATTGATGAAGTGCCTTATCAAGTCAATAAAGCCAAGCTTGTGGAGCAAATATCCGAACTTGCTAAAGAAAAGATTATAGAAGGCATTGCAGAAGTGCGAGATGAAAGCGATAGGGAAGGGATACGCGTAGTCATTGAGCTAAAACGCGATGCGATGAGCGAAATAGTGCTTAATCATCTTTTTAAATCCACCACAATGGAAAGCACCTTTGGAATCATACTTCTTGCAATTAATAACAAAGAGCCAAAGATTTTTAATCTCCTTGAGCTATTGCAGATTTTTATTGCTCATCGCAAGACGATTATTATCCGCCGAAGTATTTTTGAGCTTGAAAAGGCTAAGGCTAGAGCGCATATTTTGGAGGGCTTAATCATAGCCCTTGATAATATTGATGAGATTATCCGCATTATTCGTGCGTCAAAAGATACAGAAGAAGCAAAAAATGCGTTAGTAGAGAAGTTTAGTTTAAGTGAGCTACAAGCTAAAGCCATACTTGAAATGCGTTTGCAACGCTTGACAGGGTTAGAGCGAGATAAGATTAATGCGGAATATGCCGAGCTACAAGAACAAATCGCATATTTAGAATCTATCCTTAAAAGTGAAGAAAAGTTAAAAAGTATCGTAAAAGATGAGCTTTTAGAGATAAAAGAAAAGTTTAGCTCCAAACGCAAAACACAGATTGAAGAGGACTATGACAGCATTGATATAGAGGATTTAATCCCAAATGAAAAAGTTGTGGTAACAATGAGTCATCGCGGCTATGTCAAGCGAGTGCTACTTAAAACTTATGAAAAGCAAAATCGTGGTGGTAAAGGTAAGATTAGCGGGAATACGCACGAAGATGACTTTATTGAATCTTTCTTTGTGGCAAATACGCACGATACGATTATGTTTGTTACTAATAAAGGACAGCTCTATTGGCTCAAAGTCTATAAGATTCCAGAAGCGGGTCGCACAGCCATTGGCAAGGCAGTTGTGAATCTTATTAATCTCTCCCCTGATGAAAAGATTATGGCAACTATCACAACGACTGATTTTAATGATGACAAATCGCTTGTGTTTTTCACTAAAAATGGTATTGTCAAACGCACAAATCTCAAAGAATACAGCAATATCCGCAGTGTGGGGGTAAGGGCGATTAACCTTGATGAGAATGATGAGCTAGTAACCGCACATATCGTAGGCTCAAGTGTCAAAGAGCTATTTATCGCTACACAGCAGGGTATGTGTATCCGCTTTGGTATTGATGAATTGCGAGAGATTGGACGGGTGGGTCGCGGGGTAACGGGCATTAAGTTTAAGGCAAGTGAAGATTGCGTCATTGCGGCAACGACAATCACAAGCGATACAGATAAGCTTTTAACCGTGAGTGAGCAGGGCATTGGTAAGCAAACACTGGCAAGAGAGTATAGGCTACAATCGCGTGCAGGTAAGGGTGTGATTGTAATGAAGCTTACTCCAAAAACGGGCAAACTTGTGAGTGTGGTCAATATCAATGATGAAAATATGGATTTAATGGTGCTGACAAGCTCGGGCAAAATGATACGCGTAGATACCGAAGCCATACGCGAAGCAGGGCGTAATACAAGTGGCGTGAAAATTGTCAATGTTGGTAATGATAAAGTCGCTTACGCCAATGTCTGCCCCAAAGAGCCAAAAGAAGATGATGAAGAAGAGGGATTAACACAAGAAGATTAGTGCGAGAATGGGAGATTCTATGCGTTATAAACTTGTAGCTTGGCTTATGCTTGGGGCTTATGTTTGCGTCTTTGGGGCAAATAAGCTTGATTTACTTCCATATAATGAGCGACTTGATGGGCTAGAAGTTGAGTTGCTTATTTCATACAAAGTTGTTAGTCAAGATAATCTAGCCCAGCGTGAGCGTTACCGCGTGTCGCAAGTAATGCAAGAAAAGAGCGGGTATCATATCACAAAGGAGTGTGAGATTGATGCGAGTAGATATCTTATAATGGACGATATGCCCTATTTCATCTCATCTGTTTTAAAGCAGGAAAAAGAGCAGGTGCTTGAGTGTTTGTATGGATATGAAGTGAATGTGCGTGAAAGCACAAAAGGTAGGAATAACGCCATAAGCTCAAAAGTCAGCCTTGAGATAGCTCCAACAAGGATTAGGGCAAAGCTTGTTGATAAAAGCATAGTGATGTATATTTTAGCCAAGGGGGAGAGATGAAAATTGCCATTATAGAAGATGATATTAATTATAGAAAGTCCTTAGAGACAGCCTTTGAAGACTATCCGCAATATGAGATTGTAAGTTTTAAGAATCCAAAAGATGCCCTAAAAAAGCTTGATGATAGTTTTCATCTCGTGATTACTGATATTAATATGCCCCAAATGGACGGACTAAGCTTTTTGCAAGAGCTAAATGGGCGATATGAAGCCATTGTTATCACAGGTAATGCCTCTGTGCAAAATGCGATTAAGTCTATCCGCTTGGGTGTGAAAGATTTTCTTGTTAAAGGTTTTGAGATAGAAGCACTCATTGAAGCCATAGAGCGAAGTCATAAAGTGCATACAATCACGCAAAACCCCACAAAGCCCCAAGATTCTACAAATGCCCACAAATCCCAGAAACCTACTAAAGATTTTATCTCCACTTCTCTAAAGCTAGAAGAGGCAAAAAATATCGCACTTAAAGTGGCTAAGACTGATGCAAGTGTGCTGATTTTAGGGCAAAGTGGTGTAGGTAAAGATGTGTTTGCAAACTTTATCCATAAACATTCCTCCCGTGCAAATGCACCATTTATTGCCATTAATATGGCAGCAATCCCCGAGCATTTATTAGAATCTGAGCTTTTTGGCTATGAAAAAGGAGCTTTTACAGACGCCACAAGCCCAAAACCGGGCATTTTAGAAGATGCTAATGGTGGAAGTGTGTTTTTAGATGAAATCGGCGAAATGCCCTTGAGCCTTCAAGCAAAGCTTTTGCGTGTTTTGCAAGAAAAAAGCGTTACACGACTAGGCAGTTCAAAGCCCATTAAAATTGATGTGCGTTTTATCTCTGCGACAAATGCCAACATTCAAGCTAAGATTGCAAAAAATGAGTTTAGAGAGGATTTATTTTTCCGCTTGCAGACTATTCCTTTATCTATCCCACCACTCAAAGAGAGAAAGGAAGAGATTTTACCTCTCAGTGAGTGGAAGCTAGAATCTGTCTGTATGCAGTATGGCTTAGGGCAGAAGCGATTTTCCAAAGAGGCAAAGGACGCATTGCTTAGTTACGAGTGGTATGGCAATGTGCGAGAGTTGCTTTCAGTCGTGGAGCGAGCGGGGATTTTAAGTGAAAATGAAGAGATAAGCCCAAAGGATTTATGTTTAGAATCTCGCAGTCAGGCACTTGGTGGTAATTCATCACAAAAACAAGGCATAAGTGAGCTAGAAAAACAGCTCATCGCCCAAACACTTACAGAATCTCACAATGATTTACAAAAAGCAAGTGATATGCTAGGTATGAATATAGAAGTCTTGCGTCATAAAATCGCCCGTTATGGCTTATAAACCCCGCCATAGATTCTAAGTTCCCCACTATCTTTCTTAGTATTTTTTAGACAACTTACTTTTTATACTTTACCCTTACACAAAATATTTATTTTTCAAACCTTACAAGATTATTACATTTTGTTACATCAATTTTACTTTTTCTTATCATTTGCCTTATTTTAAGGCAAATGGGGGGGGGGGGGGGGGGGTGCTACAATCGCTCCGCTATGTTTTTAAAACAAGCAAAAATTACAACAAGGAGAATAACAATGAAAAGATTGTTAGTGAGTTCTATTGCAGCTATGGCTCTTACAGGTAGCGTAGTTGTAGCAGAAGAAAGCGGAGTATTTGTAGGTTTGGGCTTAGGCTTTGGTGGAAGCAGTGTTAAAGCTGAAGCGTCAATCGACGGTGTATCAACAAAAGAAACAATGAGTGGCGGTGGCTTAAACTATGGCTTAGTAGCTGGTTATAAGCAATTCTTTACTGATAGCTTTGGACTTCGCTATTATGCAAATATTGACTACAATAGCTCTAAAATCAAAGTGAATACTGAAAAAGTAGCATTAAATGCCATTAACTATGGTGTGAATGTAGATGCACTTTATAACTTTGTAAGCTCTGATGGTATGGACTTTGGTGCATTCTTAGGTCTTGGACTTGGTGCTAACACTTGGAGTGGAAAAGCAGTAGATGGACTTAAAGATCAAATTAAAGATTCTGGTAAAAAAGTTTCAACAACAGGCTTTGATTTAGCTCTTAATGCTGGTTTGCGTGGTGTATTTGCTAAACAACACGGCGTTGAAATTTTTGCAAGAGTGCCTTTTATTGCAACGACAATGTTTGATGTCAAAGATGACACATGGAGCGTAAAAGCTAGTGCATCTCGCAACTACAATGCAGGTGTTCGCTATACATTTAGCTTCTAATAGATTCTAAGACCTGCTAAGAATCTAAAAGCTTGACTTGCCCTTAGCTTTTTTATAAAAGGCTAGGGCAGTTTTTTCATATAAACTTCCTTTTGCAGAATCTTGCAGGACTTTGTTAAATCAATACATAGGACTTGGGATTCTGCAGTTTGTTAAACCCCTATTTACCTACTTTGTGAGATTCTATTTTTAAAATTTGTATTGTTTTAAGATTCTGTTATTGGCTTGGGCTTTACATCTGGGTGAGTTCCTGCTTTTTTGTCGCATCAAGGAATATATGCCCGAATGAGAATGAGAATCCAAGCAGGAGATTATCGCCTTTTGTTGGGATATTGCGTCCCTGCAGGGCATAGTATTTCACAAATGGAGCAATAGCTAGTCTTTTGTAAAATTTTGTATCTAAACGCACTTCTATTTCTAGCTGATAGAGTGGATTGTATTCCTGTGAGGCGGAGCTGTAAAGATAGTGGCGAAAGTTTGTAAAGTAGTAAAACTTTGAATCTTTATTAAATTTATATTCAAGTTTGATACCGCCCTCCCAGCCATAGTTTTCAGATTCTGTTTTCAGTGAGAAGTCCTTTTCCCCAAAGGCGTTAAAATGTAAATCTTTGATATACACCCCATCAAAAAGTTTTACTCCCGCGTTAAGTCGTGTGATTTGCCGCCTATTTTCAAAGCCGGTTTGGTAGTTTGCCTTGAGAAATGGACCGATTTCAAAGCCCCCTGCAAATGTTGGGACATACCAGATTCTGTGTGTGTAATCGGTGGTAATTAAGATTCTATCTAATGTAGTGTTGCTAATTCTTTCATCATCTCGCACAAGAATGGTGCGTCCATACTCGGCAAGAGTGGAGTTAAACACGACATAACGCGGTGCATAAAAGTCAAGCCCTAAATCAAAGTAGCCTTGAGCGATAAGCTGTGAATCGCCCTTAATACGGCTATCTGAAAACTTTACATATTCATCTTGCCCTTGGATTGTAGTAGAACTTAGATTTGTTGAGATACGCTTTAGCTCAATATGCCAACTGCGTTTATCAGGATTGACATCAATACCCGCTCCCAAGGTATAGGAGATAGCACAAAGCATAAGCAAGGCATAAAAATAGAATCTAGGCATTTTCTGTTCCTTTATCTTTGCTTGTGTTTGTGATTTTCTCTTTATTTTTAATTTTCTCTAGCCACTCATTGAGCGTTTTTTCAAAGCCTTTGGTGGTGGATTCTACAAAATGTAAATCTTGTGCAAGGTAGCTTTGCTCCACCCAGCCACCAAAATTATGCGGATAGAGATACGAGCTAGAATCTGGCAGAATTTGACTTGGCACTTCCAGCACACAGCCTTGCTTAATGCTATCAAGGGCGGCGTTTATGGCGTTATAGGCGGTGTTGCTTTTAGGTGAGCTAGCAAGATAAATCACGCATTGAGATAAGATAATGCGAGATTCAGGATAGCCGATTTTACTTACAGCCATCATCGTGCTAGTGGCGAGATTTAGGGCGTTTGGGTTGGCATTGCCTATATCTTCACTAGCTAAAATCACAAGTCGCCTTGCGATAAACTCCGGATTCTCATTTCCCGCAATAAGCCGTGCTAAATAATACACACTTGCATTGACATCACTGCCGCGAATAGACTTGATTAAGGCACTTATAAGCGTGTAGTGGCTTTCACTCTCACTTGCCCCATCGTGCAGAGCGTAGGGACGCAGGGCTTTTAAGCCTTGCAGTGAGATATGATGCTCTCCCGTGCTGATTATGGCATCAAGCAGGTTTAGCATAGCTCTTGCATCACCCACACTTGAATGGATAAGATACTCCCTTGCTTGGGATTCAAGCTCTATGTGGATATGTTTAGAATCTTTTACATAGGCTAAGGCTTTCTCTAAAATAGAATCTAAATGGGCGTTGGAATGGGGCTTTAACTCAAAAAGGAAGCTACGAGAGCGGATAGCATTTGTAAGAGAATGGAAAGGATTATAAGTGCTAGCCCCTAGGATAATGGCACTATAAGATTCCATAATAGGCAGTAAGACTTCCTGCTGGGTGCGGGTAAGGCGATGAACTTCATCAATAAAAATAATGGGCTGGAATAGGGTATTCTCATAGCTTTTGACAAACTGCCGAAGCTCTTCTATTTTAAAGCTTGTGGCGTTGTAACTCATAAAAGGTTTATTCAGTTCTTTGGCAATGAGTGCAGCAAGAGTGGTTTTACCACTGCCGGGTGGTCCATAAAAAAAACAATGTGACAAGGCGTTGTGTTTTAGCATTTTAAAAAGGGGCGTATCAGGTGCGATGATATGCTCTTGGGCGATAAAATCTTGTAAAGATTCTGGGCGGAGTAGGGCGGCGAGATTTAGCAAATGAAAACTTTACTTTTTTTTGAACAAAATGATTTCATAAGAGCTTTGATGTGATTGTAAGACATTTGTTTTGCCTTGATGTTTGGCTAAATCCTCACGCAAATCTCCTGCCATTTTATCAAGCTCATCAAGCCGTTCTTTTAACCGTAGGATAATATCCACACCTGCTAGATTCACACCCATATCGCGTGTAAGTTTGAGTATGGTTTTAATCTTATCAATATCTCGTTGTGAGTAGAGACGCATTTTGCCATCGGTGCGTCCGGGCTGGATTAAGCCCTCTTTTTCGTATTGACGCAAGGTTTGGGGGTGGATTTCTAGAATCTTTGCTACCACGCTAATAAGATAAACCGGCTCATCATAACTATACATTTTCTCGTTCCTTATTTGATTTTGCTTGGATTATGGAAGCTGGGTTTTTAGCATTTCTTGTGATTCTTTGCTTAGCTCATCTATGCGGGGTAAGATAACATTTACTTTCACATATAAATCCCCAAAAATCCCACTTTTGCGGTTTTTAATCCCTTTGCCTTTAATGCGGAATTTTTGGTTGTTTTTTGTATTTTGCGGGATTGTGAGTGTAACTTCCTCATAAAGCGTTGAAAGCGAGACTTTGCCGCCAAAAAGGGCAGTTTTTAGTGAAATGTCAATGATTTTATGTAGATCATCTTCTTCTCTTATAAATTCAGCTGAATCTAGCACCTTGACTTTAAGGAGCAAATCCCCAGAGTGTCCATTTTGTGAATTACCCTTGCCTCTTAGGCGGATTGTTTCATTATCTTTTAGCCCGACTGGAATCTTAATATCAAAGCTCCCGCTTCGCCCACTATAATGATAGCTTCCACCAAGGGCGGCATTTTCAAATGGGATTTGGATATTTTCTTGCACATCAAGATTTGGGGCATTGAAGTTTGAAAAGCCAAAATCTCCGCTACCACCGCCAAATCCGCCGAATCCTCCACCGAAGAATCCACTGCCATTACCCGCACCAAAGCCGCCTTGCCCAAAGATTGAAGCAAGAATATCATCAAGGTTTGCCCCACTGCCTTGTGAGCGTGAAAAGTCGTGGAAATTCTGCCCACCAAACATTGTATCGCCAAAGCGATCATATTGTGCTTTTTTATTTTCATCGCTTAAAACTTCATACGCAGCGTTAATTTCTTTAAACTTCTCTTCTGCTCTAGAATCTTTATTAATGTCAGGGTGATATTTTCTCGCTAGCTTGCGATAGGCTTTTTTAATCTCATCTTGTGAAGCATTTTCGCTTATTTCAAGCGTATCATAAAGACTTTTTGACATATATAACTCCTTAAAATTTATAGTGATTTTTATATAATTTAAGTGTTATTGTATCATAAAAGTTTAGCAAAGTGTAATCAAGGTTAAAATTTGCAAAAAGTTTGCGAGTTGGGTTATAATTTAAACTCTCTTAATAACAATGTAAAAAAAGAATCTTTATAAGGAATAGACTATGCAAGAGCAGTTTTTGGCACTTAAAGCATCGGCAGGAAGTGGGAAGACCTTTAGCCTTTCGTTGCGTTTTATATATTTGCTTTTTCAAGGGGCAAATCCACATCAGATTCTAACACTCACTTTTACAAAAAAAGCTTCAAATGAGATGTATCGCAGAATCTATGAGCATCTTAAAAGTCTTTTATTAAGTTTTGAGACAGGCACTTTTGAAAGCAATGATATTTATAAGGCTTTGTTGCAAAAGGGGCTAAGTCATAATCAAATAAGTGAAAATATTGCTGCTTTGTATCATACTTTTATGCAAAGTAGCTCACGCATTACGACTATTGATTCATTTTTTCACTCTGTTTTGAAAAAATTTTGCTGGTATGTGGGCGTGTCTTCAAGGTTTGAGATAGGGCAGATAGATAAGGGCGAGATGTATGAGATGTTTTTAAGCTCACTTTCGTCTAAAGAGATAAAGGAATTTGTTGGATTTTGCTTTACCCAAGGGTTAAAGTTGCAGGATTTTTTAGCTATGCTTTATAGTTTTTCCTTTTTACCGCATAATATTTTGCTAGATTCTTGTTATGATGAGATTGATACCAAGGGCTTAAGCTTGGAGCAAATCACTCAAGAGATTACTATAAATATGACTAAGGTGTGTGATGAGCTTAAAAGGCAAAATGCTACTACGAGGGCGATAAAGCTATTTGATAAAACATTTGATGATATTATGCGGATAGAAGCGGTTAATATGCTAATAAATTGGGATAACCATTCTTATCTCAAAAAGTATGATTTATCATCTATGGAATCTGTGCGTGAAAGGATTTATGGGCTTTTTGTGATGTATTATCATCAAAAGCAAAGGCAGATTCTATTGCGGATTTTACATTATCTTACGCGGTTTAAAAACGCACAACAGCGAGTGCTAAAAAGCAAAAATGTGCTAGATTTTGAATCTGTGAGTATGAAAAATTATGAGTTGCTCACACAAAACATAGACAGGGAGTTTTTTTATTTTCGTTTAGATGAAAAGATTACGCATATTTTGCTTGATGAATTTCAAGATACAAGCTGTATGCAGTATCAAATTTTGCGACCTATAATTGATGAAATACAATCCGGGAATGGACGCATAGGCGATAGAAGTGTATTTATTGTAGGCGATGAGAAGCAAAGTATTTATATGTTTCGCGGGAGTTTTTCGGGCGTTTTTGAAGAGGCTACAAAGGCTTTGACACAAGAGAATCTTGAATATAATTACCGCTCAAGCAAACGCGTGATTGACTTTAATAATGCTACTTTTTCGCGTTGCTTTGAAAATTATATTAATCAAGCATATCCGCATACTTTAAGGCAAGAGAGCAAGGAGCAAGAGATAGGCTTTGTGCGAGTTTTTGCCCCTGTGGGTGAGGAAGAAAAGGAAGCTCAAAAGGTAGATAATGTCCTTGTATCACAAGTGGTTGATGAGCTGGGGGCATTGCTAGGGCAGGGGGCAGATGAAGATGATATTGCGATTTTGGTTTTCAAAAATAATGATATTTTAACACTTAAAGAATCTATTCAAGCTCAAATGCCCCACTTAAATATCGTAACTGAAACAAACTCTAGGCTTTTTGAAAAAAAGGAAGTGAAAATTTTACTTTATGCGTTGAAGTGTATTGTTGTAGATTCTAAACTTCACAAGCAGGAGCAATGGGAGAATAGACAGAAGAATGATGAAAGAGCAAGGCTATATAGAGAGCTAAAACTCTATGAAAAAAGCATTCTCAAATTACTTGGAGAATCGTATTTTGGCGATTGTGTGGGAGAATCTGGGTCATCTCACCTTGTGTTACATAAGCTCAAATCGCTTCATTTAGACATTGACATATCTCCATCGCAGGTCATACTCGCACTGGTTGAAGAGCTAGATTTAGCCCAAAGTGTGAGTTGGCGATTTTTGGAGCTTAGTTGTGAATATAGGAGTATTGAAGAGTTTTTACAAGAGATACCTTCACTGCTTTGTAATGCCCCAACACAAAGCAATCAGGGTGTAAAAATAATGACTATTCACAAATCAAAGGGTTTGGAGTTTAAATATGTGATTTTATGCGATAGGCTAGGCAGAGAAAATAATAGTAGTGATAGGTTTATTATAGAGTATCACGGGGCTAGTATGAGTCAGCTTTATTATAAAATGCCACATCGTGAAGTGTTTGATATTGCGTATAATGGGGCGTTACAATCATATAATGTATATGCTAATCAAGAAAAGCATAATGTGTTGTATGTGGCTTTCACAAGGGCAAAATGTGGGCTAAGTGTGATGCAAAAATCTAAAGGGAAGTTTGAGATTCTAGGGCTTGAAAATTCTAGGCAGTTTGATGACATTCCTAAGCTTGTTTCTAAGTCAAAAAGCCACAATATGCAAAATATGCAAAGCCTTCTTTATACAATGCCAAAGCTTGGGGAGCAAGATGATTTTGTGCGTGTGGAACAGAGTGAAAGTAAGGGCATTTTTGATTCGCAGAGTTGGCGTAATATTATTTTTGGAAATGCCTTGCATAGTGTGTTTGAGCTGCATTTGGGCTATAAAATGAGCGTGAAAGATATACAGAGTATTTTATTTAATCGCTATGGTTTTGCACTCACACTTGAAAATATACAAGATTGTATGCAAAAAGCTATGTCGTGTATGCAAAGTGTGGAGTTTAAGAATCTGCTTGGAAGCAAGATGGCTAGGTGTGAAGTGAGTTACAAGGCAGAAAATCGCCTCTATCGTATGGATACGCTTTTGTATGATAAGAAAGAGTGGATTGTGCTAGATTATAAGAGTGCAACAAGTGATGAAGATTCTCATAAACAGCAGGTGCGTGAATATATGGAGTTTCTAAGGCGGTATGGCAAGGATAAAGAATCTAAAGAGCATAAGCAAATACGAGGCTTTATTGTGTATCCTTTGAGAAAGCAAGGTGAGCAGTTGTGTGAGGTATCTTTGATAGGGTAGAGACATAGGTTAGATTCTATATTGCAGCTAGAATCTTTGTCTTGCAAGGCTTCAAATAGATTTTAGAATTAAGTAAAAAATAAGTAAGTAGCATAAATCTTAAAAAGTGGCTTATATCCCCTTGACTAGCCTATTGCAATTAAGTATAATGCGAATTTTAAACCCCCTTAAGTTTTCCACACTAAAACTTGGAATCTAAATCATATTTACCGTATTGTCTTTGGAGGAGATTCTATGCCAAAATTAAAGCCTAGCAAACATTCGTATGTTAAAGATAAATTGCAGGAGAATCTCAACGCCTTTATTAAGCACGAGTCTTTTGGTGGAATCTTGCTTGCGTTTTGTGTGGTTGTGGCTATGCTTGTGGCAAACTCGCCTTATGCGGAGATATATTTTGAGTTTTTTCATACGGAGTTTGGGGCTTTTTTTGGGGATTCTGATATTAAGATTAATGTGCAAGAGTTTATTAATGATGTGCTGATGTCATTTTTCTTCTTGCTTGTGGGCTTGGAGATGAAGCGTGAAATGCTTTATGGAGAGCTTGCGGGATTTAAAAAGGTAAGTTTTTCATTTTTGGCAGCTTTTGGGGGGATTATATGTCCTGTAATGATTTATTTGTATTTTAATCTTGGCACAGCTTATGAGAATGGCTTTGGTGTAGCGATGAGCACGGATACAGCTTTTGCTTTGGGGCTTGTTATGCTTCTTGGTCATAGGGTGCCAAAGATTCTCAAAGTATTTCTTGTAACTTTAGCTGTGGCAGATGATTTGGGTGCTATTTCTGTCATTGCGATTTTTTATTCGGATACGATTCATTTAGAGTGGATTTATGCTTCTTTAGCACTTGTAGTTGTGCTAGTTTATCTTAATTACCGCGATACAAAGCATTTGTCTTTATATTTTTTGGTTGGAATCTTGCTGTGGATTTGTGTGCATCATAGTGGGATTCATGTAACGATTGCTGCGGTCATTTTGGCTATGGCGATTCCGGGGCGAACGCGTGTGAATAAGCGATATTTTGTCAATATGCTCAAAGAGTTTGATAAGATGAAAACGGCTACAAATGAGTGGAATGATGTGATTCATACAAATGAGACAGAAAAGCTTGGATTTTGGAAAGGGAGTTTTAAAAATATCAAAAACTTTGTGTTTGGCACACAAGATGTGGAAAAAAAGATTGATATGGTAAAAACTTCGCAGCTTGTGCATATGCTTGATACCATAGGGACATATTCCAGCTATGCTAAAAATCCACTTTTGCGATTAGAACACGCCCTGCAGCCATTATGTGCGTATTTTTTTGTGCCACTTTTTGCTTTTGCAAATGCAGGAGTATCGCTTGAAAGTGGCGTTGAGATAAGTCTCAATAGTGTGATGGTTGGCACTATTTTGGGCTTAGTGGTAGGGAAGCCAATAGGTGTTGTGCTATTTTGCTTTTTAGGGGAGAGACTAAATCTTGCTGTGCGTCCAAAAGATTTAAATTACGGACATATTGTGGCTGTTGGTATGATGTCAGGCATTGGTTTTACGATGTCAATGTTTGTGGCAAATCTCGCTTACAAAGATGATATGATGAGTATTGATATGTCTAAAATTTCCATTCTTGTGGCATCATCTATTGCAGCGGTGTTTGGGCTGATTGCCGTGTATCTTAGCACGATAGAAAAACAGAATCTAGCAGAAGCGACAAGTAAAGATGATGAGATTCAAAGGCTCAAAGATACGCAGAGTGTGATTTAAGTTTATGATTTAATGGCAAGGAGTAGCAATGACAAAACAGACAAGACAAAATAAAGTTTCAGAAGCATTGAGTAATTTTATCCGTGCTGAATCTTTTAGTGGTATTTTTTTGTTTTTTTGTGCTGTGAGTGCGATGATTGTAGCAAACTCGCCTTTTGCTGATGTATATAAAAACTTTTGGGAGCAGCCCTTTGGCTTTAGCTTTGCTGGGCATTTTTATGGCTTTAGTATTCACGATTGGATTAATGATGTATTGATGTCTGTATTTTTTCTTATGGTGGGTTTGGAGATAAAGCGTGAGTTATTATTTGGGGATTTATCGGGGTTTGCTAAGGCGGCTTTTCCTGTGATTGGGGCAATTGGTGGTATGGTTGTGCCGGGTGTGATTTATTATGTGATGAATGCTAACACACCTTCATATCACGGCTTTGGGATTCCAATGGCGACAGATATTGCCTTTGCTTTGGGCGTGATTTTACTTCTTGGGAAGCGTGTGCCTTTGGCATTGAAAGTATTTCTTGTAACTTTAGCTGTGGCAGATGATTTGGGAGCGATTGCTGTAATTGCGGTTTTTTATCCATCACCTGAAGGCTTACATTTTGCTTATCTTTTTGCGGCATTTGGCATTGTGGCATTTTTGGTGGTTTTAAATCGCTTTGGGGTAAGGCGACTTGATGTATATTTGGGCGTTGGGATTATTTTGTGGTTTTGTGTGCATCACGGCGGGATTCACGCCACAATCGCCGCTGTGGCATTGGCATTTTGTATCCCTGTGAAGCCCAAGATTCAAAGCAAGGACTTTATTGAAGTGGTGCGTCAGCTTATGCAGGTGTTTGTAGATAAGGAAAAGGAAAGAAAAAATATTTTGCTTGATACAGAACAGATGAGTGCCATCAATGAGCTTTCGCACGATTTTACAAAGGTGCAAAATCCACTTTTGCGGCTAGAACACGCCTTGCAACCATTGTGTGCGTATTTTATTATGCCGCTTTTTGCTTTTGCAAATGCGGGGGTAAATATACAGGCAGAAGTGAATTTTAATATTGATCATATTATGCTTGGCATTATCTTGGGACTTGTTGTTGGTAAGCCTTTGGGTATTTTGGGCTTGACTTTTGTATGTGAAAAACTCAAAATCGCTTCGCGTCCCGAGGGCGTAACTTGGAGTCATATGTTTGGGGCAGGAATGCTTGCAGGGATTGGCTTTACAATGTCAATGTTTGTAGGTAATCTTGCTTTTGATGATCCAAGCTCGGCAGATGTAGCAAAAGTGGCAATTTTACTTGCTTCAAGTATTGCTGGGGTTGTTGGGTCTATGTTTTTGCTTGTTTATCATCAAATTGGCAAGGCTAAGTCTTAGCTATTCCAAAATTTAACTATTTTTGGATAGAATCCGCACTTTAATTTACTCTTAAAAGGATCACTATGGAACAAGGTGGAATGCAAGAAACACTTATCTCATTACTCCCTATTGTCTTTTTTATTGCGATTTTTTATCTTTTGCTTATTCGTCCGGCAAATGTCAAACGCAAAAAACATCAAGAGATGATTAATGCGCTTCAAAAGGGTGATAAGATTATCACTACTGGTGGGCTTATTTGCGAGGTTGTCAAAGCAGAAAAGACATTTTTTAGTGTGCGTTTAAATGACGATACGATTGTAAGGCTTTCAAGAGAGTTTATCGCATATAGACTTGATGAGAGTGATGCTCAAGAATAAATGGCAAAGTCGTCATTTCAGCCTCAAAATACTAAAGGCTTTAATTATCATTTATGGTCGTTTATTGTAGCAGCACTGCTTGGCGTTGCCTTGTGTTTGCCTTCTTTTATGGATATTCAAGGGCGTAAGATTTCCTTAGGGCTTGATTTGCAAGGAGGACTTAATCTCCTACTTGGTGTAAAAACTGATGAAGCGATTAAGGCAAGATTTTCTTCTCTTGCCTCACAAATCGTCTTTGATACTAAAAAAGAAAATATTTTGATTGATAACCTTAAGGTGCTTGAAGGGAACATAAGCTTTGAGCTTGTAGATACTGATGAGAAGCCAAAGATGGATAAAGTCCTTTCTTCCATTAGTGGTTTGCAGGTGAGTGAGAATAAAGGTTTTTACACTATTAGCTTTACTCAAGAATACCAAGAGGAAATCAAAGATAGTGCATTAAAACAAGCTATTGGCACGATTCGTAGTCGTTTAGATGAGTTTGGATTAGCTGAGCCAAGTGTTACGCAGCAGGGTAAAGATAATATTTTAGTGCAATTGCCGGGCATTAAGAGTGTGGAAGAGGAGCAAAGAGCTAGGGATTTAATCGCTAAACCTGCACATTTGCAGATGATGGCGGTTGATGAGGAGAGAAATGCACGAGTAGGCATAATGAGTGAGCTTGAAGCACAGAAGTATAATGATGTTATCTTACCTTTTGCAAATTCTGCCTTGCAAACACTAGAAAATCAGCTGACTTCACTTCAAGCCCAGCTTGAGTTATTAAACAACACAGATTCTAAAAGCTCACAAAAAAAAGAGAATCTTGTTAGCGAGATAGAGCGTTTAAATGCCCAAATAGAATCTCAAAAAGCAAGGGGCGATCAAGTTATCTTGCTTAAAGCTGTGCCTATCCTTGATGGCTCAATGCTGACAGATGCAAGGGCGGCATTTGATCAAAATAATCAGCCCATTGTAAGTTTTAGCTTAGATTCAAAAGGGGCTAGAATCTTTGGGGATTTTTCGGGAGCTAATGTCGGTAAAAGAATGGCGATTGTGCTTGATGGTAAGGTGTATTCTGCCCCTGTGATACGAGAGCGTATCGGTGGTGGAAGCGGACAGATTAGTGGGGGCTTTAGCGTAGAAGAAGCCACAGATTTAGCCATTGCGTTAAAAAGTGGTGCATTACCTGCACCTATGGAAGTGCTTGAAAAACGCAGTGTAGGTCCAAGTTTGGGAGAAGATTCTATTAAAGCATCGCTGATTGCTTTGCTTAGTGGTTTTGTGCTGGTGGTGCTTTTTATGATGATATATTACTCTTTGGCTGGTGTGATTGCTGTTGTGGCGTTGTTTGTCAATATCATCTTAATCATTGCGGTTATGGCTTGTTTTGGAGCGTCTTTGACATTGCCCGGAATGGCTGGAATTGTGCTTACCGTGGGAATGGCTGTTGATGCAAATATTATTATTAATGAAAGAATTAGAGAGGCATTACGCGGGGGATTTGGCATTGCTAAATCCATAGAAATGGGCTATGCAAACGCTTCAAGGGCGATTTTTGATTCAAACCTTACCACACTTATTGCAGCGATTTTGCTCTATGCTTTTGGCAGTGGAGCCATTAAGGGCTTTGCTATCACAATGGGGATTGGAATTACTGCGTCTATTTTGACTGCGATTGTCGGCACTCACGGCATTTATCAGGCGATGATGGGGCGGATTATAAAAAGTGGTAATGTCAATTTGTGGTTTGGGATTAAGCTACCAAGTGATCATACGCAAAACATAAAAGGATAACAATGGAAGTCTTTAAAAAAGTAAAAGTTTATGATTTTGTAAAATATAGCTCCTATGGGCTTGTTATCTCGCTTGTTTTGATTTTGGCTTCTTTTATGCTTTTGGGTGTGAAAGGATTTAATCTAGGGATTGATTTTGCTGGTGGCTCTGTGGTGCAGTTGCAATATAGCAAGGATGCTCCTTTAGCACAGATTAGAGAGTTGCTTGCCAAAGATGAGCGGTTTAAAAATTCGCAAGTGAGTGAGTTTGGCTCCAAACAAGAAGTGCTACTTAAGGTTCCATATATTCCAACAGGTGTAAATGAGAATATGGCACAAGATATTATCACGCTTTTAAAGCCAAGCGGGGATTTTGAGCTAAGAAGGTTAGATTCTGTTGGTCCAAAGGTGGGTGATGAGCTAAAGCAAAATGGTATTGTCGCACTTGCTTTGGCACTTGTGGCGATGATGATTTATATTTCTTTTCGCTATGAGTGGCGATTCTCTTTAGCGGGTGTTTTGGCGTTAATGCACGATGTGATTATTGTATCTGGTGTGGTGATTTTGGTAGGTGTGGATTTTAACCTTGATGTTTTGGCGGCTTTGCTGACACTCATAGGGTATTCCATTAATGACACGATTATCATTTTTGATAGAATCCGTGAGCAAATGCTTATAAAGCGTCAAAAAGATATGCGTTATGTGATTAATGAAGCGGTTTCTTGCACCCTTTCACGCACTTTGCTGACCTCACTCACGGTATTTTTTGTGGTGCTGACACTTTATTTGTTTGGTGGGGAGATTATTGTAGGTTTTTCACTCCCTATGCTTGTTGGCGTGATTGTGGCGACTTGTAGTTCAATCTTTTTTGCACCACGCTTGGCTATAATGTTTGGCTTTAGCCTTGAAGAGTATTACCAAAAAGAAGCAGCCAAGCTGAAACGCAAAGAAGAAAAGAAGCGTTTGCGTGAGATGTATGAGAAAGGTCGCCTATAAAGGTCGTTTATAAGGAGAAAATATGGATTGGGGCAAGGTATTTTTTGTATTTTTCAGCTTAATGAGCTTGACTTTTACTTTGGGCTTTTTGTATGAGAGTAATATCGTTATTCTTTTTATTGCAACAGCGATTAATTTTATTGCTACGACTTTGCGTATTGGCGTGAAAAATAGTCTCTCTGCTGAACTTTTTGCAAGCTCGTTGGTGGCTGATTTTCATCTTATTCCTGCGTTTGTGTTTTTGCAAGTCTTTGGTGATATTGAGATTGCTACGGCGTTGGTTGTAGGAGCAGTTGTGGCAAATCTCTTTTCGGTGATTTTACTTTGTATCGCTGGGGTAAAGGCAAAAGAGAGTGATTACTAGGATTTGGCTTTGAAGTCTATAATCTCAACGCTTAGCTTCATTTTTACTCTTGCTTGTGTGGGTGTGTTTGTAAGTGCTTGTGCGAGTTATACCCTTGAAGTTAAAAATGTGAGCTTGTATAATGAGGGTGCAAGGATTTTAGATTCTAGTAAGCAAAAAAGTAAGGTGCGACTTGAGATAGGGCAAGGCAAAGTTGGTGGCTCAAGTGCTATCCCTTTAGCTATTTTTGTCTTAGCACAAAATCTCTCTATCCACCCTGTAATTTTTGATAGGGATAATATCCGCATTTATCAAAATAATAAGGAAATTATTCCACTAAGTGAGAGTGAGATTAAGACGGATAACTATGACTTTGGGAGTATTGTAGAATCTTATCATTTGTATGTGCCTCCTGCTCCTATGCCTGAACTGCCTGTGGGGATACCTTTTATCTATCGTGGGTATATGGGGGGATTTTATGTGTATGATTATATGATTATCTCCGCACGAGAGAGAATGCAGAGGCAGATTCAGCTTGATGAGAATAGGGCAAAAAGGGCGATTATCTTTGCGAGTGTCTTGCGGAAAAATACCCTAGAGTCAAACGCCGCTCCAAAGGGTGGCTTTATGCTCTATGCACCAAATAGGCTAAAAAATGGGGCTATCAAGGTAGAAGTGAGCGTGGGTGAAGAGAGGCATAGCTTTGAGCTAGAGCTTAGAAAATAAGGAGTAAAAATGAGAAAATCAAGAATCTTAAGCCTTGTGCTTGTGGTGTTTATGCTTTTTGCGTGTAGTGATGATTCTACAACCACACGAGATTCACAGTCTTTACTACAAAAGCCTAAGCTGGAGCTTGAATCTAATGATGTTAATCTTACAAATATTATGGATAAGATTCTAGCTTATGTCGTGTATGAGCCAAATTTGCAGGACAAAGAGCAAAATAATTACAGCAGGACACATCTATCTAGTTCTGCAAATGTCAAAGGCTATCTACAAAGAGCTTATGAAATGAATAAGGGTGTGGGTTCTTATCAGCAAATATCTGAAACACTCCATTTGATAAAAAAAGATTTGCGGGAAAGGACAGCACAAAATGCCATTACGATAGATCTTGCCTATGAGCTAGAGATTGATACTGATTTAGCTCTTTTTCTGGTGGGGCAAGGCAGTATGCAGAGTCTCACGGATTTGTTACTAGGGCAGGAAGAGAATGCCAAAGAATCTGGCTCACTTGCAGAAGTGATAGAATATCAGATTCAAATACGGCTTTTAACTCTCTATGGATTATGTAGTCAAATGGGCGAGACTTCTCTAGATGGGAGTTTGGAGGATACTTTGCGTTTTAAGGCTGAAGCACAAGACTATCTTAAGCAATATAAAGATTTTCTTCCACCTAAACATTATGAGCTATATGACAAGGCTTTGGAGCTATTTGGCGATACTTCGTTGCAGGGGCAAATACCAATAGATAGAATCTTACAGCAACTTTTGACATATTCATTTATAGTGCAGATAGAGCGAGATATGGATGGGGCGGAGACTGAGCGTTTGCAAAAAGCCTATGAGTTATTTCAAATAAGGGACTTTTCAAGCCCACAGGCAAAAGAGATTGTAGAAATCACACAAAATCCGCTGAAAAACACTTGTGAAGAAGATGAAGTGGGGAACTACATCTATGGGCTTAACTATCTTACCCTTGCGTTTTTAAATGAAAATGTTTCACGCAACATAGAAACTGCACTAGAATATTTGCAAAAAGATTTTCAATTCTATCAGATTCAGCAACACACATTTTTGCCTCCATATTTTCAAAACTATCTCACTTCAATGTTTGTAGGAGCGTATATCTTATCGGGCTTACATCAGGATAGAGAGTATTTTGAGGATTTGCTACGCAGGATTCAAACTGAACTCGCTCAATATGATGATGTCATAAATGAAGATGATATGAATCTGTATAAAGAAATGCTAGGAGTGCTAGAAAAAACCGATAAAGAAGCTTTTAGTTCTATTAGCTTTGTGGAGAGTAAGCCTAAAGATGAATATGGATTTATAAAGATTGCCCTTGATTTATCCCCGCAAGAAATGCAAAAGATTAACGAGCTTATGACAAAGGAGCAGAATCCCCAGCAGAGAGAAGTATTTTGCCTTGATGTTGCAGATGTGGAGTTTATGCTCTCTTTAGTTTATCAAGCGTATAAGATTCAAGGCTATGAGGGCATTGCACCAGATTTTTTTAAGATTCGTATGGAGGAGGTTTTTGGTGTGAGAGATTTCTCACAAATGGGTAAATATTTTGTTGATTTTGATAGGTTTATGGTTGTGGGTGTGGCAGATAGGAAGTGCTACAAGCAGAATCTACTTATAGATGAGCGTTTAGGGAGATTGCAAGAAAAGCAAGGCGTGTGTGGGTATAGCCTATTTTTTGATAAGGAAAATGGCATAATGACAGATGAGATCTTGCCTTCAATCCTTTTAGAACAAGTGGCTGATGGCAATGTGTATTTTCGCTTGAAAGTCTCGGATTTACATCTTAATAGATTTATTTTTCAAAATAATGAAGAGGCATTAAAGGAATTTGAAGCAATGCCCTACACAAGCACGATTTTAGCTATCCTGCTTGAATCTTTCCCTGATTTTAGCTCTTATCTTAAAGGGCGTATAGCTAAGGCTGAAAATTTTCTTATGAAAGCAAAGGCAAAGGAATGTGAAAAGCCATAAAATTATTAATGAAGTTTAATGTAGAGATTGCCCCAAAGATTCTGCAATGCTGGATTGATGTTGCTTTAGGGCTTGTCAAAGTTCAGTTAGGTTTGATTTGGACTCTAAACTCTTTGCGTTTTTTGGCTGCTTCAAAGCGTCTTTTTTCTGCTTCTGTGGTGGGGGTAAGTCGAGGGATTTTGACTTTTTTACCCTCTTTGTCAATGGCTACCATTGTAAAGTAGCAACTATTGCAATGTGTAACAAAGCGGTTTTTAATATCTTCACTGATGACTTTAATCCCCACTTCACAGCTACTGCTCCCTACATAATTCACAGAGGCAAGAAAAATCACAAGTGAGCCAATGGGAATGGGATTTTTAAACACCATTCCATCAACGCCAATAGTTACCACACCACAGCCACAATATCGCGTAGCACAAGCATAGGCTACTTGGTCTAAAAGCTTCATAAGCTCTCCGCCGTGCATTACACCGCTAAAGTTTGCCATACTTGGTGAGGCAAGCACACTCATTGTTAAGGATTTTGGATCAAATATATCTTCCATTGTAAAGCTCCTAAAAGGCAAGTTTATTTTAAGCTTCAATTATGCAATGGCAAAGTTATTTTTATATATTATGGGCGAAAGTTTGCTTCTTTTACGCTCTCAATGTCTCTAAAAGTAACTTGCTACCGCCTTAGATTCTAGGATTCCTAACAAAAATACGCAGAATCTCGCGGATTTTATTTAAAAAATTTTTACATAGCCGATATGTCTTTCAACCAAGGGCAAGGACGCCTAAGGAAAAACAAAAAAAGGAGTTACTATGGCTTTTCAAGTCAATACTAACATAAATGCGCTCAACGCACATGCTCAATCTACCTTTACTCAATACAGCCTCAAAAATTCAATGGAAAAATTGAGTTCAGGTCTTCGCATTAACAAGGCAGCAGATGATGCTTCAGGTATGACGATTGCGGATAGCTTACGCTCACAAGCAAGTGCTTTGGGACAAGCAATTAGAAATACAAATGATGGTATGGGGATTATCCAAATTGCGGATAAGGCGATGGATGAGCAAATCAAAATCCTTGATACAATCAAAACCAAGGCAGTTCAAGCAGCTCAAGATGGGCAATCTACTCAATCTCGCTCAATGATTCAAATGGATATTAAGCGACTTATTGAGGGGCTTGATAATATCGGTAATACCACGACTTATAATGGTATGGCGTTGCTTTCAGGGCAATTCTCAAATAAAGAATTCCAAGTGGGAGCTTACTCAAATCAAACGATCAAGGCTTCTATTGCTTCAACGACATCTGATAAAATTGGGCAGGTGCGTATTGAGACAGGTGATCTTGTAACAGCTTCTGGTGAAACAACGGTTGTGTTT
Organism: Helicobacter cinaedi PAGU611; assembly: GCF_000284635.1. NCBI lineage: Bacteria > Pseudomonadati > Campylobacterota > Epsilonproteobacteria > Campylobacterales > Helicobacteraceae > Helicobacter > Helicobacter cinaedi. The sequence continues at coordinate 1,260,564 of NC_017761.1, read as the reverse complement.
AAAAATGTTGATGGTGTAAATGATATTACTTTAGAATCTGTGAAAATTTCATCATCTGCAGGAACAGGGCTTGGTGTTTTGGCGGAAGTTATTAACAAAAACTCTGATAAAACAGGTATCCGTGCTCAAGCTAATACTATTACAACTTCTAATGAGGCTATTAAGTCTGGAAGTATGGCAAATGTAATGATTAATGGTATCTCTATTGGGGATATCATTGGTATTAAGAAGAATGATAGTGATGGTCGTTTGGTTCAGGCTTTCAATGCTGCTACAATGCATACAGGTGTTGAAGCTTATACTGATAATTTCGGTCGCTTGATGCTAAGAAGCATGGATGGACGCGGTATTGATTTAAAAATTGATGGTGCTGTGGGTAATCAAGGTGATATTGCTGTGGAAATGGTAAATGGAAACCACGATTTGAAAAATGGCTCTACAAACTATGGACGCCTTTCACTTGTAAGAACTGATGCGAGAGATATTGTTGTCTCTGGGACAAATATCAGCTCAACAGGTTACAAAGATGACACAAAGATCGCTCAAACAACAGCAAATCTTCGTGATATAACAGGTGTGTTTAATGCTGATGTGAAGTCTGCTTCAGGTGCGAACTACAATGCTGTTATCGCAAGTGGTGGTGCGGATCTTGGTGCTGGTGTAACAAGTTTGCGAGGTGCTATGGTAACAATGGATATTGCAGAATCTGCACAGAAAATGCTTGATAAGATTAGAGCTGACCTTGGTTCCGTTCAAGGACAAATGATAAGCACGGTTAATAACATCACAGTAACTCAAGTGAATGTTAAAGCAGCCGAATCTACTATCCGCGAAGTGGATTTTGCAGCTGAAAGTTCAGAATTTAGTAAGCTTAATATTCTTGCTCAATCTGGTAGCTATGCACTTTCTCAAGCAAATGCCATTCAGCAAAATATCCTAAGATTGCTTAACTAAGTTGAGCTAGTCTCTTGACTCTTGCCACTCCTTTCTCTCTTCCTTTGAGTAAGGGGGAGGGTTGATTTCTTTTTTCTTTTTAGAATCCCTTTAGAATCTTTCCCTCTATCTTTTTTAAAGTTATTTTAGAATCTTGGCTTTTTTACCGCTTTTTGTAGTCAAAAGTGCTTATGGACGATAGAGGTAGATATAAATGGCTTTTATCTCTTCTTCTGTCAAATAGTATGCAGGCATAACGCCTTTTTGCTTTTTGAATGCTTTGCTAAAGGTGCTAAACTCAAGGTTGTTAATACGCGGGGCAAGAAGTGTTTTTTCAACACCCTTATGCTTGTAGTGGGCTATTATGGTAGGCTCTCCACTCTCTCCGTGGCATTTACTACACGCGATACCACGCGGATTTTGATAAAGATTCTTACCATATTCATCTTGTGAGAGAAACTTGCTTTGGGCGTTTATACTCCCTAGAATCAAAGCACACAGCATTAGTTTTTTACTCATATTTCCTCGCTTAATAGTATTTCTTTAATATCTTGTATTATAATAGCGAAATGATAATCACAAAGGCTTAATACAATGACTTTACTTGATGGCACGACTCTAAGTGCAAATATTGAAAAAAATCTCATTACTCAAGTCCAAGATCTTGCAAAACAGGGAATAACGCCCGGTTTGGCAGTGATTTTAGTGGGGAATGACCCGGCAAGCTGTGCGTATGTGCAGATGAAAGCTAAGGCGTGTAAGCGTGTGGGAATCTACTCCGTAACACACGAAATGCCCCCAAGTATCACTGAAGATGAGTTGCTTTCCGTCATTGAAATTCTTAATAAAAATCCAAATATTGATGGAATCTTAGTCCAACTTCCATTGCCCCCACATATCAAAACTTCTAAAGTGCTAGAAGCCATAAATCCGCAAAAAGATGTAGATGGATTCCACCCTTTTAATGTGGGGCGACTAAGTGTGAATCTTGATAGCTTTGTCCCTGCTACTCCCCTTGGTGTTATGAATCTTTTAAAACATTATAATATTGATGTAAGTGGCAAAGATGTTGTGATTGTAGGAATGAGTAATATTGTAGGTAAGCCCTTGGCTGCATTAATGCTAAATGCGGGAGCGAGTGTAAGCTGCACACATATTCTAACACGCGATGTGAGTGCTTATACCAAAAATGCGGATATTGTATGCGTTGGTGTAGGGAAGGCTGGGCTGATTAAGGCAGATATGATAAAAGAGGGTGCAATTGTTGTGGATATTGGTATTAATCGTTTGGAATCTGGGGTGCTTGTGGGCGATGTGGATTTTGAAAATGTCTCTAAAAAGGTAAGTTTTATTACCCCTGTGCCCGGAGGTGTAGGACCTATGACAATTGCTACACTATTGCAAAATACCTATAAAGCAGCATTGTATCGCTTGACACAAAGGATATAGAGATGAAAAAACTTTTTAATGGACTAAAAGCATTTGTTTCAAGCTGGACGGGGACGATTATCATCGTTTTGTTTTTGATATTTTTTGTTATGCAGGCGTTTGTTATTCCTACGCGTTCAATGGTAGGCACACTCTATGAGGGTGATTTTTTATTTGTGAAAAAATTTAGCTATGGAATCCCAATACCTAGAATCCCTTGGGTTGAGGTGAATATACTGCCTAATTTTCGTGGGAATGGGCATTTGTTTGAGGGAGAGCGACCAAAAAGGGGCGATGTTGTTGTCTTTATCCCCCCACACGAACAAAAGGTGTATTATGTCAAACGCACTTTTGCTGTGGGCGGTGATGAAGTGATTTTTGATAAGGACGGAATGTATTTGCGTCCATTTGAGGGCGATGAATATATAAGAGAGCATTTTTCTGGTTATGTGCTTGTGGAGCGATTTGGCAAACTCTTTGTCAAAGAGCCATATATGGGACAGCATCCGGGCATTGCTTATCAAAGTGTGTATTATGAGAATCCGTATAGTGAAAGTCGTTATAAAATAGACGAGCAAGGAAAGCTCTATAAAAGAGTGTGCGTAGAGGGAGCAGGACACGCAAATATGGGCGATGGGGAGCTTGGCTGTGAGCTGTGGAAAAAAGAATATATCACAGATACAAGTGGGCTTATAGAAGATAGAAATGTCGCTTTCACGGATATGTTTAATGATAGGACAATCCGCAGTATGGAAAAATATGATGATATGTTTTATATCAAAATCAAACAAGATGAATTTTTTATGGTCGGTGATAATCGCAATAACAGCTTTGATTCACGATTTTGGGGAAGTGTGCCGTATAAAAATATTGTAGGGAAGCCGTGGTTTATCTATCTTAGTCTCAATAAGGCAAATAGCGAAGAATCTGGGGCAGATGTGGATAAGAGTAAGCGTTATACAATCCGCTGGGAGAGAATGTTTAAAACAATGGAGGGCTTGGAGCAGAAAATGAGAGAGGCAATGCCAAAATAAAGCTGTAAAATAGAGATAAAAGGGATAAAGATGAGAGAAAACAAAAAACAAACCTATGTGATAGGCACAGACCACGCGGGAGTGAATCTAAAAGATTTTGTGATGACTTTTTTGCGAGAAAAAGGCTTTAGCGTGATTGGCTTAGCCCCGCAAGATACACAAAGGGTGGATTACCCCGATTATGCTAAAAAAGTATGCGATGTTTTAAAAGAAAATCCGCAGTATAAGGGGATCTTAATCTGTGGAAGTGGAATTGGAATGAGCATTGCTGCTAATCGCTACAAGCATATCCGTGCAGCATTATGCCACGATGCGTATATGGCAAAAATGGCAAGGTTACATAATGATGCTAATGTCTTGTGTATGGGTGAGCGTATCAGTGGCGTGGGCGAAGTGGAGTCAATTCTTGAAGCATTTGTGGATTTTGAATTTGAGGGTGGGCGACACGCACAGAGGGTTGAGAAGCTAGGGGATATGGAGTAGAATCTAGGTGGCAATAAGGAGATAAAATGGGGAATACAGGGACTTCTATCGCACAATGGTTTTTTTTAACAGGCTTTATTTTATTTGTATTGTATATGCTTGTGCGGACATTTTTCTATCGCTCTGTGGCACAAAAGGAGGAGAGAAACTCCGCGGCAATGAAGCTAACACTCAATGAAGCAGAGATTCTTATCCGCAAGCATCAATTGCAGTTGCAAAGGGCATTGGGGAATATTGACATTCTTACTCAAGAGATGAATGCCTTAAAAAATGAAGTGAAGGTGCTAAAATCGCGAAATTCTCAATACAGAGTTGAGACTGATAAATACAAAGCGAGAATCAAAGACTTAGAGCAAAAAATAGAGGCATTACTCTAAGATTCTATTTTAAAAATACGCAAAGGAGCTTGAATGAATACCATAGACAAACAAAAAATAGCAGATTCTATACGCGCCATACCCGACTATCCAAAGCCTGATATTATTTTCCGCGATATTACCACACTTATTGGCAATGCGGAGGTTTTTAATGGGGTCATTGAGATTCTAAAAAATCGCTATATGGATAAGAAGATTGATTTTATCGCTGGTATTGAGGCAAGGGGCTTTATCTTTGGCTCGGCTTTGGCATTTGCTATGGGTGTGGGCTTTGTGCCTATACGCAAAAAGGGCAAACTCCCTTTTACAACCGTGAGTGAAAAATATAGCTTGGAGTATGGCTTTGATGAAGTAGAGATGCATATTGATGCCTTTAGGGAAGTGAAAAATCCCAAAGTTGTGTTGGTAGATGACTTGATTGCCACAGGTGGCACGGCAGAGGCAAGCGTGAAGCTTATAGAATCTATGGGGGCAGAATGCGTGGAGGCAGCGTTTATTATTAATCTAAAAGGTTTGCAGGGTGAGAAAAAGCTCCTTTCACATACAAAAGTATTTAGCATTTTGGACTATGAGGGAAAATAAATGAGTTTTATACAAAGATTTTTTGCTTATATTCAGCATAATCCTAAACGCGTTTTTGTGTGGGGATTAGTGTTTGCTGTTATTATAGGACTTATTGTGCTGTATAAGCAGTCTGGATTCTCGCTTGAAGAGTTTATTACACAGCTTTGGGATAGATATGTAGAGACTTGGGGGTATCTTATTTTATTTTGCTGGGGGATTTTGGAGGGTGAGCTAGGACTTATCTTTGCTGGACTTGCTGTGCACGATGGAAAAATGGATCTGTTTTTGGCGATTTTTGTTGCGGGACTTGGGGGCTTTGTGGGCGATCAGATTTATTTTTACATTGGGCGTTTTAATCGCAAGACGATTCAGGAGGAATTTACTTCGCAAAGACGCAAGTTCGCCCTAGCACATTTGCTTTTAAAAAAATATGGCTGGTCTATTATTTTTATACAACGCTATATGTATGGTATGCGGACAATCATTCCTATGAGTATTGGCACAACGCGTTATAGTGCGTTAAAATTTGCGATTATTAATCTTTTTTCAGCGTGGGTTTGGGCGGCAATTACCATTGTGCTAACTTGGATTTTTGGTGAAGAGATTTTCATCGTGCTTGATTGGTTTAAAGATCGTCCATATTTGCTGATACCACTTGCTATTGTGATTGGTGGAGGTGTTTGGTGGTATTTTAACTCCCAAACCAAAAAGGTGGATAAAAGGATTGCTAAGATTCAAAGTGAGCTAGATTCAAAGGCTAAATAAAACAAAGGAGCGACATAATGAAAGTAAGCATTTCAAAGAGTATAAAGAATGAAAAAAAATACGCACAATGTGTTGTAATGGCAAAAAGTGCGTTTGGTAAATCGGCTTATGCCAAGCTGTGCAAACCTTTTGGCTTTGAGGGTGAGGGGAAGTTTTTCTTACAAGAGGGCAGGATTCTTGTGGTGTGTGTAGATGAGCTAGAATCTGATTGTTTGCGAGAATCTGGAGCAAATATCGTGCGGTATTTTAAAGGTTTGCCTTATGAGGGTGTGAATGTAAGCATTGAAGGCAAGATAGATAACAAAAAGGCGTATGCCTTGCTTTTGGGAGCATTGTGTGGGGAATATGAATGTATGAGCTATAAGAGTAAGCCAAAGGCAAATGCTTTGAAAGAATTTGTTCTAGTGGAGCAAAAAACGAGTTTAGATTCTAGCATTGTTACAAAGGCTGAAATTATCGCTCAATCTGTCAATGCCACGCGTGAGCTTATTAACACTATCCCACAGGTGGCTACGCCAAAATATCTCGCCAAATATGCTAAAGGCTTAAGCAAAGAGCTAGATAAGATTGAATGTAAGATTTTAGATGAATCTCTTTTGGAAAAGGAAAAAATGGGTGCATTTCTAGCAGTGAATCGTGCTTCGTGTAATCCGCCGCGTTTAATTCATTTGAGCTATAAGCCAAAGGGCGCGACAAAAAGAGTGGTGCTTGTAGGTAAGGGGCTGACTTATGATTGTGGGGGGCTGTCGCTCAAACCAGCGGATTTTATGGTAACAATGAAAGCTGATAAGAGCGGTGGCTGTGCGGTTATGGAGATTATTAGAGCTGTGGCTAGACTTGGGGCAAATGTAGAGGTGCATAGCATTGTAGGTGCGGCGGAAAATATGATAGGTGGCAATGCTTACAAGCCTGATGATGTGCTGTATTCTAGGGAGGGCAAGAGTATAGAAGTGAGAAATACCGATGCGGAGGGGCGTTTGGTATTGGCTGATTGCTTGAGCTATGCTCAAGATTTGAAGCCTGATATTTTAATTGACTTTGCGACACTCACAGGGGCTTGTGTCGTGGCGTTGGGGGAATATACAAGTGGGATTATGGGGCATAATGATAAGCTAAAGCTAGAATTTGAAAAGATTGCGTTAGATTCTGGAGAGCTTATGGCGTGCCTGCCTTTTAATAGACACTTAAAAAAGCTTATAGAATCTAAAATCGCTGATGTGTGTAATGTCGGCTCAAGTCGCTATGGTGGGGCGATTAGTGCGGGGTTATTTTTGAGTGAGTTTATCCGCGATGAGTATAAGGATAAGTGGCTGCATATTGATATTGCCGGTCCTGCGTATGTGGAAAAAGAGTGGGATATTAACCCAAGTGGGGGTAGTGGAGCTGGAGTGAGAGCTGGGATTGAGTTTATCCTTACACAAGCTGTGAAAGGGTAGCTATGGGACTTTCAATTGGTATTGTTGGGCTTCCAAATGTTGGTAAATCTACGACCTTTAACGCACTTACAAAGGCACAAAATGCGGAGGCGGCAAACTATCCATTCTGCACGATTGAGCCAAATAAGGCGGTTGTGCCTGTGCCAGATTCTAGGCTAGATGAGTTAGCAAAGATAGTAAATCCTCAAAAGATTCAACATTCAGTCGTGGAGTTTGTGGATATTGCGGGGCTTGTAAGAGGGGCGAGTAAGGGTGAAGGGCTAGGCAATCAGTTTTTAGCAAACATTAAAGAAGCGGATATGATTTTGCATATTGTGCGGTGCTTTGAAGATTCTAATATTACACACGTGGAAGGGCGGATTGACCCTATTAGCGATATTGAGATTATTGAGCTAGAGCTGCTTTTTGCCGATATGGCAAGTCTAAACAAACGCATTGAAAAGCTACAAAAAGAGAGCAAGGCACAAAAGGGTGCAAACGCACACCTCTCTATTGCACAAGAGCTTTTAGCCCATTTAGAATCTAATAAGCCGGTCAAAACCTTTGCTAAAAAAGAGAGCGAAGAGTTTATAACACTTAATCGTGAGCTACGATTTCTCACAAATAAGGAAGTGATGTATGGAGCAAATGTGAGTGAAGATGGGCTAGAATCTGATAACGAATATGTAAAAAAAGTGCGTGAATATGCCGAGAAAAATGGGGGCATTGCTATCAAGCTTTGTGCGAAGATTGAAGAAGAAATGGTAGGAATGGAGGATAGTGAAAGGGCAGAGTTTTTGGCAAGTCTGGGGGCAAGTGAGAGTGGGCTAGAGCAGATTATTAGAGAGGGGTTTTCACGGCTTGGGCTTATTAGCTATTTTACTGCGGGGGTGAAAGAAGTTCGGGCTTGGACGATTAGGCGTGGGGATTTAGCACCAAAGGCGGCTAGTGTGATACATAAGGATTTTGAAAAGGGCTTTATCCGTGCGGAATGTATAAGCTATGATGATTTTATCAAGTATGGCGGAGAAGCAAAGGTAAAAGAAGCAGGGGCTATGCGGATTGAGGGGAAAGAATATATCGTGCAAGATGGGGATATAATGCACTTTAGGTTTAATGTGTAGGCGAGTTGATGAGTAAAGTTGGATATTTGTAAAATTTATGTGTAAGTTTGGAAGTGTGTTTGTGCTTGGATAATCAAGTTCTGTAATGTCCCCGCAAGTTTGACGCAGGGCAAAGTGGTGTAGGTAAAGATGTGTTTGCAAACTTTATCCATAAACATTCCTCCCGTGCAAATGCACCATTTATTGCCATTAATATGGCAGCAATCCCCGAGCATTTATTAGAATCTGAGCTTTTTGGCTATGAAAAAGGAGCTTTTACAGACGCCACAAGCCCAAAACCGGGCATTTTAGAAGATGCTAATGGTGGAAGTGTGTTTTTAGATGAAATCGGCGAAATGCCCTTGAGCCTTCAAGCAAAGCTTTTGCGTGTTTTGCAAGAAAAAAGCGTTACACGACTAGGCAGTTCAAAGCCCATTAAAATTGATGTGCGTTTTATCTCTGCGACAAATGCCAACATTCAAGCTAAGATTGCAAAAAATGAGTTTAGAGAGGATTTATTTTTCCGCTTGCAGACTATTCCTTTATCTATCCCACCACTCAAAGAGAGAAAGGAAGAGATTTTACCTCTCAGTGAGTGGAAGCTAGAATCTGTCTGTATGCAGTATGGCTTAGGGCAGAAGCGATTTTCCAAAGAGGCAAAGGACGCATTGCTTAGTTACGAGTGGTATGGCAATGTGCGAGAGTTGCTTTCAGTCGTGGAGCGAGCGGGATTTAAGTGAAATGAAGAGATAAGACCCAAAGGATTATGTTTAGAATCTCGCAGTCAGGCACTTGGTGGTAATTCATCACAAAAACAAGGCATAAGTGAGCTAGAAAACAGCTCATCGCCCAAACACTTACAGAATCTCACAATGATTTACAAAAAGCAAGTGATATGCTAGGTATGAATATAGAAGTCTTGCGTCATAAAATCGCCCGTTATGGCTTATAAACCCCGCCATAGATTCTAAGTTCCCCACTATCTTTCTTAGTATTTTTTAGACAACTTACTTTTTATACTTTACCCTTACACAAAATATTTATTTTTCAAACCTTACAAGATTATTACATTTTGTTACATCAATTTTACTTTTTCTTATCATTTGCCTTATTTTAAGGCAAATGGGGGGGGGGGGGGGGTGCTACAATCTCTCCGCTATGTTTTTAAAACAAGCAAAAATTACAACAAGGAGAATAACAATGAAAAGATTGTTAGTGAGTTCTATTGCAGCTATGGCTCTTACAAGTAGCGTAGTTGTAGCAGAAGAAAGCGGAGTATTTGTAGGTTTGGGCTTAGGCTTTGGTGGAAGCAGTGTTAAAGCTGAAGCGTCAATCGACGGTGTATCAACAAAAGACACAGCTAATGGCAGTGGTTTAAACTATGGCTTAGTAGCTGGTTATAAGCAATTCTTTACTGATGGCTTTGGACTTCGCTATTATGCAAATATTGACTACAATAGCTCTAAAATCAAAGTGGATACTGAAAAAGTAGCATTAAATGCCATTAACTATGGTGTGAATGTAGATGCACTTTATAACTTTGTAAGCTCTGATGGTATGGACTTTGGTGCATTCTTAGGTCTTGGACTTGGTGCTAACACTTGGAGTGGAAAAGCAGTAGATGGACTTAAAGATCAAATTAAAGATTCTGGTAAAAAAGTTTCAACAACAGGCTTTGATTTAGCTCTTAATGCTGGTTTGCGTGGTGTATTTGCTAAACAACACGGCGTTGAAATTTTTGCAAGAGTGCCTTTTATTGCAACGACAATGTTTGATGTCAAAGATGTACACGTGGAGACGTAAAAGCTTAGTGCATCTCGCAACTTACAATGCAGGTGTTCGCTATACATTTAGCTTCTAATAGATTCTAAGACCTGCTAAGAATCTAAAAGCTTGACTTGCCCTTAGCTTTTTTATAAAAGGCTAGGGCAGTTTTTTCATATAAACTTCCTTTTGCAGAATCTTGCAGGACTTTGTTAAATCAATACATAGGACTTGGGATTCTGCAGTTTGTTAAACCCCTATTTACCTACTTTGTGAGATTCTATTTTTAAGTGTTTAATGTTTTTAGGCTTAATATGTATAGCAAATCTTTAATACTAAAATCTTTAAAGATTTTAGTATGTTGTTTAACCCTCTTTTTTCTCCACCTGTGCGTTAATAGAATCCCCATTAAGTGTGAAAAGCACACTTCCTCCTTCGCTTACTTCATCACGCAGAATTAAATCAGCGAGTTTGTCTTCAACCTGCTCATACAACGCCCTTTTTAGCGGACGCGCCCCATACACGCTATCAAAGCCAACCTTTGCGATATGCTCTTTTGCCTCATCACTTAGGCTAATCTCTATGCCCTTTTCCTTAGCCTTTTTAGCAAGAGATTGAAACATAATATCCACAATTTGCGTGATTTGCTCCATTCCTAGAGGATTAAAAATCACAACATCATCAAGGCGATTTAAAAATTCAGGTTTAAAATACATTCTTAACGCCTCTTTGACAGCATTTTGCTTCTGTTCTTTATCTTGCAACTCTAGAATCTTATCACTTGCGATATTGCTCGTTAAAATGATAATGGTATTGCTAAAATCTACCACAACGCCCTTGTTATCACTCAATCGCCCATCATCAAGCACTTGTAATAGGATATTAAACACATCTGGATGAGCCTTCTCCACTTCATCAAACAGCACAATACTATAAGGTTTGCGTCTTATAGCCTCAGTCAAGACACCACCTTCTTCATAGCCCACATATCCCGGAGGTGCACCTACAAGCCTACTGACTGCGTGTTTTTCCATATATTCGCTCATATCAATCCTAACAAGCGATTTGGCATTGTCAAACAAAAACTCCGCTAAAGTCTTAGCACACTGCGTTTTCCCTACACCTGTGGGTCCCAGAAACAAAAAACTCCCAATGGGGCGATTAGCATCACTTAGCCCGGCTTTATTGCGTTTAATGGCACGAGCAATGGCTTTGATTGCAGATTCTTGCCCCACCACACTTTTTGTGAGTTCAGATTCTATGTCTAAAATTCGCTCCTTTTGGCTTTGGAGCATTTTTTTGATAGGCACTCCACTCCAGCGACTTACCACACTTGCGATACTTTCTTGCGTTACGGCATTTTTAAGCAAAGTGCCATTTTTCTGCATTTGCTCCCATTGGTCTTGCAACTCTTTCTCTTTATTTAAAGTCTGTGGAATCTTGCCATAGTCAATTTCAGCCGCCTTGCTGTAATCCCCACTTCGTTTGGCATTTTCAGATTCTCGCCTTAGGCTATCAAGCTCGGCTTTAATGTTAGCAATTTGCGTGAAGACATTTTTTTCCTGCTCAAAGCGTCCATTGAGTGAGATTTTCTCCTCTTTAAGATTTTCTAGCTCTTTGTCAATCTCTGTGATTCTTGCTTGATTAGAATCTGTCTTTTCCATATTGAGTGCTTGTCTTTCCACTTCTAAATTTGCAATTTGCTTTTTGACTTTGCTAAGTTCCAATGGCTCAGATTCTATTTGCATTTTAAGCTCCGCAGCGGCTTCATCAATTAAGTCAATAGCCTTATCGGGCAGGAATCTATCCGTGATATAGCGGCTTGAAAGCTTTGCTGCAGCAATGAGTGCTAAATCTGTGATATTAACATTATGATGGGCTTCAAGGTTTGGCTTAATCCCACGCAGAATCTGTAAGGCTTCATTAATGCTTGGTTCATTGACATTAATAGGCTGGAATCGGCGTGTAAGGGCGGCATCTTTTTCAAAATATTTACGATATTCTTTGAGTGTGGTCGCACCGATGGTGTGAAGCTCTCCGCGTGCAAGAGCTGGTTTTAGAATATTTGCCGCGTCCATACTCCCTTCACTTGCTCCTGCTCCCACGATGGTGTGAATCTCATCAATGAATAAAATCACATTACCCGCTTTTTTTACTTCATTCACAACATTTTTTAATCGCTCTTCAAACTCACCGCGATACTTCGCCCCAGCGATTAACGCACTCATATCAAGGGCTATGAGCCTTTTGTTTTGTAAGCTTAAAGGCACAGATTTTGAGATAATCCTTTGAGCCAAGCCCTCTACCACAGCAGTTTTCCCAACTCCGGGTTCGCCTAGCAAAATAGGATTATTTTTGCTTTTGCGGATTAGAATCTGCATCATCGCATTAATCTCATCATCGCGTCCAATCACTGGATCAAGCGTGTTTTCTAACGCCTTTTGTGTAAGGTCAATGCCAAACTTGCTTAAAGATTCTAGATTGTCATCACCACTTTGAGATTCTATCTTGCTATCCCCTCTTAACGCAAGTAGCGTCTTTTTCAGCTCATTCATATCCACAAATGGCTTAAAAATACTTACAAAATCTTGCTCTTTAAGATTAGCGATGAGAAACATATCCACCGCAATAAAGCTATCATTATTTTTTGTGGCTTCGCCTTGAGCGAGATTTAATGCATTTGAAAGCTCTTTGCTGATACTTAGACTTTCCTTTGAGACTTGAGAGCTTTTTGGCAGGGTATTGACTTGACTTTGTGCTTGTAGCGTAATGGTAGCTTTGTCAATATTGAGCTTATTTAAGGCTTGATTCAGCACACTTTGATGATTGCTTAATAATGCCCAATACAAATGTGAAGGGGCGATTTCTTGATTCTGTGAATGTAGTGCAAGTGAAGCCGCACTATCAATGGCTTCTTTGAGTTGATTGGTTAGTTTATCAAATAAATTCATAGCAAACTCCTTTTAAGTTTTATATGAATTGTATTATATAAGTTTAGTCATTTAATGTCAAGTTTATTTATAAAATAAGTGATAAGTTTTTGCTAATATGCTTAGAATCTGTCAAATTTTATGCCAAGTTGCTAAAAATTTAGATTCTATATGAATTTATTGAGAATTTTTTGCATTTTTAAAAAGGTTTTTTGGATGAGTTTTGTATAATATGTGTAAAATTTTCATCTTTAAGGAGTATGAGTGAGAAAGTTTCTTGTTGGTGTGTGCTGTTGCGTGTGGTTAAGTGCTTTTGGAGTGGAGTATAAGATTGGAGGAAAAGCTGAAACTTTTGGTAAATTTGGCTTTAATAATGGATCATATAATCCAAATACATTTAAAAACCCTACTGATAGTTATGCTTCGTTATTTGGGGCTATGGAGTTTGATGTAAAAGCTCAAAATGGTTTTAGTGCGTCTTTAGGCGGTGCGATTAATGCTTTGGTGTATGATAGTACTTCTTCACAAGGTGGGCAATCTTTAGGAAATGGCTATATCGGTGCGTGGTTTGGCTACAAGGGCGATAAGGCAATGGAAGCGAGACAATATATTTTACATAATGCATTTGTTGGCTATGAGGGGGAGTATTTTGGCTTTAAGGCTGGGCGATATGAGAGTAGTGGGCTAGACTGGTTTGGTGCGTGGAATCAAGGTGGGGAGCTATATGTTGGCAATGAGTATGTGAAGCTCTGGGGATTTTACTCTGATAGCAGGGCTATGGTGTATAGCAATTGGTTTTGGGATTATACGCGTTTTAGTGTGGCTGGTAAGGGCGTGTATGCTGGTGGGCTAGATGTTGGCACAGATTCTATAAAACTTTCGCTCTATACTTATGGTTCGCAAGATCGCTTTGTAGCACCGGGCGTGAAGTTTGCGTGGAATGAGGCTCTGGGGGAACATCTTTCAAATAAATTTGTGGCTATTGGACTATTTCCTATAAATGAAGAGAATCCTAAAGGAATGAGCGGTGGATCTGCGTTAGTAGGCAAAGATACGCTTTTTGGTGACAAGCTTGATAAATACACGCAAACACTTTTTATTAGGGAACAGGTGAATTTTTACAAACATTTTGCCGGGGTAATGCTCTATAAAAATTGGGGCAATGCTAATGCGTGGATAGGCTCGTATGGCGATCCGTTTAATGGCTTTGATATTTGGATAGGCAGTGCGTATGATAAAGGTGCTTCTTTGAGCGATATGATAGGACGCAATGCGATAAGCACTATTGGCTATATTGGCGGAGATTATGGGGATTTTTCTTGGCAGATTCTAGGGCGACACACACAAAGCCCACGAAGTGATGAAAATGCTTTGGCACTCACTTTGAATCAAAGGCTGTATAAGGAGCTAAGTATGCGTGTAAAGATTGAATATTTTAGCGATGTTACAAAGGCTGGATATTCTGTCGGCGGCGATTCAGATTCATCTCCCTTATCGCATAATCAAACAAATGATAGAAGCCATATAATGACTTGGCTTTCACAGAAATTTTAATATATAAAGGAGTGGCTTATATGAAAAATAGAATCTCTATAGCCTTTGTAATTGGCTATATGTTGGCTTTTGGTGGCTGTGGAGGGAAAATAGGCGATGTGAATCCAACCGCTGGACTGATAGGGTATTCTAAGGATTCTGATCCGTTGAAAATAGGCTCAAAGCCCAAGCCACCAGCAAAGCAAAGCACACCTACACTTGTTGTTGGACCCATAGTTGTGCCTGAAGATCAAAATAAACGCTTTAATACAAGAGTGAGAACACAAATCACCGAAGAGATGGTGGGGAAAAGTTCACGCAATGCCGTGTTGCCTGTCAAGCACCCACCACTAGTTGGGAGTAGTGGAGTAAATGCACCGCCTATTCCACCGCAAAATGGAGATTGGATAGTATTGATGTCGCCCGGTGGTGCGGCTTTGACCGTGTGGGCTTTGGCACAGGGGAATTGGATATGGGGCTATACACTTATTGATAGTATAGGCTTTGGTGGTGCACGCGTGTGGCGACTTAGATTCTTTGATAATGATGAAGTGATGATTGAAAATAACGAGACACGAACTTGTCTCAATGGCTATAAAAATGGGCTTATCCATATGGCGTGTAATACAAAAAATCGCTACCAAAGATTCAAACTCATTCCTATGTCTAATGAATCTTTTCAGCTTAAAAATGTAGGCTTGAATCAATGTGTGCAAGCACCCATAGGCAATATTTTCGGCGATTTCCATAGGGTAACAAGTATCTTTTTAACCAAATGTGCGACAGGAAGCAATTTAGATCAGCAGTGGTATGTTGCCCCACCGACTTTTTTAGTGCGTCCTTTGTATAGGCGGGATATTGATAAATGAAAATAATGGCAGTAAAAATAATGGAGGTAGCAAAAATGGGCGTAAAAACAATAACAATAGAAAAAATGATAAAAGCAATATGTGCTTGGCTTTGTGTTGTTGGTGTAGCATTTGGTGCGATTGATGATTTTAAGACTGCTTCTTGGAATCTTCAAGGCTCTTCGGCAACATCTGAAAGCAAATGGAGCGTGAGTGTGCGGCAGCTCATAAGTGGAGAAAATGCAGCTGATATACTTGCTCTGCAAGAGGCTGGGTCTTTGCCACAAACGGCAACGCCCACTCAAAGGACTTTTCAAACGCCACAGGGTATTCCTATTGCTGAATATACTTGGGATTTAGGCTCTCGCTCTCGTCCGGATATGGTGTATATTTATTATTCTCCGGTTGATGTTGGAGCAAATCGCGTGAATCTTGCTATTGTTTCTAGGCGAAGGGCGGATGATGTGATTGTTCTGCCACCACCCACAACGGTTTCTCGCCCGATTATTGGAATCCGCATAGGTAATGATGTGTTTTTCTCAATCCACGCTTTGGCTAATGGCGGAAGAGATGCACCTGCGATTGTCAATTCTGTGTTTAATCATTTTAGCGGACGATCAGATATTAATTGGATGATTTTGGGAGATTTTAATCGTAGCCCTGCGAGTTTGCGGCTTGAGCTTAATTTGGAGACGCGAGTAAGGACGGCGATAGTTGCTCCAAATATAGCCACACAAAGAAGCGGAGGCATACTTGATTATGCAGTGATAGGGAACTCTGGAAGCGGCTTTAGAGAACCGCTTATTGCAGCTGTTTTGATGTTGGCAAATTTCCGCACACAGCTCGTGTCGGATCATTTTCCTGTGAATTTTAGAAGATTCCCACCAAATTAAAAAATATACAAAAAAGGATATGTGATGAAAAAGCTATGTTATGTTGTATTGATGCTTGGCGTGATGAGTGTAGGGAGTATGGAGAGTGTCGCTGAAGAGGGTGTGTCTGGTTTTAGCTTTAATAGTGGCGGAAGAAGAGATGATTTTGAGAATGTTACACGGCGTTTTCAAATACGCAATGTGCGAAATGGCATTGCATTAAATATTGATAGGAAGGGCGATTTTAATACGCAAAATTGGTTTTTGCGTGATTTTGGGCTTAATCCTAAGTTTATTAAAGGTAAAGATCCTTTGGCTAAAAGTTGGGGCTTTGGCTATGTGCAGTTTGTTGATCCGCGTAATCAGGATAGATGTCTATCTATTGGTGAGGATGGTTTTTTGCATTACAAGTCTTGCAGGGGTGATATACAATCAAAGGCGTTTGAGAGTATATTTTCGATCATTCCCACAAGCAGTGGGGCGGTGCAGATACGCTCTCTAGTGCTAGAAGCCAATGAATGTTTGAGTGCGTTTGAAAATCCAAATGTGCCTATTGAGCGGCGTTTTGGCATACAGCCTTGTTCGCTTGATTTTGATTTTTTGATTGATACAAGTGAGCTATTTTTCTTTACACCCGCACTTGTGGAGGCTCGTCCTTTGGCGAGATGAAGTGCTTATTGTGTGAAGCAATAGCTCAAAATCTAGGCTTGAGAATTAAAAAATGTGAAGTGTATTTAAGAGATTGTTTTAGGAATATCAAAAAAGGCTAAGGTTTCAGCCTTTTTGCAGGGACTTATTTAACTTTTTCTAAATACTCACCTGTTTCGGTATTGACCTTAATTTTTTCGCCCTCCAACACGTGGAAAGGCACCTGCACAACAGCACCAGTTTCGAGTGTGGCTGGTTTTTTACCTCCGCTACTTGTATCGCCTTTGAAGTTTGGTGCGGTTTCTGTGATTGTTAGCTCCACGACAAGCGGCACATCAACGGAAATCGCCTTATCATTATGGAATAGAATCTGCACATTTAGCCCATCAAGCATCCATTTTGCCACTTCACCTACTTGATCTTCATTCAGTGCGATTTGCTCATAGGTAGTTGTGTCCATAAACTGAAAAGAGCTGCCATCGTGGTAGAGAAACTGCATTGTCTTTTCTTGTAAATTTGGCTCTTCGCATTTATCACCCGCGTGGAAGGTCTTTTCAATCACTTTGCCATCAAGAAATGACTTAATCTTAGCACGGACAAACGCCGCACCTTTACCCGGTTTTACATGTTGATACTCTGTGATTCTGTATGGAATCCCATCAATTTCAATTTTTAGTCCTTTTTTGAGTTCGCTCATTCCAATTGCCATTGTTTAAATCCTTTCAAGTAGTGTAAAGTCGCGTATTATAGCATTTGTGTGTGGTATTTGCAATTAAGATTTGGCGTTTAGGGGGATAAATTTAAAGATTAAAAGAATATAGAATCTTACAAAGATTCTATATTATAGATAAGGGGTTTGTTTAATAGCCGATTTTTCTTCCCTTATATTTTTCCAGCACTGCCTAGCACACCCATTCTCTCCACCATAAGTTTGGTAACAAATTCCATTGCTGGAGTGAAGAATTTGCGTAAGTCAAATTGTGTGTTATCGCTATTTGCCACCCTTCGCACTTCAGCGATAAAGGCAATACGCAAGTCTGTGTCGATATTTACCTTATTAATCCCGCCTTTGACTGCTTCTTGTAAAAATGCAAACGGCACACCTTTGCTGTCCTTCAAATCCCCACCTGTGGCTAGGAAAGCTTCTCTCACATAATCTGGTATCGCACTTGCGCCGTGCAAAACAAGCGGAATATTTGTGCGGACTTTGACTTCTTGGAGACGCTCAAAGTCAAGCTTTGGCTCACCCTTAAACTTAAATGCCCCGTGGCTTGTGCCAATGGCAGGGGCTAGATAATCCACCTGTGTGGCTTTGACAAACTCTTCTGCTTCATCAGGATTAATAAGCACCGCATCTTTTTCATCAACGGAAATATTATCCTCAATCCCCATAAGTCGCCCAAGCTCCGCTTCCACGCTCACCCCCTTGCTATGGGCGTATGCTACCACTTCTTTTGTCATTTCTAAGTTTTCTTTAAAAGGGTGGTGAGAGGCATCAATCATCACGGAAGTAAATCCTGCATCCACTGCTTTTTTGCAAGATTCAAAGCTTGTGCCGTGATCTAGGTGCAATGCCACGGGGATATGTGAATAGCGGTTGGATAGAATCTTGACTAAGCCCACTGCCATATCAATCCCCATATATTTAATCGCCCCTTCACTTGCCTGAACGATGATGGGCGATTTAGCAACATCAGCTGCCATAAAAATGGCATTTAGCATTTCAAAATTTACAAAGTTAAACGCCCCCACGCCATAACCCTCTCTATGGGCTTTATTTAGAATCTCAATCCCCGAAACAAGCATATTCTCTCCTTATGTGATTAAAACTATTTTGTAATCTGAATTTTTGCTTTTTCACGCAAAGCCTGAATCTTTTGCATCATACCACCTTGCACATTTTGCATTTTGATTTGCTCTTCAATGATTTTTTTAGCCTCATTGTAAGGAATGATTTTTGGCTCACTCTTTTTGATAAGGTAGATAACGTGGTAGCCAAATGGCGTTTGCACCGGCTCTTGCGTATATGTGCCGGGTTTAAGATTTGAAGCAGCATTAGCAAAGTCTGGGTGCATAACATTGCGTTGGAATGTTCCTAAATCCCCACCATTTTTAGCTTGTTTTGAAGCTGGGTCAGTGCTCTTAGCATTGGCAAGTTCAATAAACTTAGATTCAGCTTTTTTCCCTGCTTTATCAAGCTCTTTAATAATATCTTTTGCTTCAGATTCAGTCTTTACCAAAATATGTCTTGCGTGCATTTCTTGGTTAATAAACATACCCTCATTATTTTTGTAAATTTCCTTAATTTGTGCGTCATTGACACTTGGCATTTGAATCCCACCTACTTGCTTTTTGCTCCATAAGTCAATAAGAAGCTGATCTTTAATATTATTAATCGCTTCGGTATATTCTTTTGAAGTATCAAGCTTTTCAGCCTTGGCGGCTTTAAGGATAAGCTGACGATTGACAAGCTCTTGGATAATACCCTCTTTTTCTTGACCAGAAAGTTTAGCATAATTGAAGTTAGGGATACTTTGCTTCAAAATTTCTAAATCCTTATCCGTAACGGCAGGTTTGCCATCAATGGTAGCGTAAGTCTTAGCTTGTAAAGATGCGATAGCTAGGCTTAAAAAAATCGCACCAAAAAGTTGTTTTGCGGGAAGATGTTTTTTCATCGTTATTTCTCCAAAATTTAAGATTTGCAGGATTGTAGCAATCAAAGTTAAATGGACTTTAAGCCTAGATTCTACTTTCTTGCATTTTGGGTATTTAGCCCTAAGGCTATGGATTTAGCAAACTCAATAGCGTGGGGAATGCTAGGCTTTGGGCTAATGTAAGCCTGAAGTGTGGGGCTAAAAGAAGCAAAGGTGCTTTTACCAATGGCAATAGCGATATACTCATATTCCCAGCTAAAATTTGCTACAAAGCTTTTATACGCACTTGGTGCGGTGAAGATTAACACGCTTTGCGGTTTTGGCTTAAGATTCTGCTCTAAAGTTAAGGGTGTATTCACATAAGCTATGACTTCTTGCAGCGGGACTTTGGCATTTATAAGTGTGGCATTAAGCTGTGAGACAATCTCTTTGGCGCGTAGATAGATTGGAAAGCGATTTTGAAGCAGGGGGATAATCTCTTTAGCAAATTCTTGCCCGTGCGCTTTTTGCCCTACAAACTCCACCTTTGCGTTATGCTGATAGAGAATCTCCGCACTCTTTGGGCTTATCACAAAGCTTGGAATCTCACGCCACTTAGCAAGATGTGGATTGTAGTGTGGGGATAGGGGGTTGGCAGATTCTAGCAGGGCTCGTATAGCGTAGCGTGAAGTAAAAATAAGGCTATCAATGCCTTGTAAATCGTGTGTGATAGGCAGATAGGTGATTTTATTTGTAATAAGGCATTTGACATTTTTTACTTCGCGTGTGCCTATAAGCACAACTTCGTAGGCACGAGTGGCAAGGGGATTATAGGATTTGCTTGTAAGCAATACTGAATCTGCCATTATGGATTACTGCATTTTTCTTAGACTATTCCAAAAGATTAAGCCAATACCGCCACTGATAATAAGTGTAATGCCAAGAATCAGGCTAATGAGTGTAGCAAGCACTTCAGGGAAGATGACAAAAAGCACACCAAGTAGCACATACAGCCCACCCATAATCATCACGCCACTAGCGAGATTTGAGATTTTTGAAAGTCTCCACGCGTGGATAAGCCACAAGATTCCTTTTAAAATAAGCCACAAGGCGATAAGAAGTGGAATAAAATTTTGTGCTATTTCTTCACCGCCAAAAAGCAGTACCAAGCCAAATGCACACGACAATAGCCCATCTATGAGTATCATCATAAAACGCATTTGAAAAAAATACACAAGGCTTCCTAGCCCACTAAAAAGCATAATAAAGCCTACAAGATAGGCAATGACAATCATTGTGTTATCCGGATTTGCAATACACACAATACCTAAAATGATGAGTGAAAGGCTAAAGGCCAACCAAAGTATGCTTTTAAGATTCATTTTTGCTCCTTAATAATGAGGTTTGATGTGATGAAATTTGAGTTTGAGGTTGGGATTTTGAGATAGCTAAAACTAAGCCAATGGCAATGCAATTTGCAATAAGTGAGCTACCCCCATAACTTAAAAACGGCACAGCTATACCTTTTACAGGCGTGATTCCAGAGATTCCAAAGGCGTTAATAATAAGTGAAAAACCAATGAGTAGCCCAACGCCAATGCAAAAAAGATAGCACATTTTGTTTGCAGCACGATTAGCTATGCGAAAGAGTAAAAGTAAGATATAGCCAAAAAGCAGCATAATCCCAAATAACCCAAGGAAGCCAAGCTCCTCTGTAATTCCAGCTAGAATGATGTCTGTATGGACATCGCTTAAAAATCCAAGCTTAATAGAGCCTTCAGCTAAGCCAGAGCCAAAAAATCCACCATTTGACATAGCATTTGTAGCGTGATAGATTTGATAAGGTTCAGGTAGTCCGCTCACGCGGAGATTCTCCGCCCAGCCTTGTGGGAGCAATGCCAAAACAGAATCTTGTGCGCTTGCCCACCACGACTTGACACGCAAGATTCTATGTGGGCTTGTGATAATAGCTAGAAATGCTGTGCTTATCGTGCCTAGAAAGATAATGCCTAGCAGTCGCAAACTCCCTCCGGCAAAAAGCAGCATTACTCCTAGTGTGAGTGCTAGGAGAATAACCTGCCCTAAATCATTTTGTAGCACCGCAATAAGCACCACAGCCACGATAAATAAAAGCAAATAGGGGATAAAGATTCTAATCTCATCTTTAATGGAAAGATGCACATTGCTTACAAACTTGCGAGAAAAACTCCAAGCTAGAAAATACACAAAACCGATTTTAAAAAGTTCAGATGGTGCAAGGGAGATAAAAGAAAGCCTAATCCATCTCTTTGCCCCACCAGCCGAGCTTACAAAGCTTTGGGGCAAAAAGTGCATACCCACCATAAGAATGATAGATAAAAGAAAAATAGCAACGCCAATGCGTTTAAAATGGGCTTCAACATTAAGCTTAGAAAGTCCCCACATCAGCAAAATGCCACAAATCACAGCTATAATCTGCCTTATAAAAAAGTGAAAATGCGTATAGCCATTATGACTTGTGATATATGCTGCGAGTGAGTAAGACATCACCGCACCGATACAAGATAAAAGTGTAACCGCATAAAAAAGCCTAGAATCTGCCATAAATCTCACTTTGTTTTAAAGTTATGTTTAATCTTTTATTTGCGTTGGGGATTAAAAACGCCATTCTATCAAAACATTAAGAATAAAACATCAAAAAATGCAAAATGAGATTGTGTTTAAAGCTATCACACCACTTGTTTAATGCGTCTCCATACGCCATTTGCATCTTTTTTTACAATCTCTGTATTTGCGTGAGAATCTACGATTCTATCAAAATGAGATTCACTTATCCCCATTGTTTGACAAATATCATATTTAGCTAAAGGATCAAGGATATGATCAGCTTCATTGATATAAAGCAGAGCCTGTTCTCGTGTGATAGCCCCCTCTCTACAAAGGCGTGTCGCCATATCAGTTGTGCGTTGTGCGCCAAATTTTACAAATTTGCACCAATACTGCACCATATAGCCAATACTATCAATTTGTGCAAAATGCTCCACAGAGCCTTGCCTATACCATTCGTGGAAGTCTTGCAAGTCCTTAAATCCCACACTTCTAGCCTCATGCATTGAATCTACATAGCCATAGGGATAAATCGCTCCCATAAATATAAACTTCAGCTCATCTGTGCTTTGTTTGTGAAAAATATTGAGTTCCTTTGTGCTGCCATACTCAAAAGCCGCATCTTCGCCATAAAACACATCTCTTACCCCAAATGCTCTAGCAATCTTTACCACCTCACTTTCAAAGCTCCCCAAACGGAGTTCAGCCAACATATAGGGATTAAGATATTTTTCAAAGCATTCTTTCATTTCCTGTTTGCAAGTTTTAGGCTTGTAGCGATAGATGATATGATCTACATCAAAAAATTCTGCGATATTATTGAGATTATGAGCCCCTGCTTGTGTGCGAGTAGATTCATCATAAGTGGTAATCAGCAAGGGATTTTTGACATTATGATTTTGTATAAGCCTTTTTACAATCATATGGGAATCTTTCCCACCACTCACACCAATAACGCAATCATAACTATTTTTATCTACTGCCCCCCCCCCAGTTAATTGTCTGCTCTGCTCCAAATGCTTTGTAAGCCACTCCTGCCTTGCTTTAAAGTCAATATGTTTTTTTGCCTTAGCGTTGATACACGCCCCACAGATTCCATTTTCTACATAAAGATTTGGGCGATACTCCATAGGGAATCCGCATATTTTACAGCCTGTTATGGTTTCCATTTTTACTCCTTTTTGTTTTTTAAGATTTTGAAAATTTGAGTTAAAAAGATTCTAGTTTCAGCTTTAATGACACCTCCTTATAGAGTGGAATCCACTCCAAAAATATCCCTTAGCACATTGTGTGAGCTTACTAAGATTCTATGCTTGGGATAAGAGCCTACAACAATACTGTTACTCGGCACATCAGTATCTATGATAAAGGTATTTGCCCCAAAGATGACATTATCTCCTACATTACATTTACCTATCACTCTGCTACCCCCATACATCAGCACTCCCTGCCCAAAAGATGGATAATGCGTAATGCCATTTTCTTTGCTAGAGCCAACGCCACAATTATGATACGCACAAAAATAATCACCATACTCTGCCCTGCCTAGCACACTCCCTACAGGGTGAGTAAGCATAAAAATCTTAGGTAACTTCACTTCATAAAACATATCAACGCTATGCAATGCCTTATTTAAGCAATATATCTGCGTAGCACAATCAATTTTATTATGGCGATAAAGCGTATTTGCTAGGTAGTAGAGAAATACAGCATATTTATCGCTATGGTAGAAGTCATTTTGACTTAGGGCTTGTGTGTAGTATTTGCCAGATATGTGCGTTAAGCAAGAGGCAAAATGCTCCATTGCGATAAGCAAGTCAGCAGATTCTATAAGGTTTTGGTTATATTCAAGCGGAAAGAGTGAATCTGTTTGCTTATGGATAAGTGCGGATACAAAAGGGAGCAGGGCAGTCATATTGCCCCCTTGCGTATATTTATATGTGTGTTTATTTGATAATGATGAGAATCCCCCAGTTGAGTAGCATTCCCGCAGAAATGGTAAGGCGAGGTGTTGCTGTGGATTCTATAATATGGGATTGTGTGAGATGAGATTCTATCAAATCGGGCTGTGTGGTGGCTACTTGAGATGGTTGAAATGGAGTTATGTTTCGCCCCCCCCCCCCGTTATATAATCTTCGCTGTTATGCCCAAAAGCAAAGTTAGATTCTGTGTTATCAATAGCTAGAGTAAAGCTCCCTATGCCCCTTTGTGAAAAGTCGCGTTTAAAATCTATTTGTGGATAAAATGGCACAATCTCAAGGCTTCGCACACCATCACACATATCTATAATGCTTTGTTTGCAGTAGGTATTGTAGTAGCCATTGGTGAATGGCTTTTTGGGATTGTTTTCATTATAGCTTGAAGGGCGAGTCCTATCGCAAATAGTCGTGTATAAATCCACATCAAACTCTGTGTTAAACAAGCTTGAAGCATACAATCGCCCCTTAGGCTTTAAGATTCTTACAATCTCTTGCATAACACGACTAATGTTTTCTTTATCCACCCAGCTCAAAGTCTGCCAACAAAACACCAAATCAAAGCTAGAATCTTGCAAAGGTAAATCCCTTAAATCCCCTTGTATAAATTCCATTCTATCTTTAGATTCAGCATTTATCTCTTTTGCTAATTCTAATCCATCTTCATTATAATCCAAAAGCACAAAACTCGCATTAGGAAAAAAGCTAGATAGATGATAGCTTAAAGTCCCACCACCACAAGCTAAATCTGCAATTCTATAAGGAGCACTCTCATCTAACTCCCCTTTGTTTATAGAATCTATAAGCAAAGATTCTAAAGCTTTTTGCTGTTCTGTTTTATTGATAGATTTAGCGTAATAATCTTTTGCTAGATTCTTATCTGCTTTCATCGTGCGTAGATAATTGTCTTGCGTTATGTTCTTTTGCATTTGTTACTCCTTTTGATTTTTATTAACGCGTTTAGCGACATTATTTGTCTTGCCTACTTCCACAGGGGCATTGCTATACACAAGGCTATCGCTTCTATCAGTGATTTGATCGCATACCTTGCAGATAAGATTTGATGAAAACACTCTATTTTCTTTGAAGATTCTCTGCACATTTTTGATAGGTTCTCCATTTTGTATTTGCTCTAAGCTTTGTGTGTGTAAATTCCCCATAATAAACTTTCTATGTGGGTCAAAGCAGCATAGGCTCACCTCGCCATTTTCTCTAATAATCATATCTCTACCATAGATTCTATTGCATTTTGGGTGGTCTTTGGCTTCGGTGAAAGGCTTAATCTCTATGCTATCTTTTAAGCCCTGCAACTCAAGCGTATCGTAGAATCCACCAAAATTATGGGGTTTCCATATTTGAATCTTATCAACCCTTTTTTCCCAATACTCTTTCCACTGCTCTATATGATGTTTATTTTGCTTTAAAATCACATAGTTAAAGCTAAGATAGGGACGCTTGGGATAGTCTAAGATTCTATGGATATTCTCCCATACGCGTTCAAACTTCACACTGCCCTTATGCACACTCTCATAGGTTTGCTTATCCATACCATACATACTTACACGCAAGACATCAAGGTATTCTAGCAGGGGCAATTTCTCTTCGGTGATAGCATTGCAAGTAGAAGAGCTTTGCAATTTGCAATTCGGGATTTCATCTTTGATATATTGCATATATTGCAAAAGAATTTCTTTTTTACACATAAAAATATCACCATAACCGCCAAAGCCTATGGTCTGCCCCCCCCCCTGTTTGTCTAAAATGCTCTTTTAAGCGACTAACACAAAGTTTGTAGGTCTCCCAATCCATAGTCTTAAAGCGGAATGGATATTCATCACGCGGACACATAATGCAGTTTGCATCACAGATTGTCGTAACCTCTAAGCAAAAATTTTCTTCCATTGTTTTCTCCTTTAGTTGTATTTTCTAAACACAGGCTTCACTACATCGCCTACAAGGTAGTTTGCCACGCCATTTTGCAATGCCTTTTTATACACTTCAAGGCTCTTTGCCACTGCCTCTAATGTGTAATCAAGCTCCTTTTGCTTATGAGCATAACTCATCGCAATACAAGGGAATAGAATCTTATGTTTAATCATCTCTTGTAAAAAGAGTGTGCGGAATGCTAGGCTAGATTCTCCTTTTTCATCAAAGGTAAGGATATAGGGCTGACATTCCACGCCTGTGGCGACAAAATGTTTCTCAATCCCCAAATCTTTAGCGATTTGATTGATACCGCTGACAAGTTTTCGCCCATAATCCCATAGATAATCAACGACATTGTTTTCTTTTAAGATTCTATATGTTTCTATAAACGCACCAAGTGGGGACATCTCTGCCCCGTGTGTGGTAGAGAGTAAAAATACCCGCTCACTTCCGCTAAATTCAATACTGCCTAATTGCATAATCTCCCTTTTTCCAGCCACTGCTGCCACTGAAAAGCCATTTGCCAATGCTTTGCCAAAGGTGCATAAATCAGGTGTTACACCATAATAATGCTGCGCACCCTTAATATGCCACCTAAAGCCTGTAATCATTTCATCTAAAATCATCACCGTCCCATTTTTATTGCAAAGCTCACGGACATTCTGCAAGAAGTTATCCCTTGGGTGTTCTAAATTTGAAGGTTCTAAAATCACACAGGCAATTTTGTCTTTATACTTATCAAAAAGGGCTTCAAGTGAGGCTATGTCATTGTAGTGGAATACAAGCGTGTCATCTTGTATGTTTTGTGGGATACCGCGTTTGACTTCTGTGCTACCGATAAACCAATCATCATAGCTAAAAAATGGATGCTCTAAACATCGTGCGATGAGCGTTCTGTCCGTGTAGGCACGAGAGAGTTTGACTGCTGCACTTGTAGCGGTGCTGCCGTTTTTGGTAAATTTCACCATATCTACTGAATCTATTGCAGAAATCAGCGTTTGAGCGGCTTCTAGCTCTATGAGTGAAGGGCGTGTGAGATTATTGCCATTTTCAATCTGCCTTATAGCAGCGGCATTTACACGCTCATCAGCATAGCCGATACATACCGCCCTTAAAGCCATACCATAGTCTAAAAATTCATTTTCATTTTCATCATAGATATACGCCCCCTTGCCGCGTTTGAGAATCTGCGGTGCGTTGCTAGGGTATTGATCGTATCCGCGTGAATATGTATGGGCGCCACCGGGAATGGCTTTGAGTAATTGCTCTTGATAGTTCATTTTAAATTCTCCTTTTTAGCCTCCAGCTTTGAGCGATAAAGCCGCGATTGCTTCATCTTGCTTCACTGCGATGTATGTTTAATACATCTCATTCGCAAAACGCAGCTTTCTCATCTCAAATCTTGGAAGGCTGGTTTGTGTGTCTTGTTTGAGCCGTTTTTATGTCGGCTTGTCTTTTGCGACTTGCTTTGTCGCCTCGCTTTGTGGCTCGTCTTTTGCGTGGCTGAAACCGCTTTGTTTCTCTCTACATTTTTACGCCTTTCTTTATGGGATTAAGCTATTTTGTCGCTTCTAAAACCCCCCAATTCATTAGCATACCTGCGGATATTTGCAGTCTTGTGGGGTTACACCTAGCGTTGTCTTTGCGGTTAAAATCGCTGATTCTACGCTCACAAGCGGCGTCATTACCGCTTAGGTAACTCTTTGCTTGTTCGCTTGAAAGCAGCGATTTTTCCTCGCAAATACTTCCGCTTGGGGTTATCTTGCTTGAATCATTCTCCTCCGCTTCAGTCCCCTGCGGGGGGGGGGCACTCATATTTTCATCGCTCTTTGTCTCTCCTACAAACGCACCGCCAAAGTTTTCATCTACTTGGATAAGATGAGAATCTTGTAACACTTTCACACTATATGTGGCAATGCCTCTGTGTGTCGTGCGTGGGAAGTCAATCTCTGGCATAAAGGGGTGGATAGTAAAAGCATTGTAGTTTTGTAATATGCCTTGCATTGTAGGGAGGCTAAAGGTCGTGTATCGCCCCCAAATTCCAGCCTTGCCAGATTCTCTTGTCAAGTCTTTAAAATCACAGACTATATCCACATCAAATTCTGTATTAAAAAGACTAGAAGCATAGAGTTTGCCCTTTGGCTTTAAGATACGATGCACTTCGTTGATAATGGGCTGCAGGGCTTTTTCATTGAATATTAAAAACACTCCCCAACAAAACACCAAATCAAAGCTAGAATCTTGCAAAGGTAAATCCCTTAAATCCCCTTGTATAAATTCCATTCTATCTTTAGATTCAGCATTTATCTCTTTTGCTAATTCTAATCCATCTTCATTATAATCCAAAAGCACAAAACTCGCATTAGGAAAAAAGCTAGATAGATGATAGCTTAAAGTCCCACCACCACAAGCTAAATCTGCAATTCTATAAGGAGCACTCTCATCTAACTCCCCTTTGTTTATAGAATCTATAAGCAAAGATTCTAAAGCTTTTTGCTGTTCTGTTTTATTGATAGATTTAGCAAAGTAGTTTTTTGTGCTTTGCTTATCCATTTGTGCGGCTGATAGGTAGCTATCTTGTGTAATTTTATGTTTCATAATCTCTCCTTGTATCGTTCTGCCATAGCTTCCACCATAGCAAAGTCATCAATATCATCAACCTCCAAACTCTGCCATTTAGGCATTTCAAAGCCAAGTGTGAGATGATGATAAAAGCCCTTATGCTCTAGCAATGCCTTTGTGCTACTGATATACAAACTGCCTTCAAAAAAATACACAGGCTTAATCTCTTGCCGCCGCAAGGGCTTAAAGTCCATATTTTCATACGGGCGGATAAAGCCATTTTCTAGCCGGACTAAAAAGGCTGGGTTGCTCCCCTCTGTGAGCGATATACCGACTATTGATTGTGCTTGTGCTTGAGACTTTTCAGCCTTTTTAGATTCTTTGGGCGGCTTATGAGCTAAGAGCATTTGTATGGCTCTGTCTATGTCGCTTATATTTTTAGAGCCATTTTTCACCCTCAAAGGACTCGTAGGCTCTAGTAGCACGATATAATCAAAGCTTTTTCCCAAAGATTCTTTGTAGAATCTAATACAATGCTCTAACACATCAAAAGTAGTCGTTGTATCACTACTTAAAGATTCTGGACGCAAAAATGGCACATTTGCCCCATAAGATTTAGCAATATCCGCATACACACTAGAATCTGTGCTAACTACCACTTCATCAATATAAGCAGAATCTAACGCAGATTCTATACTCCACGCTAAAAGTGGTTTCCCACATAAAAGCTTTATATTTTTATCAGGCAATCCCTTACTTCCACTCCTTGCAGGAATAATGGCTAGAAATGTATGTCCTTGATACATTATGCAGCCCATTTGCTAGAATCTATGATATTTCTAGCATTACCCCATAAAGAGATAGAATCAAAGTAGCATAGGCTAGGGGATTCTAAGGCGGTGCGTGAGCTTTTTGAAATTTGGGATTGTGTCTTGAATCCATTTGGGAATTGAGAAAGATATTTGTAGGGCGATTCATTTATCGCCCCCCCCCCCCATTATATTTTCATCGCTATTGTGCCTAGCGTTGTCTTTTTGGCTAGAATCGGCGATTCTGTGTTCGCCAACTGCGGCACTTACGCCGAGTAAGCTTCTTGTTGTCTTACTTGAAAACGCCGATTCTATTTCAAAAATACTTCCGCTTGGGATTGTTGTGCTTGTTTGTGTGAAATTATTCTCTCCCGCTTCAGCTCCTAAAGCCCTGCGGGGGGCGGCTACTATATCTCTACCTAAATGCCTACTTTGAGATTCAATATTTTCTAAAAGTGATAAAATCTCATAATCCCGTGCTAGTGAGTTGGGGAAAAGGGTGGGGTTATTTTGCCTTATGGCTTCAAGGAATGTTTTCATCTCTTCAATATATGGCTCTTCGGGGTTTATGTATTGTGCTTCAATAGTGCCCGTATCAAAGTGTATATGCTCCCAATCACTCATATCAGCGTTTATAAAGCTTAGAATATTTGAATCTTGAGTGTATTTGATAATGCCCTTGCTCCCTAAGATTCTAAGCTCTCTTGTAGCCTTTGGAGCAGAAATCACTTCAATGCTAAGGTTTAGTAACGCTCCGCTTGTGAATTGCAAAAGGCAGTGATACATATCATCAATAGGGGCGTTCATATCGGTAAGCTTCCCATACATTCCGCCTATGGCACTCACTTTGCCAAAGATAGCACAAAGCCAAGTAAGCTCAAAAGGCACAATCTCTCGTCCCCCTCCCGTATCCGTGCGGCTCACATAGTAATCCCCTATATCCTCCCACGGATGCCAATCAGGTAGATACTGCCCGGTGTGGTAGTTGATGTTTAGAATCTTGCCTATGGTTTGATTTTCCACTAAGCGTTTAATGTGCTTTACCATCGGTGTGTGATACATCGTGCTGCTAGGCAGTATGAGCGTGTTTTGATTCTCCCTTTGAGAGAGGGCTAAGATTCTTTCTTTTTCCACGACAGAGGCTTCTATAAAGCAGTGGATATTGTTTTTTGCGGCAATTTCAGCGTATTGCATATGGATATGTGGCGGTGTGGAATTGATAAAAATCTCTATTTTGTGGCTTTGCATAGCAGATTCTAAAGTATCAAATGTGCTTATGCTGTATTTTTGCTCTGCTTCCTTGCGTCTGTCTTCACGCACATCAAAGCCTAAGATTCTATCCTTTAGCCCTAGTGCGATTAAGTTTCGCACGCGTCTTTTTCCCATTGAGCCTAGCCCAATAACTAAGATTTTGTTTTCCATTGTTTTCTCCTTGTGTTGAATTGGATAAAAGTGTTTCATCATCGCCTCTATACAGATAAAGTCGCATAAGTCATCAACCTCGTAGCATTGATGGGGCAAGATGGTGTAAAAGGTGCAGTTTTGCGTGTAGAATGTCTGCTCTTGCAAAAGGGCGGTAGTTTTAGCAATATAGGCTACGCCATAGGGGAAGTAAAGGGTTTCATTATCCTGTCTTCGTGTAGTTTTGGGGAGGCTAGGCATAAAGGTATGGAGGCGATTATTTGTGATTTTCTTTAAAATGGCGGGGTGTTCTTTGACTTCGCCAATACTTGAGATAGAATCTGCTTTTTCTGCGATGAGCTTTTCTATCATTTTGTCTATGTCGCCTTTTTCTCTCAAAGGACTCGTAGGCTCTAGTAGCACCACATAATCAAACTCTTTCCCTAAAGATTCTTTGTAGAATCTAATACAATGCTCTAACACATCAAAAGTAGTCGTTGTATCACTACTTAAAGATTCTGGACGCAAAAATGGCACATTTGCCCCATAAGATTTAGCAATATCCGCATACACACTAGAATCTGTGCTAACTACCACTTCATCAATATAAGCAGAATCTAACGCAGATTCTATACTCCACGCTAAAAGTGGTTTCCCACATAAAAGCTTTATATTTTTATCAGGCAATCCCTTACTTCCACTCCTTGCAGGAATAATGGCTAGAAATGTATGTCCTTGATACATTATGCCACCTCCGCAAAAGAGAGATGAGCCACAGGGGCAAAAGAATGAGTGGAGATGAAACAATCAACAAAAGTAAAAGAATGGGATACAAAAAGGCTTTGATAAAAAGTAGGGGCAAAAAAGGTAGGAGAATCTACAAAAGAATTTAGTCTATCCCCCCCCCCAGCTAAATTGCCTACTTTTTCAAGTTTAGCTTTTATTTGGCTTAAGATATCCATCGCTTCTAAGGTGCTTTGGTAGTCAAAAGATTCGCCCTCCATAAGGGCTACAAAATGTCCCATTGCGCGTCTAAACGCACTGAAATTATCGCTTAGTGTAATGGTATAGCGATTTTTATCTGTTGTGATAGTAAGGGTGCAGGGCTGAAAAGAGGCATTGATATTATTAAGCTGGATATGAAAGCTCTGCGTTTGTATCAAAGCACTCACGCAAAAATCTAGCCTCATCACTTCAATATGCGTAGCTTTAAAGGGGGTGAGTCCCATAATGGCATCTATCAAATGGATAAAATATCTATCCCACGCAGAGCCAATACTTGCTTCAACAAAGCGTATAGATTCCCCATCTTCTTTTATGGCTTTGCGGATAGAATCTAGCTCCCTAGCATATCGCATACCTGAGCAAGACATAAGCCTATTTTGCTCTAAGAATGGTGTAAAATAAGCTATATCCTGCATATTAAGGCTTAAAGGTTTGTCAATAAAAACAAACTTATGAGATTCTAAAAATGGCTTTGCCATTGCTTTGTGATTTTGCCAATCATCACGCGCGAGAATCACTCCATCAATGGGGGCTAGAGCTAATTCTTCAAGTGAATTTACAATATATGGAATCTTACACGCACGGGAGAGATTTTCACTCACTTGCTTATCTTGTGTGTAAAGATGGGTGATAGCCACATCATTGCGGTTAAGAAAATCCTGCTTATCGCATTTTAAGAGATAGTTATAAATCACGCTCCAATCACTTTTTTGCATTGCTTGTTTGTCATAGCCATTAATAATGGCAGAAAAAGAGTAGGGGTGTCCATTCCCCTCACTTAAGCCGATTAAGCCAAGTTTTATTTGCTTTACCATTCTTTCCACCCTCCATCAACGCAGATATTTTGTGCGGTAATAAATTTGCCTAAATCACTTGCAAGGAGCATAACCGCACCCTTTAAGTCATCAGGCTCACCTATGCGATTAAGCATAGCTTTGCTTGAGAGATTTTGCATAAATTCTTCATCATCATTTGTGAATCCATAAGGAAACGCTCCGGGGCTAATGCTATTTACTCTAATGCCATAGGGGCTTAAAAAACTAGCCAAATATTTGCTAAATTGTATGACTCCAGCTTTTGCTGCACCATAGCTTGGTGGATTTGTGTAGCAGTTGCGATTGTAGATTCTATAATCAGGTGCTATATGCCCATACATAGAAGCAATATTGATGATGCAACCCTTGCTTTGCTTAAGTATGGGTATAAAGGCTTTGATGAGATAAAATACACCATTTAAGCAATGCTCCATATCAAAAAGCCAATCCTCTTTATCTATGCTTTCTAAGGTATTTTTCTTTCTTTGGGCGGCATTGCTGATAAGAATATCAAGCTCTCCAAACTCCTGCTCTATGGTATTTGCTAGAGATTCTATACTTTTAGTATCTGTAATATCCACCACTTCGCCTATGGCTTTAATACCAAAAGTATCTTGCAAATATTTCGCACTCTCCTCACATTTTGTTTTATTGCGACTAGCCACAATGACATTTGCACCAAGCTCAGCCACACATTCGCTCATAGACATTCCTAGATACCCCCCCCCCCCGCTGTAATCAAAGCGGTTTTGCCTTTCAAGTTTGCTAATTCCTTGAGTGTTTTCATCTAAAATCCTTTCTAATTTGTGATTGCCAATACCTTTAAGCCACTCCACTCCCTCCAAATCTCGGAAGAGCGGCACCCGCCATTTAATCCAGTAAAATCCCCCGCCGACAGAAGATTTATCTATGTTGAGTAGATAATCCACCATATCAAAGCAGATGTTTGGCTCTAAAGTCGCATTAGGGCTCATTTCTGAACGCACAGGTCCGGGGATAGGAGATTAAGCTTAATATTTGTATCTTTTAGCTCTTTGCTTAAAGTTACACTTAGGGTGTTAAACAGGGCTTTGCTCCCACTATATATGCCAAAGTTTTCCGCACAATTCAGTGGCGCACCGCTTGTTACATTGATGATTCTGCCAAAGTTGCGTTTTTTCATTATGGGCAAAAAGTGGTTGATAATCATCATAGGAGCTTTTGCATTGAGTGTTAGGGCATAGTCTAAATCCTGCATATTGAGTGATTCTAGTGGAGTTTGGGGCTGGTTTGTCCCTGCACAATTAATGATATATAGCACTTCATTGTAGCGTTGTGTAATAGAATCTAGTGTGTGCTTTAGGTCTGTAAGTGAAGCAAGGTTAGATTCTATAATCTCTACATTGGCGTTATTGCCAAAGGATTCTTGCATTTTTTTCTTGCGTCTTGCTAGGGCTAGGATATGGAATCTTTGGGAAAGATAATGTGCAAGAGCATTGCCCACGCCACTACTTGCCCCAGTGATTAAAAGATAAGGTTTTTTCATTGCATTCCTTTTCATTGTAGATTTCTCACTCTAAAGGCTTGATAAAGGCTTTTCTGGGTAGCCCATTTCAAGGAGCTTTTCAATAATGACAAATTCAAAGAGTGTATCAATATCAAGGCATTCATAGGGCGTGATATAGGGGTAGGTTTTGCCTAAAAAGGCGGATTTAGAATCTTTTTCCTTTTGAAGAACGGCATTGCTAAAGCCATAGAGAATCCCATCACATTGATAGGCTTTTGGTTGGGATTGGCGAGGCATCCACGCCACAGAGCCTTCAATATAAGGGCTTATGGTGTTGTTATTGATTTGAAACATTCGTCCGGGCGATATGTGTGATGGCATAAGAGTAGCGATACTATCATACTCCCCACTCTCATCACCATTTCTTAGAATCTCCATACATTGCACAATATCACTTTTTCTACGCAAGGGCGAAGTTGCCTCAAGTATATAGATATACTCTATTGTTTCCCCGCTAGATTCTAGCTCTTGCACAGCGTGGCGGATAGAATCCATAGCCAAGGCAGTATCTGTGGCTAATGCTTTTGGGCGATCAATAACTTCTGCACCATATTCAAGGCTTACGCGTTTGATATGAGAATCATCAGTGGATACAATGATTTTGTCAAAAGCAGGGATTTGTTTTATAAAATTAATCGTGTGAGCAATGAGAGGTTTGCCACAGATGGGCTTGATATTTTTACCTATAATACCTTTGCTTCCGCCTCGTGCGGGGATAATAGCGAGATTTTTTATCATATAGCCTCCTTTATGGAGGCTATATGGGAGATTATATCTCGCGCAAAAATATTTACTCTATCCCCCCCCCCCCGTTAGATTTAACTTGTTTGCCTTATTTAGCATAAATTCTACAAATTCGAAATCAAGTGGCGTGTCAATATCTACGCTTCTAGATTCTGGCATTACAAAAAGCCCTGTGTTCGGTGTAAAGACACTCTCATTACTAAGCAGTGCTTCACGCTTCCAAATATAAATGCTGGCATTCATATCATAGCATTTTGGTGAATCTTGTCGGCGTAAAATAGGCGTGGTTGGGGTTTTGCTTAAAGCTACTTGTTGTTTGCCATTGTTTTCAAATATTTCTACAAGATTAAAATAAGGGCTTTTTCGTGCTGGGGCGGCTGTGATTAAAATATCATTATCATCACGCACAAATTGACTATAAGCTTGTGTAATATCGCTCACAAGTCGCAAAGGGCTTGTCGCATCAAGGTCAAACACAACATCATAATGCGTTTGAAAATGCTCTTCACTTCTTAAAAGTGCATCGCGTATGGCAGGGAGCTTCCCAGCAGTATCACTTGCTAGTTCCTTATCTCTTAGAAAAAACACTTCTGCTCCCCATTCCTTGCCGACTTTGGCTATCTCTTTAGAATCTGTGCTAAGCACAATATGTGTAAAGAGACTGCTTTGCAGGGCTTGGAGAATAGTATAAGCGATAAGGGGCTTTCCGGCAATGGGCGTGATATTTTTATTTTTCACACCTTTGCTTCCGCCTCTAGCACCGATGACACAGAGAATCTTTTGATGTGGTTTCATATTTTTTATCCTTGTGAGAGTTTGCATTAGGGGGAGAGATTCTTCTAAGGTAGGGAGAATCTGAGCTTTGGATTTAAGAGAATCTAAAAGTTTTTTTGGGATTTTTGTATGTGAAAAATCTGCTGAATCTAGCACACTTTGATGCATTATCGCAAAAAGCTCATTGCGTTCAAATGCGGCGTTTAAATGCTCTGTATTGCCTTGTGTGTCGGTAATGCTAAGGGAATTTACGATTAAATCAAGCTCTATGCTTTGGCTTGGCGTGTGGATTCTTAGCAGTCGTTTTGGATTTTTGCTAAAGTAGTCAAGGTTTAGCTGAATAAGGGTATTTTGCTCTGTCTTACCTATAAGCATAAGTGTATCATCGCTTGAAATCTCAAGCTCCGAAATCTTGCCATTAAAGCCTACAAGGCTTTCATCTTGGAAGCTCCCAAAAAGCCATTGTATATAGTCAAGCTCGTGGCTCAAATCAAGCAAAACGCCACCACCCTGCGTTTTATCCGCACTATATACTTGACGATAATTCACATCTTTACGCCAAGATGGCAGATATGAGCCACAAGCTACTTCCACTGCATAGGGAACAGAATCTTGCAGGATTGTTTTAAGCTGCTTTAAGAGTGGGTGAAGTCTTAGGCAAAAT
Organism: Helicobacter cinaedi PAGU611; assembly: GCF_000284635.1. Taxonomy (NCBI): domain Bacteria; kingdom Pseudomonadati; phylum Campylobacterota; class Epsilonproteobacteria; order Campylobacterales; family Helicobacteraceae; genus Helicobacter; species Helicobacter cinaedi. Next base: position 1,224,426 of record NC_017761.1, on the reverse strand, counting down.
CCCACTACGATTGTATTTTGCCCACTCGGGGTAAAGCTGTGGGCAGATTCAAAAAGGGGCTTTTCTACAAAGATTTTTTTATGCTTGACTTTAGAATCTAGATAGCTCAAATGGGCTAGATGACAGGCGGTAGGAGAGGCGATAATATAGTAGTCAAAAGCGTGGATATTGGGCAGAGATTCTAGGTTAGGGTAGGCGTTTGGGAGATTTTGGGAGCTAATGAGCGTGATGTTTGTGTGTGTGAAATATTCTTGTAAAACTTGTGCGTGGCGTTTGCCAATAGAGCCATAGCCGATGATAAGAATCTTAAGCGACATTTAGGCTGCCTCCATTGAGACTGCTTTTGGTGAGTCTATCTCTAGGGTGGATAAAAATGTGCGGTGTGATAATGCTGTGATAAAAGGCGTGGGGAGAATATAAAGAATTTTTGGCTTTAGTTGTGTATTGCCCCCCCCCCCGTTAATATTCTCTCTTATATGTGAAGCCAAAAACTCAGCAAATGCAAAATCAAGGGCAGAATCTATGTCGCTTGAGTAGAGATTGTCCATTTTATAGGCAATGGTTTGGGGCGTGAGAAAACTTTTGTTTGCAAGTAGGGATTCAGTTTTAGCGATGAAAATCGTACCATTTAGGCGGTAGTATTGTGGCAAGTCTTGGGAGTGTATCTCTCGCACAGACTTAGGAATAAAATCATTCATATTTTCATTTTCTGGCAGGGTGTTGCTCCATAATGGTGGGTGTTCGCATTTACACACAGAGATAAGAGAATCTACCTCTTTTGTGATAATTTTTTTACACGCTTCATCTATATGCCAAGTTTGTCTCAAGGGGCTAGTGGGCTGAAGTAGCACCACATAATCAAACTCTTTCCCTAAAGATTCTTTGTAGAATCTAATACAATGCTCTAACACATCAAAAGTAGTCGTTGTATCACTACTTAAAGATTCTGGACGCAAAAATGGCACATTTGCCCCATAAGATTTAGCAATATCCGCATACACACTAGAATCTGTGCTAACTACCACTTCATCAATATAAGCAGAATCTAACGCAGATTCTATACTCCACGCTAAAAGTGGTTTCCCACATAAAAGCTTTATATTTTTATCAGGCAGTCTTTTACTCCCACTCCTTGCTGGGATAATGGAGAGAAAGCGAGAATGAGAATGTGCTAGTGTAAGTGTTGCCATATAAAATTGCTATCTCTAGCTTAAGATTCTAAGCGAGAGTTGCCACCCCTTGTAAAATCTATAAATCCTTTGTAAAACAGGGGCGGATTATAGCAAAGAATTATAAATGTTTATTTTTTAGCTCAAAGGTTTTGCTATGTGTGTGGCTAAAAGGTGCAAAAGGCTCTAAAATGCTATTCTCTTGGACTTGTAGTAAAAGAGCATAGGTATAAAATCGCTCTGGCATAGTTGTCGTGTAGGTATCAGTCGCACCATCTTTTCTCTCCAAGAAAAAGCGGGATTGCAGGATTTTAACCTTGCGTTTTTGTAGCTCATTTAAAAGCAAAGGAGTGTCTGTAAAGTAGTTTGGGTGGTTATTTTTCCTTGCACCAATCTCTGCTACAAGTGCCATTTCATCGGATTCTAAATAATTGTTATTTTTGCCTGTGATAAGGGCTATACCGCCGGTTTTAAGACGGGATAGAATCTCAAAAATTGTGATATGCTGAAAACACGCATCAAACACGCCATAGCAAAATATACCATCAAATTTTTGCTTTTCAAAGGGGATAGAATCATTTGGGAGAAGTTTTTGGGCTTGTGCGTTGGGATAGTGTGAAAGCATATAGTCAATGCAGGATTGTGCGATGTCGCAGCCATAATACAAGCAGTTGAGCTTTTCAAAATATGGATATGACCTACCAAAACCGCAGCCATAGTCTAAAATCGTGTATTGCCCCCCCCCCCAGTTCATTTTTAAGAGAATCTGTTAGGAGGGCGATATAGCCTTCCATTACAGAATCATCAGCCATTTTGTCTTCGTTGTTGGTGTTAGTATTTGAATCTTCAACGCGTTTAAGCCAATAGTTAATGTAATTATCCCAATAAGCTTGTCTGTCTTGCTCGTTCATCGTTTATCCTTTAGGTGAGATTATGCATTATTGAGTGTGGTTTTGCTCTGTGTGTTTGTGGCTTTATCCCACACGATGAGTTCCGTTACACCGGCATTTGTGTTGCTTGCTACGCCTATTTTTTCTATTGCTTGTGGGGGGATTGTGTTTCTATCAAAAGTGTAAGTCCAGTGATAAGGCTGATAGAAATCAAAATTATCGTGGAAGTATTGTCCTTGCGTTGTTTTTATGGCAAGGAATGGCTGGGGACCAAAGATATTAGAATCTGTTTGTATATGAAGCTTATTGTGTGAAAAGTCATATTCTAAACGCAGATTTAGTGGCTTTTTATCAAGCTTTAGGACAGCTCTCATTGCTACATCGGCTTTTTCATACTTGAAATGCACCTGCGGGTAGGCAAGGGAAGCGTTTTTAATCATATCGCGTAGGAGATTGACTTCAAAGCTCATATCGCGGTAATCGTGGCAGTCAAAGGCTAAAATCACATCATCATTTGTTTTTAAGGCTCTTTGAAACGCATCATTAACATCATCTTGTGTAATACAGCGAAGCCTCGCATACATATTAAGACATCGTGCTATATAGCGTCTGCAAGAACCCTTTACCTGATAGTCATCGTGGCTTGGGTGATAGACTTCCCATTCTGTTGTAGCTCGTCTCCAATCGCCAAAGCGTCCATCGCCACAATCGGGCTGATTAGTATCTAAGCCCTTTGTAGATTGATTGGCATAATCAAAGGGTATCCATTGCTCTAAGAAAAAATGGCTATCAGGTCGCTCTGTGTGGAATCCGGGGCGGAAAGTAGAGGGAAAAAAGTGTCTATCAATCAATCTGCGAGAGAGAATCTCAGTAATATTACTTCCCCAAAATCGTGTGCCACTAGCGTGATAATCGGCTATGAAAGGCAGAGGGTGATAATGAAAGCTTAAATGATCATAATCTGTAACACTTTTTAACCCCGCATAATGATCAAAGATGTTGTGATAGCCTGCATCGCGTCTGCGTGGATTGTAGCCATCAAATCCCGTGTGGTCCATACAAAACCAATTATATATCCAGCCTCCACCAAAAGAATCTAGCAGGACATTGCGAAATGCCGGAGCAGTAATAGATTCTAACATAACATCAATTTGCTCCCAAGAGCCGTGCGAATGTAAAAGATGAGGGTCTAAAAAAGTTTGTATGGCTTCTTTTGCTTTAGAATCTAGTGTTGCCCCCCCCCCCAGCTAAATGTGAAAAATCGCCTTTTTGTAATGCTAAAATCTCATCTTGTGAGCTTACTTTAATCTTAAAAGTGCTTTGAAGTAGCTCACAAATAGCCTGTGTGCTTTGATAGAGTGGTCCTTCTGTATCTATGCAATGCACGACATATACGATTGGTTTTTTCATAACAACTCCCTAAAAATCAAAATACAAAATGTGAATCTAAGTCATATTTCAAGCCCGTGATAAATCACAAAGGCTTTACAAAAAAAGATGGGGCGTGAGCAAAGGGAAGCTTTTGTAACTGGATATTTTTCCCTTTAATAAAATCTTCCACCGCCTTTTCTTCACCCGGAAAACAAGGATAATCATCTAGCATTATTATCCCCCCCCCCCGTTACTCGCTCATAAAGATTTTCCAAAATCGTAACGCAAGGCTCATACACATCAACATCAATATGCAGGAGCGAGATTCTAAGCTCGGGGTGGTCTTTGCAGTATTGCGGCACGGTTTGATTGATATCGCCTTTGACAAGCTCATAGTTTTTCACATCTTTAGCCTTTAAGGCAGTGTGCATCTCATCTATACTTATACTCTCCCCACCAGAAGCATCAATAAAGTCTTGTAGAATCTGCTTATCCTCTTCAAAGTTTGTAGGTGGGAACATACCAAAAATATCAAAGCCAATCAGCTTTCTTGAGTAAGGATTCTCCACCACATCTCTAAATCCAGCCATTTGGAAAAACGACTTACCTCTAAAGATTCCACACTCCACTATATCGCCCGGAATCCCTATGGTCTTTTTGTATATCTCATAGTGTGAGAGAAGTTTGCCAAATCTAAAAGCATCAACTTGTTTATGGTATTCGTTTTCGTGGAAGTAGTAGTCATCTTATCGGTAATTCGTGCTCATAAAAAACTCCTTTGGGTTTATGTTGTGTATTCGCTATTAGCTCTTTCGTATTCCTCGTGGCGACCGATGTCAATCCAATAGTCAGTGATTAAATACGAGTGGGAATTATAGTGTGCTTGGCTAAAAATAAGATTAAATAAGCTAGGCATATCAAAAAAGCAATCCTTGGGGATAAGGGGCAGAATCTGCGGCTCTAGCACATAGATTCCCGCACTCACAAGGAAACTTTGCGTGGGCTTTTCTATGATGTTAAGAATCTTGCTCTCCTCGCATTCTACCACGCCATAAGGCACTTGATAGCTATACTCTCTCACACCCATTGTAGCGTGTGAGCCACGCTCATTATGAAACTCTAGCATTGCTTGAAAGCTTATATCGCTTAAAATATCGCCATTCATCACAAAAAACGGCTTTTCTCCTATGTTGTCAATCAGGCTTAATGCCCCGGCTGTGCCTAGAGCTTTCTCTTCCTTGACATAGCGGATAGATAATCCAAACTTGCTCCCATCGCCAAAAAAATCTTCAATGATATGTGATTTGTAATTCACACAAAGAATAATATTACTAAAGCCTTGAGCCTTAAATCGCTCTAAAATGATTTGTAAAATCGGCTTTGAGCCGACTTTAAGCATAGGCTTTGGGATAGAATCTGTCAAAGGTCTAAGACGCTTCCCCAAGCCCCCTGCCATAATCACAATGGGATTATCAAAAATTGGCGTTCTTAGCAAGGAAGCAATAGATTCTATCCGCACGATTTTGCCATTCTCATCTAAAAGCGGAATCTCATAAATATTATATCGTGCTGAAAGCCCAATAAGCTTTTGTTTAGAATCTTTGATACTTGCGGTAATGGGGGACTTTTGCATAATAGATTCCACAGGGCTTTGCAGACTTAAACCCTTAAGCAATCCCCTGCGTATATCTGGGTCAGTCAAAATACCTAAAAACTTGCCATTTCTATCATTGACAACAAGTAGTCTTACACCATCATAAGTGCCAAAAATCTTTAGCGCATCTTGAATGCTTGTGTCTAAAAAAACGGATAATTGTTTGATGTTTTGCATAGTTTTTGAATATGTCCTTAAGAGTGAAATTAAGATACGAAAAGTCAAATTTTCATAACTAACACAATGCCTATTTTTAGGTTTTGGAGGCACATTCTAGCAAAAACAAACTGAATTTATCTTAAGAAAAAATGCCTTGTCTATCGCAAACAAACTTCATATTTAGTTATGAAAATTTGACTTTTCATAACTTGCCAATGCTCTCAAGGAGAAATAGTTGAATAGTAAAGTGGGAAGTTTAGGATTGAGCGAGTTTTGCATTGATTATGAGGCGAGTATTTTTACGGCAATGTCTTGTATCAATCAAAATACAATGGGCGTTGCGTTTGTGGTGGATTCTGCTATGAAGTTACAAGGTGTGATAAGCGATGGGGATATACGCAGGGGATTGCTTAAGGGCTTAAGTCTGCAAAGTCCTGCTAAATCCATTATACAAAAAGAATATTATTACACGCTACAAAATGATGTGATTGATAATGCGAAATTAGCGGAGTTTAGGCTCATTCCCATTGTGGATACATCGCATATTTTGGTGGATTATTATTCAAGTAAAAAAAGATTCTATCCTGTGGCAACACCGAGTTTGCACGGCAATGAGCTAAATTATCTCTTAGATGCCTTTCTTAGTTCGTGGATTTCAAGTAGTGGGCGTTATATTACGCAGTTTGAGGAGGCATTTGCTTCATATTGTGGAGTGGGACAGGGGGTGAGTGTGTTTAATGGCACGGTGGCTTTGCACTTAGCACTCCATTCTCTTGGAATTAAGCAAGGCGATGAAGTTATCGTGCCTGATTTGACTTTTGCTGCTACGATTAATGCTGTTTTGTTGGCTGGTGCTACGCCTGTAATTGTAGATATTGAGGAAGATTCTTGGTGTATTTCTCCACAAGCCATAGAGTCTGCTATTACGCCAAAAACAAGGGCAATTATCCCTGTACATTTATATGGGCAAGTATGCGATATGGAAGCGATTATGAATTGTGCTAAAAAGTATAAACTTTATGTGATTGAGGATTGTGCAGAGGCTCACGGAGCGGAGTTTAATGACAAAAAGGTGGGGAGCTTTGGCGATGTGGGGTGCTTTTCATTTTTTGGGAATAAGGTCATTACCACAGGGGAAGGTGGAATGTGCGTGTGTAATGACAAGGCGTTGAGTGAGAAAATGAGAATCTTGCGTGATCACGGAATGGATAAGCACAAGCGATATTGGCATAGCGAAGTTGGCTTTAATTATCGTATGACAAATATTCAAGCCGCACTAGGACTAGCACAGCTTGAACGCATTGATGAGATTTTATATCATCGCACACGATATGAGGAGCAGTATAAGCAGATTCTAGGCTCATTGATTATCCCTCAAGCTCATTTGCCAAAACGAAAGAAAATCACTTGGTTGGCGAGTTTTTTATTTCGCGGTGAGAATAAAGATGCGTTTATACAGGAGTTAAAGAAAAATGGTATTGATTCACGAAATTTTTTCTATCCATTAAGTGATATGCCCCTGTATGCAAAATATGCAAAGCCCACACCGGTAGCACATAAGATTTCTAAACTTGGCTTTAATTTGCCAACTTATGAATCGCTAAGAAGCCTTGAGGATATTAGCTCAAGCATTCAATCAATTTTAAAGGAGTTTTGATGATACAGAGTTGTTACTTATGCGGAAGTGATAAAAGGAGCAGGATTCATAATGGTGTGCGTGATGATAAGAGCATTGGCGTATGGGAATGCTTGGAATGTGGGCTTGTGTATTTGGATTCACATAAGACGAATGAAGCGTTTTATAAAGAAGGCAAAATGCACGATGAACGCATACAAATGCTTGTCGGGGGGGGGGGGGAAACCTAGCTGCTAATGATGAAGATGCAAAAAGGAGATATGAATTTGTGAAAAATATGATTGCTTGTAAGGAGATTTGCGACTTTGGAAGCGGATATGGGGGATTTTTGACTCTAGCAAAAGAAGCGGCAGATTCTGTATGTGGTGTGGAGCTAGAATCTCAAGTAGCCCCCGTGTATGAGAGAGAGCAGATTCCACTTTATGTAAGCATAGAGGATACGCATAAGAACTTTGATGTGATTACAAGTTTTCATTGTTTGGAGCATTTAGCAAATCCCATTGAGTTCCTTAAGACTTTTAAACGACACTTGAAAAAAGGTGGCAAGATTATCCTTGAAGTGCCAAATGCGAATGACGCCCTGCTTAGAATCTATAAGAGTGAGGCGTTTGCTGATTTTACATATTGGAGTGCGCATTTGTATTTATTTACGCCTCATACACTTGAGAAGTTGGCTAAATTGGCAGGATTGAAAGTGGAGTTTATTAAATGTGTGCAGAGATACTCTCTTTCAAATCATCTCTACTGGCTCTCCCACAATAAACCAGCTGGGCATAAGGTGTGGGGTGAGTTTTTGGATAATGAGTTACTCAAGTGTGCGTATGAGCAGACTTTAGCATCTCTTGGGGCGAGTGATACGCTTTTTGCGTTGCTTAGTGCGGAGTAGAATCTGTATTGAATATTTTTACGAGTGAATCTTGATTTATGTTTGTTTATTTTTTAAGGGGAAGGCTTATGTTTGATTTGAAGTAAGAGTAAAGGGGTAAAAGATGATTTATGTATCAAGTTCTTGTATCAAGGCTCAATACATTAAGCAAAGTGTAAAAACACTTGCAGAGAGTGGATTTGGCTGTATTGAGCTTTCTGGTGGTAGTGAGTATTATCCGCAAATTCTAGAAGATTTACTGGAATTGAAAGAAAAATATAATTTGCAATTTGCGTGTCATAATTATTTTCCCCCGCCTAAAAATGGTGATTTTGTCATTAATCTTGCGAGTTTGGATTCTGCTGTGTTTGAGCGTTCGTTGGAGCATTTGCATACAGCTTTGGAGTATAGTCATAAGCTTGGAAGTGCTCATTTTGGCTTTCACGCTGGATTCTTTTTGCCACTGCATTCAAATGAACTGGGTGCTTTGGAGCTAAGAAATAAACATAGAATCTATAATAAACATAAGGCGATAGAGCAGTTTATCAAGGGCTATAAGCTATTAGATAGTAGTGCCAAAAGGCTTGGGATTACCCTGTATATTGAAAATAATGTTATTTCTACTGCGTATGCCAACAAGTATGGCACTTGGGATTTGGCTATGCTACTTTGCTTGGAGGATTTGCTTAAACTTCAAGATTCTATTGATTGTAAATTATTACTTGATGTGGGGCATTTGAAAGTGAGTGCTTATACAATGGATAGGGATTTTATGAGTGAGTTAAAAGGCTGTGCTAGGGTGGCGGATTATATCCATTTGAGCGATAATAATAGTTTAAGTGATGAAAATAAGTACATCAGTATGGAGAGTGAGTTTTTGCCCACCCTTGTTTCTTTTCATCATAGTCAAAAAATTTATACATTAGAAGTGTATAGTGGCTTAGATTCTCTTAGAAAAAGCTATGAAGTAGCTAAGGCAATATTTGGGTAGTTGAGCAATTTTTAACAAAAAAAACGCAAAGTGTGATATAATTTTTGCCTATCTTAATTTTAAAGGAGTGCAAATGAAGTATTGCAAGAAGTGTGTAATGCCTGATACGCGACCGGGTATTACATTTGATAGTGATGGCGTGTGTATGCCGTGTAAAAATCACGAGCGTAAGCAAAAGGTGGATTATGAAGCACGATTTGAGGAGCTTAAAAAGCTATGCGATAAGTATCGTGGGTGTAATGGAGATTCTTGGGATTGTGCGATTGCTGTGAGTGGTGGGAAAGATTCACACTTTCAAACCTATATGATGAAAGAAGTAATGGGTATGAATCCTATTTTGTTTTCAGTGGAAGATAATTTTTCTATGACTGAAGCAGGTAGGCATAATTTACGCAATATTTCCGAAGCCTTTGGCTGTCATCTTATAACGCTAAAGCCGGATTTGCGGACACAAAAAGCCCTTATGCGTAAGACTTTTGAAAAATATGGGAAGCCCACTTGGTTTATAGATAGGCTAATATATACTTATCCTATCCATATGGCGTTGAAGTTTAATACACCATTGCTTGTGTATGGCGAGAATGTAAGCTATGAATATGGTGGTGGCGATAGTGAAGAGACATATAGTGCGAGAGAAATTTTAAGCAATGGTGTGGCAAGTGATATACCATTAGAAGAACTTATTGATGAAAATCTTTCAAAAAAAGACCTTGAATTAACTATTGCCCCCCCCCCCACTGCTTTTAGTAAGCTAGACCCTATTTATCTTTCTTATTTTATTCCTTGGAATTCCTATTCAAACTATATTTTTGCTAAATCCCGCGGCTTCCATGACTTGGTTGGAGAATGGGATAGGACAATGTGTGCGGAGAGCTTTGATCAGGTAGATTCTGTGGCATATCTTGTTCACGCGTGGATGAAATATCCTAAATTTGGACACGCCTGTGCAACTGACTATGCGGCGAGATTTATCCGCTATGGAATGATGAGTCGCGATGAGGCAGTGGAGATTGTCAAGCAAAGGGATCATAATCTTGATGCAAAAGCGGTAGAAGATTTTTGCAAATTCACGGGATATAGAGAGAGTGAGTTTTGGAAGATTTTAGATGGATTCTACAATCGTGATATTTTCACAAAAGATAGCTTTGGGCGTTGGGTGTTAAAAAACCCTGTATGGGAATCTTAAAAAACAAACAAAAGGATCAAATTATGGAAAACAATAAAGTAATGCCTAGCACTTTATGTGCGGGGGGGGGGGGGGATAACTCCTTAAATAGCCATCTCTCAAGCAGCGATGCGGAAGTATCTTTAGGCAATTTTAAGGGTTGTGAAGATTCTTGTGCGAGAAGCTACCTAAGCGGTAGTGAGCAAGCACAAGAAGCAAACTCCCTTAAAAGTGCCAAAGAGACAACGCAAAGTTTAGATTCCAAAGCAGCTTATAACGAAAAATACGCTAAGGGCTATGGTGTTAGATACCCTGAAGGGCATATTATACGCTTTTATGAGCGGATTTTAAAATATGAGTTGGGACTGACTTCGGGGAAAGTATTTGACTTTGGTTGTGGGAATGGCACACACGCTGAATATTTTCAAAGCAAGGGCTTTAGAGTTTATGGTGTGGATATTATCAAAGAGGCAATAACTCAAGCTCAAGGCATTATGGGACAAAGGGCAAAGCTTATAGAGCCAAATCAAAGCGTGGCTAACTTATTTGATACTCAATTTGATGTGGTTTTTGCTAATCAAAGCTTGTATTACTTAGATAATGCAAACTTAAGGCGGCAGGTTGATGAGCTATATTCTATGACTAGAAAAGGTGGAATCTGCTTTTTTACGATGATGAGTAGGCAAAATGGCTATGGTAAATGTATCACTAAAGAGCTTGAAAATGGGCTAAGTGAAGTAACTTTAAGCGGTAGGCTAAATGAGCGGACTTATATTAGGTTTGTGAATGATGAAAGTGAGCTAAAGATTATCTTTGCTCCTTTTAAAACCTTGTATATTGGCGAGTATAGGGCATTTGACTTGTATGAGCCATATAATAGCGAGGGAAGTTCGCATCATTATATGTTTATAGGACAAAAGGAGTAAAAAATGTCAGTAGAGACAAAGCGAACTCACGATGAGTTTTATGCGAGTGAAAGCCATAAGGACAATGTTAAAGAAAGCTTTAAATACATAGCAAATGTAGTGCTAGAATCTTGCGGGGGGGGGGGGTGAAATACTAAAAAGCCTTCATCTCAAAATTTCCCTAAAAGTATTTTAGATATTGGCTGTTCAAATGGGGATTTTCTTTACTATCTAAGTGAGATTTTCCCTGAATCTCAACTTTTTGGGATTGATATTTTGCCAAGTTTGCTTGAAAAGACAAGGGCAGATTTTCAATCACGCAATAAGCCTATACCAACCTTATGGCAGGGGGATATAGCAAGTGGAAAGGGGTTACCAAAACAACAATTTGATGTTGTGTTTTTAAATGGTGTCATAGGGATCTTTGATGATTTAAGCAAGCCTTTGGAGCATTTCTGTTCCCTTATTGCCCCAAATGGTAGGGGGTATATTTGGGCTGGTTTCAACCCCTATCCGCTTGATGTATTTATCAAAGCTCGTGCCACTAAGAGTGAGCATTTAGAATCTGGCTGGAATATGCATAGTAGGGAAACAGCACTGCAATTATGCGATAAGCTTGGATTTGAGGGTGTGTTTCATAATGACTTTGAAATAGGTATTGATTTACCTAGGAGGAATGATGATTATTTGCGTTCTTGGACGATTAGGCTTGAAAATGGCAAGAGAGCAATTATTAATGGGCTTGGGCTTTTGCATTACTTTTCCTTACTTGAGATAAGGCGCAGAGGCTAATATAGACAAAGTGCCTTGAGTGTGCTACAATCACGCCTTAGATTCTACACAAAGGCACGAAATGAATCCGCAAAATGCTTTTCAGCAGCAATATATTCGTAATTTTTCCATCATCGCTCATATTGATCACGGCAAATCCACACTTGCAGATAGGCTTATCCAAGAGTGTGGGGCGGTGAGTGAGCGGGAGATGACCGCACAGATTATGGATACAATGGATATTGAAAAAGAACGCGGTATCACGATAAAAGCACAATCCGTGCGTCTTAGCTACCCCTACAAGGGACAAACTTATATTTTAAATCTCATTGATACCCCCGGACATGTGGATTTTAGCTATGAGGTTTCTCGCTCTCTTAGCTCGTGTGAGGGGGCATTGCTCGTGGTTGATGCAAGTCAAGGCGTGGAGGCACAAACAATCGCAAATGTTTATATCGCTATGGAAAATAACCTTGAGATTATCCCTGTGATTAATAAAATTGACCTGCCTGCTGCCGATCCACTCAAAGTGGCTGAAGATATAGAATCTACCATAGGGCTTGACTGCACGGAGGCGTTGAAAGTAAGTGCAAAAAGTGGGGAAGGCATTACAGCATTAATAGAATCTATTATTGAGAAAATCCCCGCTCCACAAGGCGATAGCAACGCTCCTACAAAAGCTTTAATCTATGATTCGTGGTTTGATAACTATCTTGGTGCTTTAGCACTCGTGCGACTTGTGAATGGGGAGCTTAGAGTAGGGCAGGAAGTGCAGGTAATGAGCAGTGGGAAAAAGTATGAGGTGTTGGCGTTGTATTATCCCCACCCGGTGCAAAAGATTCAAACACAGAATATCGCTTGTGGCGAGATTGGCATTCTCTCACTTGGGTTAAAAAGCCTTACAGATATGGCAGTTGGCGATACGATTACAGATGCGAAGAATCCCACACAAGAGCCCATAGAGGGCTTCCGTCCGGCAAAGCCCTTTGTATTTGCGGGAATCTATCCCATTGAGACAGATAAGTTTGAGGAGTTACGCGACGCGTTAAATAAGTTGAAGCTTAATGATTCTGCTTTGAGTTTTGAGCCGGAAACGAGCGTGGCATTAGGCTTTGGATTCCGCGTTGGCTTTTTGGGGCTTTTGCATATGGAAGTGGTGAAAGAGCGTTTGGAGCGGGAGTTTGGGCTAAGTCTTATTGCCACTGCCCCCACGGTGGTGTATGAAGTCTATCTTACTGATGGCTCTATGGTAGCGGTGCAAAATCCCAGCGAGTTGCCTGAAGTGCAAAAGATAGAATCTATAAAAGAGCCGTATGTCCGGGCGAGTATCATCACACCTAGCGAGTATTTGGGGAATATCATCACACTGCTTTCAAATCGCCGCGGGATTCAAGAAAAGATGGATTATCTTACCCAAAGTCGTGTAATGCTTGTGTATGCGCTGCCGAGCAATGAGATTGTGATGGATTTTTATGATAAGCTAAAGTCTTGCACGAAGGGCTATGCGAGTTTTGACTATGAGCCTATTGAGTATAGGGAGGGCGATTTGGTGCGGCTTGATATACGCGTGGCAGGGGAAGTTATAGATGCGTTGTCAATCATTGTAGATAAGTCAAAAAGCTATGAAAAAGGCAGAGCATTAGTAGAATCTATGAAAGAGATTGTGCCGCGGCAGCTTTTTGAAGTGGCGATTCAAGCCAGTGTTGGCAATAAGATTATCGCAAGAGAGACGATTAAATCAATGGGTAAGAATGTAACGGCAAAGTGCTATGGCGGGGATATAACGCGTAAAAGAAAACTGCTAGAAAAGCAAAAAGAGGGTAAAAAGCGTATGAAAGCTATCGGCAAGGTTGAGTTACCACAGGAAGCATTTTTAGCTGTGCTAAAAATTGATGAATAAGCAATAAAAAAAGATATGCTATGATGCTTGTGCGATACAAAAGTAAGTTTGGAGAATAAGATGAAAGGCATAGTTTTAGCAGGTGGAAGTGGGACAAGACTTTATCCATCTACGCTTATGGTATCTAAGCAGTTGTTGCCTATTTATGATAAACCTATGATTTATTATCCATTATCTGTGCTAATGCTTGCTCAAATTAGAGAGGTTTTAATCATTTCTACCCCTAAAGACACACCAAGATTTAGAGAGATTTTTGGCGATGGTAGTTGGCTTGGTATGGAGATTAGTTACTCTGTGCAAGAAAGCCCAGATGGGTTAGCTCAAGGACTTGTTTTAGCAGAGCAGTTTGTAGGCAATGATGATGTAGCATTGATTCTGGGGGATAATGTCTTTTATGGGCAGGGTTTTTCACCTATGCTTTTAGAGGCAAAGCAAGAGGCACAAAATGGCATTGCTACGATTTTTTCCTATCGCGTTAAAGACCCAGAGCGTTTTGGTGTGGTAGAGATAGATAAAGAGGGTAGGGCGTTAAGCATTGAGGAAAAGCCACTTAATCCTAAGAGTAATTTTGCAGTAACTGGGTTGTATTTTTATGATAATAATGCTATTTCTATTGCAAAATCTTTAAAGCCTAGTGCAAGGGGAGAGCTAGAAATCACCGATGTAAATATTGCGTATCTTAAGCAAAATAAGTTAAGATCTCAAGTGCTAGGCAGAGGCTTTGCGTGGCTTGATACAGGCACACACGATAGTCTTGTGGAGGCTTCTACTTTTGTGCAGACTATTGAGTTGCGACAGGGCTATAAGATTGCTTGTTTAGAAGAGATTGCCTATCATAATGGCTGGATTAATGAAGAAAAACTACTGAATCGTGCTTGTATTTTGCAAAAAAGTGGCTATGGTGAGTATTTGAAAAATCTTTTAGACTTAAGTAGGGCAGGGCAGTGAAAAGCATTTTAATAACGGGTGGGGCTGGTTTTATCGGTAGCAATTTTGTGTTGTATTTTTTGAAAAAATATCCAAATTATCACATTGTAAATTTAGATATGCTTACTTACGCTGGGAGTCTAGAGAATCTAAAAGGCGTGGAAAGTTTCAGCAATTATACTTTTATACAGGGCGATATTTGCGATGAAGGCTTGGTGAATGAGATTTTTACAAAATATGAGATTGAAAGTGTGATACATTTTGCTGCTGAATCCCACGTGGATAATTCTATTGCCAATCCCAATGCGTTTATAAAAACAAATGTTAATGGGACTTTTAATCTTTTGCATACTGCTTATTTACATTGGTTTGAAGCACCGCATATTGCAAAAAGGGGCAAGGAAAATTGTGTGTTTCATCACATTAGCACTGATGAAGTTTTTGGCTCTTTGGGCGAGAGTGGGTATTTTACAGAATCTACACCCTATGCACCAAACTCCCCCTATTCAGCTTCTAAGGCATCAAGCGATATGCTTGTGAGATCTTATATCCATACCTATGGATTAAAGGCGTTTATTACAAATTGCTCTAACAATTATGGTCCTAAGCAACACGATGAGAAGCTTATCCCCACAATCATTCGTAACGCCCTGCAAGGTGAGACAATACCTATTTATGGCGATGGTAAAAATGTGCGTGATTGGCTCTATGTGGAGGATCATTGCCGTGCTATTGATGTAGTGTTTCACTCACAATGCTATGGCGAGACTTTTAATGTCGGTGGGAATTGTGAGCGTGTGAATATAGAGATTGCAAAGCATATTTGTGCGTTACTTGATGAAATTGCCCCAAGGGCGGATAAAAAGTCTTATCAAAGTCAAATTGCTTTTGTGCAGGATAGGGCAGGACACGATAGGCGTTATGCCATTGATTCTAGCAAAATAGCTAAGATTCTAGATTGGAAGCCACAAGAGAGTTTCGCAAGTGGGCTAGAGAAGACATTGCGGTATTATGTGAGAAAATATAGGAGTGTTTTATGAATAAAGTAGCTAGAATATTGCAAAAAATAAGAGTGGCGTATTATCGTCATTTCGTTTCTAATGTTAAAGTGTCTGGGGATTTTAAAATACATTCAGCTACGATTTTTCATAGCGTGAATGAGGGTAAAATATGTATTGCTGATAATGTGCATCTGGGCTATTATCCGTCTCCTTTATTTTTTAATGCGTACAATCATATTGATGTGCGGGGGGGGGGGGTAATACTATGATAAGTATAGACTCTGGAACATTTATCAGTAACAATTTCTTTCTTGTTGCATATAAGGAGAACATTCACATTGGCAGGAATTGTTTTAGGGATAAATTTTCAAGCTATGAGTTCTGATTTTCACGGATTTACAATAGAGAATAGGAATAATGAAGAGTATATACAAAGTGCGGGTGTGGAAATAGGAGATGATTGCTTTATGGGGAATAATGTCATTGTGTTAAAAGGCGTAAAACTTGGAAAAGGCTGTGTTGTGGGAAGTGGGAGTGTGGTAACAAAATCTTTTGGGGATAATGCTTTGATTGGCGGGAATCCTGCGAGATTATTGCGGACAATTCAACAAGATGTAGAAAGAATATGAAGGAAGGGCTAGTGTATCAACTAATTGATTTTCAGTGTTTTGGTGATAAAGATTCTGTGCTAGTGGCTTTACAGAATGGCTCAAATTGCCCTTTTGATATTAAAAGAGTGTTTTATATTTTTGATGTGCCAAATGGTGTTGTGAGGGGGAATCACGCAAATAGAGATTCCAGATTTTTATTTATTGTGTTAAAGGGGCAGTGTAAGATTAGGGTTGATAATGGAGAAGTGCAAAAAGAGATAGTTTTAAACACGCCAAATCAGGGACTTTATTTGGATAAAATGATATGGAAACAAATGTATGATTTTTCAAGTGATTGTGTGTTACTTGTTTTAAGCGATACTTATTATAATAAAGATGAATATATTTATGATTATGATGAGTATCGTTGTGCTAATAGGTGATAGATATCTCTATCTCTACAATCGCTTGAGAAGCAAACTATTGCGTAAAGGAGTTATACAATGGTCCCATTTCTTGATGTAAAGGCAATTAATTTGCGTTTTAAAAATGAGCTAGAATTGGCGATGAAGCAGGTGCTAGAATCTGGCTGGTATATTTTAGGAGAAAAAAGCAGAGCTTTTGAAAAGGCATTTGCTGAATATTGCGGGATAGAGCATTGCATAGGCTGTGGTAATGGACTAGATGCCTTGCGTTTAAGCATAAAGGCGTTAGGTTTGGGGGAAAATGATGAGATAATCGTCCCGGCAAATACCTATATCGCCTCAATTTTGGCTATCTCTGATAATGGGTGTAAGCCTATCTTTGTTGAGCCAAGTTTGCAGACTTATAACATTGATGTGGAGAAAATAGAATCTGCCATAACACCCAACACAAAGGCGATTTTAGTCGTACATTTGTATGGGCAGGTCGTGGAGATGCAAAAGGTATGGGAGCTGGCACAAAAGCACAAACTTGCTATTATAGAGGATTGCGCACAAGCACACGGCGCGATATATCAAGGCAGAAGGGTTGGCACACTTGGCGATGTGGCTGGATTCTCATTTTTCCCGGGGAAGAATCTAGGGGCATTAGGCGATAGTGGAGCGGTAACCACAAAGCACAAAGAAGTAGCGGAAAAAGTTAGGGCATTAGGGAATTATGGCTCACATAAAAAGTATGTTAATCTCTACAAGGGGCTAAACTCTAGGCTTGATGAGCTTCAAGCAGCATTCCTAGAAATAAAGCTTAAGTATTTAGATTCTGATAATGAATCTCGCAGGGCAGTGGCGAAGTTTTACCGCGAAAATATCACAAATAAAAAGATTATTTTACCTGAATGTGTGAGTGAAGAAGGACACGCGTGGCATTTATTTGTCGTGCGGTGCGAAGAGCGGGAAAGATTCCAAGCGTATTTAAAGGATAATGGGATTGAGACAATTATCCACTATCCTATCCCACCGCACAAGCAGGAAGCCTATAAGGAATATAATCTCCTCTCTTTACCGATTACTGAAAAGATTCATAGGGAAGTGTTGTCTTTGCCGATTAGCCCGGTTATGAGCAAGGAACAAGCAGAAGAAGTTGTGAGAGTAGTGAATAATTTTTAAATAAGAATCTAACAAATGATTAGGAGATTAAGCACCCTGCGGAGATTTAAGCTAAAAGTTGCGTATAAATAAAGATTAAAGGCAAAAGTTGAAAAATCAGCATAAACAAAATGAGCTTCAATCAAGGCTTGATAGGGAGATTGCGGAGTTTTTATATGGTGCTAAAAACAATGCTACAAATCCCACAAGTCCATATTTAGCACACAAAGATTCTATGAAATCTCGTCCGTAAGTTGTGGTAACGCTTACTTCATATCCAGCTAGAATCTCCACATTACACTATACACTTTTTACATTGTTCATACAGGATTTTAAGCCAGATAGGGTGATTTTATGGCTGTCGCAAGATGAGTTTGCCAATCTTCACCCGCCACTGCCCCAAGAGATTTTGGATTTCAAGCAATGCGGACTAGAGATAGTGTGGGTTAGGGGGAATCTTAAATCTTACAAGAAGCTTATTTATGCTTTAAAAGAATTTCCAGATTCTATTTTGGTAAGTGCCGATGATGATGCGTTGTATGCTAAGGATTGGCTCTCTAAGCTCTATTATGCGTATAAGGAAAATCCGCATTGTATTCATACTCACCGAGCTCATCGTATTACTTTTGATAAATACGGCGAGATTCTACCCTATCTCAAATGGAATCTTGATGTTTCACATAAGCAAAGTGTAGCTTCGTTTTTAAATCTCCCAACAGGCGTTGGCGGTATATTATATCCCCCCCCCCCTCATTGTTTGTATAAAGATGTGCTAAAAGAAGAGATTTTTATGGAGCTTTGCCCGTATGGCGATGATTTGTGGTTTTGGGCAATGGCGGTTCTAAATGGGACAAAAATAAATGTGGTGAGAGATAATCTCAAAATGCAATCAAGCTTTGTTGATACCGCTAAAAGTGGTGCGTTGTGGATAGAAAATGCGAAATGGCGGAATGATTGGCAGATTCAAAATTTGCTGAAGTTTTACCCCGATTTGAAGCAAAAAGTAGCTTTTGATAGTAATGAGTATTGGGAGATACGCTATAAATCCCACGAAGATTCACAAGGGCTTGGTGCTTCTGGGGTTGGGAGCTATGGGGATTTAGCGATTTTTAAGGCAAAAGTGATAAATGACTTTGTAAAAAAGCATAAGATTCAAAGTGTGATAGAATGGGGCTGTGGCGAT
Organism: Helicobacter cinaedi PAGU611; assembly: GCF_000284635.1. NCBI lineage: Bacteria > Pseudomonadati > Campylobacterota > Epsilonproteobacteria > Campylobacterales > Helicobacteraceae > Helicobacter > Helicobacter cinaedi. Next base: position 1,205,681 of record NC_017761.1, on the reverse strand, counting down.
GGGAATCAGCTCTCCTTGGCGGAATATCCCCAATACACAGGGCTTGATGTGTCGCCTTGTGTGATTGAAAAAGTAAAAAAGCAGTTTGCTAATGATAAAAGTAAGATGTTTTATGAAGTGGGGGAATTTTTAGAAAATCCTAGCAGTGTGGAGCTTGGCTTATCGTTAGATGTGATGTATCATCTCATAAATGATGAAATTTTTGAATCTTATATGCGTAATCTTTTTGCATACGCACAAAAATTTGTAATCATCTATTCATCAAACAAGGACCAGCCCCACACTCAACATGTGCGACATAGGCAGTTTAGTAGTTGGGTGCAAAAAAATGCAGTAGAGTGGAAGTTTAAGACAATGATACCAAATGCCTATCCTTATGATGAAAACAAGCCAAATGAGAGTTCATTTTGTGATTTTTATATGTATGAAAAGCAAAAATGACAATAAAAATATAAAGAATGTGTAAAAACACATTAAAAATGAGAAATTTGCTTCATATGAATATATGAAAAGTTTGTTTTTATGTTTTGTGTATATGATTAACCTATGTTGGAATATCTTATGACAAAGGTGTGGTAAATGGGCGAAACTAAGATTAGGAATCAACGCAAAGGTATCAATTAGCACGACTTTAATGGTGTTTGTGAGTTTTAGCCTTTTGGCGTGGTTTGTGTATTTTAACGCACAAAAGACTATTACACTTATTGAGTATGAGACGCAAGAAAAGCAAGTAACGCAATTAGAAAATCTCATAGATGTGTATATTGATGAGAAAAAACGCCTTATTAACAAACTCGTAAAAGAAGCCCTTGCAAGTGGCTTAAATGAATCTCAAATGACACAAAATCTCCACCTTATCCAAGAATCAGGGGATTTTAATCTCACTTATATCGTATCGGTATAGAATCTAGCGGGAGAATGCTATGGGGCAATGGCAAACATCAATACCCACAAGATGGCTATGACCCACGCACAAGAAGTTGGTATCAAATCCCAAAAATTTACTCAAAGATGAAGTGCTAAGTGAGCCGTGGATTTAGGCGTCTTACAAAATCCCCGTTTTTGGCTTTGCCTCTCCGCTGATTGAAAATGGCAGATTCATCGGTGTGGCAAGTGTGGATATTGCTCTAAAATCGCTTAATGCCTATATCCACGCACAAGATGAGAATACAAGCGAACAGGAGATTATCATCATAGACAAAAATGGCAATTATGTCAGCCATAATGATGAGAGTAAGATTTTACAAAGTGATGATTTTTCTAAGGTGATAAAAAGTAGCTTTAGTGCGGACACAACGACTTTTAAACTAGATTCTAATATCGCAACTTGTAAGGTAGAATCTCAAACGCAATGGCTGCTTTGCTCCATTATCCCAGAATCTCGCATTGCCGATAAGCTTAGTCAAAACAATAAGCCCATTTTCATTATGCTAGGCATTTTTGTGCTTATTCTTGTGGTGGCGTTGTATGTGATTTTGGCGTATTTGCTAAAGTCTATTAGACGCATTAAAAAAGAGTTTGCTAGAGTTTTTTGACTTTTTAAATCACAAGCAAAAAAGTGTGAATCCTTTGAAACTCCGCAGTGGCGATGAGTTTCAAGAAATGGCAGAAGCGATCAATGAAAATGAAGAGACAATCCAGCATAATCTCTTAAAGGATATAAAGAGTTTGCAGGATTTTTTTCAGGCGGTTGAGGGTATCAAGCAGGGGCATTCGCATTTGCAGATACAGACAAATGCGAATAATCCGCAGCTAACCCAACTTGGCGCGCTGTTTAATGAAATGCTAACTTCCCTTGATGAGAATGTCTCGCGTGTGCTTGAGATTTTGAAGCGATATGCAGACAATGATTTCCAAAAGCAAGAGAGTGGGTCAGCACAGAATCTGCAAGGCGAACTTCAAGCGATGAATGAAGGTGTGGGGCATTTGGGCGAAGAGATACGCAAAATGTTTTTTACAAGCCTTGATTTTGCAAAATCGCTAAATATTAAGGCAAAAGAGTTAGAAGATTCTGTAATGGTGATGAGTGAAAGCACACAGAAGTCGCTAGAAGAGACGGCAAATGCGGTAAGAGAGATTGCAGAATCTATGCAGGGTGTTGATAGTAAGGCTCAAGAAGTGGTGCAGCAAAGCGATGATATTAAAAAGATTCTAGGATTTATCGCAGAGATTGCCGATCAAACTAATCTTTTGGCGTTGAATGCGGCGATTGAAGCGGCAAGGGCTGGGGAGTACGGGCGGGGCTTTGCAGTCATTGCCGATGAAGTGCGAAACTTGGCTGAACGCACACAAAAAAGCTTAGGCGAGATAGGGGCAAGTGTGAATCTGCTTGTGCAAAGCATTAATGATATGGGCGAGTCGATTAAGGTGCAAATGGAGGGCATTGAGCATATCAATGAAGCATTGTTGCCCTAGAAGAGATAACAAATCATAACACGCAAACCGCACATAAGACGCAAGAAATTAGCCTAGGTGTAGAGCATATCGCGCAAGATATTTTACAAGATGCAAATATGAAGAAGTTTTAGGGTTTTGGGGTATTGTGTTTGTAGGCTAAGATTCTAAGATTTTAGGAATCTTTGTTGAATTACAAGCAAGAAATTTTATTCCAAAAACTCTATTTTTTGTAGCGGTATAAAAATAACTGCCTTAAAATCCCAAAGTAGAGTGGAATAAAATTTTAGTTAAATAACTTGCCATATTTACTTGAATCTTGTTAAGTCATTTGGGGTAGGGATTTAAATTTAAGCATTAGATTAAACAAAAAAACTTTTTGTGAGCTAGAATTGCTTAGTTTGCGTTAAGAATACCTGCTTCTAAGTGTTTGGCAAAAGTTGGGGTGATTTATGAATCTGTATGGATTTTTATAAGCTTTAGGGCTAGATTCTAAAACTTTGGAAAGTAAAATGAAAGGCTAGATTCTTATATTTTAAGTGGTTTGAGCGATGAGATTCTAGGCTTTGTGTTAGGCTTTACAAAGCCTATTTCTTTATATGTTTGAATCTATGCACTTGCTTGATTTTCACATTTGCCCTACATATTTAATCTACATACCCAGCATTCCGGCAAAATCATTTTCAACACCAAGTATATCAAGCGCACCTGCAATCTGTCCGCGATGATGTGTAGCGTGATTTAGCAACGCAAGGATTAAATGCGCCCTTGTTTTACTAAAAGAGAGATTTTGCCCCAAATGCAAAGTTTCCACTTTATTAAAATCACTCATATTTGTGATAAGCTCTATCATCGCTGTGTCTGTGTCATCTTGAAGTGTTTGAAGGGCATTTAAATCCTGCAACAAGGAATCTTTAAGCGTAAAGTCTTGCTGTAAATGTTGTAGTAAAGATTCTAATTTATTTGGCTTTTGCTCCACAAATGCACTAAATTGCCCTAAAAATAGCCCAATACTCCCGCAAAGGCTATGTGCCGCAGTACCAATAATGCTTTTATAAAACAATCCGCAATCTTTATAAAGCAAATCTTTTTTGCCACTTTTCACCATATCATTAAACACTGCAAACATCGCTCTATCCGCCATTTGATTGTATCTCGCCTGCAATATCAACACATCTTTCATCTTCTCTCCTTTAGGTTGTTGTAGCCGTATTCTATCCTAGAAGCTTTTTTAAAAAATTAATATTGTATAAATTTATAGAATCTTTAAAATCACTTAAACAAAGCAATGCAAAGCTTAGAATCATATCTAACCCACAGATTCTAAACTTTTTGCCAAACATAGAATCTTGGAATCTTGCAGGATTTGGCTATAACTTGAGCCTATATATCCCCATCTAGCTTGCACCCAAAGAGACTATCAAACTCTACGCTACCATCTATTATCATCATCAAATAGCGTGAAAATAGCTCATTTAAGCGCATTTTTAAGAATCCTAGCCTTGCATTGCTCACACTAATGCTATATATCGTGCCACCGCCATTTATATCATAGATATGTGCGTGATGTGTCTTTGTGTATGCCTCATAGCTATCGCGGAGTTTGAGCCACGCTCTTTGCTCTTCTAGCAGTGTGGCCCCTTTTTTATACTTGGCTCGTGGGAGAAAGCCCCTGTTGGCGTGGTTTTGCCTTTCTTTTTGACTTCAGCGTGGTAGAGTTTGTAGTATTTGTTTAAAAGCTTGTCATACTCATCATAGCCATAATTAAGTGAAGCTAAAATGCCTTGTGTTGAGCCTAGCACTTCGCCTAAGTTATTCACTTCACAATCAATCCGTGCTACTTCAAATTTATAGATTTGCTCTATCTTACTTAAATCCTTGAAATTATCTTTAAGGACTTCCTTATTGCATTCTTTGTTGATATACTCTTGCTTATCTTTGCTTACATTATATTCCTTAAACAACTTTTGTAAGCTCTCACTATCAGCAAAAGCCATATTTGCAAACGCTATAAACGCCAAAGGCATTAGAATCTTAGCCTTTGTGCTAACCTTAAATAATCTTATAAAAATGCCCATAAATCACCGCCTTTGCTTTGTTTGTTAAATGCAAAGATTCTAGCACATAGAATAAAATAAGATTCTAGGATTATATATCACTTGACTTTTTCCATACTATATGCCCATTTCTAGCAATAGTCATCAAAAACTTCCCCACCTTTCCATTCTAGTCCTTGTGCGAGAGTGAAATATTTGCGTCCGCCATTTTCATCAAAATATGTCCCTAAAGCTGTGTGAATAAAACAATCATTCTCGTATGTAACTTTTGCTAAAGAATATGCCTTTGCATTTGGTGGTTCAAATTTGCAAAGCACAAGCAAGGCATTTTCATTAACTTTAGAATCTTGTATATGAGAATCTTTAATGTTCTGCCTATCTTGTGGCATATTACCTTGTAAAAGGGCATATTCCATAATCACAGATGTGCCATATTGATTACTTGCAAATACTTTGCCTTGTTGCATATTTTTCGCATAGGTTTCAAGCGGATTTGGCTCGTTTGTGTTTGGGCAAAGTGGAAATTCACTTGGCGTTCTCCAGTCCCTTTGCTTTGCGTTTGCTGGAGAGATAGCTTGTGTGTCATAAAAATCATCTTGTATGGATTCACTAGGTTGTGTATCTGTAAAATAGAGTGGCTTATAAATCCATTCACCCAAACTATTATTTTGATAAGAAAGCTCTTTCTTGTTTGACTTTCTTTGCAAAAATAAATATTCTAAATTCTTAAGGCAATTTTGTGCTTCTTCTACACTGACCTGTCGCATCCATTGGAAATTTTGAGATTCATTTGCTACAACTTTCTCTCTTAGAATCTTAGGATTTTTTAAAAACGCTTCAATGCTTCCACAATGATAAATAATCTTTTGACGCGTGAGCGGATTAAGCAGGGCATTTTCAAGTCGTGTAAGGTAGCGAAGGTTTTCTGGACGATTATTTTGACGATTGGTATCAATATGATCTACAATGTGTTCTTGTGTTGGCGGCTCACCTAGAAAAGCTAGAGCTACAATCCTATGCACTCTCGCAGAGCCAAGATGAAGATAGCCATTTTTATGGTTTAGTGTGCCAAAACTCCAATAATTATCATTTTTACATATCTTATCTTTTGCGTGACGAAATACTGCACCATTATCCCTTACAGAATAAGTCCTTCCTTTATAGACACATTCTTTTACTTGCGTGAAAGTATCAATCATATCCATCTTGCACCTTTTAATTGCACTGCCTTATAAAATTACGCAATTATACAAAATCACTTCATATTTTACACGAGATTCTTACTCAAATACCTGCTTAAATCATCGGCAAGCGTTATGATATAAACTTCTCATAGCTATCAAGTGGCATAATGTCTATACTAAAGCGTGATTGCGAATGCTTTGTGATAATCACGCTATCAAAGCCAAGCTCTAGCATTCTCTCATAAGTTACAAGCTCCCCTTCTTTATAATGCAAGGCAGTTTGTAAAAGCCATTTTGCTAAGTCTGTGTTTGGATTACTCATTAGTGCTTTTGCATTATCTTGGCAGAGTTTGGCTTGTAATTGTTCTTTATTAGGCGTTGTTAGGGTAAATATCTCATCTCTTGGTGGGAAAAAGTTAGGATATTTTTTGTGGATTTCTCTTGGCACAGGGATATACACTTCGCCATATTTTCGTGTCCTACCCCCTGCATTCCATTGATTTAATCCGCTTTTTTCGGGCACATTTTTTACCCCGCCTTTCATACTATACAAAGGCAAAATGACATAATCAAGCCCTGCAATTTTTTCTTTATGTTGTTTTATTTGCAAGTCTTGTAGCGATAGAAGTAGCTCAAAGGGGTTTTTGACGATTTCTATTTCTAAAATATGAGGATTTTTAGGGATATAAAATTTTCTCTGCAAAACGCTTTTAGAATGATTAAAAATATATTCATTACTGCCATCGTAAAAACTTAAGCTTTTATCATTATTTTTAATCTTTTGTATATTGTTTATATTGATTTTTTTATAATCAGTTTCAAAAAAGAGTAGTTTTTTATCCTGTCTTGCGATGATATGATAAATAGAATCCTTTATATCATAAATTTTATTAGCAGATTCTATGCGTTCATTGCGTAAATGTGCTAGTTTTTCTGCTAAATCTCTTTTGTCTGTTATGTGTTTTAAAAACGCAGAATCTTTATTAAATTCTGCCACTTTTTCAATACTTGCATTACTATTACAAATGAAAGTTTTTAACCCTACTCCCAAGTGATTTAGCCTTGCATCATAGGCAGTGTCAGAGCGACTAAGATTCTCAAATCCAAAACAATCACAAAAAAGATTTTCCATAATCCTATAATGCAAATAAGGTGTTGTATTGTCACTAAAAAGCCTTGATAAAGTTGCGATAATACTTAAAGATTTTGCATAATTTTTATTTTGTTCTTTATCAATTGCATAAAAATCTAAACTACCCATTATTTAGCACCTTTAAAATCTCTTGTGCTATGCGTTTAACTAATGGCAGGGTAATAGAATTTCCAGCCTACATATAAAGCCTAGAGTTTGCTAGGTTTGGTAGCTTAAAACTTTTAGGATAGCCTTGAAAATTAAAGCATTCTCTAGGTGTGAGTTTGCGGATACCATAATTATCCTTAATGATTGGCACATTATGCCCACCTGTCCCCATATTTGCAGTCAATGTTGGACAAAGTTTGCTTTTATTTTCTCGTATATAAATACGCCTTAGCTGATAAATGCTATCTTGTTTTATCACTTCTTTTTCTAGCCACGCATAATATTTACTCTTTGGTGTATAGTAGAAACTATCATCTTGTTTGTTAGAATCTATGCAATTATGTATGGCTTTTGTTAGTTTTATAGGACTTGGGAAGCTAAAATCTGCGTGATTTTTCACTTTATCTTTATGAAAAGCGATTATGAAAATCCGCTCTCTATTTTGCGGGATATTTGCGTGTGTAGCGGTGTTAAGTATAGAATCATACACGATGTAATTTAAAGATTCTAAAGTGTATTTGATGACTTGAAATGTCTTGCCATTATTGTGGTTTTTTAGATTTTTAACATTTTCTAAAAATAGCACTTTTGGCTTATGGACTTTAGTAATTTTTGCAATTTCAAAAAAGAGTGTCCCTCGTGTGTCCTCAAAGCCTTTTTGATAACCAGCTATGCTAAAGGCTTGGCAAGGAAATCCAGCACATAAAATATCAAAATCTTTGGGGATAAAGGCTTGTGTAGAATCTTGCGTAATATCGCCATAAAGCGGAGTGTGTGGGAAGTTTTGCGTATAGGTTATTTGTGCGTTAGAATCTATCTCACTTGCAAATACACATTTTGTAGTATTTTGCCCCCCCCCCATTATTTGCTTGTGATAACGCTAGGTGGAATCCACCCACTCCAGCAAATAAATCAATAAAACTAACTTGCATTGCACCACCTTAAAAAATTATGTAATTATATAAAATCTCTGTATATTTTACACAAGATTCTTACTCAAATACCTGCTTAAATCATCGGCAAAGAGTGTAACGATGAGCTTGTTTTCTACTTCTTGGGCGAGTTTTAAACACGCTTGCAAACACGCCCCTGATGAGATTCCAGCTAAGATTCCTTCTTCTCTAGCTAAGATTTTTAGCCCTTGATACGCTTCTTCATCGCTAATTTTTTCTACTCTATCTATAAGGCTTGTATCCATAGTCTTTGGGATAAAGTTATTACCAATGCCCTCAATATTCGCACACCCCTCTTGCCCTCCGCCAATCACAGAGCCGATAGGATCGCATAGCACAGCTTGTATCCTAGAATCCTGCTCTTTTAGGTATTTTGCCACACCGCTAAAGCTGCCACCACTTCCAGCACCGCATACAAAATAATCCAGCACAGGTGCTAAGTCTCGCACGCCCTGCATTTGCACATAGATCTCCTTGCCACTTGTCTCATAATGTGCCTGTGGATTTAGCGGATTTTCAAATTGATGCAAACTAAAAGAATGCGGGGTAGAATCTAGCAATTCTTTAGCTTTATCAATCGCTCCTTGTATGCCTAGCTCTTTTGGTGTGTTGATCACTTCTGCCCCTAAAGCTCGCATTAGAATCTGCTTTTCAGTAGAAAATTTATCCGGCACGACTAAAATCGCCTTGATATTAAAATGCAAACACACAAAGGCAATGCCTAGTCCGGTATTCCCTGCCGTTGCTTCTATCACCACAGAATCTTTATGTAGTTTGCCCTCTTTTTGTGCCTTTTGCAAAATATGCAAGGCTACGCGGTCCTTCACACCCCCAGCGGGATTGTAGGATTCAAGTTTGGCAAAAATGCGGTTGTTATTTGGAATTGCTATGCGTGAAAGCTCTACAAGTGGCGTATTACCGATAAGTTCAAGACTTGAGTGAAAATGCATTTATATCCTTTTATTTTTAAAAATTACGAAATATAGTAAATAAGACTTTTAATTGTATGGTAAATGTTATTATAACTTTTTTCTACTTCTAATTTTTGTTATTTTCCATAAAATAGATAAAAATTAAAATAAAAAAGATAGAATTTGGCATTTAAAGATTGTAGGCACAAAAGGATTTTTAATAATATAAATAGTAACCTTTGCAGTTTAAGGAAGAAGTGGATTTTATTTTCAAAAGAATGTTTAGGGTAGTAAATCTAAACATAATGCATAAGGAATCAATATGAAAAATACATTAGCATTTGAGATTTTTCTAAGCACTCTTAGGGTGACAAATAGAGATTTGGGCTTTTTTTGTAGATTGGCAGAAGTGTCTAGCAAATAAAGATAAATTAAGTATTAGCCTTAATCATTTAAATCTTTTGTTGGGTGTGCCAAAGGATAGTTTGCAAGATAAGATTACTTTGCTTTTTAATGAGTATGCTAAGGCTTTTGATGTTTTGCCCTTGATTTTAGCGATTCGCAATGAGAAAGAGTTGGTGCTAGATTCTAATGGCAATGAAACACCTATCAATGCGTATTTACAAAGTCCTAAAGGGATTTAGAATTTATCTGTGAGAGTGGGCTAGATTCTATCTTTAGTGATAGAAAGATTAAAGATTTAAATGACTTTGTCTTTGGTATTGAAGTGGGTTTAGATAGTAATGCAAGGAAAAATCGTGGCGGTGCTTTTATGGAATCTTATTTAAGAGATCTTTTTGCAAAGGCTAATTTACACTTTAAAAAAGAAGTAAATATTGCAGAGTTTAGCGATTTGCAGAGAAACTTTGGAGATGATAAAAAGCGATTTGACTTTGTGATTTTTGGGAAAAATATAAGCTATTTTATTGAGTGTAATTTCTATACGAGTGGCGGGAGTAAGCTTAACGAAACAGCTAGAGCATATCAAGAATTAGCCCCAAAATTTGATGGGTTTGCCGATAAAAATTTTATATGGATTACCGATGGGCAAGGTTGGCACAGCAGCAAAAATAAATTGCAAGAAGCCTATAAAAGCGTAGAGATGTATAATCTCAATAATGTAAAAGATTTTATTAAAAAGGCACAAAATGACCGCTAAATTTCACACATTAACCCCCACTTTTACAAGCTTAGATTCTACATTTAGCCTTTATCAAGGCGATTGTAATGCCCTTTTACCACAGATGAAAGAGAGTTTTGATGTGATTTTTGCTGATCCGCCTTACTTTCTCTCAAATGATGGTTTAAGTATCCAAAGCGGCAAGATTGTAAGTGTGAATAAAGGCGAATGGGACAGGGGCGAAAATATTGATGAAATTGATAGGTTTAATATGGAGTGGATAAGCAATGCAAAAATAGCCCTAAAGCCCACAGGTAGTATTATGATAAGTGGGACTTATCATAATATTTTTTCGCTTGGCAGGGCATTGCAAAAGCTTGATTTTAAGATTTTAAATATCATCACTTGGCAGAAAACTAATCCCCCACCAAACTTTAGCTGTCGCTATCTCACACATTCTACCGAGCAAATCATCTAGGCTAGAAAAAGCCATAAGCATAAGCATATTTTTAACTACGAGATTCTAAAAAAGCTAAACAATGATAAACAAATGCGTGATGTGTGGAGCTTCCCAGCTATTGCCTCTTGGGAAAAAACCTTTGGCAAACACCCCACACAAAAGCCTTTAGCCCTTTTGGTGCGATTGCTTTTAATGGCAAGCAATGAAGATTCTATAATTTGTGATCCATTTTCAGGCTCTAGCACTACAGGCATTGCCGCAAATCTTTTAGGTAGGCAGTTTGTAGGTATTGAAAAAGAATCTAGCTTTATCAATTTAAGCATAAAGTGCAAGAGCGAGTTAGATTCTAAATTTAAAGATATAGAATCTAAAATAAATGATTTACGACAAATAGCTTCCTTTGAGAATTTAAATAAGTGTCGTTTGATATAAAAGCATAGGCGACTAGAATCTTAATAGCAAGGCTATATATTACACGCAACTTTTTTCAATCGCTTGATTTATATCTTCAAGCAAGTCTTTGCTATATTCAATGCCAACAGATAGGCGGATAAGATTTTCAGCTATCCCCATAGATTCACGCAAATCTTTAGGAATAGAGGCGTGAGTCATACTCGCAGGGTGGCAGAGCAAACTCTCCACGCCTCCCAAGCTTTCCGCTAAAACGATGATACGCGCGGATTTAAAAAAGATTCTATAATCATATTCTGGCTTTAATATAAAGCTTAGCATTCCTCCGCCACCACGCGCTTGAGAGCTTTGCACTTCATATTCGCTATCGCTTTTTAGCCCCGGATAATACACTTTTGCCACCGCTTTATGCTCACTTAAAGATTCTGCTAGAAACAAGGCATTTTCACAATGTCGCTGCATTCGTAAGCCTAGTGTTTTCATACCGCGGATAAGCAAAAAGCTATCAAATGGCGCAAGCACACCGCCAATGCTATTTTGCAAAAAGCCTATGCGTTCAGCTAGATTCTCATCATCTACCACCACAAGCCCGGCTACAAGGTCGCTATGTCCGCCAAGATACTTTGTCGCAGAATGCACCACAATGTCAATGCCTAGCCTTAAGGGCTGCTGGAGATAGGGCGTCATAAAGGTATTATCCACGATACTTAGCACACCTTTTTTCTTGCAAATTTCAGCGACTTTTGCTAAAGGCGTAACGCTTAGAAGTGGGTTTGCAGGGCTTTCAATTAACACAGCTTTGACTTCAGTGGTTAGGGCAGAATCTAGCGTGTCTAAGTCCCTTGTATCTACGATTTTATAAGTGATATTAAAGTTTTTAAAGACTTTATCTAAGATTCTAAAAGTGCCGCCATAGACATTTTGTGAGATGATGATAGAATCTCCGCTTTTAAATAGGCTTAAAATCGTGCCAAGTGCTGCCATACCAGAGGCAAAGGCAAAGCCATACTTCCCACTCTCACATTCGGCAATAAGGCTTTCAATCCCATCTCTTGTGGGGTTTTTGGTGCGAGAGTATTCATAGCCTTTGTGTTTGCCTAGCTCATCTTGAGCGTAAGTGGAGGTTTGGAAAATAGGCGTATTTACCGCTCCTGTGCGTGGGTCTGTGGTAAGCCCGCCGTGGATTAGTGTGGTATCAAGTGTGCTTTGCATAGAAATCCTTTACTTACAAATATATTTAACTTGAATCTTAGCACTCACTTCCTGTTCCTTTGGTGCGGGAAGCTCCCAACTGATGTCTGCTGATGCACTCATATTGCTAAGTTTTGCAAACTCACGCGGTGCGATAGCGTTATTCACGCCATCAGCTCCTGCTAAGACGCATTTTTTATCTAGAATCTCACTTAGCTCTTTTTGACTTTCTTTAGCAAGATTCAACGCTCCAGCAAAAGCCTTGTCTTGCGCGTTTTGCCACGCTTCAGGCGTGGCGATTATAGTAACATTTGGTGCAAGAAAGCTTAGGAATTTGTTTTTGTTGATTTTTTTATCAACCGAGACGATAAAATTATCATAATCTTTTTTTTGCTCACTTGGGACATCGCATTCTAAGCTAAAGCTTAGCGTATAGCCAACAGTGTCTCGTGCCGCTCCATCTTTATATTGGATATTTGGACGCAAGTCATAGTTACCCCCTTCACACAAGCCCCTTTCTTTATTGAGATTCAAAATATCATTAAGGGTGTTGGCGATTTCTTTTTTAGCACTAGATTCTATCTCGCCACCTTTACGCAAACTATCGCTTTCGGTAATGCGGATACTCGCCTTATATACATCAGGAATAATGGGTTGAGAAAAGGAGATGTTTTTGTAAATACATAGAGCGTGGCTAGGGCATTCATTTGTGGCTAGAGTTGTGCTATCATCACTGCACGCGGTAAAAAAAAGTAACCCAAGGCTTAATGACGCTATGGCAAAAGGTTGAAGTTTTATGGATTTTCTCATAGGATTCTCCTTGTTGTGAAAAGTTGTAGGTGTGAAATGCTGTGGATTATAGCTTTTTTGAGTAACTTGCTAGTAATCAAGTAAGCCATCTTTTGGCAAAATAAGATGAATATCTTTTGGCAAATAGCCTAAGATTCTATCAAGGAAAATGTTATTACTTAGCATATCCCCAAGTAGCAATACTTTTTTAATCTGTAGGTTTGTTTTTGTATCCCGCACAAGCGTGGCGATAAATTCGCTTAGAGAATCTAGTATTCCATAGCTTAAAATCTCATCTTCCATATCTGCACATTTAAAGCTAATGCTTGAGCGGATAATGCGATGATAATCAAGGCTAAGTGCGTTATCTTCCCGCAAAAGCGTATAATCAATGCGAGGTCCCCGCTCACGCACGAAACGATACGCACGATAGAAAAGGGCATTTTTATCACTCGCTCCATTTGTGCTAAAGCCTAGAGTAAAAGCCGCACTATCAAAGATGTCAATAAGATTGCTAGTTGGCTGCTCTAAATCCGGCAGGGCGTTTATAGATTCTATAAGATGTGGAAAGCGTGAAGTGAAGTTTTTGATGAGATTATCTCCGCTTTTGTAAGAAGTGGCGATGTTTTGTAAAATAAGCTTTGGGTTGCTTTCAAAATGAATGTCAAGCAGGACTTTTGGCGTATCTTCATACACAAGGAAGGCACTTTTATGCCTTGTGCTAAGGTAGATGACTAAATGCCTTTGGGTTAAATCTGTGATATGCTCCTGTACAAGAGAAGTGAGCGTATGTGATGTGGCAATGCGATTATCAATAAAGATCCCGCTCTGTGAGATGGTAAGAATCTGCTCCTTTGGGGCTGGAGAGTGGCAAAAGTCAAAGGGTGGCTTAGAATCTTGACTAGGCGTAGATAGAAAAAAATAACCTATATCATCTTGCAAGAGTAAAGCCCCGATAATAGCTAAAGGCATATCATAAGGCAACCCAACTTTAACTAGCCCCGTGGCATTAAGCGGAAAATGCTTTTCAAAAACTTCCTTTGGCACAAGGTGGGTTAGGGGTTTTTCAAAACTTGCAAGAACATCAATTTGTGCCTTATGTATGCGGAAGTAGGTTTTAAGCGAGGCAATATCACAAGTAAGGGTTGTGTGGGTGTTTGGCGTTGGAGTAAGAGAGAGTGAGACAATGCCGCGTTGGGTGTGGAGAGGGACTTGCTGATTGTCCTTTAGGGCGTGGAGAATCTGTAAAAAATATACCCTATCCTGTGAAGCAAGGGGTTTGTGGGTAATAGAAAGCGGAGGATTAAGAAAAGCAAAGGCATCACTTTTGGGGTTTAGAATCTGGCTTGTTTGCAGGGGCGTGTAGTAGTAGGTTTTGGGTGTGTTAAAAAGAGCAATGATTTGACTAGAGCTAAAAAGCGTAGGGCAGGGGAGTAGCTCAAGCAAAGCAAGGGAGAGAATCTGCGTTAGATTTTCATGGGTGTGGCTAGATTCATTAGATTCTTTAGCGTGGTTAGATTCTTGCAAGGAGAGCTTTTTAAAAAAGGCTTGATTTGGGCTAATGGGTGTAATCTCTTTAAAGGTAAAATAAAGTGAAAGCGGCAGAGTGAGTGAGATGTCATTAGCAAAGTCTAAGATTTTTTGAGAATCTACAATATTTTGTGAGTTGCGATAAAGTGTGAAAGTGTGGGGTAATATGTTGGTTTGGGCTGTGTGCGTAGGTGCTGATTGTATAGAATCTTGGCTAGTTTGTGGGGTTTGATGATTCTGTGTGGCTTGGCTTTGTAGATAAGATTCTATAATGGCTGATAAGTCTGGGATAATGCAATGCGTATGTGAATCTTGTGTGTAGAAAAACGCTTCTAGGTTTAGGTTGTTAGCTTGTGAAGCAAGGAGATAGAGAAAAAAATCCGCATCTTCACTTGTATTTAAGAATCTAAAATCATAAATCATTCATAGCCTCTAAATGAGCCATTGGCAACCTCTTGTAAATCCCTATCATCTTTTTTGTGGGCGGTTATGCCATTTTCTGCTAAAAAGTCTAGGGCGAGTTGCTCCATTGTTTTTGCGCCATTTTTGACTGCTGATGAAAGAGTGAAAGCTGTGTCTTCGCCGATAACTTCTGGGATAATACCGATGATTTTAACCGGGGGTAAATCGCCATAAATAGCTGTCATTCTTAGTGTTTGGAGCATTTCTACTTCGTGAGCACTCCCCGCCCAAGTGATGATGTGCGGGACATTATCAAAATCAAAATAATACACTTCGCCTATTTGAGCGTCCTTCACACTCACGCAATCAAGGATAAGGACTTTATCATAAGAAGTGATAAGGGGGATAAGCATAGAAGCAAGTGTGCCACCATCTACAAAATCCACTTCATTTTCGCCGCTGAAGCGGTAATTGAGCTTTAAGAGATTGGATAAATGCACCCCAATGCCCTCATCACCAAAAAGAATATTGCCAATGCCAAGGACAAGAATCTTCATTCTGTTCTAGACTTTCACATCATCAGTATAACGCATACCGCTCACAATCGCATCTACACCGCCATTTGGGTATTTGACAGAATTCCACACAGCAAGATAAATATGCACAGGGATAAAAATCACAAATGCCCAAGTAAGCATATGGTGCAAATCACGCACATTTGATAGCCCACCAAAAAGCACCTCCACCCATTTGAAGCAAGATTCTAAAATCGCTCCTAAGCCATCATTATAGACATTGTAATACAGCACAACACCTGTGAGTGAAATCAGTAAAACAAGTATGCCAAGGCAAAGATAAGTGGTAAATTGCAATGGATTGTATGCACCATCAATGTGTGGGTGAGAGCCTATAAACAAATACGCCCTAATGGTATCTAGCCATACTTTTGGTTGTTTAACTTGAGCAAACGATACTCTTTCTGGTAAAGATTTTTTATCAAAAATAAAAAGATAGACTCTAAAAAATGAAATACCAATCAACACAAAGCCCATAATCAAATGCACACTCCGGATATAGGCTTGAAGGTAGGAATTACTCACCGCACCCACTTGCTGCTCTGTAACAATCTGCCCTTGTATGACACCTTGCAAGGTGGCTTGTGTCATTTCTGGGTTTGAGCTGATAAAAGGATAGGCGATGTAGAATCCCGTGGCAATAAGTGTAAAAATACACAATGCTCTAATCCAATGGAAGATTCGTGTAAGCCCTGAAAACTCCTCGTGCATATGGAGTTCTTTTTTAAACATTTCAACCTTCTTCATATTTTCTCCTTTTATCCTCTAGTGGAGTCTGGCAAATGATGGCTCTACTTTGTAAAGGCTAAGCTCATTACCTTGCGTATCCATTAAATGCACCGCACAAGCGATACAAGGATCAAATGAATGGATATGGCGGATAATTTCAAGTGGCTGGGTAATGTCTTTAACCTGTGTGCCAATAAGACTCATCTCATAAGGTCCTTTTTGTCCCTTAGCATCGCGTGGTCCGGCATTCCAAGTGGATGGCACAACGGCTTGATAGTTTTCAATCACGCCATTTTTGATTCTTACCCAATGGCTTAGCATTCCGCGTGGCACATTACCGATAAATCGTCCCTTATATTCCTTATTTTTATCTATGCTATAAGGTGCACAAGTGCTTTTATCGCCCTTTGCGATATTATCTTTAAGTGCGTTAAATGCCTTAATGCCGTGATCTGCGACAACTTTGCATTCAATAGCTCTAGCAGCAGTTCTGCCAAGTGTGCTAAATAACGCCTCTTTTGGCAATCCTGTGGCTTGTAAAAATTCATTCACAACATCTACAATCGCCTTGTTGCCACTTGCGTATCCCACCACAACACTCGCTAAAGGTCCTACTTCCATAGGCTCTCCATCATAGCGTGGTGATTTAATCCACGAGTATTTACCACTCTCATCAAGGATTTTAGAATCCACAAGCTTACCATCAGCTCCAATAGTTTGAGCATCTCTAAAGCCTGTATAATGTGGATTTGTCTTACCATCATAGGGGTGGAGCGGCTCATTATCTTCATACCACGAGTGCGTAGCCTCTTCTGTGATCTTGCTTTCATCAATAGGATAAACTTTGCTTAAATCGCCATTTTTGACAATCCCACTGCTGAAAAGCCACTCTTCAGCTCCCACCTGCATTTCTTGGAAGCTAATGAAGTTTTTAACCCCACAGCCTTTTAGTACAGAATCTTCATTTTTATAAGCTTCTGCTGCCATAATAATATCCGCCCAATACGCACGATTAACAAAATCTACCACCTCTAAATGTTTAGTGAGCCACTCGCCCAAACGGCTGGGATCTAAAATGTCCATAACAGAAGTTACACCACCAACGGTTAGACTTTGCGGGTGGGGATTTTTCGCACCAAAAATCGCCATCATTTGAGCGATGACGCGTTGGACTTCAAGGAGTTTAAGATAATGTGAAAGCACAATGAGATTTTGTTCAGGCGAAAATCTATAAGTCTTATGTCCCCAATATGCGTTTGCAAATGGTCCTAACGCACCTTGTTTGACAAAGGCACTCACTTTTTCTTGCACGACTTTTAAGTCCGCTTCTCCCGCACATAACGGATTTTTAGTGTATTTAAATGCAAGTTTAGCCGCCTTGGCACAATCAGCCTGCAAAGCTGAGGTAATATCGCACCAATCAAGCCCGTGCAGTGTGTAAAAATGCACCGCGTGGTCGTGCAAAAAGAGTGAGATATTCATTAGTGTGCGTGTGAGAATGGCATTGAGCGGAGGTTTAATCCCCAACGCATCTTCAACCGCTACAATCCCAGCTTTGTAATGCGAGTAGGTACAAACACCACAGATTCTCTGCACCAAGAATCCTGCATCGCGTGGGTCGCGGTTTTTTACGATTGTTTCTAGCCCACGCCAAAGTGTTGAGCTAGAAAACGCATCTTGAATCACATTGTTTTCATCAACAATCACCTCAATACGCAAATGTCCTTCAATTCTTGTGATAGGATCTACAATAATACGCTTTGTCATTTTCTACTCCTTATTTTGCATTCTGTGTTGAGCTAATAATCGCGTGAGCGGCGATTCCAATGGCGGTTGCTCCAAGCACGACAGCTCCTATTGTATCTGCTGTTTTATCCGCTCCTAGTCCATTAAAGCTTGTGGCATAAAGCTTATTACCAATAGGCTCTTCAAATGGATTCATTGTATCCCAGAAATGTGGCTCACTGCAGCCAATACAGCCGTGTCCCGCTTGAATAGGCCAACTTGTGTGTTGGTTAAATCTTAGTTTTGAGCAGTTGTTAAATGTATAAGGTCCTTTGCAGCCTACTTTGTAAAGGCAGTAGCCTTTTTGTGCGTTTTCATCGCCAAAATGCTCTACAAACTGCCCAGCGTCAAATCTCCCGCGTCTTTCACATAAATCGTGGATTCTAAGTCCATAAGCCCAAGTTGGGCGATTGTAAGCATCAAGTGTAGGAAGTGAGCCAAAAAGGATATAGTGCAAGACATTGCCGACAATGTTTTTTTCACTCGGCGGACAGCCCGGCACATTTATCACATTGCGACTTGTGATTTCACTAAGTGGCACGGCATTTGTGGGGTTTGGGTGAGCGGCTTGAATCCCACCAAAACTAGAGCAAGTGCCAATGGCAAAAATGGCTTTTGCATTTTTTGCCGCTATTCTTGCTTCCTCTGCTCCTGTGCGTGCGTGTCCGCCGATAGTGAGATAAAACTCACTGCTTCCTTTTGGAATCCCACCTTCTACCATAAGGATATACTCTCCAGCATATTTTTCAATGGCGTGATGAAGATTTTGTTCTGCTTGCCAACCAGCTGCTGCCATAACGGTTTCGTGGTATTCAAGGCTAATGTAATCAAAGATAAGCGAATCTATACTTGGCGCATCGCTTCGCAATAAACTTTCACTACAACCGGTGCATTCTGCCATATGTAGCCATACAACAGGTAGGCGATTAGCCACTTCAGCCGCTTTAGCAGTGAGTGGGGCAAAGCTCGCAGGCAGGGCAAGTGTAGCTGTCATCATGCCTGACCATTTCATAAAATCACGGCGAGAAAAGCCTCTAGATTCTAACTCCTGCATTAAGTCTTTATCTGCATTATGTGCGGGGAGCTTGGCTAACTCATCTAGTCGTTTGGAAGCTTGTTTGAATAGCCCTCCATTTGCATCTTGTATTTTCATTGTGGATACTCCTTTTGTTGATTGTTGTTTGAAAACTGAGAGATGTTTGGAATATTATCTTATTTTTGGGATTTTCTTAAGATAAAATTGTGGCTTGTGAGAAAAAGTAAAACATTTTTAAATAAAAGTTACAAAAAGTGATAGTGTGAAAAAGTAGGCTTTGTAAAATGGCAAAGTAAGAACTAAGGGTAGGTTGCTGTCTTAAAAATCACAAACAAAGATTGTGAAAATATTACAAAAGATATTTTTTGTTGAAAAAAGCAATGTATAATGGGCGGATTTTAAACTTGCAATGCATGGTTAAAATAATTTTAAACAACCTTAAGAAGGAGTTTGTTATGGCTAAGTATATAGAGCTAAGTAATGATAATTTTGATGCGGAGATCGCAAATAGCGTAGCGTTGGTTGATTTTTGGGCGCCTTGGTGCAATCCTTGCAAAATGCTATCCCCTGTGATTGATAAACTTGCAGAAGATTATAGTGGCAAGGCAAAGATTTGCAAGGTGAATGTGGATAATGAGGGTGAGCTTTCAAGGCGATTTGGAATCCGCAATATCCCCACAATGCTGTTTATGAAAAATGGCGAGATTGTTGATCAAATCACAGGTGTTCAGCCAGAAGATGTTATCCGCCAAAAAATAGATTCACTTCTCTAAGAATCTTAACTTCGTAAATCAAGAATCTAAGCTCTGCATTTGCAGGGCTTAGGACTTTAAAATACATAAATGCTTAAATTTTTCAAAACAATCTTTTCTTATTCCATTAGCTATCATTGGCTTATTCTTATTGTGAGTGCTTATATTGTCGTGTGTCTTAATCATTCTTTTCATAAGACATTTGATGATGTTGCTTTACAAGTTGGATTTAGCTATCTTGTATGGGTAAAATATATCGTGCATATAGCTATCTTGGCTTTGGCATTTGAGATTCTAAGCTTAAGATTGAGTGTTAAATATGTCGTAATTTTTGTATTGCTTTTGTGTAGTGTGTGTGGATTCTATATGGAATCTTTAGGTGTGGTGCTTGATGAGGACATTATCCAAAGTGTGTTTGAGACACATACTAACGAAGCTTTGGATATGGTAAGTTTTGGGTTTATCGTGTATGTTTTGCTTTTTGGTGTTGTGCCAAGTGTGCTTGTATTGTTGATAAAAATAAAGCGTTTTAGCCTGAAAAAAGCATTGCGAGAGAAACTTTTCTTTGTAGCGGTTTTAGCCATTATGATTAGCGGAAGCTACGCAGCTACGGGAAAAGACATTACCTTTGTGTTTAAAACGCAAAAAACGCTTAGGGATATGCCAAATCCCATTGCCCCTATCCGCTCCTTTGTGCGGTATATCCAGCATTCAAAAGAGAAAAATTTTACCCCTATGCTCGTGGCTAAAGATGCGGTGTTGAGTGTGGATTCTCCAAAGCAAATTGTGTTGTTTATGATTGGTGAGAGTGCAAGGAGTGCAAATTTTTCACTCAATGGCTATAAAAAAGAGACAAATCCCTATACAAAAGCATTCAATGTCATAAGTTTTAGGGAATTTTATTCTTGCGGTGTGATTACAGCTATTGCTGTGCCTTGTATGCTGACACATTATACGAGAGAGACTTATACGCACAGAAACCTTTCATTGTATGTCAATAATATCCTTGATATTGCCCAAAGTGTAGGATATGATGTGTGGTATTTGGGAAATAATGGTGGTAAATGTGTGGGAGGCTGTGATAGGAATATCCGCAACACGCTTTTTTACTCCACAGATAGTCTTGATGGTGTAATGCTAAAAGACATTGCTAAGATTGTAGAAAAAGCAAAGCAAAATAATCGCAACACATTTATTGTCATTCACGGCTATGGTAGCCACGGGGCTTCATATACGAGCCGTTACCCAAAGGAGTTTGAGCGTTTTACTCCTGTGTGTGAGCAAAAGGAGTTATCAAAATGCACGACTGAAGAGATAAGCAATGCTTATGATAATTCATTGCTTTACACAGATTGGGTTTTAGCTCAAATGATAGGTATGCTTCAAAAGGATTCTACAAGCAAAGATTCTAGCCCTATGCGTTCTATGCTGTGGTATGTGAGCGATCACGGAGAGAGTTTGGGGGAGCTTGGGCTGTATATGCACGGCGGACTTGGCTATACTCTAGCTCCAAAATATCAAAAGCATATCCCCTCAATTATGTGGTTTAGTCAATCGTGGGGGGAGATTCCACATTTGGTGCGTCAAAGGGTGGAGCAGGATTTTAGTCAAGATTATGTGTTTCACACACTTTTGCATATCTTAAATGTGCAGACACAAGACTACGATAAGAATCTTGATATTTTGCAGCCTTAAGATTTTGTAAAGATTCTAGAATCTTGTCTTTTGCAAAGCCCATTTTGGGTGGGCTATGGGGTTTGGGCGTAATTATAGATTCTGGTTTTCTAGTATAGATTCTATTTTATACAGTGGCTTACAAATTTTGAAAAATTATCTATAATATTCCCGCCCTTGCGGAATCCAAGCCCACAAGATTCATAGGCAAAAAACACATTAGGTTGATAGTAGGCATCTTTATGTGAGTTTAGCTCATAGTAGGCTTGATACACGCTTTTGTGATGAGTATATATGCCTTCTTTAGATTCTAAAATCCTGCCTTGTGAATCTATAATCTCAATATTTGCCCCCTCTCTGCCAAATGCCCTTTTATGCACTTGCTTTGTTTTTGGCAGTGGCTCAAAACTCGCAGGGAGTAATAGTGGATGATTTGGAAAAAGATCCCATAAAATCTTTAGCATTCTTTTACTTTGAAAAAGCAGTGTGTAGGCAGGGTTTAGAAAAATAGCATTGTGATTTGTCATCATTTCACTCATAAGCAAGGCGAGTTCAGGCTCATCAATGGCAATATTCTCCCACGGAATGAGTTTAAATAAAAATTCATAATTTACCCCTTCAAAGCTAACCCCTTCAGTGGCAGAAAAATTTATCTTATCAATAGGGGCAAAGTCGCATATAAAGCCAGATTCCCTAGCGATATACTCTAAAAATCGTGTCGTGCTAATATCTTCACTAGAATCTGTAATGCAGGAAAAGAGAATCTTCCAGCCCTCATAGAGTGAGTTAAAGCTAGAAGTGTTTTTATCAAGCGTAATAAGTCGCTTAAAATTTTCACTCAAAGCGTTGTGAATATTATTAAACTGCTTGTTTTCATCTAGCTTATTGTGTTTGAGTAACGCCCATTGTAAAAGGGCGGTTTCATAAAGCATTGTTGGTGTATCGGCATTAAATTCTAATAGCTTAATAGGTCTGCCTTCAAGCCCCCCAGCGAGATCAAAGCGTCCGTATAAATGCCAATGTATGTCCTCCTCCCAGCTTTGCTTTATGGCATCAATTAGACTTGGCGGAATGTCAAGCTCAAAGAATAAATCATTTTCTATCACATATTCTCCGGCTTCTACAAACATATCATATAGCGTATTTCCCGCCTCATAAAAGACATTTGCTTCCTGCTCTGTGATATGGATAAGCTCATCGCTGATATAAGAGGTATTATCCAAATCCGTATGCCATTGTAGTCCCATAGATTCAAATTGTTGTATGCTAGGCAGTGAAAGGGTAGTGATTGTCATTTGATTCCTTTTGTTGTGTTTGTGTGGGTTTTTACATATTTTATAGATTTTGCACACCTTAAGATTCTATGTGTCGTGATTATCCGCCGTAATTTTGTGTGCTTCTATTTGTATTTGCCCCTGCATTATTGCCGCTAAAAAATCCACTTTTTCCAGCATTGCTTTTTGTGCCGCTTGTGCTTGTAGCATTTTTATTATTAAAGCTATTTTGACTTCTTTCATAGGCTTGTGGGGATTTGTAGTTGCGTTGTTGGTTAGCTTGATAGTTTGGATTATTAAAAAGCTTATTGCCAATATAGCTGCCTAGAATCGCCCCAGCCGCACTCGCTAGTATCGCCCCGCCAAGCCCCAGCCCCCCGCCATTTGGGTTTGTTAGCTCACTTGTCCCAGCATTAATCTTGCCTTCTTCTTGTTTGATAAGCTCATCAATTTCAGCTTGACTTAGCATTCGCTCTCCGCCATTTTTATCTTTAAGCATAACGCGTGTTTGCTCGCTTGGATACTCTTCAAGCACCTTGTAGCTCCCATCAAACTGCTCTTCAATAATCACAAACGCCCCGTTTTTCTGCGTATTTTGCAAAGTGGAGTTAAGGTTGTTATTGTTATTGCCTGAATCACACGCATTTAGCCCAAAAATAGCCATTACCCCAAGTCCGCCAACCATCGCATAGTTTTTAATCGTGTTAATATGTTTCATTTGCCACTCCTTTTGACTTACAAAGATTATACCAAAGCTGATTTTTTATGATGTAAATGGATATACAAATGCAGGACATCAATGCTTGCAGGAGTGATACCGCTAATCTCACTTGCTTCAAAAAGGCTCTTTGGTGTGAATTTTTTGAGCTTTTCTATCACTTCAAGGCTAAGTCCGGGAATCTTATCAAATACAAAATCCCGTGGAATCTCCACTTGTAGCATTTGCTCCATCTGCCCAATTTGCTCTTTTTGCTTTTGGATATAGTCAAAATATTTAGATTCTATGAATATTTGTTCAATCGCCTTTTCGCTCATAGATTCTACATTTTCTACCCCACATTTTGCTAGAAGAGTCCTAAGTCTATGAGGTTCTAGCTCTTCGCGACCGATAATATGTATAAGTAAAGTTTTATCACTAATGGGCGAGAGATTAAGCGATTTTAGCATATCAAGTGAGATTTGCGATGGGGTAAGGTAATTATTCTGTAAATAGTTCATCGTGTTTGTGATATGCTCTTTATCTTGCATAGTTTTTTCATAATATTCTTTTGTAACTAAGCCCAAAGCAAACGCATAAGGCACAAGCCGCAAATACGCATTATCCTCACGCAAAAGCAGCCGATACTCCGCACGAGAGGTAAAAACACGATAGGGCTCTTTTGTGCCTTTTGTTACCAAATCATCAATCATCACGCCTATATAGGCTTCATTTCGTGCTAGGCTAAAAGATTCCCCCTTTAATGAAAGGGCAGCGTTGATTCCAGCCATAATGCCTTGAGCGGCGGCTTCTTCATAGCCTGTTGTGCCATTAATCTGCCCGGCTAAGAAAAGATTCGCACATTTTTTAGTCTCTAGTGTGTGGTAAAGCTCGGTTGGCTCTACATAATCATACTCTATGGCGTAGCCATATCGCGTAATATGGGCGTTTTCTAGCCCTTCAATGCTATGAATCATCTCCTCTTGCACATCAATAGGCAGTGAAGTTGTAAGTCCATTAATGTAATATTCCACCGCTTCTTGTGTTTGAGGCTCTAAGAAAAGCTGATGTCGCTCTTTATCGGCAAAGCGGTTGATTTTATCTTCAATACTTGGGCAGTATCGCGGTCCCACACCCTCAATCTGCCCTGTAAAAAGCGGTGCGCGATGGAAGTTGCTACGGATAATATTATGCGTTTTTTCATTTGTGTAGGTTACAAAGCAGGGCAGTTGTGTGGGAGCAAAATCTTTTGTTTTATGGCTAAAATGCGGAGGGTTGCTATCACCACTATGCGTTTCAAGGCGTGAGAAATCAATACTCCGCCAATCAATCCTAGCACAAGTCCCTGTTTTAAGCCGCCCTAGAGACAAGTCTAGCTCCTGCAAGGAAGTGCTAAGATTCTGCGGACTCATCTCGCCAAAGCGTCCATTTTGAATCTTGCTCTCCCCAATATGCACTAGCCCACGCAGAAAAGTCCCTGTGGTAAGAATCACCGCTTTTGCATAATAAGTCTTGCCGATATTTGTTTTCACACCTTTAGCGATAAATCGCCCTTGTGAATCTTGCTCGTAGATAAGGGATTCTACGCTTTCTTGTGAGAGCGTGAGATTTGGGGTGTTTAGGGCTATGTCTTTAGCGATAATGCTATATCTATCCATATCAATTTGTGCTCTTGTGCCACGCACAGCAGGACCTTTGGAGGAGTTTAAGATTCTAAATTGAATCCCGCATTTATCGGTAATCTCCCCCATAACTCCCCCTAATGCGTCTATCTCTTTTACTAAATGCCCTTTGCCAAGCCCACCTACTGCGGGATTACAACTTGCTAGGGCGATATTTTGAATTAAAAGTGTAAGCAGATGTGTTTTTGCACCCATTTTCGCACTTGCTATACTTGCTTCTAGCCCAGCGTGTCCGCCACCCACGACTAAAACATCATATTCCATTAGAATCCTTAAAGATTTTTGAGCGTATTTTACTCTAGAATGGTTATTTTTTGCTATTCTCACGCGGATAAATAACAAATAAGAAAAAAATAAGGAAAAGAAGATGAAAAAGCAATCATTACGGCACATAGGGGATTTTGAGCATATAAGTGAGAAGAGTTTGAAATCTTTAGAATCTATCACAAAGATAAAGCAGATAGATAAAAATGAGATTTTGTATTATGAAGGGGATTTACTCAAATGGGCTTGTATGCTTATAAGTGGGCATTTGGAGCTATACAAAATGGATAAAAATGATAATGAATTATTTTTGTGCTATGTGGAGAGTAGGGCTAAGGGGATAAGACTGGTAAATGCTTTTGGTTCTTTTAAGCCTTATGAGGCGGCTGCGAGTGTGCGGAGCATAGAGCCAAGTGTAGTGGCGTTTATTGAATTAGAATCTTTGGAGCTACTGATTCAGCAGGATATTGAGATAAGCAATGCTTTTTTATCGGCTTTTATGGATAAGGTGATTGTATTTAAGAATTTTATTAACTTCAAAGAAGTGTATGATAGCACTTCGCGTGTGGGGTATCTGCTCTATACCGAGCTAGAGCGGTTCAATAAGGTCCAAAGGCAGGTCATCGCACACGAACTCAATATCAAGCTTGAAACGCTAAGTAGAATCTTGCAGAAAATGCAGCAGCAAGGCTTACTTAGCAAAGATGAATATGGAGATTTGCAAATCAATGATAAGCACACCTTTGCTTCACTCTTTGGTAATGTAAAAATGGCTAAGATTCAAGGCTCTATATCATAAAAGGCTTTTTTAAGATTGATTGTGTCGTTATAAAGTGTGTTATGCAAGATTTGTATCATTTGCTGTGAAGTTGTGCCATTGCCAAAGGGGTGAGTGATGGCTTTATCCATAAAATCTTTGTTTGTAATGGTTTGTATAGAATCTAAAATCGCTTGGATATACGCTTTTTCATCATTTGGATTTGGCGTAATGGCAAGGACAGATTCTGGCATTAATCGTCCCTTCTGCCTATCGCCTATATTGATTGTAGGCGTTCGCAAAATGGGGGCTTCGCCTAAACCACTTGAGCTATTGCCTATGACAAAGTTTGCTAGCTTTAGGCTTGAGAGATACAGCATTCTGCCTAAACTCGCACAAAGCACAATGTTTTGCGGATATTTTTTCGCATAAGATTCTAGCACTTCATTGATGAGAGTTCCGCCACTATCGGCATTTGCCTTTGTGGCTAGAATCTTATATGGGCTTTGTAAAAGGGCGTTTAGAATAAGTGTAATTTCTTGCGTTGGATTTGTAGATTCTAAAGTCGTGGAATGAAAAGTCAGCACACAAAAAGAATGGAGAAAATCCGCAGGGGTTTGAAGTGTAGATTCTAGCTCTGCTTGAGTAAGCAATGGTGTGTTATGGATATTTTCAACGGCTAATGATCCGACATTAAACACACGCGATGGGTTTTCGCCTAGCTGAATAACGCGTCTCCTATATATCTCTGTGCTAGCAAAATGTAAATAGCTCATTTTAGTGATACAATGTCGCATATACTCATCATTCGCCCCTTGTGTAGTCTCACCACCGCTAATATGAGCTATGGGGATATTGAGATTAGCACAGGCGATACTTGTTCCAAAGGCTTCATATCTATCGCCTAAAATAATCACCATATCATAAGGGGAGGTGGAAAAATGCTGACTAAATGCTGCAATCGTGGTGGATAGTGATTTAGCTATGTCAAGTTGGGTGGAGCTAGAATCTTGTAAAATGGGGATTTTAGTGTCAATCTTAAAGCCATCGGATTGTATTTCCTTATAGGTATTGCCCAGCGTTTTGCTAAGATGAGCACCCGTAACGATAAGGGATAGCTTAAAAAATGGAGTATTTTTTAGGGCTTTAGCAAGAGGGTAGAGTAAGCCCCATTCTGCACGAGTGCCGGTTACTAGAGCTATGGACTTAAGGGATTTAAAATTAGAGCTTTTCTTTAAGGAGCATAAAGGATTCTGCGTAAAGGGGGATTTCATCTATCGCCCCCCCCCCGGCTAAAATTAAGTCGTTTTTATCCGTAGAAATTGCGTCCGCTCCGCGGGTGCAGCCACGATAGAGTGCTAGGGCTTTTAGGTTTGGGATTGAACGGGGGAAGGGCAGGATTCCCACTTCACTTTCATAAATTGCCATAATCTCGCATTTTTTAGCAAAAAACTCGCTAATATCTACAAACACATTTGGGATAAAGCTCTGTGAGGCAAAGCTCGGGGCAAACTCACTCTCACTCAAAGTCTCCATCATTAGCACTCGTTCAATGCTTGGGTAGCGGAAAGACTTCGTGCAGGCAAAGGCGGATTCAAAAATCACGCGATGATCACTATGCACATCATAGGCAAAGGGCAGGTAAATGACATTAGGCTCTATTTGCTTAAAAATGCTAGAAAATGCGTTGATAATCTTGCTTTTTGGATATTCATCAACTTTCATTGTTTTAAGCCCTAGTCTATGCACACTTGAAAATCCATAGGCTTGGCATACAGCAGCGATTTCTTGCTCTCTTTTTTGGATTACTTTTTGACTAAAGCCCTCTTCTTCAAAAATATCTGTGCAAAAAATGCAGTGGATTCTATCGCCATTAGCTTTGTGCTTAAGAAGCGTCCCACCAGCCCCTAGCGTCTCATCATCAGGGTGTGTGGCGATGACTAGAATGTCTTTATTCATTTGTATCCTTTATTTTATCCCAAGGTTTGATCAAGAGGATCTTCTTTTTTACCTAAAAATTGAGAAAAGTCCAAAGTTTTTATAAGCTCATACGCCCTTTTTGCACTTCTGCCATCACCATAGCTATTTTGTATGTTTTGGATAGATTCTCTAAATGCTATGCTTGTTGCTTTGGTAATAGAATCTTTAATATCCTGTTTGTTTGATGAGCAGAAAATGACATTTTTATCTGCCATACGACCGGTTTGTCGCATACCGACATTAATCGCAGGTATTGGGATAGAAGCTGCCTCGCCTATCCCAGAACTGCTGTTTCCTATTATAAACTCCGCTTGTTTATAAATAGATAAAAATAAATCTCTATCTATGTTTGCGTAAAAAATAAAATTTTGATGTGTCTTGAAACGCTCTATTGTAGCAATAAGCTTTTGATTGCCATAATCAACATTTGGATAGCTTACAAAAGCTCCTATATTTGCCTCTTGTAAGGATTCTAAAATATTTGTAAAAATCACATCAACAATATCTGCTTCTTGTGTAACAGGGTGAAAAATAAGAATAGCGAATCTTTCAAGTTGCTTTCTATTGAATTTTGAAAAAATCTGTTTCAAGGGCATAGGGTTAAAATCCACAAATTTATCTAGGGCAATGCTTCCAATATTATAGATTCTCTCCCTTGCTTCCCCCATTGCTACAAGTCGTTTCAAGTGTGCTTCACACGATACAAAATGTAGGCTTGATAGCTTTGATGTGGCGTGTCGTATCGGGTTATCAATATAGCCATCACGGACGTGGTCTCCACCAAAAAAGTGAATTGAAGGAATACCAAGATAACCACTTATCATACTGTAAATCACCACATCTTCCCTATCTCCCGCATAGCATAAGACATCTGGGGCAAAATCTGCAATAATCTCTAGTGAATTTTGCAATAAAAGACTAGCACTTTTAATCCTTGATATTTTAGAATCACTTGCAAGAAGTGTTTCTATTTTTGCAAGGATAGGGATATTATCTTTTTCAATTTCTTTCACAGAATATCCATAAATAGGCGAAAGGTGTGCTCCACTCACTAAAAGGCGAAAATCTATTTGTGAATCTTGTGTAAGCAGTTTATACAATGGACTTAAGAGGTCATATTCTGAACGAATAGAGCTAAAGGCTAGAATTTTTTTCATCAAAACACATCCGATAAAATAGGTGAAAAATCTAAAGAGGTTTTATCTTTCAGTATAGGAAAAAAAGTCATACAAATGGGTTGAGTATTTTTATGAATCTTGCTCTCAAATTTTAGTGGCATTAGCACTTCCTTATGATTAAAATTTTGCGTTGGTATAGGGATTTGCACTTGATTATCAAAGATGTGTAACACATCAATCACATCATTATAGAGCTTGTAAATGATTTGGCAGTCTGTATCAATATACTTATAGTATTGATGAAATGACAATCTCCACTGCAACATTTCTTGCGTAAAGCGAAGTTGTTGCCAAGGCAGAGACAGAACCTGATGTAAGGGTAGGGTTGAAAAAGCATATTTGCCTATAAGCTCAAATCTACCGAGTTTTGACAAGATAGGATAGGCATTAGCATTTGGAAAAGCAAGGATAAAATCAACTTTATCTTCCATAGCTACTTTTTTTATGGTGTTGAGAATGGCAAAATACGCTCCATTTTTCCGCACACTTTCATCAATCATTGAGGTTGTAAAGAGATAATAATTGTAGCTTTGCTCATCAAGCTTGGCTTGGATTCTTGTGATATTCCCCATACCCTTAATCGCGTTATCGCGAGTGTAGCAAATCATTTTATTGCCAAATGGTGTGGCGGTAAAAAATCTTTCATAATACGGCATAGGCTTACGAAAGATTTTGTGAAACAAGTTTTGAATCTCTGCCTGATAATTTAATTTATCTTTGCTATTTTCTAAAATAATAATATTCTCTCTCACCCTCTTTTCCTTTTCAATCTCTCGCTCACTTCCAAAGATTCCACAACGATGACTTTACTTGGAATCTTAAAGGGGGCAAGTTTGTCTTTGCAGAAAGTTCTTATGTATTTTTTTAATTCTAGATTCTGCGTTACCTGCGTTGTCTCTTTGGTGCTTTTAGCGGATTCTGCACTCAAGGCTCGGTCATTACCCCTTAGGTAACTCCCTTCGCCTTTGCTTTGAAAACCACTAAAATCACTCAAAGATACTTCCGCAGTGTTGCTGTCTGTGTTTTTAGAATCTAAGTTTGCAGATTCTGCTTTGCTAGATTTTATGTAATGATTAGAATCTAACACCACCTTTACACTTACACTTTGCCCTGTAATCGCATTAGATTCCCCATATACAACACAATCACTTATAAATGGAATCTGTAATAGCACTCCCTCAACTTCTTGTGGGATAACTTTCTCTCCACCCACATTGATAACTTCTTTTGCCCTGCCTATAATCTTTATATACTCTTCCCCATTAATAGTTTTTACTTCTACTAAATCTCCAGTAGCAAAGTAGCCTTCATTATCAAACACACTATTATCACTATTAAGATAGCCTAGTGCGTTTGTGTGGGATTTAAGATAGAGTATATTATCCACTATCTTGTAGCCTGCATTTATGATTCTAAAAAACTCTGCGAAGTCGCTCTCATCTGTTTGTTTGGTTTTAATGGCATTTGTCTCACTTGTCCCAAAGCTTTGCTTGAATCTTGTGTGCGGCAGGGCTTGTTGCAAAGATTCTAAAAGTTTTGAAGACATTTTTTCGCTTCCATAAATGACTAGCTTTAAATGAGTTAAATCATAATTGCCTAATCCAGCAACAAGCAAAAGTCGCAATAATGTCGGCGAAGTAGGTAAAATCTCTACTTTATGTTTTTGTAAAGATTCTAGAATCCACTGCGGACTTCGCTCTTTTGGGATAATAAGGCTTCCACCACCCCCAAAGGTATTTAGCATTACATCAATCCCTGCGATATGGTCTGGCAAATATACACTCATTATACGCAATGGATTTTGCCTTTTATTACAATAAGATTCTAAAAGTGTATTTAGATTATGCACTATGGCTTTGGGTTTGCCTGTGCTACCGCTTGAAAAAAGGATTAATCCGCCATTATTTTGCTTTTTTAAACTATCAAGCAAACTATGTGATTTTGGACTAATAGAATCTAGCTTGTTTTCTTGTGTATCTAATACAAACTCTACCCCAAAATCTTGTAGCGAAATGTCAATATTTCGTGGAAGTAAGGGGGCTATAATACACTGCTTTTTGCATAAAGCCAAAAATGCTATGATATAAGAAAGGCTATAATCCCCCCTAAGTGCTATCACTGCATTATTTGGGATTGTAAGCATAGTTTGAGAAAGACTAAAGGCTGACATTTTCTTGCAAAGCTCCGCATAAGTGTAGGGTGTGTCGTTGAGTATTAAGGCATTTTTGTCGCCATAGCACGACATTTTGTGCATAAATGAACTTACGCACATTGTAAATTCTCACATATAGAGATATGGCGAAATGATAAAGATTTATAACGATAGATTGCATAATAATAGGACTCATAGAGTGTTACCCCCCCCCCATTAGTAAGTCGCAATTTCTTGAATCTCTCGCTCACTTCCAAAGATTCCACAACGATGACTTTACTTGGAATCTTAAAGGGGGCAAGTTTGTCTTTGCAGAAAGTTCTTATGTATTTTTTTAATTCTAGATTCTGCGTTACCTGCGTTGTCTCTTTGGTGCTTTTAGCGGATTCTGCACTCAAGGCTCGGTCATTACCCCTTAGGTAACTCCCTTCGCCTTTGCTTTGAAAACCACTAAAAATCACTCAAAGATACTTCCGCAGTGTTGCTGTCTGTGTTTTAGAATCTAAGTTTGCAGATTCTGACTTTGCTAGATTTTATGTAATGATTAGAATCTAACACCACCTTTACACTTACACTTTGCCCTGTAATCGCATTAGATTCCCCATATACAACACAATCACTTATAAATGGAATCTGTAATAGCACTCCCTCAACTTCTTGTGGGATAACTTTCTCTCCACCCACATTGATAACTTCTTTTGCCCTGCCTATAATCTTTATATACTCTTCCCCATTAATAGTTTTTACTTCTACTAAATCTCCAGTAGCAAAGTAGCCTTCATTATCAAACACACTATTATCACTATTAAGATAGCCTAGTGCGTTTGTGTGGGATTTGATAAAAAGCTCATTATTTACAATCTTATATTCCATATTATCAAGGTGGATAAAATTATCCTTTGTTGTAGTCTGCGTGATACCTATCTCACTTGCTCCAAATGTTTGATGAAATCGCACTTTTGGAAAAGCGTTTTTAAGCTTTGCTAAAAGAGAATCTGACATTTTTTCTGTGCCATAGGTAATAAGCCTTAGTGAGCTTAAATCATAAAGCTGCGTTGGGTTTGAAAGCAAAAAGAGATGAAGCAAACTAGGACTAGCGGGTAAAAGGGCGATTTTGTAATCTTGAATACTTTTTGCAATCTCTTGCATATCTTTGCGATTTTTTAGAGTAATGCCACACGCCCCAAGACTTAGCACATTAAAAAGCGTATTTAGCCCACCTATATGATCAAACATAAGGAATAATAAGATATTTATACGCTTTGGCTTTTTCTCTAAAAAACCTTGAAGCAAGGTGTTTAGATTATGCACTATGGCTTTGGGTTTGCCTGTGCTACCGCTTGAAAAAAGGATTAATCCGCTTGTGTGATTTGCCTGCAAGGAAGCGATAATGCTGTGTTTTTTGTCTATGCTACGCGTAGAATGCAAGGTGTTATTATAGAAAAGATAGTCTATTTGCCCCTCTTTGATATAAGATTGAAGCATAGGAGAGAATATGGAATCTTTTGGGATAAGTGAAGCAGATAGAGGCGTAACAATAAAGCCCTTTTCTACACACGCTAGGAAAAAGGCTAAAGTCTTTAAATCATAATCACCGATAATGCCAATGACACTATTTGCCTTTATGCTATTGAGTAAATTTAGGGCATTGCGTGTAGAATCTAAAAGCTCCCCATAAGTGTGGCTTTGATCTTGTGCAATAAGACATATAGAATCTTGCTTAAAACTCTCAATCTTGCGTAAGAATGGGTGCGTGAAATTATAAGAATCACTACGCATTTACGCCTCCAAGATAAATGACTTGTGCGGTGATAAAATCACTTTTTTCATCTAAGAAAAACTCAATGGCATTTAGCACATCTCTAAACTCACCAAATCGTTTGATGGCTTGTTGATTTAAAAGGGCGTCCATCTTTGCTTTAGGGACATTTTTGATTAAATCCGTTGGCACAGGTGTGGGACCAACGGCATTTATGGTAATGCCAAACTCGCTTAGTTCCTTAGCACACACTTGTGTGAGATTGACTAGTGCGGCTTTTGAAGCGGCATAGGCGGCTTCTCCCTCTAGGCGTAAGGGGGTGGCGACTGTGGCGAAATTTACGATACGATAGGGCATTTGCGTTGTTTGCGTCGGCTTTTTGGTGCTTTTAGCGGATTGTTCGCTCAAGGCTCGGTCATTTATGTTTAATAAACTCCCTTCACCTTTCGCTCCAAAAGCTATGCTTTCTTTAGTAAAACCACTAAAATCACTCAAAAATCCTTCCGCAGTAGAATCCTTATTGTTAGAATCTAAGATTGCAGATTCTTTAAAATCATCACAAACCGCTTCCGCAATGGCATTTTTCGCATTATTTTTAGAATCTAGCCCCTTAGATTCTAAATCCTTTATACGCTTTTTATAATTTTGCACCATAACCTTTGAGACTTCTCGTAAGAAAAGAAAGCTACCAAACACATTTGTGTTAAAGATATTTTGCATAGTTTTTAGTGGTGTAG
This sequence comes from Helicobacter cinaedi PAGU611, assembly GCF_000284635.1. Classification (NCBI taxonomy): domain Bacteria; kingdom Pseudomonadati; phylum Campylobacterota; class Epsilonproteobacteria; order Campylobacterales; family Helicobacteraceae; genus Helicobacter; species Helicobacter cinaedi. The sequence goes on along the minus strand of NC_017761.1, from coordinate 1,171,948 downwards.
TAAGGATATGATTCATAGAAGCAATTCCGGCATTATTTAGCAATACATCAATTGTGCCAAATTCCTTTTTCACAGCCCTTACCATATTTACAACCGCATTTTCATCGCTCACATCAAGGGTGAAATGTCTGTAATTTTTATGCTCTAAATTGCTTTGTGTCCGCGAACAGCCACACACAATATCGCCTTTATTTAAGTAATACTCGCTTAAATCCCTGCCTATGCCCTTGCGTGTCCCTGTGATAAGTATGACTCTAGGCATTGCTTTGACTTTTTTCTAGGATATAGGCACTTAGGGTAGCGACATCTTTAAAAGGCGAGTTTCTTCCGCTCATTGTCTTTTCATCAGCTAGGATAAGATTAAGATTGAGTTCATCTGCTAACATTTCCTCTAAGTCGGCAATAAAGCTTACAAGGGCTAGAGAATCTAAATTGCCCTCAATCCCATAGATTTTTGTTTCAAGTGTTGGATTTTTTAGATTCTCATTCTCTAGCTCATCTGCTAGAGATTGGAGAGTTTTATAGATTAATGATTGGATTTGTGTTTGCATTTTTTGCTCCCTTATAAACTAATGTAAAGCTAAAAAATAGGAGCAAAAAGTAATGGGAGTTAAAGAGTTAGAAGTAGTCGCCCTCCTTTGGCAAGGTATCAAACTCACATTGTGTGAGTAAAATCGCATCATCATAGGCTTTGATAAGCACCCCTTGTGAATCCACTCTCAAAACCTTGCCAGATTCTATATTAGGCAAATCCACCTTAACAATCTTTGCTTCCCATACCTTATAATGTTTGCCATTATAAACTACTTCCGCTCCAACATAAGGCTGACTTAACGCACGGATAAGGTTATAAATCCCAACCGCACTCATTCTAAAATCAATCACACCATCACGCACACCTCGTTTCCGCCAAAGATTGGCAATGGAGTGATTTTGCGGTGTAGCCATAGCAAAAAGGGCTTGAGCATAGATAGAATTGTGTATCGCCCCCCCCCCAGCTAAATTTAGAGAATCTTGGCTTGTAGATTCAGGCTGATTCTTTTCTAGCGAATTATTTTTTGGCGTGATTTCCCCAAATTTCGCTATATTTTTTGGATTTTCCACAGCGGAGAGAAGAGCCGCAGTAAAATCGCAAATCTGCTTTTGCGCGATAGATTCTACCTTTTCACACAGGCTTTTAGCATTATCTTCAAAATTAATATTAAAAGGCACTTGTGAGATGATAGCCCCACTATCTGCCCCTTCTTCCATAAGGAAAAATGTGCTAGCACTCTGCTTTAACCCAAGCACTAAAGCCCAAATGATAGGGTGGCGTCCGCGATTATGCGGCAATGCAGCAGGGTGATAGCCAATAATAGGATAAGAATCTAAAAGCTCTTTTTTGATAAGTGAACTCCAGCCAAAGCAATAAATCACATCAGGCTTACAAGAATGAATAAAATCAAGCGTGGCAGGGGAGTTAATATCTTTTGTGTATATGAAAGGAATGTGAGATTCTTCACATAATGGAGCGAGATTACAAAAATCAGCATTGAATGCGGAATGCTCCTTTGTCGCCACACCTACAATTTCAAGCTTGTTGTGAATGTGGAATCTTGTGATGAGTGTGTGAAGTGATATGTATGAAAACTCAACGCAACCTATAAAAAAGATTTTCAAATAACTGCCTTTGTGTAAGATTTTAGTATTGTAGCATAGTTTTATTTACTTATTTTACTTTGCTGATTTTGTGCGAGTTTATTTTGCGTGAATTTGGGAGTTTAAGATTCTAAAAATCCACATCATAAAATGCCTTTTTCAAAACCCCTTCAAGTGGGTAGCTTTTTAAGATTTCAAGTGTTTTTTGACTAGCCCCACCCTCCCCATAGGGATTTTTCACATTTTGTAAAATAGCTTGAAACTCCCCACTCATCGCATATTCACAGCTTTGTAAAATCTCTTCATAGCTTGGCTTACAATCAATCACAGAATCTGCCTTAATCCGCCCCTTTTGCCTATCGCCGATATTGATTGTAGCGACTTTAAAGCTTGGGGCTTCGCCTAGCCCACTTGAGCTATTCCCCACCACCGCATTTACAAATCGCATTGTGCTAAGATACCGCAGCTGCCCCATTGAAGTAAAGGCGATAGCATTACTATGTGTGCGAACAAACTCATCAATCATTTCATTTATAATGCGTCCATCGGTATCGGCATTTGCCTTTGTGAAAATATAGCCTATGTCATAGCTGGTTGATAGCGATTTTAGGGCATCAAGCAATGCTTTAAACTGCTCTTGTGCGGTGGCGTTTTCAAGCGTTACGGGGTGGAATGTGATAAGGAAATTTTTATCTCTTAGCTTAAAATTAAGGCTAGATTCTAAACTTGGCTTATCTAAAAAATCAAGCGATATGATGTTGTCAATCCCAAATCCGCCGACATTAAACACACGCGATGGGTTTTCGCCTAGCTGAATCACACGCTTTTTATAAGGCTCTGTGGCGACAAAGTGAAGATGACTCATCTTTGTAATGCTATGGCGTATTGCCTCATCAATCAGTCCTTCTGTGGCTTCCCCGCCGTGCAAATGTGCCACAGGTATGCGACATATCATCGCACTTGCCACACAGGCAAAAATCTCATATCTATCCCCTAACACGACAATAATATCAGGCTTTAGCTCGTTATAAGCCTCACATATAGAGATTTGAGCTAGTCCCATAGCCTTGCAAAGCCCGATGGGCGTATCAGAGCTTAATAGAATCTCACATTTTTTATTAATAGGCAAGGTAATATCACGATAAGTCAGTCCAAACTCTGTGCTAAGGTGCATTCCTGTGGCGATGATTTGAAGCTCTAGATTTTGGTCATTATGAATCTTATGTGCCAATGGAGCGAGTAAGCCCCATTCTGCACGAGTGCCGGTGATGATACAGATTTTACGCCGAGTTTTACGCATAGAAGTCCTTGTGTGTGGTATGCGTGATTATATCAGTAAAAAGCTTAAGACTCTGGCGGGAGGACTACTACTTCATAGCGATTTTTTGCCTTATGCTTAAATGAATCTTGGCTAAAAATATCAAGCACATATAAACGCAAATCGACTAGGAAGTTATATATATGCTTAAACTCATTTCTATTTTCTGTGATGAAAATCTTGTCATAGGCATTTATATCACCCTTATATTCCCAGCAGTTATAAGTTGGTGCGGCTTTGCAATACTCTACCATTTCTTGTATATCCCCATAATCCCCGCTTATAAATTTATCACTCTTATGGGAGAGCTTTGCATAGATTCCATTAAGTTGATAAAAGGCATTATCATAAATACCCCGGTTTGTATCATAGATAACAAATGTATCGTGATTAAGAAACTTTGAATCTTGCATAAGATGCTCAAATACACCCACTTGCTTGACATAGGCTAAAAATACTCTTTGCTGTGAAATGATATTGTAATGCAAGGCACAAAGGGTAAGGATACTTAGAATCCACATTTTATAATTTGTATTTTTTGTAAGCAGATTTACGAAAAATACAAGAATAATCCCAGCCCCCAAAGATTCTAAAATACCAAATCTATCTGCTACCGTATCAAAGGCTACATATTTAAATACAACCACATAGCTAAACATACCCGCCCACATAATAATAAAGCCAAGCCCAATGCCGAATATGTCGCGTTTTGCTAAAAGCCTATATCTTAAACGGTAGATAAAAATGCAGAATCCAATAATGATTGCCAACACGCATAGACTCCCAAGGAGAAAGAAGCTCGTATGCAAAAGATGCGAGATGGAGAAAATAGGCGTTTTAATAAAGGCTTTAAAAAATCCACCTGCACTTACTGCATTATAGCCTTCATACAAGCCATATGGCTTGAAAAAGAGAATCTTTATCGCATAAAATACAACAGGCAAGAATATAAAGTCAAAATGCTTTAAAGCCCATAGCCACAAGGCTTTGAAAGATGTATAGGCTTTGTGCGTGTAGAGCAGATATACAAGGGGCAAGATATAAAAGATAAGCAAAGAATTCATCGTAAAGGAGATGAAAAACAGAGCGAGTGTTAAGATTCTAATTAAAATATGCTGTGTTGATTTCACGCTCACAAGGAAAAATGCTAGGAAAAAAAGTAGATAGCATAATGTGTATGGAGCGTTGATTAGGGCATTGCGTGAGATGATATTAAAAGGAAGTAGAAGAAAAAATACCACAATAAAAAAGAGTTCATAGGTTTTTAGAATCTGCAGTGATTTAGCGATATGATAGACGCATAAGCCACATATAAAAAAGCTAAAAAATGTAAAAAATCTAAAAAGCGGGATTCCATAGGGCTGAAGTGAGATAAAAATCCACTCAAAATAGCCATACCATATATTGCCATTTTGTAAAAATTGCTGATTCATAGAATCAAAGCTAAAATCACCAATCAACCCCCAATCGTCCCAATAATAGCCCCTTGTATTTAAAAGCATAAGCCCAAAGGCAAGCGTATAGATAATAAAAAGCAAAAGCCAATCGTGCTTTAAGTTGCCTTGAGGAATAAGGCGGTCTGCAAATGTACTTTTCGCTTTAAGTTGTGGATTTGCTTCGTTTGGGGAATGTTCTTTTGTGGAGTAGGTAGCTTGAGATTGTGGGATAGAATCTAAAATCTCAAGTGATTGTATATTTATCTCATTTGATTGCGTATGGGGATTTGAAAATGCAGAATCTGAAAATGCAGAGGAGCTTTGCTTATGCCCCCCCCCCGTTAAAATATTATTCTTATTATTCATTTTTACGCTCCTTATAGTTCTATCATTTCATCGGGTTCAAAATCACGCACGGCTTTTGTGCCAATGACTTTATCCCATTCCATAGGGGAAATTCCCCCTGCTGGACGCTTTGTATAGAGATTGCTCTCACTCAAAATCTCCCCTTTTTTGATCGCACAATTTGCCACAATTGATTTTCTAGCAATGGGCTTGTTTTTTGCTTCACTTGCACTTGTTTGTTTAATCCCATCGCCTAAGGCTAATTCTATCTCGCGTATGCCTTGCACCATTGCTTTTAACTCGCAAGGCTCTAAACTTGCCTTATGATCAGGTCCTTCCATATTTTTATCAAGCGTGAAATGCTTTTCAATAACCTTTGCTCCCATACCCACAGCCGCCAAAGGAATGGCAATGCCCGGCGTATGATCTGAATAGCCAACAGGCAGACGGAAGGCTTTTTTAAGGCTTTTCATCGCTTTAAGATTTACATCAGCAAAGGGCGTTGGGTATTCTGTATTGCACTGTAAAAGCGTGATATTCTCCCGCTTCGTGCCAGAATCTACAAGCACAGCGATAGCAGATTCTATCTCGCCTAGATTTGCCATACCAGTGGAGAGTATAACTTGCTTATTGTATTTACCTATCTTGCGTAGGTAGGGGAGGTTTGTAATCTCGCCACTTGGGATTTTAAAAATCTTTAATCCAAGATTATGGAGCAAATCCACACTCTCAAGGTCAAATGGTGTGGAGAGAAATTTGATATTTTTTTGTTTGCAGTAGTCTATGAGAATAGACCACGCACTATCATCAAGCACAAGTTTTTGTATCATCTCTAGTTGAGATTCTGCACCATTGCCTGTATTTTCTATTTGATATTCTGCTTTTTTGGCGAAGCGACTAACGACATTTTCTGCTTTTGCTGTTTGAAACTTCACTATATCCGCTCCAGATTCAGCAGCGACATCAACAAGCTTTTTGGCGATGTCTATATCGCCATTGTGATTGACACCAGCTTCTGCGATGATTAATACTTTTGACATAATGTTCCTTTGATGAATAATTTAGGGCGACGATTATAGCATAAGAATCTTAAGGTATTACGGCACACATAAAAGAATGGTATCTTCCGCCACTGGATTGCAATTTCTTAGAAAAATCTTATAGTTTGGATAAAGTGAGAGAATGTATTGTGGCAGTGTGATTAAATCCTCTCTTTTGTGATAGGCACAGATGGCGAGTTTTGGTTTGTAAGTTTTAATAGTGTGTTTTGCCCCTTGCAATGCATTTAACTCCCCGCCTTCAATATCCATTTTGATAAAGCTTATAGGATTCTTAAAGTAGCTCTGTTCTCTCTCTCTCTCTCTCTAGTTGCAAAAGATTGTCTATGCTGTCGCATTCTATTGTGATACTTCCATTTGAATCAGCGTGTGAAGTGCCGGAATCTTTTGTGCTAAATCGCAAAGTCTCTTTTTTATGAGACGCGCCCTTGGGTATTATACTGCATCGCAGTGAAGCGGTATTTTCCTTTAAAATTGCTAGAATGCTCGTGTCTGGCTCAAGTGCAAAAATATGTGAATACTCTGGCACAAGCTTTGCAAAAGCAAGGCAAGTATCGCCATCATAAGCCCCACAATCAATCATCACTTCATTTTTGCCAAGTCCTAGCACATCACTAAAAAATGCCTTAGAATCTCGTGTGGAAGCAAGTGTGTCGTAATTGTTATAGATTCTATCTTGTAAGTAGCCTTTCATCACTTCACGGCTTACATCATCGGCTAAAAGATGATAGGTAGTTTCAAACTCACGCAAATGAGAGCTAAAATACTCTTCAAAACCCTGAGTGCAGCCTTGTAAATATACTTCATCTCTAAAGACATTAAGAAAATAAAAGTCATAAAAGCCATATTCTCTTAGAATCTTAGTCTTTGCTTTCACATCAGCTGTGCCGATGATAATCGCTACATCTTTTGACTTATCCCAAGATTCAAGCGTAAAGACTTCCTTACCCCTAAAATGCGTCCCATTCTTAAACGCCTTATTGACAATATGCCCTTTTATCTCTACACCATTTCTATCACAAAAATCCCGGACCATAGAGCCCAGCGATATGCCGCCCTGAATCCCACCAAAGATATAAATCTCCTTTGTGCTTGTTTTGAGCTTTTCTAATACAGCGTGTGTATCAGGGTAAGTTTTTGTATTTTGTATTGCTACAAATGGACTTGTTTGTGGAATTGATACCATAGAATCTCCTTAAAATTAAGATTGAAATATTTGTGATTCTTTTTGAAGAATCGCGTGTGAATCTAGCGTATAAATTTTTTTAGCAGGGTTGCCAAAATAGTAGCTCCAAGGCTTTAGTTTTCGCCCCATATTGAGACTCATTGGTCCCAAAGACGCACCGATAGAAAAATAACTCTTTGGCAACACGAGCGAATGACTTCCTATATGGCAGTGCTTCTCTAAAACAATATGGGAGCCTTTGATATTTCTTAGCATAGTCGGCACACAAGGTCCCACGAGATAGCCTCCCGCAAAATCATCGGTGGTAGCAAAAATTTTGCTATAACTGCTCATACCGCAAAAATCCCCAAAACTCACGCTAGATTCTATCCCATCGCCTCCTGTGATACTTGAAAATGCTCCTAAATGGATAAAATCTCCAAGCCTTATAGCCCCACTTAGAATCACAAAATCATCAATACGAATATGATTGCCTAGAGATATTTTATGTGGAGCGTAAATCTCTGTTTTGCGTGAGATAAGGACATTTCGCCCTAAGCTTTTAAAGCCTATTTTTTTAAGCTCTGCCTCTGTGTAATGCCCCTCATTGCGTTGGGATTGCATAAGTGTAGTTATTGTATCTGCTTGTATAGACTTTTTCATCACAAACTCCCGCCGCCATCAATGATGATATTCTGCCCTGTTATCCAAGAGCTAGATTCACTCAAGAGAAAGCATACAAGTGGGGTAATATACTCTACCTTGCCTATGCCTAGCGGATAGGCTTTATCCATTGCTTCAATATACTCTTTATCATAGATTTTACTCCAAGATTCTATCATCTCCGTTTTGACAAAGCCCGGACTAATGGCGTTTATGCGGTATTTTGGGGCGATTTCTAGCGCGATTGATTTGACCGTCGCATTTACTCCCGCTTTTGTCGCAGAATAGTTAGATAAGCCCTTTTGTGCTTTCACACTTGCATTTGAGCTAATCCACACAAAAGACGCCTTATCTACACTTTTTGCCCTTTTATCTAGCAGCCCTTTTAGAATCTGTAAATTCCCAAAATAATTGACATTAAAAATCGCTGTGGCGTTTTCCACAGACAGCACCGATGAAATCGGTGCTGTCTGCTGGAGACCAGCAGATAGCACCGCGCCATCAAAGCTGCCATATTCTTTAGCGAGATTCAAAGCCCACTTATCCAAAGATACATATTCGCTAATATCCTTTGAAATAGGGATAAACCGCTCTTTATACAGAGCTTTTTCCCTTTTAGATTCTAGCTTTTTGCTATCCCTTGCTAGTGCTATAACCTCTGCACCAAGTGCGTTTAGCTCTAATGCAATCGCCGCACCTAAGCCGCTACTAGCCCCTGTGATTAAAAAGCGTTTATTGCTAAAACAATCTTTTTGAAACATATTTAGCCTTCTAACTTATCTTGTGCTAAAGCGATTATGTCGCTTACACTTTTGCAATTATGCAGAGCATTGCCGCTTACTTGCATAGCAAAGAGATTTTCAAATAGGGCGATGAGTGAGACAATGGCTAGGCTGTCGTATTCTTCAATAGAATCTAAGGGCATATCTGGCGTTAATGGCTCATCTCTTTGTATCGCATCAGCGATGTGTGCCAAAAAGTCTTGTTGTGTCATTGTGTATCCTTTAATGTTGAAATTTGTGTCTCTGCATTGTTTCTTTGACGCTTTTAAGTGATTCTGCACTCAAGGCTCGGTCATTACCCTTTAGGTAACTCCTTTCGCCTTTGCTTTGAAAACACTTAAAATCACTCCAAGATACTTCCGCAGTGTTGTTAAGTGTTTATGCAAAGTTGCATAATCTTTAAAGTCAGCTTTTGTAAATCTTTGACTGCAAAGATTATGTAACATTTTTAGATTTTGTGTGGATTGTGTGTTTTTAGATTTTAGATTCCCTGCTAATTGGGTGGGTGCAGGGTGTAAGGGTGCAAAATTTATAGAATCTAGATTCTGTGTGATTTGGCTTGTGTTATATATGGAATCTATATTTGCAGTGGATTTTAGTTTTTCTGCTTTTTGCACCCCTATGCCCTGCACCCGCCCATTTGGGTAAGAATCTAGATTCTTGTCATATTTGTAAGTGTGGGCAAGAGTTTCGCTCGTGTGAGTCTTTGAAAAAGGCGAAAAATCTCTTTTGGATTGTAAAATTTTAGATACTTCGCCTAAAGGCTCGGTATGACAAAACTTAGAATCCGTATTGCTAGATTCCACTTTTTTGGAATCTTGGCACTCTAAGGATTGAGATGAAAAAATCAGCGAAGCGGTGAAAGGCAAAGTCGTAACAGGTTTCTTTAGTAAATCGTGGCTTTGCGAAGCAGAAGCAAGAAGCTTGCTTGGTGTAAGTGCCGAAGTTAGCGAATGTAGATGCAGTTGCAAAGCAACAAATCCACACTTGCAAATCGCCGATTTATCGCTCAATACTGAATACCCCCAAAAGACAATGCAGTTACTCATAAACCCCTACCTTTTGGCATTTAAATCCTTTATCTAGCGTTACCACCGCATTGCCCCACGCTAGTCCCGCACCAAATCCTGCTAAATGCACCCTTAAAGGCGAATCTAGCCCATTACTCGCTAACTCTGCTAGAGTGTCGCATATTGTCGCTGGGATTGAGCAGCCACTAAGATTGCCGTATTTGTTAGTCGTGGTGTTTGGGACTTTCTCTTTTGGCAGCCCTAAACTTCGCGTGATATTATCCACAATATATTTATTTGCCTGATGGAAAAAGAAGTAATCAATTCTGTCTTTATCACATTGTGCGTAATCTATAATGCCCTGAAATGTCTTTGGATAGGTAGAAACCGCAAAGCTAAAAATCTCTGCCCCGTCCATATATAAGTCTTTAAGACTTCGGCTCTCGCTTGTTTCCCATACTTTAGAATCTGTAATAATCTCTTTTGTTGGGATTCTACACGCACCTTGTGGGATTATGAGTTGGTGGAACTTAGAACCATCGCTGCCCAATTCAAAATAATGCTCTTTTTGCAATTCAGCTTTTTCTAAAGAAACTTCGTTTTGCGATAAATGCGGGAGCTGCGAAAAATCGCACAGGTCTCCGCTTAGGTAACTCCCTTGCGATTTTCCTTGCAACCCACATTTCTCATCAAAAATCTTAGAATTGCTGGGATCTTGGTGTGTAGAATCTGCTTGAGATTCTGTATCGCTAGAGTCTTGGCATTCTAAGATTGTGAGTGAATTTTTGGGGTTATGCAAGGTAAGCGAATGAGGCGATGTAGCCGTAGGCGAAATCCACACTTGCAAATTAGACATACGCCGCAATGAAGCGTCCGCCGCATTCCCCAAAAAGTCGCCACAAGCTGAATGCCTAGCTAAATTGCGTTCTAGCAATGTCGCACTAACCCCATCCCCCATCATCGGTGCTAGATTAGAATCTAGTGGATTAACAAACTTGCTTAAAGTATCGCCAACGATAAGTAGCACACGATTTGCCCCACCGCTATCGCACAGACTATGAGCTACATATAGTCCATAGAGATAGCCCGCACAGGCTTGATTTATATCAAAGCTAAGGCAGGATTGACTTAAGCCGAGTTTGCCTTGCAAATAGCACGCACTTGCTGGGCAAAAGTAATCAGGGCTTTGCGTTACAAAAATAAGCGCATCAATGCTCTCTCTTTCCACATTAAGAGATTCTAAAAGTCTTGTAGCCGCTTGCAGTCCTAAATCACTTGCGGTAATGTGCTTTTCAGCGATATGGCGAGTTTGTAAGCCTATGACTTTTTTAATCCGCTCTAAGCCCTTTTTATCACCTTTGTAAATGGTGTCAAGCTCGGAATCTATGTCTATAACCTTTGGTGGCACAATGGTGTAAATGCCTTTTATGCTTGTGTTATGAAAAGTCGCTTTCACGCCGCCCCCTTAAGCACATAAGGGCTTTGTAAATGGGTGCTTAGTCTTGCAAAAGAGATAAGAGGGTTTATAAAAGGAAGTGTTACTGCCCCCCCCGTTAAAAATTCACTCTTTAAAGATTTTAAAAATTCTTTTTCAAGTGTGAGGATATTTTTGCTTCTCTCCAAGATTCTTTTTGCAGGGTTGCCAAAGTAGATTCCAAAAGGTTTTGTAGGGCGAACAACAAGGCTTAAAGCCCCCACACTCACTCCCTCACTTAAGCCTTTGCTTGAGGGTAGAATCACGCTTCCAGCTCCCACGATACAATGCTTTTGTAGGACAATCTTAGAGGTGCTAACGCTTTTAAAATTTGAGGGTATCATAGGATTGGTTAGGCTTTTCCCACTATAATCATCACTTGAGCTAAAAAGGCTTACGCGTTGCGAAAGACCGCAAAAATCTTCCAGCACAATGCCAGCTTCCCCACCAGAGAGGCTAGCCCACGCTCCTATATGGATAAAGCTACCTATTTGTATATTTCCGCTTAAAATCGCAAAGTCATCAATGCGGACATAATTCCCCACACTTATGCGTTCTGCGTTATAGAGACTTGCTTTTTTTGAGATAAAAATATTTTTTGGATTTTTTGGAATCTTTATGCCTAAGTCTAGGAGTTCATTGATAGTGTAAAAACCGTCTATATTATACTTTATCGTGTTGTGCATTCTCACCCTCTTTTCCTTTTCAATCTCTCGCTCACTTCCAAAGATTCCACAACGATGACTTTACTTGGAATCTTAAAGGGGGCAAGTTTGTCTTTGCAGAAAGTTCTTATGTATTTTTTTAATTCTAGATTCTGCGTTACCTGCGTTGTCTCTTTGGTGCTTTTAGCGGATTCTGCACTCAAGGCTCGGTCATTACCCCTTAGGTAACTCCCTTCGCCTTTGCTTTGAAAACCACTAAAATCACTCAAAGATACTTCCGCAGTGTTGCTGTCTGTGTTTTTAGAATCTAAGTTTGCAGATTCTGCTTTGCTAGATTTTATGTAATGATTAGAATCTAACACCACCTTTACACTTACACTTTGCCCTGTAATCGCATTAGATTCCCCATATACAACACAATCACTTATAAATGGAATCTGTAATAGCACTCCCTCAACTTCTTGTGGGATAACTTTCTCTCCACCCACATTGATAACTTCTTTTGCCCTGCCTATAATCTTTATATACTCTTCCCCATTAATAGTTTTTACTTCTACTAAATCTCCAGTAGCAAAGTAGCCTTCATTATCAAACACACTATTATCACTATTAAGATAGCCTAGTGCGTTTGTGTGGGATTTAAGATAGAGTATATTATCCACTATCTTGTAGCCTGCATTTATGATTCTAAAAAACTCTGCGAAGTCGCTCTCATCTGTTTGTTTGGTTTTAATGGCATTTGTCTCACTTGTCCCAAAGCTTTGCTTGAATCTTGTGTGCGGCAGGGCTTGTTGCAAAGATTCTAAAAGTTTTGAAGACATTTTTTCGCTTCCATAAATGACTAGCTTTAAATGAGTTAAATCATAATTGCCTAATCCAGCAACAAGCAAAAGTCGCAATAATGTCGGCGAAGTAGGTAAAATCTCTACTTTATGTTTTTGTAAAGATTCTAGAATCCACTGCGGACTTCGCTCTTTTGGGATAATAAGGCTTCCACCACCCCCAAAGGTATTTAGCATTACATCAATCCCTGCGATATGGTCTGGCAAATATACACTCATTATACGCAATGGATTTTGCCTTTTATTACAATAAGATTCTAAAAGTGTATTTAGATTATGCACTATGGCTTTGGGTTTGCCTGTGCTACCGCTTGAAAAAAGGATTAATCCGCCATTATTTTGCTTTTTTAAACTATCAAGCAAACTATGTGATTTTGGACTAATAGAATCTAGCTTGTTTTCTTGTGTATCTAATACAAACTCTACCCCAAAATCTTGTAGCGAAATGTCAATATTTCGTGGAAGTAAGGGGGCTATAATACACTGCTTTTTGCATAAAGCCAAAAATGCTATGATATAAGAAAGGCTATAATCCCCCCTAAGTGCTATCACTGCATTATTTGGGATTGTAAGCATAGTTTGAGAAAGACTAAAGGCTGACATTTTCTTGCAAAGCTCCGCATAAGTGTAGGGTGTGTCGTTGAGTATTAAGGCATTTTTGTCGCCATAGCACGACATTTTGTGCATAAATGAACTTACGCACATTGTAAATTCTCACATATAGAGATATGGCGAAATGATAAAGATTTATAACGATAGATTGCATAATAATAGGACTCATAGAGTGTTACCCCCCCCCCATTAGTAAGTCGCAATTTCTTGAATCTCTCGCTCACTTCCAAAGATTCCACAACGATGACTTTACTTGGAATCTTAAAGGGGGCAAGTTTGTCTTTGCAGAAAGTTCTTATGTATTTTTTTAATTCTAGATTCTGCGTTACCTGCGTTGTCTCTTTGGTGCTTTTAGCGGATTCTGCACTCAAGGCTCGGTCATTACCCCTTAGGTAACTCCCTTCGCCTTTGCTTTGAAAACCACTAAAAATCACTCAAAGATACTTCCGCAGTGTTGCTGTCTGTGTTTTTAGAATCTAAGTTTGCAGATTCTGCTTTGCTAGATTTTATGTAATGATTAGAATCTAACACCACCTTTACACTTACACTTTGCCCTGTAATCGCATTAGATTCCCCATATACAACACAATCACTTATAAATGGAATCTGTAATAGCACTCCCTCAACTTCTTGTGGGATAACTTTCTCTCCACCCACATTGATAACTTCTTTTGCCCTGCCTATAATCTTTATATACTCTTCCCCATTAATAGTTTTTACTTCTACTAAATCTCCAGTAGCAAAGTAGCCTTCATTATCAAACACACTATTATCACTATTAAGATAGCCTAGTGCGTTTGTGTGGGATTTGATAAAAAGCTCATTATTTACAATCTTATATTCCATATTATCAAGGTGGATAAAATTATCCTTTGTTGTAGTCTGCGTGATACCTATCTCACTTGCTCCAAATGTTTGATGAAATCGCACTTTTGGAAAAGCGTTTTTAAGCTTTGCTAAAAGAGAATCTGACATTTTTTCTGTGCCATAGGTAATAAGCCTTAGTGAGCTTAAATCATAAAGCTGCGTTGGGTTTGAAAGCAAAAAGAGATGAAGCAAACTAGGACTAGCGGGTAAAAGGGCGATTTTGTAATCTTGAATACTTTTTGCAATCTCTTGCATATCTTTGCGATTTTTTAGAGTAATGCCACACGCCCCAAGACTTAGCACATTAAAAAGCGTATTTAGCCCACCTATATGATCAAACATAAGGAATAATAAGATATTTATACGCTTTGGCTTTTTCTCTAAAAAACCTTGAAGCAAGGTGTTTAGATTATGCACTATGGCTTTGGGTTTGCCTGTGCTACCGCTTGAAAAAAGGATTAATCCGCTTGTGTGATTTGCCTGCAAGGAAGCGATAATGCTGTGTTTTTTGTCTATGCTACGCGTAGAATGCAAGGTGTTATTATAGAAAAGATAGTCTATTTGCCCCTCTTTGATATAAGATTGAAGCATAGGAGAGAATATGGAATCTTTTGGGATAAGTGAAGCAGATAGAGGCGTAACAATAAAGCCCTTTTCTACACACGCTAGGAAAAAGGCTAAAGTCTTTAAATCATAATCACCGATAATGCCAATGACACTATTTGCCTTTATGCTATTGAGTAAATTTAGGGCATTGCGTGTAGAATCTAAAAGCTCCCCATAAGTGTGGCTTTGATCTTGTGCAATAAGACATATAGAATCTTGCTTAAAACTCTCAATCTTGCGTAAGAATGGGTGCGTGAAATTATAAGAATCACTACGCATTTACGCCTCCAAGATAAATGACTTGTGCGGTGATAAAATCACTTTTTTCATCTAAGAAAAACTCAATGGCATTTAGCACATCTCTAAACTCACCAAATCGTTTGATGGCTTGTTGATTTAAAAGGGCGTCCATCTTTGCTTTAGGGACATTTTTGATTAAATCCGTTGGCACAGGTGTGGGACCAACGGCATTTATGGTAATGCCAAACTCGCTTAGTTCCTTAGCACACACTTGTGTGAGATTGACTAGTGCGGCTTTTGAAGCGGCATAGGCGGCTTCTCCCTCTAGGCGTAAGGGGGTGGCGACTGTGGCGAAATTTACGATACGATAGGGCATTTGCGTTGTTTGCGTCGGCTTTTTGGTGCTTTTAGCGGATTGTTCGCTCAAGGCTCGGTCATTTATGTTTAATAAACTCCCTTCACCTTTCGCTCCAAAAGCTATGCTTTCTTTAGTAAAACCACTAAAATCACTCAAAAATCCTTCCGCAGTAGAATCCTTATTGTTAGAATCTAAGATTGCAGATTCTTTAAAATCATCACAAACCGCTTCCGCAATGGCATTTTTCGCATTATTTTTAGAATCTAGCCCCTTAGATTCTAAATCCTTTATACGCTTTTTATAATTTTGCACCATAACCTTTGAGACTTCTCGTAAGAAAAGAAAGCTACCAAACACATTTGTGTTAAAGATATTTTGCATAGTTTTTAGTGGTGTAGTAAGGATATGATTCATAGAAGCAATTCCGGCATTATTTAGCAATACATCAATTGTGCCAAATTCCTTTTTCACAGCCCTTACCATATTTACAACCGCATTTTCATCGCTCACATCAAGGGTGAAATGTCTGTAATTTTTATGCTCTAAATTGCTTTGTGTCCGCGAACAGCCACACACAATATCGCCTTTATTTAAGTAATACTCGCTTAAATCCCTGCCTATGCCCTTGCGTGTCCCTGTGATAAGTATGACTCTAGGCATTGCTTTGACTTTTTTCTAGGATATAGGCACTTAGGGTAGCGACATCTTTAAAAGGCGAGTTTCTTCCGCTCATTGTCTTTTCATCAGCTAGGATAAGATTAAGATTGAGTTCATCTGCTAACATTTCCTCTAAGTCGGCAATAAAGCTTACAAGGGCTAGAGAATCTAAATTGCCCTCAATCCCATAGATTTTTGTTTCAAGTGTTGGATTTTTTAGATTCTCATTCTCTAGCTCATCTGCTAGAGATTGGAGAGTTTTATAGATTAATGATTGGATTTGTGTTTGCATTTTTTGCTCCTTAAAATAAGATTGAAACAAGCAGTATTGAATAAAGATGTAAAAGTAGAAAAAAGGGTAATAAATTTGTGATAAAACACGCCCATAGCAATAAAGAAAAGATAAGAAATAATGGGAGAAGATGAGAGATAAAAAATTAGAGTTTTATCCCCCCCCCCCGTTAAAATATCACTTAATAGCCTGTCGCCGATTTTAAGTGCTTTGGCACATTGATAGTGCGTAATGCGTAATGTAGAATCTAGCGTTTTGATAATGAGATGTGGCAGTATCATAGCATTTTGCGTGGCGGATTCTGCCGTGATAGAATCGTGCATTGTAGAATCTTGTGTGGCAGATTCTAGGGGATTTTGTAAGGTTTTTTCTATGCCTACAACACAACCGGGTGTGGCGATATAATGCGGAGTATTTTTAATCTCTTGGGCTTTAAAAATGCGTAGCTCTTGGGTGTTTGTGCGAGTTTTAGCTCCTAAATCTGGGGCGTTTAACGCACGGATAAAGTTAAAAATCTCCCTTGAAGTCTTGTGCCAGTTAATCCACTCATCGCCCTTCACTCTAGCAGGGCAGTAGAATCCAATCTCGTGGATATGTCTTTGTGGTATCCGCTCCGCTTTGCCGCTCTGCAAAAGACAAAGTGCATCAAATAATACTTCCGCACACTCTGTGTGGGCTGTGCGTAAAAGTGTAGAGTAGTCATCTTTGTCATTTATGGGATAAGTGCGTTGCAAAATCAAATCGCCCGTGTCAATCCCACTATCCACATAATGCACACTAATGCCAAATTCCTTTTCATCATTGATTAACGCCCAATTTAGGATATTCCGCCCACGATAAAAGGGTAGCTTCCCAGCGTGGCAGTTAATGGTATGAAGCCTAGGCGTGGAGATAAGCGGTTCTTTAAAGATTTGATTAAAGCTCATTGAGACAAAAATATCACACTCAAAAGATTCTATTTGGGCTAAAAACTCGGGCGAATTGATATTTTGAGCTTTGATATAGGGGATATTATGCGTTTTAGCAAAGTTATGCAAAGTCTCATCGGTGCTGTCAAATCGCGGTGTGATAAAGCAGACACAAAAGTCTTTGTGTGCGATGATTTTTCTAAAGGCATTATGCGACCAAATACCATCGGCGAAGTAGCCTATTTTGAGTGGAGCTAGGCTACGCATAGGCTTTCCTTAAAGGCTTTGGCTTTGAATCTATGGTAGGGATAGATAGGGGAGTATAAGCAGTGCGTAAATAGGGCAGGGCTTTTGCCTTTGCTACTGCCTTGAATCTTAGCTCTGGTGTGGCGTTGAATCCGTTGAAGCAGAAGCTGAATCTGGGGTTGTGGTTGAATCCAAAATTGAATCCGCAGAAAAATCCAAAGCCGAATCGGTATATAAATCCATACTGCCCCCCCCCCCGTGCAATTTCCTTATCTGCTACTTTGTGTGAATCTTGGCTTATACGATAGGCTAGGAATATTGTAGATTCTGTATTTGCCTTTAGGGTTTGATAAATTTGCTTGTCATAGATTTTGCCACCGATTGTGAAAGGTAAAATATGTGTGCTAAATTGCTTTTTAAAAACAAAAAGAGAATCTTGCTTATCGTTCCCTCTGCCACCGCCTAGGATACATTGGGATATGCCCTTATCTTTTGCGATTTCAAAGAAGTGTTCAAACAACGCTCCCATAGCATTAAGATTCTTATCAAGTGAAATATCGGCATTCGCCCCTAAGTGATAGTATCCGCATAAGGAATCAAATAAAAAGATTCCCATTGCGGCAATTTTGCCTTCAAATGTGGCTTGTAGCATTACGCATTGGGGCATTTGGAGCAGGGTTTTAAAATAGGCTATATCAAAGAAATAAAACTTATCTGCGTTGTTGCGTTGCATTGTTTGCGTATAAAGTGTGTGAAAAAGCTCTGTATCGTAGCTTTGGCTTACTTGCAAGGCTTGAAGTGATTTTCTAAGTTTCCCTCTAAGCCTTGAAGAATAGCTTTGCCATCTTGCTTGTGTGTCCGTAGTTGTGGCTATAATCTCTCTTGTATTATCAAAAAAATCAAGCAAATGAGCAAAATGCGGTGTGGAGCTAAAATGTGGGTGAAAGCGGATAAACTCAGCGATAATGTTTCTTTTCCTTGCTTCTTGTGCTTGTGCTTCTAGGGCATTGCGTAAAAAGTTTATGTCGCTAGAGTTGCTAAAATATCCACCATAGCCATAGGGGGAGCTCATATCAAAGTAGGGTGTGTTGGGTATTGGCTCTATGATGGCGGTGTTAGAGAAAAAATCACTGCCTTGCGTGTATGAGAAGTGAAAAATCTGCTTTTGATTATATAAGAGTGGTTCTAAAAGGGCTTTAGCATAAGAATCTTGGCTAAAAATGCTTGTTTGTGCGTGGCTAGATTCCATATTTGCCTTGATTGTTGTTTGTGGGATGTTGCAGTGATGTGAAATGTTGTAAGTGTGTGAATCTGTAATGCAGGTTTGGGATTTTATATCACAAGCATTTTTTGTTAGGGACTGTGGAATCTTGCTTTTGTTTGCTAGGGTGAGTTGCAAAAAGCCCTCTTCTCGTTTGCAAAGTATGTGATTGTCAAAAGAAAGCAGTATATCATTAAGGCGAGATTGCTCAAATGTCCTTTCAAGGAATGGATTGGAAATGAGCTTTGCATCTATGAAACGCACAGAAGAATTGCATTTGAGATATGCTCCTTGTGTCTGCATAGCAAAGGCTTTTATGGTATCAATAATATGCTGGGTGCTTTGTGTATGAAAGTCAAGCTCTAAATGGGAATTTGCCCGTGTGTAGTAGGGAATGGGTGGAGTGCTATGAGATAAAAAGTTTTCATCAGGCTTGAAATCCCTTTGCATAGCAAGGAGAAAGGCTTCTTTTTCGGCTAAAAAGCACATTTGATAAAGCAGTGGTAGAGATATGTTATCATCATTATAAACAGGCACTTGCGAGATAATCGCCCCAGAATCAATCTCATTAGTCATTATATGGCAAGTTGCCCCACTTGGCTGATGAAACAAAATCGCTCCATTAATGGGGTGGTTGCCTTTGAGATTTGGTAGTAAAGATGGGTGGCAGTTAATAAAAATTTGATGTGGCTTTTGAATCTGCGATATAGGCAGAATGTAAGGGCAGCCATTGGAGACTAGCACATCAAATTCTAGGCTTTGCACAAGGGCTAAAAGCTCTTTTTTTGATGAAAATTCATAACAATGCTTTTTGTATTTTGGAGAGAGGCTTGTTTGCAAGGTGTGTGCGGCATAGGTTTGAGACTGCATACAAATAGTGAGATTGTGGCAAGTTTGAAGCATAGCTTGCAATACTTCAAGGCGATTGCCGACGAATAAAAATTTTTGATGAGTATTGGGAGTAAGATTGCAAAGAGACATTAGGCACTTCTCCTTGAGATAATGCTCTTTGAATCTTGTAGGGTTATGAGAGAGTGAATATTATGAATATTATGTGAAAAAAGCTTTAGTTTATCCCCCCCCCCCGTTAAAAATTCACTCTTTAAAGATTTTAAAAATTCTTTTTCAAGTGTGAGGATATTTTTGCTTCTCTCCAAGATTCTTTTTGCAGGGTTGCCAAAGTAGATTCCAAAAGGTTTTGTAGGGCGAACAACAAGGCTTAAAGCCCCCACACTCACTCCCTCACTTAAGCCTTTGCTTGAGGGTAGAATCACGCTTCCAGCTCCCACGATACAATGCTTTTGTAGGACAATCTTAGAGGTGCTAACGCTTTTAAAATTTGAGGGTATCATAGGATTGGTTAGGCTTTTCCCACTATAATCATCACTTGAGCTAAAAAGGCTTACGCGTTGCGAAAGACCGCAAAAATCTTCCAGCACAATGCCAGCTTCCCCACCAGAGAGGCTAGCCCACGCTCCTATATGGATAAAGCTACCTATTTGTATATTTCCGCTTAAAATCGCAAAGTCATCAATGCGGACATAATTCCCCACACTTATGCGTTCTGCGTTATAGAGACTTGCTTTTTTTGAGATAAAAATATTTTTTGGATTTTTTGGAATCTTTATGCCTAAGTCTAGGAGTTCATTTATGCTGTAAAATCCACTCATACAGCAATCTTTACAGGATAAGATGAAGTGATATGTTTTGAGAAAGGGTAAAAAGATATTGCTTGGAATCTAAAGAAAGAAAAGCTGGAGTTACAAGGATAGAGATATTTTATTCTATCCCCCCCCCCGTTAAATTTTTATCTATTTGTAAAGAGAGATTCTTATTGGAATAATGCGTGGTGGATTCTTGCAAACTACTTTGCGAATTGCTTTTGTTGGCTAGGCTTGGGCTTATGCGAGAGATATTTTGTGAAACTTCTAGCGGATTGTTATAAAGCAGAGAGTTTGGTGCAACAGCGGTATTGTGAGCTAAAATCATATTGCTCCCTAAAAAACTTCCTTCGCCGATGTGGCAGTTACCATTGATGACACTTGCGGTGGAGAGATGACAAAAATCTTCTACAACGCAGTCGTGTTCTACAAGGGCTTTGGAGTTAATGATACAAGCTGTGCCGATTTTTGCATTCGCATTCACAAGGGCGTGGTGCATAATGATACTTCCCTCCTTAAGATTCACTCCCTTTGCGATATAGGCAAGTGGGGATATGATAGTGGGGAGATTATAGCCTATGGTTTTAAGATTTTGGTAAATACGCATTCTGTGAGTTGGCGTTTTAATCTGTCCAAGGGCGATAAAGGCGATTTTGACTTGAGTATATAAAGATTCTAGCAATTCATCTCCGCCAAGTATAGGGTAGCCTAGCACTTCGCTAATGCCATTTTGTAAGGCATTAGAATCTACAATGCCACAAATCTTAAAGCGATTTTCCTTCTCTATCACATCAATACAAGCCCTAGCGTGTCCGCCACCGCCGATAAGCACAAGCTTTGGCTTAATATGATGAAGTATGTGGAATCTTTTAGCCATCAGCTAGACTTTTTAAGGCTATGGATTCTCGCACTGCTTGGGATATTGACAATCCTATCACGCAAGAATCTGGCATTTTTTAGCTCATCGCTTTGGCAGTGGCGATACATATTAAGTTCATTATTAAGCTTCCAAATAGGGCGTGTCATAATGCCTTGAGCGTTGCTCTGCTTTAAAAACTCATCACGCAAAGATTTGGAATCTAGTAGTAGGGCATTAAGCCAAAAATTAGGCTGTGTGCCTACTCTAGCACCTATAAAGCTACAATGTAATTGCGTAGCAAAAAACGCTTCATATTCTTTAGCAATGTCTTGCTTATCGCGTAAAAATGCTGGGAGCTGCTCTATTTGAGCTAGGGCTAGGGCTGCGTTGATATTTGGAAGACGATAATTGAAACCTAGCATATCGTGTTTATACTCGTAAGGGTGGGGGATTTTAGCCGTGGTGGTAAGGTGCTTAAGCTTTTTTGCTAATGCTTCATCTTGGGTAAGAATCGCCCCACCGCCACCGCAGGTTATGGTTTTGTTACCATTGAAGCTAAGGATTCCGCAGATTCCAAAGGTGCCGGTGTGGATTTGTGAATCTTTACTCTTTTGAGAATCTGTGTGGCATACATAGCTCCCTAAGCTCTCCGCACTATCTTCAATGAGTAAAATCCCCCATTCATCGCATATTGCTTTAATCTCTTGGATTCTTGCAGGGTGTCCAAAGGTGTGCATTGGCACACAGGCTTTAAGAATCTTGCCACTTTGCTTGTTGTAGGTAACGCCCCCCTTTTTTATTGCATAAGATTCTAAAAAGGCTTTGAGTGAGAGTGGGGATAGTCCCATTGTGTCTAAATCCACATCAATATATACCGGAGCGGCTCCCGTGTAGGCAATGGCGTTGCTTGTGGCGATAAAGCTTAGGGGCTGGGTTATCACTTCGCATTCTGCATTGACATTCAGGGCGTGAAGTGTAGCGTGTAGGGCTGAAGTGCCATTTGTGGCGGCTATGGCGTATTTACTAGAGCAAAACTTGGCAATTTCCTTTTCAAATGAATCTACAAACGCCCCTACACTTGAGACAAAGCCGCTATCAATACATTCTAAAAGATATGCCTTCTCATTCCCCATAAATCGTGGCTCGTGTAATGGGATAAAGCCCTGCGGACTATCATAAAGCTCACGGATAAAGCTAAAAATATCATTAAAATCACTCATAGAACCCATAGATTCTAACCCCTTTTTGTGTTGTTATCGTGCAATAATCTGGTATTGTAGCAAAAAAACTATCTTAGAGAAAATTATCGCTTGGGATTATAGCAGGTTTATTGCCTTGGAGCAATGTATCAATCGCTACATTATAGGATATAGCTCGGCAGTTTTCACACGCACCTTTGGCAAATTTCTCGTGTAGCTTGGCAATCGCTTCATTATGTCTTTTTGCATTCCATAAGTCTAAAAATCTCTGCTCGTTAAGATTGCCTAGGCTATATTCTTTGTTGCCTATAAGGGGTTGGCAGAGATACACTTCGCCATCATAGTTTATAAATACATTGCTCCGCATAGCAATGGCGTTGCATAACACGCTTTTTTGGAGTTTAGGCAGGTATGTGCTGCCATAATGCCCCACACCATTATTTTTGACATTAATAAGATTTGTCGTGGCGGGGTTTATGTGTGAAAGTCCATTTTCTATCTGCTTTAATACACTTTGCTTTTGCTCTTCACTCAAATTAATGGAGCGTTTCTCATAATCCACCGCAGGGATAAAGATAATATAATCAAAGCCCTCTTCCATAGCCTTTTTGTAGGTGTTAAAAATCTCTTGGTAATTAATGCCATTGATGACACATCTTGCCCCAACGATGAGTTTAGAATCTTGATCTTTTAGCTTTTTGGGCAGTGAGAATTGCCCCTCAAAATGATTAGCTCCCACGATTGCCTTATACTGCTCCTCTTTTGTGGAATACACTGACACGGCAATGTAGTTAAATTGTCGCAAGAGCTTATAATGCTCAGGCTTAATCGCCACAGAATTTGTGATAAGGGCTACTTCCATTTGTGAATCTAGCATCATTTGAGCATAATCGTGCCATTTGCTAAGGGTAGTTGGTTCTCCACCACCGGAGATATAGGCGGCTTTTGTGCCAAGGGAGCTTAAGTCTTTGATTGTTTGGGTGATGACTTCGGGGCTTAGGCGGGATTTGTTTTGGCGTCTTTGTCCGTAGCTACAATGTACGCAGTTGTAATTACAGCTCGCACACCAGTGAAATTCCGCAGCAATGGGTGGTAAAGAGTTTAGTATATCCCCCCCCCCCGTTAAAATTCTCTCTCTTATGCTTTCATAATGTGGAATAATTTTATTAGAATCTAGCAAGGTGGCGAGATTCACTTTTGGGCGATTCGTTTCTCCACTATTGACATTTTGTGTGGGGTTTGTGTTTTGTGAAGTTGGCATTTTTTCTCCTTTGGATTTTTTTAGATATTGTAAATATCACTTTTGTATTTAGCAAGATTATTTGGGTTTGAAAACCACTCAATTGTTTCCTGTAAGCCTTCTTTGAGCGTGTATCGTGGGCTAAAGCCTGTGAGAGATTGAATCTTTGTATTATCACACCACAAACGGAAGACTTCGCTCTTTTCGGGGCGGATTCTCTGCTTTTCTGTGATAAATTCCACATCACTTTTCATTAGCTCTTTTATCAGCTCTAGTGTATCGTGGATACTTATTTCAGCATTTGAGCCGATATTGATAACTTCGCCTATGGTATTTTCCGCTAAGGCTAGAGCGATAAATCCCGCACAAGTATCTTTGACATAGTTAAAATCCCGCGTTGGCGTCGTGTCGCCTAGCTTAATCTGCTTTGCCCCATTGGCAATTTGCGTAATGATAGTTGGGATAACCGCCCTTGCACTCTGCCTTGGTCCATAGGTATTAAAGGGTCGTGCTATGGTAAGGGGCAGACAAAAGGCGTTATGAAAACTCATTGCAATGGCATCTGCACCGATTTTACTTGCGGAATATGGGCTTTGAGGTTGTAATGGGTGCTTTTCATCAATGGGGACATATTGTGCCGTGCCATAGACTTCGCTTGTGCTTGTGTGGATAATGCGTTTCACACCTGAATCTAGTGCAGCTTGGCAGATATTGAGTGTGCCTTTGATATTAGTATCCACATAGCTATCTGGTGCAACATAAGAATAGGGAATGGCGATGAGTGCGGCAAGATGAAATACCATATCCACACCTTTACAAATATGCTTACAAAAATGCGGGTCGCGTATATCGCCACTTATCACTTCAATAGAATCCAAACAATCAATATCTTCAAGCCAACCCCACGAGTTAAAGGAATTATATAAGCTTAACGCCTTAATTTTTGCGTTAAAAAATACTGAATCTTGTATTTTGCTTTGCTCATAAAGGGCTTGTGTAAGATGAGAGCCGATAAAGCCATCTGCTCCTGTGATTAGAATCTGCATAAATCTCCTTTTATTTTTATTAAAACAACGCATTGACTTGTTCAATAAAGTCCATTGCATCAACATTTGTGCCATTTATCACAATGCCAAAATGCAAATGCGCCCCACTTACGCGTCCTGTATCGCCACTTTTGGCAATGACTTGCCCTTGCTTTACCATATCCCCTTGCTTGACTAGGAATTCATCAAGGTGAAAATACACACTATACACGCTAGAGCCGTGATCAATGTAGATTGATTTGCCTGAAAGGTAGCGATCCTGCACGAGGGCTACTTTTCCGTCATTTGTAGCAAGGATAGGTGTGCCAATACTGGCGCGTAAATCTGTGCCGCCGTGGTAGCTATTAACCTTGCCATTAAAGATTCTAGCACTCCCATAAGGGCTAGTGATAGCAGAATCTAGCGGCTTGATAAAAGGCTTATCCCACAAACGCCCTTTTGTGATGGTGGCATAAGTTTTCACAGCGGCATTTTTTTCTTGTTCTATGCGTTTTGCTACTTCATTAGAATAGCTCACTTTATCGTTGGCGACATTGATTTGCTCCTTTTTTGGATAGTCTTTTTGGAGAATCTTGATTGTTTGCGGACTAGATTCTGTTTGCTTTGGGCTATGCAAGGTTTTAACGCCCTCGTCATAATAGCCTATGGGAATAAAGGCTATAAATTCCCCCTTTTTACTAGGGTGAAGCATATAATGCAGGGATTTTTTGCCATTATTGTAGTTAAGTGGGTTTGGCGTAGAAGTTTGATAAATAAAGATTGTGCCATTATAGGCTGTGGGGACTTTAGGGCTTTGTGTCTTGGCATAGAGATTTGACATTTGAAATGTCATAAGCAAGGCTAGTAAAGCAGTTCTAAACCGAATCTTGTGAAAAAAAAGCATATAAATCCTTTGTGTTGTAAGAATCTAAAAAGGCGGGATTATAGCAATTCAAAGCTTAGATTAAAGAATGTTGCGATAAAATCGCCACCTTTGTTTTCTAAAAGCAAAAATAACACTTCAATTCACAAGGATACGCGATGTATGCAATTTTTAAGAATGGAGGCAAACAATACAAGGTTGTTGAAGGGAGCATTGTGCTACTTGATAAGATGAGCCTTGAGCCGAAGTCAAAGGTTGAATTGAACGAAGTTTTAGCCATTGTAAGCGATGATAAGGCACAAATTGGTGATCCTTTTGTAAAGGGTGCTAAGATTGAAGCGGAAGTCATTAACGAAGGCAGGGGCAAAAAGGTCGTTACATTCAAAAAACGCAGAAGAAAAGACAGTAAGACAAAAAGAGGTTTTAGACGCGATTTTACTCGTGTGAAGATTCTCAAAATCATAGCAAAATAAAGGAGTAGAAATGGCACACAAGAAAGGTCAGGGTAGCACCCAAAACAACCGCGATTCAGCTGGACGCCGCTTAGGTGTGAAGAAGTTTGGTTCTCAATTTGTGCGTGCGGGGAATATCATTGTCCGCCAAAGAGGCACGAAAGTGCATCCGGGCGATAATGTAGGACTAGGCAAGGATCATACGATTTATGCGTTGATTGATGGGATTGTGAAATTCCAGCAAAAAGATAAAAACCGCAAGAAAGTTTCTGTTATCCCCGCTTCTTAACCCCCTTAGATTCTGCGACAATGCAGAATCTAGCTATTTTGAATTTTTCCCAATCTTAATCCTCTCCTTTTCCCATTTAACCATTTTAGAATCTTATAGATTTTTGGTGTAAAGTAAGCTATTTTATTAGCTTTACCTACTTTTTGCATATAAGGTTCTAAGGGCTTTAATAATGGACGGACATATTTAGGATCAGATTCAAAACTCATAGCACCAAAAGCATATACAGCCCTCACTTGTAAAAATTCTATAAGTTTATTTTTTAACGCTAATTGAGAATCATCTAATGTTTCAATATACGCTAAAAGTCCAAGGCAAATATAAGTGCAGGAGTAGGCAAAATAATAGTGTTTAATTTTATAACCATTTTGAAACGCCATAACAATACTACTCATAAAGAGGGGATAGGTTTTGCGATAGATATTTTGAGATTCTCCGTGTGCTGATACTGAAGCAGTGTGATAGCGGTAAATAAGCCCATAAAATGATGTGATTTTAATGTTTTTTGCCCTAGCAAAAAGGAGCATACCAAAAAGGGCATCTTCGTTAGCAAGTGGTGTTGAAAAACGCAAATTTTCAAGCATGGAAAACTTAAATAATCCTTGATGAACCCAAGAAAAAGAATGAGTATATTTCCATAGTTCAAGGGCATTGAAGCTTCCATTTTGGGCTTGTTTTTGCGTAAGGTGAAGTGATTGTAAAAGGGGAGTATGCTGTTCTTTGGGGATACCATCTTCATAAATATACTTCGTATCGTGCCAAATAATATCGCATTCCCCTATATTCTCTATACATTGCTCTATACAATCAACGCTTAACATATCATCAGAATCTACAAAATGTATATATTCAACTTGTTTTGGTGGTGTAGGGGAGTGAGAAAAAATAATGCAAGAATAAATGGAATAATCAAGCGGTTTAGATAAAGAATTTAGCTTATGCCCCCCCCCCATAGCTACATAGCTAGAAGCAAAAGAAAAAGTCTCTCCTGTAAGATAGTCTATATGATTGGCACTAAGGGCATTTGGCTTAAGCGTAGCCTGAAAGGTAAAAGGCATAGATTGATAATCAAAAGTGGTATATGTAGGGTTTATAGAATCTACTGTATCTAATGCTGTGCATTTTGGCTCAAAAAGTGGCGTTAGAACAAAGCCATTGCTTACATATTCAATCCCCGCATTTCTCGCACTCCCTTGTCCTCCATTGCTTTTGCATATAAGTGTGATTCTATAATCTTTTTCAAAATATGCTTTTGCTATATCAGTGCTTTTATCTGTGCTTCCATCATCAACGAGTATAATCTCTAGATTCTTATATGTTTGATTGATAAGAGAATCTAAGCAATTTTTTAAATACTTCTCCACATTGTAAATTGGCACGATAATGGCGACTTTTGGCTGATATGAATTTGTATCTTTTGACATTGTAACGCTCCTTGGTTGGTTGATTGTAGGGAATGTTTGGAATTATAGCGTATTATTTTATTAATGTTTTGATTTTGCAAAAATTAGAGTGTAGGAAAGTGTATGTTTGTAGATAGTGTGGATATTTTTATCGCTTCTGGTAAGGGTGGAGCTGGGGCTGTGAGCTTCCGCAGGGAAAAGTTTGTGATTCAAGGTGGTCCTGATGGCGGCGATGGCGGCGATGGCGGCGATGTGTATGTGGAGGTGGATAATAATACTGATACGCTTTCAAAATTCCGCGGAGCAAGGCATTATAAGGCTAAGAATGGGCAGCCCGGTGGGGCTAGGCGGTGCAGTGGCAAGAGAGGGGAGGACATTACTATTAAAGTGCCTTTGGGGACGCAGATTCTAGATTTTGACACAAAAGAGATTATTATTGATATGGATAAATGCCCTATGCATTCGCGTTTGCTGAAAGGTGGCAAGGGTGGGCTAGGGAACTCGCATTTTAAAAACTCCACAAATCAAGCACCAACTTACGCTCAAAGTGGCTTAAGCGGGGAGGAGCGACATATTGCTTTGGAGTTAAAGCTGATTGCTGATGTGGGGCTTGTGGGCTATCCTAATGTCGGTAAATCCACACTCATTTCTGTGCTATCAAACGCCAAGCCAGAGATTGCGAATTATGAATTTACCACGCTTGTGCCAAATCTTGGTGTGGTTGATGTGGGGGATTATAGCTCGTTTGTGGTGGCGGATATTCCGGGCATTATTGATGGGGCAAGTGAAGGCAGGGGGCTAGGCTTAGAGTTTTTAAAGCATATTGAACGCACTAAAATGTTGCTATTTGTGCTTGATGTGAGTAGGGATATGGATATTTCCTTACAATTTGAAAGCTTGTGTAATGAGCTAGGAAAGTTTTCACACACGCTTCAAACCCGCTCCTTTGGCATTGTGCTAAGTAAAAGTGATACTTTGGGTGGAAGTGATTTAGAATCTAGTTTTAACGCATTTGTGAAAAAGCATTTTCCTGCGATGCGGGGTTTATCGGGGGAATGTGAGATTGTAGCAGAATCTTTAAGGCAGGAGAGTTTAGATTCTATGTTTGACACGCAGAGCGATATACAAAAGACACAAGATTCTAAAAATTTATGTTTTGTTATGACAATCTCTAGCGTGGCAAATCAGCGGATTGATAGGCTAAAAAGTCTTTTGGCAAAGAGTTTAAGTAATTCTCATTCAACTCAAAATAAAACAAAGGAATACAATGAAAAGTAAAATAATATTGCGGGGGGGGGGGGGGTGCCCTTCAAAGCTAAAAAATAGAATACAAAGTCTTTGTGCCTTCTTACAGATAAATAATTTCTTTGTTTGTGCTAATTTTTTAAATATTGATACAAACTTTTTGGGGGTGGGTTATGCTAACCTCTAAAGTTTTGTTGCTTGTGCAAGGACAAATAGATGTGTTCTTTTCTAGGCTAGATTCTCTAAAGCTAGAATCTAGCGATGTGAAAAGGGCGTTAGACGCATTTTGGCGTTGCAATAAGCAAATTTGCCTTAAGTATTATGAAACTCAATTAAGCATAGAAGATTTTTATCATACTGATAAATATGCGACATTTTTGTATTTTCTTTCACACTCTCTGTATAAAGCAGATAAGGCAAAACTCGCCACAAAGGTGTATTATTTAAATAAGATTCTACACGGGATTGATATATATTATGAGATATGTCTGCCCGAAGTGTTTTATCTCACTCACCCTGTGGGAAGTGTATTTGGCAGAGCAGGATATGGGAATTATCTTTGCGTGTATCAAAACTGCACTATTGGGGGCGATACACGAGATGGCGAGATATGTTATCCTACTTTGGGTGAAGGCGTGGTGCTATGTGCGTCAAGCAAGGTTATTGGGAAGTGTCAAGTTGGCGATAATGTCATCTTTGGTGCAAATGCGTTTATTATCAATACAGATGTGCCGAGCAATTCCATTGTGGTTGGCTCGTATCCACATCATAGAATCCTGCCTAGCAATCACAATGTGCTAAAAGAGTTTTTTGGGATAGACAAAGATTTGTAAATAAAGATTCTAAAGACTAGTTTCTAATTTTGCTTAGAAAGTCTTTAAGTCTTGGGGTTTGGGGGTTTTCAAAAATTTCTTGCGGAGTGCCTTGCTCTATGATTTTACCCTCACTCATAAAGATAATGCGACTCCCCACTTCCCTAGCAAATCGCATTTCGTGCGTTACACACACCATACTCATACCCTCATTTGCCAAATCCCGCATTAAATCAAGCACTTCGCCCACCATTTCAGGATCAAGTGCAGAAGTTGGCTCATCAAAAAGCATAACTTCAGGCTTATTCATAAGCGCTCTGGCAATG
Source organism: Helicobacter cinaedi PAGU611 (assembly GCF_000284635.1). Lineage (NCBI taxonomy): Bacteria > Pseudomonadati > Campylobacterota > Epsilonproteobacteria > Campylobacterales > Helicobacteraceae > Helicobacter > Helicobacter cinaedi. The sequence goes on along the minus strand of NC_017761.1, from coordinate 1,142,111 downwards.
GCTACGCGTTGCTTTTGTCCGCCGCTTAGGCGGGAGGGATACACATCTTGCTTATCAAGTAGTCCTATGCGTTTAAGCAGTGTTTGGGCTTTTTGTTTAGCTTCATTTTCATTTAAGAGTTTTAAAAGTGTGGGGGCAAGGGTGAGATTTTGCAAAACGCTAAGATTATTAAAAAGATTAAAATGCTGAAACACCATACCCATTTTTGTCCTAGCCTTGTTTAAGTCCCAAGAATCTTGCTTGTTTTGAGGGAAAATCATCTTACCATCAAGCCAAATCTCGCCAGAACTAGGCACTTCTAGGAGATTCAAACAACGCAGCAGGGTTGATTTACCACTCCCGCTTGGTCCTATGATGACAACCTTTTCGCCCATTTTAATATGGAGATGAATATCTGCTAATACAAGCTTAGAATCAAAATATTTTTTTAGCCCATTAATGCGTATCACTTGCTCGTAACTTCCTTTCATAGAGTTTCACAAGATAGCTCGCACACATCACAAGTAGCAAGTAGGCTAGGGCTAGGAAAAAGTATGGAAACATATATTCATAAGTCGCACTGCCTATGCTTTTAAACGCATAAGTCAAATCGTGAACCGTGATGTAGTTTGCCACGGAAGTTTCTTTCAATAAGGCGATAAACTCATTACCCAAAGTTGGCAGGGAATTTTTCAACGCTTGGGGGAAGATGATATAACGCATACTTAAACTTGAGCTAAGCCCCAATGCCCTTGCAGCTTCATCTTGCCCTTTATCAATGCTTAAGATTCCACTGCGGATAATCTCACTCACATACGCTCCACTATTTAGCCCAAAAATCACCACCGCCACAAGTAACGCACTCATACCCTTTAGCCCAAAGGCTGGGAGAATCACAAAGTAGATAAAAAGTAGCTGCACCACAATGGGTGTCCCGCGGAAAAAACCAACATAGGCTTTTAAAAACACACATAAGATTCTATGCGGGATTGAAGGGGTTTTGTGCGTAATGGCAATGGCTACAAGTGTGCCGACAATCACGCCAATGATGAGAGCGGCAATAGCAAGCAGCAGTGTCGTGCCAAGCCCTTCTAGGATAAGCTTGTAGCCGCCATTTGTAATAAACTGGTGATAGAAAAGCTCGTATTTTTGTGTGAGTTCCATATAGTCCTATTGTGCGTAATATTTATTGATGATAGATTCTAATGTGCCATCTTGCCGGATTTCATTGAGAATAGCATTTATAGAATCCTTAAGCTCTTTATCATTAGGTGCTATGCCAATAGCGTATTTTTCATTCGTCAAGGCAATATCAATGAGCTGTGTGCCACTATTTGCCTTGACAATCTCACGCGCTGGCATTTCATCAATAATCACAATGTTAATCTGCTCATTTTTCATAGCAATTGCAGCTAATGCCCCATTTGAGAAGCTTTTTACCTGTGCGTTATGGAATCCTTCAAAACCCCAATCGCTATCGCCTTTAGCGTAAAACTCGCCTGCTGTGCCGACTTGCACACCAATTTTAAGATTTGGAATAGATTGAAGTGTTTTTAAAAGCTCTTCTTTTGTGGTGATATTTGCAAATCGTGTATCATTAGCCCTAGCAATCACCATTTGTGAAGCACTAAAATAAGTTTGGCTAAAATCAATAACTTTGGAGCGCGTGTCGTTAATCGTCAAGCCTGAAAGGGCGATATGCGCGTTTCCACTTGCAAGTGAAGTAACCACAGAATCAAACTCCATATCTTTAATTACAAGCTTTTTGTTAAGCTTTTTGGCAATGACTTCAGCAATATCCATATCAATACCCTTAAATTCCTTGCCATCAATATATTCAAAAGGTGCAAAATTTGCCGAAGTGGCTACAACAAGATCATTATCACTGCACGCATTGAGAGTAAATATACCTAGCGTTGCTGTAAGTAATGCTAGGCTTTTAGCCCATAGCGTGAGCGATATACAAGATTCTAGCAGCTTCATCAATGTTTTCATTTGAATGTCTCCATGAAAGATAATTTAAGATTTTATAAATTAAAGGGCTTAATTGTAATGTCTTAAGCTTAAAATAAAGCCTTGAGCTGTGAATTTTGGATAGATTTATGCGAAATAGTATAGAATCTGGGCAATTTTGGTATGCCTTGTGGGGCATAAAGATACTATTTGAAGTTAAAAGGTGCAGATTTTATGTGGGTAGCAGGGATTGATGAGGCTGGGCGAGGCTGTATTTGCGGGGCGTTGTTTGTTGCTGGTGTGATTGGGAGAGAGGAAAATATTGCACATTTTGGTGCAAAAGATAGTAAAAAGCTATCCCCAAAGCAAAGAGAGCGTATCTATCAAACTTTGTTAGAATCTCAACATAAGGGCGAAATAGGGCTGTTTGTGGCACAGATTGAAGCGTGGGAGATTGATAAGTTTGGTTTAAGCATTGCGATGAAAAATGGCATAGAGCAGATTCTGTGTAGAATTGCGGATTTTGCTACTTTGCAAAATCTTATAGGGCAAAATGTGGAACAAAACACCGCAAAACACAATCTTTTAGAACAAGATGTAGAGCAGAATCCTACAGATTCCACGGATTCAAAGAATGCTTTACAGGAAATAATAATGGATGGCAATACAACCTTTCAGGCTAAGATTCCACATATCCTTACACAAAGTGGCGTTGGGGTGCAGACTTTGGTGAAAGCCGATGATATTATGCCCATTGTATCCTGTGCGTCTATCGTGGCAAAAGTGAGTAAGGATAGGCAAATGCACGAGCTTGATAAGCTGTATCCGCAGTATTTTTTAGCTAAAAATAAGGGCTATGGGACATTGCAACATAAAAAAGCCATCGCCAAAAATGGATATTGTCCCCATCACCGCAAAAGTTTTAAGATTCTTATGCAAGAATGTTTATTTTAACTTAAAATTAAATATAAAAGAGATAAAATCCAAGTCGCTTTCAGTTTAAAATAAGGAAATGGGGTTTGCTATGTTGCCGAGTTGGAGTGAAAAATTTAGCGTTCATCACGAGATTATTGACCAGCAACATCAAATATTATTTGACCTTGCACATAAGGCGTATAAGATTGCCAACAGCCACACTACGCGCAATGAAGTCAAAGATATGATTACCCAATTTTTTGATTATATGAAAACGCACTTTAAAGATGAAGAGCAGTATATGCAGGCGATTGGCTATCCACGCTTGGAGGAGCATAGGAAGATTCACCGAAAAATCGTTGCTGATATGGCAGCTATGGTAAAAAGTATTCACTCGGCAAATGAGCTAAAAGACAAAATTATGATTATGGCGCAAGACTGGCTTTTGACACATATTTTGCAAGAAGATATGCAGATTGAAAAATATCGCAAAGAAGCTCAAAGTAAGAATCCAACCAAACAACCTCAAAAATTTTACCTTTATACTTGTGCGTGTCCGGGCAAGGAGCATAAACTCACAGAATCTATGCATATTTTTGTGAAAAATAGCACACAAAGTATTCGCTGCAAAGAGTGTCAGCAGAGCATTAAGGTTCAAAATGCACTTGGATAAATCACTTAGCTTAAGGGGGAGATATGCTACCAGATTGGAGCGATGATTTTAGCGTTCATCACGAGATTATTGACCAGCAACATCAAATGCTTTTTGCTTTGGCTCATAAGGCGTGTCGTATCGCTAATAGCCCTAGTTCAGCCAATGAAGTAAAGATGATCCTTATTGAGTTTTTTGATTATATGAAAACGCACTTTAAAGATGAAGAGCAGTATATGCAGGCGATTGGCTATCCACGCTTGGAGGAGCATAGGAAGATTCACCGAACAATTGTTGCTGATATGGCAGGAATGGTAAAAAATGTGCATTCTGTGGAGATTCTAAAAGAGATGATTTCAACAATCGCTAAAGACTGGCTTTTGACGCATATTTTGCAAGAGGATATGCAGATTGAAAAGTATCGCGAAGAGCAGTTGGAGAAAAATGCGAGTTGTGAAGTGCGAGATGTCAAGCACTATTATTATACTTGTGCGTGTCCGGGCAAGGAGCATAAACTCACAGAATCTATGCATATTTTTGTGAGTAATTCTACCCACCCCATTAATTGCAAAGAATGCCATCAACGCATTCATTTTAAAGCACAACGCTAGAATCTTTGGCTAGAATCTTACCTACCGCTAGATTCTAGTAGCTCATCTTAAATCTATAACCCAATTTGAATCTCACTTTTTCCTTGAGTGATAATATTTATATATTGCTTATAAATTTTCTTATAATCAGGCAGAATTGCGTTGTTGAGGTCGCTAAACCACATTAGCTTAAAATCCTTAAAGTGTGAATTGTAGTAGGTATAAATCAGCTCTGCCCTAGGATTTTTCACTTTCACCTTGCCATTTTCAAGCTTTTCAATCTCCACGCTTCCTAGCATTCCTATGCGTTTATTTGTGCCTTTTTGTGCGGAGATAAGATTCCCAAGTGAGTAAAATATTAAAGTATCTCCTATGTATTCTGCGGGTTGCACAACATGCGGATGTGTGCCGATGACTAAATCCACTCCCAAATCCGCCAAAAGCTTAGCATATTTTCTCTGCTCTACACTTGGCTCAAACTCATACTCAATCCCCCAGTGCATTGATACAATCAGCAAATCCACTTTATCGCGTATAGCCTTAATGTCCTTTTCAAGCATTGCCTTTGTATAGACATTCACAAGATATTCTTTGCCCTTTGGAACGGGGATTCCATTTGTGCCGTAAGTGTAGGCTAAAAGTGCGTATGTAATGCCATTTTTTTCTAGAATCTGTGGAGTATCACGCGTTTTTAAAGATTCATAGCTTCCAGCGGTGAGAGCAGGTTTGTCTTTCCAGTATGCAAGGGAGGAGCGTATAGCCTTTTCACCCCTATCAAGCGTGTGATTATTGGCTAATGAGATAAGATTAAAGCCTAAAGAGAGTATATTATCGCCAAATTCTTGTGGGGAGTTAAAGGCAGGATAAGTGCTTAAGCCAAGCTCCTTGCCACCTAAAATCGTCTCTTGATTATAAAAAGCAAGGTCATATTTTGGGACAACATCTTCAAGTGCTTTAAGCATAGGGCTAAAGTCGTAATGGTTATTTTCCCTTTTTGCATCATTATATACAGAAGCGTGCAGCAGGGCGTCTCCAGCCATAATAAGTGTGAGTTTAGAATCTGTGTAAGCAGAAAGCGAAAGATTTAAAATGACACAAAATACAAAAAACAGTTTTTTCATTGATATTCCTTTGTGTTTGGGATTATATTGCTTTAGGGTTATGGCTAGATTCTAGTGTGTTAAGAATCTGCTGAATTGCGTTTATATCTTTTAGCCCTGCGGATTTTTCCACGCCAGAGTTTATATCAAGTAGAGAGGGTTTGAGTGCTAGAAAGCTTTTTAGATTCTGCGGATTAATGCCCCCAGCAACGCACAAATACCGCTCCTTAAGCGATAAAAGCACATCTTTTGCCACGCTTTTACCAGAGCCTCCCCCTTGAATACTTTTAGAATCTATAAGGCAGAATGCCCCTGCGTATTCCTTGCTAAAATCCTCTAAATTCTCTACATTTTGTGCTACATAGTAGCAATACAGGGCGTCTTCAAGCGAAGTGTTGGCATACATTTTTGGTGTTTGTGGATTAAGGCTATGGAGCTGAATCCCATCAATATAACCCTCTTTATACAGCGTTTTAGCGGTGTTTAAGGAGTGTTTATCATTCACCACAGCTATGCGTAAAATATGCGGATAAAGCTTTTGCAGGGCTTTTGCTATGTTTTGAATCTGCTTAGATTCTATAAAACGCGGAGAGTTTTTAGCTAAAATAAAGCCTAACATATCCACCCCACCATAAGTTTCTAACTCGCCTATTTGCAGGGCATCATCAAGGCTTGTAATACCACATATTTTAATAAGAATCTTTTCTCTGTGCCATTTGTGAAACACATCATTACAGAATCGTGGCTTTTGCGTAAAGCCAAGCTCAAAGGCTTTTTTAAGTGATTGAATAGCGTGAGTTGGGTTTTTGTGAGCTACAAGGTAGCTACCGCATAATAATCCATTAAAGCCTAGAGAGCCTACCATAAAGCCACTTGAAGCTGAATCTATGCCAGATTCAAAAATGACTTTGCTTGTGGGCAGAGAATCTTGTAAAGATTGTCGCAAGATACAAGCGGAGGGTATATCAATCTCAAAAGTGTGGAGATTGCGTGAATTCACACCCACAAGGGCGGGTTGCAATGGAGAGATAAAGTCAATCTCTCTTTGATTATGCACTTCAAGTAAGGGCGTAATGCCAAAAGATAGGCATTTTTCATAAATCTTTTGAAGTTGCAAAAAGCCATCTTTTTCATCAATAAACATCGCCGCAATAAGCAGCACCATATCCGCCCCAGCACGATAGCTAATCTCAATCTCTTGTGAATCTTGTATAAAATCTTTGCGTAAAACACAGGCATTTGGATAGGTAGCTTTAACCTGCATTAAATCTCTCAAACTCCCATTGAAATGTCGCTCTTCGCACAGCACAGATATGGCTGAAGCTCCGCCATTAAGATAGCTCTGTGCTAAATGTGTAACTGAATGTATATCCCCTATATGCCCAGCTGAAGGCGAGGCGCGTTTAATCTCTGTGATAATGAGTGGCTTATCTAGCTTTGGTGGGATAAGTGGGTGGATTCTATTTTGTGGGATAGTATGTCCAAAGTCTAAGCCCTTTGTGGCGATATCTTGTGATCGTTTGGCGATAATTTTAGCTAGGACTTCTACCATAAGCTTATGTATTCCTTAAGTGATATGAGATAGGTGGATAGGGCGTATTCTAGCATAGCTTGGGCAATATTAAAAATAATATGAAAGATTGAGTGTGCCTGAATATGTCTTAAATTGCGTGTGAGATTGAGCGTATAGGGCATAAAGGCTAAGTGAGATGTGTTTATGTAAAGGCACAGAGCCACCTAAATGAAGTGTGTAGCCAAGCGTTTGCGGGTTTGTAAAGTAAAGTGGTGAATTGCCAAAATAGGCTGTTGTCTGCGAGGTAGAGGTTGGGACATATTGTAGATTTAGCCCACCAAAGAGAATATGACGAGATCCAAAATAATAACACATTTGAGTGCCTAGCAAGAGACTTAGCGTGTGGTGTTGCTGGGCTTTAAGAGAAAGTGTTGGCATAGTTGCATTATTTGCTTGAAATTCAGCAAATTCCCCCTGCGTACCAAGCGTGTAAGAAAGCCCTAAAAATGGCTTAAGATAGAATCTGTGATAGTTTATAGGATAGCCAAGTGTGCTTTGCAATCCTAGCTCGTTGTAGGAGAGTTTGCCCTGAAAGGTGCTTGAGCTAAAAAAGACTTCGCGTTTGCTTTTATGCTGTGTGTTACCATAATAAGCAAGGAGTGTTAGCTTAAGCTTTGGGAAAGTGAGTTTGCTATATGTGCCGATAAGCGATGCGGTTGAGTTAAGGTAGGTTTGTGTAGAATTTAAAGCACTTGTGCCTTGAGAAGTTGCATAAGTGGCAAATACACTGAGAGAATACGCATTGTGTTGCACTGAAGTGCTTAGGCTTGTGCCATAAAGTGGGGTGGAGAGGTTTGCACTACTTGCATTTGAGACAAAAGGAGTGAGATTAAATGAAAATCTTTTCATCGGCGGCTGATAGATAAGGGGCAATGTGGTGTTTTGCATAATGCTCCAAAGGCTTAAGCTAGGGGCTTGTGTGCTTAGTATATTCACAGAAGTGTCAATATTGGAACTCAAATTTGTGAGAAACGCCCTATCGCCATAAGTATAAAGGCTCTTTGAATCTTGCTCTAAATTACTTTCAAGGCTTGTTAGAATACTGTTTTGATTTTTATCTAGGCTTTGGAGAAAGGTATCAATAGCTTGGGTGTTCTTTTCAAGCTTGATAGAGCCATTGCCTTGTGAGCTAGAGTTTATAAACTCACTTTTGCCCCCACTAGCTAGAATCTCTATATTTGTATTTCCACTTAATGTGCCTGTGATAAGCTGATGTGAGCCTAGTTCTGCTCTGGCAATATCTACTTGAATCTTGCCTTGATTATCTACATTGCCGATGAGTTGTCCTAGCTTACCATTATATGAGCCAAAGATAAGGCTACTATCTGCGGCATTTGTCATACTACCATCTACCCTAATGCTCCCACCATATAAAATCCGCGGATTCTATTCCAGCATAGCTTAAGGCAAACTGCGTAAAAGCCACAAAATCACGCAAAAATCATTACAAAATGAAACAGATAGAATTTTCTCATATTAATGATGTTACTAAACTGCCATATTTTTCAAAAAAATCAAACATTTATTTTATTGCGTGATAGCCTTTAAGTTTGAAGTGTTTAGACTTAGAGCCATAATCCATCTTACAAAATAAAGGAGTGTTATGAATAAGATTCTTAGCATAGGATTGTGGGCGATTGTTTCGCTCATTGGTGCTTACTGCTTTGGTATTTTGGCTCTGCATACGGGTGAAAGCATTTCAGCAGTGTGGATTGTGGTAGCGGCGGTATGTATTTATGCCATAGCGTATCGTTATTACTCTAAATACATCGCTTTTAAGGTGTTAGAGCTTGATGATAATCGTGCGACACCTGCGGTTGTGAATAATGATGGACGCGATTTTGTGCCGACAAATAAAATCGTGCTTTTTGGACATCATTTTGCTGCTATTGCTGGGGCTGGTCCGCTTGTTGGTCCTATCCTTGCGGCACAAATGGGGTATTTGCCAAGTATGATTTGGATTGTTGTGGGTGTTGTGATAGCTGGGGCGGTTCACGACTTTACCGTGCTTTTTATCTCTATGCGTAGGAATGGTAAGTCTATCGGTGAAATCATTAAGCTTGAGCTAGGTAAGGGTGTTGGAAGTATCGCAATGGTTGGGATTCTAGGCATTATGATGTTGATTATTGCGATTTTGGCTCTTGTGGTGGTAAATGCCTTGGCTGAATCTCCGTGGGGACTTTTCACAATCGCTATGACAATTCCCATTGCCATTTATATGGGCTTGCATATGCGCTTTTTGCGTCCGGGCAAGATTGGTGAAGCAAGTGTTATTGGCTTTACCCTTTTGCTTTTAGCCTTGTATTATGGGCGTGATGTTGCGGCAAATCCGCAGTTAGCAGAGATTTTCACACTCTCTCCTGTAACACTCACTTATGTAATGATAGTTTATGGCTTTGTTGCGGCGATTTTGCCGGTGTGGTTCTTACTTGCTCCGCGTGATTACCTTAGCACATTCTTAAAGATTGGTGTTATTGTGCTTATGGCAGGTGGAATCTTGGTGGTTATGCCTGAAGTGCGATTTGAAAGCGTTACAAAATACATTGATGGCACAGGACCTGTCTTTAGCGGACAGCTTTTCCCATTCTTGTTTATCACCATTGCTTGTGGGGCTATTAGCGGATTCCACGCTTTAATCTCAAGTGGGACAACGCCAAAAATGCTAGAGAAAGAATCTCACGCACGAATGGTGGGTTATGGCTCTATGATTATGGAATCTGCAGTGGCTGTAATGGCACTTATCGCAGCGGTGATTCTCACCCCCGGGCTTTATTTTTCAATCAATGTCGCTCCTGCAGCACTTGGCACAGCTGGGGTAAAAGATGTCGCAGAAGCAGCAGCCATTGCTGCACAGACGATTAATAGCTGGGGCTTTGTCATCACGCCTGAAGACATTCTTGGTATGGCAAAAGAAGTAGGAGAGCCAACGATTCTAAGTAAAACCGGTGGAGCGCCGACATTTGCTATTGGACTAGCGACCATCATCTCTCAAGTGCCACTTTTCAATCAAGGCTCTATGGCATTTTGGTATCACTTTGCGATTTTGTTTGAAGCGTTGTTTATTCTTACTGCTGTTGATGCGGGGACTAGAGCAGGACGCTTTATGGTGCAAGATGTGCTAGGGAATGTGTATAAGCCTATTGGTAACATTCACTCAATGTTTTGGGGTGTCGTGGCGACATTAATTTGTGTGGCTGGTTGGGGTTATATCCTTTATCAAGGTGTTACAGACCCACAAGGTGGGGTAAAATCACTTTGGACACTCTTTGGTGTTTCTAATCAAATGTTAGCGGGAATGGCGTTGCTCACCGTGATTGTGGTGCTTTTCAAAATGGGTAAAGCAAAACAAGCTTGGGTAGCTATCGTCCCGGCAGCTTGGGTGCTTATTAGCACGCTCTATGCTGGAATCTTAAAACTTCTCCCAGCAAATGGTGAAAAGGTGCACGATGCGGTAAGCCACATAGCATTATGGCAGATTAATAGCCAAAAGGCAGCGGCAACTATGCAAAAGATTCAAGAAACAACAGATGAAAGTGTCATTGCAAACCTTACAGCTGAAGCGGCAAAATTTGCTACTATTGCAAATAATAATCTCATCAATGCTTTGCTTTGTGGCTTGTTTATGGTGGTTACTTGTTTGATTTTGATTAAATGCGTGATGATTTGTTGGCGTTGTGCTAATGGAGAGAAACTCCCAATGGCTGAAAGTCCATATCGCAAGGCAAGTGATTTTGAAGGGCGTATGGCAGGAGCACATTAAAAGTGCGTTAGATTCTGCCTTTTAGATTCTTGCTTATGATTCTAAGCTTAGTTGCTTAGAATCTCCGCCTTTGTAGGAGTGGCTTTTAGGCTTATCTTACGGGGCGGAAATCCATAAAGACTCTGTTAAGCTCAATGTAAAGTGAAAAAATGTGAAATCCTGTATCGTTTTGAAATAATGTAGGGTAGGCGTAAGGCTCATTATATTTTTTTTTATATAAAATGTTGTGATCACAAAAAAAAGTTACAAGGCAATCTATGGAATAAAGGTATATAGGACTTATGCGGAGGTTTGAGATGAAAAGGTATATTTTTTTGCTGTGTGGAATCTCTCTGTGTTTATTACAGGGGCGTGAGAGCATTGATAGGATTGGGATTCAGGAGGCGTGGTTTAATCACAAGGCTGGAAAGAGTGAGTTTAACGCCGCACATACGATGATTTATTATGAGTATGAGACGATTTATGATAATCGCTTCGCACATAATATGTTTGTAGGTCTTGGTGGCAGTGCTGGGAATCTTAATGGTATTGCTCCTGTTGCGGGTTCTGAATTTTTAAGCACAGCACCGGTGCGTGGGGGTATGGGGCTGAATATTGATTTTAATTTTGGCTTGGGCTATTACTTCATCACACGCACAAGGGATAACCCGCTCTATCTTGGCATAGGATTGCGTGAATCTGTTGGGGCGATTGGCTATGTCAATATGCCTGTTATGGGGGAGTTTAGTGGGACTTATCTGCCTTTAGAATTACGCGGTGATGTAGCCTTAAATCATAAAGTAAAGCTAGAATACATTGCTGCGTATGATGTGCTTTTGGCTGCAAGTGGTGCGGCAGTTGTGTATGGCGATGGAAATGCACAGCATAAACTTACATTTGATGGAGGGCAAAATGCTCTGCGTTTTGTGCTGGGGCTTCGGTATTATGTGAATGCCACTTCCTTTTTCTTTACTCAGCTTTATGCGAGATTTGAAAGCTTAGGTGCATCTTCAAGCGTCAATGTCAGTATGTCAGCAGATTCTACCACGCCGGGTGTAAAAGCGAATGCAACTGCTACAATCCATTATCCTAAATCCCACACAAGCTTTGTAGGCTTACGCGTGGGCTTTGGGTTTTAGAAGGTGCTGTGATGAAAACTAGAATCTTAACTCAATTTAAAGCCTGTGTGCTAGGTATGCTATGTGTGGGTTTTGGCATATTTGGCGTGATAGAAGGCATAGCAGATGAAGAATATATCGCTTATGGCAGTCAAAAAAGCCTTATGAAAAGTGGCTTGTATCGCTCTTTGGGCTTTTATACGGGCTATCATCATTATGGCGAAGTAGGGCGTGATGGCTCTAGGGTAATGAGAATAGATACCGCAACTTTTGGGCTTATGGGGGAGCTTGGCTTGGTAAATCCTTTGGGAATAAAGCTTGAGGGGAGTGCAAGGCTTGGGTATGCACTTGGAATCTACACAGGCAGCATACTTGATACAGACAATACACAAAGGAATGGGCAAAAGCTTGTCAGTATGATGGGTGTGTTTGCTGGTGATGTGGAGCTAAGGGGCGGATATAATCTTTTGAAATATTCTCAAAAGGCGAGTTTGTATCTCCAAGGTGGTTTGGGCTATTTTTTCAACCGCACAGAATTTATGGCAATGGATAGACTTCAAGGCTACTTGTATGTGCCGCTTGAGCTTGAGGGTGAAGCACATATAGGCAATAAAGGTGTGTTAAACTATGGCTTAGGCTATCGGTATTTAATTTTTGGTAATCATCTCTCCACCGCCTCGGAGTATGGATTCAATGATGATTATTATGTAACGCAAAAAAATGGCTTTGGACTAAGTGTCTTTATCGGTCGCACATATTATGGTGAAGATTCTACAGTGCGGTCTATCCGCTTAGTGTATAAGTATTGGCACATTGGTGCAGCAGATCCTATGCGAACAAGCAGTAGCATTACAAGTGCTCCCACAGCAATCTATGAGCCAGAAAACTCAACGCATAGGCTACTTTTGCAGTATAGTTATAGATTCTAAAAAGAGAGTGTAAAAAAGTGAAAAAACTATTTGCTAGGCTTAAAGCTCTCTATCGGCGAAGTGATAGATTCTTTCACTTGCTGGTGGGTATGCCAAGCTATGATAAATATGTGGAACATATGAGAATCCACCACCCCGATAAGATTCCAAAAACGCAAAAAGAGTTTTTTGCCGAGGCATTAGAGGCAAAATACGGAGCGGGTAGGACAAAGTGCTGATAAGGATAAACTCGCAAGGTTTGCGATGACAAAAACTTATCTTCATTTTGCTACAATATGGCTTTAAACTCTTAGATTCTAAAGGAAAGCGGTGCTAGACTATATATTCAAGCGTTTGTTGTTGCTTATCCCCACACTTTTGGGAGTTATGACTATCAACTTCTTACTTATGCAACTCTCCCCGGGCGGTCCAGTGGAGCAAAGTATCGCTAAAATGGAAAATCTCTCTCAAATTACCGAAGCCCCAACAGGCTCAAATACACTTTACAAAGGCTCTGTGGGGCTAGATTCTGAACTTATTGAAGAGATAAAAAAGCTCTATGGCTTTGACAAATCTTTAAGTGAGCGATATGTTGAAATGCTATGGCGTTTTGTGTGCTTCGACTTTGGCGAGAGCTTTTACGCACAATCAAGCGTGTTATCAATCATCGCTCAAAAACTCCCTGTGTCTATCTCTCTAGGTGTTTTTAGCACATTGCTGATTTATCTTATCAGCATTCCATTAGGCATTGCAAAGGCGGTGCGTAATGGCTCAAAGTTTGATGTGCTAAGTAGCGTTGTGATTGTGGTGCTAAATGCTATTCCGGCGTTTATGTTTGCGGTGGTGCTTGTGGTGCTATTTTGTGGGGGGAGCTATTTTGATATTTTCCCTTTGCGTGGGCTAGTGAGTGAGAATTTTGAATCTTTAAGCGTTTTTGAAAAGATTGTAGATTATTTATGGCATTTATTTTTGCCGGTGCTGTGTATTTCTATCGGTGGGCTTGCGACTTTGAGTATGCTAAGTAAAAATTGCTTTTTAGAAGAGATGCATAAAAGCTATGTGATGAGTGCTAGGGCAAAGGGCGGAAGTGAAAAGCATATTTTGTATAAGCATATTTTTCGCAATGCGATGCTTTTGATTGTGAGTGGATTCCCTGCGGTGTTTGTAGGGGCATTTTTAAGCGGGAGTTTGCTTATAGAGATTATTTTTAGCCTTGATGGGCTTGGGCTGTTAGGCTATGAGAGTGTGGTAAATCGCGATTATCCCGTGGTGTTTGGGACATTGTATATTTTTACCTTTATAGCCCTTGTGATAGGCATTATTAGTGATATTTTGTATTGCTTTATTGATCCTAGGATTCACTTTGGAAGTAAAAATGTCTAAGATTCAAAAACACATAAAATCTACGCATATAGAATCCATAAAGCCAAGCAATTTGGAGCGGAGCAATTTACAACTGCGTTGGGCGGTGTTTAAGCAAAATAAACGCGCGTTTTACTCTTTGCTTATCTTTCTTGTGTTGCTTGTGTGTAGCATTTTTTGCGGAGTTTATCGCTAATGAAAAGCCACTTTTTATCTATAAAGATTCTAAGATGTATTTTCCTGTGTTTGTGGATTACCCAGAGAGTGCGTTTGGTGGGGATTTTCAAACGCCTTGTGATTACCTTGATAGCTATGTGAGAGATGAGCTACTTAAAGACGCCTTTGTGCTAAGAGCGATTATCCCTTATAGCTATGATAGTATTATTATGGATTTAGACGCTCAAGCCCCAACGCCCCCAGATTCTAAGCATTGGCTTGGCACAGATGATAAGGCAAGAGATGTAGCAAGTCGGCTACTTTATGGATATAGAATCTCCATTATTTTTGCTCTTATTTTAAGTGTGTGTAGTGTGGTGATAGGCGTTGTGGTGGGAGCGTTGCAGGGGTATTATGGTGGGGCTTTAGACTTGGTGGGACAAAGAATGATAGAGATTTTTAATGCTGTACCTATTTTATTTGTGATTATTATCATCTCAAGTGTGTTTGAGCCTAGCTTTTGGTGGATTCTGTGCGTGGTAGGGGCGTTTTCGTGGATTTTACTTGCGAATCTTGTGCGAGCTGAATTTTTAAAGGCTAGGAATTTAGAGTATGTCAAAGCCGCTCACGCAATGGGAGTGAGTGATATAAAAATCATCTTTTCATATATCTTGCCTAATGCGATGAGTGCGACTTTGACTTTCACACCTTTTATTATGACAGGAAGCATTGTAACGCTAAGTAGCCTTGATTTTTTGGGCTTTGGTATGCCGGTTGGAAGTGCGAGTTTGGGTGAGTTGCTTTCCCAAGGTAAAAACAATCTCACTTCGCCACATTTAGGCATAAGTGCGTTTTTGGCTTTGTGTGTGTTGCTTTCAATCCTTGTATTTATCGGCGAGGGGTTGCGTGATGCACTTGATCCGCATATTAAAGCACATCTTAAAGCTCACATTAAAGAAGCTAGGCGAGAATCTAGCCTAGATTCAAAAGATTCAAAGCAAGGCGTGTAATGCTAAACATCTCTCATCTTAATGCTCATTTTCTGCATTCTACTCGTTTTAGTTTGCAAGATATTTGCTTACACATTAAGCCCGGCGAGAAAGTGGCGTTAGTTGGAGAATCTGGCTCGGGTAAGAGTATGTTAGCTCAACTTATTTTGAATCTTAATCCGCATATTGCTTTGCAAAGTGGTAGTGTGGAGTTTGAGAATAAAAATCTAGCGACACTCACGCAAAAAGAGCTAGAATCTCTGCGTGGCAGGGACATTGCCTATATTCCACAAGAGCCGCTTTCAAGCCTTAATCCCCTGCATAAAGTCGGCAAACAAATAATGGAGAGCTTTTATCTCCACACTAATGAGCTTTACCCCAATCTTAAGGGCAAGGCGTTACACAACAAATCAAAAGAGCGACTAGCAGAGCTTTTAGCATTAATCGGGCTAGATTCTAGCTTGGCTCACGCTTATCCCTTTGAACTAAGCGGGGGGCAAAAGCAACGCGTAGCCATTGCTATGAGTATTGTGAATAATCCAAAATTGCTGATTTGTGATGAGCCTACGACTGCCCTAGATGTGCTGGTGCAGCGGCAAATTATGGAGCTACTCTCAAGCCTAGCCAAGCAAAGTGCGATTGTGTTTATTAGCCACGATTTGGGCGTTGTGCGTGAATTTGCCGATAGGGTTGTGGTGTTAAAAGAAGGCAAGATTATAGAATCTGCTTTGAGTGAAAAGCTTTTTAACGCCCCACAGCATTCCTATACGCGATTTTTAATTGAATCTTTAAGGCTCCCTAAACGCAAAGCTCTCACACAAACAAGCCAAGATTTTACACAACAAGACATTGTGCTAAGAGCCAAGGATTTAAGCGTGGGGGTAAAAAAGCAGGGATTTTTCACAAGCACTTATAAGCAGATTCTATCCCCATTAAGCTTTTGCCTGAAAAAAGGGCAGATTCTAGGAATCGCCGGGGAATCTGGCAGTGGCAAGTCTAGCCTTGCCCTAGGGCTTTTGCATTTACTTGAGACAAAAGGGGAGTTATATCTTAATGAAAGGCAGGTTAAACGCACAAAGGCAGATGTGAAGCTTTTGCGAAAGCAGATCAGTATGGTGTTTCAAGATCCTTTTTCTTCACTCTGCCCGCGGTTTCGTGTTGGCGATATTATTAAAGAAGCTTTGGGAAAGCTCCCCAATGAAGCATATAGGGAAAAAATCGCGTGGGCGTTAGAAATGACAGGGCTAGATTCTAGCTTGGCTCACGCTTATCCCTTTGAACTAAGCGGGGGGCAAAAGCAACGCGTAGCTATTGCTAGAGCCATTGTAAGAGAGCCTAAGATTTTGTTACTTGATGAGCCAACAACCGCCCTTGATAAAAGCTCTCAAAAGCTCATACTCACGCTTTTATTAGAACTACAAGAGAAAATGCAGGTGAGCTATATATTTATCACGCACGATTTGGAGATTTTGCGAGAGTTGAGTGATGAAGTGCTGATTTTACACAAGGGCGTGGCGGTGGAATATGGCAGGAGTGAGAATGTGTTTGAAACTCCGCAGAGTGTGGAGGCAAGGGCTTTGATTGAAGCATTTTTTGGTAAATAAAAGAAAAGGGGAGTGAAAAACAATGCTAGATTCAAGTTTTGATTTATTTATGGCGTTAAAAAAGCAGAATCTATTAAGCGGATTGCCTAGTTGGTGGTGGGAGGGCTATGGTAGCTTTGATGTGGTGTTGGGCAGTATTTTAACGCAAAATACGCAATGGAGCAGGGTGGAAAAAAGCCTAGATTCTATGCGAAAAGCTGGGATTTTAGAAAAGAGTAGCAAAAGTGAATCTAATCTTGTGTCTGTGGCTAGGCTAGAACCTTATGTGCTTGAAAGTCATATCAATGGATTTCAAAAGCAAAAGTCTGTGCGGATTGTGAATCTTGCTGCTGCGATTGTCCGCGATTTTGGGAGTTTTAGCGCATTTGTAGAATCTGTAAGTTTGGAGTGGCTTTTAGCACAAAAGGGCATAGGCTTAGAGAGTGCGTATAGCATTTTGAATTATGCGTGTTTGCGGGAATATATGGTGGTAGATAAATATACTTATAAGCTTTTATGTGCGTTGGGGCGACAGATAGATGACTATGAGGAGCTAAGGGAGTTTTGTGAGTGTGGGATAAGGGATAATCTAGATTCTGTGCTTGAGCTGTATAAGGGTGAGATAGATGATATAAGTTTGGGGCAGATTTTTGCGAGATTCCACGGGAAAATTGTAGAGTTTGGGAAGAAAAAGAGCGATATTGCGAGTTTAAAAGAAGCAATGGGTTAAACTAAGCTAAGAATATTTTAAGTAAGTATTTGACTTTGTATTTTTAAAAACACAAAGAAGGCTTTTTGCTACCTTTGGTTTGAGTATTTGAATCTCATATAAGCAAAAAAGCTTATTTAAAGCGTTTTTTACATTTGGGGTAGTAGAATTCTGCTGTTTTCAAATACATTTAAGGAGGAAGTAATGAGAGAAGTGCGGTTTGAAGATATTAAATCTGCTGTTGCCAAACTTGCCATTGATGCGTGCTGTATCCAAACACCGGATATTAAGCGTGCTTTTGTCGCTGCAAGCAAAAGTGAGAAGTCCCCGCTTGGGAAAAATATCCTTAACACACTAATGGAAAATGGAAAAATTGCCGAAACAAATATGATGGCTATCTGCCAAGATACGGGAATGACCGTGGTGTTTGTGGAGATTGGGCAAGATGTGCATATCGTCGGGGGTTACCTTGAAGATGCGATTAATGAAGGGATTAAAGAGGGTTATACAAATGGCTATTTACGAAAGTCGGTTGTAGCCGAGCCACTCTATGAGCGTAAAAATACCACAAATAACGCTCCTGCTGTGATTCATACACGCATTGTAAGGGGTGATAAACTGCATTTAAAAGTCTGCCCTAAAGGCTTTGGAAGTGAAAATAAGAGTATTTTAAAAATGCTTGTTCCTGCTGATGGTATTGAGGGGGTGAAAAAGGTTTTTACAGAAGCGGTTAAACTTGCTGGACCAAATGCGTGTCCGCCTATGGTGATTGGTGTAGGGATTGGTGGGACAATGGAAAAAGCTGCTCTTTTAGCAAAACAAGCCGCAGTGCGTGAGATAGATTCTAAAAACGCCGATGAGCGATATGCTAAGCTTGAGGAAGAGCTCCTTGAGATTGCGAATAAAACGGGTGTTGGACCACAAGGGCTAGGTGGCACGACAACGGCATTTAAGGTCAATGTAGAGTGGTATCCCACACATATTGCCGGGCTTCCTGTTGCGGTGAATATTAACTGCCACGCTGCACGACACGCTGATATTGAGCTATAAGCATTGAAGGAGGAGAAAATGACAGAGCCAAAGAAAATCACAGCCCCTTTAAGTAAAGAAGTGGCAAAAAGCCTAAAAGCAGGGGAAAGCGTACTTATAAGCGGAACGATTCTAGCTGCTCGTGATGCTGCACATAAGGCATTGACTGAAGCATTGGCAAGGGGAGAAAAGCTCCCTGTGGATTTGGCAGGTGAGACGATTTACTATCTTGGTCCTACTCCTGCAAAGCCGGGCAATGCGATAGGTTCAGCAGGTCCTACAACAAGTGGGAGAATGGATAAATACACGCCTACAATCATAGAGCAGGGTATTCACGGAATGATAGGCAAGGGCTATCGTAGCCAAGAAGTGGTGGATTCTATGGTGAAGCACGGCGTTGTGTATATGGTAGCTGTGGGCGGTGCAGCGGCACTCATTTCTAAATGTATTACAAAGTATGAGGTGCTAGCTTACCCAGAGCTTGGACCTGAAGCGATAGCAAGGCTTACAATTGAGAATTTTCCAGCGATTGTGGCTATTGATTCACAAGGGAATAACTACTATGAAGTAGGACAAGCCCCCTACAAACTCATCTAACTTCTAAGAAGCCTCCAGCTTCACCACCCAGTCCATAGATAAGCCTGATGGGGTGGTGAAGTTTAACCCAAAGTTTGTCTTTAATCCTAAAATCTCATAAGTGCGAGTTTTATAAAAAATCTTTGGGACGGGCTGAAGTGTTTGCTTGGCATAGCCATCAACAATCGCTCCATTTTTACCGCCAAATTGTCCACAGCCACCTATAGTGTTTCCAGCAGCACCACACATATTTGTGTCAGAAGCTTTCTTGCAGCTTAGTTTCATACCCTTATCCCTACTTACCACATCAAACTTAAATGTAGGGATATAGATAATACTTGCATCTATTTCTAGCTCACGCTTATCGCCATATTCGCGGGATTATAATATGTAGAATCTGCCCCATACGCCCCGGCGAAGTAAGCAATCTTACTATTCATAGTAGCGGTTTTATTTTTTTTAGCCTTAAGGATAGCAATTCTCAAGTGCGCTGTGTTATTTTTAAAGGGAATGCAAGCAAGCTAAGATTCCAAATGCAAGAGGGGCTAAACCTCATTGTGCGTGGAAGCGTGAGTGCATACATACCGCGTGGCGAATACCAGATAAACTGCCTAGAAGTCCTGCCAGATGGTATAGGAGAGCTTTCGCTCACTTATCAGCAGTTAAAAACCTCACTTCAAGCAAGGGGATATTTTGATAACAAAAAGCCAATCCCAGCATTCCCAAAGCGTGTGGCAGTGCTCACTTCTATCACAGGCACGGTGATAGAGGATATTAAAAAAGTCGCACAAAAGCGGTGGAATCTTGCGAAGTTTTTTGTGCTTAATACCCTCGTGCAAGGCGAGAAAGCAAAGGAATCTATCGCTACAAATATTGCATATATTGATAGCTTTTTTGGTACGCCTAAAGGCTTTGATGTCATTATCATTGGCAGAGGTGGAGGCAGTATGGAGGATTTATGGGCGTTTAATGAAGAAATTGTCGCAGACGCCATTTATAATGCTAGGACACCAATCATTAGCGCAGTGGGGCACGAAAGCGATACGGTGATTAGTGATTATGTCGCTGATATGCGCGCACCCACACCAAGTGCTGCGATTGAAATGTTGTTGCCCACTTCCAAATGCTCTAACACAGGGGATAACACATAGATTTGAGTGCGCCACAAATGATATAAAGCAATTATGTAATGCCATAAATGCACGAGACCCACAGCGTTTAGGCGCGTTTGTGCAGATTGAAAAAGATGGGGAAATAAGGACATTGCAATCCTTAGTAAGCGGTGATGAGGTGCAACTCATAGGAATCTCACAATCAAAGGGCGCGAAGATTCTCTAAAGAAAGTTTTATGCTACAATGTTTGGGTTAAAAATTATTGTAAGGAAGTAAGAATGCAAAAAAGAATTTCACAAACTTTTGTTTGGAATGGGCTAAAAGTGCTTGTTGTGGTGTTTTTGGGATTTGTTGGTGTGCTAAGAGCAGATGTGCAAGATGATGCACAAGAGATTGTAGAGTATTTTTACACACTTAATGCAGAGGAGGCAAATCCACATAAAAAAATCAATCACGCTAAGGGTTTTTGCGCTATTGGAGAGTTTATCCCTAATAAAGAAGTGGCAAAGGACTTTGCTATCCCGCTTTTGCATAATAAAAGCAAGGTGAAAGTGCGATTTTCTCTAGCAGGTGGGAATCTAAAACAAAGCGATAAATCAAAAAATCGCTCCTTAGCACTAAAAATACAGGGCAAAAATGATAGTTGGGAAATGGCAATGACAAATGCGAGGATAAATTTTGCTACCAATGCAAGTGAGTTTAAGCAGTTTATGCGATTACAAGTGCAACAAAAAGAGGGTAAAATCACGCAAGATAAGGCAGATAAACAACGAGCAAAAGTGCGCTCGTTTGCAAACTTTGCCAAAGAAGTCCAATCTCTGCCAATTACACCTAGCTTCGCAAATAGCGCGTATCATAGCGTGCATACATTTGGGTTTTTACAATCAAATGGAGATTTGCTTTTGGCACGCTTTAGCTTTATCCCAAAGGCTGGCATAAAGGGTTTAAGCAAAGAGGAATTAAATGGGCTAAATGATGAATTTTTAGAATCTGCATTCAAAAAAGCGTTATCAAAAGCTCCTGTGGAGTTTGATTTAACACTTGTTGTGCCAAATAAAAACGATAAGATTAAAGACACTGCTCAAGTTTGGGAAGGAGCAAGAGAGAACATCGTTCTTGGCACGCTAAAAGTTAGCAAGTTTGATGGGTATGGTTGTAATGGTGAGGTTTTTATGCCAAGCAATTTGCCACAGGGCATTCAAGCACCAAATGATGATATTTTTGAGCTACGCAATCTTGTGTATGCGCTTAGTGCCTCAAAAAGATAATGTTAAAGTCTAGCAATTTTAGTGATTGTTGAGATTTTAGTAGATTGTAGTGAAATCAAGTGTTTGCAACACCTTTAGATTCTGGAATCTAAAGGTGTTTGGCTTATATTTTATGCTTCTTGTAATGCTTTTTCTTGCATTTCTTTTTTTGCGTTTGAAAGCATTAGTTTAATGCGATTTTCTTGATTTACACGCGTAGCACTTGGGTCATAATCGATTGAAACAATGTTGCTTTGCGGGTTTTTCTCTTTGATAGTTTTCATCATTCCGCGTCCTACGATGTGGTTTGGCAAGCAACCAAAAGATTGTGTGCAGATGACATTATTCACACCTTGCTCGATAAGCTCAAGCATTTCTGCTGTCAGCAACCAACCCTCGCCCATATTCATCGCCTCACTTACATAGCCATCAGCAAGCGATTTAGTGTGTTTGAAAGCCGCTGGTGTGCGGAAAACCCCGTGTTTTTTTAATAATGTTGATAAGGTCTTGTTGTTTGCGACAAAAATACTCAAACACGATTTTATAAATAATCCTTGTGGAGAGCTTGCCACCATACATTTTGTTTTCCACAATGCTATCGTTTATGCAGTAAAGACAAAAATCTAAGAATCCCGGTATCACAACCTCGCAATTCTCTTGCAACAAGAAATCCTCTAGGTTGTTGTTGCCAAGTGGCGAGAATTTGATATAAATCTCTCCCACGATTCCCACTTGCACCTTGCGTTCTTTGCTTCTAGGGATAGCGAAGTTGAGTGCTGTGCCGTTTAGACTTCGCTCTGTTAAGCGAAAGCCTGAAGTTAAAAGATTTGAGCCAAAAAGACATAGGCATATAAGATAAAAGATTCTCATCAATCGCATATCGCCCCCAAACTGCATTCTCTCTTAGTCGCTTTGTCATCAAATATCCTCGAATTTGATTTAAAATAATAGTTGTGTATGCAACTAATTTGAAAAGCGGAATTAAAACATAGAAGAATTAATGAGAATCTTTGGTGCGAGTTTTAGCAAGATAAATATTAATCATCTCAACACCCAAAGAAAAGGCAATAGCAAAATAAATATAGCCCTTTGGTATATGGAAGTGCATACTATCTGCTACAAGCGTAACACCAACAAGGATTAAAAACGCAAGGGCTAGAATCTTAATGCTAGGATTAGATTCTATAAAGCGTGAAATGCTTTGCGATACGAAGAGCATAACAAACATGCTCACAATAATGGCAATAATCATCACAGGGAGAATATCTACCATACCCACCGCGGTAATCACTGAATCTAGTGAAAAAACAATATCTAGCACCATAATTTGCAATAGCACTATGCCAAAGGCGGCGTATTGCTTGGCGTGGGGCTTTGAATCTTGGGGCTGCGTCATAGCGTGGATTTCTGTCGTGGCTTTGTAGATAAGGAATAATCCCCCTAGAAATAGCACAATATCACGCCCACTTACCGCAAAATCTCCTAGTGTGAAAAGGGGCTTTGTAAGCTTCATCACCCAAAAAAGTGAGACAAGCAGGGCAATGCGAGAAAGCATAGCAAGGGCTAAGCCAAAGATTCTAGCTTTTTCACGCTTAGATTCAGGCAGACGAGCAATGATAATAGCTAGGAATATAAGATTATCAATGCCTAGCACAATTTCTAAAAATATAAGCGTAGCTAGGGCTACCCAAGCATTAAAATCATCAATCCAAAAAAAAGCTTGATGAAAAAGATGAGAAAAATCCATTAAATCCAACCTTTTTTCTTAAAGTAGATAATGGGGAAGATTGTGGATAGAATCATAATCACAAGCACCACAGGATAGGCAAAATCCCAATGTGTTTCAGGCATATAGTCAAAGTTCATACCATAGATTGTGCCAATGAGTGTGGGGGGCATCATTGCCACGGTAACAACCGTGAATAGCTTAATGGTTTTATTTTGCTCAATGTTGATTTGGTTTGTGAGAATGGTTTGAATATTATCTAGGGCGTGCATATTTACCGCGGTAAATTCTACAAGAGAGTTTAAGTCTTTAAGCACGATGGTAATATTTTTTTTCATATCGCTATCGGCTTTATCACTTTTAAGGATAGCAGTAATGGCACGCCTTTTATCAAAAAGGGAATCTCGCACACTCATATTCAGCTCTTGCAAGGATGAAAGCTCTTCTAGCATTTCATCATAATTGATTACTTGTGAGTTGAAAACTCTTTTTCGCAACGCTCGGGTGTTTTTGGCTGCAGATTCTAGCAAGTCGGCGTCCTTTTCTACGCGGATTTCAAAGATTTTACCGATTAAATCAAAGCCATCTTCAAACACTCTGGGCGTGGCTAGGACAATTTGCTGAATCTCATCAAACACACGGAATTCACTATAACGCAGGGTGAAAAGGATATTTTTACACAGCAAAAAGGTGATTGTTTCGTTGTGGAGTTCAGATTCTAAAGAGCGGACAAGGAAGTAGGTATTAATGGTGATACTGCCGCTGTCTTCCCAATATCTCGCGGATTGCTCAATCTCTTCTCGTTCTTCTTTTGTGGGAATTTCAAGGTTGTAAGTTTTGGAGATGTGGTTAATCTCATCGGTTGAGGGGTGAAAAAGGTCAATCCATAGAATCTTATCTTGCTCTTTTAATATGGCGGCACTTGTATCGTTGAGTAGTAGGCTTTCACGCACGATTAAGCCATTGCGTCTTACAAAAATATTAATCATCGTTGTTCCTTTGCTGTATTGTGCTTTAAAAATGTTGTGATTGTAGCAAAAACTCGTATAATTCTTGTATAACTCTTATATAACTTTTGCTTGGTTTTGTGTTAAGTTAAACAATCCGTTGTAGAATCTGACCTAATTTTTCCGCATATTTTGATTAAGATTCACAAGTATAAAAGGGATTGAGAGTGAAGCATTTGCCTAATATCTTAAGCATTTCAAGGATTTTTCTAGCAATTTTATTACTTTTTGTTGCTTTGCATTATGATGTGATTTTGCCTGATTTTGTGGATAGGAGCTGGGTGAATTACCTAACCTGCCTTATTTTTTGTGTGGCGTCATTGACAGATTTTTTTGATGGGTATATCGCAAGGGAGTATAGATTGCATTCGCGTTTTGGGGAAGTCTTTGATCCATTGGCGGATAAAATGCTTATTTTATCGGCTTTTATTGCGTTGCTTATTTTGGATAGGGCTTCGCCTTGGGCGGTGTTTTTGATACTCTCAAGGGAGTTTTTTATTACCGGTTTAAGGGTGATTATCGCTGGGAGTGGGGCGAGTGTAGCAGCAAGTGCGAGTGGGAAGTATAAAACGGGTGTGCAAAGTGCGGCGATTGGCTTTTTGCTCGCGGATTTCTTTCCGGGTGGGGAGATTTTGCTATGGATAGCAGTGGCACTCACATTGTATTCTGGGGCTGATTACACGATAAAATATGTGAAAAGCATAAATGTATAAGTAGGGATATATGAGTATTTTTATCGCTCTTTTAATCCTTTCATTTCTTGTGTTTTTCCACGAACTAGGGCATTTTATAGTCGCTAGAATCTGCGGTGTAAAAGTAGAAGTCTTTAGCATAGGCTTTGGTAAAAAGCTTGTGTCGTGGCAGTTTGGGCAAACAGAATATGCCTTATCAATGATCCCACTAGGTGGATATGTCAAGCTAAAAGGGCAAGATGATAGTAACCCTAAGCTAAAAAATTATGAAGCGGATTCCTATCTTTCTAAGTCGCCTTGGCAACGCATAGCAATTTTACTTGCTGGTCCATTTTTTAATCTCTTTTTGGCGTTTTTGTTGTATATGGCTGTGGGGCTTTTGGGAAAAGCAAGCTTGTTGCCTGTGGTTGGAGAAGTGAAAGAAAACTATCCTGCTGTGAAAGCTGGGATAAAAGTAGGAGATGTGATTGTAGCGATAAATGGCAAGGAGATTAAGACTTGGGAAGAGCTAGATTCTATGATTATAGAATCTCAAGGGGAGTTGGAGCTAAAGATTCAAAGGGGGCAAGGGGAATTAAAAGAAAGTCTTCGTGTGCGTGTTTTGCCTATGGAGCAGGAAGCTCAAAATATTTTTAGGGAGAATATTACTCGCAAGATTATTGGCATAAGCAGTGCTGGGGCGGTTGGAATGGTGCATTACAAGGGGCTAGATTCTATTGTGTTTGGGATAGATGAGAGCATTAAGGCAAGCACGCTTATCGCACAAAGTATTATAAAGCTTATAAGCGGAGTAGTGCCTAGCAGTGAAGTTGGCGGGGTGGTAAGCATTGTCTCTGTGATTGGCGCGGCTTCGTCATCTGGGCTAACGCATTTGCTTTGGCTCACTGCCTTAATCTCTGTGAATCTTGGAATCTTAAATCTCCTGCCTATTCCCGCCCTTGATGGAGGGCATATTATATTTAATCTCTATGAAGTAATTATGCGGAAAGCCCCAAGTGAAAATGTGGCGTATTATCTCACGCTTTGTGGTTGGGCAGTGTTGCTTGGGCTAATGCTGCTTGGGCTGTATAATGATATTTTTAGGCTTTTAGCATAAAGGGGGAAAGAAATGTTAGCTTTGCAACTTGAACGAATCTTGCGGCGGATTGAAAGGGCGAGATTGGCTTATAACGCACATCAAATCATCTCGCTTGTGGCGGTGAGTAAGTATCAAAATGTGGATTCTATAAGGGCGTTGTATGAGTGCGGACAAAGGGCGTTTGGTGAAAATAAGGTGCAGGACTTACGCTTGAAGGCTCAAATCTTAGATGATGTGCCTTTGGAGTGGCATTTTATAGGGAAGTTGCAGGAAAATAAGATAAATGCTCTTTTGGCATTAAAGCCTAGTCTTATTCATAGTGTAGATTCACTCAAAACCGCTCAAGCGATTCAAAAGCGTTTGCAAACGCTTTCGGGGGAAGCAAAGGTTAGGGCGTTACTCCAAATCAATGCAGCAGATGAAATAAGCAAAAGTGGCGTGAGTGTAGAATCTGCTAGGGAAGTGTATGATGAGATTCTAAAAACCTGTCCTAATATCATTATGGAAGGGGTGATGTGTATCGGGGCAAATAGCCCAAATCGCAAAGAGATAGAACAAAGCTTTCAAAAAACAAGTGATATTTTTCATTCCTTGAAGGATAAGGGGGCTAAGATTCTCTCTATGGGAATGAGTGGGGATTTTGAAATTGCCATTGCTTATGGGGCAAATCTCGTGCGTATCGGCTCAAAGCTGTTTGAAAGACATTAAACATAAAGCCATAAAAGGAGTAGGGGAATGAAAATCTTGTGGATTGCTGGAATCTTTGTGTGTGGGGCTTTTGCTCAAAGCTCTTTGGTGTATATTATGCAAAATATGGAATATGCGATGAATCAAATGGAAAAAGGCTTTTTGTATAATAAAAAAGAGTGGATTGATGAGGGGTTGGCGGAGTTTAAGATGCTTAATAAGGAATTGCAACGCACAGATCCAAATACTTATCTTGGTGCGACACAAAGGCGGAATATTAATGTCGTAAGTGGGATTGTGGATAGGAGTGCTGAAAATATTGAAGTGCTGGAGCGGTTTTTGAAACAAAATGAAATGATGAAAAGTGCTGATGTGTATGGGCGGATTCTCTCTGGGTGTGTGAGCTGCCACGCTATCGCAAGAGGCTGGTAGAAATGTTAGTGGAGAGAGAATCTATTTAAGGAGTAGAAAATGAAAAACTATCTTTTTGCTTGTGGGGTTGCTTTGCTTTTTGGTGGAGTGATATTTACAGGCTGTGGGGATAATGGGGATTCTAAAAAAGAAGAATCTACAATAGAATCTGGGACAAAACAAAATCAGCCCCTTGTGCTAAAAGTCCGTAGTGAGAGTGAGTTTAGCCAAATGCTTGGGCTATTACCAAATGAGCAAAGATTTTATGTCGCTATGGGGGTTGTGGGAGATAAAAATACAGAGGCGTATGTCTATCTTACGAGAATGGATAATGGGGCATTGGACATAGGCATTACGCTAACAGAGAATGATGAAATCTCGCATTTTTCACTCTCACAGGTTGAATCTGGGCTAGAATCTCAAGCATTGGTGCTAAAAGGCGTGTGGAATGCGGATAGTGAGCTAAAGGGTAAGGAGTTTGCCTTTAAGGTATGTGAGAGCTGTGAGCTGTATGAGGTTGATTTTTTCACAGAGCGTTTTAAGAGTAGCCAAAATGTTGAAGGGCAAAATGTGGAATATGTAAAAAGTATCACAAAAGCCTTTATCCCGCAGAATAATAAGATTCCACAAGGGGCGATTGAGAATCTAAATCTTGCTTTGAATAATGGAGCAAAAGATAAACAAAGCCTTATAAATAGCCTAAAAAAAGAGCTACAAGATAGCTTTAGTCAGCTCACACAAGATGGCGGGGGATTGATCTTTAATAGCGAGTATGATAGTAATATAGAAGTGGTGGCGAGAAATAAAATCATTACCTTTAGGCAAAATGAATATGCCTATGAGGGTGGGGCACACGGCAATACCGAGATTGCATTCCGTAGCTTTTCACTGCAGAGTGGCAAGGAGCTTTCAAACAAGATTGAAGATGTGTTTGATATGAGTAAAAAGGATAAGATTCTCTCTTTGCTAAGTCAAAAACTAGAGCCACAAAAGAATGAGCTTTTTGCTGAATCTTTGCCCTTAAGGGAGATGTCTAATTTATTTTTCATTACAAGGGCTGGAATTGTGATGATATGGCAGCCCTATGAGATTGCCCCTTATGCGAGTGGCTTTATACGCGTGGTTATGAGTGCTGAAGATTTGGGTATTAAGGGGCGTGGGCAGTTAGGGGAATGGCTAAGAAAAGATTCTATTTATACGCCTATTATTGATGAAGTGCTGGGATTGGGGCTTAAATGAAGATTCTATTTAGCCCAAGTGAAGGTAAGATAATCCCAAATGGGGATTTACGAGTGTTTGACTTAGAATCTCTAGAATCTAATGGCGTGTCTTTAGTGGTAAAAGAGGCGGTGAAGCAATATATAGTATTTTTGCAAAGTGGGGCTGAAAGCAAGATATCCACACTTTTTGGCACTAAAAAACTAGATTTAGATGAACTTGCTTTAGCACAAAACTGCTTGAATGCCCCTTGTGTTGAAGCGGTGAGATTATATAATGGCGTGGGGTATAAGGCTTTAGATTTTGAAAGATTAGATTCTAAAGCAAAGAGTTATGTGCGAGAACATCTCTATATTTTTAGTAATTTATTTGGAATGGTTAGGGCAGATACACCCCTGCCTTATTATAATCTTCATCAGGGTAAGGGCAAGGGGACTTTTGCTTTGAAAGCATTATATAAGAATCTTAAGTCAAGTATTGATGAGATTTTAGAAAATAGTGAAGTGCTAGATTTGCGTGCAGAAGCGTATCTCAAAGTCTATCAAGTGGAAAAATACAAACATTATACACAAGTGGTGTTTTTAAAAAATGGTAAGAGAGTGAGCCATTATGCTAAACATTATCGTGGAATCTACGCAAGGGCAGTGGCTCAAAAAGGGTTAGATTCTACAAAAGAATTAGAGCATTTAGAGATAGCAGGGCTAGTTTTGAGTGAAGTAAAACACGGCAAAAATGCTACAATCTTAACCTACGAGGTTGTATCCTAAGGGGATTTTACCTTTTGTAATATCAAATGCGATACAATTTTTAATCTCAAAATTAAAGGTTTGGCGTAATGATAAAAATCACAGAAAATAGTTTGCGAGATGGACATCAATCACTTCTAGCTACGCGTATGCGGACAGAGGATTTACTTCAAGCGGCGGAAATTTTTGATTCTATTGGGTTTCATAGCTTGGAAGTTTGGGGTGGGGCGACTTATGATACTTGTTTGCGGTATTTGAAAGAAGATCCTTTTGAGCGTTTATATGCATTTAAAAAAGTCTGTGTGAAAACGCCTTTGCAAATGCTACTGCGGGGGCAGAATCTCATCGGCTATCGGCATTATGCTGATGATGTGGTAGATGAGTTTATCAAGCTATCCTCTCAAGCAGGAATGGATATTTTTAGAATCTTTGATGCGTTTAGTGATGGCAGAAATCTTAAAACTTCCATTGAATCTGTCAAAAAATATGGCAAACACGCACAAGGGGCGATTTGCTACACGACTTCGCCGGTGCATACGATACAAAGCTTTGTGGAATACGCTAAAGAGCTAGTGAAAATGGGCTGTGATTCTATTGCCATTAAAGATATGGCGGGACTTTTAACGCCTTTTGTAGCCTATGATTTGGTAAAAGCATTGAAAGAAGAGATAGGTGTGAGTTTAAGTCTGCATACGCATTCAACGGCTGGATTTGCTTTTGGCACACATTTAAAGGCAGTCGAAGCTGGTGTAGATGTGCTAGATTTGGCAAATTCTGCTTTAAGTGAAGGCACAAGCCACCCCTGTACGCAGTCAATGGTCGCCACACTGCAAGGAAGCAAATGGGATAGTGGCTTAGATTTAGAGCCAATGGAAAAGGCAGCGGAGATTTTGCGTAAAAACCGCAGAAAATATAAAAAGTTTGAATCTCAATATAATCAAATTGATACACGCGTTTTGCTTAGTCAAATCCCCGGCGGTATGATTTCAAATATGGCAAATCAGCTCAAAGAGCAAAATGCCCTTGATAGAATGGATTCTGTGATGAGTGAGATTCCAAAGGTGAGAGCGGATTTTGGCTATGTGCCTTTGGTAACGCCTTCAAGCCAGATTGTAGGGACACAAGCGGTGCTAAATGTGCTAATGGGAGAGCGGTATAAGACTATCACAACTGAAACGCGTAATGTCATCAAGGGCTTGTATGGTCGCACACCTGCGGCATTAAATGAATCTTTAGTCAAAAAGGTGCTAGGTGAGGGAGAGAAAATCATAGATGTGCGTCCGGCGGATTTATTAGAGCCAGAGCTAGAAAAGGCAAGGCAAGATTCAAAAGAGTTTGCTAAAAGTCCGCAAGATGTGATTTCTTTTGCGATTTTTGGGAATATTGCTAAGACTTTTTTACTAGAGCGGAATGCCAATGCGTTAAAGCCTGAACCATTAGAATCTTTTGAAGAAAAATGCGATAGCAAATTGCCTAAGGATTTTAATATTGTTGTCAATGGGGAGCATTATGAGATTAAGGTTGAGGGCAGTGGGGAGAGAACTGATGAGGTGCGTCCGTTTTTTATCCGCGTAGATGGGGAGCTAAAGGAAGTTTTTGTAGAGAGTATAGATACATCATTAGAATCTAAGATTCATAAAGAGCAAAAGGCAGGGGCATTGCCACAAGCTACTGCTCCCGGACACGCTAAATCGCCAATGCCCGGCACACTCACAAAGCTTAAGGTGCAGGTGGGCGATAAGGTGAAGCTTGGCGATACTTTGGCGATTGTGGAGGCTATGAAAATGGAAAATGAAGTGTTAGCCCCCATAGATGGCGTAGTTAAAGAGATTTATGCCACGCAAGGAATGCAGATAGGAAGCGATGTGGCGATAATGCTGCTTGGCTAGTGGCTTGTTGTGGATTCTGCTTGTTGTAAGAATCTGCTTTTTAAGCCCATAGCATAAAAATAGAATCTTTAGAGAAAAGTCCAAACAAAGTTTAAGCTATGGATTGTCCCTAAATCTAAATCATTAGATTTGCCATAGATATTTGCACGATAGGTAATATCGGTATTGACTAAAAACGGAATTATTTTTGCTATGCCTAGACCTACTTCGATATATGCTCCATTTGCTTTGAGATTATGTTTCTCGCTAAAGTTTGCTCCGACACCAATTATAAGATTAAGGGCACCAAAATCTCTTGGAGGGTGAATATACAGCATTCCACCCACAGAGTGAGTGGGGGCATAAGTATCCATATAGAGATATTTAAGCCTTGCTCCAAAGCCTACTTCATAATCAGTAAAAGGAATGGATACAGAAGGCTTTAAACCAAATCCATCATCTACAAAGAAATTCCACCCTACACTTGCACCAATGATTCCGCCAAATCTATCTTTAGCTACTTTATCTGAATCTATCTTGTTTAAATCTCTGCTAAAGCCATAGTGAAAGGAAGCTATTTGTAGCCAATTTCCCACTATATGTGGCTCTTGCCCAGCTCTTAAACCGCCACATATCATAATGCTAAATATAAAGATTCTTAATAGTCTCATTTTTTACCCCTTAAAAACGATTTGCGTAAAAACTATTTATAAGACAAATAATTTTTGTAAATTTAGATTCTAGTATTCTAAAATTAATTTAGCGTAAAATATCTAGTGTCTGCTCTTCTTGCTCGTAGATAATCTTGCTTTTATCCCACTCTCTATTACCCTCGCGTTTTTTAATCCCACTTGAAGTTTCTATTGCTTTTTCATTGCCTGTGGCGGATTTTGCCTTGCCTTTGATATTTTTGTGATAAATTGTTGTGGGGCTACCGCCAAAATGGCTTGTATTGCTTTTATACTCATCTTTTTTGCCACCCATTACATCAGCTTCACTTTTGCCTAAAAGCTCCTTTGGGATAGGCAGACGCTTGATTGAGCCATTTGGGGCAATCTCCATAATGCCAAGTAACACACCCCTTTTATGGTCAATCATTAGCGTTTGATTGGGCTTGAGATTAAGCTCAATGCGTTCAATAGTCTCAAAATCAAGAATCATATTATCTGCTAAAACATTAATGCTAAAGCCCATACACACCGCTAAAAATACACCCTTGACACTCGCACTTGTGATACGCATATTTGCCCCTTTAAGATGAAGTTTGTGATTAAGATTTTACTGCTAGAATTATATCTTAAGTTTTTTTTATTTTAAAGGAATTTTATGGAAAATACACAGCCTATTAGCACATTAAATGCCCCTCAAGCTATCGGTCCTTACTCTCAAGCCTATATCTATAATGGTGTAATCTACACTTCTGGGCAAATCGCCCTAACACCACAAGGCGAGTTTATAGACGGGGATATTACCGCTCAAAGCACACAAGTTTTAAACAATCTTAAAGCCATTTTAGAATCTGCAGGGAGCAGTCTGCAAAAGGTTATTAAGACAAGCGTTTTTTTAAGTGATATGGAGCATTTTAATGCGTTAAATGCGGTGTATGCGGAGTTTTTTGGCTCACATAAACCTGCTAGAAGCACCATTGCAGTTAAAACACTTCCCAAAAATGCCCTTGTAGAAATTGAGTGTATTGCCGTGCTTTAAGAGATTCTAGGATTTTGAAACGACACATATAAAGGAGACAAATAATGGAGGATTTGCGTAATATTACTCGTATTTTTACCGCACCGCTTGATTTTATTAACAAATATTTTAAAGCATTGCTTTTTTTGTTTATCGTGCTATTTGTGATTGTTGTTGGCGGTGATGAGAGTGAGAATGATCCGCCAAATGTGGCAAAGCTTCATCTTACGATGCCAATTTATGAGAGTGAGAGTTTCGCACAGGCGGTGAAAAAAATCAAAGAAAATGAAAATATTAAAGGTGTGTTGCTTGTGATAGATTCACCGGGTGGGCTTGTTGGAGCGAGTATTGAAATTGCTGATATGATAAAGGATTTAGCTCAAAAAATGCCCGTGATTGCCTATGTGCAAGGCTCAATGGCGAGTGGAAGCTACTATGCAGGAATGTATGCAAATGAGATTTATGCTAATCGTGGAGCGTTAATAGGCTCTGTGGGCGTGATTTTTAGCGGGGTAAATATTGAAGAGCTTATGCAAAAAGTGGGTGTGAAAGAGCAGGGTATTAAGGCTGGGGCGTTCAAGGAAATAGGCACGATGACACGCAAATGGAGCGATGAAGAAAGGCAATTCCTTGAAAATCTTTTACAAGAGCAGTATGCTATGTTTTATAATGATGTCCTGCAAGCTAGAGGGGAGAAGCTAAAAAGCAAGGATTACCACGATTTTGCTGAAGGGAAAGTTTTTTCAGCAAATAAAGCCTTGGAGCTTGGACTGATTGACAAGGTAGAATCTATGCAGGGGGCAATGGAAGCGTTGCGGCAAAAAGTGGGGCTAGATAAGCTTATTTGGCTTGAAAAGGATAAATTTGAAACCTATATGGATAAGCTTTTTGATACTATGAATTCTAAGATTCTATCCCTTTCACTCCCATCGCTTAAGGCTAGTCTATGAAAGGACATCTCATTCAGGCTACTCAACAGCGTGATGAACGCGTGATACTCATTAGTGCACCGGATAAAAAAGGGCTTATTTATCATATCTCATCGGTGCTATATGAGCTTGGGTTAAATATTGAACGCAATGATGAGTATGTGGATAAGGAAAATGAGCGATTTTTTATGCGGACGCATACTTATGGTGAGGCTAACGATGAGATTTTACAAAAGAGATTAAAATCTATTCTGCCGCGTCAAAGCACACTTAAGATTCAAGATGTGGGTAAAAAAAAGATACTTATCCTTTGCACAAAAGAAAATCATTGTGTGGGGGACTTGCTCCTTAGGCACGATAGCGGGGAGCTAAATGCACAGATTGAGGCTATTATCAGCAATTATGATGTGCTAGAACCTTTGGCGATGAAGTTTGGGAGACCTTTTTTTCATATTTCTGCAGAGGGGTTAAGCCGCAAAGCACACGAAGATAAGCTTTTGGAGTGTATTTCTAGCTTTAATCATAGCTATATTGTGTTGGCAAAGTATATGCGGATTCTCACAAATGAATTTGTCTCGCATTTTGAAAATCGTATTATTAATATTCATCATAGCTTTTTACCTGCATTTATTGGGGCTAATCCCTACAAACAAGCACACCAAAGGGGTGTTAAGCTTATTGGTGCGACGGCACATTTTGTTAATGAGAATCTTGATGAAGGTCCTATTATTACCCAAGATGTGATACATATTAATCATAGCTATTCGTGGCAGGATATGCAAAAGGCGGGCAGGGATATTGAAAAGATTGTGCTTTCTCGTGCGTTAAATTTAGCACTAGAAGATAGAATCTTTGTGTATGGGAACAAAACGATTGTGTTTTAAGAATCTAGGTTAGGTAAAAATGGATTCAAAAACTACTTTGCTTGAGGTGCTGATTGATGGAAGTGCTAATTGATGTATGTATAGGTATTTTTTGTGCATTGCAGTGGCTGGTGTATCTCATCTTTGGCTTCAAAGCCCCACCACATACAAGCAAAACTTTTCAAAAACATTTTTACACACTCCGTCTAGCCTTACCATTGCGACTTTTGGTTATTTTTTTGTTGTATATTTTGCTGATTAAGCCTTTTGTGTAGAGATTAAAAAATGCCTAGGAAAACAACTCAAGCCCAAAAATCCAAAAAAGAGCAAGATTCTAGAAGTATCAAAGAGCTTTTTATTTTGCGTAAAAAGGCTTTGCTTTCACAGCATAAGGTGCGTAAAACAAGCAAAAAGAGCAAAAAGACATCTCTTTCTTGGCTAGATTCTATGCAAGATAGAATCTATAATGGATTTTCACAAACGAGTGTTTTTGTCTCGTGGAGTATCTCCTGGCTACTTTGTTTTGGGCTATGGGCGGTGCTATTGTATCTTGTGTGGCAGGAGCTTTTATGGTGGGGATTTGTATGAAGTGGGTTTTACATATTTTACGCCCTATGAATGTTTTCTAGTAATTTTTAAGCACTTTTAAGCTAGAATCCGCGGATTTATCCAAAGAATATGAAAAAGGATTCCTATGCCAAAACGCACCGATATTCACACGATTTTACTCATTGGTTCAGGTCCTATTGTGATAGGTCAGGCTTGTGAGTTTGACTATTCAGGCACACAGGCAGTAAAGACGCTAAAATCTCTTGGCTATCGTGTTGTGCTTATAAACTCAAATCCAGCGACTATTATGACAGATCCAGACTTTGCGGATCGCACTTATATTGAGCCGATTACTGAAGAGATTATTGCGGATATTATTAAAAGAGAGAGTGTTGATGCGATTTTGCCGACTATGGGCGGACAGACAGCCCTTAATGTGGCAATGAGTATGTATGAAAAGGGAATGCTTGAGGGCATAGAGTTTTTAGGTGCAAAGCCTAGTGCGATTAAAAAGGGTGAGGATAGACAGGCTTTTAAAGAAGCTATGCTAAAGATTGGTATGGACTTGCCAAAATCCCGCTATGCTTATACAGAAGAGGAAGCCCTAGAGGCAGCAAAAGAGATAGGATTCCCCCTCATTATTCGGGCTAGTTTTACCCTTGCAGGTGGGGGCAGTGGCGTGGCATATAATATTGATGAGTTTAAAGCGGTGGCAAAAAATGGCTTAGAAACAAGTCCGATTAATGAAATTTTAATTGAAGAGTCCCTGCTTGGCTGGAAAGAATATGAAATGGAGGTTATACGCGATAAGTTTGATAACTGCATCATCGTGTGTAGCATTGAAAATCTTGATCCTATGGGCGTGCATACAGGAGATTCTATCACCATTGCACCGGCTTTAACACTCACGGATAAAGAGTATCAAAGAATGCGTGATGCAAGTTTTAAAATCTTGCGAGAAATCGGCGTAGATACAGGCGGGAGCAATGTGCAGTTTGCTATAAATCCAAAAAATGGCAGAATGACTGTGATTGAGATGAATCCGCGTGTATCGCGTAGCTCCGCCCTAGCGAGTAAGGCGACAGGCTATCCTATCGCAAAAGTGGCTACAATGTTAGCAGTGGGCTTTAGCCTAGATGAGATAAAAAATGACATTACAGGCACACCGGCGAGTTTTGAGCCTAGCATTGATTATATTGTTACAAAAATTCCTAGATTCACATTTGAGAAATTCCCACAGGCAGATTCCACACTCACAACGAGTATGAAGTCTATTGGCGAAGTAATGGCGATTGGCGGAAGCTTTAAGGAGAGTTTGCAAAAGGCGTTGTGTAGCCTTGAGACAGGCATTTTTGGGTTAAATCAAATCTGCAATGACTTAGAGACTATCAAAAAAGAGATTAGACGACCAAATGCGAATAGACTGCTTTATATCGCTGAAGGCTTTGGGCTTGGAATGAGTATTGAAGAAATGCACGAGCTATGCAGGATTGATAAGTGGTTTTTGCACGAGATAAAAGAGATTGTAGATTCTGAATCTAGTATTACTTCGCAGATTCTAAGCGATGAAGCTCTTATGCGGCGGATAAAAAGCTATGGCTTTAGTGATAAGATGATAGCCCATTGGCTAAAGCATAATGATGGAATGGAGATAAGTGAGAGTGAAGTGTATCAGGCTAGAATTGGGCTTGGTGTGGAGTGTGTGTATAATGAGGTGGATACTTGTGCGGCGGAGTTTCCAAGTCTTACGCCCTATCTTTACTCAACAATAGGTAACTTTCAAGTTCTAGGTGGGCATTCAGTATTGAGCGATAAATCGGCGATTCTGCGTTCGCCAACTGCGGCACTTACCTCTAGTAAGCTTCTTGTTGGCTCACTTGAAAACGCTGATTTCTCATCTCAATCCTTAGAATGCCAAGATTCTAGCTTCTCCTTAGAATCTGTGGGCAACACCACAAATACTAGAATTGCGGATTCTGTAAGTTTAGAATGCCAAAACTCTCAAACAGATTCCACCCCTTGTCATTTTGAGCGTAGCGAAAAATCCACACACCTAGAGTTTAAAGATTCCACAAAACAAGATTCTAGCACTAGAGATTCTAAGGCGGAAGTATCTTTGAGTGATTTTAGTGGTTTTCAAACGAAAGGCGAATGGAGTTACCTAAAGGGTAATGACCGAGCCTTGAGTGTAGAATCCGTTAAAAGCACCAAAGAGACAACGCCTAAAAAGGTTATGATAATTGGCGGTGGTCCTAACCGCATCGGTCAAGGCATCGAGTTTGACTACTGCTGCGTTCATTCAAGCTTTGCCCTAAATGATTTAGGCATAAAAAGCATAATGTATAATTGCAATCCAGAGACCGTTAGCACAGATTATGACACAAGCGATGTGCTTTATTTTGAGCCAATTGATTTTGAACGCGTCCGGGCTGTGATTGAGAGAGAAAAGCCAGATGGCATAATCGTGCATTTTGGGGGACAAACGCCCTTAAAACTTGCAAATTCTCTAACAAAAATCAATGCTAAAATCATCGGCACAAGTGCAAAGGTCATTGACACCGCAGAAGATAGAGAGAAATTTGCGAGTTTTGTAAATAATCTAGGGCTAAAGCAGCCCCAAAATGGCATAGCCTATGAGAAAGAACAAGCATATAGTGTGGCTAATAAAATCGGCTTTCCGGTGCTTGTAAGACCGAGCTATGTGCTTGGCGGACGGGCTATGCGGATCGTGTATGATGATGATGAGCTAAAGCAGTATATGGACGAAGTGATTGCTGTGAGTGATAGCTCTCCGGTGCTTATTGATAAGTTTTTGGAATACGCCATTGAGCTTGATGTAGATTGCATTAGCGATGGGGAGAGTGTGTATATCGGCGGAATAATGGAGCATATTGAAGAGGCAGGGATTCACAGCGGGGATAGTGCGAGTTCCCTGCCGACAATAAATATTAGGGAATCTATGCTAAAAGAGATAGAGCAAAGCACTGCTAAAATCGCCTTGAAACTTGGCGTAGTGGGGCTTATGAATGTGCAGTATGCAATCTATAATAATGAGTTGTATTTGATTGAAGTAAATCCGCGTGCTAGTCGCACCGTACCTTTTGTAAGCAAAGCTACTGGACTCCCTTTAGCAAAAATTGCCACAAGAGTTATGTGGAATCATAGTGTAAAAAAAGCAGAATCTAAAGATTCTATACTAGAAGAGGCATTGAGATTTTATGATAAATACAAAAAAGTTGATTTCACGCAAAGCCCCCTTAAGCCAAAAACCCTTCAGTATGTGTGCTTAAAAGAATCTGTTTTCCCTTTTACAAAGCTTAGTGGAGCGGAGCTCTCACTTGGACCAGAGATGAAAAGCACAGGTGAAGTTATGGGGATAGGCAGGAGCTTTGGGCTAAGCTTTGCTAAAAGTCAGCTTGCGTGTAAAAATGCCCTGCCTTTAAGTGGAGAAGTGTTTTTATCCCTTGCTAGTCTTGATAAGAAAGAGGGCGTGGCGTTAGCAAACGACTTTATAGAGCTTGGGTTTTCTATCTGTGCCACGGAAGGGACATATAAGATTCTATGTGAAAATGGCATTGAAGCAAGTCATATTTTGAAAGTAAGTGAGGGGCGACCAAATATCATAGATCGTATGATGAATAATCAAATTGCCCTTGCTATCAATACAAGCGATAATCTTTCAAACAAAGATGACACACATCTTATCCGCACACAAATTATCAAAAGCTCTATTCCGTATTTTACGACTTTGGCTGCGGCTCGTGTGGCGATTGAAGCCATTAGGGATATTAAAAAATATAATCTTTCTCAAGCCTTTTCTTTGCAGGAATATTTGGAAAGTTAAGCAGATTTGGCGAAGCTAGAATCTGCGTTGTCTTTTGAGATAAAATCGCGGATTCTGCATTTGCCAACCGCAACACTTACTTCTAGTAAGCTTCTTGTTGGTTCATTTGGTGCAGACGAAGTCAAGCTCGGCTAACGCAAAAACCACGATTTTATCTCAAAGATACTTCCACAGGGCGTTTTGGAGTTTTTAGAATCTAGAAACTATTGACTGGCCTTTTGGTAGGCAAAAATTGGGGCTTTGCTAAAAAAAGGTATTGTTTTTGCTTAAAGTGCCGATATAGATAAGGCAGAGTTGTTTCAAGGACGAAAAATATGCAAGGAACAGGACAATGAGAGTTACATTTGGCACGAAGTATAACCAAATGAATTATTATCAAGGCACGATGCAAAGCAAACTTATGGACATAAATACTAAGATTGCTTCGGGGCTTAAGATTCAGTATGGTTACCAAGATAGCAGTGTGTTTAATCAGAATCTCAAGCTTGAATATGAAAAAATCAATCTTGATCAAGGCATTGATGTGGGTAATGATGCCTATACTTCTACGCTTAATACCGATAAGGCTCTAGCCGAGCTTTCCCAAACCGCCGAACAGTTTAATACAAAGCTTATTCAAGCGGCAAATGATATTCACTCTCCTACTTCACGCGAGGCGATTGCTAGGGACTTAGAAAAGCTTAAAGATCATATGATAAATATCGCTAATACTTCTATTGGCGGGGAGTTTCTCTTTGCTGGGAGTAATGTCAAAATCCGCCCTTTTGAGCCTGATGGCACATATAAGGGTAATGATGAAACTTTGGAAGCGTTGGTAAGCAATAATAATCCTATACCTTATAATATTACGGGGCAGGAGCTGTTTTTTGGGCGAGATTCCGACCATCATAAGAGTATCACTACAAATATCCGCAAATTTAATCAAACAAAGCTGAACAACGACATTATGGATAGGATTAAACGCGGTGATATACCCGAAGAAGTGTATATTAAAGCCGGTGATACCTTGCGTGATTTGCTAGGCGATAATGATGATGACACAAGTAATAATGGCAAGGAGTATTTTTACTTACGCGGTGTGCGACCAGATGGCACGAGCTTTAAGAGTAAATTTGACTTTGATGTGGGCTATAAGAATCCAAATAACGCCACAAAGGTGCAGGACTTGCTAGATAAGATAGGCAAGGAGTTTGGGAATACGAGTAAAAATAAAGTCGTTGATGTGAGTTTGAACTTTTGGGGGCAGATTGAGATTAAGAATCTTCAGCCGGGCAATGCGAATTTGGATTTCAATCTTATATCAAGTGATATGGATGTTGAGAATCTTGATGATCTTCCAGCCCTTGGAGCTAGGGTTACGAGTTTTCAAAAAAGCCCGTTTATGGGGGAATTTTCACAATCTCATCTTAAGG
The DNA here is from genome assembly GCF_000284635.1 of Helicobacter cinaedi PAGU611. NCBI lineage: Bacteria > Pseudomonadati > Campylobacterota > Epsilonproteobacteria > Campylobacterales > Helicobacteraceae > Helicobacter > Helicobacter cinaedi. The sequence continues at coordinate 1,102,104 of NC_017761.1, read as the reverse complement.
CGATAAAAGATAATTATGATCACAGAAATCTCACTTTCCCTTCAACCTTGCTGACTAAGGATAACTTCCCTGCTACGCTTAATACAAAGCTCAAAGATGTGCTAAGTGAAGATGTAAGCACACTTGTGATAGCAGGGACTCGTCCAAATCACGATGATGGCACAATTAATGAAGAGCCTATTGAAGCTTTAAGTGTGGCGGTGAGTGATGATTTAGAAGTGCAGGATTTACTTGCTATGATTAAAAAGCATTTTGGTGGCAAGGTTGAAGGCGAGATTATCCGTGGGGAGCTTGTGCTGCGTGATATGAATGTAACGCATAAAGATAGGGATATGATGAATCCACCATATAATGGTCCTAGTGGCTTTAGTCTTTCGCTCACAACGCTTAATGATATGGGGCTAGAGACAAAGGGTATAAGGCGGGACTATCGCACAGAGTATGATCAAGTCAGCTTTGATAATCAAGGCTCAAAGCTTATCTCTAATGTATCGCAGATTCTAGCAAATGGTATGGGGTATGCGAATGATGAGACAAAGCTTTCTGCCGTGGTTGGGGGAAGTTTAGATGGGCAGACCTATCATCTCGTGCTTGAAGACCATAATGGAATCCCTGTTAATGCGCGTATTGAGTTTAGCAATAAAGGGAGCTATCTTATCTTGTCTAATGCAGATTTTGACTTGAATGATCCAAAGTCCCAAGCGGAGTTTTCAATCCCACTTTATAATCCCCACGATGAGCCACCAGCAGTAACAATCAGCAAAGCTGATGATGTGTCCTATCGGCAACTACTTGATGCGATTAACATTGCCCTTAATTATAGCAATCAGCCTATGGAGTATTATCAAAACGCCCAAGCTCAAAAGGGTGTGCCAACGCGAGAAGGCAAAAATGCCTATGAATCACTTCTAGCCCAGACAAAAGGGCGTGTAAGTGCGTATTTGACACAAGATGGGCGTATTGAGATAAGTGATGAAATGCGTTCTGTATCGCGTATGAAATTTATGATGTATAATAATGCAAGTAATGATTTTAGTGAGCAGGGGATACGCAACTACCGCTCTTCTTTGACTTTTAATGCCAATAATGCACTCACTATTGATGAGCCCGATGTGAATTTTTTCAAATCCCTTGATGGTATCATTGAATCGGTTAGAGCAGGGGTGTATCGACCAGATGCGTTTGGGGACGAATATACAAGTGAAATGCGAAATAAGGGGATTCAAAATGCTATTGAACTTTTTGGGCATTTAAGCGATCATATAGAAAAGATGATAGCACTTAATGGTGCGCATAGCAGGAGTTTTGAGAATGTGATTAGACGCAATGAAGTCTTGCGTGTGCAAATAGAATCTATTAAGAGTGACACTATTGGCACTGATGTTGCAGAGACTTATAATCACTTCTCAAATCTCACAACAAACTACAATGCTGTGCTTGCTTCAACAAGCCGTATTAATCAAATGTCATTGGTGAATTATCTATGAATTGTATTCCTATACTCCGTTACACACATATCCGTGATATGCAGGATTCTCATAGTGTTTCATTAGCAGTTTTTGAAAAGCAGATTCAGTATTTACAGAAAAAATCTTACACTTTTTTAAGCCTTGATGATATGATAGCCATCAAACAAGGACAGATGGAGCTACCGCAAAAATGTGTGCTTCTTACATTTGATGGGGCGTGGAGGGATATTTACCAAAATGCCTATGAGATATTAAAACATCATTGGGTGAAAGCGGGGCTTTTTGTGGTAACAGAGTGGATAGATGAATCTTCAAAGCAGAAGCAAGAATACCAACCTATCCCACATAGTGAGTGTAAAAATACGCTTTTGCATAGCCCAAGAAGTGTGATGTGTAATTGGGAAGAGGTGCGTGAAATGCAAGATGTATTTAGTATCGGCTCTATGACGCATACTTATCAGTTTTCAAATGTCGTGTCTGTGTCGTGGCACGATGATTTTGAACTCTCAAAACGCTTGATTAAAGAACGGCTTGGTGTGGATACAAAACACCTAGCTTGGCCAGATGGAAACTATAATCAAGGTTTGCTCCGCACAGCTAAGAGTATGGGTTATGAAGCGTTTTACACAATGCAGGGTGGTTTAAATCAAGTAGGAGAGAGCAATGATGCACTTAAGCGTTTTGATGTGAAAGATAATCTTTTTTGGTTTAAAAAGGTGTTATTTGCTACTTCAAGCACAAGAAATTTTAGAATTGGGAAATTGTTATTATAAATTATGCTATAATTGAAGCTGATTTTAAGTATTGAGAGGAAAGGAAAATGAGAATCTTGGTCATTGAGGACGATTCGGCTTTATGCAAGAGTATTGAGGATATGTTAAATGGGCATAGCTACCAAACTGATATTGCGGAGAATCTAAAAGATGGGGAATACTTTATCAGTATTCGTAACTATGATTTGGTGCTATCGGATTGGGATTTACCAGATGGTTGCGGAGTTGATATTATCTCTCAAGTGAAAGAAAAATCCCCACGCACACCTGTTGTGATAATGTCTAGCAAGTCTTCTGTTGAAAATGAGCTTCACGCATTTAAAGAAGGAGCTGATGACTTTATTTCCAAACCTTTTAATGCTGAAGTTTTGCTTGTTAGGATTCAGGCTAGATTGCGATTTTGGGGTTCAAGTGTGATTGAAATTGAGGATTTAGTCATTAACCCAGATGAAGAGAAAATCACATACAAGGGGCAGGAGATTGAGGTTAAAGGCAAACCTTTTGAGGTGCTTACCCACCTTGCGCGTCATCGTGATCAAATTGTTTCAAAAGAGCAGTTGCTTGATGCGATTTGGGAGGAGCCAGAGCTTGTAACACCAAATGTCATTGAAGTGGCGATTAATCAGATTCGTCAAAAAATGGATAAACCTCTTAATATCGGCACGATTGAGACCGTTCGTCGCAGGGGCTATCGCTTTTGTTATCCTAAAAAACCAAGCGAGAGCTAACTTCTTCAATCACTTTTAAGCACTTTAAGATATAATTCCACCGCTTCCTTGCAGACTTATGCAATAAGTTTGCAAGACAACGCTTCAGGGTGGGAACACAGCAGAGCATCTTGTAATTTTGTGTGCCATAAGCACCTGCAAGGGAGTTTTTGAGATTCATTTACTTCTTATTAACTTCATCTTTAAAAATATTTTGTAGAGTTTAGCCCTTGAGATTTAATATTAATAAAGGTTTTTGCTATGTGGATTACACGACAACTCACCCCAAATTTTAGACAAGAATACACCATTGAAAGAAAGCTTGTAGATTCTCGTAGCACACATATTGTAGAGATTTTTAAGAGTGCCGATTTTGATGAAGTAGCGATGATTGATGAAAAGCATTTAATGCTTAAAAAATATCTCTATATAGAATCTGAGCTTCTCTCTCATATCCCACTTTGCGTTATCCAAAAGCCAAAAAATGTGCTGCTTTTTGATAGTTTTAACCTTGAGATTGCTTATGAATGTTTGAAACACAATGTAAGCGTTGATTGTGTGCAAGGGGACAGAAAGAGCTTAGATTCACTGATGAGCTTTTTGCCCCATTTTCATCAGGTTATGCAGCATAAAGATTTTAGGCTTGTAGCTCAAGCAATGGACTTAGAGATTAAAAAGTATGATGTTATCATCGCAGATTCTATTTTGAATAAACATCAAATTGATGGCTTATCGCGTATGCTGACGAGTGAGGGGATTTTGATTGTCCGTAATCATCACCCTTTGCTTGAAGAAAATCTATTTATTGAATCTCTCAAATATTGTGATGGTTTTTTTCAAATCATTATGCCTTTTTTCTCGCATATCAGCATTTTGAGCGATAAGAGTTATATTTTTGCTTCTAAAAGACTTCATCCTTGTGCTGATATGCTTTTACAAAAGATAGATCTTCTTCCGCAGTTGCAATATTACAATGCCAAGATTCACGAAAATGCCTTTGTGCTGCCAAACTTTTTATTTGATAAACTCAATGGCATTGCGCGTTTTTAGGGGGTAAAATGGGGGAGCTGTGTTATGCTATTGCATTGACAGGATCTATTGGGAGTGGAAAAAGCACACTCGTGAGCTTTCTTTCATTGTATGGATATGAGAGTGTATGTGGGGATAGCATAGCTCACAAAGTGCTTGATGAGAATGCGGTGGAAGTGATTAAAGCATTTGGAGATTGTATTGTAGATGAGAATGGAAAAATTAATCGTAAAAAATTAGGAAAAATTATTTTTAGTTCATCTAAGGAGCGTGAAAAACTTCAAAATATTCTGCATCCGCCCATTCAAGCTGAGATTCTCTCAAAAGCGTGGCAGCTTGAGGAAAAGGGCGTGTGGTATTTTTTGGATATCCCACTTTTTTTTGAAGTTGGTGGCAAGGAGGCTTACCCTGTGGCACGCTCCCTTGTTGTTTATACGCCAAAAGACAAAGCCATTGCTAGAATCATAAAGCGTGATAATTTAAGCCTTGAAGATGCCACAGCACGACTAGAGGCACAGATTCCCATTGAGCAGAAATGTCGCTTGGCAGATGATATTATAGGTAATGATGGGGATTTGCGTTCCTTGCAACAACGGCTAGAATCTTATTTGCAATCTTTGCCATCATATAGGCGTTAGTATGCAGTTTGTTAAATATAGTAGCAGTGGCAATGACTTTTTGATTTTTCAAAGTTTTGAACGCGATAATGGGGGGCGTTCTAGCCTTGCAAAGCGTGTGTGTGAGCGACACAATGGCATTGGTGCTGATGGTATGGTTGTGCTTTTGCTGGGGCAGGATTCTAAAGATTCTAAAAAGTATGCGTATGAGTGGGAGTTTTATAACGCTGATGGCTCAAAGGCTAAAATGTGTGGCAATGCGAGCAGAAGTATCGGGCATTACGCATTTGTGGAGGGTATAGCTCCTAGGAAGCATAGCTTTTTAAGTCAGGCTGGGATTATAGGGATTACAATAGATGAGAGTGATGCCAACTTAGTGCAAAGTGATTTGGGTGCTTATAAGCTTGTGGAAGAACACATAGTAGAATCTAATCCTTATGGCGTTAAAGCGTGGGCTTTACTTGATAGCGGAGTGCCACACCTTGTGGGCTTTGTGAATGATAAAAAAATGCTGACATACTCAAAAGATGAGCTTTTGCAAACTTTGCGTGAAAAATATAATGCGAATGTGAATCTTGCCTACATTGATGAAAGTAGCGATAGAAGCAGGATTTTGTATATGACTTATGAAAGGGGAGTGGAGGACATTACCCAAGCGTGTGGGACGGGTGCAGCTGCGGTATTTGCTATGGCTTTAAGGCTAGGCTTGTGTGGGAAAAAGGCTTTGCTTATCCCACCAAGCAATGAGATTTTAGAGCTACAAATGACAGAAAATCAGCATATTTTATTTAAGGGCAAAGTCCAACGCATCGCCATTTGCGAGTGGCTTAATTCTATATAAAGGAGAGATGAGTGAAAAATACACATATTAAACAGCGGGGGGGGGGGGGCATAACCTCAATGTAGAAAAAGATTTAAATGTAGCTAAGATACGGCAAGATAGCTTCTTTGATAAAGACAAATTTTCACAGGCTAGGATACGATTTAAAAACACCAAACTCAAAACTCTATTTTTCAACATTTTCACCCCACACGCTACCATAGATTCTAAAACCTACAAAACCTATCGCAATATTAGCATTCTAGCTATTCTTAATATTTGCTTTATAATATGTGTTTTTAGTCCTTATGCTATTTATAGTAGTGATGTATCACAATTTGACATAAGCCAAACTTATCAAACACTAGGAGCATTATTTGGCTTTTTTATTCTCTCTTCATTTGGATTCATTTACTTCACAAGCTTCTTTTATAAGACAAGATTGCTTAAGCTTGGAGCTTGGGGTGTAAGTGTCATTCTCTGCATAGGGCTTGTTTATACATTTGTGTTGGTGGGTGATTACGGAGCAATGGATCATTTTGTTTTGCAAAAACCAAACTTTGCCAATCATGATTTAAGGATTCAAAAATATGTCTGTTTTATTCTTGCAGTATGTGTTTCTATAATCTTTTGTTTATTGATGACAAAATGGCTTAAACAGATATGGGGTATATTATTTGTTACACTTTTTGTTATGAGTAGTTATTATTTTATAGGTATAGCACACTCTTTACAAGATTATGCAAAATATTCTCACACGCAAAATATTCAAGATTCAAATGATATGCAGCCTTATGAAAAAGAGTTATTTTCCTACTCAAAGACAGAGAAAAATATCGTAGTTATGGTGCTTGATATGTTTAGTGGCTCACATATGCATCCACTCTTAGAGCAATTCCCAGAGTTTAAAACCAATCTTGATGGCTTTGTGCTATTTGATAACGCTATATCTACGACAAACTCTACTATCCATAGTATTGCTACACTTATCGGCGGGGAGCATTATGCTGTATATAATATGAATGCCAGAAAAGATAATCTTGCTGATAGTATCACTGAAGCCTTTGGTGTTATAGGTGATACTTTTGTAAAGAACGGTTATGATGTGGGGTATTTTATGGCAGATCTTTCAACAAGATTTGACAAGGCAAAAACATACAACAACAACGTAACGCTTATACAAAATGCTCGTGCTTATGCGAACTATTATTACAATTCCAATCCACACATAAAAGAAAGAATGAGCAAGCAGATTTTGGCTAAAAAAGATGGAGCAAAGTTTTTGCTTCTTCATACTGGTTTATTTCGCTTTGCTCCGGAGCTGTTTTTTCGCTCTAGAATCTACAATGGTGGAGTGTGGCTATTAGGAGATGAAAATCTTTCAAATCAACAAGTAGCCCTAGAATTTGCATCATCATTTTATGCTTTTACGCATTTACACAACACAGAATCTAAAAAGCCAACTTTTAAATATCTCCACTCGTTGATGACACATTTTCCTTATACATTATCTTTTCAAAATGGTGAATGTGCGCCTTTTACACAGGATTCTATTTTTGATACATATCCGCATAAAGATATGATGAACTATGTTGTTAAAGAATATGAGAGAGCATCTTTTCAGCATTATGATACCGAAGCCTGTGCTTTGAGCTATCTTAGTGATTTTGTGCAATGGCTCAAAGAAAATGGAATCTATGACAACACACAGATTTTTGTAGTAAGCGATCATAGCGGATTTGATGATATTGGGATACCATATTCTGTAAGTCAAAAGGGGCATCGTCCTGTCTCATTATTTTTGTTTAAAGATTTTAATACAAGTGGAAAGTTAAAACTAGATTCCAGACTTATGGCAAACTATGATAGTCCAAGTATGTTTTGCGATAATCTGCCTAATGGGTGTCCTAATGTGCCAAAAAATATTCTTAGCAACTATCCTAAAAATAGAAATATTATTAGCACAATCCCTATTCATTTGGACATCTCTTTACACAAAAAGAATGAGTGGCTTATCAATCATTATTTTCAAGTTAAAGGCAATGTTTATGATGAAAGCAGTTGGCAAGACATCACAGAATCTGTTAAAAACGGCACATTTAAGATTGATGGGATAGAGCATTAAGAGAGATTGTGTTGGGCTGTGTAAGAGATTTTGGAAAGATCTAGAAACTAAAAGGAGCTAGAGACTAGGATTCAAAATCTCCCTAAAATACTCGCTGCTTTTATTCTTACGAATCGTCTTTGTCGTGGGCAGGGCTAGGACTTCATAGTGCTTTGTGTATTCTAAATAATGAAGCGAGATTTTATCCCCCACACGCACTTCCTTGCTACTTTTAGCCACATTACCATTAATCTTTACAACACCATTATCGCACATATCTTGGGCAATACTCCGCCTTTTCAAAATATTGACACTACTTAAAAATTTATCAACACGCATTTATCGCTTCCTTTGAATCTTAGAATGATTAATTTTATACATCTTTGATGGGCTAGATTCACTAAAGCCACGCCTATCACACACAATCACATCGCATACTTCATACGCCCATTGCTTATTAAAACTTTTTCCCGTGAGATTAGCCGAAGTGGAGCAAAGCATTTGAAAATCTCGCAAGAAGCGCGAATGAAGATCATCTTTTACCACTCGCACCGCCTTACCATTAGGGTAAATAAAGGTGCTATTTTTGGCTTTGCGGATAGTATTTTTATGCTTGTTTGGCGAACGCGCTAAGGTTTTTAAATGCTCTAAATTATAAGATTCTATAAGGAGGGCTTGGGATTTGGGGCGTGATTTGCGTAAGTTTAGAATCTGTGGATTCTTGCTTAATAATCCCGCTGTGGTGTCGCATTGTGCTAAAAATATAGAATCTTGCTCCATCATAAGCTCCATTGCAAACTTCTTAAAAATCTCAATTAAAAACTTAAAATCTTAGCATAAGATAAATAATCCCTTGAGATGTGTGTTTTTAAAAATTGTGAATATTTTTTCTAAATTTTTGTATTTTTGGAATATCTATTGCTTGTTGTTTTGTGTGAATATCGCAGATTTTAATGGAAAGGATACAATATGTTAAGGTCTTTATGGTCGGGTGTTAGCGGTATGCAAGCACATCAAATCGCACTTGATGTGGAGAGTAACAACATTGCCAATGTGAATACCGTTGGTTTTAAATACTCAAGGGCGTCATTTGTGGATATGCTATCGCAAATTAAGCTGATTGCTACTTCACCTTACAAAAATGGGCTAGGAGGGCAGAATGACTTCTCAATCGGTTTGGGTGTTGGGATTGATGCGACAACAAAGGTTTTTTCACAAGGGAATACGCAAAATACCGATGTGAAAACTGATATTGCCATTGAGGGTGATGGATTTTTCATTATCTCGCCAGACCGAGGGACAACGCATAATTATACGCGTAATGGAGAGTTTCTCTTTGATGCTAATGGGAATCTTGTAACAACAGGTGGTTATGTCGTGCAAGGTTGGGTGCGTCCTCCGCTTGAAGCTGCTGAATCTGGCACAATGAGTGATTTTGACTTTTTTAGAGTGGATAACACAGGACCGGTGAGAAATATCCAAATTGACCCGGGTATGGTTATGCCAGCTCGTGCGACAAAGACTATTACTTTGAGAGCCAATCTTAATGCAGGGCGACATATTGATCAAATGCAAGAGATAGCGGCACTAGATTCTACTGCTAGGACGGCAGCTGATGGGATTGCACCGGTGTATGATTCCCGTGGTGTGCTTATGCAAGTGGGCGAGGATATGGGTGTTTTGTTTAATGATGATGGTGATGCGTTTGCATTGAATGAAAATCAGGGCATTTGGATGAGCTACAAAACTGCTGTGATTAAGCACGACACAGTGGCAACTGATGAAGTTAGCACAATAGGCATTAATGGTGAAAAAGTAAGCTTTTCTAATAATTCTGCAATAACAGGTGTTAGCTCCATTGTGGCGGCACAAAATGCGATTAACTCATTGCGAGATAAGACAGGTGTAAGTGCCTATGTAGATGCGGGGCAGCTAAGGATTGAAAATCGCAATCAAATGGACGGCGGAGAGAAAGTTAAAAATATCCGCATTACCGCCGATGGCACAGGTGTATTCCAAAACTTTGTAAAGGGTGAAGAGGATATTACTGCCTTTAGATACCGCTATACAAAATCCGAGGATGCAGATTCTACAACGGGGCAGTTTAGGACGACAGAGGATTTGAGAGCACTCATTCAATATGATGCAAATATGATTAAGAATCCTGAAAAAAACTACCAAGAAAGCACCGCTTCCGTGGCTGTAACACTTAATCGCTGGGGTATGTTCGAGATTACAAATGGCGATGATGCTGATGATGAGCAACGCAACTTAAGCCTTTATGTAACAAGCCATTTTTCAGATAATGTAACAAACAATGTCCTTTTCAAAGAAACATTTAAGGCATTAAATACCGCTTCGCTCATTGAGGGTGGTGCGGCTGTTAATACAGGCAAGATTAATAAGGCTACACACGCTACAAGCGTGGATATTGTGGATAGTTTGGGAAGTAAGCATAATATCCGCTTTGAGTTTTGGAAGACAGGCGATGCGGTGTGGAGTTTTAGAGCTGTGGTGCCTGAACCTGCGCAATTTGTCGGTGGCTCCGCGACTAAACCTAATGTCTTTGAGGGTGGGAGAGCGACATTTAATAGCGATGGCTCACTCTCTGGTATGAATCCGCCGGTATTGCAGTTTGACCCCAAAAATGGAAGTAAAGGACCTCAAAGACTTGAGTTAAAATTTGGTGCGAATGAGAGTTTTGGGGGCTTAACAAGCGTAGATAAAATCTCTGAAACTTATGCGATTAATCAAAATGGCTATCAAGCTGGGGATTTGATGGATATCCGTTTTGACTCAAATGGCTCGTTGCTTGGGGCGTTTAGTAATGGACGCTCAATTGCCCTAGCTCAAGTAGCATTGGCAAACTTTGCTAACAATACCGGTTTGCAAGCTGAAGGTGGGAATGTATTCTCACAGACAGGAAATAGCGGTGAGCCGATGATTGGTGCGGCAAACACAGGGCGAAGGGGCGGTGTGAGTGGAAGTAAGCTAGAGATGAGTAATGTGGATTTGAGCCGAAGCTTAACGCAACTTATTGTTGTGCAGAGAGGATTCCAAGCTAACTCAAAGGCGGTTACGACTTCAGATCAGATTCTTAACACGCTTTTAAATCTTAAGCAATAATTTGATGACATAGATTCTATACTTAAAGCGTAGAATCTAGCTTGTTATTTACACGCATTAAAAGGCTTAGAGCCGATAATCCCTCTCCATATCGCACTTAAAGAAAGTGTGAAAAGTAAAATCTTAAAAACCATTTCACTTTGTTTGTGCATAGAATCAAATTCAGCAGTGCCAAAGCTCCCTAGAGCTTGAGATTCCATTATATAAGGCGTGTAGTAAAGTGTAAAAAGAAAGATAAGAATGACATTTATCCCGCCAAGCAAAAGCCACAACTGCCGCTGTGTGCTACAAGCAAAAAGTCTAGCGGCAAAAAATGTAGTAAGCTCGTAGATGATAATGACAATAGCTAGAATATTGAAATACACATTGCATTTTTCAAAAATTTTTCCCATAAGTAAGCCACTATCACTGATTGAAAGCTGTGGTAAAAAGCTAGAAGCACCAAAAATTGTCGCTGCCGCAAACGCACAGGCAATAATACACCCAACGCCAATGCCAAGCATTAGCCCATAGATAGAATCAAGAATGCGAAAAGTTTTGTAAAGTTTCATTTGTTCTCCTTTAATGATTTTCATTATTATAAATAAAGAATCTAAATTTAAAATATCATAGGTTTTTTGCGGTAATTTTGTTATATTGCGGGGGGGGGGGGGCATTTTATGTTTTTCCATTTTATGCTTTTCTAAGTATTTTGAGTTTAGAATCCTAGTCCTTTTTTGTTTTTTAAGCTTTCAAGGTTTTGGGACTTTGTCATTTTGAGATTTCAAGATTCTAAAATCTTCTAAGCATTTTGAGTTTTGCTATTTTTTAATTTTTTACAAGGACAATTCGCGTGAAAAACCTATTCTCATTTTTCATTCTGCTATGCCTATCACCTAGCATAGCATTTGCCTATCTTGATCCGGGCAGTGGTTCATTACTACTCTCTTCAATCGTAGCACTCTTTGCTTCAGCCTTGTTTTTTATTAAAAATTTATTTTATAAAATCATCTCTTTTGGCACATACAATCCCTTAACTTCAGCCACATCAACTACGGGGGGGGGGCAATCTCATAAGAATCTAGTTTTTTATGCTGAAGGTCCTCAATACTATGGCACTTTTAAGCCTATTTTAGATGCACTAGATTCTCTAAAACACCCCTACACTTATTACACTTCCTCACAAAACGACCCAGCCCTTAAGCGATTAGATTCTAACAATAGATTAGATTCTAGCAGGGGCTTAGAATCTAGCCCTTCAAAAAATGGCGAGTTTATCTACATTGGTGAAGGCAACAAGGCTTATAATCTTTTAAATAGACTTCGTGCTGATATTTTGGTGCTTACCACTCCCGGACTTGATGTCTTACATATTAAACGCAATCGCGGTGTGGCTCATTACTGTCATATCGTGCATTCGCTTTCCCCTATGACTTATCGTGTGTTTGGAGTGGATTATTTTGATTCTGTATTAGTAGCAAATGGAGTGCAGGAGGACTTTATCCGTGATATAGAATCTGCACATAATGTCAAAAGAAAGCATATTGCTATTACAGGTTCTACCTACCTTGATGAATTATCTTTACAGGCAAATGCTTTAGAATCTACAACAAATTGTCATACTGAGCCTAGCGAAGTATCTAACATAGAATCTAAAAAAGATATTTCGTGCTTACACACTCGCACGAGCGAAGCTCTTGTTGCAGCTTGCAAATATGACAAGAAACTAGAATCTACAAATAGCACAAAAACCATACTTGTTTCACCCTCTTGGGGCAAGGAAACCCTGCTTAATAAATATGGTTTAAACTTACTTCTGCCTTTAGTCAAAAGCCCGTATCACATCATTATCCGCCCTCATCCACAAAGCTATATCTCACCTAGTGAGAAGGCAAATATACAACACTTACAAGAAGCGTTAAAAGATTACAACAATGTAGAATGGGATAAAGACACGCCTAATATTTACGCATTTGCAAGGGCGGATATGATGATTTCTGATTTTTCAAGTGTGATATTTGACTTTGTGTGTTTGCAGGGTAAGCCTGCACTAACTATTGATAATGATATGGATTTAAGCGGTTATGATATGGCAGATATAGAGCGAGATTCTATTTGGACATTTAAAGCACTTGATAGAATAGGCAAAAGGATTTCGCAAAAACATTTTTCACAAATACAAGAGATTTGTGAAGAGATTTTTAACTCTTGTGATTTAAAAGACACGCAGCAGAGTGGCTTAAACACAAACACAGCACATACACACAATTCACACAAGAATACACAGCTTCACTTGCAAGAGACAAAAGAGCTTTTATGGCAGCACCCACACAATGCAGGAATGCAATCAGCAAGGGAACTTCTAAAGATTGAGCGAGAGATTGTTGAAACTAGACTAAAACCACAAATCGCCCTTGTAGCAAGGCTAAGGGAGCTAGATACTATGCTAGAAAAAGGACTAGAGAAAGGGAAGCTATGCTAGAGATTTTATATTATATTTTTATATTTCCAGTAGAACAGGTGCTTGAGTGGGCTTTGTTTACACTTTTTAAGGCAACTAAGAATTATGGTGTAAGCATTATTTTACTCTCTCTTATAATGCAGCTTTTTATGCTAAAACTCACTTTTTACTTTGATAAAAAGGCGGCTTCCTTTGGAGCGCTAAAAGCACAATGTGATAGTAAGATTAAAGAGTTTAAAAGAGTATTTAAAGGTGCAGAACTGCAAAGCTATATCCGCACACTCTATAAGCAAAAGCATTTTCACCCCATTTTTGCCTTATTTGGCTTAGGGGGATTAGCATTACAAATTCCATTTTTTATTGCAATGATTCATTTAGTAGAGAATGCGGAATATCTACAAAGTGTCCGCTTTCTATGGATAGATGATTTAAGCAAACCAGATTCTATTATGTTATTTGGTTTAAGTATTCATATCTTGCCTTTACTGATGACAGCTTTTACTTTAATCAATGTCTTTTATAGCTCAAAAGAGCTAGGTGCAAGAGTGCAAGGGAGTTTGATTGCTTTATTGTTTTTGGTGCTACTTTATAGTATGCCGAGTGCATTGGTGTTATATTGGACTTGTAATATGTTTTTTTCTTTGTTAAAAGAGATATTTAAACACAAAAAACATTCATCTTTGAGTAATCATTCGCAAGATTGTGTGTCTTTGGAGGCAGTCATTACCCATAAGGTAACTCCTGCCCCCAAATCCACACAAAACTCACAAAGCAATACTGCAATTACTAGAATGCGTGAAAGTGCGGATAGGGTTGGCGTAGAATGCCGAGATTCTAACGATTTAAATCTTAGTCAAGATGCTAGAATTGCGGAATCTCGAATGGAATCTAAAATTACATCATCTAAACAAAACTCTAAAGATACAGAATCCAAAACATCAAAAAGCAAACTTCAAGTTCTAGTATTCAACATTTTCACCCCACACGCTACCATAGATTCTAAAACCTACAAAACCTATCGCAATATTAGCATTCTAGCTATTCTTAATATTTGCTTTATAATATGTGTTTTTAGTCCTTATGCTATTTATAGTAGTGATGTATCACAATTTGACATAAGCCAAACTTATCAAACACTAGGAGCATTATTTGGCTTTTTTATTCTCTCTTCATTTGGATTCATTTACTTCACAAGTTTTTTCTATAAAACAAGACTATTGAAGATTGGAACTTATGGTGTAAGTGTCATTCTCTGCATAGGGCTTGTTTATACATTTGTGTTGGATTATAATGTTGTAACGGGTGAGAGTTATAGCCAACTTGATAATTTTGTATTTAAAAATCCGCACAATCTTTCCGCACCTCTTGCTAAGTATGTTGATTTGTTGGTTGGGATTCTCGCCTGTGTTATGATATTGATATGTTTGAGAAAGCAAAGTCTCTTTAAAAATACGCTTATATGTCTTTTGATTGCTTTTGGTGCAGTTAGCACTCTTAATGCTGCTCATATCGCTACACAGAAGATGGATTTATCATATCGCAATATACCTATCTCGCAAGAAGCAGATTCTCATTTACGAGATCTTTTACCACCTTTTCATCACGATTTGACCAGTTTTAGTAAAGACAAAGAAAATGTTCTTATATTGCTTTTTGATGCCTTTACAGGCTCACATTTGCAGATTATTTTTGAACAATTCCCAGAATTAAAGCAAGAGTTCCAAGGATTTACTTATTATCCAAATACGCTTTCTCTAGATGGTAACACAACCATTACCGCTCACACTATTCTTTCCGGTTTTAAAACAAGTGCTTTTAATCAAAGAGATGGAAGTATAAAGGATTTTTCCAATACAGCAAAAAATGAGTTGGAGCGGACATACAAAACATTACGAGATGTTGGGTTTGATGTGCAATCGTACGGTATGCCACATATAGAAAACAACCTATCTTTAGGAGATAGCATATCTGTTTATCCTACAAATTGGATTTTTTCAAGCAATCAGGATTATAGTTTGTATTATGAAAGACTTATTCATCTTGATGACTATTTACAAGTTTTGAGAGGACAAACTCAGCCTGTGGGCGAACTGCTTTCACTTGGATTATTTTACTTTTCTCCATATGTAATAAGGGTTGGTGTGGTTTATACTGTTAACTTTAGGACAGATGATAATATTGAATTTGCTGATTATACATGGATTTTTGCGAAAGAAAAATTGAAAAATATACGATTCCTTGGTGGTGTTAATACCACATCAGTTTTGCCATCCATTGTAAGAAATCTTAATGCAGATTCACAGGAAAAGACATTTAAATATATTCACACACTTCATACTCATTATCCATGGGTTTTAGATGCGGATACTTGTGTCCCTTCTCAAAATGCTTCTGCAAAGCTTCCCGAACAGTATAGACCTTTTATGTTGGATTTTCGACATTACAACAATGAAGTTTGTGCAATGAAAGAGACAAAAATTTTACTTGATTTTTTAAAAGGCAATGGTATTTATGATAACACAATGATAGTGCTTGTTAGTGATCATAGTGAGAATGATTTGATTGCACATAATATGTCCAATCAACCATCTTTTGGAAATGCTCCCAATCCTCTCTTGATGATTAAAAATTTTCATGCCTATGGCAATTTAAAGATAGATATGCGCTTAATGAGCAATGCTGATGTGTATGGGATTTTATGCGATGAAGTAATGGGTGGGGGGGGGTGTAATGTGTCTAATATTCTCAAAAACTATCCACAAGAGAGACAGATCATTCATACAAGAAATGTTCAATGGACAGATGAGGTTAGAAAAATGCCAACATTGTATTTTGAAAAAATATGGCTCGTTAAAGATTCTGTGCTTGATCCTAAAAATTTCACAGACATTACAGAATCTGTCAAAAACGGCACTTTTAAGATTGATGGGATAGAGCATTAAATAGCAAGATAGTAGTAAAAATATAAAGGATAAGCTGTGGACAAAACATATTGGCGTGAATTTTATAGTAGGCACAAAATCGGTGTAGAACCATCACTTTTTGCAAAACTTGTGTATAAAAACTATTTGTTAGAATCCATAAATTGCGATACTAACAAATACGCAGAATCTAACGCTCCATCACTCCTTGAGCTAGGTTGTGGTAATGGGCGAGATAGTCTCTATTTTGCAAATAATGGTATAGATACAACCGCCATAGATCAAGTGCAAGAGGAAGTAGAGTTTTTGAATGGTTATGCAAAAACATTGCAAGATTCTAAACAAAGCCCACAAACTAAAAATATCCCACGCTTTCTATGTGGCGATTTCGCACAGCTAGATTCCTTTAGTTTTCAACGACAATTTGATTGTATCTACTCTCGTTTTACCCTGCATTCTGTCAGCAAAGCTCAACAAGATAAAACCTTGGCAGATTGCCTTAAATATTGTAAAGATGGTGGAATCTTGAGCGTTGAAGTGAGAGGCGAGAAAAATAGCCTTTGTGGCAAGGGTAAGGCGGTAGAGAATGAGACAAACGCATTTATTTATGATAATCACTACCGCAGATTCTTAAACTTCACTCAAACATTGCAAGAGATTGAATCTTTGCGTTTTAGCTCAAATAATGCGACACAAGGGGTATTCAATAAAAAAACAGATAACACAAGCAATACCCAAGCAGATACCCGTATAATAACTACGGGGGGGGGGGGTATAATGCTCTCACTTACCGCTTTAAAATTCTCTATGCAAAAGAAGATAATGGCTTTGCACCATTTAATGGTGAAGATGACTACTTTATCCGCATTATCGCAAGAAAGGAGCATTGCGAGTCTTAAGGCAATTCTCACATTACATCGTAAGCTAACCTCCAAACTAAGCCTTGAATCTAGCCATAGCTTCACGAATAACTCCCTATTTACACTATCCACAAAGCCTAGCAGGATTGCCTTATGATTATTTGGATTATGGGCTTAAATGGTGCTGGGAAAAGCAGCGTAGCACAAGAGCTAAGTAAGATTCTAGACAAAAGAGAGATTGAAAATATTATCCTTGATGGGAATCATCTGCGTGAGATTTTTGAGCAAAATGGCTATGATAGGGCTTCTCGTATCGCCCTTGGTATCCGCTATGCCGAGCTTGCCAAGAGTCTCTCTTCACAATCTAGCAAGGCTGTGATTATCGCAGCAAATGGTATGTTAGAAGAGGTGTGTGCGTATAATCGTCTGCATTTGAGTGAGTATTATGAGATATTCCTTGATGTGCCAAAATCCGTGCTTGAAAAGCGAGATTCTGCGGGGATTTATAGCAAGTTTAAATCTGGGCTCGTGCGGAATGTCGGCGGACTTGACTTAGAAGTGGATATTCCACAAGCACATTTACATATCTCCTATGATAGTGCTTTGACACCTTATGACATAGCCTTGAGAATTGATAGCTTTTTGCGTGAAAGCAAAGCCCAAAACTCTACACAACGCCACACACAAAGCGTAGAAAATAATATTTTAGACACAAAAGCTAAAACACTACAAAATCTCCATTCAAAGCTTCAATACGCTAAGATTCTGCCTTTATGGATTCTAAGCAAAAAGGATTTTTTAGAATCTAGTGCATTCAATCATCTTTTACAAGAGCTAGATTCTACACCTTTTACTTCCTTTATCGTGCGTTCATCAGCAAAGAGTGAAGATGGCTTTTCTCACTCAAATGCCGGGGCCTATGCGAGTTTTCTACATATCAAAAAAGATGAGCTAAAAGAGCATATTTTTGAAGTTTTTGCTTCATATCACAAAGAGATTGATGATAAAAACAAGGCATTTTCAAGTGTAGCAAATGATGAAGTGGTGCTTATTCAGCCTATGGCAGAGGGTATTATCTGCTCTGGTGTGGCTTTTAATAGGCAGCCAAAGTCAAATGCTCCTTATTATGTCATAGAATATTCTTTAGAATCTACCCACGCTATCACAAGTGGAGAGGCTAACACGCAGACTTTTTATATCGCTCATTGCACTAAAAAGATTAACAATGCGCATTTACAAAAGATTGTAAGGCTTTTGCGTGAGCTAGAATCGCTCATTCCGCATACGCCACTTGATGTGGAGTTTGGTATCACAGACAAGGAAATCTATTGCTTTCAAGTCCGCCCCCTGCTTGTAAAAACGCACAAGCAATACCCATCGCATAGCATACAACTCACTTTACTTAAAAACAAGATTCACTCTATCCTAAAGCCCCACCCCTCACTGCAAGGCACAAAAGGCATACTTGGGATTATGCCTGATTGGAATCCTGCTGAGATTATCGGGCTGCACCCACACCCCCTAGCCCTTTCTTTGTATGCTAATCTCATTACAGATTCTGTATATGCGACACAAAGGGCGGAGTATGGCTATAAAGATGTGAGTGCCAATCCGCTGATTTATAATCTACACGGCAAACCTTATGTTGATGTGAGGGCAAGTTTTAATTCATTTTTGCCGCGGCATTTGAGAGATGATATAAGTCAAATGCTTGTTAATTTTTACTTGCATCGATTAAGGGAGAATCCGCATTGGCACGATAAGGTAGAGTTTGAGATTCTCTTTGATAGCTATTATTTTGATACACCAAGAAGGATAGAGATTTTAAGCAAATATGGCTTTGGAGCAAAGCAAATAAATGAGATAACAAAAGAGCTAAAAGCCCTAACAAACAACATTATCGCAAATAAAATCTACACCACGGATATACAAAAGCTAGAGATTTTAAGTCATAAACGAGAGCAGATTCTAAGCTTTGAAAGCTCTCTACTTGAGAAAATCTATTGGCTTTTGCAAGATTGTAGAAACTATGGTACAAAGCCTTTTGTGGGATTGGCACGCATTGGCTTTATGGCAATGGGCTTTTTGAATGCATTAGTGAAAGAACAGATTCTAGACGAATGGCAAAAGCAAAATTTTATTCAATCTTTAGAGTGTATAACCTCTCACTTTGCCACCGATTTGCATCATCTCTCAAAAAATGACTTTTTGCGTAAATATGGGCATTTGCGTCCGGGGACTTATGATATTTTATCGCCACGATATGATGAAGGCTTTGATTTTTATTTTAAGCACAAAACCCCGCTAAACTTACATAAAGAAAGCTTCAATCTAAGCTTAGAGCAGATTAAAGCCATTGATAGCCTTTTAAAAGAGCATAGCATACAAACTGATGTGCTAGGCTTTTTTGACTTTATCGCCACAGGCATTATATACAGGGAGCAGTCTAAGTTTGAATTTAGCAAGAATCTAAGCACGGCTTTAAGCCTTATAGCAAAGCTTGGAGCGGAGTTTGGACTAAGTAGTGAAGATATGAGCTATTGCGATGTGGATATTTTCTTTAAAGCCTATCGCACTTCTAATAATTTGGAGCGTTTGATTTTAGAATCCATTGAATATGGCAAAAGCTCCTATGAGCTGCAACAAGCCATTATCCTGCCTCCACTTATCACAGATGAATCTCAAGCAGAATACTTTAGCATTGCTGAATCTATGCCAAATTTCATCACACAAAAACGCATAAAAGGGCAGGTGCTTCACTTAAAAGATGAGATAAAGGCGGATTTAACTCAAAAAATTGTGTGTATTTCAAGGGCGGATCCGGGTTTTGATTGGATTTTTTCACACGATATTAAGGGGCTTATTACGGAGTTTGGCGGGGCAAATTCACATATGGCAATACGAGCAAATGAGCTTGGGATTCCAGCCGTGATTGGCTGTGGGGAGAAGTTTGCGACATTTGCAGCAGCAGGGGCGGTAGAAATTGATTGTGCGAATTCTAAGGTGGTTGTGCTATGACTGCTTTGATAACCCAAAGAATCTGCCACCACAAGCCCTATAATGAGCTATGGGAATGCTTAGATGTAGCCTTGTATGAGTATTTGCTAAAGTGTGATTGCAGGGGCTTTGGTGTGTCTTTTAGTCAAAAAGATTATATTGCTGAAATATTTAAAGATAAAGAAGTGCTTGTGCTAAGTGGGGGCAATGACATTGGGCAGTATCCCAAGCGAGATGAATTTGAGTTTATGCTACTTGAGTATGCGTTACAACATAATAAAAAGATTCTAGCAATATGCCGTGGTATGCAGATTGTAGCGACATATTTTGGATTAAAACTTCACAAAAGCACACACGCCGTTAAAGAATACCACGCCCTAAGCGGCACACTTACACATAGTGTGCATAGCTATCATAATTTTTGTATCAAGGAAGTGCCAAGTGGATTTGAGAATCTAGCTTATGTTGAGAGTGAGATAGAGGCGATGAAAAGTAGGCAGATTCTAGCGTTAATGTGGCATCCAGAGCGAGAGAGACAAGATTCTACTATACAAGCAGATAGGGCTTTAATCTCTCAATTTTTACAAACTTAAGGGGCAAAAATGTATCCATATATCACAGAAAATAACCTAAACCTACCACAAAGCTACAATTACACCACCTTTGGTGGCGTGGCATTTTTACAAGAGTATCTTTCTACACGCAGGGCTTTATTTACATTTTTATGCGAACCAGCCCAAAATCAAGGTAAAAATATGGAGCAAAGAGAGCTAGAATCTGTCAATGACTATATTTTAGAATCTTGTAAAAACGAGAAAATACTAAAGCTTGTGATTAAAACTTTTGAGATCAATAAAAGGCTGTATATATCTTATGATAAAGGGGTTTCTAGATTTTCTAACGAAGAGATTTTAAAGCCAGATAAGATGAGTTCATATACGCATATTGATAATTATTTATGCTTTGCTAAAGCCTTATGTGCGTTTTTTGCTCAAACACATAATCTTTTGTATCTTAATACTTTGCTAAAACTTAACGATACGCTTTTATCACTTATTTATAATCCTGCTATGGATTTGGCAGTGTTAGATTCTAGCGGGGGGGGGGGGTATAATGCCTTACCTAGCCAAAAGCGTGAAATGTGAAATAGAAGCTGTGAAAATGATAGCACAAAAAGCAGGGTTTCAACCTTGCGTGGATTTTATAGAATCTGCGAGTGTTGATAGGCAGATTCTAGCACACAATGATTTGCAAATAGAGTTACAAGCAGAGCTGCAACAGCTTAAATCCTTGATAGATTCTATCAAAGACTATGAGTATAAGGACACTCCGCTTGATTTTGGCTCTATAAATGCTCCTGCAAAGTGTGTAGAGCTAGAATCTAGCCTTGCTATGATATATGCCCTAAGCTCTCGTTCAAATATCTACTTTCAAGCGATGTTGCAATGTGGTATCGTCCCAAGCCATATTGTGATTTTAGGCAATGCCCTTGAAGCAGGGCAAGTCATTTCACAGATTCAAGACTTAGGCATTAGCACACATTGCATTGATACACAGGATATTAATGATGAAGCGGTGTTTAGTTATGTGGAAAGTTTGCCACAAAAATATGTGATTTATTCAGGCTATGGCGGGGGGATTTTAGAATCTAAATATTTTCATATTCCAAAGCATTTTATCCATATCCACGCTGGGAAGCTCCCGCAGTATAAAGGCTCAACGACTTGCTATTACTCACTTTTAGAAGAAGGGGAGATTTGCTCAACTGCTATGTTTTTAAACGATGGGCTTGATTGTGGCGATATACTAGGCTTTTTTAGCCTTAGCTCAAAGCAATTATGCGAGTTTGCTAACACGGATATTGATACTACCCTTGAGCCTTATATCCGCTCTCAAGCTCTTGTAAAAGTGCTTTTAGAATACAAGCAAAATGGGGCTTTTAGCCTAACTTCGCAAAATCGCAAAGAGGGCGAGACATATTATAGAATCCACCCGACTTTGAAGCACCTTGCGTTGTTTTCTTGTTTTGGTAATTGGGACATATCAGCAAATGGAGGCACACAATGAAAGCTCTTATCTTAGCAGCAGGACGCGGTAGTCGTATGCAGGAATTGACACAAGAGAAGCCCAAATGTTTGGTTGAACTTCACAAAAAGCCGCTTTTGCTCTACCAAATTGAAGCGTTAAAAAACGCTGGGATAGATGATATAGGCATTGTTGTGGGCTATGCTAGGGAATGCTTAGAATCTTATATAAAGCACTTTAATCTACACAGCATTATCAATCCGCAATGGGCAGATTCTAATATGATTTACTCCCTGTATTGTGCAAAAGAGTGGCTAATGGATAGCGATAGGGTGGTGGTGAGTTATAGCGATATTTTTTATAGCGTTGCTGCGATAGATTCTCTGCTTAAAAGCAAAGATGATATAGGAATCTTATATAGCACACAATGGCGTAAGCTGTGGGAATTGCGTTTTGATGAGCCACTGCTTGATGCGGAGAGCTTTAAGCAAAGCGATGGAGTCTTGCGAGAGATTGGCTTAAAAGCACAGAATCTAGATGAGATACAAGGGCAGTATATGGGATTACTATCTTTTAGCCTTCAAGGCTTACGCACCCTTTTTTCTTTAAGTGAAAATCTCCCAAAAACAACGGATAGCACCACGCTTTTAAATACCCTGCTTAAAAATGGGCAGAAGATAGCCTGTATGCCTTATAGTGGCATTTGGGGCGAATGTGATAATAAAGATGATTTGAATCTTTATAAATCACTTTTCACTCCAAGTGATTTAGAAACTCTCACTCAAAAACCCACTTTAAAAGGATAAGTATGCGAAAAAATACATTTACCCCCCCCCCCCGTTAGTCAGCCTAATCAAAATGCTTTAATAGTCTATGTCGCTATGGCGGCAGATTTAATCCACCCCGGACACATTAATATCCTAAAAATCGCAAGAGAGTTAGCCGATAGCTTAGAATCTAGTGAGGGCAGAAGGGGCGAAGTCGTGCTAGGACTTTTGACCGATAAGGCAATAGCCTCTTATAAACGACTACCTTATATGAACTATGCCCAACGCTATGAAGTCATTAGCCATTTAAAAGAGATTGATAGAGTTATCCCGCAAGATACATTGAGTTATGAGGGCAATATCCGCTCCTTAAAGCCTCGCTTCGTAATCCACGGCGATGATTGGAAAAGCGGCACACAGAGTAAAACGCGTCAAAATGTCATTGATACCCTGCAGGAGCTAAATTGCGGTGAGCTTATAGAGCCTAGCTACACAGAGGGCATAAGCTCCACACAGCTAAACCTTGATGCAAGGGCGATTGGTATCAGCACAAATGCTAGACTTTCGCTCTTACGCCGACTTGTGAATGCAAAAACTCCACTTAGAATCTGTGAAACCCACTCCGCTATATCCGCCCTTATCGCACAAAATGCTTGTGTAGAATCTAGCGGCAAAAAGCTAGAGTTTGATGGCTTTTGGAGTTCTAGCCTTACAGATAGCACAAGCAGGGGTAAGCCAGATATTGAAGCCGTAGAGCTAACAAGCCGCTTAAACACCATTAATGAAATCTTTGAAGTAACCTCAAAGCCCTTGATTTATGATGCTGACACAGGTGGCAAGATAGAGCATTTTGTCTTTTCTGTGAGAAGTTTGGAGCGAACGGGAGTATCTGCTGTCATCATTGAAGACAAAACGGGCTTAAAGAAAAATTCACTTTTGGGTAATGATGTAGAGCAAACCCAAGAAGACATTGAAGTCTTTTGCGACAAGATTAGAGCAGGGAAAAACGCACAGATTACACAGGATTTTATGATTATCGCGCGTATTGAATCTTTGATACTAGACAAAGGGCAAGAAGATGCACTAAAAAGGGCTTTTGCCTATATTAACGCTGGGGCAGATGGTATAATGATACATTCACGCCAAAAAAGCCCTGATGAAGTGTTAGCTTTTCTCAAAGCCTTTAGAGAGAAAGATTCTAAAACGCCTGTGGTAGTCGTGCCTACAAGCTTTAATGAAATCACTGCAAAAGAGCTAGGGGAAGCAGGGGCAAATATTATCATTTATGCAAACCACTTGCTTAGGGCTTCATTTATAGCGATGCAAAAGGTCTCACAAGGGATTTTAGAGTTTGATAGAAGTAAGGAGATGGAATCTTCTTGTATGAGTGTGAAGGAGATTCTCTCACTTATTCCGGGGACAATTTAGTGTTTTTGTGTTTTGGCAATTCAGCTTGTGGCGATAAATGCGGGAGCTGCGAAAAATCACGGCGGTCATTACCCTTTAAGGTAACCTTGTGATTTTCCTGAGCCCCACATTTACTAAAGAAACTGCGGCTTTGCCTTGTTTTCTCACTCACAATCTTAGAATTGCTAGATTCTAAATTAGTAGATTTTCTAAAATCACTCAAAACAAAACTCTATGTAATATAGAATCTGAGTGGCAGATTCTATAAATTTTGTAGTTTGGATTCTATCTATTGCTTGGTAGATAGAACACAAATTACTTTTAAGGAGCAAATATGCAAAAGGTTGTCATTTTTGGTGCAGGAAACTGCGGTAGGCTCATTGGAGCAAATCTTATGCAAGATAAGAATGTAGAGATTATCGCTTTTATTGATAATGATCCGCAAAAGGCAGGGCAGAAAATCTGTTTAGAAAATACCCAAGATTCTACGGGGGGGGGGGTAAGTATATATTCTTCTCCTAAGTTGCTGGAGCTAGACTTTGACAAAGTGATTGTAGGCACTTTCACAGGGCTTTATGAGATTAGCGAGCAGTTAGAATCTATGGGTATCCCAAAGGCAAAAATTGATGTAGGCTATATTGAGCTAAGTGTCAAGGCACGCATTGTATTTTTGCAGGATTTTGCAAAAATATCGCAACATTTAGAGGGCAGTGTAGCGGAGCTTGGTGTGTATAGAGGGGATTTTGCAAGGTATATAAATGAAAGTTTTAGGGATAAAACTTTGTATTTGTTTGACACATTTGAGGGCTTCACTCACAGCGATGTAAGTAAAGATTCTACTATGGCTCATTCACTTGGAGCAAAGCATTTTGCCAATACAAGCGTGGAGCTGGTGCTAAGTAAAATGCCCTATAAAGAGCGATGTGTAATCAAAAAGGGTTGGTTTCCACAAAGTGCTGTGGGACTAGAGAATGAAAGATTTTGCTTTGTGAATCTTGATTGTGATTTGTATGAGCCAATTTTAGCGGGGCTTAGATATTTTTATCCCAAAATGGTAAAGGGCGGTGTGATACTCTGCCACGAATATTTTTCGCAAGGCTATGTTGGCGTGAGGGAGGCGGTTATGGAATTTATCGCAGAATCTAGCGATGAGATTTACACACTTCCCATAGGCGATAATTTAAGTATTGCCTTAATTAAAACTTAGAGAAAGGAAAACTATGTTAGACACGCAGGAATTTGGTGATTATTTGCAGAGTGTGGGATTAAGGGATTTTGTCGGTGTGCCTTGCTCATATCTCGCACCGCTTATTAATTATGCGATTAATAGCAAGCGTTTCATTATGAGTAATAATGAGGGTGATGCGGTGGCGATTGCAAGTGGGATAAGTTTGTGCCGACTAATTCATAACAATTCGTCTTTGGGTAGTCATTTGCAAGATTGTGCGTCTTTGGAGGCAGTCATTACTCATAAGGTAACTCCTGCCCCCAAATTCACACAAAACTTACAAAGCAATACCGCACTCGTGCGTAGCACTAGTCCATACTTGCAAAATACTAGAATTGTGGATTCTACCCCTTGTCATTTTGAGCGTAGCGAAAAATCTACAAGCCTAGAATCTCAAGTTAATTCCAACAATAAAGACTCTCAGGCGGAAGTATCTTTGAGTGATTTTAGTGGTTTTCAAGCGAAAGGCGAAGGGAGTTTGCTAAACGCAAATGACCGAGCCTTGAGTGCAGAATCTGCTAAAAGCACCAAAGAGATAACGCCCCATAACTACGGCGTGGTGCTAATGCAAAATAGCGGCTTAAGCAACGCCCTAAGCCCCCTAACAAGCCTTAACTATACTTTTAAGATTCCAATTCTAGGCTTTGTGTCCTTGCGTGGTGAAAGGGATTCTAGCGGTAAAAACACAGATGAGCCACAGCACGAGTTATTAGGCGTTATCACGGATACATTGCTAGAGACTTGCGAGATTAAATATGCCTTTTTAGATTCAGATATGGATAGGGCTAAAATGCAGGTGCAAGAGGCTTTAGAGTGGTTAGAAAAAGGGGAGAGTTTTTTCTTTATTGTGAGAGATAAAACTTTTTCTAAAGTCTCTCTTGTGAGTGGGCATTCAGTATTGAGCGATAAATCGCGGATTGCTGCTGCGGCACTTACACCGAGTAAGCTTCTTGCTTCTGCTTCGCAAAGCCACGATTTACTAAAGAAACCTACTGCGGCTTCGCTTTGCACCGCTTCGCTGGTTTTCTCATCTCAATCCTTAGAATGCCAAGATTCTAGCAATATGGAATCTCAAGCCCATTCCACCCCTTGTCATACTGAAGCATTAGCTGAAGTATCTAGCACAGAATCTAAAAGAGATATTTCGCCTTTTTCAAAGGCTCGCACGAGCAAAGCTCTTGCCCACACTTGCAAATATGACAAGATTCTAGAATCTCAAGCCGATTCTAACAACACAGAATCCAAACCAGATTTTAAACCCACCCAACCTGCAAACAAAATGCCTACACGGCTAGAAGCCTTGGAAGTTCTGCATACTCTAGCAAAAGATTCTAAAGCTTTACTGTTTGCTACCACAGGTAAATGTGGCAGGGAACTATATGAAATAGAGGATAGTCCAAATCAGCTTTATATGGTTGGCTCTATGGGCTGTGTGAGTTCTCTCTCACTTGGCATTGCGTTAAAAAGCAGACAAAAAGTCATTGCCATAGATGGTGATTCTGCCCTGCTTATGCGGCTTGGTGCATTAAGCACAAATGCATATTACACGAGGGATAGGGATAATTTTTGCCATATTTTACTAGATAATGAAAGCCACGATAGCACAGGTGGGCAGTTTAATCTCTCACCTTTTGTGGATTTTAGTAGTATTGCTAGGTCGTGTGGGTATGTGAATGTGTATATAGCGGAGAGTTTAGAAGAGTTTGAGTTGTATGTTCGGTTGTTTTTAGATGCGAGGCATTCAGCTTGTGGCAATTCGTCTTTGGGTAGTCATTTGCAAGATTGTGCGTCTTTGGAGGCAGTCATTACTCATAAGGTAACTCCTGCCCCCAAATTCACACAAAACTTACAAAGCAATACCGCACTCGTGCGTAGCACTAGGAAGGCGTTGTCGGGGTGGGGGATTTTTAAGGGGGAGGGAGCGACTTCGCAATTTAAGCCCTTCCTCCTTAAAGAAAAAAATAAAAAATCTAAAAATCAAAACATTTCAAACAAAGATACTTCTCTTACGGCTCAGTATGACAAAGTTATAGAATCTAAAACAAATCCTAGCAATTTAGATTCTAAAAAAGGGGCGTGGTTTATCTACCTTAAAATCCAAAAAGGCTCTAAAGACAACCTAGGGCGACCAAAGGTTACACCGCAAGAAGTGGCTCAAAGACTAAGCGAGTATATGCGGGGGAATAGCGATGAGTTTTAGTTATTATAATCCTGTGCAAATCCACTTTGATGTGGATATTTTAGAATCTTTACAGAATCTAGCGGAAAATGAGTTGGCTTCAAAGAGAATATTGCTAGTAACTTCTAAAAGCTTTAATAGGCAAGAAGATCATTCAGTATTGAGCGATAAATCGGCGAATCTGCGTTCGCCAACCGCGGCACTTACCTCTAGTAAGCTTCTTGTTGGCTCACTTGATAATGCCAATTTACTAAAGAAACCCGCTGCAGCTTCGCCTTGCACCGCTTCGCTGGTTTTCTCATCTCAATCCTTAGAATGCCAAATAGAATCTAATCATTCAAATCTTAGCCAAGATTCTAGAATTGTGGATTCTCTCCCTTGTCATACTAAGCGTGAGCTACCATCTCAAACACCAAATTCTAATCCCATAGAATCTAAAAGAGCAAACTTAGCCCAAAATATCGCAAAGATTTTTAGCAACATTATCATCTATGATTCTGTAAATCCAAATCCAGAGTTAGAATCCTTGCAAAGTATAAAGGCGGAGTTAAAGGGGCGTTATGATGTGGTTATTGCTCTTGGTGGTGGGAGTGTGCTAGATAGTGCGAAGTTTTTTGCCCTGCAAAATGAGATTATAGCAAAGAATGGGGGTTTGGAGATTGTGGGCGAGGCAAAGGCGATGCCACTTTTTGCCTGTCCTAGCACGGCTGGAACGGGCAGTGAGCTGACACAATGGGCGACTATTTGGGATAAAGGGGCAAATGTCAAATATTCTTTATCGCATAAATGCTTATATCCACAAATAGCATTTTATGACATCTCTCTTTTGCTATCCTTGCCTTTAAGTCTTAGTATTCACACCACGCTTGATAGCCTATCTCACGCAGTAGAATCCATTTGGAATAAAAATGCAAATCCCATTTCTACGCAATATGCAAAGGCGGCTATTGAGCTGATTTTAGAGAATCTGCCACCATTATATGAAATGCTAACCTCTTTAGATTCTAAACAGATTTTAGATTCTACAACAATTGCTTGTCATACTGAGCCTTTAGGCGAAGTATCTAACAATATAGAATCTAAAAAAGATTTTTCGCCTACGGCTCAAAATGACAGGACTACAAAAAACACAAACAGCACCGCCACCACTGCGGAAGGATTTTTAGATAATTTCAAGGGTTGTGAAGCTTTTTGTGCGGAGACTAGCCATAAGGGCTGTCGCACAAGCAAAAAGCAAATCTCCCTGAAAAACACTAAAGAGACAACGCAGATTAGAAGAAATCTAGCCCTTGCTTGTATGCACGCTGCCCTTAGCTTTTCAAACACACAAACCGCCCTAGCTCACGCCATAAGCTATCCTATCACAATGCGTTTTGGTGTGCCACACGGCTTGGCGTGTAGCTTTACTCTGCCGATTTTGCTAGATTGTATAAGTGATGAAAACGCAGATTCTATCCTACGCCCCTATAAACAAGGCATTAAAAATCTTTTTAAAACACTTCATATCTCAAGCAATCCGCGTGATTATGGGTTAGATTCTACAATGATAGAAGATATTTTTAGCTCACTGAATGCTAGGGCAAAAAATGGACTACTTGATGTGGCAAAAGCAAAGAAAAGAATGCTTGATTTGCTCTAAAATCTTTCACAAAAAGCATTTAATGAAACTATGCTAAAATCCTTGCCTTATTTTTATTTTAGAAAGGATTGTGGATAGGGTAATGCGTGAAAATACAAGCTCAAAAGAGACAATGCGTGATTTAGGGGAGTTTGATATAGCCATCATCGGCTTAGGTGTGGCAGGGAGCAATCTCGCCTCACTTTTACAATCTCATCTCAAAGTCATCGCCATTGATAAAAAAGATTCTAGTGGAGATTGCTTTGATGAGAGTTTTCATAAGCCTTGTGGTGGGCTACTATCTGAGGGCGGGCAGAAAGCATTTGCCACACAAGGGCTAAATCTCCCCACACGCCTACTTGTAGAGCCTCAAATTTTTGCCATAAACACCATTGACTATGGCTACCCTCACGCTTCTTACATTCAAAAAGGCTACATCAATATGGAGCGACACGCCTTTGACTTATGGCAAAAATCACGCATTCCTAGTCATATTTCTACCTTTCATAAGGCGTATTTTAAAAGTCTCAAGCAAGGTGAAAATGGAATCTACACGCTCCATTTTAAACGCCAAGATTCTAAGAATGCTAAAATATCGCAGGACTTTACTTGTAAGGCTAAGATTATCATCGGTGCTGATGGGGCAAAGAGCCATTTACGGCGGTATCTCTACCCACAGCTTAAGACAAAGTCGCTTGTGTGTATCCAAGAATGGTATAAGGAACATAACGCTCCTATGCTTTCTTGTGTTTTTGATAAAGAACTTACGCCAAGTTATAGCTGGAGTATGTCAAAAAATGGCTATTTTATCTTTGGTGGGGCGTATCCACACGCAAACTGCCAAGAACGCTTTGCCACACAGATAGAGCGACTTCGCACTTTGGGCTTTATCTTTGGGAAGCCTTTAAAAAAAGAGGCGTGTTTGGTGTTGCAACCTACAAGGCTAAAGGACTTTGTCTTAGGACATAGTGGCGTATTTTTAATCGGCGAGGCGGCTGGGTTTATTAACGCAAGCACGCTGGAGGGCATAAGCGGGGCGATGAATAGCTCTAGGATTCTAGCTCATATTTTAAATGCCTGTGATATGAATGTCTCACGCACATCTACTTTACATAGAGCGTATAGAGCCAAGGCTAGAATGCTTATTGTGAAAACTTTATTTCGGCATTATGTGCGGTATCCTTTTATGTTTGTGTCTTGCATTCGGCGGTTGATTTTGCGATTTGGGCTATTGCGTTTAAGAAAAGGGCTAGAAAATGGCAAGATTATCTAGTTTGGAAATACATTTAGAATCTAGGCGAGATTCTAAATAATGCCAGAATCTCACTTCAATCCTAAAGATTTTACCCCACAACTGCCTGAAAGCGTGGAGTTTATCCTTTCTCAATTACAAATGAGCGGATATAAGGCGTATATTGTTGGTGGGTGTGTGCGTGATATGATTTTACATACTTTAGAATGTAGCGATAATGCGGGGCTTAAAAGTGATTTAGCTTATCAAAATTTGCCAAGTGATTATGACATTGCCACTTCTGCCCTGCCAAGTGAAGTGATAAGGCTTTTCCCCCGCACAATCCCCACAGGCTTAAAGCACGGCACGATAAGTGTGATTTATAATAATAAGATTTATGAGATAAGCACCTTTCGCATAGAGGGGGCTTATAGCAACAAAAGAGCACCTGATAGCGTGAGATTTACCACTGAATTAGAGCAGGATTTACAAAGGCGGGATTTTACGATGAATGCCCTTGCGTATTCGCCACATACGGGGCTAATTGATAAGGTAGGTGGGCTAAGGGATATTATCAATCGTAAGATTGTGTGTGTGGGGGAGGCACATTTGCGTTTTAATGAAGATGCTTTAAGAATCTTGCGTGCCTTGCGTTTTGCTGCGACTTTGGACTTTGAGATAGAATCTCACACGGATTCTGCATTGCGAGAATGTGCTAAGAATTTATGCTATATCTCAAAAGAACGCATAAGAGATGAGCTTACAAAGCTTTTATGTGGCAGGGCAGCGGAAAAAATTATGCGTAAGTATAGTGATGTGCTGAATGTGGCATTTGGCGGAATGATAAGCTTTGAAGGGCTGGAAGTAAGATTGCCGCAAAATATAGAATCTAAAGCATTTGTTTGGGCTTTATTTTTAGCTCAAGTGTGCGATTGGGGCAAAACAAGCAAAAGAGATAAGGCGGATAAGATTTTAGAATCTCTCAAATTTGATAATAAAACAAGGCGGTATGTGAGTGAGATTCTAAAAGCGTGTGAGATACCCCTTGAGACAAATAGGCAGGAGATAGCAGGGCGGATTATCGCCCTTGGCGGTAGGGAGACTAGGGAGTTTGGGCATTTGGAGCGGGGCTGTGCAAGTGAGAAAATGAGTGGGGATAAGGAGCTGTCTATCAGCGGAGAGCGGATTTTGCGTGATATGATAAGGCTAAAAATGGCGGTGGTGGCTCAAGATTTAACGCAAGATTCAGCTCAAAAGGGGCTTAAAGAGTTTCAAAAAAATATGGAGCAGGTGCTAGTTTCAAACCTGCCTTTAAGTCTAAAAGAGCTATGTATAAATGGCGATGATATAAAGGCTTTGGGCTTTGTGGGTAAGGATATAGGTAGAATCTTGCAGATATTGTTAGAAGAGATTGTAAGTGAAAAATTAAAGCATTCTAGGGAAGCTTTGCTGATAAGGGCAGTGGAGCTAAGGGGCTAGAGCTTATAGTGAAAGCTTTGCTTATCAATAACAAAAAAAGTTCCTTATAGTGATCTTTGGGTGCAAAGTTTTACTTGTGTGATGAGATAGAACCAAAGAGTTTTTATATAGGTTCTATGGCTATATTAACTTTTATAATCTTTACAATCTCGCATACATCATAATTGTGATTTTTACTTAGCATTCCAAAGATTTTAAAAATCTCTAGTAAAAAGTTTTTATCCTTAGAATCTAAGATAAGCAAACCGCATTCTTTAGATTCTGCCACTCTGCCTAAAAGCACGGGGTTACAATGTAGCTCTGTGATGGGAAAGCAAACATAAAGCATAGGCTGCACACCAACCGCCCTTTGTTTTTCTTTAATGATGATTTCTACTAGCACATCAAAATGATTAAATTTATGCACCAAAAGCGGATATTTGACTTGAGATTCATAAAACTCCACACCTAAAATCTTTTTACTTATAGGGTGGCTTCGTAAAATCTGTAAATCACTCCTAGAATCCAAAAATTCATCATCGTTAATATTTTGCAAAAATGCTAATAAATTTGTTATTTCACTCTCTGTAATAATCCCCCATTGCGTGAAATAGTACAGATATTCACTAAGCTTATACAGGGCTTTTGTCTTGCCATTTGCCCCGATAAACTCACTTTGCCTTAAAGTGCTTAAAGCCAACTTTTCTTTATCATTTTTATCTACATCATAGCCGATTTGCCACTCAATGTAATGCTTTTGTGAAAATGGAATCTGTCTTGTTGCAGTGGGCAGTCCATATTCATAAAAGCTATTGCGTGTTTTTACTCTTGTTTTGCCACTTTGTGTGGTAAGCGGAATTTCTACAAAGATTTGTTTATTTTCACATTGTTGTATTTTCATAATGCACTCCTAGTAAATCTCTAAAATACTGCGAAATTTCAGGGCTTAGAATCTTGCTTTCACTTGCTTGTATAAAGTGGGATTCTAGGGCTTTAAATTGTTGAAAGTTAATCATTACTTCACAGTTTCCAAAATAATAAGGGATATGTGGCAAAAATAATTTAAACACATCAACATAGCAATAAAGGCTATATTTTTCTTGTGTTACAAAAATCGTATTGCTATTTTCTTTGTTTATAAAAGTCTTAGAACGACGCAGGGCATTTATATCACGCATTGTGTAAAACATCGCTTTGATTTTAGAGCTTACTACACGCTTTTTATTAGGATATTTATCAATGTAGTTGCCAATATAATCAAACCCCTTTAGGCTAAATTCTTTTTCATTTATTGTCTTAAATTTAAAATTACAAATATATTCATAATCCATTCCCTTATTATCCCTTTTATACAGAGCGATAATAATAGGAAAATACCCCTTAGAATCTTTGCAAAAAATTTGAGAGCTAATAATTGTAGAATCTATGAGTTTGTAAGCTTTTACAAAATCTTTTAATGCGCTAAAATTAGCCCTTTTTATCAAATAAGAAAGTGGGTGCAAAACACAGATAAAATCCGCTTTTAGTCTCTCATAAGATCGTAAAAAGCTTATGCCTATATCTCTATGTTGCAAAGCAGAATCTATTTGTATGGATTCTTTATTTTTAAGATGATTTTGCACGATGGAAGTTCTGTCATTATAAGGCGGATTGCCTATGATAATGAGCCTATCAGTTTGTGCGATAGAAAAATGCTCCCTAGTAACATTATGTAATGCGTTTTTATGAAGCAAAATCACCTTAGAATCCAGTGTGCGTTTTGCGATATGTAAAGCCGTTTTATCAATATCAGTTCCTATGATTTTACTAAAGCTATCTTTAGTAAATCCGCTTTTTATAATGGCTTGTGATTGCAAGAAATTCCCACTTCCGCACGAGCTATCAAGCAGCACATGATCTTTAGAATCTACATATTTTTTAAGCATTATATAGACTGCATTGACCAAAAAATCAGCAGTATAAAAACTGCCGAGATTGATTTTTTCTTGTGTGCTTAAATGCGTTGGTTTTGTCATTGAATTATCTCTACTCCCACTCAATCGTTCCCGGGGGTTTTGAGGTGATGTCATAGACTACGCGGTTAATCCCTGTTGCTTCGTTGATTATGCTAGTTTTAATAAACCTAGAATCTAGCATTGCATTTTCTAGGCTTCTTTGTGAGAAAAGAAACCGCCCATCACACACAAATCCAAGCTCCTGCCAATCTATTTCATTTAGCTTATCACATATTTTTTGTAGCATTGTAGAATCCACTTTAAACTTTGGAAAAATCGCTAAAATTGAGCCATCATAAGCATTGCAAGGGTGTAAGAAAAAGGGCTTTTTATTGCGTGTCTTGGTATTGACATAAATGCGAGGCATTTCGCTTTTATAATAATCTCTCCCCCATTCCCACCAATTTGCTTCATTAAACTTTTTGATTTTTCGCTGTAATAATTGTGTTTTAAAGCCCTGTAAATACGAACAATCCCTACCATACTCACCATATATCATTTTTTTAGTTTTGCCACTTTTGCAAGTTTGTGAGCCGACAAATTCTACATTACCCCATTTTTCGTTTCCAAAGATAGAATCCGCCCCACTCACAGCCCCAACTTTTACAAAAAATAATGAATTAAAAGGAATGGTATAAGTCTTTTTTGTAAATAAGATTTGACCATTTATGCAAGAAAATTCTTTTAAACATTGTGTTTTACGCGTGAAATCCCCTTTAACAAAACGCCATATTATGCAGTTTGGCTGGGCTTTTGCAAAAATCTTTCTATCCCCTAGCTCTACAAAATGCGTAATACTCCCTGTGTGGAACAAAAACTCATTAAGCTTTACACTTGCAGTGCTTTTTAGAAAATCTCTAGGCGTGATAAAAATTAGCTCTCCACCATCATTTAAATGCAAAATACACTTATAAATAAAAAACAAATATAAATTACTTCTTTCATCAAACATAGACATAAAGGGCGTTAAAAGCTCTTTTGTGTGAGTCCTAATATCTTGGAATCTCACATAAGGGGGATTGCCAATAATGGTATCAAATTTTTCACTCACAGGATAGCTGAAAAAGTCAAGCCTTAAAGCCCCTTTGCAAGCAACACTAGAATCTAGCTCAATCCCTACTTTATTGCTAGGTAGATTCTCATAAAATGCCCCATTGCCACAGCTTGGCTCTAAAAATCGCCCACTATTTTGCACTAAAGCTAACATATCGCTTACAATATGTGGTGGGGTAAAAACTTGCCCCAAGCTTTCAACATCAAGATTCATAAAAGTATTTCCTAAAATGCAAATATGCATCAGCCCTAAGTTTTAAAGACTGTTCAAATGTGCCTAATAAAAAATCTTTCACTTCTTCAAAATCTCTTTGTGTGATTTGGCGATTATTATCCCATTTTGCCTGAAAGGGCAGGTTGTTACCATTTGGCAAGATGGATTCTAAACATTTAAGCGAAGTGGCAAATACATCGCTAGGATTATCTTTATTGATGATTAAAAAATAATAATCCTTGTCATTTGTTGTTAAGTTTTCTTTTAGCATTTTAAAGTATATTTCCCAGCTTACTCCATTGCCAAAAGGTGGAATTTTACCTGTTAAAGCATAGTAGATTCCAAGTTTGCAGTTGAGATTATCAGTTGTTTTTGTCGTGCTAACTTTGATATTCACAGGATAAAACACATTATTTTCACAAAAACTAAAATCCACCCAATCACGCATATTAGGACGATTTATCACAAAATGAGAATCTAAAAGATTAAAAATCTCATCTTCATTAAAAGCAGAGTTAATTCGCCCATCGCGACTTTGTTGGCTTAAATGCAGATTTTGCTGTTGTAAAAACTCTACAATTTCTATCAATAAATTTGGCAACATATTTTGTTTCGCAGTCATTCCCTACTCCCACTCAATGGTTCCCGGGGGTTTTGAGGTGATGTCATACACGACTCGGTTAATCCCTGCTACTTCGTTAATTATGCGATTTGAGACAGATTCTAAAAATGCGTGGGGTAAGTGTAAGAAACTCGCTGTCATTCCATCTTGTGCTTCCACGGCTCTTACACAAATAGTATTATCATAAGTGCGGTTATCGCCCATTACGCCCACACTTCGCACATTTAAAAGCACACAAAATGCCTGCCACACGCTATCATACAAACCCCATTTATGCAGCTCTTCTATAAAGATAGAATCCGCTTCTTTTAATAGCTCTAAATCCGCCGCATTCACCTCGCCCATAATGCGTATGGCAAGTCCGGGTCCGGGGAAAGGATGTCGCATAAGCATAGATTCAGGCATTCCTAATTCTCTGCCTAACGCCCTTACCTCGTCCTTAAAAAGCTCTCTTAAAGGCTCGATTAACTCAAACTTCATCCATTCAGGCAGTCCGCCGACATTATGGTGGCTTTTTATCGTTTTGCTAGGACCTTTCACACTCACAGATTCAATCACATCAGGGTAGAGTGTGCCTTGTGCTAGGAATTTTATTTCACCTTTTGTGTTGTGCTTTTTAGCTTCAGCTTCAAAGACTTCTATGAAGGTTTCACCGATTATTTTTCGCTTTTGCTCAGGCTCTGTTACGCCCTTTAATCGTCTTAAAAATAGCTCTCTCGCATCGGCTACAATCAAAGGCACTTTTAGATTCTCTTTAAACATCGCTTCTACCGCTTCTCTCTCCCCCTTTCTTAAAAGCCCGGTATCCACAAAAACAGGGATAAGATTCTCCCCTATGGCACGATAAAGAAGTATGGCTACCACGCTAGAATCAACTCCACCACTCACAGCACACAACACTTTCTGCGTTGGCTTTTGCGTGTTTTTAAGGGAGTTTGATTTTGTAGCTTCGTCATTTATGTTTAATAAACTCCTTGCTTCAAAATCTGCACAACCCTTAAAATCATCACAAAATCCTTCCGCATTAGAATCTAACCCTTTTTCTTGTAGATTTTCTTGCGTTGGCTTAGAATCCACTTTTTTAGAATCCCCAAGCACTTTTTCACGCAGTTTTGCAATCTCACTTTCCGCAAAATTCCGCATATTCCAGCTTATATCTGCCCCACAAATCCCCACAGCAAAATTTTTCAACATCTCTCCGCCACACTCACTATGCACGACTTCTGGGTGAAACTGCAAAGCATATACATTTCGTTTAAAGTCCGCGATAGCACAATAATGCGTATTTCCACTTTTAGCTAATTCCACAAAGCCGCTAGGTAGAGACTCCACCTTATCCGCGTGGCTCATCCACACGATAGAATCTTGCTTTACACCCTTAAACAACGCCAAATTTAAATCCGCAATTTCTAAAACCGCTTTGCCAAACTCCTGTGCCTCTGCCCTTACCACGCTTCCGCCAAAAAAATGTGCGATATACTGCATACCATAGCAGATTCCAAGCACGGGGACTCCTAGCTCAAACACTCTAGAATCCGGCTTATACGCCCCCTCTTCATACACACTCGCAGGTCCCCCACTAAGAATGATTCCCTTAGGATTTTTCGCTTTAATAGAATCTAGCTTTTCAAAGTAAGGGGCAATCTCGGTATAGATTCCATACTCACGCAGCCGCCGAGCAATAAGCTGTGTATATTGTGAGCCAAAATCAAGCACTAAAATTTCAACAAAATGAGAATCTAATCGCATAAAAACGCCTTGTCAATGTAAGATAAAAAGATTTGACATTGTAGCAAAAGAAGTTTAGAAAGAAGTTAGTTAAGAATTTTAGCTCCCAAGCCCCAACGCATTCAAGCAAATAGGGCTAAAGCTAGATTCTAAAATGAAGTAGAATCTAAAAATTAAAACCAAGGCATTACATCAGTTTCTGTGCGTTTGCGGATTTCTTTCATTTGATAGAATCCTAGAATCCACAATACAAGAGCCGCAAGCACAAATAACCAGCCGATAAAAATAACTGCTGTTATGCCTCCAATAATATTTGCATAGAAAGCCCAAAGCAAGAACTTCTGCTCGGTAACAAATGCCAACTCTCTAAAGAATAAAAGCTGATATACAAGTGCTACAATAGTACCAACAATAAGCAATATTATCGCCACAACAAGCCCAAATTCACCAGCAGAATCATACCCAGCCATAACACCAAACAAAACACTACTGCCAAAAATCATAGCCAAAGTAAATGTCACTGCAAAAACCGCAATACAGAGAATAAAGTTTTTAAACAAAGTTTGACTTTCACTTGTGCGTTTTGTCCCAAGCACAGCCAACACAAACAGCACAAACCCAGCAATGAGTAAAATACCTCCAATCACCCAGCCTATAAATGGGATTATAGAGATAAAACTTCCTCCAAAATAAAGCCCAATGCTAAGTAAAAACTTAAAGCGAATACTTTGTGTGTCATTTGCCATCAATTGCCCTTGAATATTTGCCATATTAATGCTGCCACCTGTGATGAAAACATTTTTTGCCGCCTTTTCACTCACTTCAAAATCCACCTCACAGCCCGTGAGATTTTCCATACTTCTACCTTCCAAATTTGCCACATCGCTTGTCTCAAAAGTGTAGCGATTGCCATCTTCACCGCTGATTAAGCCCACTGCTAGAATCTTTCCTTTCATAGCTTTCCTTTCATTCAAATTTAGAGCTATATTGTAATATTCTAAGATTAATTTAAACTTAAAATTACATTAAGATTCTATGCAGACCTGCATACACCACAAGCCCCAAAAGCCCCACGCACAGCATAAAAGGCACGACAAGCATTGCCACTAGCATATACCGCCAAAAGCTAATATAAATGCCATATCGTTTAAGGCTAAAAAGCCAAAGCAGTGTAGCAAGTGAGCCAATGGGCGTGAGCTTTGCCCCGACATTACAGCCGAGCAGATGAGCGTAAATTAGCAACTCCCTAAAGCTAGAATCTAGCCCCACAAAGTCGCCTAAAGCAAGGTTGCCAAGCATAACCATAGACAGATTATTAATAAGGCTAGAGCCAAGTGAGCTAATCACACCAACGCTAAAGATTTGTGTGAGAGTGTGTGCAGAAAAACTATCACTTAGAGAATCATCAAGGAAAAACGCAAAAATATCACGCATAAAAGAGCTTGTAGAATGTAGTCCAAACACCACGATAAAAAGCCCTAAAGAAAATACCACAATCCCAAAGGGCGAAGCCTTAAGGCAGGGCAGAATCTCAATCCTTTTATACGCAAGAATAAGGCTAAGAGCCGCACATAAAAGCGTGAAAGAAGAAAGCGGGAGAGCAAAAGCATTTGCTATAAAAATCCCGCATAAAAGCAAGAAAAGCAGGGCAAAACAAATGATAATCACGCTTTTTTGTGGCATTGTGCTAGATTCTATCGTGTGAGATTCCGCATTTGGAATCTTAACCCTTAAGATTCTAGGCAATCTCTTACGCACAAGGATAAAAAAGCAAAGACTAGCAATGATAATAAAAATTTGTGGCAATGCCATAACCTTGCTAAAATCTAGGGCATTAAGATTAAAAAAATGCAAGGCAATGATATTTGTGAGATTTGAAATCACAAAGGTATTTGAAGCAAAATCGCTTACAAAACTCACTATAAGCAGGAAAATCACAAGTGGGGTTAGAATCTGCGTTGAATTTTTAGAATCTAGCTTAGATTCCATATCTTTAGAATCTAGCTTGCCAAAAAGGGCGATGATGAGTGGTGTTAGGATTAAAATCGCACCATCATTGGCAAAAAATGCCCCCCAAAATCCCCCAAAAAGCACAATAAACACATAAAATTTAAAGCTAGAAATGCCCCCGCACTCCCCCTTTTCACTTAAAAATCTTAGAATCTTGTAGGCTAAAAAGTCAAAAAATAAGAGCCTTTCAAGCACAATGCAAAAGATAATGAGACCAACAAGTGTGAGTGTGCTATCCCATACCATATTCCACACAAATGCCACATCAGCAAAACCTACAACCCCAAACCCCAAGCAAAGCAATGCCCCAAGAGAGCTATACACCCACAAAGGAAACCTAAAAGGACGGATATAAATGCAAAGCAAAGTCAGTGTAAAAATGAGAAACGCCATAGATTCTACTTTTTTGCGTGGGATAGCTTTAGAAACGCTAATCCTAGCTAAGTTTTATTACACAAACTTTAACCATAAACTTTAACAATGTATAATGAGCTTCCACACGAAGCCACATAAAAGTTTGGAGAAAGTCAATGAAAAAATATCTTTTATTACTATTATGCTGTTTTTCTCTTCACGCAGGGGAGTTTGGAGAAAGGAGTAATATAAGCCTTGGTGTGTATGCCAACACAGGGGCGAGTATGGGTGGTGGGCTGGAGCTAGGCTTTTCACTCTTTCAAGGCTCACTTTTAAGCCTACGCAATAGCATTTCACTTGAATCTAAAGCTTCAAAGCTCTTTAATGATGAACGCTTTGATTCGCAAATTTTTGGAATCTATGACAAACTAAGCCTTGGTATTCTTTCAGGTAGCACAGTCGCTTCAAGTATTGGCTTTGAATACTTCCGTCCATATCTTTATCTAAGTGGCGGTTATGGTCTGCTTAGCACAAAAGAAAATCTCGCTAAAACGCCGCAATATTGGGAAGTGAGCGCGGGAATGGGACACGAGTTTATCTCGCATTTTGGACATACTTTATTTTTTGAGCTTGGCGGAGGGGTAGGCAAACTCACTGCAAACCCCACAACCCTAGTCAAAATGCCCCACTAGACGGAATGGTAAAAGTCCTGCTTGGGTATAGATACTACTTTTAAGGAAAGAATATGAAAGATAAAATCTCTATGCCACCACTTAGCCCACAAGAACAAGCCGTGATTTTACACAAAGGCACAGAAGCCCCCGGAAGTGGAATCTACACAGATAATTTTGATAATGGTGTGTATCTCTGTCGCCAGTGTGGCACACCACTTTATGAATCTAGCTCTAAATTCCCCACACACTGCGGGTGGGCGAGTTTTGACTCCCATATACAAGATTCAGTGAGTGAGCTGCCAGATAGCGATGGAATCCGCACAGAGATTGTCTGCTCATCGTGTGGCGGACATTTAGGGCATATTTTTTATGGAGAAGGATTTACGCCTAAAAACACGCGACATTGTGTGAATTCTCTATCTTTACACTTTGTGAAGTCTTAGAAAAATTCAGCTTTGGGTATCCATAGCAGCGATTTAGTAAAATTTAGGGTAACCGCAGACTTTATGTCTAGCTCCACCCTAAATTTTACTAAAAGCCCAACTAGCAACACCGCAAATCTTGAATCTTAGTCTTAGATTCAAGGCTTTTCTGCCTTGTGCTTAAGGCACGACCACGAGTTAAATTTTTCAACAACGATATTCAGCAGAATCTAAAAATCTTTCTCTCACTCTAGAATCTAGCAAATCTCTCAAGCCAGATTCTAAACTCCACGAGCAAAGCCTACCAAGCAATCTACCAACCCATAAGGGCTTTTGTATGCTCTTGCAACTTGTGGAGATAATCCTGCGGAGTGAGCTTAGATTCTTTAGATAATTCGGTGATAAACCGCACAAAATAGCTTCCAGCCACGATAATCTCAACATTATTTTTTAGCATTTCAACCTGTTCATTGCTATTTATCCCAAAGCCCAGTGCCAAAGGCTTTTTACAGAATCTGCGTATAAACTTAAGCCACTCTAAAAGTGTAGAATCTATATGCGTTTTTGATCCCGTAGTCCCAGAGCGAGAGACGATATAGACAATCTCATCACTTGCTTTAGCGATTTTCTTAATCCGTGAAGCCTTGGTTTTGGGGGCAATAAGCGAGATGATGTTAATCTCATATTTTTGAGCTAAAATGCGGAGTTTTTCATCAGATTCTAAAGGCAAATCAGGGACTATCATACCCCACGCCCCACATTCCTTTGCCTCTTTGATAAACTCTTCAACACCATAGCGAAAAATCAAATTCGCATAAGTCATCACAATAAGACGCGTTGTTTTATCCTTACTCTGCGTATGGGCTAGGCGTGAAGAAAGTGCTTGAAGCAAGGAAAAGCCCTGTGTAACTTTAAAACCTTGAGCTAGGCTTTTATCACAAGCCTCTTCAATCACTACGCCATCGGCATTTGGATCAGAAAATGGAAACTGCACTTCAAGGTAGTTTGCCCCAGCGTGGGCAATCCCAAGCGCGGCATACATACTTAGCTCCAAGGTAGGATACCCAGCGATAATATGCCCCATAAGCTGAGTTTGCTTATTTTTACTCATAATGTCCTCCAAAAATGGATAAAAAGTAAAGAAAAAGGCGATTGTATCTCATTTTTTTTGAAAATGTCTTAAGTTTAAAGTGAAGCTAATGCCTTTTTACTTACAATCAAGATTATTTTTTATAGTAAAGGGAAAATATGGCAAAAGTTTTTACAGAATCTAAAAATGGTTATTTTGGTGAAGCAAAAGGTGGCAAACACGCTTTTGGCGGACAATATGTCCCAGAGATTCTGCTTCCAGCACTCAAAGAGTTGGAGAAAGCCTATCGCGGCGTGTTTCTTAGCAAAGGGTATAAAAAGGAGCTAAAAAGTCTGTTAAAGCACTTTGTAGGACGAC
Organism: Helicobacter cinaedi PAGU611; assembly: GCF_000284635.1. Lineage (NCBI taxonomy): Bacteria > Pseudomonadati > Campylobacterota > Epsilonproteobacteria > Campylobacterales > Helicobacteraceae > Helicobacter > Helicobacter cinaedi. The sequence goes on along the minus strand of NC_017761.1, from coordinate 1,059,810 downwards.
CCACACCGCTTATTTATGCCAAAAATGCCTCTAAGATTCTAAATAACGAGATTTATCTTAAGTTTGAAGGCTTGGCAAACACAGGCGCACACAAGATTAATAACGCCCTAGGACAAGTGCTTTTGGCAAAATATATGGGGAAAAAGCGCGTGATTGCTGAAACCGGTGCGGGACAGCACGGCTTAGCCACAGCGGCGGCTTGTGCGAAGCTTGGGCTAGAATGCGAAATCTTTATGGGGGAGATTGACATCGCAAGACAGCATCCAAATGTCTTTAATATGGAGCTTTTTGGGGCAAAAGTACAGAGTGTCAGTAGCGGGAGCAAAACGCTTAAAGATGCGGTGAATGAAGCGTTGCGAGAGTGGAGTAAAAGAAGCGAAGATAGCTTTTATGTGCTAGGCAGTGCGGTTGGTCCTTATCCTTACCCTGATCTTGTACGGGATTTACAAAGCGTGATTAGCAAGGAGCTAAAAAAGCAGACAAAGGCTTATTTTAGCGGACTGCCTGATATTATGATAGCTTGTGTTGGTGGCGGAAGTAATGCTATGGGCTTTTTTGCACATTATTTGAAAGAAAATGTCAAGCTTATAGGCGTTGAGGCTGGGGGCAAGGGGAATGGCATTGGCGAAAATGCTATTAGGATTAATGCTATAAATGCAAGTGAAGGCATAGCTCAAGGCTACAAAAGCCTATTTTTACAAGATGAGGACGGGCAGCTTAGTCATACGCATTCTATTTCTGCAGGGCTTGATTATGCTGGGATTGGACCGCAACTCGCACATTTATATGAAGCCAATCGTTTGCATTTTACTTCCGCTACAGATGATGAAGCACTAGAAGCATTAACATTTTTTGCTAAGAATGAGGGCATTATCCCCGCTTTAGAGTCTAGCCACGCCCTTGCTGCATTACTTAAAGTATGCAAAGAGAATAAAGGCAAAAAAATCATTGCAAATGTGTCAGGCAGGGGTGATAAAGATATTTTCATCACAGCAAAAGCCCTAACACCAACGCAATGGAAAAACTTTTTAAAAGATGAGATAAAGCGGATTGAGAGCTAGAGTTTAATCTCGAAGGTTATACTTTTTTACAATAGATTTATATTTTCTATATTGAGTATCAATATTCTTTTGTTTTTTATATTTACTTATGCCATTAAAGATTTTTTTCTATGAAACTACTTTTAGCCTTTTCTTTATTTTGCTAGATGCAAAAATACTCTTAGAAAATATTTATATTATTTTAAATAGTATTTATTAGTATTGCTATATTTTATTTCAAAAGTATTGATCTAGGCTGTGATAAGAGTTTATAACAAATTTTACTTTATTGAAAAATTTCCTGCATCAATAATCATTTAAAAAAAATAAGAGTTTTAATTTTTATAGTGAAGTTATAGAATGAGTTTAAAACTATTAGTAAGTATATTTGGGTATTTGTTGTTATGGTTTTTTATTGTGTTTGTAAAAGTAAATCAATATTTTGATATGACGTTGAAGATAAAATATCTCACTAAAGAAGAAAGGATAGAAAATGGCTAATTATCAAGATTTTAAACTTATTCAAACTGCAGTAAACAAATCAATAGAAGATTACAGTGAGAAATATAGATTTGATAGGAAAGATATAGGGTTTTATTGGTTTGTGGCAGAAAATATATTCAAACTACAAGAAGATGAAGCTGATGAAGCATTGATATATAGTATAAATTTTAAACAAGAGAAAAAAATTTTTTAGATAAAGCAGGAGTTGATGCTATGCTTATTGAAAACAATAGGATAAGTATAATGTTTTTCAGATATACAGAAGATTTTGAAATAGCTAAAAATGATTATTTTCCAGCAAATAAACTTGATAGTATTTTATTATTTTTGGAAAAATTATTCAATAAAGAATGTGATGGGCTTGATAAAATGTTGCAAGAAAGGTGTAGGGAAATTTTTCTTATGCAAGAAAAAGGACATTTTTTTCTTTTGATCTCTATTTTATAAGCAATTATTTTAATGGATTTCAATTAGATAAAATTAATAAATTTGAAACAAAAAAATATATATCGAGATATTTCTATTAATTTTCTGCACTTAGACAATTTGCTAGAGAAAGTTATTGATAGGACATTATCAATTGATGTGAGAGTCAAGAGTATTGCTGGCAATTTTTTTGAAAAAAAAATGAAGGTAGAAATAGGGCTTTAATTATGGAGCTTTATGCAAAAGATATTATTAGAATAGTAAGTAATAGTGAAATTTTAAGAAAGGATGTAGAGGTAAGTTTAATACAAATTAGAGAAGGCAATATTGAAGAGATGGCTTTTGACGATAATGTTCGTGTTTATTTACATCAAAGAACAAATGTGAATAAATCTATTAAAAAAAACGACTCTAGATGATGTAGAATCTTCTAATTTCTTTTTTATAATAATGGAATCACAATTATTTGCGATAATATTCAGTATCAAGGAAAAAAAGATGTATCTATCATTCTTAAGAATATTCAAATAGTTAATGGTGGACAAACTATCCACTCACTTAAGGAAGTGCTTAGTCAAAATGATAATATAGAAAATGTTTCTGTTTTGTACAAGATTTATCAAACCAACAGCAAGAGATTAAAAGCTAAAATATCAGAGTTTACAAATAATCAAAATCCAGTCAAATGGCGAGATATTCGTTCAATTGATGAGCTACAAATTAAGCTTGAAAATGAGTTTAGAATTTTGGGATATTACTACGAGAGAAAAAAGAATCAATATAAAAATTATCCAAAGAAAAAGAGGATAGATAGTGAAAAGATAGGGCAAGTGTTGCTTTGCATATAAAGGAAAACCTACAGAGGCAAGAAACAATAAGGGTTTAGTGTTTGATTTAGAGTATAAGAATATTTTTGATAGTGAAATTAATGCAAAAGATATTTTGAAAATATATAAAGTTTATTTATTTATTGAGGAAAAAAAGATTGAATTGGAGGAATATTATTCTTTTTTAAAATATGCAAGTTATTATTTTTTATATTTTTATTCTCTTTCTGTAGAAAGAGGGATATGTGATATAGAAGATGGGATAAGTGTCAAAAAAACTTATAATGAAGCTTTAGAAACTATAAGAAGTTATGTGGAAATAGAAAGAAAAAAGCAAGGTGAAAGATTTTTGGAAAATGTTTTATTAAAGGAAAAATGTTACAAGTTTATTTGTTAAGTTTGTATGGCTAGAAATAGATTTGGGTGCATAAATACTATTTTTTAGTTGGACAAATATACTGATTTTATAAATCTTTGATGTGAATAAAAATATGTGATATATATAATTTTGTAACAATATTTTGTTTGTCATACACAATTTTTACATCATTATTCCAAATTCTATGTAATTTTGTGCTAGAGTTTTGCAGTTTCCCCAAAAATCATAACAAACAAGGATAATCGTGATTGAACTTAAAAATGTCAATAAATACTATGGCAAACACCACGTGCTGAAAGATATTAATCTCACAATTAAAGATGGTGAAAAGCTTGTTATCATTGGACCAAGTGGCAGTGGTAAAAGCACCACTATCCGCTGTATGAATGGGCTTGAAGAGGTAAGCTCTGGCGAAGTTATTGTTGGTGGTATTCCGCTTAATCATAAGACAAAGACAAAGATATGTCGCGAGTATTGTGCGATGGTGTTTCAGCATTTTAATCTTTATCCGCATTTAACTGTGCTTGAAAACTTGACCCTTGCACCCATTAAGCTGCGAGGTAAAACAAAACAAGAAGCACAAGAAATTGCCTACAAATACCTTGAAGTCGTTGGCTTAAAAGATAAGGCAAAAGTCTATCCCGCCACACTTAGCGGAGGGCAGCAGCAACGCGTGGCGATTGCTAGAAGTCTATGCACACAAAAGCCCTACATTCTTTTTGATGAGCCAACCTCCGCACTTGACCCTGAAACGATACAAGAAGTTTTAGATGTTATGCGTGAAATCTCACATCAAAGCAATACGACAATGGTTGTCGTAACGCACGAGATGGGGTTTGCCAAGGAGGTGGCGGATAGAATCATCTTTATGGAAGATGGTGCTATTGTGGAAGAGAGTGTGCCTAAGGATTTCTTTGTGTCGCCAAAAACAGAGCGTGCAAGGACATTTTTGGGAAAAATTTTGAGCCACTAGGCTAAACTTAATTTTAAAGGAGTTGTAATGAAACTAGGTTTTAAAGGAATGCTAAAAATAGCAGGTTTGTTTCTCGTATCAGGCATCTTTGCTCTACAAGCAAATGCAGGAATGTTAGAAGATATTAAAAAACGCGGTGAGATTGTTGTGGGTGTGAAAAATGATGTGCCACGCTTTGCCTTACTTGATCAAAAGACAAAGGAGATTCAAGGCTTTGAAGTTGATGTGGCAAAACTTTTGGCTAAAAGCATTTTGGGCGATGAGAAAAAGATTAAACTCGTAGCTGTGAATGCCAAAACTAGGGGACCATTGCTTGATAATGGCAGTATTGATGCGGTTATTGCAACCTTTACAATCACGCCAGAACGCAAACGCACTTATAACTTTTCACAGGCATACTACAAGGACGCTGTGGGCTTACTTGTGCTGAAAGAAAAGGGGTATAAATCTATCGCTGATATGAAAAATACGACTATTGGTGTAGCTCAAGCGGCGACTTCGAAAAAGGCTATTGATGCAGCAGCTAAAAAGCTTGGTGTTAATGTGAAGTTTAACGAGTTTCCAGACTATCCAAGTATCAAAGCAGCCCTTGATGCAAAACGCGTAGATGCCTTTGGTGTGGATAAATCTATCCTTTTGGGTTATGTTGATGATAAGAGTGAGATTCTCCCAGATAGCTTTGAGCCACAAGAATACGGCATTGTAAGCCCTAAGAAAGATAAAGAGTTTGCCACATTTATTGACAAATTTGTGAAGGATAATAAAACACAGATTGATGAGTTAGCTAAAAAGTGGGGACTATAAAAAAGTGGAAGATGTAGGCTTGGAGACTGAAATGATAGGAAGTGAGACTTTGGGGGATAGTCTTTTTGGATTCTTAGAATCTGTTGGTTTGTATGATGAGGAAAATCCTAGCTCAAATCCATTTGCGTTGTGGAAGTTTGCAGATATGCTTTCACACGCCGATGAGTTTTTATCAGGCTTTGGCTATACCTTATCGGTGAGTTGTTTGGCTCTTTTGATTGCACTTATTTTTGGGACAATTGGTGGCGTTATGGCGACAAGCAGATTTAAGATTCTTAAAGCCTACACACGCATTTATGTTGAGATTTTTCAAAATACACCGCTTGTGATACAGATTTTTTTCTTGTATTTTGCTTTGCCTCCGCTTGGGATTCACCTTGATGTATTTAGCGTTGGCGTTTTGGGGGTTGGGGCATATCACGGAGCGTATGTGAGTGAAGTAGTGAGAAGTGGGATACTCTCGGTCCCAAAAGGGCAGTTTGAAGCTTCCGCTTCGCAAGGATTCACTTACACACAGCAAATGCGTTATATTATCCTGCCCCAAACCATTAAGATTATCCTCCCGCCACTTACAAATCAAATGGTGAATCTTATCAAAAATACTTCTGTGTTGCTCATTGTAGCGGGTGGGGAGATTATGTATGTGGCGGATAGCTATGCTGGGGATACGAGCAATTATGCTCCAGCTTATCTCTTTACCGCATTGCTGTATTTTATCGTGTGCTATCCGTTGGCGTATTTTGCAAAATTTTATGAAGACAGGCTGAAAAATGCCCATCTTAAGCGTTAAGGAGAATCTAGAATGGAAAATGTATTTAACGAGACGAACTTCCATTTTTTGCTTGATGGCTTATATTTAACGCTTATGGTGGCGGTGGCTACTTGTGTGATTTCTATCATTCTTGGGACATTTCTTGCTATCACGCGTAACTATGGCGGGAGGATAGCACGCACACTAGCGGCTATCTACATAGAGACTTTTAGAAATACCCCCTTGCTTTTATGGATGCTAACAGCGGTGTTTGTTTTGCCAAGCTTTTTTGGGAGGGCTGATCCTGCGGTGTGGGGGACAATCGGCTTTTCGCTTTATACAAGCTCGGTTATGGCGGAGATTATCCGCGGTGGGCTAAACTCTATTCCAAAAGGGCAGTTTGAGGCGGCGTATTCACAGGGATTTAGTCAATTTTTTACATTATTTTATATTATCTTGCCCCAAACTTTTAGGAAAGTCATTCCCTCACTGCTTTCACAGATTATTACGACATTTAAGGATACTTCATTTCTTGCTGGGCTACAAATCGCCGAGCTTACCTATCAGTCTAAGATTATCTTAGCTCAGCTTACAAGCTTTGAAGAGATTCTTTTGATGATTGGTGTAGTGGCGAGTATTTATTTTGTCGTGTGCTTTAGCCTATCTGTGCTTGTGCGTTACCTTGATAAAAAAACTGCGTATGTGGGGTAGAATCTAAAAGTATTACATGCTCATAAACTTTGTTTATGAGAAGAGATAGGTTTTGTAAAGACAAAAAATGTTACTTTTTTGCTAAAAATCTAAATGGGTTGATGAATTTTTCATAATTTTACAAAAAAAGACCTGCACTGCACTAGAATCTAGCCCAGATTCTATAGTAAGGAGTGATTGTGAATTTTAAACCAGAGCAAAAATATATTGCAAAAATGCTAAGCGAAGAGGATGTAAAGTTTATTATCCCACCGTATCAACGCCCATATAAATGGGGGATAAATGAATGTGAAACATTATGGAATGATATTGTCAATGCTTTTAATGACAGTGATGATGAGTATTTTCTAGGCTCTATTATTGCATTTTCAGAAGAGAAAGATGAATTTCAAATCATTGATGGACAGCAGAGAATTACGACTTTTACTCTGCTATTTCGGGCATTTTATGAATGTTTCAAAACAGAATCTAATAGCGAAAAAGAAAAAGGGGATTTTGAAAAAGATTTTGGCAAATGTTTGTGGGAGTATAAAAATGATGAAGGATTTGACTTTGACAAGCAACATTTGCAAAGTGAGGTTGCCACAGAAAAAGAGAAAGAGAATCTCAACAAGATTTTAAGTGATACAATTGATGAGAATTTAATACAAAAAGATAATAAGAAAATAAAAAATAACCGCTCACCTTATGTGCAAAACTATTTATATTTTAAAGATAAATTAGAAGAGTTAAAAGGATCTCAAACACTTAGCTGGAGTAAGTTTTGCAATTTTGTCTTGGGCAAAAATCTATTTGTATTATTTGTAGTATGTGATAGTCAAGAATCTGCAATGACAATTTTTAATACACTTAATTCTCGCGGTATGCCACTTTCTAACGCTGATGTGTTAAAGGGATATTTATATAAACACTACAAAGAGCACGGCAATATCGATGGCTTTATTAATCAATGGAGTGAGATTGAAGCAAATATAGAGAGTGTGGAGAGTAATAAAGATGTGAATCTTGATTTTCTATTTTTGCAGTATATGCACATTATTAGGGCGGTGAATAAAGATTTTGATACAACAACACCTGGTCTTTTAGACTTTTTTACGAAAGAAAGTAAAGAAAATAGTAAGAAAAAGGTAACTTATGGCTATAGGGACAAATGGCTGTATAAAAGTGAAACAATGCCCTTCATCACTTGTTTGACAAATTTTTGGTTAAAGCCACAAAATTATTTGCAAGATAAATCACTTTTATATATGAATGTGCTTTTTCTCTTTCAAAACTCAAGCTGGAAGTCGTTTGTGAGTTGCTTAGTGTGGAAAAATAAAGAGCATTTTATATGCGAAAGTACTGATAAGAATGTGATTAGCAATGTTTTTGAAGCACCATTACTAGAATTGCTTAAAACAATGAGCTTGCTCTTTATAAATAACCAAGCTACCACTAACACAACTGATCACATTGTATTTAAACTTAATGTTAATCTTCTGCATAGTATATCTTTGACCAGTGAAATTGAAAAAGTCTCATATCCAAATGAAGAAAATTTTCTTAATAACTTTAACAACATAGCCACCAGAAGAGCTAAATACTTGCTCTATCTTTATGCCTACATTTATGATGAGTTTTCACAGCCTATTGATGTTTCTTGTTTGGAGGTTGAACATATTTTACCAAAGCAGTGGCAGAATGCTAACTTTAATGGCTGGAATAAAGAGAGTCACAAGGAGTATTTAGAGCAGATAGGCAATAAGATTCTACTTCCTAAAAAGAGTAATGTTAAATGTACTGATAATTTCTTTGCTCAAAAGAAAAAAGAATATGCAGATTTTGCAAATAGCCACTTAAAAGAAGTGCAATATTTAGCCAACCTGCCACAAAATGATTGGCTAAAAGAAGATGTAAAGAGACGGAATAAAGAGATTTACACCCGTTTAAAAAACTTTTTTAGAGAAAACTTATAGCCTTAAGCCAGTTGCGGTGAATTTTGGCATTTATCTTAAATATATCTTTTGCTATAATGACAGAGATTTTTGCCAAAGGCAGCACAAAGGTAATATGTGAAGATTCAAAAAAATACCAAACTTACTCATATTCAACTGCTTAACACCAAACTCAACATTGATGGCTTAGAGCTTATGGGGAGTTTAGAATCTCGCAGTGTTGATTTGTGTTTTTTTGACCCGCAGTATCGTGGGGTGCTTGATAAAATGCGTTATGGGAATGAAGGGGAGCGACAAAAGGGCAGAAGCAATCTTGTGCAGATGAGTGAAACGCAGATTCAAAGCTTTATATGCGAGATTGATAGAGTGCTAAAGCCTAGTTGTTATTTGATGCTGTGGATTGATAAGTTTCATCTATGCGAGGGGGTAAAAGCGTGGGTGAAACAAACAAGTTTGCAGGTGGTAGATCTCATTACTTGGGATAAGCTCAAAATAGGTATGGGCTATCGCACAAGGCGACAGAGCGAGTATCTGCTGGTTTTGCAAAAAGCACCGATAAAGGCTAAAAATACTTGGCGGCTTCATAATATCCGCGATGTGTGGAGTGAGAAGATTCCAAATGATGAGCTAAAGATTCATCCGCATTCAAAGCCCAAAGGATTGCAAAAAGCTTTAATAGAATCTTGCACAAATAAGGGCGATTTAGTGCTTGATCCAGCAAGTGGGAGTTTTAGCGTGTTTGAGTGTGCTAAGGAGTTAGGGCGAGAGTTTATCGGCACAAATCTTATGCCTTAAGCACACATTTAGACTTTGATAATGTAAGTCCCACAAAGCACATCGTGCAAAAGCCGTCCATCACGGCGGATAAGCCCAAAGAGTAGCCCTACAAGGAAAGTCGTGCCAACAAGCCACAGCACATAACGCACGAGAGATTTAAAAAGGCTGATTTTGACAAAGGGCGAGTGTGTCTCATCAGTAGTATTTGAATCTTGTGCGGATTGCTCTTGCATAGTAGCTTTCTTGGAATGAGAATCCTGCCTTTGCATAAGCTTTAAACCCATATAGCGATAACCGGGTGTTTGCGAAGTGAAAGCCAAAAAAAGCGAAATGATAAGCCCATAGCCTACACCACAGGCAAGAATTGCACTTTGATTATGTGTGAAGTCGTTTTTACCATCTAAAAACACATAGGTTGTGAGATATAAAAGGGGCATATTTATCATAAACATATCTGTGATAAATGCCTTAATCCGCTCACTCGCATACATTAGTTGAAGTTGCTTTTTGAGATGAAAATCTTTGAAGCTTACCCATTGTGAATGCGGTTGAGATTCTATCTGTGGAGTGTGTTTTTGAGACTTTATCTCACGCCAACGCTTTGCCATTAGTTCCCACGGCTACCGGGCTTCACAGCTTTATCTGCTCCATTTTGACAAAGCGGACAAGAGCTAGGCTCATACATATTAAACACAAAATCTTCTAATGCAAAAAGCGGTATATGCTCTGGCAGTCGTGCTTCCTTTTTCCGCTCTAAATGTGAGCCTACGCGTTTGCAGAATCCGCGATTAGCTAATCCTGCAAAGGCAACTATCTTTGCCCCTTGAAACTCCACGCATTGTGCAGATTCCAACGCTGAACCACCTGTTGTGATAATATCTTCACACACAAGCACCCTTTCACCCTGCTTCACTTCAAAGCCCCGCCTTAGCTGCATTTGCCCTTCTACCCGCTCTGTAAAGATAAATCTCACACCCAAAGCCCTAGCAAGCTCATATCCTGCCAAAATCCCACCAAGAGCCGGAGAACAGACACAATCCACTTCTATATGAGATTCTAGAATCTGTTTGGCTAAAGCGTTGGCTAGTTTTTCAGCGACTTTTGGATTTTCAAGCACACGGGCAGATTGCAGATAGTGATCTGAATGATTCCCACTGCTTAAGAGAAAATGCCCTTTAAGCAAGGCATTGGCATCAATATAGTATTGTTTGACATCAAGCATAAAAACTCCTTTAAAATTTATATGAATATTTGAGATAATTTACACTCATACCGCGTTCTTTCTGGTAATCTAGCAAATCATAGCCCACAAAAAGCTCGTGATGTCTGCCATAGGTGAAAATAGGTCCAAAAGCGATTGTTGAAAAAAACCACTTTTTATGCTCGGCAGTAAGGGTTGGGATAATGGCTGAATCCGTCCTTGAGAAGTTAAACGCTCCTAGTGAGCCAAGCCTAATGCGAAAGCCGATGTAGGAATTTGCGTAGATTCTATATTCTGCTGAAAATCCACCGCGATAAATTTGCATTGCATTTGGCTTACTGCTATCAAACTCTAAGTCGGCAAATCCGCCATAATTTGTGCGATCAAAGAAGCCAAAAATCCGCAAAGAATGCCTTTTACCAAAGATAAAATCATATCCTACTTCTACGCCTAAAACACTACTTGTCCCTAGGCTTGGGGTAAAAGCAGCCCCAATGCTAACAAGTCCATAGAATCCTTCTCTTGGGTCCTTTGGCTTTTTGATTTTTATCCCTGCGACTTTATAGAGTAATTCCTGACGCGTTTGTTTGACATCTTCTAGCACTTCTTCGGGGTTTTTATCTTGTGGGAAATCTTGAACAACTTCTTTTTTTGCACCCTGTGCTAAACTCCCACAAAATGCGATACAAGCTAGGATTGTGTAGAATCTCATATACTCCCTTTCAGTTGTGCTTACTTAACTTGGGCTTTGCGTAAGCAAGTTGGTAAAAAGTTGTGTTATTCTAATATATTTTTGTTATACTTACAAAATCAAACTTGCAAAAACGCGAGTTTATCTAAGCACAAGCGAATTTCGTGCCACTTTTTATCTTATTAAAACTTAAAGGAGAGATAATGCGTATATTTCAGCTAGTTGCTACTTGTGGAATGTGTGTTGGGCTATTTGGAGCGGATTTAGAGGGTTATTATATGACGCATAAGGGTGAGAGTGGGAGACAATCTATCGTGGAGTTTTTTCAAAAAGATGGGAAATATTACTGCTATGGCTTTGCGAATGTTGATGGCTCTGCCCCTAAAAAAGATGTGAATAATGAGAATCCAGCTCTAAGAGAACGCTTTGATAAGGGCAGTGTATTTGTGTATAACCTTGTGCGAGATGGCAAAAGCGATGTGTTTAAAAATGGCAAAGTGTATAACTTTGATGCGGGAAAAGAGTATTATGCAAAAGTTACGCTTAAAGGTGATACGCTTGAGCTACGAGGGAGTATTGATAAATCGGGCTTAATGGGTGAGACAAAAATATGGAAAAAGTTAAGTGATAAGGAAGTTGCTCCATATCTTTCGCAAAAGCCTGATTTTTCCGTTGTCGAAGCAAGTCTCAAAGATATAAAATAATAACAACAAAATCTTATGGCAGATTCACCACTTCATCAAGCACTTCAATCTTTGAATCCCAAGCAAAAAGAGGCAGCCACACATATTGATGGGGCTTTGCTGATTCTAGCTGGGGCTGGGAGTGGGAAGACAAAAACGCTCACTACGCGTCTAGCTTATCTTATTAACGAAGTGGGAATCCCACCAAGTGCCACACTTACCCTGACTTTTACAAATAAAGCCGCACAAGAGATGAGAGATAGAGCATTAAGCCTTTTAAGTAATGCCTACCAAGCCCCGCCACTTCTATGCACTTTTCATAAATTTGGCTTACTTTTTTTGCGTTTTTATATTAAGGTGTTGGAGCGGGAGGCAAACTTTGTCGTGCTAGATTCTGATGATAAAAAAGCGATTTTAAAATCCTTATCAAAAGCCCTGCCTGTGTCGCATTTTGACTCCTATATCTCAAATATGAAAAATAGCACTCTCTCCCCACAAGAAGCCGCTACTTACGCTCATAGCCCGGAGTATAAGCTAATGAATAGAATCTATGCCGAGTATGAAAGCTATATACAAAAAAAGAATCTACTTGATTTTGATGATTTACTTTATCTTACCTATAAGATTCTATCCCAAAGGAGTGATATTGCTAAAGAGATGAGCCAAAGGTATCGATACATTATGGTAGATGAGTATCAAGACACAAATGAGCTGCAATACAAGATTCTAAAATCTCTATGCACAACGCATAATAATCTTTGTGTCGTGGGTGATGATGATCAAAGCATTTATGGGTGGCGTGGAGCGGATATTGGCAATATTTTGCGTTTTGCTAAGGAATTTAGCGGGGCAACGACCATAAAGCTAGAAGAAAACTACCGCTCAAGTGAGGAGATTTTGCAAGCAGCCAATGCTTTAATCGCTCATAATACCGAGCGTTTGGGTAAGAATCTAAAAAGTGTTAAAGGCTCTATACAAGCAGTTAGAGTGATAGAAAATGATGATGAAGCACAAGAGGCTACATTTTTGGCTAAAGAGATAGCAAGGCTGTGTGAGAGTGGGGAAAATCCAAGCGATATTGCTATTTTATTCCGTGTGAATGCGTTATCAAGGAGTATTGAAGAGAGCTTTAATCGCTTTAAGATTCCATATAAGCTCATTGGGGCGGTGCGGTTTTATGAACGAGCCGAGATAAAGGACTTGTTAAGCTACTTGCGTTTGATTGTGAATGCAGATGATGATTTTTCATTCCTTAGGATTATTAATCGCCCAAAACGCGGGATTGGTAAGGTTACACAAAGCAAACTAGAGCAGCTCTCTCAAAGCAAAGGGCTTTCCTGTCTTGCGTGTTTGGAGCAATATCCATTAGAATCTAAAGCCCACATTGGAGAAAAGGCATATACCGCACTTGTCAAACTACAAAAAGATTTATCTAAATGGCGGAATATGGCGGATTTAAGTGAGATGATTGAGGATATGCAGGAGAATCTTATTTTTGAGTTTAGCCCACTTGATGAAGTAGATAGGGAAGGGAATATCTATGAATTTTATGGTATGTTTAAAGACTATGTCATTCATAATCCCACAAATACTTTAGATGAGTTTTTAAATGACTTAGCCCTTGCTAGTCCTAGTGATGAGGCGGTTGGGGATTGTGTAAGCTGTATGAGTGTGCATTCAGCAAAGGGCTTAGAGTTTAAGCATATTTATGTGATTGGCTTTGAGGAGGGTTTTTTCCCACTGTATAGGGGAGAGAATGATGAGATAGAAGAGGAGCGGAGGCTTGGCTATGTGGCTTTCACTCGTGCGAAAGAGCATTTAAGCTTATGTTATAGCAAAAGTCGGCTCTATCGTGGCAAAAGGGAGTGGCAGCTTAGGCAGTCAAGATTCCTAAAAGAGAGTGGGCTAGTAGAGGGGGCGGAATCTTTGCGAGATTCTGCGGTTTTAGAATCTAGCGATGATAAAATAGAGATAGGCTCACAGGTGGTGCATAAGATTTTTGGTGTTGGAAGCGTGGAGGGTATGGAAGGCAAGGGAGAGCAGTGTAAGCTTAGGATTAACTTTGGCGGTATGAGACGCGTGATTCTAAGAAGCTTTGTGGAGAAGCTAAATTGATACAAAAATGGATTGATATAAAATGGGATATAAAAGCAAGAGTTGGCAAATGGAGCTTAGAAAAATGAAAAAAATATTTAGCTGTTTTATGCTGTGGGTATTTGCTGTGGTGGGGGGCTTGGCAGATGATATGAAGATTCCAGAATCTGTGCCTAGCTCAAAGCTACATTTACAAAAAAGCTATTCTGTGAGCCAAAATGATATTTACTCCACAGATTTATTTCCGCAAATGGATAGAAAGTTTAAAATCGCCTCTTTTCCGCCCGATAGATTCATACTTAGGCTAAAAAGTGTGGATATTAAGCTTATTTTTCAACGCTTTGGCTATGAGATAATCTCCTTTGAAAGCGATGTGGTGGAGTTTGAATTTGTCTCAAGTATGAAAGAAAATGACGCCCTAGAATTTATCCAAAAGATGTATATTCAGCATTATGGTAAGGATTTACAGATTGATAAGATACTCGTTCGTCCTTTGGGGAGTTTGCCTAAGGATTATACTTTGATTGATTTTAGCATTCCAAACTTTGCTGTAAAAAAAAACAGCGGAAGCTTTACTATGAGATACCGCACACTAGATGGAGAGCGTATTAAAAAGCTCACATTTATCTATGAGATACAAGCTCGTTTAAGGGTGGCAAAAAGCACACAAAATATCCCTTCTAGTGAGAATCTAAGCTTGCAGAATGTGGAAGAGGATTTTATCAAGTTTGAGCGTGTGGGGGCGGAGTTTGTGAGCATAGAGGAGATACAAAAATATAGTGCAAAAAGCTATATCCGCACACAAATGCCTATCACTAAAGATAAGATTAAACCTAGAATCTTAGTCAAAAAGGGCGATATGGTGCGTGTTTTGGGAGTGCAAGAGGGGGTGAGTATTGAAACTTTGCTTGTAGCAAAGCAAAGTGGGGCGTATAATGAGATTATAAACGCACAAAATCCCGATAGCGGAAAGATTCTGCGGATTAGGATTGTGAGTGAGAATAAGGGCGAGATACTATGATCTTACATTTGAAAAGACATAAAAAGGGGTAAAAATGAGTATCAAAAAGCTTGTGGTTGCCATAGGTGGAGCAAGTGGAGTGCATTTGGGCGTGAAGTTTATAGAATCTATCCCCAAAGATATAGAATTATTTGTTGTCGTCAGTGAGGGGGCAAAGGCTGTGGCATTGAGTGAAATGGGACAGGAGATTGAATCCGCACTTGATAGGGCAAGGCAAAGCCGAGATTTTAGAATCTATGATGAAGATGAGCTAGATAGCGGGATTTCATCAGGGAGTTTTGGTATAGATGCGATGGCGATAATCCCTACAAGTATGAATCTTTTAGCAAAAGTGGCTCACGGCTTATGTGATGATCTCATCTCGCGTTGTGCAGCAGTTATGCTGAAAGAAAGACGCACATTACTTTTAGCCCCGCGTGAAATGCCCTTTAGCCCCATTGCGTTGGAGCAAATGAGTAGGCTTTCAAACCTTGGCGTGATTATCTCTCCGCCAAATGTGGGGTATTATGCTAAGATAAGAGATTTAGAATCTATGGAGTATTTTTTCATCGGCAAATGGCTTGATAGCTTGAAAATTCAAAATAGCTTATATAAGCGTTGGAAAATTGACACAGATTAATGAGTATAAGGAGCATATATGAGAGAGCTTGCCATTTATCCGGGGACTTTTGATCCTATCACAAATGGGCATTTGGATATTATCAAGCGTTCCATTGAGATTTTTGATAGAGTGATTGTTGCTGTGGCAGCATCAAACGCTAAAAAACCGATGTTTTGCTTACAAGAGCGGCTTGAGATACTAAAACTTAGCACAAGTGATTTGCCAAATGTGCAGGTGGAGAGCTTTGAAAATCTTTTAGCTGACTTTGCTAGAGAGAAGGGGGCTAGGGTGATTATAAGGGGGTTTAGGGCGGTGAGTGATTTTGAGTATGAATTACAAATGGGCCATGCGAATGCGTCATTAAATGATACGCTTGAGACAATTTATTTTATGCCGACTTTGGAAAATGCTTTTATCAGCTCATCAGTTGTCCGCTCCATTATTGAACATAATGGACGATTTTCTCATCTTGTGCCTGAATCTGCTGTGGCTTTTATACTTTCATCGTATCAGCAAAAGATATTAGATTCTCAAGCAAAAAAGGATTAAAAAAATGTATGTTGTGATTGAAGGGATTGATACTTGTGGTAAAAGCACCCAGCTAGAACTACTTAAAAAGCATTTTCCACAGGCTGTTTTTACAAAAGAACCCGGTGGTAGCGTGATAGGTGAATCTTTGCGGGATTTAATCCTTTTTGCACCGCAAAGGCAGGGCTTTGTGCTTGATGAATATGCGGAGTTTATGCTTTTTCTTGCGGATAGGGCGCAGCATTACAAAGAAGTATTAAAGCCGCATAAAAACAGGCTTGTAATCTCGGATAGAAGCTTAATCTCAAGCATTGCTTATGCAAAACATATAGATATGGATAAAGCCATTATGCTAAATAAACTTGTCCTGAGGGGAATCTTGCCACAACTTGTAGTGATATTAAAGCTAGAAAAGAGTGCATTACAAGCGAGATTAGAATCTAAGAAAAATGACAGCATTGAAAGCCGTGGTATAGAATATATGCTTGAGATACAGGGGCGAATGTGCGAGGCGACAAAGATTCTAGGATTGCCTTATGTTGAGATAGATGCGAGTTTGGATAGGGAAGCGATTTGCCAAGAGATTGTAGGTGAGATTAAAAGAGTAGAATCTAGCCTAAATAATTGCTAAAGGAGCTTTGGAGCTTGTGCGATTTTGTTTTTAAGAAGGATTTTCAAAAGATTGCATTTGAGTAAAAGCAGTATAGAATCTAAAACAGGGCGTTAAGCAGATGAAATGTCTTGTGTGTGGGCGGTGGCATTGGCGTGTGGATTTTGTGATATGCAAGGCTTGTTTAGATTCTATACCGCTTAAGCTTTCTACAAGAAAGCTAACAGATTCTATATACGCATATAGCTTTTATGCGTATAGTGATGTGAGTTTGCTTATGCAGAGTAAATATCAGCTTATCGGGTCGCGTGTTTTAAATCTTTTGGCACACAAAGCAGCGGCATATTTTTTCACACATATTGATTTTGCTGATTTTACTCAAAGGGTAGGGCTTGTGGGGCTAGATGACTATCCCTATGGGGCGTATTCGCATACAGGCGTGATTTTAAGGGCATTTGAAGCAGAATCTAAGGGGCGATGTCAAGGGGCTTATGGTGCTTTAAAGGCAAAAAATACCACTAAATACGCAGGGGAAAGCCTTGCTTTTCGTCAAAATAACCCAAAAGGATTCTATCTTACAAGAAATATCTCTTATCCGCTTGTGGTGTTGGTAGATGATATTATCACCACTGGAACTAGCTTGAGGGAAGCTATAAGTGTATTTTCAGCTTTTGATGTGGAGAATGAATCTAGTGTAGAATCTAAAGTAACTTTAGATTCTAAATTTGCTACAAAATCTTTAGAATCTAAAGTCATATTTTGTCTTGCTTTATGCGATGCGAGAGAATAGTTTATTTATTTTCGTCTGGATCTTCGCTGTCGCATTGCGACTGCGGGGGGGGGGGGGGGCAGAATTTAGTCGTGTTTGAGATAGCACTTGAGATTCTATAAATTCTAATTCTTTTATGAAATTTTGCTGTGTGGATAATAGCTCTTTAAACTTAAAGCCAAGCATAACAACTGCATATAGCTCCTTTTTATTTTTCCGCCAATTATAAAGCGTTTTTGTGTCTATGTTTAAGATACCTGCAATGTCGCGTTGCGAAAGCTTAAGGGAGAATGGGTCATTTTTCATCTAAGTCTCCTTTGTAGGGTAGTGGATTGAAAGACAGAATCCTATGTTTTTTCAGCATAAATTTTAACAAAGGAAATAATACAATTTCTTAATAAGTTAAAAGTAATTTTTCCTTTGTTAATTTTTTAGCTTTTTTTCTAAAAAATTTCGGGCTTAAAAAATGGATTGTAAGGAGAAAGAGACGATGTTTAACAGGTTAAGCATAGGAAGCAAGATTGTTATTTCGGTGAGCTTACTTCTGATCTTGTGTATGGGAGTTTTGGGTGTTATTGTAGTGAGGGTTTCGCAAAATATCCAAACTGAGAGTGCTGATAGGTTTATGCTAAATGCGGCAAAGAGGGCAGGAAATGCCATAGAGGGACATATTAATGAAAGCTTTGTAGCGTTAGGCTATTCTCAAATAGATATTACACAATACATTCATAGTGGGAATCTAAGGGAGCATACAAGCAAAAATATTTTAACAGCACTTTTAGATTCTAGTCAATGGGTGGAATATGGCTATATCTATCTTAAAGATTCTGCATTGATACCTGATGTGAGTAGTGATCATAGGCTAAGTAATGGCGGGGTAATGATACTTGGAAAAGAGATTGGTGGGGTGGCGATTTTACCCGCTAATGCGTCGTTTTTAGAAGATGATGGATTGCAAAAAGCACTAAATAGTGGTAAGCATAGCGTTGGCAACCCAATGAAAGTGCAAATGGGAGATAAGCAAATAATACGCTCAACGCTTAATTATCCTATTAAAGATGAGAAGGGCAGTGTCGTGGGTGTTGTTGGTTGCACGCTACATCTTGATTTGATTGCAGATATTCTTTTTGCAGAGAGTATGAAGGTTTTTAATAATGATTATCGTGTGCTTACAACAAGCGAGGGACTACTTGTGCTTCACCCAAATAGTGAGCTTATGGGAAAAAGTCTTGTCGATGTAAGTAGGGATAATCCTAGTATGCAAACCATAATCAACGCACTCAAATCCCACGAATCTGGTGTGTATGAAGTAACAAATACGCGAGGGGAGGCGAGTATTATGGGGGTGGCTTCATTTGAAGTGGGGCGAGGAAGAACTGGGCAGTGGTGGGGGAGCGTTATTGTTGCACCTAAATCATCAGTGTATGAGTCTGTGGGCTATATGAGAAATTTAAATGTTGTAGGTATTTTGGTTTGCGTACTTGCGATCGTGTTGTTTATGTCTATTTATGTGCGAATGACAATCACAGCTCGTATCCGCAATATCTCCAACGCTCTCTTTGAATTTTTTAAATACCTTAATCATCAAAGAAAAGATGCTCCTAATCCTTTAAAGATTATCGCTCAAGATGAATTAGGACAAATGGGAATTGAGATTAACGAAAACATAGAAAAAACAAAGCTAGGCTTAGAATCCGACCAAGCCCTTGTGGCACAATCTCTTCAAGTCATAGACAAAGCAAAACAAGGTTATATTGATAGCCTTATAGAATCTAAAGGCAGTAATCCACAGCTTAATAATCTAAGAGATTCTGTAAATGAACTGCTTAAACTCTTAATGACAGGTGTGGGAAAAGATTTAAATGAGATTAATCGTGTATTTGAATCTTATGTAAGCTTAGACTTCACCACAGAAGTAAATAATGCAAGTGGTAGAGTAGAAGTAGTTACAAATACTCTAGGAGAAGAGATTAGAAAAATGCTTCATACAAGCTCTAACTTTGCTCAAAATCTAAGTGAAGAGGCAAAGCATTAGCAGAAGCAGTAAATAATCTTACACATCTTACTAACTCTCAAGCAAGTAGCCTAGAACAAACAGCTCAAGCCGTAGAAGAGATTACTTCATCTATGCAAAATGTTAGTGGCAAGACAAGTGAAGTTATACAGCAAAGTGAAGATATTAAAAATGTTATAGGCATTATTAGAGATATAGCAGACCAAACAAATCTACTAGCTCTTAATGCTGCTATTGAAGCAGCTCGTGCTGGAGAACACGGAAGAGGATTTGCTGTTGTTGCTGATGAAGTGAGAAAACTAGCGGAGAGAACACAAAAATCTTTAGGTGAGATTGAAGCTAATACGAATCTCTTAGTGCAAAGTATTAATGATATGGGTGAATCTATAAGAGAACAAACAACAGGTGTAACTCAAATCAATGAAGCCATATCTCATTTAGAATCTGTAACACAAGAAAATGTAGAGATAGCTAACTCTAGTGCTGAAATAAGTCAAAGAGTAGATAGAGTAGCTAAAGATATATTAGATGATGTGAATAAGAAGAGGTTTTAGGATTTGTGTTAGGTAAGTGGAGTCTAGATTCTATATGTCGTAGGAGAATCTAGACTCCTTATACTTATAGCCTTTATTCTTGTTGTGTATCTCTTGTAAAATAGAAAGTGATACTTCCCTTGCTTTTAATCAATTTTTACAAAACCTAAATTCCCATAAGATTTTTAAACTTTAAAAATTTCAATTTCGTGTTGTTGTCCTAAGAATATATATAAAGGCTTAGTGAAGTTGTGTATAAGCTTGGGGATATAAAGCATATTCCAAATCATCGCAAATCTGAATCTAATACAAAAACAAGCATATAAAAAGCGTTTATTTGGATGAAAGTTTTTGAATTTCATCTTTCCTTATATTTAGGCTTTAGCCTTTTATTAAGGGGACAAATTTAATTTTTACAAGTATAAAGTTGATTTTCTACATAAGTGAGGCTATTAATAATCGTGTTTAAGCAGAGTCTTACGCTTTAAACATACCTTTAAGCGTAAGGCTACAAATATTAGAATCTTATAGACTTGCAATTAAGCCCTTAAGATTCTTTTCATCAATGTGAAATCCCCCTAAAACCTCTTCTTATTCACATCATCTAATATATCTTTAGCTACTCTATCTACTCTTTGACTTATTTCAGCACTAGAGTTAGCTATCTCTACATTTTCTTGTGTTACAGATTCTAAATGAGATATGGCTTCATTGATTTGAGTTACACCTGTTGTTTGTTCTCTTATAGATTCACCCATATCATTAATACTTTGCACTAAGAGATTCGTATTAGCTTCAATCTCACCTAAAGATTTTTGTGTTCTCTCCGCTAGTTTTCTCACTTCATCAGCAACAACAGCAAATCCTCTTCCGTGTTCTCCAGCACGAGCTGCTTCAATAGCAGCATTAAGAGCTAGTAGATTTGTTTGGTCTGCTATATCTCTAATAATGCTATAACATTTTAATATCTTCTACTTGTCTGTATAACTTCTACTTGTCTTGCCACTAACATTTTGTCATAGATGAAGTAATCTCTTCTACGGCTTGAGCTGTTTGTTCTAGGCTACTTGCTTGAGAGTTAGTAAGATTTGTAAGATTATTTACTGCTTCTGCTAATGCTTTTGCCTCTTCACTTAGATTTTGAGCAAAGTTAGAGCTTGTATGAAGCATTTTTCAATCTCTTCTCCTAGAGTATTTGTAACTACTTCTACTCTACCACTTGCATTATTTACTTCTGTGGTGAAGTCTAAGCTTACATAAGATTCAAATACACGATTAATCTCATTTAAATCTTTTTCCCACACCTGTCATTAAGAGTTTAAGCAGTTCTATTTACAGAATCTCTTAGATTATTAAGCTGTGGATTACTGCCTTTAGATTCTATAAGGCTATCAATATAACCTTGTTTTGCTTTGTCTATGACTTGAAGAGATTGTGCCACAAGGGCTTGGTCGGATTCTAAGCCTAGCTTTGTTTTTTCTATGTTTTCGTTAATCTCAATTCCCATTTGTCCTAATTCATCTTGAGCGATAATCTTTAAAGGATTAGGAGCATCTTTTCTTTGATGATTAAGGTATTTAAAAAATTCAAAGAGAGCGTTGGAGATACTAGATAGACGCTTTACAAGGGCAAGTCTCACAAAGAGCGAAATGATAAATACGATACTTGCAAAACTTGCCAAGACGGACACAAGCATAGTGATTGTGATTTTTCTTAATGGTGCATAGACTGAAGTTTGCGGTGCAGAGACAAGCACACTCTAAAACGAGCCAGTATTACGCCACACTTCAAAGGTAGAAACTCCACCGATTGCTTCTTTGCCGTGGCGATTTATGTATTCATATACACCACTTGTATGTGCAGCTTGAGCGTCTGTGATTTGTTGAAGTGATGGGTGAGTATTGACTTCGGCAATCTTTTTACCAAATAGGCTAATATCATCACTTGCCGCATACACACCACCGGTTGAAAGGATTGAGATAAAGTCATTTTCATACACGCTATTTTCTTTATTTAGCACGATTTGCTGGATAATCGTATCAAGGTTGATTGACATACCAAGCACACCGATGAGTTGATTCCCGCTAAAGAGTGGCACGACAGCATTGACTGCGTGGAAGCTTTCACCCTCAAGGGTAATTTCAACAGGCACACCAAAGATAGAGCGTTTTTCTTGTATCGCATTTTGCACAGCTGAAAAATCAAGCACCTTAGATTCAGCATTAACACGATGGACACCGCCGATACGCGTAGGATCATCATCACGATAAATCATTAAATATCCACTTTTGCCGTTTTTGGAAACAAAATCTTTTTGCAAACCATTGTGAGCGTAAGGCTCAAATAAAAATACATAGGCATATTTTGCCCAATTTGATGTATCTAGTAGGCTTGATACGCTTTTATCAATCGTCTTGTTATCAAGCGTGATTCCAGCTTTAAGAAAGTTATTGATTACACCTTGTGTGTTTTCCAAAAGTGCAAAACTCTCATCAAAAATCGGGGCAATCTTGTTTGCGTGTCGCTGGGCGACATTATAGAGCATAGTTTTAGCTTCCTTATCAAGCGTGGAGCGAGATTGTGAGAAAATGACAAGTGCCATAATACCAATACAGACTAAAACGACAATAGCAACAATAAGATTCATTTTAGTGCCAAATTTGAGTTTTCTTAATGATGTAAGCATAATGACCTCCAACTTATTTCAAAAAAATGAGAAATAATTGCTGTATTCTAGTCAAGTTTATTGAAAGATAGATAAAATGTTTTTTTTTTTTTTTGTTTGTGGGATTTTGTTACTAAAAGTAATCAGTGGCTACAAAATGTATATGGGGGAGTTTTGATTTAAAATTACACAGATTCTATTTTTGATATTTAGGATAATTGACAGCTTGGGCTTGTGAGCTAGATTCTAAATAAGACACGCAGAAAAAGCAAAAAAGTTTGATAAACAAGCCACCAAAGCCTTAAAGGCTTTGGAGTAGAAGGGCGTGGAGTTCAGCATTGAAAGCTTTAGCATTTTCAAGGTTATTGCCTTCAAGCACCACTGCCGCACCAAAGAGTAAAGTAGCACTTTGTGCGATTTTTTCCGCATTTGCGGTTTTAAGCTTTTCAAAAAGTGGGTGAGTGATGTTAAGCTCTAAGATAGGCTTAGATTCGGGGAGTTTCTGCCCCATTTGTGCCATAAGATTTGCCATCATTGGATTAGAGTCTTCTTTAATCAGCGTGATTGGTGAATCGCCTAGTTGTGAGAGTTTGACTTCGCTGATTTGCTCTCCTAAGGTGTCCTTAAAGGCTTTTATCAGCGGCTCATAGGCTTTTTGTGTGGCTTCATCAATGCTTTGCTCCCCTAGCTCTTCTAAGGCTTCTTTGCTATTAATGCTTTTTAGCGGAGTTTTGTCATATTCGCCAATCATCGGCATTACAACCGCGTCAATCTCATCGCTTAAAAGCAAGACATCAAAGCCCTTTTGTGCGTATTTTTCAAGCAGTGGTGCATTTTTAATCGCTTCTTTATTTTCGCCTAGCATATAGTAAATGCTCTTTTGCTCACTACTCATTGCTTCTTTATAGGCTTTAAGCGAGATAGATTCAGCCTTTACACTCTCAAACCGCAGAAGTTCTAGAATCTTGTCCTTATTCTCATAGTCACCATACAAGCCTTCTTTCAGCACTTTACCAAACTGCTCGTAAAATTTCTTATACTCTTCTTCGTTTTTTGCGATATCAGCAATCTCGCCTAAAATCTTCTTTGTGGAGGCGGATTTGATATTAGCTAGAATCTTATTTTGCTGTAAAATCTCGCGGCTCACATTCAAAGGCAGGTCTTCACTATCAATTACCCCACGCACGAAGCGTAAATATGGCGGTAATAGCTCCTTGTCATCATCAGTGATAAATACCCGCTTGACATAGAGCTTCACACCTGATTGATAATCCACGCGGAATAAGTCAAATGGAGCTTTGCTAGGGATGTAAAAAAGTGTGGTGTATTCTAAATTGCCTTCAACCTTTGTGTGAATCCACCGCATAGGCTCATTATTATCGTGTGAGAGTGTGGCGTAAAACTCTTTGTAATCTTTATCTTTAAGCTCGGATTTTGGAATCTTCCATAGGGCTTTAGCGGTGTTGATTTGGGATTGCTTGTTTTCTTTGCTCTCTTTTGTAGAATCTCCTTTTTTAGAATCTTCTGCGTTTTCACTCTTGGTCTCTGTGTAATGGAGATAAATAGGGAATGCGATATGCTGGGAATATTTATGGATAATGTTTTCAATCTCCCAACGAGACGCAAAGTGTGCATCTTCATCTCGCAAATACAGCGTGATTTGTGTACCTTGAGATTCTTTAATACACTCGCCAATCTCATATTCGCCCTTGCCTTCACTTACCCACGCATAGGCTTTTTCTTCACCTGCTTTCTTGCTTTGCACCACGACACGATGTGCTACCATAAATGCTGAGTAAAAGCCTACGCCAAACTGCCCAATAAGTGCTGAATCTTTCTTTTTATCCCCGCTCAGTTGGCTAAGGAAGCTCTTTGTGCCAGACTTTGCGATAATGCCTAAATGTTCTTTCATATCAGATTCACTCATACCAATGCCATTGTCCTCTATGGTGAGTGTTTTTTTCTGCTCATCAAAGGATATGTCAATGCGTGGCTCAAAGCTTAGGGATTTGAGATTATCCTGTGTGAGCGTGAGATATGAGAGCTTATCAAGTGCGTCAGATGCATTACTTACAAGCTCTCGCAAGAATATCTCTTTATTGGAATACAAGGAATGTATCATTAGGTCTAAAAGTTGTGTAATTTCTGTTTGAAATTGATGTTTTGTTGCCATTTTTTCTCCTTAAAATTCAAATTGAAGTGGCAATCATAGCAGAAAATATTAAATTATGTGTAAAGTTTATAATGATTCTATAAACTTTAATGAGTGAGTTTATATAATAAAAACTAAGTTTTTTGTATGATATTTGGAATAACAAAGCAAGATTCTAAGAATATTTATTATACAAGTTATACAGGCCGAGTTGTAAGTAATGACAAGCTAGAATCTTGGGATTTTTAGCGTTGGGATTGAAGGGTGGATTCTATAAAATTTTATAGAATCTATGGTGAGATTCTAAGACAAACATAATAAAAAAACATAAAGGAAAAAAGTGAAAGTAGCTATTGTGCTAGGTGGTGGAGGCTCTAAGGGGGCGTATCAAATTGGAGCGTGGAGGGCATTAAGGGAGCTTGGTATAAAGTATGATATGGTTACAGGCACAAGCATTGGGGCTTTGAATGGAGCATTAATGGTGCTTGGCGATTATGAAAAGGCTTTGGGGCTGTGGCGTGAGATAGATATAGATAAGGTGGTGCTAAATGGGCTAAATCTCCGCACAGATTTGCAATATTATTATGAAAATAGTGAGAAACTTCTGCCCTTTATCAAAAGCTACAAGGATAATAAGGGTATGGATATCACTCCGCTTAAAAAGATTATTCAAAAATGCGTTGATGAGCGGTTTTTTAGCTCTAGCGTGGATTATGCGTTAATGAGTGTAAGATTCCCTAGCTTTGTGCCTGTAAAAAAATATAAAAATGAGCTTTCAATGGAGAATCTCGCTTCGTGGATTTTGGCTTCAGCCTCGTGTTTTCCGGCTTTTCCGGTATGTGAGATTGATGGATGGGGCTACATAGATGGGGGATATTATGACAATCTCCCTATTAGTCTTGCTTTTGAGCTAGGTGCAGAGCAGGTTATCGCCATAGCGTTAAATCCAGAATCTCACCCCTTTAGTCATCATCCGCTTGTGAAAAATATTTACCCCCTTAAGCCCCTTGGCGGTATGCTTGATTTTGACAAAATGAGTATTGAAGAGAACTTGGAGCTTGGCTATTTTGACACGCTCAAGGCTTTTGGTAAGTTGCAGGGCTTTACATACAGCTTTTATCCTAACACTAAAGATATGCCACAATATCTTATGGCGATGAGTAGGGCATTAAGCATTGTAATGCAAAAAGAATTACACAATACAAAGGAATTGCCTTTTGCTTTGCATAAAGCTTTGGAATTTATTATGCCTTTAGAATCTAAGCGGATTTTAGAGCTTTTATCTCATAATGAAATGATGAGTGTGAATCTAGGCGAGATTCACAATGAAAAATCTCAAATGATTTTTAATCAATCAAAACTTGCTGCTATGGTGCTTTGCCTTGTAGAGCTGATGATGGGGCAGTATGACTATGAGCGTAAAAGGATATATCATCTTAATGAGATAATAGATGAGCTTAAGGCTAAAAATACGCAAAGGCAGGAAAAGACGGAGTTTTTTCAGGCTTTGAATCTGCCAAATGTTTATCAAAGTGATAAAAAGATTATATGGGCGTTTTTTCATCTCTTTTGCTTTGAACTGCAAGGTGGCGGAGTGTGAGGGAAAGTCTATGTGAGGGTGGATTCAATCCGCAGTTTCAAGCAAAATTTACGCCACAATGCAAACCAGAATCTAAGCTAAAATTTGAAAAGATTTATATTGAAATAAGCGATTATTGTGGGCTGAAGTGTGGATTTTGCCCGAGTGCAAATATGGAGCAAAGACGCGGAGCTATGGATTTAGAGCTGTTTGAAAAGATATGTTATGAGATTCGGTCTCACACAAAGCGGGTGTGTTTGCATATTTTGGGCGATCCTTTGGGGGTACAAGATTTTATCTCTTATGTTGAGATCTTGAAAAAATATCATTTGGCAGTGGAGCTTGTTACCACAGGGCTTTTTTTGCAAGAGTGGCATTTTGAGCTACTCACACAAAAGCCTTTTGTGCAGGTGGCGTTTTCTTTAAGTGCGTTTTTGGCAAATGAGAATCTTTTGAAAAAGCGACATTTGGAGCAGATTCTAAAATTTTGTGCGTTTAATCTCTCTCAAAATTCGCCCATTTTTGTGAATCTGCGTCTGCATAGTGATGATATTTTTGCTGATAGTGTGAAGTTTAGGGTGTTGTGTGGCTTTGTGGCTAGATTTTTTGGGCTAGATTCTAATGTATTTATGGAAAGTCTTAAAAAAGGGCGAGTAAGGCTTGGGGCAAAGGTATTTGCTAATCCTAAAACTTCATTTGAATGGGAGCAAAGTAGCGGGGTGAAAACTTATCGGCTAAAAGCTCAAAAAAGTAATATAAAAGTGTTTTGCTATGGGGCGATAAAGCAGTTTGGAATCTTAAGTAATGGCAATGTGGTGCCTTGCTGTATTGATCATGGTGGGAAGACGAGCTTTGGCAATGTGAGAGAGCAGGGCATAAGGGAGATTTTACAAAGTAAAAAGTTTGTGGATTTTGCTTTGGCATTAAAGCATGGAAAAGCCCCTTGCGAGCTATGTGAAAAATGCGGTTATAGGCTTATTTTGTGAGATAAATAAAAGTGGAATTATTTTTGCTGACAATCCTTTAAAAAAGTAAAGCTTCATCTCTAAAAGGACTTAGGGATTTGATTAAAGGGATTTTATGAAAAGAATACTAGCAGTTTTGCTGTGCGTATGTGGATTCTATGAAGTAGCAAATGCAAATAATATCGCACAATTGCTCTTAACTGGGCGTCCAAGCGGACATATGGGCGTGTATTATCAAGGTATGACAGGTGGTGCACCAAGTTTCGCTGATGCCAATGTGTCTTTAGCCTATCAAACCCAACGCTTCCAAGGTGTGGCACTTGGTGGCTCTATGTGGGCTGCAACAAAGCTATATCAAGCACACGGCGGAGACTTTTCGCAAGTGAAAGATAATTTTGTTCTCACAGAGCTTTATGCAAGTTTTGTGAATCCCAATCGCTTAAGTGTGTATGCAGGGAGATTCCAAACTAATAGCGAGTGGATTAAGCATTATACACAAGGTGTGTCAGCGACTTATGAAGATATAGAAAATTTAAAGCTTGATTTTATCTGGGCATATAAAAATGCATATGTAACAAATTATAGAATGGATAATTTTTCAAATCCATTTGGTAGTGTGGGTGCGTTGTATCTAGGGGCAACTATCACACTTCCTGAATCTCCTTTGCAAATTACCCCATATATTTATGCTGCTCCTAATGATTTTACCGCCTTTGGTGCAAAAGTGCTTGTGGCTGTGCCTGTAAATACTGCACTTTTATATGGGAAAATGCACTTTTTGTCTTTTAGTGCTAGGAATGATAAAATCATTGACCATTCAAGCACAAAAGGCGATGGGGGATTTGTATGGCTTGAGGGTGGAGCAAAGTGGCTGGGTATGAATGTTGGAGGTGGTGTTCTCTCTGTGGCTGAAAATGGAGCTAGGGGGATTGATTCGTTTGGGCAGAGTAGCTATTTTGAAAGGCGAGAAGGGCTTTTTTACAATAATGCCACATCACTTTATGGATTCTTAGAATATGACTTAAGGCAATATGTGCAGCTTGATGCAGCTATTAGGCATACAACCATAGGAAGCAAAAACATATTTAACTGGGAGATTGGACTTGTCTCTGAACCTCAACACAATATCAAGTTGGGTGCAAAGATTATAGGAATGATAAATAATGCCGATTTTACGCTCGATAATTCAATTTTTGCCAATGATGGTAGGAATTATCTGCTGACTCGTGTCTTTGCACAAGTTAGTTTTTAAATCTTTTTAAGGAGTTTTTATGAAAAAAGTATATGTTTCACTTGTTTTAGCCTCTGCTATGGCGATTGGTGCAAATGCGGTAGAGGTGAATCCTTTTGGGCATTTAGGAGCATTTTATCATCAAGGATTTGGTGGTTTAGGTGTGAAGAATGACAAAGGCAAGGAAGTGCAAGCAGCTTATGGCAATGTCTCTGCACGCGTAGGGATTGAGCTAGGCTTAGGCAAAAACATAAGCATTGGTCTTGGTGGCTGGGGTGCTTACCCATTCTATGATATTTCACAAAATGATTTTATCACTAAAAGGGCATTTCCAAATTATGCTGATGTGTCTGATGCGTATTTTAAATATGATGGCGGGAGATTAAGCTTTGTGCTTGGACGCTTTGATATAGGGCAGTTTTTCCTAGGCGTTGATGGTAAAAACTATACGGGTGTAGATTGGATCTATGGCAATGTGCAAGGTGGTGCGTTAAATGTAGATGGTGGGGCTATAAGTTTATGGGCATATTGGAGAAACTCTCAGCTTGGAGCAGGACAGGCTTATAACAGAATGGGCTATGAGCTTTCAAGCTTTGATACTTATCAACACCAAAAGGGCAAAGTTGGCGAACTTGCAAGTGGTGGTGTGGATATCAAATTTGGTGAAATGTTTAAAGTTTCTCCATTTGTGAGCTATCTTACAGATACAAATACACAGGTTGGCACGCACGATATTTTGAATGCGGGTGCAAAAGCACAGCTTGATATTGGCTCTGGAAATGTGCAGTCAAAGACAATTTTGCGTGCCGTGTATGGTATGGATAATATCGTAGGCGATGGTAAAAGCACAAATGGTATGACTTTTTGGATTGATGAAGAATTGCGTTTAAATGAAGTCTTTAAACTTGGTGCAGGGTATATTTCAAATGGCAAAAACTCGCATTTACTAAACTATGGCGATAGAGCAAGATTCTATGGCTATCGTGGCGGTATGAGTGGAGCTGGAGTAGGTAGTTTCTTAGGCTATGGCGATACTTGGTATATCTTCGGTGGTATTGAATCTAAGCGAGCAGCCCTTGATGTGCTTTACTCTGGTGGCGATTATGAGGAAATCTCTGCGGTTGGCTCACTCACACTTTGGCAAGGAAGTGATAAGATGTATTTCAAAGTCGGTGCTGGGTATGTTGGGACACGCAAGGGAGGTGTAGCTGGAACAACTCTTGGTGGAGCGATTGTTGATTCTTGGAATGGTAAGTGGCAAAACTCTGCCCTTGCATTTGCTAAATTTGGATTCTAAGAATCCTTGCAAGGCTAGGCTTCTAGCCTTGTAGTTTTATATACACACCACTTTATAAAATTTACTCTATTAAAGCAGGAATTAAAACATTTTTTGCTACAATCCCCAGCTTTTTTAGATCAACACAAAACAAAGGACATAGAATGAAAAAAGGAATCCACCCAGAATACATCCCTTGTAAGGTAACCTGCGTAACAAGCGGAAAGCAAATTGAGGTTTTAAGCAATAAGAGTGAGCTACGCATTGATATTTCAAGCTTTTGCCACCCATTCTACACAGGAAGTGATAAAATCACTGACATCACTGGACGCGTTGAGAAATTCCGCCAAAAATATAATATGAAATAAATCTATGCTGACACTTGTGCCAACCCCCATAGGAAACCTTGAAGACGTTACCTTGCGGGCGTTGGAAGCCATAAAGTCAGCTGATGTAATTTTGTGTGAAGATACAAGAGTGGCTAAAAAGCTTTTAGAGCTACTCATTTCACGCAATATCCTTGAACTTCCAAATGAACAGAATCCTAAGGAATTTGTGGATTCTAAGCAAATCAAATCCTTTCACTCACATAATCAAGATGAGTTTCTCTCCATCTTGTCGCAGGATTTTTTCAATACAAATGTCGTGTATCTTAGCGATGCGGGAATGCCTTGTATTAGTGATCCTGGTGCAAAGCTTGTATCTTATGCGATAGAACATCACATTGCCTTTGATGTTTTGCCCGGGGCTTGTGCGTTAAATGTGGCATTTTGTGGGAGTGGTGTAGAATCTACACCATTTGTTTTTGTAGGATTTTTACCACATAAAAAGCTAGAGCGACAAGCGAAACTTTTGCAGATTGCTAGGCTCAATATGGGCGGTGCGTATAGTGCGATTTGCTATGAAAGTCCGCATAGAATCTTAGAGACCTTGCAAGATATTGCATTTTTACTTCCACATACTCGCATTGCCGTGCAAAAAGAGCTTACAAAACTTCATCAGCAGCGATATTATGGCACAGCACACGAGATTGGCACAATGCTAGAAGATTCTGTAATACGAGGAGAGTGGGTGCTTATCCTTGATTTTTCGCATACTTTGGAGCATAAGGAATATTCGCTAGAGTATGAGGAAGCCCTGATGCTTGATATTCCACCAAAGATTAAGGCAAAGATTCTAAGCAAGATGAGTGGTAAAAGTATCAAGCAATGCTATGAAGAAATTTTGAGTGCGGAGTAAGCAGTGATTATTTATGGTAAGCAGCCTATTTTGTATGCCATAGAGACTTGCCCTTGCAGTATTACAGAATTTTATCTCGCAAAAGAATTGCCTAGAGATTTATTTTCACAACTTGCTAAATTAGACAAGCCCATTAAACGCGTGGATAATAAAAAAGCTCAAGCTCTCTCTCGTGGCGGTAATCATCAAGGGATTCTCGCGCAAATTATCCCGCCACAAGCTTTAAGTCTTAAAGAACTAAAGGAGAAAGATTCACTTTTGGTGCTATGTGAGATTAGCGATGTGGGGAATATTGGCTCAATTTTTCGCACAGCTTACGCGTTGGGTGTGGGCGGAATAGTCATTTGTTTGCCAAGCCTTAGTCAAAAAGCGATAGAAGGTATAGTGCGTCTTTCAAGTGGGGCGTTTTTAAATATGCCTTATGGGGTTTTTACACAAGTCTTTGATGTGCTAAATGAGCTTAAAAATGCAAACTTTACCCTTGTAGGTGCGGATATGCGAGGGCAAGAGAGAATAGAAAATCCACAAAAATGGGCATTGTTTCTAGGAAGTGAATCTATGGGTTTATCAGCACGATTGAAGCACAAACTTGATACAATGCTCTCTATCAAAATGAAGCATCACTTTGATTCGCTCAATGTAGCGGTGGCTACGGGAATTTTAATAGATAGGATTAATTATGCAGGGAAACATTAATATGCAATTACTTGATGAGGAACTAGGGAAGCTTAAGGCAATTGGGCTAAAGGAGCTAAGCAAAACAACTAAACTTGCGAGTTCTAAGATTGAAGATGTGCTAGAAAAGCGATTTGATAAGATTGATAGTGTGCGGGCAAAGGGCTTCATTGCGATTTTGGAGCGTGAGTATGGTGTTGATTTGCGTGATTGGATTCTCTCTAAAGAGCAGTTGCAAAAGCCTGATATAAGTAGTGTTGCAGAGGTGATAAGCAAACAGGATCAAGAAGAGCGATCTCAAAAGCTTATTGAAAATGTAGTGATTGTGAGAGAAAAAGAAGAAGAGAGAAAGAAAGATTTACAAAAAGAGCGTGAGCATCACGTGATTGAGATTGCATTAAAAAATGAATCTAAAAGTAAGTCTCACGCAGAATCTTACTCTTGGCTTTATGTGATTTTAGGACTTGTTTTTCTTGCACTTATGGGATATTTTGCCTACAAGGCTTTTATGCAGGATAGTCCTATTCCGCCTACTTCGCAGTCTAGTAGCACAGCACAAAATGAGAATGATGAGGGGTATGATGGTGTATTTTTTGATGCAACAAAACCGCTAGATAATGCCCCAACACAACAAGCAGATAAGCCAACACAAAATACACAGGAAGTGCAATCTCAAGATGTGCCTTTAGAATCTACAAGTAAGGATTCTATGCCACAAGCTTTAGCCCCACAAAATACAACAACGCAAACTCAAGAAACTCATCAATCAAGCCACCCAGAGCAAAATTTCTTTTTTAGCCCTAAGCCTAGTCAAGCAGATTCTCAAGCAGATAGTCAAAAGAAGCCGAGTGATAATATCTTATATATCCAAGCCGAGCAGGATTTGTGGCTTGGCGTGATTAATCTTGAGACAGGAAGCAAGGAGCAGTTTGCATATAAAAATAGTTATGAGATTCCATTAAACAATAAAATGCTTTTTGTGATGGGGCATAGTGCATTTAAGCTCACACTCAATGGCGAGGAAGTAGCTCACGGGAGCAAACATCCAGTGAGAATGTATTTTGATGGCTCAAGCCTTGTAG
Organism: Helicobacter cinaedi PAGU611; assembly: GCF_000284635.1. Taxonomy (NCBI): domain Bacteria; kingdom Pseudomonadati; phylum Campylobacterota; class Epsilonproteobacteria; order Campylobacterales; family Helicobacteraceae; genus Helicobacter; species Helicobacter cinaedi. The sequence goes on along the minus strand of NC_017761.1, from coordinate 1,027,075 downwards.
ATGTGAATTATACGCGTTTTAAACAGCTGAATGGTGGTCTTGAATGGTAAGGCTTATCTTCATTCTTTTTTGTATTGTAGCGGGTGCGTGGGCTGATGCCTTTGATGATAAGATAAAAAATCTAATGGGGGAGCAAAGCTACCAAACAAACGCAAATTTCATTAATAGAATCTTTGCAAATAGAAATATATACTATACAGGCGGACGATTGGATATTGCTAAAATTGTTTATGCGCTAAAAAGTAATGGGCTACTTAGCTCGCGCTTTTCTCAACCAAGCGAGGTAAAACTTAGCTTTAGTGCAAGGACTAGTCCCGTGTTACTAACAAAGATTGGGAATAATATTTTAAGCACGATGGGATATTCATACTTTGTAGTAAGCAGAGCGGAGCTAAGTGGTGGGCTTTCAAGTGTGGAGTTTTCTTTTAATACCGAGCATAGCCCTGATATGGGGATTATTGTTGATGAGTTAGGTAAAAGGGGCTTTGTTTGCCTTGATATTAATCGTATCAATGCACAGAAGTGGGAATATATGCTTGAAGTCAATGAGTCGCGTCTGCCAAATACAAAATTCTTAGCAAAATCAGCAGCACTTAAATGGCGTGATGCCTCCGGGGAATATTGGGTCAGTGTCAATACAAGCGGAGATTTATATATACAGGCTGTGGATTTTCCAAAGTGGAATCCACATATTGTGTTGTATGATAAGAATCTTGGCATTATAGATATGATAAGTAATGCCGGTAGTAATGAAAGCTTGAAAGTTAAGATTCCACAAGGTGTGAAGTTTGTGATGATTACAGATTATGATGGGGCGGAGAATCTTAAGGGTGGTATTGCTGTGAATTTGAAGTAGATTATGAATCTAACAATGAGGAGAGAGCTATGTTTGATGAGATTGAGTTTGGCAAAATAAAGCGTTTGCCAAAATATGTCTTTGCTGCAATTAATGAGATTAAACTTGAAATGCGTCGCAATAATGAAGATGTGATTGACTTTTCTATGGGGAATCCAGATGGTAAGACACCTGAACATATTATCCAAAAGCTTTGTGAAGCCGTACAAAAAGATAAGAATCAAGGCTATTCTGTAAGCCGTGGAATCTACAAGTTGCGTTTAGCCATTTGTAATTGGTATAAGCGGACTTATGGTGTGGATTTAGACCCAGAATCTGAAGCGTGTGTAACAATGGGGAGTAAAGAAGGCTATGTGCATTTAGTCCAAGCTATTGCAAATGCTGGTGATAATGCCATTGTAGCCGAGCCTGCCTATCCTATTCATTATTATGCTTTTATTCTTAATGGGGCGAATGTCTCTACTTTTGGGCTAAAGTGGAATGATGAAATGGAGCTTGATGCAAATGATTTTTTTGCAAATATTAAAAGGGTGCTAAAAGAAGTAATGCCCCGTCCAAAATTTGTTGTTGTGAATTTTCCGCATAATCCCACGACTATTGTTGTGTATAGGGAGTTTTATGAACGCTTAGTGGCTATGGCAAAGCAGGAGCGATTTTATATTATTTCGGACATTGCGTATGCCGAGCTTTGCTTTGATGGCTTTAAAACGCCAAGTATTTTAGAAATCCACGGAGCTAAAGATGTAGCTGTTGAGAGCTATACGCTGAGTAAAACTTATAATATGGCAGGTTGGCGAGTTGGCTTTGTGGTGGGGAATAAGAAAATTATTGAAGCGTTGCAAAAGATTAAAAGCTGGATTGATTATGGAATCTACACGCCTTTGCAAATTGCCTCTACTATCGCCCTTGATGGCGATCAAAGCTGTGTGGAAGAGATAAAGGGTAAGTATGAAAAGCGTATGGAAGTGCTGATTAAGAGTTTTAAAGAAGCGGGTTGGGAGATGAAAAAACCAAAGGCAAGTATGTTTATTTGGGCAAAGTTGCCTGAATGTGTGGGTGATATGGGTAGCTTGGAATTTTCAAAAAGGCTTTTAAAAGAGGCAAAGATTGCTGTGAGTCCGGGTGTGGGCTTTGGGGATTATGGAGAAGGGTATGTGAGAATTGCGTTAATTGAAAATGAAAAGCGAATCCGCCAATCCGCACGGAATCTCAAGGCATTTTTGAAGCAATTTTCATAAGATTTTATTAAGATTTTAAGGATTATTTGATGTCAAAGCTTGTTTTGGGAATGGTTGGCTTTGGGGTTGTTGGCTCCAGTGTGTTAAAGGCAATTTTAGCAAATGGTGAGATTATTAATGCAAGGGCAGGGAAGCAGATAGTTTTAAAAAGTATTGTTGTGCGTGATAAAGCAAAAGCGGCAAAAAAACTTGCCGATATGAATGCAAATGTAGCCCTTAGCACGAATATAGATGAGATTTTACAAGATAGTGAGATTGATGTTGTCATTGAGCTTATGGGCGGTGTGGAGTTTGCCTACACAATAGCACAAAGAGCATTGAAAGCAAAAAAAGCTTTTATCACCGCTAATAAGGCAATGTTAGCCTACCATAGAAGTGATATTGCACCCCTTGCGAGTGGTTTGCCTGTGGGCTTTGAAGCAAGCGTGTGTGGTGGCATACCCATTATACGCGTTTTGAAAGATGGCTTAAGTGCTAATCATATTTTAGCCATACGCGGGATTCTCAATGGCACGAGTAATTATATCCTAACTCAAATGCAGCAGTTTGGCAAAAACTTTGCCACCGCCCTTAAAGAAGCGCAGAATCTTGGCTATGCGGAGGCTGACCCTAGCCTTGATATTAATGGTGGCGATGCGGGGCATAAGCTTTTAATCCTTGCTTCCCTTGCGTATGGAATCCACGCTATGCCCGAAGATATATTGATTGAAGGTATTGCTGATATAACGCCTGATGATATGGAGTTTGCGAATGAATTTGGCTATGTGATTAAACTTCTAGGCATTGCTAAAAAGCAAGATGATGAAGTGGAGCTACGCGTCCATCCAAGTATGATTAAAAAAAAATCTATGATTAGCAAGGTTGATGGCGTGATGAATGGCATTAGTGTGATAGGCGATTATGTGGGGGAGAGTATGTATTATGGAGCGGGAGCAGGAGGGGAAGCAACAGCAAGTTCGGTGATAAGTGATATTGTCGCTATTGCTAGGGGGGAGAGTGCGGCAATGCTTGGCTTTAGCCGACCTTTGGAAGAGGGTAAATTGCGACTGAAAGATAAAGAAAAGATTCACTCACGCTACTACATACGCCTTTATGTGAGAGATAAGCCCGGAGTGTTAGGGGAGGTAGCACAGATTCTAGGGCGACATAATATTTCTATTGGTGCATTTTTGCAAAAAGAGACAGATAAGAAAAATATCGCCACAATGCTATTTTCTACACATCATTGCTTTGAAAGAGAGATAAATCACGCATTGTGTGAGCTTGAAAATATAGAATCCATTACCCAAAAGCCTTTCAAAATGCGGCTTGAAGATGAGTATGAGTAGGGCAAAGGGCAAAGAGGCAGAAGACAAGGCGTGTGCGTTTTTGCGTGAAAATGGCTTTGAGATTATAGAGCGGAACTTTTTTGCACGATATGGGGAGATTGACATTATCGCTCAAAGAGATGGAATCTTACATTTTATTGAAGTCAAAAGTGCGAGTGTTGGGGCTAAAAGTGGCTTTGAGCCTATTTATAACATCACGCCAAGCAAGATTGAAAAGCTTATATCCACAATAGGATTCTATCTTTCAACGCAGAATCTCACGCAAGAGTATTGCCTTGATGCACTCATCATCAAAGGTGGGCATATTGAGTTTATAGAAAACATCACTTTGTGCTAGTTGAATTTCTCACGCTCAATGCCAACTTTTTCTTGCAAGGCTTTGATTTCTTTGCTCATAGCCGCTGTGGCACTGACTTGGTTAATTAAGATGTAAATATTAATAAGGCTTAAAAGCAAAGTAGCAAACACACAAAACAACGCAATTTTAACCGCTCTTTTAGCGATTTTGTTTGAATCCTCTTCTCTCATAAAAGCCTCCTTGTAATTTTATGAATAAGTATAGCACTAAACATTCCAAGTGCCAACAGCACGACAATACACGCCCCAATACTGACATTAAAATAATAGGCGATAAAAAACCCAGCCCACATAAAAATAAGTGAAATAAGCCACGAGATAAACATCATAGAGCCAAGCGAGTGGGAAAAGAGATTGGCAATATATGCAGGGATTGATAAAATCGCCAAAACAAGAATAAGCCCAGCCACGCTCATAGACAGCACCACACCAATGGCGATAAGCACAAAGACAATGCTTATCCACATATTCACATTTAAGCCCTTTGTTTGACAAAACTCACTATCATAAAATAAGCCTAGAATCTCATAATAATACAGCCTAACAAAAATGATAAGGAAAATATCAAATGCCGCCATTGCTATCATTTCATCTGTGCCAACAGCGAGAATTGAGCCAAAAAGATAGCTTGAAATATCGCTATTATATCCCGGACTTAAGTCAATAAGAATAATGCCTATTGCCATTCCAAATGCCCAGCTTGCACCCACATAGGCATCTAGCCTTTCTCTTTGGTATAAAAACGCATAGGCTAAAAATATCGCCATAAGCACCCCAAAGCACAACACTCCAAGCATCGTGCTAAAGCCACAAAAAAGAGCTAATCCAACACCGCCAAAAGCACTATGAGCTACGCCCCCAGCGATAAAGACATTTTTATTTGCCACAATCATAGAGCCGATGATTCCACTACAAATACTCACAAGAAATGATACAAATAATGCCACCCATACGAATTGATATGAAAAGAGTTCAATCATAATTTTAAATCCTTGAGATTATCCATCGCTTTTTGTGGCGATAAATTGCGTAAATTTGCCTGTGAATTGCCACCATTGATTTTTATGGTAGCAAAGTCGTGCTTTGCTACTGCGGAAATTATGAGATTTGTTTTAGATTCTAAGTTTTTAGATTTTTCGCTACACTCAAAATGACAAAGTGTGGAATCAACGCTATGATTACCCAAAGACGAATTGTTAGGTTGCATAGCAAAATGAGTTAGCAAATCTACTTCACAAATATGTCCACTCATATCAAGCTCAAAATGTGGAATCTCGTGTATAACAGCATTCTTATTGACATAAAGCACCTTTTTGGCATAGCCAAGTGTGAGTGAAATATCGTGGCTTACCACAACAATACTCATCGTGCGATTAAGCTTTTTGAGCAGTTCATAAATGCTTTTTTGTGCTTTAGAGTCAATATTTGCCGTTGGCTCATCAAGGATAAGAATCTGCGGATTATTCACAATTGCCCTTGCGATAAGCACCTTTTGCCGCTCTCCGCCTGATAGAGCATATAAGGGCTTTTTAGCAAGATGAGTGATTTCTAAAAGTTCCATTGCTTGAAAAATAGAACATTCACTCTTTTTTGGATTGAACCCAAAGATTCTAGGTTTAAGCAGCCCAAGGGCAATGGTATCTCTCACGCAAATGGGGAATTGTATATTGTGATAAGTCATTTGTGGGACATTGCCGATATGGCAGGGCTGTATATTTGAAGTGTAGCTAATCTCGCCCTTATTTGGCTTTAGTAGCCCAAGCAAAAGCTTTACAAATGTTGTCTTGCCCCCGCCATTTGGTCCTATCACCGCCCAAAAATCGCCAGATTCTAGCTTGAAGTTAATCTTTTCTAGCACATTTTCTGCCCCATAAGCAAAGCTTACATTTTTCATCTCTAGCATTATTTGTTTCTCTCTTTGCTAAAGTGCTTTTCTAGGCATTCTTGTAGTTTGGGATTATTCTCATCAAGGGATAGGGCGATTTGACACGCATAGAGAGCAAAGGAGTTAAGCCATTGGGATTTGAGTGGATTGAGAGTAAGAATTTCAAGCTTTAATTCATTCGCAAGGCTTTGGACGCGAGATTTTGAATATTGTGGTTGGATAAAAAGGGCTTTGATTTGTCTTTGTTTAATCTGTGCGATAAGCTCTCTCAAGTCTCTACCCTTAGCTTCTTTGCCATCTTTTTCTATGCTTAATTCTTCTAAGTCAAAATCCCTAGCAAAATCCCCAAAGGCTGGGTGATACACAAGAAAGCTTTTTGTTGCGTATTTGGCAAAAAGATTTTGAGCTTGAATATAAATCTGCTCAAGCTCTTTTGTAAGTTGTGTTGATTGTGTGGTAAAAAAGTCTTTATGCGTTGGTTGCAAGGTGCTTAGAATCTTGGCAATGAATGCTATTTGTGCTTGGGATTCTTTAAGAGAAAGCCAGATATGTGGATTGTGAGTGTGTGTGCTAGAATGTTTAGAATCTTGCGAGTGAGAAAGTGAGCTAGAATCTAAAGTGTGAGCGTGAGATTCTGAGAGATTATAATATTTTAGTTTTGGATTAATGCTGTGGAATTTCTTAAGCCAAGTGGATTCTAGAGGCATTCCCACGCCAAAAAACACTTCAGCATTTTGAATATGCTTCATTTGTTGTATATTTGGCTCATAGATTTCAGGGGATTTGCTAGGCGGGACAAGCACTTCTACTTCTACATATTCTTTGCCGATAGATTCTAGCATTTGCTTTTGTGGCAGAACACTCACAAGCACCTTAATAGGCTCGGCATAGCCACAAAGACAGAGTAAAAGTAAAATATAAGCTATTTTTTTCATTGAGCTTCTTTCATTTTAGATTCTTGCCAAATTCTTGTGGGGCGGTGATTTTTTCAGCAAGTTGAGAGATATTAGACATTGCCTTAACCTTATCAAGCAGAAGTGGGGATTTTGCAAATAATGAATTATGCTCTTCCCCCACATACAAGCTTGTGATAACAACACCGCCTAGCATATTCTCATAGCCTCTGCCCGTAGTCGCACTCCACGCACTATGAGCCACAATCGCCCTGCCTTCATACTCGCCGATGTAGAGCATAATATGCCCTTGTAGCCAAAGGATTGTTTGATAAGGCGTAGCATTAGCAATAATATAGCTTTCTTTTTCTTTGCGTGAAAGATTGCTTAAATCAACTTGATTATTTCCATAATACACTTGGGCTTTTGAATTACGCGGAAGATGAATGCCAAAATTTGTAAAAATATCACGGACAAAAGCCGAGCAATCACGACTTTCTAAGAATCCGCCCCAGCCATATTTATCCCCTATCATTGTATTGATGATTTCAGCAATGGCTTTAGAATCTGCAATTTGTGGGAAAGGCTTCATCATTTCATTAGGCAAATATACCTGTTCTCTTTTAGCTTCTCCATTTGGCAAACGCACATAGACTGCTACGCCCACAGATTGCTTTAGCTGTGTGCCATATTTGGGGAAAATCTGTCCAATGCGTGCTTGTGAGATAAAGTGATGCTGTGAGTTATAGAGTGGAATCTTATCAATCTTTGGGCTGATGTATTGTGTGTAGCTCTCTATCTCGCTAATCTGCTTAGATGTAAGCGTGGCAAGATGAGTAGATTCTACCCAGCCATACACAAAGCTTGATTGTATATGCACCCATTGCTTATCTTTGCTTATGTGTGTAATCAGCACAGGTGTATTGGCAAAGATAAGGGAGTTTTGCCACCTATCAAATGGATAGCCATTTATCTTATTAAACAAGGGCTTGTTTGTCGGCACGGCACGCACAGCAGTCGTTGTGGTGATAATGGCTTTTTGATTTTGGTTTGGATAGGAGCTAAGATTCATAGAATCTATAATATTTTGTGCGATTTGTGGGCTTATCTCTTGGAGATCTTCACCATAGCTTTTATTTTTGCTTTTGGTTTTGCTCTCATTTGTGGCAAGATTTTGCAGTGAAGGCACAATCCAAAAGACTTCATTTTTTTTAGGATTTGGCTTTTGATGCCACGGAGAGAAATGTTTTTGCAAATAGTCTTTTTGAAGTTTTGCTAGGACTTTGTCATTGCGTTTAGATTCTAAATCCGCTGGGAGATAAAAGAGTGCATCTTGAGGCAAAGTCTGTAAATCTTTGACTTGATGGCTAGGGATAACTTTATCCGCACAGGCATTCAAACCTAAGATGAGAAAAAAAGCATATATGATGAAAGCAGGGCGAAATGTCATTATAATGCCCTTTGTTGAAAGGCGTGGATAAGCTCTAAAATCTCGCTTTCATTATAGCCGATGATGAGGCGTTTATCACTTGTGATAATGGGGCGTTTTAAAAGCATAGGCGTGGCAAAAAGTATATCAATTTGCTCTTGTATATGTGAATCTAGGATAGATTCTGTGATTTTGCCTTCTTTTTTGAGATTTTTATAAGTAGTGCCTTTGCTGTTAAGAATGACTTTAATACCTTTAGATTCTATCCACGACTTGAGCTGTTCCTTATTGAGCTGTTTTTGACTTGGCGTAGTGGTTTTTAAATCAATAAAGTGAAATGGAATACTATGCTTATCTAGCAAGGTTATTGCCTTTTTGACACTACTGCAAGTTTTGATACCATAGAGTATGATTGTCATTATCCTGCCTTTAAAAGTTTGGTTGCTTAATATCTAAAAAATTTGAATCGGATTCTATCACAGGATAGTGCATACAAAGCAGATTTCTAACGCAAAATGCAATCATTTGATACACCTTTTCAAAGCCATCCATATCCTTGTAGCCATAAGGGTCAGGGACATCTACACCATTTAGCCCAAAATCGCCTAGCTTTTTTACTTTCTCTTTATCAAAGCCAAGCTGCAATAAATCCTTGTAATTACTTGAATCTAAGGCGATGATAATATCAAAACTATCATCAGCATACACGCTCACACGCCTACCACGCAAATCATCAATGCTAAAATTATGCTTTTTTGCTATTTGTCTAGACCCAGCGTGGGGGCATTCATCAATATGCCAACCGCTTGTCCCTGCTGAATCTACCTTTAAGGGTAGATTATATTTTTTCACAAACTCCCTTGCTATGCCTTCAGCTAGTGGGGAGCGACAGATATTGCCTAAACATACAAATAAAATACTAGAGACTTCTTTCATATTACCACCTTTGCGTTGATATAGAGATGAGTGGGGGAGTTTGCATTAAGGATAAAATGCAGCGGAGCTTGATTTAAATGGGTTTGATTTTCGCAAAAAAGTGGCTTTTCAAAATCAAAAATCGCAAAATCTACACTTTTATTTTTAGCCAAGATTCCATTATTTAGCCCTAAAGCTCTTGCCCCACAGAGTGTAGCACCAAGCAATAAAGTCTTAGATAGCTCTAAAATATCAGCTTGCGGATAGGCGTATAAGGCTGTGCGTAACTCATCAAGTAAATTAACATTATTATTTGAGCTTTTGCCATCAGTGCCAATGGCGGTTGGGCGATTTTGTAAAATCTCAAGGGGCAAAAAAGCATTGTTTAAAAGCCGATTGCTCCGCGGACAAGTGATGAGTGTCGCATTCTCACATAAATCTAGCTCTTTTTGCGTGATGTGTAAGCAATGTGTGAGTGAAAGGGCATTTTTTATAGGCAAGAGCATTTCTAAAAAGCTTTGTGGTGTATAAAAGGGCTTTGCGTTTTCAATGTTAGCTAAGCGTTTAAAAAAGCCCTTAAAATAGCCATCTTGCTGGGTAAGCCACTGCTTTTCTTGTGGAGATTCTAAAAAGTGAGCAGATAGTGGGAGGGTTTCACTCACACAGAGTTCTATAAGTTTTTTTGCCATAATGGGGTGGAGCGAGTAGGGCGAGTGTAGGGCGATGGCGGGGGTAAAAGTGGGCGATTTGAGATTCTTAGCATTATTTAATCGCTCTAGCACATTAGCGTAAAGGAAATCTATCACTTCTGCGTTGCTCCCTATGGCTTCGTTAAAATACACGCAACGCAAAGGGCTATGGGCTAGAATCTCCATATCATTACCATAGCTACTTATCGCCCCCACAGAGCCTACGCCTGATTTTAACTGCTCATTAATCCCTTGATTGATAATGGATTCAAACGCATCATTTTCTAACACATTATCGCGATTTTCCATAAGGCTATCAAGCCATTTTCCAAAATCCCCATAGCAAAACTCCGCCAAAACCCCGCCAAACTCAAAATGTATATGGGCGTTAATAAGGGCAGGAAGCAAGATTCCATTAGGGATAAAAGTCTTTTTTGCGTTTTTAAACTCAGCACTTAGGCTTTCATAATCCCCAACGCGTAAAATGCTATCCTTGCTAGATTCAAAGGCAATGCCACCATTATGCAAAATCTCAAACTTTTCGTTACATACAAACACTAGTCCGGCACCAAATATTTCAATCATTATACGCCCTATTTTGTGCTTGTGATATTCACATCAAGCTTGTTATATGGAATCTCAATGCCGTTTTTATCAAGGGCGATTTTTATAGATTCTAACACTTTGCTTTGTGTGTTTAAAATGCCATATTCTATTTTCACCCAAAAGCGGAGTGTGAAGTTAAGTGAGCTTACTCCAAGCTCGGTTAAGCCTATGAAATGCTGTTGATTTGGATCAACTTCAGGCGTGTTTTCTAGCACATCAATGATAATTTTTTTCACAGATTCTATATCACTTTCATAACCTACACCGATGATAAGCTCAATGCGTCTTTGGTCGTTGAAAGTGGTATTTATGATATTTGCTGTTGCCATATTGCTATTTGGGATAATAGCGACCTTGCCATCATTTAAGCGGAGATTTGTTGTAAAAAGATTTATCGCCTCCACACTCCCTACCAAACCGCCTACTTCAATCAAATCCCCCCTTTTAAATGGACGCAAGATAATCAGCACAATGCCACTTGCCACAGATGAAAGAGAATCTTTAAGTCCAAGGGCGATAGCCACACCCGCAGTCCCAAGCACGGCGATGATGGAATTTGTTTGCACACCAATCGTGCCAAGTGCAGCGACAATCATCACCACAAGGCAGAGAATAAAGACAACTTGAGAGATAAAGCGGGATAGAATCTCATCTTTTTTGGCGACAATCTTGCGGATTTTAGAGCTTAAAAAACGCGAGAGATAATAGCCCACAATCAAAATAATACAAGCTTTGAAAAGAGCTATGCCTAAATGTTCTAGCTGTGGAATAAAAGTTGTAAGAAAGCTTTTAAAATCCTGCATTTTTTATCCTTTAAAGTTTATTGTTGGGATCGTGTAGAATCTCATTGCTTAAAAACGCTTCTACAACACCGCAAAGCTCTTGTTGATAGTAAGGAGAGAATATATCGCTACAAATGTATGTTTGATGTTGATTAAATAGCACAAGCTCGGCGATTTTCCCTTCCTGCAATGCTCCTTTGTTTAGTCCTAGAATTTGTGAGGGCGTGAAGCTTGTGAGCTTTGAGATTATCTCTAATGGAATCTTGTGGCTTTTATGCAAAAATGTATAAAGAAGTGATAGGTAAGATTCAAGGGCATCTATACCAAAACTTGCAAGCTCAAAAACTTGGTCCTTTTTAGAGTTATAATCTGCCGACTGCAAAGAGCCAAGCAAGTCAATCTCGCCATTTTTAAGCTTTTCTAGCAATGCTTTTTGTGAGATAGAATCTACAAGCGGAGGGTTAAGCTTGGCAGCGGTGTTGTAGTTTTGACATAGGCTTTCATCAAGCAGGAGATGATGGATTGGGCTTTGGGTAAAAAACTCACAGGCATAGCCCTTGTTTTTGTAAGATTCTAATAATTCAAAACTACGCGGATAGGTAAGGGAATCAAAAATAAGCCTTAAGGGTAAATCTTTTAGCATTTCGGCGATTTTTGGAATCTCTTTGGTTTGGCTATATGTGGGGATTGAAGGGAGTCCTAACTCCGCACTTAAAAGTCCTTCATTCATCGCCCCATCAGCGAGAGTAGAATCTTGAGGGAAGCATATAAGCGGAATGTGAAGCATTTGAGCGTATTGTGCGATACGCATAAAAGTATGGGCGTCATAATCACTTTTTACAAAAATAGCTTTGCCCCCACTTTGATGAAGTGAGCTAATATCGCTAAGTCTATCATTAGGCGTGAGTGGATTAATCGCGGGGAGCAGGTGGATAGGGGATTTGCTATTTAGGCTTTTTATGAGTTCAATAGAGCCATTTTCACTGCAAGGTGGATTTGTATAAGGATTCAGTAAAATTGTGCCAACACCGCCTTTTAGGGCTTTTTGTGCTAAGGAAATGAGCGTTTTACTTGAGAGAGATAGGGCTTTTGGGGCGATATTTAAATCAATCATCGCAGGAAATAGAATCTTACCCTGTATATCAAGCACCTTTTCATTCTCCATAGGACTTAAAGAGCCTATATGTGAAATCAACCCATTTTGTGTGCGTAAGTCCGCCTCTTTTACTCCCTGATAATCACAAAGTATCGCATTTTTAAACAGCATAAAACTCCTTTAGGTCAGTAAAAAATCACTCTTTTGTGCCATAATCAACACGCCTATAAGAATAAGCAAAATCCCCGAAATCACTTCAATGACTTTAAGAAAGGGCGTGAGTTTTTTGAGCATTTTAAGGGCAGTATTGATAAAAATCGCCACGAGCAAAAAAGCCAAACCAAGCCCCAAGCAATAGCATAGCATGAGCCACAATGCACTATTTTGATTAAAAATCCCAAGAGCTAAGATTGAAGCAAGAATGGGACCCACACAAGGACTCCAGCCGATACTAAAGCCAACGCCTAGCACAAAGGGGGATAAAAAGCCAAAGGCAGTGTGATTTGGGCTAAAATGAAAGGCTTTATACAAAAAGGCGAATTTAAATTGAAACAAAAAATGAATCCCAAAAAGGATAATCACCCCCCCAGCAATATACCGCATAATAGATGAGCTAAGGATTGAGCTAAGGGTAGATTCAGCAAAGAGAGCAAGGGTTATAAAGGTTGCTGAAAAACCAAAGATGAATAAAAGTGAAGCTAGGATTATGCGGGATTTGTGTGTTGTTTTTTGATGTAGCTCTTCAATACTTATGCCAGAGATGTAAGAGATATAAGGGGGGATAAGCGGCAGTAGGCAAGGGCTTAGAAAGGTAAGAATCCCAGCTAAAAAACTTGCCCCAAAAGGCGTAGAATCATAGAGTGTGATAAGGGTGCTTTCCAGATTCACTTTTATCCTTATATTTGATTGTGCTAAAAATTATTAAAGCATTAGCATTATAGCTAAGGCTTATAATATTTTTGTAAATTTATCCCAAAAAGCACAATTTTTGCTATAATCGCGTTTTTTAAATTGCTTCAAATTTATGAAAATAACATTATCAAATCCATTACATAAAGGCAACTAATGACACAAGATTCACAAACACCCACTCAAGAATCTCCAGCCCAAAACGAACAAAGCTTTGAAACATTTGGCTTAAAAGATTTTGTGTTAAAGGGCATTAAAGAAGCGGGATTTAGCTCTCCTAGCCCCGTTCAAGCTCAAAGTATCCCTATTGTTTTACAAGGCAAAGACTTAATCGCTCAAGCTCAAACAGGCACGGGCAAAACGGCTGCCTTTAGTATCCCCATTTTAAATGCCCTTAGTCGCAACAAAGAGATTGAAGCCCTTGTGATTACACCCACACGAGAACTTGCTATGCAAATTAGCGAAGAGGTGCTAAAGCTTGGGCGATTTGGGCGTATTAAAACCATTTGTATGTATGGGGGGCAGAGTATCAAGCGGCAATGTGATTTGTTAGAGAAAAAGCCAAAGGTGATGATAGCTACACCGGGCAGATTGCTTGATCACTTGCAAAATGGCAGGATAGAGAATTTCGCTCCAAAGGTAGTAGTGCTTGATGAATCTGATGAAATGCTTGATATGGGCTTTTTAGATGATATTGAAGAGATTTTTAAGTTTTTGCCAAATACGCACCAAACCTTGCTCTTTTCCGCCACAATGCCAGAGCCTATCAAGAATCTAGCCTTGAAGATTCTAGATAAGCCGGAGTTTGTAAAAATCACTCCCACAGATATTACAAATAAAGACATAGAACAGCAATACTACATTATCAATGAAGGGGAGCGAGATGAAGCGATTGTGCGGCTACTTGAGACGCAAAATCCCACAAAAAGCATTATTTTCACACGCACCAAAAAAGAAGCCGATGCATTGGCGACAAGGCTTGTTACAAAGGGATTCAAGGCTATGGCACTGCACGGCGATATGGAGCAGTGGGATAGACGCACAGCCATTAAGGCGTTTAAGGAAAATGAGATTGAACTGCTTGTGGCAACTGATGTGGCTTCGCGTGGGCTTGATATTAGCGATGTGAGTCATGTGTTTAACTATCACATACCGCTGAATCCTGAAAGCTATGTGCATCGCATAGGGCGAACAGGCAGGGCAGGGAAAAAGGGTGTGGCTATCACCCTTGCCACACCGCTTGAATATAAAGATTTAAGCAAGATTAAACAGATTACAAAAGCAAAGCTCACATTGTGTGAGATTACGCAGGAATACAGCGATGATGCGTTTTCACAAGAGATTTCCCACGCTAAGGTTAATGATAAATCTGTGGCGATTTATGAAAAGCTTAAAGATAAGGTTGATACAACACAACTTTGCCTTAAGCTCATTGCCTTGCATTTGGAAAAAAGTAAGCAAAATAAGATTGGGCTAAGTAAAGAGCAAATCGCCCAGCTTGAATCCCAATCCGAATCTAAAGAGCAAAAACACAATAAAAAATCTAGCAAATTTTCACACAATGCAAAGTCTAAGCCACAATCTCAAAGAAACAATAGCAGGGGTAATGGTAGAGATATGGGCGGAAATAAAAGAGGCAGAAAGCGTTATGATGATGTGGATAAAAGTCAGCCATACACAGGAAGCATTTGGGGGTAGTGGCTGTGGGAGGAATACTTAAGAGATTCTTACTTTCACTTTTTGTGTTGAGTGTGGGGCAGAATCTTCTCGCAGTGGATTTTTCACCCGCACCCATTTATGAGAATAACTCCACTTTTGGCAGTGTAAGTATTGGTGGTGTGGCGTATAATGTCAAAAGTAAGCAGGGCTATGATAATACACGCGGGGCAGTGCTTTTTGGGCTAAAGCGTGGATTTTTGCTTGGGGATTCTAAAAAGGTGCTTTTAAACGCGTGGCTTGAGGGGAGTGCTGGGGTTGAAAACAAAAATGGCTTGTATAGTGGCTCTGTGGGCGGACAGATTGGCTATCGTTTGTTTAATGGGTTAGTGATTGTGTTGCTTGGTGGGGGATTTGAGATGAGTAATCTTGCTATGCCACATATTCCAAAAGAGCAATATAACATCTATGGTGGATTAGCAAGAGCAGAGCTTTTTATAGATATTGCACAAGGCTATGGGCTAAGTGTGGGCTATACACGAGGGTTTAACGAAAAAAGCAAAAAGATTAAAGGTGAATCTTTTGATACACAAGGCATTATGTTAAGTGTGAGTTTTTATGATTTTAGTATTTAGGGCTAGATTCAAGCTCTAAAAGTTTAGCTTTTATGCCCATTGCATTTTTGAATATATCTAAGGCATATCCGCCAATGTCCCCATTTTCACGCACTACACGATGACAAGGGATAAGTATCATTAATGGATTTGCATTGTTTGCGTTGCCAACAGCCCGTGAAGCATTAGGATTATGAATAGCTCTAGCAATGTCTTTATAGCTTCGTTTCTCCCCATAAGGAATCTGCCTTAAAGCTTCCCATACACGCATTTGAAACGCACTTCCCTGTGGCAAAAGGGGCAAATCAAAATAGAGAAGTTTTTTATCAAAATAGGCTTGAATCTGCAAGGCACATTCATCACTTAAGGGCGTTTTGTGAGATTTATTTAAAAGCTTTTTGTCCCAAGTGATGTGTGTGATATGTGTGGCGTTTGTGTAGATTCCTAAAGATATGGGCGTATTATCCCATAATAATGTGTAAATGCCACCATAGATATAGTGGAGATGTTGGATATGTTGGGGATTTGGCATTAGAAATATTTCACTACAACAAGCCTAGCTCCAGAGCCACTTTTGCCACTTGTGGGTGTGATAAAGCTTTGCATATCATTTTTATTTTTCACACCAAAGGCATTTGCAAGGCTCAAATCCTGCAAAATAAAACCCACAGGATCCATAAGAAGCAATGCAGTTTTGCCAAGGAATCTTGAGCCAAGCAAAGTATTGTGATTTTTGTGAATCTTCATACTCGCTTGATAAAATAGCTCTCCTAGAATTGAGCCAACCGCAGGGGTGATGACAAGATCCTGCCAAGAGGGCGTTTCGGCAAAGGCTTCCACACCATATTCCCAAAAGAGTGCAGAAGCAAGAGTGCTATACAGAGCAGATTCAGCCCAGCTATATCCTGCTACACGCGGCTGCATATAATACACTGCACCCCAATATGGGTGAGTAATCCAGTTTAAATACCAATCATCACCATCTACGATAGGACCACACGCAGTTTTCCTAGCCCAATTATCGCCAAGATTATAAATCTCTTTTTTATCCCAGTTTGTTACACTCTCCGGCATAAGATACAGCACACCAGCTCCTACAAGTGTCCCGCCTAAAATTAGCCCAGAGCCAACGCTAAGGTAGCCTAGCCTACTTGTAGGCTCATAGATGTAAGGATTCTCATAGTTTGTTAGATTCTTAGAAACTTGCTCTAAGGGTTGTAATGAGCTGTAATCAAAATGTTCTGCACAAAGGAATATGGGATAGGCAAAGAAAAAGCAAAATCGCATTATAAATTGTCTTAACATTGTTGCACCATAGGTTTTAGATTCACAATTTCTAGTATTTATAAATAAGCGGAAAAAAGAGAAACTGCCCCGATATGATAGCATACAGGGGCAAATAGAAGTGTTATTTACCAGCAACTTGTGCTTTGTTTGGATTATCAGCAGCTTGAGCTATCATACAGCTTTCAAGCGTTTTGGCATCAGCGGCATTATCCACTTTTTTTAGCCAACGATTGATTTGAGCCATTGTCTTAGATGATGGATCAGGAGCATTATATTGCTTCATAAGTGAAGCACAATCTGCTAACATAAAGCTAGGAAGCCCAGCGATAAGGGCGATTGCAATATATTTTTTCATTTCTTACTCCTTTCTTAGAATCTCAAAAGATACGCAAGAGCGATGTTTTGATTTGTAATATCTGCTTTTGGTGTAGGCATAGGCATAGCAGCTGTGTTATAATCAAAATGTTGTCTTGTGTAGCTTAGGCGGAAAAATTGATTCAAATCAAGCTGCCAAATCGCATAGACATCGTGTACATCACCGCGTGTATTGCGGAAGTTGAATGGATCATTAATGCTTACACGAGAGAAAGCATACCAATATTGACTACCTTTGAAGTATTCGTAGCCGATTTTGAAAGTCGAGCCAATATCATAACGCAATCCAGCGTGAACCGCCCACGCATTTTCGTTGGCAAACTTGATATAAGGCGTATCCGCATTTTGTGTATTTGCTATTGTTTCTGCTAGCTTGCTTGACTTACCATTACTACCTTTATAATAACTTGCTGATACAAACCAGTTAAGCCCTGTGCCAAGCATTTTGTCATTTTCAATATGAAGATTCACATATTGCATATCGCCAATATTTTGGGCGGGAATTACAGCATTAGTTGTATTTGTTGAGCCATTAGTTGAGCTAGTCTGACCTGTTTTTATATCAGGTGTGGCATAGTTTTGGAGATTGATATAAGTCAGCATTAAGAGATTTTGCCCAAAGCTTTTTGGTGCAAAAGGTGTTTCAAACGCACCAAAGAACAGATTTGCATCACTTGCACCTTTATTACCCCAAATATTTCCACCAGCAGAAGAACTATTTGGATTCAAGGGTTGATAGATTTTAGAATATCCAGCTCTTAGGGCTGCGTTTGTATAAGGTTTGAGTGTTAGCACAGCACCATCGCCAAGTGCATTTACCGCAAGGGCAGGGTATGTGCTCATACGAGCCGAGCTATTGCGGAGATTTGATCCGGGACCATCAGTGCCGGGCAAACGACCGATAGTAAGGGCGGTATATTTCCCCATATAAATATCTACATAGGCTCTTTCTACATAGATAGCACTTCCTCCGGCTATACCGCGTCCTGCATCTAGCGAACCGATCGTCCCAACTGCAGGATAACCCAAATCAATATCACCAAATGCTTTTGTCATAGAAAGACGCCCTGTGAATTTTGTATATCTATTCACATCGGCATTCATATTAAGGTAAAGTCCCATAGCCCAGCGGTTTTTGTAATTTTTCGTTGTGCCTTCTGCTTTTGATTGAATGTTGTTTAACGCTGTGGTAAATTCAAGCCCAAATTTCACTTTATTAAGTGTGGCGGCAAGCTCATTTGCATCAACGCGATCATTGAGTTCATCAATGTCTTTTTGAAGAGAATCTAATGTCGCAGCCAAAGTAGAAGAAGATAGCAGAAGCAGCCCCCCCCCAAGTGTAGCGATAAGCTTATGTCTTAGCATAAAAACTCCTTATTTGTGAAAATTTAAAGGTGGGATTTTCTTATTTTTTTGCTGAAAAATTGCTGAAAGCATATACTCTTAAGGTTTCACAAGTTATAATTTTAGCTCTGTTGAAAATCATAAAACAATGTAAAGGAGAGTTTATGAAAAAGTTGTTTTTAATCATTGGAGCACCGGGCAGTGGGAAAACCACAGACGCACAGCTTATCGCAAAGAATAGTGCGGATTCTATCGTGCATTATTCCACGGGCGATTTGCTAAGAGAAGAGGTCGCAAGTGGCAGTGAGCAAGGGAAAATCATAGATGGCTTTATCAGTAAAGGGAATCTTGTGCCGCTTGATATTGTGGTAAGCACGATTGTAAAGGCTATGGCAAACGCCCCAAAAGATGTGATTATCATTGATGGGTATCCGCGAAGTGTGGAGCAAATGGAAGCCTTGGATAAGAAGCTTAAAGCTCAAAGCGAAGTTAAGCTTATAAGCGTGATAGAAGTTGAAGTGAGTGAATCTATGGCACGAGATAGAGTTCTGGGACGAGCTAGGGGGGCTGATGATAATGCAGAAGTATTTAATAATCGTATGCAGGTGTATCTCACTCCGCTTAAAGAGATTGAAGCATTTTATACACAAAGCAATGTGCTACATAGGATTAATGGTGAGCGGAGCATTGAAGCGATTGTAAGTGAAATGGAAGCCTTTATTAAAAGTAAGATTTGAGTAAAATAGATTCTAAAGGTTGCGGTGCTAGATTCTGTAAGAGAATAGAATCTAGCGGATTTTAGAATCTAAAATCCCGAGTTTTGAAAGAGAACTTGTTTATAAGATGGTATCCCATAGTTTTTGCCGGTAAAATCATATTTGTCAAAGATAGAGAATTGAAATGCTATGCAAAATATAAAAAGCACAACGCCAAGGCAAAAGCCAAAAATGATTGTAAGGCTTGAAGCTAGCACGATAGATGCATTGAGCTTGGGTGTGTTGCGGAAAAAGGTATTACACACAATGCCGACTATAATAAAGCTTTCCCATATCACAAACCAAGGAATCATAAAAATTTGATTGCTGAGAGTTAGGGTAGCAGGCAACCCCGTGAGAGAAAAGGCAACAACAAGGGCAAGACATACGCCAAAAACAACAAGACTTTGTCGCAATATGGGAATAAATATAAGAAAAAATGCAGGAAGATTCACGACAAAAAGATAAAAAACAAGGACAATTCCCCTTGATATAAGTTCTAAATAAGTGTGTTCAAAAAGTGGTGCTTGTGTAACGAAATATCGCCAAGCTAAAATACCAAGAATGCAGAGTGTCGCATAAAGCACAAAGAGAAAGGGCAAAGAGAGAAAGAAACTCTTTGTTTTTATATTATTATGAGAATCCACTCATTCCCCTTTAAGGCGGATATGAACATCTCTTAGCTGCTCATCGCTTACCGCACTTGGGGCAAGGGTAAGTGGGCAGGTAGCTTTTTGCGTTTTAGGGAAAGCTATCACATCGCGGATACTTTGCGTTTTAGCTAAAAGCATAATAAGCCTATCAAAACCTATGGCAATTCCCCCGTGAGGTGGCGCTCCAAAGCTTAGGGCTTCAAGCAAGAATCCAAACTTATCTTGTGCTTCATTATTGCTAATGCCAAGCAGTTCAAACACGCGTTTTTGAATGCTATCTTTATGGATTCTAATGCTTCCACCGCCGAGTTCAATGCCATTTAGCACCACATCATAGGCGATAGATTCTATCTCTTCAACATCATCTTTGTCTAAATCTTTTGGCATTGTGAAAGGGTGGTGCAGGGCTTTGACCTTGCCATCTTCTTTTTCAAACATTGGGAAATCCACCACCCACAAAAACTTCCGCATATTTTCATCAATAAGATTCATATCCATAGCAATTTTTAATCGCAACCGCCCCATATAGTCCCACACGACTTTTTTAGCCCCAGCACCAAAGAAAATAATGTCATTAGGCTCCGCCTCCACGCGTGAGATAAGCTCATTCATAGCAGATTCTGAAATAAATTTCACAAGCGGACCTTTCAATTCGTTTTCCTTCACTTGAATATATGCCAAACCTTTAGCACCAAACTTCCGCACAAACTCTTCTGCCTCGCCCAAACTTTTGCGTGTAAAAAAGCTATCTCCACCTTTGACACAAAGTGCCTTAAAGCGATTATTTTTGGAATCTTTAGCGATATTTTTAAATATCTCATTATTAGAATCTAAAAATAAATCGCCGACTTCCACAAGGGGCATTTCAAAGCGTAAATCCGGCTTATCACTCCCATAAGATTCCATTGCTTGAGTGTAAGGCATACGCATAAAAGGCGTTTGTATGCTTTCGCCACAGGCTACAAAAATATCCTGCAATAATGTCTCCGCCATAGTAATAATGTCATTTTGCTCACAAAAGCTCATCTCAATGTCAATTTGAGTAAATTCGGGCTGTCTATCCGCACGCAAATCCTCATCTCTAAAGCATTTGGCAATTTGAAAATATTTATCAAAGCCACTCATCATTAGGAGCTGTTTAAAAAGCTGTGGGCTTTGGGGCAGGGCATAAAACTCGCCAGAATGCACGCGAGAAGGCACGAGATAGTCCCTTGCTCCTTCAGGTGTAGCCTTTGTGAGAATGGGTGTCTCCACTTCAAGAAAGCCCATTTTTTGTAAGCTATTCCTTGCTGCGATTGCCGCATCGGAGCGGATTTTAAAAATATTATAGGCTTTAGGAGAGCGTAAGTCCAAATAGCGATATTTAAGCCTTAACTCTTCATTCACACTTTCATCGCCAATGGCAATGGGAGGTGTGGGCGATTTATTTTCAATCACTAGGCTTTCAAGCACGACTTCAATCATTCCCGTTTTGAGCTTTGGATTTTCTAGCCCTTCACCACGAGTGCGGATTTTCCCTTTAGCGATAAGCACATATTCATCACGCACACTTGAAGCAATGCTATGAGCCTGACTATTCGGGTCGCACACAAGCTGGATAATCCCGCTTTTATCACGCAAGTCAATAAAAATTACGCCGCCGTGGTCTCGGTAAGTATTACACCAGCCACATACCTGCACTTCTTTGCCAATATGTTTTTCATTTAATTCTGCACACAAATGAGTTCTTAACATTTTTTACCTTTTTCAATATGATGTTGGGATTCTAAAAATCAATATCTACGAGAATCTGCCGCAATGCTTGTTCTATCTCGGTAGGATTTGATTTACTAACAAAGCCATCGGCTTTCAGTCGCTCCGCCATTTGATGGTTGCTATCGCTACTCATTGATGAATTGATAATCACAGGGATATGGCAAGTTGATGGTGTTTCTTTAATGCGTTTTAACACTTCAAAGCCAGAGACAACAGGCATTTCTAAATCCGTGATAATCGCACCAATCTTTGCTGCCACACCCGGATTATGCAAGTAGTCAAGTAAAGCTTCACCATTAGGGAAGCTAAAGTATTTTAGATCAAGCTTTTCTATAATTCTTTGCAAGGATTTTGCCGCCGATTTAGAATCTTCAGCCAAAAGCACGATTTTATCACTAGCAATACTTTGCAAGTCGTTAATCTCAAGCTCATTTGCAGCATTACCTACAGGAAAGGCTTCTGTAAGCATTCGCTCCACATCTAGAATCTGTATCACAGAGCCATCATCATATTTTGTTGTTGCTGTGATTTTCGCATCGCCATCAATGCCAAATTCCGATCCGACACTAATAGCATTCCAGCTTTTGTGAATAATGCGTTTCACACCCATAATCTTAAGCCCCACGGTGTTGTTTGAAAAGCTACAAATAATCACAAGGCTTTTTTCGGTATTGAGTGAGTATTCTCGCAAATCTCTGCAAGGATCGTCCTTGCTATAATACAGCCATCGCCGCATATCTACAAGCGGAATTGTCTCATCTCTTACCGTGAGATAGCCTAGAATAATTCCGCTATTATCCCCAACGGTTTCTGTTAGCTCATTATCATAGTAGATAATCTCACGGATTTTAAATACATTCATTGCGTAAAGCTGATTTGTGCCATCTTTTTCCTCTTCAAGTGTAAAGCATAAAAACTGCACTTCATTATTAAGGTGTAACGAAGTGGTTTTGTCAATTGCATTTTGTCCCTGTGTCAAACCCTGCCTCCAAATTTGGTATTTTCAAAACTTAGCATTTGCAAAATGTAGCATTTGAATGAAAGTGCTATAATTCTATCGCAAAATACATAAAATAGCATTAAATCCTAAAAACTTAGAATCTAAAGGGCAACTTATGACGCAGCAAGAATACAGCTCAAACATTCAAAAGCTCACAAAAATGGCGTATCATTACTATGTGCTTGATGACCCAATCGCCACGGATAGCCAATATGATGAGCTGTATCATCAAGTCTTAAACTTTGAAAGGCAAAACCCAATATTGATTAGCCCAAACTCCCCAACCCAACGCGTAGGTGGCACACCTTTAGAATCTTTTAGTAAAAATTCCCATATAGAGCGTATGTGGAGCTTGGAAGATGTCTTTAATCAAGCGGAGATGCAAGAGTGGTGTGAAAGGATTTATAAAAGCTATCCGCATTCACACTTTACCTGTTCGCCAAAGTTTGATGGGGCAAGTCTCAATCTCTTATATCGTGATGGAATCTTAGTGAGTGCGACTACAAGGGGCGATGGCATTGTAGGAGAGCTTGTAACGAGCAATGCTAGGACGATTCAAAGCATTCCTTTAAGCATTGATTATAAAGGTGAGATTGAGATACGCGGAGAAGTTGTGATAGCTAAAGATGATTTTGAAAAGATAAATAACGAGCGATTGGAGCAGAATCTAAGCCTTTTTGCTAACCCACGAAACGCCGCTGCTGGCAGCCTAAGACAGCTAGATTCTAAGATTACGGCTCAAAGGAAACTCCGCTTTATGCCTTGGGGGATTGGGGCGGGGCTTAGTCAATTTGGTAGCTTTTATGAAGCGTTACAAAAAATTACAGATTTTGGCTTTGCTCCTGTGCCTTTCCTTACGCACTGCGAGGGAAGTGATGATATTATGCAGATGTATAAAATACTTATATCAAAACGCGATGACTATCCCATAATGCTTGATGGTATGGTGATAATGCTAGATGAAATAGAGATTCAACAAAGGCTGGGCTGGACGATTAAAGCTCCGCGTTTTGCGTGTGCGTTTAAGTTTCCAGCGGTGGAGAAAAGCTCTAAGATTCTAGATATTACCTTGCAAGTGGGACGCACGGGGATTATCACACCTGTGGCGGAACTAGAGCCTGTGGAGATTGAAGGGGCGATGATTGCTCGTGCGACACTGCATAATTTTAGCGAGATTGAACGCAAGGATATACGCATAAATGATGAAGTGATTATTATCCGCAGTGGCGATGTGATACCTAAGATTATTAAGCCTATAACTGCGTTGCGTGATGGCACACAAATCCCTATCACAAAGCCCACGCATTGCCCTGTGTGTAGGCAGGAGCTATTGATTGAAGAGATTTTTATCAAATGTCAAAATTTGAGCTGTGAAGCACGAGTGATAGAATCTATTATCCATTTTGCTTCAAAAAAAGCACTCAATATTGATGGGCTTGGCGAAAAGATTGTAATTCAGCTTTTTGAAAATGGCTTAATCCAAAGTATTTTAGATATTTATGCTTTAGAAGAATCTCAGCTTTTAGCCCTTGAGGGCTGGAAAGAAAAAAGGGCGAAAAATCTTATTGTAGCCATACAAAATACCATAGGCGTGGAACTATGGCGTTTTATCAATGCACTTGGGATTGAGCATATAGGCGAGGGGGCAAGTAAGAGATTAGCTCAAAGCTTTGGCAGAGATACTTTTAGTGCGGATTTTCAGCAGATTCTAGGTCTTGATGGCTTTGGGGAAGAGATGGCGTATTCACTTGTGGAGTTTAACCACGCAAATAAGGAGCTTATAGCAAAATTGCTTGAAATTATTAGTCCAAAAATTGAGCAGATAAAGCTTGATAGTGGGCATATTTTTTATGGCAAAAGTATCGTGCTAACAGGCACATTGAATAAGCCACGAGATGAGATTGTTGAAATGCTAGAATCTAAGGGGGCAAAGATAAGCTCAAGTGTCAGTAAGAAGACGGATTTTGTGATTTATGGAGAAAAGGCAGGGAGCAAACTTGAAAAAGCACAGAATCTAGGTGTTAAGACTTTGAGTGAGGAAGAGTTTATGGCGTGTATGCAGGAAAGTTAAGCTGAGATTCTAGGCGAAAGCATATTTATTTTAGAGATTTTGGACTTAAAGCAGACTCGCAAGTGATTGATTGAGTTTTGCTAGAGATTCTAATTTGCAAGTTTTTAAATTTACCACTTGCCTTAGAGAATCAGGCTTACCGGGACTTTTAGCACACTTTTTTTGATAATTTTAGAATGTGGGAGTATATCAGGTGTTAGCTCTAAGCCCCCAGCGTGTGTGTCTTCTGGAAAAAATATAGCCAAATCCCCACTACTTAAAAGAATCTGTGTGCGGTAAGGGGCATTTAAAGTTTCGTTGTTTGGGAGTGTATAGCAAGATTCTAGCATTCTATTTTGATTATTGCTAGAATCTTGCTGTGTTTGCGTTCCTTTGGTATTTGTATTACTTAAGCAAAGATTCTGTGGTAGGGTGTTTTCATACACGATTAAATCCCTAGATTCATTATAAGGGATTTTCACATCAAAAGTGTCTTTATCGCCAATACACATATACTCATAGCCACTTATCACAAGCTGGAAGTCCAAATAGGCTTTGTGTGTTTCAAAAAATGCGTTTTTCATAGGCTTAAGATAATAGCTTTGCTCAATGGCTCTAATGCCGTATTCAAGGGGATAGCTCACTTCAATTCTATCTTGAAATTGTGGAATTTGAAGTGTTGAAATTCTTTTATGAATCTCACTTTGCGGATTGAGAGCTTGAGAGATATATTCTTTTACGACATTGAGCTGTGGGTAAGCTTTAAAAAACCACTCTAATGTCCTAGCTTGTGCGATAATTGCCATTTATAACTCCTTTTATAGATTGTGTAGATTCTAAACTCAAACAAATTTTTTAGCACTATTTTTAAAAATTGCTAGAAAATCAATGAAAATATCGTGCAGTATGAGAATATCATCTATTTTTACTCGCTCATTGATGGCGTGGATTCTATCATTTGGGACGCCAAGTTCTACCACTTTGACACCAAAAGCAGAGAAAAATCTCGCATCGCTTGTCCCACCGCTTGTGCTAAGCTCCGCCTTTTTACCCACCTTTGCTTCAATCACGGCATTGAGTGATTTTACAAGCTCTGTGTTGCTTTCAGTGATAAAGGGCAGAGAGCTTGTTTTGAGTGTCAGCGTATAGGGCAGTGTAGCAAGAGTAGATTCTACATATATGCGGATAGAAGATTCATCACTTAAAGGGGAATTTCTTACATTAAACATTATTTTAAGATTCTGCGGTGTTACATTCACAACCTCCATACCCCCGCGAATATCGGTTATCACAAGTTTGCTTGGTTCAAAATAGCTATTGCCATTATCAAGATTCACTCCAGCCAAAAACCCAAGTCTGCTCCCAAGCAATTCTATGGGATTAAGACATTTTTGCGGATAGGCGGCATGCCCTTGTTTGCCTTCAATGATGAGTGTGCCATTAATGGATCCGCGACGCCCGATTTTTATCGTATCGCCTGTGTGATGTGTGCTTGTAGGCTCGGCGACAATACAGCAATGGGGCAGTAAGTGGCGTTTTTGTAGCGTTTCTAGCATAATTTTTGTGCCATAAGTTCCTTCCCCTTCTTCATCGCTTGTAAGTAGGATAGAGAGCATACAATTTTCAAGGCTTTGAGATTCTAAACTTTGGCAAATTGCACTCACAAACGCACTCACACCGCCTTTCATATCCTGTGTTCCCCTGCCATAGATATATCCATCTACTTCTTTAGCAGAGAATGGTTCATACTGCCAACTTTCCCCTGTGGGGACGACATCAATATGCCCAGCAAAGCATAAATGGGGCAATGCACTTATATCAGCCCCCTTTGGATAGAAAAGGTAAAAAAGATTTTTCACACCATTATTTTCCTGCTCAATGACAAGGCTTTCTAAAAGCGGGGTTTGAATCTGGCTAAATTTTTCTTTAATCATAGTGTAGATTCCACATTCCTGCGGGGTGATGCTAGGGAGCTTGACTAAATCTTTTAATAATGACAAGGGCATAATCAATCCTTTTTTTCGTGGTTGTTTTGTAAGAATATTTGACTGCCCGGGCTTTTGTAAATCCGCCCTACGCGTCCAATAAATTGTGGCAAAAAGTTTAAATCCTGCGTATAAATTTCATCAGCGATATAAAAGCTTTTTGCTTCAAGTAGCACACTCTTACTATCGCCAAGCTCTAGCACATCATACAGCTCACACATAAAAGCGACTTTTATTCCTTGCGGCACGGGTGGATAGTTAGATTCTATAATCTCAAGCGAAATACCAAACTCACTCGCTTCACTCACATTAAAATCAAGTTCATTGCTAGAATTCTGCAAGGCTTCTAAATGCGAAAGCTCGCACATACTGATGGTAGCTCTTTTTGATTGTGTGATATTCCTAAAAGTATCTTTTTGACTGCCATCACTTTTTTGCATTATACAGAGCGAAAAAATAGGCGGATTCACGCTGATGGGTGCAAAGAAACTAAAGGGTGCGAGATTTATCCCACCATTTGGAAAAATCGTGCTAACCCACGCGATTGGGCGGGGGGTTATGGTATTACTTAGAATCTTGTAGCGTTGCAATGGTGTGGAGCTATGTGCGTCAATTATCATCATTTAGCCTTTTTTGGTTGATTTCTAGCACTCTTAGAGTGGAAGTGATAACTTCCTGTGGCGAGATGAGCTTCATACAATTATGATGTTTGAGCGGACATTCACGCTTTTTGCAAGGAGAGCAGGGCAAGTCAGCGTGAAGTAGGGCAATAGACTGCTCTGTGTGGGTTGGGGTATATGGGGCAGTTTCATTTATATCTGTTGGTCCAAAAATGGCTACTATTGGGACCTTCAACGCTGTGGCGATATGCATAGGTCCGCTATCATTTGTAACAAATACACTCATAGCGTTGATATAGTCAATTAATTCGCTTAAGCCTGTTTTATCTGTGAGATTATGAAAATATTGTAAGTTTTTATGATTCTTTAAGGCGTTAGCAATGTCTATATTTGCACTAGATTCAGCACTTGATCCAAAAAGATAAACTTGATATTCTTTATCTAAAAAATATTCTATCACGCTTACAAAATGCGACTGCTCCCATCGCTTCGCACTCCCAAAGGCAGCACCGGGATTTATACCGATAATTGGCTGATTTGAGTTTGTTTTTGAGGAAGCTAAATGTGCTAAATCTATGGAATGTGAGATAAGCGTTAAAGGCTTTGTTGAAAGGGCTTCTAGGATTTCATTTGGCATTAGAATCTTATGTGAAATTGGCTCTTTTGGGGCATTATTTGGCAATGTTCTTGTAAGAGTGTTAGAAAGTGTGTGTGCGACTTGCTCTCTTACTTGTAAAAGTGGGGCGATGAGAGAGAGATATAAAAGCACTTGATGATATTTTTTGCCTTGTAAATTTTGCTTTTGTAATTTTAATGCGTGGGTAAGCAAGAATCCACGAGCGTTTTTTGCGTAACCTATACGCACAGGGCTTTTTATGAGATACAAAAGCAGGGCAGAAAAAAAGGTGTTGCTAAAAGTAATGGCTAAGTCGTGTTTGCCTATGGCGTTGGCTAAGTCTTTTGTGGCTAGGATTCTAGATTTAGCCTTTTTGCTTTCATCAATAAAAATATGTTTAATGCGTGAATCTCGCTCATAGATTCCACAACTCGCCTTTGTGCCTACAAGGCTAAAATCAGCACAGGGGAAGCTAAGCTTAAGCCATTCAAACGCAGAAGACACCATAACGCTATCGCCTAGCCAATTTGGCAGCCGCAACAAAATGCTTTTAACATCTTTGGTATGAATTGTATGATGAGATTGAAACAAGATTCTAACTCCACAAATTAGCATAATGCAATAAAGTCAAAATTGTAGCAAAGAAAAAGCCAAAAAATTCAAAAATTAAAGTATGTGAGAATGAAAATAGTTAAAAATATAGCCGAAATACAACATTTTTAAGATAAAATCTTGCATTTATCTTAAAAAATCTAAACATCGCACCAAAAAATGTAGAGTTTTGGAATTTTAATAGGTTAAAATTTTGCTTTTTTATTCTAGGAGGTTTTATAATGGCACTTATCACGCCCCGCACACTTAGTGGCTTTAAGGATAGATTACCCAAAGAGGCTCTTGCTAAAGCTCATTTGTTAAGTAAGGTTAGCAGTGTGTTTATGAACTTTGGATTTGTCCCCATTGAGACGCCGCATTTGGAATATGCTGAAGTGCTTGTAAAGCAGGGGAGTGAAGAGATTCAAAAAGAGTTGTATCGCTTTAAGGATCACGGGGATAGAGATGTAGCGTTGCGTTTTGATTTGACTGTGCCTTTAGCACGCTTTGTCTCGCAATATAAAAACGAAGTGGATTTGCCTTTTAAACGCTTTGCTATTGGGAATGTGTTTCGTGGAGAGAGAGCGCAAAGGGGGCGATATAGGGAATTTACACAATGTGATTTTGACTTTATTGGGAGTGATAGTATCTCTTGTGATGCGGAGATTCTGCAAGTGATATACGCTTCGCTTGTGGGGCTTGGCATAGATGAATTTACTATTTGGCTTAATCATCGTAAAATCTTAAATGGAATCTGCGAGTATTGCGGCATTGTAGGGGAGCGGAATGTCAATGCGACTTTGCGGATTATTGATAAGTTAGATAAGATTGGAAAAGAGGCTGTAAGTGCGGAACTACAAAAAGAGCTTAGTCTTTCTAGCACTCAAGCTGATAATCTGCTAGAATATACTTCAATCAAGCAGCAGGGCGATAGTGAGAGCTTTTTCAAACAAATATCATTTATGGAAGAGTGGAATGAAAATACAAGGGAAGGCATAAAGGATTTAAAAGCCTTGTATGCGGTGCTAGAGCCTTTACAAATGGATAGGGATACTTATCGTGTGAATTTTTCAATCGCTAGAGGGCTAGGCTATTACACAGGAATCGTGTATGAAACAACGCTGAATGCCCTAAAAAGCATAGGGAGCGTGTGTTCAGGTGGGCGGTATGATAATCTCACACGCACTTTCTCTAAGGACAAAATGAGCGGCGTGGGGGCGAGTATCGGCATCGATAGGCTTTTGGCAGCGTTAGAAGAGCTAAATCTACTTGATAAAAAGGCAACTTCAGCTCGTGCGCTTATTGTTTGTATGGATTCTACATATTTTGGCTACGCACATTTTTTAGCAGAATCTTTCCGCCGCTCAAAAGTCCCCATTGAAGTCTATCCGGAAATAAGTAAGCTTAAAAAACAATTTGGCTATGCTAATGCTAAGGGACACGAGTTTGTCATCGTTATTGGTGAGAGCGAGTTTAATTCAAAAACGCTGACTTTGAAAAATATGACTTCAGGTATGCAAATGGATAAACTCAGCTTCCTTAAGGCTTTGACACTGATTCAAGAAGATGAGCCAGAAGAGCTAAAAATTTAAGCGATTACAGAATCCAAAAAGGAGATAAAATGATAGAAGTTACAGAATGGGATTTAAAAGCACTTTTTAGGAGTGAAGAACAGCTTGAGCGATTTATGAGCTCTCTTAAACGCAATGCTAGGCAGTTTGCTAAGGCTTATGAAGGTAAGTTAAGCGAGATAAAATCGCAGGATTTTTGTGCAGTGATTAGGGAGTATGAAGAGATTTTAGAGGGTATTGGACGGGTGATGACCTATGTGTTTTTGGGCTTTGCCAAGGATAGCACACAGGGCGATGTGTATGCTAAATATGAAATGCAAACAACGCAGATTCACAATCTTGTGCTATTTTTTGAGCTAGAGTTTTGCAAACTCTCACAAAATCAACAAAAAGAATGTATTAAATCTAGCCCACAATATGCCTATTTTTTACAAAAACTCATTGAACAAGATGAGTTTAGCCTGTCGTTGAAAGAAGAAAAGGTGCTTTTAGTGACTTCACCTGTGGGTGTGGGGGCGTTTTCTCGGCTTTTTGATGAGCATTTATCGCATTTGAGTTTTAAAAATCCTGTGTCAAATCTTAAAGCAAATGATAAAAGTCCCTTGCAGAAAAAGATTAAAAAGTCAAAGGCGAGTTTAAAAACTACTATAAGTGAAGAGGAGATTTTAAGTCTATTACATCATTGCAAACGCAATGTCCGCAAGGAAGCTCAAAAGATTTTTACAAAAAAGTTAAAAAAATCTCGGCATTTATTGAGCTATATTCTTAATATGGTGCGTAAGGATTTAAGCATTATGCAGTCATTGCGTGGATACAAGCTCCCTGAATCTTTTCGACATCTAAGCAATGCTGCAACGCAAAAAAGTGTAGATAAGCTCGTAGATGTTGTAAGCTCACATTATGGTCTTGTTGGCGAGTATTACACGATAAAGGCAAAGCTACTTGGCATTAAGCAATTAAAAGATTATGACAGATATGCACCGCTAGAATCTAGCCAAAGTGAAGTTGGCTACAATGACGCATTAAAGCTTGTGCTAAAGGCATTTGGGGATTTCAGCAAGGAGTTTAAAGACATAGCTACAAAGGCATTAAAAAAAGGCTGGGTAGATTCCCACCCCACCCCAAATAAAAGAGGAGGGGCATTTAGCCACGGCAGTGTGCCAACCGCACACCCCTATGTGCTTTTAAACTACACAAATTCTCGCCGCGATGTCTTTACAATCGCTCACGAGTTTGGTCATATGATTCACCAAGAGTTATCAAAAACGCAAGGCTATCTCAATATGGATATGCCACTGACTACGGCAGAGACAGCTTCGGTCTTTGCTGAAATGCTACTTTTTGATACATTAAAAAAATCTTTAAGCAAAGATGAGCTTATCCCACTTTATGCAGGAAAGTTAGAAGATATTTTTTCAACGCTTTTTCGGCAGATTACGATGACACATTTTGAGCGGAGGATTCACGCTACAAGCGATGAACTGAAGCCTGAGGACTTTGATAGAATCTGGCGTGAAGAAAATGAAAGAATGTTTGGGGATAGTCTCATACTCACTAAAAATTATGAAAGTTGGTGGTGCTATATCCCCCATTTTGTGCATTCGCCCTTTTATTGCTATGCGTATAGCTATGGGCAGCTGCTTGTTTTGGCGTTATTTGGCTTGTATAAGGCACAAAAAACACCACGCAATAGGGAGAAGTTTATCCAAAAATATACCGAGTTTCTTTCACTTGGCGGAAGTAAAAGTCCCAAAGAGCTTATTAGTGCGTTTGGATTCAATTTAGAAAGCGATAAATTTTGGCTTATTGGTATGAATGAAGTGCAAAAAATGCTTATGGAATTTAAGGAGCTAGTCAATGCACAAGATACTTTTTCAGCCACAATTTAAGGCGGTGATGACCGCACATATGCGGGATATTTTGCAGTTTTTGCTTAATAATGGCGTGAATTTTAATATCCTATGCGATATGAAAAAGGCAAGTTTCTCTCCCCAGCTGCCAGAGCATATCACAAGCACTTTTAATGATATTACACTTTTTGTCTTAGCGGGATATACTTTTGAGAGTATAGAGCTACACGATAGCGGTATGAGCTTTGAAGCGGGATTTGGCAGTGAGAATATTGGAAGCTTTGTGAATATTAAGTATGAAGGGATTGTGCAGATTTTACTTCACGATAATGAATTGTTGCGTGAGATTCTACTTTTTACAAATGTAAGCCACCCTTGTTTTTATAACCTTTCAAAACAGGAGCTTGAAGAGATTGAATCGATCCAAAAAGAGGGGTTGGAGCAGTCTAATCTCGCCTTTGCTTTAAGTCCAGAAAATGGTAGATTTTTTAAAAAATAATTAACCTTTTAAGGGATAGTGTAAATGAAATGTGTTACAATCAGGGCATTTGAGACAAGATTCTAAATAAGATAAGGAGTTTTGATGAATAAGGTGCAACTTGAAGTTTTTGCGTTTGAAGCAGGTGTGGATTATCTGCCTTATTATAAAAAGCTATGTTTGCAGATAAAAGATAATCAAACTTTGCGAGACTTACTCGTATTTTTACAGCAGGAAATTAGCGGATATGCTTGTGATATAGAGCATTTGGCACTAAGGATTAATGGTATTGCTATTTTTGAGAATCTAAACTTGATTGATGTAGTCCAGCGATTTGGTGATGAATGGCAGATTGAACCTATTAGCGTGTATTATGCGTATAAAGATTTGCTTGTGGATAAAAAAGCGTTGAGAAAAAAATATGATGCGTTTTTTGCGTGGGCGGACTTTTTGAATGCGGAGGAAAGAGAAGAGCTAGATAAATATCTATTGCTTAATCTCATTACACCAATGAGTAATGATGAGTATTTGGGCGATGGATTCTTCTTGTATTTTAAGTGGCTACTTTCCCGCCATCCAGAAAAGCTAAATGAGCTTTTGGAGTGGATTGTCCAACCTCAAAGTGGGATTTTAAACTTTGTGAGTTTAGCAGATATGGCGTATCCACGCGGAAATACGCTTGATGAAGAGATGTGGGAGCTTATAAGCCTTGTGCTTTCTACAAAACATAAGCAATTTGCTCATTTGCATACACTAAAGGAGATCTAGGCAATGAAATATATTATATATGATAGATATGAAAATGCAAAGGCGTTGCTAAGTAGCACAAACGAATTGTTTGCAAGACTAGGACTTGGAGTGCTAAAACCAAAAGAATCCTTGCTTGATTGTGGCGGATATTTTGCTAGATTCACACACAAAGACATTTTAGTGCATAATGTCGCCTATAATCTTGCCTTAGCAAACTCGCTTAATGCTACACTTGTGTTTGCCGAGGAAGATGCCTATGCTAATGCGTTGTATGCTAAGACACTTATAGAATCAGATTCTACACTTATGCGTGATATTGAAACAAATTTTTTACATCAATTTAAATTGCTCTATGATAGCAAGGTGCAGATGAGCTATTTGCCCGATTTGCTTAATACTTTGGAGTTTGACAATCTTATTCAAAAGAGATTTTCACCCTTTAGCTCTATTATCGTGCGTGGGGCGTATCAAGGACATTTACCAAAAAGCACGAATCACAGAATCTATGAAAAAATTGATTTAAAAATGCTTGAAAATCCACTTGCATTGCAGTATTACACTCATCTTTTAGAAGTTAATCCACAAAGTGCGTTGTATAACGGAGCAAAGCTATTTTTTGATTTGGCAGATTTGGGTGTGGATTTTATCCTTTCTTATTCATTGGGGCAATTTGATTTGCTAGATTCTAAACGCACGGAGCTTTGCAAAGCGTATAATCGCGATAATATCACGCTGCCGATTGTGTTTTTGCCTCAAATTTTGCTCCTTGCTTGTGGAGAGAGCGATCATAAAAAACTTGGCTTTAACCATCATCAGCAAAAAGTGGAGATGTTTTAATGCAGGCTTTTTGGAAACTTCTTCTTGCCGCGGTTGTTGGAGCGACTTGGTATCACTTTGGCGGAGAAGATGCGGCAATGGCGTTGGTGTTTTTTTTCATCATCGTGGGAGTGCTATTTATGAAGCCTATCCGCTATCAGGACCCAAAAAGGCGTGAGGAATATATGCAGAGAATCCGCGATAGTAGGGAAAAGAAAATCGCTCTTGAGAATGAGCGGATTGAAGAGCTTAAGCGGTTGAGAAAAGCCGAGCGAGAGCAGGAAGAAAAGCTTAAAAAGGATTTTGAAAAGCGTATTAACAAACGCTAAAGTAAAATTTGCTACAATATTTGCCAAACTCACACAAAGGATAATACACTATGGAGATCGTGCTTTTACTCATTGCAGGAGTTGTGATATATTTTCTTTATAACACTTTGCAGGATTATCTCAAAAACCCATTACACCAAAATCCACAAAATACATCATTTGGCTTTGGTAATGCGGATAATACACCGATAAATTTTGATAATCCTTATCAGGTGGAGGATACTTGGGAGAGTAAAATCAAATCAAACGAGTTTTCAATCCTTGCGGCGATTATCGCACGAGTGGTGTGGAGTGATGATAAAATCTGTCCTTTGGAGAAACAGCTTTTAGATGAGATACTAAGCGATATGGCAGCTGAATCTAAGAATCCTAAGCTTAGCAAGGAAGAGCTAGAAGAGATTGTTGAAAAAGAAAAAACACCAAGTGTTGAGCTTGATGAATTGTGTGAAAACTATGTGGCTTTGACAAAGGGCGAGTATAAGAAGCGGTTGAAGGTGGTGGAGTTTTTATTCGCTCTTGCGTATGCTGATGGGAAGCTTGAAGATTCTGAACAGGAGCAGATTATTGATATTGCAGCGTATTTTGAGATAGTTAATGATGATTTTAATAGCATATACAACGCATTTGAAAAAGAGTATGCCGATGAGATTGAAATGGATACACAACAGGCTAGGGCTATTTTTGAGATCACAGATACAAACAAGCTAGATAAAGCGAGTTTAAATGAAAAGTATCACGCACTTATCAAGCAAACAAAGCAAAATATTTTTGATAACAAAAATATTAATAAAAGCTTTCAAGACACTTCTTTGACGCGTCTTAAGGAGATTGATAAGGCTTATTTGATTTTGCTAGATTTAGCAGAATCTCAAGGGCAAGATGTCGGCAAACAGGAAGAGGGAAATGAGAGCGAGGGGCAAGATATAAAGCAGGATCAATCACGCAAGGGTTGGGATTTTTAGGAATGTTATTTGCTTAGGTTCTATTTATATTAGATTTGATTATGTAGCGGGAGATTACAGGTGGATATTACAAAAGCTAGTCACGGTGGTGTGCAAGGACTACTAGCTAATATTTATAATGTTGCTAATCAACCTCAAGATGCTAACAAAACACGAGAGAGTGAGCAGGATATTAATGGTGTTGATAGTCTCCATAATAGAGATAAGGCTACGCATTCCCTGCAATATATAGATATTACCAAAAGAATTGAGGATAAATTTTCCCCATCACAAGAGCTAAAAAAGGCTAAAGAAATCGGCGGTGAGCTAGAAAGTGGATTCAAAGATAAGACTTCTTTTGAGAATCTTGCAAAGACACTTAAACAAGAGGGTTTGATCAATAGTAATGAAAAAGTGGCAATGGATTATCTTAAAAACAATTCTTCAAAACTAAGCTTTGATGAATTTGAAAAAATCGCCGCAAATGACAATCACAGCAAAGAGATGAAAGGGCTTATAGATTCTGTTGTGAATAAGATGAGATTTGTTGATAGTGTTAATGGTGGGATTTTTTAAGTTTTAGAATTTTAACGGATTTAGGCTTTTTA
Source organism: Helicobacter cinaedi PAGU611 (assembly GCF_000284635.1). Taxonomy (NCBI): domain Bacteria; kingdom Pseudomonadati; phylum Campylobacterota; class Epsilonproteobacteria; order Campylobacterales; family Helicobacteraceae; genus Helicobacter; species Helicobacter cinaedi. Next base: position 991,448 of record NC_017761.1, on the reverse strand, counting down.
TTTTTTAAATAGTGCGATAAGCGTTGTTTGGAAATCTTCTTTATATTTAAACCAAAAAATCACAAAGTTACTTCAGTATAAGTAGTGCAGGGTGGGATTATTTAGAGTATTTGTGTTTTGTATGGAATTAATTTGTAAGGATAAGTCTCTCTAATGAGTGTTAGCAAATCTAAAATCTTTAGAGCAATGCCATAGTCAAAAAGAAGTAAGTTTGGCTCCCCATAAGGAGAAGCCATTTCAAAATGCCTAGAGAGTTTTATCCCTCTACCCACTCTTGGAGTTTTTTGTAGAGCTGAACACCTATGCGTTTAGTAGTAAAGCTAAGAGAATCATCAATATTGTTGCCTTGATGTGTGTTACTCACACTTGTTGTAAATACAGCATTTTTGCGACAATCATAAATAGTCATAACCGCATCAGCTTTAATCGTATTTCCATTAATAAGATTCATCTTAAGCTTGACTTGAATCACACTTTCCGCTTCTAAGTCAAAGTTGTAGAATTCTCCCAACTCCTTTTCAAGCTCTGCTGCCACAATATCCCCAGCTGCACCCTGAATCTGAAGTCTTGTAGTAGGCAAGGGTGAGTTTTTTGAAAGCGTATCTTCAAGTGCTGAAAGATCCCTTGTATTCACACCAAGCGAGTGCAAAAGCATTCCATAAAGACTAAGTTTATCTAATGCATACGCTAGACGCATTTTGTCTTTGATTGAAATGCTACTGCATTGCGACATTCTATTAAAGTTTAAAGCACCATACTCTTTGTTAAATGAGTTTTGAAACTGCTTAATGAGTGAAGCTTTTGGAATCTGAGCTTGGACAAAATATTGATTGTCCTTAAACTCATCTTTGACATAGCTCACATCACTTAGCTCAATCCCAGCCGTATCAAGCTTGACTTCATTACTCGCACTATGTGTGATATGGGAATCTTGCCTTTGTGTGTGTGATTTAAACTGCGAACTCACCTGCACACTTAGCTGATTGCTTATATCACTTAATGCTCTTGCTTTGGCGACATCAAGCGTTTTGGCACTACCAAAGCCAATCATAAAAGCTTCACTTTGTGCGTTTTTACCAAACCAAGTAGGTTGTTTAGGCGAATCGCCACCGCAACCAGCCAACCAAAAAACAGCCCCTATCGCTAAGATACCTATTAACCGCATTCTCTACCAATCTTTATTCAGCACTAGAGCTTAAATCAAGGTTTTCCAGCATTTCTCGCTTCATATCATTGGGGATAAGCCTGTTTTGAGCAATTTGCTTTTTTACATTTGCTTCAAGTTTTGCTTTGTTACCTTCATCAAGCTTTGCAAGAACAAAAATGCGTGAGCCATCACCAGTTATCCAAGTGTCAGTTTGCTTTGTCCCACTAAGAATCGTATCTGTGCTTTGTTTTGTAATTTCCTCTGTGATAGACTGCATACTCGCATCGCCCATATCACTTTTAGTTTTGCTTTTAGCATTTAAAAGTGAGCCTTTAACACTTACTGAAACTTGTCGTGCGATTTCATCTCTAGCTAAAGCAAGGGCTTCATTGCGCGCAAAGCCTAAATCTCCACCTACAATTTCCGCATCTCCAATAGCACTCATATCGCCTTGTCCAGCATTAAGCACCCAATTTGGTGCACCTTTAAGATTGAGAGCCTTAAGTGCTTTTTTATCTATGCTTTTACCGCCAACCCCAAGTGAATCATCGCCACCACAGCCAATGAGTAATAATGCCGCTACAACACTTCCTGCTAACAATTTTGCCTTTGTATTCATTTTATCTCCTTTGTTTTTAGTTTTAGAATCTTACCAAGTTACCGATGAGTTTGAGCCAAGCTTGATGATATTGACTTCATCGTCCCAGACAACAGTTCCATCTTTAAGATTGGTCAGTGTAAGTAAGAAAAAGTAATCTGTGCGTTGCTTTGAGCCAACTTTTGTGTTCTTTTGCACGATTTTCCCAGAGAGTGAAAGCTCGGCAGATTTTAGATTGCCTTTTTCTATGGTTGTGCGTTGATCAAACTCATCATTATCACGCGCACTTCTTGCCATATCAATGCCTTTTTCAGTCTTTGCCCCTTGAGCCAGAGTAAGCACAAACTTACCACTATTTCTCATATCGCGTGTAATCTTACGACTAAGCTGGTCGGTATCAATCGTCTGCATAGTGTCATTAATTACACCAGAAATCATAACGACTCTTTTCTTCCCACCTTGTGAGATTTCACGCACTTGAGCACTGCTTAGAAGCGATTGCACACTATCACTTGCTGCTTTTTCAATATCGTGATAGTCTAAGCCCATACTCGCATACGCCTTAGAATTTGACGCATCTACATATTCAGGTCCGCCACCGCACCCAGCTATGAGAAGTGTGCTTAAAGCCACTCCACACGCTACTAACTTCTTATTCATTGATTCCTCCTTTTAGAATTTGATAAGTTGGATTTTTACCTTTTGAACGCAGATAAAGAATGTTATCATTTTTATCGCACAAAACAATAACATTGCTTACTTTTTTCTCGCTTTCTGTATCTTTTTTGCAAGAAAAACTTACTTCATACAATGTGTTGCCATCGGCTTGAAGTGCAAAATCTAACGCATTATTTGGCACTTGCAGAGCTAAAACTCGCTTTGGCAGAGCTGTTGTGATACGCACATCAGCATTGTTTGTAGCTGCAGAATAAGCCGCTCCAACAAGCGATCCTACAATCGCTCCAGTCGCACCAAACTGATCGCCACCCACATTATTTAAAGTCGCTTGAGTTGTTGCCTTTAAGATGGCAGAGCTTATAGCACGAGTAAGGATAAAAGGGAGTTTTTCACTAAACTCATTTGCAATAATACCATCGGTATCACTTACTTCAAAAGCCTTGTATTCTCTCTTGTTCTTATGACTCACTGCTTGGTATAAACTTGCACTTGGGATACCCTCTTTCAGTTGTGGGATTGACACGCCCACGTGCAAGACACTTTCACTTACAAGATATGCAGGTAAGTCAATGGACAGCTCTTCAAGTGAAGCACTTTTGCCATCTTCTATGATAAACCAAGTGTATTTTGTTTTATCACCCCTTTTGCGTTTATTCATCACTTCTAAATCCTGATTGATTACATAAGCGTGTGTGATTCCATAGGCTTCTTTGTATAAATCAGTCGCTTTTGAGTAGTCAGCCTCACTCATAAAAAACAACGCAGACACATAACTCACAGCAGGATTAATAAAGCCTTCATAGATATTAAAGTTTTTAAGGTTGCTATATTGAGATTCTAAAATAGAAGCTGTGCTTTCCTTGGTATGTCTAGCATTAATATTTTTAAGATCCTCATTTGAAGCATTTTCCTTCTTGCTTTCTTCCATTGCTTTATTAATATCTTTTCTAAAATACTCCTTTGCCCTGCGTTGCCTGTCATTTGCTCTATTAAACTCTACACGAGCCAAAGCGTAATCTCCTAGCTCCATAGCATTTAACGCTTTGTAGTAGTTAAATAAAACGCCCTCATAGATATTGCCACGATAGGTTTTGACATTTTCATTCACAAGCACAGCACCCACATTGCCAAATAAGCCACCCATCAAGCCTTCAGATTCATATTTGCTAAACAATCCCTCTCCTTGTTCTAGCAAAGTTGCAACATCTTCTTGTGATGAGCCAAAGCCACTGACACCCGCTTGCAGATTCCATAAGACATCTCCAGAATCTCCTGCTTGTGATTTTGCGTATTCATAAGCCTTTGTATCCTCTCCACCATAATAGTGTTCGTTGAAAGTTTGCAAAGCCCCTTGATGAGAACACGCAGTCATTAAAATCAGCCATAATGGCACTAAAACTGAATAGACATACCTCATTACACTCCTTTTATAGTAAAATTTTGAGAGGATGCATATTGTATTTCTTTTTTTTAAACTTCACTTAAAATTCACATTTTTTCAATAGTATGCCAAGCTTTATTTTTTTATTAAGGATTCTAGTGGATAAAACAACGCTTTTTAAGGTTTTTTATAAAATCTTGCTTGTTTGTATTTTTGCAGGGTGTAGCACCAAGATTCCAAGCCTTGAAGAGACTGCTACGCAAACGCATATCCCACAGCAATTTCGCAACGCCCCTTCACTCATTAAAGATTCACAAGATTCCAAAACGCAACAGAATCTACAATCTCCCCAAAATCACACAGATGATGAGCCTTTTAGCCTAAGACAATTTATAGCCCTTATTGATGACAAGACACTTCATTCCCTGCTTTATATAGCACTAGAAAACAACACCAATGTGCTGACAATGGCATCTCGTATCAAACAAGCCAAATCGCAAGTGAAAATCAACACCGCAAGTATGCTGCCTACAATTAATGGATCTATCAACTCAAGCTATATTGATAGACGCACCCTTTCGCAAAGCACGATGATTCGCCCGGGAGCAAACTCTGTAAATGCGAGTGTGGGTATGAGCTGGGAGATTGACTTATTTGGTAAGCTTAATGCCCTGCGACAATCAAGTAAAAAAGACTATGCTACCGCTCAAAGTAACCTTGCCTACGCACAAATCTCACTCATTGCTGAAGTGGCAAGTCTCTACTTCACATTGCGTGAAAATGCCAATGCCTTGCTTTTAGCCAAAAACACACTTGAAAATCTTCAACATATAGAATCTATTAATGCAGAAAAACTGCAAGTTGGGCTTATTGACATTGCGACACATCAAAGCTTTGTAGCAAATACCACGACACAAAAAAACAATTATGAGAGCTTACTTTACACCTTTGAACAAAATAAAAACGCCCTGCTTGTGCTATTAAACATCGAATCTGGTGAACTACATAAACATATAGATTTTATGGAATCTACTTATAGCTTTCCGCAAATTACGACTTTTTACATAGATAAAATGCCAAGTGAGATTCTGCTATCCCGCCCCGATATTGAATCTAGCCTATACGCCCTACATTCTCAACTTTACAAGCAAACTAATGCAAAAGCTGCAAGGTTGCCTAGCATTTCTCTAAGTGGTTCTGTGGGCGAGATTCTATATAGTAGTGCAGGGGCAGGCTCGCTTGTGTTTCAAATCGCAAATTCCATTACCGCCCCGCTTCTTAATCGCACATCTTTAAAGCAAAACTACCTTATTCAAAAGGAGCTAAGTAAAGAGGCGTATTACACCTTGCAAAATAATATTAACACCGCTTTGGGCGAAATTGAAAATGCCTTATTTGATATAGAATCTAAAAAACGACAAACTCAAAATACGCAAAATGCCTATGAAGTAGCAATAAAAGCCTATGAAAGCAATAGGGCTAAAAATACGCGTGGATTGCTTGATACAAATGATTTTTTAACGCAGGAAAATACCTATCTTTCTTCGCAAACACAGCTTTTTACCGTAAAGACAAATGAGATTCTCTCACTTATCACGCTTTTTAAAGCATTAGGCGGGAATCTTGCACTAGATACTTCAGCTCAACTCAATACTCAAACCGACACTTTACCAAAAGGGGAAAAATAATGAATCTCTACCAAACATTAAAACCAAAAAAAATAAGAAAAAAGCTTACTCCATTAGCGTGGGGCATTATCATCGTTGTTTTAGTGGCTATCATTATAAGCTCTTGGCTTGTATGGTGGCTATTTGAAGAAAAAATTAGCTTTGAAACCACACACGCAACAAGGGGCAATATACATTCAAGCATTTCGGCTTCTGGCTCACTTTCCCCTGTGAATGAAGTGGAAATCGGCAGTGTTATATCCGGGCTTGTGCTTGAAGTGCTAGTAGAAGAAAATGATGAAGTCAAAAAGGGGCAGATTCTAGCGCGTATCAATCCTGATAGTATCAATCAGCAGATTGCTAAATACACCGCACAGCTTAATTCCGCCAAAGCCCAGCTCAAAGCAAGTGAGCAAACTTTAAAGGATAAAAAGTGGAATTATGATAGATTACAAGAGCTATATAATGCGACTAATGGAGCTTCACCTTCACTTTTAGAGCTACAAAATGCTAAGACAAACTATACAAGTGCAGGGGCTGATGTGGACATTAAACGCGCTTCCATTGTGGAGATTCAAACAAGCATTGAAAGTGCTAAAATTGATTTAAAAAATTCTATCATCATATCCCCCGTTGATGGTATTGTGCTTTCTCGCAATGTGGAAGTAGGGCAGAGTGTGGCGGCGAGTTTTCAAGCACCGACATTATTTAAGGTGGCTGAAAATTTAGAAGAAATGCAGCTGTATGCGAGTATTTCAGAAGCAGATATTGGCAAGGTTAAAGAGGGGCAGGAAGTTACTTTTAGTGTTGATGCTTATCCAGATAGAATCTTTCACGCAAAGGTTAATCGTGTGAATTTTGGTTCAGGTGATGGCAGCACAATAAGTTCAAGCTCTAGCAGTTCTAGTGCTTCTAGCTCTAATATTGTCATCTATCGTGCTAAAATTGAAGTAGATAACAAATCCTTGCTTTTACGCCCCGATATGAGTGCCACAGCTGATATTATCACCGCAAAGGCAGAAAATGTCCTGCTTGTGCCAAGCTCGGCTTTGTATTTTGACTTAAACAAATCCTTGCAAAAAGTGGGGGGTAAAAAAACTAGCTCATCTCTTGGGAATATGTTTGCCCCGCCACCTCGCCCCAAAGCACAGATTCATAGCAAACAAAAATCTCATACAAAAACGGGGACTCTGTGGATTCTAAACAATGGCAAGGCAGAATCTGTGAGCGTGGAGCTAGGCATTAGCAATGGGAATTTTACGCAGATTCTAAGTGGAATTGATGAAACAACGCCCATCATTACAAATATAAAGATGAAGTAAGGCAGAGATATGGAATCTCGTAATTTTATTGTCCTAAAAAATATTCATAAGACTTATGGCAAGGGAGAGAGTGCGTTTGAAGCATTAAAGGGCGTGAGTTTGCAGATAGATAAGGGGGAGTTTGTCGCCCTTATGGGTCCTAGTGGATCGGGTAAATCAAGCCTTGCCAATATTCTAGGCACACTTGATGTGGGGAGTAGTGGAGAATATCACTTTGGGGATATAGATGTGTTTAGCTTATCTCACAATGAACGCGCCTTGCTCCGCCGCAATTATATAGGCTTTATTTTTCAAGGATTTAATCTCCTGCCCCGCACAACGGCACTTGAAAATGTGGAGCTACCCTTGATGTATCGTGGGGTGAAAAAGGCAGTGCGTGAAGAGATAGCCTTGAAAGCGCTTGATAAAGTAGGGCTTAGAGAATGGGCAGAGCATACAAGTGCCAAGCTAAGTGGCGGACAGCAGCAAAGAGTGGCTATCGCTAGGGCGATCGCACAGGAACCACTTTTTTTACTTGCCGATGAACCAACGGGGAATCTTGATACCAAAAGAAGTGTGGAGATAATGGAGATTCTAAAGAGCTTAAATCAAAGTTTAGGCATTACGATTCTTATGGTAACGCACGAGCCGGATATGGCGAGATATGCCAAGAGAGAATTGCATTTTTTAGATGGTAAGTTGGTGGCTGATTCACAAAGCGATACTTTAAACGCTCAAAAGGCTGAATCTTTAAGGGCGGATTCTATAACTACTGATACTTTAGAGATGGATTCTAAGGGGGATTTATGATACTCAATGCCTTTATGTTAGCCTTTCGGCAGATAAGGCGGAATTTTCTACGCGCATTTTTGACAATGCTTGGCGTGATTATTGGCGTTGGGGCGGTTGTTGTGATGATTAGCATAGGCAATGGCACAACCAAAATGATAACAGATAGAATTTCTTCACTTGGAAGCAATCTTTTGCTTGTGTTTCCTGCAAGGGCTATGAATCCAAGTGGGGCAAATTTACGCCGTAATTTTAGTTTGCAAGAAGCCCAAAGGCTACAAGCCCTTACACAAGATTATATACAAGCTGTTGCACCCATCTCGCAAAGTTCAGTTGTGCTGCAATTTCAATCTCAAAATACCACTACACAGGCTCAAGGCGTAACGGAAGGCTTTTTTGAAGTAACGCAATGGGATAGTAGTGAGGGCAGGGGCTTTGAAGAAAATGAATATCGTGTGGGGAGTAATGTCTGCTTGATAGGCGAATCTGTGCGAAAAAATCTTTTTAATGAGAGTAATCCGCTCGGGCAGAAAATCCGCTTAAATAACATTGTATGTGAATGTATAGGCGTTTTAGAATCTAAAGGGCAGGGCGGTATGGGAAATGATCAAGATGATGTGATTTTACTGCCTATGAAGGCGTTTTTACGCTCTGTTTCAGGGAATAACTCACTCTTTTTTGTTAATCGCTTAATGCTTAGGGCAAAGGATAATGCCGATTCCACAGAAATACTTCCTGTTTTAACTCAGGCTTTGCGTGAAGTGAGAAATGTCCGCGTTGGTGAGAAAGATTCCTTTGAGATTATGGATACTAAGCAAATTGAGCAAACACTTACTTCCACGACAAAAAGGCTAACAGGGCTTTTGGGTATGATAGCGGGGGTGAGTTTGATTGTTGGGGGTATTGGCATTATGAATATTATGCTTGTTTCTGTAACCGAGCGGACAAAGGAGATTGGGACGCGTATGGCGATTGGGGCGTTGCAAAGTGAGGTGCTTATGCAGTTTTTGATTGAATCTATTACACTAAGCTCCTTTGGTGGTTTGATTGGGATTATATGGGCGTTTTTTGCTTCACTTGGATTAAGCTATTATATGGAGATTCCATTTATTTTTGATGTGCCAACAGCCATTGTTGCCTTTTTGTTTTCTGCTTTTATTGGAATCTTGTTTGGCTATCTCCCAGCTAGACGCGCTTCAAAGCTTAACCCCATTGACGCCCTGCGACACGAGTAATAAACAAAAAGGGCAAAAAAGTAGTAGAAAGGCGGTGCAAAAAAAAAAGGGGGGGGGGGGGACAATAAAAAGAAAAAAGGGAGATAGCCTTACTTCCCACACCCTAAATTCAAAAAATCTTGCTCTTTTAAATCGCTGATAGAATCTTTAGAAAATACTCTGCCTTTATGTGTGCGTATCAGCTCTGTGAGATAGGGCATATTGACATAGGGTTGTAATATCTCACTTTTTTGTGCCATATCTACAAGGATTCTCACATAAAACACATCTCCTCCGTGAAAGCCATCTAAAAATTCGCAATCATCATCTTTTAGCACTGCTGGATTATAATAATTAAAAAAAGTTATGTAATTTTTTTCTAGGCTTGTAAAAAGCTCATCAATATACGCATATTTCTCTTGCTTCTCCTGCATAGCTTTATATATGCTTGGAGCAAGAGGAGGGATAAAAATAACAACTTGTATGTTGTGTTTTTTCAAAATATTAAGTATGTCAAATAAATCCTGCATACGCTTTACATCTATGTGAGAAGCATAAGCAAATTGTGAATTACTATTTTCTATCCTCCACAATGTGTCAGCAAAATTAGCATCCTTTGTCTTTTCATCTTTGAAAATTTCTCCATATACATATGAGCCATCTTTGAAAAAGCCCCTGCCATTATACATAGCATTTAGTCCTAAAGAATCAAGATGGCTATAAGGATTTGCAATAAAATGATTATCTAAGAGATATTGAGATTGAAAGAATTGCTGGTTGTAAATATGTTTTGCTATATCAAGTATCTTTGTTGTGCTAATATTTGTCCCTGTTATATTAAAATACACTCCCTTCTCATAGTTTGGATATAAAGCATTAAACCACCAAATATCAAGCCCTAAGATGACTATTTCAGGTTTGTAAAACTTTAATACTTCTTCTAAAAACAACCTCCCTTCTTTGAGTGTATTCATCGCATTACCCGCACTCACAAAAGAATCTATAAAAAACTCCTCCCTAAATTGCAATACCCTAGAGCCACCAAGTGCTATAATCTTTGGCTTTATCTGCTTCACTAGCTCAAGCTTGTAGGCAAAGACATTTTCATTTAATGCTGTGCCATAAATGGAGTTCTGCTCCAGTTGTCTTTTCACAATGCTTTCAAAGCTATTATGTTCAAAGATTCTAGAGAGATAATAAAATATGCCTACAAGCAGTAGTCCAAATATAAGCAAAATCATAAAATAAGATAAAACAAACTTTTTATATTTCATCTTTGCTCCTTAAAAATTAAAATATAAAAATTGTTGTGCTTTATCAATGGAAAGAAAAGCTATAAGCGAAAAAAGAGCGGTTGTAAAAAGATTGAATCTTGTAGGCTTGAAATGTGCTGTTTGTTCCACACTATTTTTGAAACACAAACACACAATAAAAGCCCCTAGAATCCACAATGGCGTTATAAAGCTCCCCTCTATCTGCTCTAACCACCAATGGAATTGAATCCCATATTCACTTAAGAATCTAAGCCTAGATTCTAAAAAGCTAGGTAAGACTATGTCCCCACCAAACATTCCCTTTAACAGATTCACCGCCCCTTGCAGATTTTCAGCACGAAAAAATACAAAAGCCACAAGCACGAGTAGAAAAGTGAGTAGCCAACCTAGAATCTTTGGAAACTTAAATTGTAGAATCTTACTCCATTTTTTACTCCAATATTGATGGATCACAAGGGCTAAGCCGTGTAAAGCCCCAAATATCACAAAGCCCCAGCCAGATCCGTGCCAGATTCCAGCGATGAGAAAAGTCAAAAATGTAGCCACCATCATTTTGGCAAATGTAGGATTCTTAAAAGCTCTAATCATAGGCGTATAGATATAAGTGGTGATGAAATTTGTAAGGCTTATATGCCACCTACGCCAAAAATCAGAAATATTACACGCTTTAAATGGGGAGTTAAAGTTAATAGGCAGTTTGATATTAAACATAAGTCCCAAAGCCACAGCCATATCACTATATCCGCTAAAGTCAAAGTAGAGCTGAAAAGCATAGCATAAAATACTCGCCCAAGATTCAAAAAAATTAAGAATCTCGCCATTTTCTACCACACTAAATCCAGCATTCGCCCACCTTGCAAAACTATCAGCAATGACTACTTTTTTAAATAAGCCAATGGAAAAGAGAAATAGCCCAAGAGAGAGATTCTTATAGTTTAGAATCTTATTATTCGTATCGGCAAATTGGGGCATCATCTCTTTATGATGCAAAATAGGACCGGCAATAAGATGAGGGAAAAATGTAACAAAAAGTGCGTAATTGATAGGATTTCTCTCTTTCACCAAACCTTCATAGCAATCCACCAAAAACGCAATTTGCGTAATAGTAAAAAAGCTAATCCCCAAAGGCAACACAATATGAAGTAGCCCAATGTCACTGCCAAAAACCAGATTCACATTCTCTATAAAAAAGTCCATATATTTAAAAAAGCAAAGTAATGAGATATTAAAAATAATTGCGATGTAAAGCAATTTTTTATTACTCAAAAATTGCATACTGCCAAGCTTTGCTTTCTCTTGAGCTTTTAGCATAAAGCCAGAAATCGTATAATTAAAGCCAATGGAGAGTAGCAAAAGCGGCAGATACATAATATTCCAATATGAATAAAAGAATAAACTAGCAAATGTAAGCCACACAATAGAAGTCCTATAAAAGCCTTTGTGATTAAGCATAAAATACACACAAAACACCACAGGTAAAAAGGCAAAAATAAAGATATATGATGAAAATAGCATTAAAACACCTCTCCGCCAGATATGATGAGATTTTCGCCATTAATGTAGTTAGATTCTCTGCTTAGCAAAAAGAGCAGTGTAGGTAGGACATCATCTATTGTAGCGTTGCGTTTAAGCGGGTGATTATAGGCGTTTAGCTCTATTATTTTTTCATTTATATTTGATAGAAATTTTGTTTCAATCATTGATGGAGAGATGGCATTAAATTGAATATTTTTGCTTCTATACTCACTTGTGAGCGATTTAAGTAAGCCTAAAAGTGCATATTTTGCTGTTACATAATGACTTAGCGTCGCAGGTGGCACGCCCATAGTGCAGCTTGAAAGCATAAAGACTACCTTTTTATCCCGCTTATCTTTTTGCCTTACAAGCTGCGGTATAAAGGCTTGAAGAATGTGAAATATGGATTCCAAAGAGATACTTAAATGTGTTTTATAATCCTCCCAAGCAAGTTTGCCAAAATGTGTATTGCAGATTCTAGGGGAAGCTAAATGAACGATCTTGTTAGGTATAGCTATGGTTTGAATATGTGTTATCATCGCTTGTATTTGATGTATATCGCTCAAATCACATTGCAGTGGAATAATGTGCCTATCACTAAAACATTGTTGTTTGAAAACATTATTGCTATGATAAAGTGCAAAAATGGTAGCTTTAGAATCTAGCCTTTGAATAAGCGATACACCCAAATCAGAACTTGCTCCGGTAATAAGAATGGAATCTTTCAATATTGTCCCCTTGTGTAAAATCTCTAGTGTAAAACACCCGCTTTGATATGTCCTTTGGCAATTTTAAATGGTTTTACCCCTCCCCCCGTATTTTCAATAGCCACTTTAATAGTGATTTGCTTGTATGCTTCTTGCTTTTCTATCACTTTTCCTGTAATCTTTAGCATATCGCCGACATACACAGGCTTTAAGAATCCAATAGCCACTTCGTGCAGTAAGCAAAACTTACCGGGGAGATATACACCTGCAAAGGTTGATAGAAAGCTCGCACTTAGCATTCCATACACTACGCGATAATTGAAGCCATTTTGCTTTGCGTAAGTAGAATCTATATGCAAAGGATTTGTATCATTGGTAAGCTTTAAAAATGTATCCATTTTTTCTTCACTCACACTAAACTCAAAAGTTTCTGTATGCCCTATGCTAATCTCATCAAATGTGTAAGCATTCATTTTACACACGCTTTTTGATAATAAGATTCAGCATATCACCGACATTTTTAAGCTCTTGCAGTTCGCCCAATGCAAATTTAACGCAAAACTCTTTTTCAATCGCAGCAACTAAATTAATATGACTTAAAGAATCCCATTCTTCAATATCTTCACTATGAGTTTGCTCTGCAATATTGAGTGTCTCATCATCAAAAATATCTCTAAAAATATCTTGCACCTTACTATGAATTGCTTCTTTAGTCATCATTTACTCCTATAAAATAAGCTTTGGGCTTATACTTGTCTATATCAAGCTGCCAAATGCTATCATCGCCATCTTGTGCTTTCAAGCTAAAGCCAAAATCGCTATATAAATCTGCTACCATAGCGTTTTTCTGCGTTTTGTAGTAGTAACCTATAAGTGTTTTCACGCCCTTAGTTTTTGCGTGTTTGATAAGGGTATCAAGCATAGCATACTCCATTGTCCGCTTTAGGACACGGCAGCTCATAAGCCATAAATCAATATGTGCCGTTTTATCCTCTATTCTTGCGATGAGTAGGGCAATAAGCCCATTATCGCCAAACCTATCTTTTAGCCGCCCCTGCAATGTGATAAAGCTAGAATCTTTTGCTATGGATTCTAAAGTGGCTTGTGTATAGCGTTTAGTGGTGAGATTAAACTGATTTGTTTTATTTGTAAGCTGTGCTATACGCTCCATAAATAGAGGGGAAAATGGAATAATTTGGGCTTTCATAGCAAGGCTTTGAAGAAACTCGTTATAGTTTGTAAATGCACTTAAAGCCTCATCTCTTGCCTTGTTTTGCGTATAGTAGCTATTACGCTCTAAATCCTCTTGTGATACAGAGATGCTTTCAAAATAGCCATTTTTATCAATATGGGGGATAAAATCTAGCACATCTACGCCAAGCATTTGAGAGACAGCTTGAGAATCTCTGTCAATTTGTTGGTTGTGAGATTCTGGGACGGCTACACTTGGCAGAGATTGTGAAACAAGATGTCTTTCAGTTGGATTATCATCAATAAATACAAGTGTGTTTAGCCCAATATTTAGCTCTTTAGCTATGACTTTTATATTCTCACTTTTTAGATTCCAATTTGCCTGAAAACTCATAAAATCGTCAAATCGCAAAATGGAGCTAGGGTGTGTGAAGCCATTTTTAGCATTTTCATATTCATTTTTAGAGCAGACACTCAGCATAATACCACGATCTTTTAAGTCTTTAATGTATTTTTGAAAGAGCGTATAGCTCTCTGCCAATGGTGTTTCTGTTCCTATATGTATCCCACTTAAGCCATCATCGCCTATCACACCTCCCCACAGCGTATTGTCTAAATCAAGCGCCAAAGCCTTTTTATTGATACCAAAAATCGCTTTGATGATATGGCTTAGATTCTGCGCCAGATGTGGTATGCACTCAAGACTTAGGGCATATTTTGTCCTTGCATAGAGCGAGAAGTCATACCATTTTTCTAGTCCAAGACTAGCTGAAAGATAGCAAATATCGTGTATATAGAGATTTGGGGTTTCATATATTTTTGTGTGGATTTTCGCATTCAGCGTGTGGATATACTGCGTTTTCGCACTCGGCAGGATAGAATCAAGATTGCCATAGATTCTATACGGAGGCAATTCAAAATTATTTTGAATAATCGCACATTGATATGTATCGCTTAGACTTTGCCACACTTGAGTAAAAGCCGCCCATTCACTCTCATCAAAACGCACATTAACAAAGCTCGTGTGAATGTAGATAATATCTGGCTTAAAATCCTTCAAAGCTTTATTTTCAAAAATAGAATCTTCATAAAATTTATTATATTCACTTTGATAAAAATGCGGCACAATCCCGCAATCAAGCAAAAATAGCTCAAGCATATCACATACTTCTTGCGTGCTAGATCCACCCAAAATAGCAATATTTTTGTGTAAAGTGGATTCTGTATTCGTTTGTAAAGTATCTAGCAATTGTCTCTTAAGCGATTTTTTCTTACGCAAAAGAAGTGTAGAATCTAGCGGATAGGAAAAAAACATAAATATCCTTGAACCTATTTTAAAAAAGTGGCGTAAAGTTTAAAAGGTGCTAGGATACAAAAAAAAAAAACAAAACAAGGGGGGGGGGGAGTGTAAGAGAGAATAGTGATGAAATTAAATAATTTTTATAAGTCTATTTCACCGCGATAATACTTCCAAAATTCACCCATTTAAACAGTACTTCAGCTCCGCTAAAACCGACATTTTTTAGCAGTGCCATATTCTCTTCAAGGCTAAATGGGATAAGCACATTTTCTAATGCCTCACGCTTTTTGTTTATCTCATATTGCGTGTAGCCCTGCTCCATTTTATACCGCAAATACCGCTCTATCATTTGCCTATCAAGGATTCTATGATGACTTGTCATTTTTTCACTCACGATAAGAATCCCGCCAGATTCTAAAGAATCATATATCTTTTGGAGCAGGTTTTGCCGCTGCATAGGGCGGATAAACTGCAAAATATAATTGGCAAGAATAATGCGTGAGGGCAAAAAGTCATATTCTAACAAATCCGCATATTCAAAGCTAATCTTAGCCCCATACGCTTGTGCTTTAAGCCTTGCCTTTTCTATCATCGCTTGTGAATTATCAATGCCCACAAACTTTGCGTTCATATTGTTATTTTCTTTATATATTGCGTGATACAAGGCTAGAAGTGTGCTGCCTGTGGAACTACCTAAATCATAAATAAGCGGAGATTGCGTATTTACATTTTGTATCCCATCACTTAGATTCAGCATACAAAAATCCACAATCAAATCCAGCACTTCCCTGTAATGCGGGATTGAACGCTCAAGCATATCGTCAAATACACTTGCTACTTGTGCGTCAAACTCAAACTGCTTGTGTGTATTTTGGGTAAAAAGCTTATCTTTCATATTTTATTTTTCAAGCCTAGATTCTATCACCACATATTTTTTAGAATCTAGCCTAGATTTGCCATTCCATCAATGGGCGAACTCGCACTCGCATAGGCTTTGCGTGGGATTCTCCCAGCTAGGTAGCTCAAACGCCCAGCCTGCACGGCGTATTTCATCGCTTCTGCCATAAGCGTGGGATTCTGTGCTTGTGCGATAGCTGTATTTGTCAAAACGCCATCAGCTCCAAGCTCCATAGCAATACTCGCATCACTGCCACAGCCCACACCCGCATCAACAATCAATGGCACTTTGATGGCTTCTTTGATAAAAGCAATATTATAGCGATTTTGAATCCCAAGCCCACTGCCAATAGGAGCAGCAAGAGGCATTACCGCACTTGCCCCAGCATCTTCAAGTCTTTTTGCCATAATGGGATCATCATTTGTGTAAGTCAGCACACAAAAGCCCTCTTTTGCTAGAATCTCCGTGGCATTTAGTGTTTCAAGCACATCGGGATAGAGCGTTTTTTGCGTATCGCCAATAATCTCAAGCTTGATAAAATCAATACCTGTGGCTTCTCTTACAAGGCGAAAAAGTGTAACAGCTTCTTTAGCATTCACACACCCTGCGGAGTTTGGCAGAAACTCAATCTTTGTGTCTTTAAAAGTCTCTAGCAGATTCTCACTCTTATTATCCATAATATTCACACGCCTTACCGCCACGGTAATGATTTCTGCTCCACTTGCTAAAGTCGCTTCTTTTGTCGTGGCAAAATCCTTGTATTTCCCACTCCCCACGATAAGACGCGAAGTAAAAGTGTGTTTTCCTATTTGCAATGTATCAGTCATAATAATCCTTTATAATGTATTTTAACGCAGTGTGCTAATGGCTTGTAATAGATGATTTGGGGTAAGTCCAAAGTCTGCGATATGCTTTAAGCATTTTTGTGCGGCAATGCTATGAGCTAAAGTGCCTTGCAGGGCTGAATTTAGCCCATTATACCCTTGAGCTAAAAGGGCGGCAATAAGCCCACTTAGCACATCGCCACTCCCACCTTTAGCAAGGGCATTAGAACCAAGCGGATTGATATAAATTTTTTCACTCTTAGCAATAAAGACATTTGCCCCTTTGAGCAAAAGCGTTGTGTGTGGGTATTTCTGCGTAAAATCTAGCATAGCTTGAATGCGTTTGCTAGGGTTATATTCCCCCAAGCCACAATGTTGTAAAAGGGCGTTAAACTCCTTTGGGTGGGGCGTTAGAACAATCTCGCGTGAAAAGTCTAAGGTCTGCTGACTTAGCGTTGTGTCTAAAAAATCTTTAATCTTTGGTGTATGAAACACATCAGCATCAAGCACGCAGGGCAAAGTAAAGGCATTAGAAGTAGAATCTATAAGGGATTCTAAAACGAGTTTAGAGTTTTCCACGCCAAGCCCCATACCCAAGGCTAATACCGTAGCATTTTGTGGCACATCGGGGCTTTGCATTAAAGTAAAGGGTATAGAATCGGTGTGTGGATTCTGCTTTTCTACTACACTCACTAGCCCAACCCCAAAATGCAGGGCAGCTTGTGCGCTTAATATACAAGCACCAAGCTTTTCTCCAGCAAAAACGCCCAAATGTCCAAAATCGCCTTTATGTGTATTTTGAATCTTTCTATGTGGGAGTTTTAAATCGCTTGATTCTAGCATTTTGATATTTGAGCTGATTTGATAGAGATTTTGACTTATGCCAAGATTCCCAATGTGAATCTGCCCCACAAAATCTTTTGCTACATCACTAAGACAAGCAAGGTTTATCGCTCCCATACAAAGTGTGTGATGTGCCTTAAAGGCTATGTTATGGGAAGCAAGGGTGCTAGATTCACTTAAACCACTTGGCACATCACAGGCTACGCATAAACAAGCATTTTTTTGAGCCACTTGTAAAATCTCTATAATCTCGCGTGTCAGTTCCCCCTTAAGCCCACTGCCTACGATACAATCCACCACTACATCGCAAGGCAGAATCTTTTTAATAAATTTTACTTCACACAACTTTGCGCGCTCATAGTTTTTCACACATAGCGGTGATTTTGGCTCTTTGACTTGATAGATTCTAATGCTGTATTCCCCGCTTAGACGCCTAGCTAATGCATAGCCATCGCCGCCATTATCACCCCCACCGCAAAGGATCGTAATCACACTGCCTTTATGTGTGATTTTAGCAATGAGTGATTCTAAGGCACTAGCGGCATTTTCCATAAGAAGTTCAGGTGTGAGAGAAAACTTCTCACAAGCCCTTTTATCTAAAAGTGAAGTGTTTTGATAGACATTTTTCATATTCTTTTAAGCCCCATATCTCGCGCTTAACGCTGCTGCGATGACGCTTACCACATCATCTTCTGGCTTAGATTCAGGCTTTGGCATAAGCTCTGCAATTTTGCTTTCAATATAGGAAGTATCAAAATGCCCCCGCCTAAAGTCCTTGTCATTACAAATATTCATCAAAAATGGAATGGTTGTTTTCACACCCTTAATGGTAAATTCACTTAACGCCCTAGAGAGCTTATTCACCGCTAGGTTATAGCTTGAAGCCTTCACAATAAGCTTTGCTATCATAGAATCATAAAAAGGTGGAATCACATAGTCTTTGTAAATACAGCTATCCACACGCACAAAAGGTCCTAGGGCAGGGTAGTAGGTGGTAATCTTGCCCGGATTTGGCACAAAGTCATTTGCCACATCTTCGGCGTTGATTCTAGCCTCTATCGCAAAGCCTTGGGCACGTATGTCGTGCTGGGTTAAGTCCAAAATCTCGCCTTGTGCTATGCGAATCTGCCGTCCTATCAAGTCATAGCCTGTAATCTCTTCTGTAACGCCGTGCTCTACTTGTATGCGTGTATTCATCTCCATAAAGTAAAAGGTGTTGTTTTCATCAAGCAAAAACTCAACCGTTCCGGCATTTGTGTATTGTGCGGCTTTGGCTGCGGCTTTGGCAGTAGCTCCCATTCTCCTGCGTAAGTCATCGCTAATGAGCGGGCTAGGTGCGATTTCTATAAGCTTTTGATGTCGGCGTTGGATAGAGCAATCCCGTTCTAAGAGATGAATGACATTCCCATAATTATCCGCTAGAATCTGAAATTCAATATGGCGGGGATTGACAATATATTTTTCCATAAATACATCATCATTTTTGAAAAATGCCATTGCCTCACGCTTACACGCATTAAAAGATTCTATCAAATCCTCTTGCTTTTCAACAACGCGTATGCCACGCCCACCGCCACCGCTACTGGCTTTTAAAATCACAGGATAACCGATTTTTTGTGCGATTTTGGCAATCTCTTGGGTTGAGTAATTATTGAGCGGCTCCGTTCCCGGCACGATAGGGATTCCATTTTTTTGCATAATTTCACGCGCCGCATTCTTATCGCCCATTTTAGCAATCGTTTTAGAATCTGGACCTATCCAAGTAATCCCCGCTTCTTGCACCTTTTTAGCAAAATGTGCGTTTTCACTTAAAAAACCATAGCCGGGGTGAATGGCATCAACCTCGGCTTTTAGTGCCACTTCAACAATCAAGTCCGCATCTAAGTATCCACGCAAAGGATCATCGCTTATTTCATAAGATTCATCTGCCATTTTCACGTGGAGGCAGTCTCTATCCGCCCTTGCATATATCGCCACACTTTTAATGTGTAAATCCCTGCACGCACGGATAATACGCACGGCTATTTCGCCACGATTGGCTATAAGAATCTTTTGAAACATACAAAATCCTTTTAATTTTGGCGTATGGATTTAGCCCTTGTAGGCTTTGATTGACTTGTCTAGTATCGCTTGAGCGGTAGCTTTATCTTGGTATTCTTTGACTTTTACCCATTTGTTTGGCTCTAAAGTCTTATAAGTTTCAAAAAAGTTTTTGATTCTATCAAGTGTGATTTGGGGCAAATCATCTAAACACCGAATCTTATCAAAGCTTGGGTCAATCTTTGAAACAGGCACAGCAATGAGCTTTTCGTCCATTCCGCTTTCATCTTCCATAACAAGCACACCTATAAGCCTTGAAGCAATCATACTTCCAGCTTGAAGCGGATAAGGATTTAGCACAAGCACATCAACAGGATCGCCATCATCTGCTAGAGTATTTGGGACAAAGCCATAATTCGCCGGATAAAACATCGCACTATACATCACTCTATCCACGACAACTAAGCCGCTATCCTTATCCACTTCGTATTTGATATTTGAACCATAGGGGATTTCAATGATGACATTGACTTTATCGGGGTTTTCGCCTACTGATACTTTTGAGAGATTCATTATTAAACTCCTTATTTGTAATCTAAAGTAGGCGATTATACCAAAAGAATGTATTTTTAGATTCTATTTTTCCTAAAAGGAGAGTGCGACTTGTAGTTTTGTATTAAAGCCGGGTTCATAAAGGGGGGTTCCACCGCCTTTAGCAAATAGCTCTTTAGCTGGACTCATAGGGTTTGTGTAGGTTTGGTTGGTAATATTTAAAAACGCCAAACGCACACTCAAATACTTGCTCGCATCATAGCTTACATAAATATTATGTGTGTTATAGCCTTTTTTATCCACAGAATCAATGTCGTTATAGTAGAGATTGTAGCCTTGATATTTAAGCCCCTCAACAAATCGTGTTAAATACAGAATCTGAAACTGCGGCAATGAGCTAAAAGGTCTTAATCCCACACTTGCATAGTAGCTTCTCCCACTCACAGCGGCAAACTCAAAAGTATCGGTAATGAGCTTATTATTATACTTTGGCATACTTTGAGCTAAGCCGATATGAAAATCTATAAATGAAAAATCAAGCCCAGCACTCGCCTCATAGCCTAGAATCTCAATATGCCCATCAGTATTTGCTCTATACATATCTTCGTGTGCGTGTGTGCCTCCACCACCTGCTCCGTGGTCGTGTTCCGCTCCGCTATTTGTATAGCTATTTATAAAGTTTTTCAAATATTGATAATACACACTTGCGTGCAAACTCAACACACTATTGTCATAGTCCATATTTAACTCCGTATTATACATACCCTCTGCTTTGAGCCTTGGGCGGACAAGGGAGTGGGGATTAGCAAGGAGTGAGACATCAAGGGGCATCGCACCGCGTGTGTTGTAATTATGTGTGAGCTTAAAGCTTAAATCATTTGTAGCGGCATAAAAAAGCGAGATATAAGGGCTAAAGCCTTGAGTATTGTGGGTTTGTGAGATTTTATCTTGGTAATTATACACATCATAGCGAGAGCCAAGATCAAAACTTAGAGAATCTAGCATATTAAAATTAAAGCCTATAAATCCCCCATATACCGCCCCCATTTCTTTCCCACGATTGCCGTGTTCCAAAGCGTGTCCTTCTAAATTATGTGCTTGAGAGGCGATAAGCTGATAGTTTAGCCCATATTTAAAGCTATGTTCCCCAAAGCTATGTCTTAGCACTAAATCGCTCCCAAGATTCTGTAAGCTTAAATCCATTTCACTCTCTTCTTCACTTTGTGCTGTGGCGGCAGCCTTTGATGAAAGTTTAAGGGATTTGTGCGAGTAGTAGTTATTCCATTCTAGTTTGAAACTATCCCCCAAAGCATAGGCATACTGAAGACTTGCACTATGCGAAAGCAAGGCGTTATCAAACAACGCAGGATTCTGCCCCGTGATGACATTTGCCGCAAAAGGTGCGGTAGAATCTACTTTATTGAAGTGATAGTTAAGATTAAGGCTGTGGCTTTCATTTGGCAAAAAGGTGAGTTTAAAAAGTGCATTATGGGCTCGAAATGGCGAAGAGGGGACTTTGGAGCCATTACCTGCACGATAATAGGGCGTGTCATTAAAGTCATAGCCTACAAGCAACCCTAGATTATTTGTTATTTTGCCATAGGTTGCCACACTTGAATCTACGCCGCGATTACTTTGTCCGCCAATTGAAAAATACGCCCCATAATTGCGATTTGCCCCGAGTAAGTCAAAGGCATTTTTTGTGGTAATGGTGATTCCACCAGCAAGGGCATTTGCACCATATTCTGCACTTGCTAAGCCCTTTTCTATCTCTATACTTTTTAGTAGATAGGGGCTAAAGAGCAAATTGCCTTGATGGTGGAAGAGATTCCCCCCTTGTGTGATGCCATCTAGCTTTATGCGAAACATTCTATCTTCAAAACTCCTAATGTAGAGTTTTTGGGCGATTTTTGAGCTACCGCCGACTTGAATCTCCGCATCTTTAGCAAACACCTCACGCAAATCACTCGCCTGTGTATTGCGGACAAAGCTATCATCAACCACGCTAATGTTAGCATTATTTGTGGGGTGAGCGATAGAGACAAGGGGAGAGAGTTTGGTAGAGCGACTTTCAGCAGAGTAGCGTTCATCAGCAAGGACATAACTCGCACACAAAGAAATAAGTCCTATATAGATTCCCGTGGGGATTCCTACACGAGATAGAATCTTGTGCGGTTTGTGTTTTGATGTAAATGGGGTAAAAAGTGAAAAATGTGTCATAAAAATCCTTAATTTTGAGATTGAAAGCTGGGAGTGTATCACATTTTATAAAATGTTGCAATACACTTTGTAAAATGTGATATAATTCTGCAATTTTGTAGCACTATTTTGCTAGAATTCGCTCAAAAGGAGAAATCATGGAATGTCCTTATTGCAAACACTCACTCACCCATAGCGAAGTGGTTTCACTGCTTAAAAGCCTTGATAAAGCAAAGAAAGATTGTCAAGTCTGCCATAAGCCATTTATCGGTAGCAAAAGTGCCAAAACCTGCTCAAGTGCGTGTCGCTCAAAAGCATACAGAATCCGCAAATCCGCCCAGATTCACTGACATACTTAAAAACTCACATTGATTTTTTATTGTGGGAAATGGTGGAGCTGTGGGGAGTTGAACCCCAGTCCAAAAGTAAGATAATCTTAAGAATCTACATGTTTAGTAGGCATTGACATCTTTTTGTGGCTACCCAACACCCCAAGGCAGAATCCACAAGCAACCTAAATCTTTTCTCCTTACTCAAGGTGTGGAAAGGAGAGCATCTAGCAGGGAATGACAGCTTAAGATTCTAGCTAGAATAGAATGTCTTAAACCGGCTCCAAAAGCGATTAACTTACGCTACTTTTGCGTAAACTGGAGCGTAATTTGTATTGTTTGCGTTTATGAATTGTGGTAGTTTTAGAGCTTACCAGCTCACATGCACCTAAGCCTCTTTGCTCCTGTCGAAAGCCAATCAGCCCCATTTAAGATTCTAAGCAGAACCTAAAGGGGCGGATTATATCCCTTTTCTTGAGTGCTTGTCAAGGTATTTATTCACAGCTTTTAGCACAAGCAGTGTCCCAAAAAAGCCTAAGATCGCTCCAGCACAAACTTGCAGGGGCGTGTGCCATAAATTTAAAATCCTTGAATACCCAACAAATCCTGCCAAAACAATAAGATATACACCCCATTGCACACCCAAATATTGCCAAGCCAACGCCGCAGCGATGAAAGCAGAAGCAGTATGTCCGCTAGGAAATCCCTTAAATTCGCCATTAATGGGACGCCTTGCAATCTCAACAACCTTCATTACCCACGCAGAATCCATAAAAGTATGTGCCGCATAGTTAAAGCTAAGTTTTAGCCCAAAGGCAATACCAAAGATGATAACACAACTCACAAGCAACGCTCTAAGCGGAATAAATCGCTTTTGAATGAGCCACATAGCCCCAAGCGGAATAAGCATAAAGCGAAACACATCGCCATACAGCTCATTATTATACAGCCATAGACTCAGTGCAAATGCACCGATAAGCCCAATATATAGAATCTGCCTTATTGCTTGATTTTTCATTCTCTCTCCTTTTGATTTGTAATGTTTTCGCCCAAGCCGTCTTTACCCAACGCCTTTTCACTCAAAGATTTCCCACTCAAGCCTCCTGTGTTACTCATCTCGCTCGTATCACTCAAAGTATCCATAACGCCTACCACTTCACGCAAACGCTTACTATCAAAATGTGTATAAATGCGACTTGTATTCAAATCAGCGTGTCCTAGGGCTTCTTGCACCATAACAAGATCGTGCTTTTGCTGATAGAGTAGGGTGGCAAAGGAGTGTCGCAACATATGTGCGCCATTTTTCTCCTTGCGGATTCCCGATTGGGCTAGAATCTTTTCTACATTTTGATAGATATAGCTTTGTGTAAGAGCCTTGCCCTTTGTATTACAAAAAAGCAAATCGTGCAAAGGAGCAAAAGATAGACGCTGTGTGAGCCACACATCAAGCAGATTTTGTATGTGGCTTTGGCGTATCATTGCCACACGCGGTTTATTGCCCTTACCCCGAATTTGAATAATATAGCAATCAAGGTGCGGATATATATCTTTCCTACGCAGATTCAAAGCCTCACTCACACGAATACCTGTATAGACGATAAGTTTGATAATAAGCTTATTTCTCGCAGCAACCTTTTCTCCAAGCTCTGCTTCATCAATGGCTTGTAAAAATCGCTCTAGCTCATCTTGGTTTAAATACGCAGGGAGCTTTTGCCCACTTTTGCCCTGCAGGGCGGTGATTTTTAGCGTAATGTCATAGACATAGGACTTCCCCTCAAACTCATTTTGCTTATCAATATAGCCAAAAAGCCCGATGAGTGCGATGCGGTAGTTTTTCTTACTCGCATTTGAAAGTGTGCTTGTCTCAACGCTCAAAAAATCGCTTAGCACCTCTTCATCAATAGATTCCATAGTGTGAAAATGCCCTTGCGTTAGGAAAGTGTAGAGCTTAAGCAGTGGGGTAGAGTAGGTGTTTATCCCTATCATACCGGCTTTTCTTACACTTTTACACAGAGATTCTAGCTGATGTATGGAGCTAATCTCATCATTACTTAGAGCGTTAATCGCCTGTAAAATCATCTCTTTATTTAACACTTGATGATTAGATAATGTCGTAAGCTTGTAGCGGATAAAACGCATAATCCAAAATAGCAATGTCTGCGAAAACTCGTCTTTATAATTTAAGGGATATTTCATTATAATTTAAGGGATATTTCATTTTGGTTTATTAAATCCTTGAAATCTTTGAATTTTTAAAGTTTTCTTTAAAAGATAAAGATATTGAAAGACATTTTGGGATTATAACATAATTTAGTTATGAAAACTATACTTTTCAAACTTTTTTATATATTGCCATAGTGCGTCCCTTGTCTCACAATATTACCCTTTCAATGCTAGAATGTGTTTGCAAAATTCAAGGATTCAAGGAGAATAAGGAGAATTGTGATGAAAAATGTAATGGTGCCGATTGCTAGGGGTTTTGAGGAAATAGAGCTTGTGAGCGTGGTGGATATTTTACGCCGTGCTGGAGTGCGTGTTGTGTTGGCAAGTTTAGATTCTCATAAACGAGTGCTTGGAGCACACAATATCGTTATTGAAGCTGATAATGCCTTGCCAGAGTTTGATAGTGAAGATTTTGATGCGATTATCTTAGTCGGGGGTTATAATGGTATGCAGAATCTTGCCAACAACGAGCTCGTAACACTTTGGCTCAAGCAGTTTGAAAACTCACAAAAGCTTATTGCTGCTATTTGTGCCTCCCCTATCGTGCTTGATAAGGCAGGGGTGCTAAAGGGGGATTTTACCTGTTATCCGGGCTGTGAATCTCAAATCAATATGGAAAAGAAAAATAAAAAATCAAGTGCTGTTGTTAAAAATGGTAACATTATTACTTCCACAGGTCCTGCCACAGCGGTTGTATTTGCCCTTGAGCTGACAAAAGAACTTTGTGGCGAAACAAAAGCAAAAGAGCTGTATGACGAACTACAAATGCCTACCTTAAGCGAGTTTCTCCATACTTCCGCTTAATTTTACGCCTTAAGCTTTACGCTTAAAGCCCTGCCCCATACATCTGCATAGTTACACAATGCAAACTTCCGTGCCATAGAATAAGTGAGCGGCAGTCTATCCCCACTACCCTATGGCTAGGCAAAGCTTGAGCTAGAATTTTTAACGCCTTTTCATCATTTATATCATCATAAGTTGGCACAAGCAGGACATTATTCACAAACAAAAAATTCGCATAGCTTGCTGGTAGTCGTTCCCCATTTTCATCAAAAATCGCCCTTGTAAAAGGCAGGGCTACAAGCTTGTAGGGCTCTCCATTTGGCTGATTCAAGGCTTGAAGCTCACTCTCCATAAGTGCTAAAGCTTGAAAATGCTCATCCTTTTCATCTTCGCATTTTATATACGCAATCGTATCTTTTGAAATAAATCTCGCTAGTGTATCAATATGACTATCAGTGTCATCTCCGGCAAGGTAGCCTTGTGTGAGCCATAGCATAGAATCTAGCCCAAAATATGCTTTCAGCTTAGATTCTATCTCCACTTGGGAAAGATGCGGATTGCGATTAGATTCTAACAAACATTGCGTATTTGTCAAAAGCACCCCTGCCCCATTACTATCAATACTCCCACCTTCAAGCACCATATCCATTTGCCTTGTAAGCTCTGGTCTAAACACAGCCCTTGTGATGGCATTATCATAAAATGCGGGGTATTTAAGCCCCCAACCATTAAATGTAAAATCAAGCAGTTGAATCTGCCTATCCCCCTGCCCCGCTTTGTTTTGAGCCATATTTTGAGATGGATTCTGTGCTAGATTCTGCGGAGATTCTAATTCTACGCTTATCGCACCAAAATCCCTAGCCCAAGTGTCGTTTGTAGGCACTCGCGCAATATGCAGACTAAAAGCACTATTGCCCCCAAAGTTGGCAAGATATTTTGACTTAGGATTTTGTATCAGGGTATGAGGCACAGATTGATTAAAAAGATTCTTAATATACTCATCATCTTGCGTTTTCATAAAGTCAGCATTCGTAGAATCCCTAGAATCCGCAGAATCTAAAGCCTTGCTAAAATACTTTTTGACAATCTCAAAGCCTTCATCATCTTGCGTATCAACACATAAAATCACAGATTCAAAGCACACAATATGCTCTATGATGTCTAAAAAACACGCCCTTGCTTTGTGTATATGCTCCGCCCAATCGCTATTTTGATGTGGGAATGCCATAAAAATAGCAAGTTGCTTCTCCCACTCCGCCTTTAATCTCACACCCTTTTTCATCGCCATAAACTTCCTTTATCATTTTGTGGAATAATTCTAACATTTTATTTTAGGGTTTTTAAAGGGGTGTGATGATTTTAAGTATAGAATCTAGTTGTGATGATAGCTCTTTGGCTTTAACGCGTATTATTGATAAAAAGCTTATTTATCATATTAAAATCTCTCAAGATTCTGAGCATAGCACTTATGGTGGTATAGTGCCAGAAATCGCTTCAAGACTCCACGCTAAAAGGCTTCCAGAGATTCTAAAAAAGCTAAAAATGTTTTTAAATAATGATTTATCACTCATCAAAGCCGTGGCTGTTACCACGCGTCCGGGGCTTAGTGTAACGCTTATTGAAGGCTTGATGATGGCAAAGACTTTATGTCTTGGACTGCAGATTCCACTCATTTGTGTCAATCATCTTAAGGGGCATATTTACTCACTTTGTATTAGCAAAGATTTTGCGACAGATTCTGCTAAAGATTCTAGGAAAAACGCCCCGCCCCCGCTTTTAGAATCTCATTTAAAATCTCATACAGAATCCCTTTTAGAATCTCGGCAAAACAAGCAAGATTCTCTAGGTGTTTTGCTCGTCTCGGGCGGACATACGCAGATTCTGCAAGTTAATGATTTTCATCATATCAGCATTATCGCTCAAAGCCTTGATGATAGCTTTGGGGAAAGCTTTGATAAGGTTGCAAAGCATTTGAATCTAGGCTATCCGGGCGGTCCGCAAGTGGAGCGTTACGCTAAGAATTGTGAAATCAATCAATATAAACCCTATGAGTTTCCTATCCCACTTTTACATAATAAAAAGTTGGAATTTAGCTTTTCAGGGCTAAAAAATGCGGTGAGACTAGCCATACAGGAGATGGAGCAACCGCTTAGTTTGCAGGACATCGCAAGTATTTCTAAAGGGTTTCAAAACGCAGCGTGTGAGCATATTGTGAGAAAAACTCGGCTATTTTTTCAACATTTTGAAGGCAAATACTTCGCCATTGTCGGTGGGGCGAGTGCGAATACATATCTGCGTGAAAGAATGAGTGAGCTTTGTAATGAGTTTGATAAGGAGCTATACTTAGCGGATTTGGAGTTTTGCTCTGATAATGCTGCGATGATAGGACGCGTGGGCGTAGAGCATTATTTGAGAGATGAATTTACCCCATTGCTTGAAGCCCAAATCGCCCCAAAAAGCCTAAAAGGCGATTTTGTGGAATCTGCGACTTTTTAGTCTTAAAAATCTAGCATTAAAATTTAGCCCTACTCTAAACAGCCTTAAGATAAGCCCCATTTTAAGATAGCTCTAACATTCTATCAAGGGCAATTTTCGCCCACTTTTGAACTTCAGAATCTAAAAATACTTCATTTATAGGCTTATTATCTTCATAGGCTAAAAGCACATCATACACATCTTGCAGTGTTGTCTCGTTCATCGTGGGGCATTGAGGCTTACTAGAGCTTAGCACAAAGGTAGTTTGTTTGCTTTCAAACTTAGGACGCAAACGATTGACGAGATTAAATTCCGTGCCAACAGCAACCTTTTGCTCTAAAGGCAAGTCTTGCACATATTTGATGATTTGGCTTGTAGAGCCGACAAAATCCGCCAAATCCACCACGCTAGGATCGCATTCTGGATGCACGACAATCTTAATATCCTCAAACTTATTGCGATAAAACGCAACATCTTCAGGTGTGAAAAGCTGATGCACGGAGCAGAATCCATCATAGCAAATCACATCAGAATCTAGCACTTTTTGTTTAGAATCTACCCGCAGTAAGCTTGATTTTTTATTATCCGCCTTGGCTAGATTCTCCCCCAAACACCTATCTGGGAGAAAAAAGATTTTCTTATTTTGTGCCTTAGCAAAGTCAAAGATTTTTGAGGCATTAGCACTTGTGCAGACAAGCCCACCCATTTGAGCGACTTTCGCCTTGACATCGGCATTTGAGTTAATGTAAGTAATGGGGAAAATCTGATCTCTGCTCAAACCATAAGATTCTAAAAGTGCGATACTTTCATCAAAATATTCACTATCAATCATTCTTGCCATAGAGCAACAGGCTAAACGGGGCATAATCACGCGTTTATGCGGTGCTAAGACTTTCACACTCTGCCCCATAAACGCCACGCCACAAAACACGATAAGGTTTTTTTCACTCATTGAAGCCTTGCGTGAAAGCTCCAAACTATCGCCGCACAAATCCGCTAAGGCTACCACTTCATCTTTTTGATAATAATGTGCTACTAAAAGTCCATCAAGTTTTTGTAATAAATCTTTAATTTTATTTTGTAATTCCTGCATTGTTTTTACCTATCCTTTAATGCTTACCTTTATGCGTAAGTGCCTATGTCTTGAGCGAATTTGACTTGATCATTCATATTCACATCTGCAATCATCTGCTCCATAAATAGCACGATTGTAGAACCCATTTGAAACATTCCTAACTCCTGCCCCTTTTTCATAGAAATGGGCGTGAGATACACATAATTTGTATTATGGAGTCCGGCGTTAGTTTTGATTTTTGGCTCAAAGTGCATTACCATACTGCCGACATTTAACGCCCCCACCGCGACAAAATACACCCATTTATTATTTGGCGTTTTTGCCACAACCACAACGCGTTCATTCCTCACAAAAAGGCTTTGATTCTTGCGAAGTGATGGGAGATTCACAGGCAGTAGCTCCCCACCAAAATACCGCACTTCATAAATCTCCAAATCACAAGGTGCGTGATAGCGATGATAATCTTTTGGGGAAAGATAAAAATTAATATAATATAGCTCTCTATCAAGCTTTTGACCCAAAAGCTCTTCAATGGAATATTCCATTCCCTTAATCTGCAAAGCATTTTTATCACTGCTTTTGCCTAGCTGTGTGATAAGAGAATCGCAAGGGGAGATAAGCACAATAGGATTAGCATTCACAGGGCGTTTAGCGACTAAAGAGCGGGTAAAAAGGGCATTAAGTGAGGGGTAGCTTGAAGCAGGGGCAAACTCACTTAAATCAATCTTAAAAATCTTTACATAAGTGGTGTTAATGAACTTTTGAAAAGGAGAGAAAAACTCATAATTCGCAAAACGACCAAAAAGCCGAGAGAATGTATTAGACAGATTCATACTCACCTCATTTTTGTGATTTTAGGCTTATTTTTAATGGCAAAGACATAAAACAATGGCGTATCGCACAATGCCAAAAACACCTTAATAGAAAAATCAGCCAACAACATAGCAATAACTTGCTCCCACGGATACACAAACAAAAAAGCGATATGAAAAAATATCATCGTATCTATGAACTGTGAAGCCATCGTGCTTGCGTTATTGCGTAGCCACCACAGCTTAGGAAAGCGATTTTTAAGATAAAAGAAAATATGCACATCAAGATTCTGTGAGACAAAAAATGCACACACACTTGCAATAGCAATGCGTGGCTCACTTGCTAAAAGTGATGGGATAAAGGCGAGAAGTAGCCCTGCCCAAAGTGTTTTTAGCACTTCTGCCTTATTATATTTTTCGCTCAAAATATCCATAAGCAAAAAGCTAATGGGATAAGTCAATGCTCCATAAGTGAGCGGAGTATTGAGTATAGGATACTGCACGGTGTAATTTGCCAAAACCACAATACACGCAAAAAGTAGTGAACTTCCTGCAAACACCACACTACTCATAGATTTTTCTTGTTTAAGATTTGACAATTACTGCTCCTTTTGTTGATGTGATTGTGAATCTAGCCTAAGATTCTCATAAATTTGCTTTGAAAGTTGGGAATTATAGCTAACAAGGCTGTTTTTTAGCTGAATTTCCCACTGCGTAAAGCCTTCACGCATTTGATTTTTAAATGCTTCTTGATTGAGTGCTTCATCAACACTATTAATACCTACATCAGCGGCGACAAAAAATCCAATCGCACATAATGGGGCAAAAGGTCCGCACACAAGCGACCCCCCTGCCCCAGCCGCACCACTTAGTCCCTTTTTAGCTACACTTTTTCCCACAAGTTTTGCTCCCGTTTTTGCCATAGCTTTGCTAGAAGTTTTTATAATCATCGCTCCAACCACACTTGCCCCCAAAAGTGCGGCTACACCATCAGTTGCCCTAGGATTTAGCACATTAAGATTTTGCGTAAAATCATCAAAAGATAAGGAATGCGAGATAAAGGCATTGTTAGGCTTTTTGTTTATTGTAAAAAAGCTAAAGTCCTGCTCTAAACGCTTTTTAAGCTTATCAAACTCTGCATCATACACACGATTTAAACGCTCTTGTAAATCATTTGGCGTATAGGCTTTAAGCAGAAAAACAAACTGTTCTTGTGCGATGTCCTCCCCCCTGCCAATAGCCGCATAAAAAAGTCGCGTATATTCCCCATAGACGCTAAAATACCACTTAGAATACTCATCAATAATAATCTCCTTTTTAGCAAGATATTCTTCCAAACTTGCTTGTGTAGAGTGATTAAGATTTGTTTCAAAATCTTTAAGCGTAGATTTAATCTTGTGCTGTAAATCCGCTATATCTTTGGTATTGACAAAGCTCTGCACCCCTTGAATACTCACTTCAATATACTGCTGATTTTGAGCTAAAAATTGTGTGGCTAGAATCTCCGGTGCTAGAATCTCCGCTGCAAACTTACTTGACTTAGCAAGGGGCTGGAGCAAAGAACTCACATAAAAAGCAAGGCAAACAAAAATTAAGAAAAATATAACGGCAAAAAACTGCTTAAAAGCCCTGCTTTTGTAAAGGGGCTGAATCTTAGAATCTTGGTGAGATTCTGGGTTGTTTTTAGATTCTAATTTGGTGGAATAACCACTCAAAACAAGTAAAGAAAAACTCGCAAAAGAGCTAAAATAGCCAAAGGCAAAAAGCACATTCAAAATAATGCGTAAAGAATCATTGCTGAAATAGAGCATATCCACAATAGCCTTTTTTAGCACAATAAAACCAAAAAGCTCCTGCCACCATTGACAAGGCATTTGTGCGATATGAAAAGATTCTAAAAGCATTTCATAATGCCCTTGAAAGCTAGTGATATGTATCTGTTGCAAAGCAAAGCCTTCTAGTATAAATTCCCCCACACAAGCACACACAGCACAAAATAACGCAGTATATTTTTTCGCTAAAATAGAGGCAAAATCTAGGCTAATATTCGCCCTGCAAATGACTTTTGCTACCTTAAAGGTATATATGGAGCAAGGCACTAACACACAAAAGATAAAAATATCACTGCCACTAGGAAAAAGTAGCATAAAAAATAATGACACACTTCCCATACACGCAAAGATTCCACTTATAATCTTTATAAACAAAAAGCGTCCAAAATACCTTGAAAGCCAAGAATCTTGCTTGTAATATGCCTTAATCGTGGCTTGTTTTTTTACCTTTAGCACTTCATAGGTTTGTATAAAAAGTGCGATAAAAAGCATACAAAACGCAGGATAGAGTAAAATACAATATTGCGGAGAATATCCAACAGACACAATACAAATAAGACTTAAGATAAAAAAAGAGAGAGAAAGAATACGCTTCATCATTGCAGAATCCTAGCTTAGAAAGCTAGGAATACTTTTATTTTGAATCGCAGTAAGAGAGATTTCAACGCGGCGATTTTTCGCTCTGCCTTCAGCTGTTTTATTTGAAGCGATTGGCTCACTCTCACCTAGCCCATCAACCACAAAGCGTTCAGTCTTAACCTTTTGATTTTGAAGATAAGCCGCAACACTTTCTGCGCGTTTTTTAGAAAGGGCAAGGTTTGTTTTATCGGAACCTGTATTGTCTGTGAATCCAACAACGGTTACGATTGTTTTATCATATTTATTTAGCACTTTTTTATTTAGCACTTTTGCCACAGAGTTTAGCACCCTATAAAAATCAGAACTCAAATCATCACTTCCACTTTTAAAGGTAATATCACCGGGCATATTAAGGATAATCCCATCGCCTTCCCTTGAAACACTCACGCCTGTGCCTTGAAGCTCTTTGCGAAGTTGTTTATCCTGATAATCCATATATCCACCTACAGCACCACCAGCCAATGCACCTACACCAGCACCAATAGCTGCACCTTTAGCCCTATTTTTTTATTCACTAATGCACCAATACCTGCACCAACTGCCGCTGTGCCAAGCGCACCAATAGCAGTTTTGCTCACTTGAGATTCACCTGTGTATGGGTTTGTTGTGCAAGCTGCCAAGTCGTTGTTTTTAGCATACGAAGTCCTTTTTTATTTTGAGATTTTAAAGCTTGGGATTGTATCTGCAAAAGATTTGTTTTTACCTTAAAAATACACAAATTTTACAGAGAAAGAAGCTTTTTAATACATTGAGAAAAGGCTTTCTTGCGATGAGATATGGCATTTTTAGCACTTGGTGAAAACTCTGCTAATGTTTGCTTTTGCGGATTAGATTGAGCGGGAATAAAAATAGGATCATAGCCAAAGCCCTCTTTGCCCCTTGGCTTATCAATCACTTCTCCGTGCAAAACTCCTTCACTATACTCCACTACCAAACGCTCAAATGGTAGCAACATAGAATCTAGCTTAGAATCTAGCGTGGCGGATATTGGCACGATAAGCAAAGCAATATAAGCGGTAAAAAACGCAGGGATTTTTATCTGCTTCTTATTCGCTAACGCTGAAAGCCTTTCACATAAACACACAAGATTGACTTCATCAGCACTATTACTCAACTTCACCGCACTCTTTTGAATCTGCCCTTGTGCTTGTAAAAACTCATAATATCTCGCACTATAAATACCCGGCTCATTATCCAGCATAGGCACACATAGCCCACTATCTTCAGCGATAAAAACAAGGGGCGTTTGGAGTAGATGTCGCATAGAATCTTTAGTTTTATCATCTCGCATTTTATTACAAAACGCATTATAAACCGCCTTTAGCTTAATCGTGGCGTTCTCTTTGAAACTCGTGCCATTTTCTTCAATCTCAAAGGGCATAATAAAATCGCTATACGCATAGACATTTATAGAATCTTGCGGAGTTTGAGACAAGCCCTCAATCTGCTCTTGCAAAATCGCCCTAAACTCACGGATTTTATTATGATTACCTGTGGCTAAAATAATAGTCATTTATTCTCCTTTGTCGTCATATCAAATTCAATGCCAAAGTGTGTTTTTAGGTAAAATCGTGCGTTTTTTTCTTAAACTTCCTAGCTTAAGAAGCTTAATCCTATGTCGTGCTGCCTGTCGCTTGAATCTTAAGCTATCCTTGGGGTTTATGGCTAAAAGCATTTCATACGCCTCCCCACTTTGCAGTAACACCCTTGATTTAGGAGCAAAAAGCGGCACAGCACTTTTAAATCCGCATTGATTAAGCACACAAAGCCGCTTTATCTCTTGCAAGATTCCATCAGATATGTCTAAGCCTCCTTTTAAGAATCTTTCACAGCTTTGCACAAACTCCGCTCTAATCTCCGGCTTTAAAAATCGTCCTTTTGCTTTGAGATTTATCTTTGTGAGCCTTTGCTTATCGTTTATTAAAAGATTTTTTAGCACTTTTAGTCCTTGAGTGATAGTTTTGCTAGGATACCTATCGCAAGTGGCGTATAACACAGAATCTAGCGGGATTCTATCGCGAAAGAGCGTGTGTTTGTTGGCAAAACCAAACAATGTAATATGAAACGCTAAAGTTTGAGAGCTAATCGTATCACCACCGATAAGAAAAATATTGAACTTTTTGCAAAAATCACTTATCCCCTGCACGCATTCTCTTATCTCGCTTTTTCCCCATTTTCGTGGCAAGGCAATACTTAACATAGCATAAGCAGCAGTGGCATTCATCGCCACAATGTCAGAGTAATTAACCAAAAATGCCTTATACGCAAGAGTATAGGGGGAAAACCACTCCTGCAAAAAATGCACTCCCTCACAAAAGCTATCCATACCAATGACCAAAGGAGCTTTGCCCTTTAGTAGAATATGCGGGGATTTTAAAGCATTGTGCGATTTATGTTGAATCTGCGGCTGTGGAGTTTGTGATTTACAAAATTGCGTTTTTTGAATCCCTGCCTGAATCTGTGCTTTGTGTGTGCGTGGGTAGGCATTTTTCACATTGCCCAAAATCACACAATCATCACCAATGCCCTTTGTAACGCCACTTTGCTCTAATAAGCGGATAAAAAATGCTTCTTTGTCAAACGCCACTTTACAAGCCATTTTGTGCCTAGAATCTAACAAGGGTGGATTTTAAGGCTCAAATCAAGCCATTTTGCTTGATGGATAAGTGAGCCTACACTGATAGCATCAACGCCACTTTGTGCGTATTCTACGATATTTTCAAGGTTTATATTCCCACTTGCTTCAAGCTTAGTATGCTTGGCATACTCGTTGCGATACGCCACAACTTTTTCAATCTCATCTATTGACATATTATCACACATCACAACATCAGCTCCAGCCCCCATTGCGTTAATCGCAGATTCTAAGCTTTCGCATTCCACTTCAATGGGACACATAAATGGCACTCTATCTCTAGTAGTGCTAATTATCCCCCGTAAATCAGTAATATGAGCTAAATGCGTATCCTTTAGCATCAGCATAGAATCTAGCCCAAAGCGATGGTTACTCCCTCCGCCATTCACAACAGAATATTTTTCCAACTCCCGCAATAATGGGCGAGTCTTGCGTGTATCTAGCAACTTTATGGGTAGATTGCTAATTTTTGAGCTATAAGCATAGGTGAGCGTGGCGATTCCACTGCTATGAGCTAGGATATTCAGTAGCACCCGCTCCATTTGCAAAAGTGCAATATGACTTCCACTTAATACACAAAGCTTTGTGCCTTTTTTGAAACACTCCCCATCTTTATGAGATTCTAAAATCTTTATATCAAAATGCTTTGCCAATGCCTCCAAATACACAAAGCCGGAAAACACACCCTCTTCTTTAGCTAAAACATAAGCCTTTGCTTCCCTATCTTGTGCGATTAAGGCGTAGAGATCGCCCCTACCTAAATCCTCTTGCAAAGCTTGAATGATAAATTGCTGAATATGATATTGTGTCATCTTATGCCCCTAGTTTTATGATGAGTTTTATAAAATGAGAAAATATCATAGCGACACTCACAAGCGTGAGTGTCATTCCTGTCCTTATTTAACAGGGTGAAGCTCATTTGCGTAAAATTTAAAAGATTCAATACCTCTTTCCAACGCCCATTTGTAAGACACAGAGACAAAAGCCCAATTAATATGCTTCCAAAACGCTTCCAAATACGCAGGTCGCGCATTTCTATGGTCAATGTAATAAGCGTGTTCCCACACATCAACAACCAAAAGTGGCACTTTAAAATCTGTCGCAGGAGTTGCAGCGTTGCTTGTTTGCACGATTTCAAGCTTTTTATTTTGTGTGTTATACACAAGCCAATTCCAGCCAGAGCCAAAAAGTGTTGTGCTTGAAGCAAGGAATTTTTCTTTCAATCCATCAAGTGAGTCAAACTCCGCATTAATCGCCGCACTTAGCGCCGCACTTAGCTCACTTGCCTTAGGGCTTATGCAGTCCCAATAAAAGTCGTGATTATACACTTGAGCCGCATTATTAAACACACCGCCACTTGATTTTAAGATAATATCGCCAAGCTCCGCATTTTCAAACTCTGTGCCTTTGATAAGGTTGTTGAGATTATTCACATAAGTTTGATGATGTTTGCCATAGTGATATTCAAAAGTCTGTTCGCTTAAAAAGCTACCAAATTCGTTTGTGCCATAAGGCAATTTGCGTAATTCAAACATAGTCTCTCCTTAGTTTTATTGTGTTGTTTGCCCTTGCCAAGCAAATTCCATAAAGATTACAGAATCCATAACAAAAAGCAAGGCATTATAATCAAAATCTTTTAACTTTTATTCCACAATTTTATAAAATATATTTTCTCCCACACTGCATTGCTTTACAATATTTTTTTGGCAAAGTTGATATAAGAGTGCTAAAGTTTTTGAATCTAGCATTTTTTGTGCGTCTAATGTGCTTAATGGACGCCTTTTGATAAGCCCTATTAGCCCATCTGTGTCATAAGTTTGCAAGGCTAGATTCCCACTCTCTTTAGTCTGTGTGCGTTTTGGAAGTGAAATAGTAAGATGTGGATAAGCATAAAAACACGAAGCGAGTTCTTCTAGCTTTTCATCACTCACTGCCTCCACTTTATAAGCCGGCGGGCGATCAATACTCCCTATATCCACGCGTTTTAAACCTTTAAGCGTTGATAAAAATTCAGCAATTTCCTTAGCCTGTTCCATTGTGTCATTTATGCCTTTCACAAACAGCACTTCGCTCACAATCTCCCCATTAAACCTTTGGCAGAACTCGCTTATGCCCTGCTTAATTTGGCTAAGATTCAAACTCCTATGTGGGCGATCCACTCTCTTAAAAGCCCTAGATTCCAAACTATCGCAGGAAAACTTCACAATATCCACAAGCATAAGTGAATCTTGCACTTCTTTCTTCCATAAAAGTGAGCCATTTGTAAGGATAAGCAACTTTATAGAATCTGGCACTATCTCTTTAAGTTTGCTAATTAATTCATACAAATGCGGATACAGCGTTGGCTCACCATTTGCCGTTAATGTCAAAACATCGCATTTCTGCGTTTTTAGGGCAGATTGAATGGCTTGTAAGATAGAATCCACGCTCACAATCTCTTCCATACGCTCCATAGTCTTTGCCCATTGCAACTCACAATACACGCAGTCAAAATTACATTGCTTCTTACTCGGGGATAAATCCACGCCAAGTGATCGCCCAAAACGCCGAGAGTTTATAGGACCAAATACAATTTCCACGCTTTTTCCTTTCACGCCTTTTTCTCTAAGATTTAAAATCTTGCGAGTATAGCATATTTCTATTTATTGAGATAAAGCTTGTAGGGCAAAGCTTAACTTTTTACGCTACAATGGGCGTTTTGATTTTGACACACTAAATCCAAATTGAGATATGACAATATGAAACAATACGCACAACTTAGCATAACCCTTGCTCTAACTTTAGGCTTTTTTGGCTGCTCTGCACTCACGCCAGAAAATGCCGTAAAAATCGCCATAGCCGATGATCCAAACTACGCAATGCGACAAATCGCAGGAAATCAGTTTAGAATCTACGCCACAGACAGCAAAGCCCTTATGCGAGATATTAAGGAAGCCAAGCGACAATACGCAAAAGTCGCAAATGACCTAAGCGGCAATGTTGCCAAGCAATGGAGCAAGGAAGATGTGAGTTTGCCAAGTGCAGAATCTTATGTCAAATACTCAAATAACTATAAATCCAAAGCAACTATCAACTTCCATAGCGGTGCAATACGCATTGAAACCATTGATACTTCAAACCCCACAAAGTCCCTAGAACAAGCCATTACAAATACACTTCTTTTGCCCCAAGATCCAAGCAAAGTGGATTTGTATTCTGCTGATGATTTTAAATTTGATGGCAAACCTTTTCTAGCAGGGCTGATTAAAGACCACGATGGGCAAGATATTTTGACACAATGGCGTGCAGAGCGATATGCTAAATATCTTGTGGAAAATGAGCTAAAAACCCGCAAGGATAGCAAGGGTAAGCTTGTGAGCTATGTGGATTTGCAAATGGTGGGAGATTATCAAAGTAAGAGCGAGCATAAATACGAAGATCTTGTATTGAAATATGCTCATAAATACAATATCTCTCCCGCCCTTGTGTTAGGCATTATCCAAACAGAATCTAACTTCAATCCCTATGCGGTAAGTAGTGTGCCTGCCTATGGGCTTATGCAGGTTGTGCCAAGCACAGCGGGGGCTGATGCGTATGAACTCATAAATGGCAAAAAAGGTATGCCAACAAAAGAAATGCTTTTTAACCCTGAAACAAATATTGAATATGGCGTAGCCTATCTTAGCATTCTTTTTAACCGCTATTTAGCGTCAATAAAAGATAAGCAAAGCCAAGAATACTGCGTGATTACTGCTTATAACGCTGGGGCTGGAAGTGTGCTAAGAACATTTGCAAATGATAAGAATGAAGCTTTCAATCGCATAAATGCTATGTCTCCAAAAAAAGTCTATGACACGATTCAATCAAAGCTCCCTTCTAGTGAGGGCAGACGCTACCTTATGAAAGTAACCACGCATAAGAAAAATTACGAGCATATTAAATAAGAGCGGTTTAAAAAATGAGGTGGGTGCGTTAAAGGTATATGAATGAGATTAGTAGAATTTTACTCCGAAGAAAAAACTTGTAGCTACATAGATTCTAAAAAAAGCATTTTTAGATATTTTCATATTCAAAATGTAAAACCTAGCTTCTACCACGGGCTTTTGGAGCGGGGCTTTAGACGCTTTGGGAATTACTTTTTTGTGCCAATGTGTCAGGGCTGCAATGATTGTATCTCAATCCGCACTTTGATTGATGATTTTAAATTTAGCAAGAATCATAAGCGAGTGCTAAAAAAAGCTCAAAACATAGATATACAGATACAAAAGCCCACTATCTCACAAGCCCACATAGAGCTTTACAACCGCTATCATCAAACTATGCGAGATAAAAAAGGTTGGGATTACACGCCCACAACGCCAGAATCTTATATGGATATGTTTGTAGATGGACATCAAGATTTTGGCTATGAGTTTTTATACTTTATAGATTCTCAGCTTATTGGCGTTGGGCTTGTTGATGCGTTGGGGCAAAGCATTACAGCAGTGTATTTTTACTATGATCATAATTTTTCACATTACAGCCTAGGCACACTTAATATTTTAAAGCAAATCAGCATAGGGCGGGAGTTTGGACTGAAATATTTTTACCCTGGATATTGGATTAAAAATCATTATTGTATGGGGTATAAGGAGCGTTTTACGCCCTTTGAAGTGCTGAAAAACGCCCCAGATATTTTTGAGCCACCCATTTGGGAGCTTTACATTAAGGAGTGAAAATGCAGTTTTTACAAAATTACCTTGAAGCCTTGCAGGATATTTCTACACAGGATAAAGAGCACACCTACCGCACGCCATTAGAAAATTTACTAAACGCATTAAAAGGAGAGTCTAAAACTATCCATATCAAGCACGAGCCAAATAATGATAAAGAAGGCAGGGGTGCACCAGACTTTTTAATCACAAAAGATTCTCTTACACTTGGCTATATTGAAAACAAGCGCATAAATGCCCCTTTAGATGAAATCACACAAGACAAGCAGATTCAAAAATACTTCCGCCTAAGCTCAAATATCATTTTGACAGATTATCTTAGATTTTGCCTTTTACGCCAAGATGAAAAGGGCAAAATAAGCATAAAGCAAGAGTGCAGAATCTGTGAGCTTTCACAGCTCCAAGCCCTAGTGAAAAACCCCAAGCTTTTTAGCCTAGATTCTAAAGCAAAAGAGCTAACCGAGCTTTTCACACTCTTTTTCTCTCAAAGTCCAAGCCCCATAAATACAGCTAAAGAGTTTGCAAACGCCCTAGCTCAAAGGACTAGAATCCTAAAAGATGAAATGATAGAAAAGCAGAGCAACGCTCACATACAAGGGCTTTTTAACGCCTTTAAAGAATCGTTATATAAAGATTTAGACTTCATCACTTTTGCCGATAGCTTCGCACAGACGCTGACTTATAGCCTGTTTTTAGCAAGGCTAAACAACAACACAAGTGAAAACATCACCCTAGATAATGCCTACAACTTTATCCCCAAATCTTTCTCACTTATCCAAGCGATGAGCAAATTCCTACGAGAGCTAAAAGAGCTAGATTCTATCAAATGGCTTTTAGAAGAAATCATCGCTATTATCAATCACATAGACATCGCCGCCATTATCCACGATCTCAACAAACTCTCGCAAAAAGACTTGCTAGGAGAGCATATCTACAAAGACCCATATTTACATTTATATGAAGACTTTCTCAAAGAATATGATGAGAGCTTAAGAGAAGTGCGAGGCGTGTATTACACCCCTGCTCCAGTGGTGAAATTCATCATAGATTCTATTGATTTAACCCTGCAAAAAGACTTTAATAAGCAAGGGCTACAATCCGCCATCACTGATGATAATATCACGCTTTTAGACTTTGCCACAGGCACATGGACATTTTTACTAGAAGCTTTTAGAAAAGCCCTAGAATCTAGCAATAAAAACAGCGTGAAATACAACCCAAAAGCCTTGATACAAAGATTCTATGGATTTGAGTTTTTAATCGCACCCTACACCATAACACATCTTAAAATCTCTCAAGCTTTTAAAGAAGAGTTTGAAGCCCAGCTAAATGACAATGAAAGCCTAAATATCACGCTGACAAACACACTCTATGTGAGCAGCAAAGAAGATGAAATCAATAAGCACAGCAATCTCTTTGTAGGTATGGCAGAGCTTACAAAGGAGTTTGAAAAAGCCCAAGAGATTAAAGGCAAAGATATTTTAATCATCACGGGCAATCCCCCATATAGCGGAGCTAGTGCAAACAAGGGCTTATATGAAGATGAAGTGCGTATCACCTATGGGCTAGA
This sequence comes from Helicobacter cinaedi PAGU611, assembly GCF_000284635.1. Taxonomy (NCBI): domain Bacteria; kingdom Pseudomonadati; phylum Campylobacterota; class Epsilonproteobacteria; order Campylobacterales; family Helicobacteraceae; genus Helicobacter; species Helicobacter cinaedi. The sequence continues at coordinate 950,266 of NC_017761.1, read as the reverse complement.
GCCAAAACTAGCCGAGCTTACAAAAGCCGAGATAGAGAGCCTATCACGCTACTTTTCAAACAAAAGCAAAGACAATGTAAAAACCTTTAAAAGCATACTTGATAGACACAAACTCCAAAATGAGAAAAACCCAAAATGGCTGCTAGATGACTATGTCAAATTTATCCGCTTTGCTGAATCTAAAATTGAAAAGCAAGGGGGTGGAATCTTTGCCTTTATCTCTAACAATGCCTTTTTAGACAACCCAACATTTCGCGGTATGCGTTATCACTTGCTAAGGACATTTGATAAAATCTATATTTTAGACCTGCACGGCAATACGCGTAAGAAAGAGACCACACCAAGCGGCGATAAAGATGACAATGTGTTTGACATTATGCAAGGCGTTTCTATCAATATTTTTATAAAAACCACAAAAGATTCTAGCAATCTAGCGACAATCTACCACTATGATCTCTATGGCAAACGCAAGGATAAATATGAATTTTTATATAGCAATACTTTAGATTCTATACAATGGCAGATTCTAACCCCACAAAACCCCTTTTATCTCTTTATCCCACAAAATGAGTCATTAAGAATAGAATATGATAAAGGCTGGAGTGTAAAGGATATTTTTAAGGTTTCTGGTGTGGGGATTTGCTCCAAAAGAGATAAGATAGTGTTTCACAATTCTAAAGAAAGTTTAAAATCAATGCTACACGATTTTATCACTAAACCAAAAGATGAGCTATATAAAATCTATGATATAGGGGAAGATTCTAGAGACTGGAAACTAGAATCTGCCATAGAAGCAATTAGAGAAAATAAAGATAATTTAGATGAGTTTATAAAACTCTGCCATTATCGTCCTTTTGATATACGTTGGACTTATTATATCAACAAATCTCGTGCTTTTATGGCGTATCCTGTCTATGATGTGTTTCAACATTTTCTACAAGATTCTAATGATATGTGGGTAGAAAACTTCACGCAAGAATTTAGAGCATTTATAGATTCTAAGTATAAAGAGCATTTTAGCCCCGAGCAGATTCTAGGCTATATTTATGCAGTGCTATTTCATAAGGATTATAGAGAGAAGTATTTAGACTTTTTGAAAATTGATTTCCCAAAGATTCCATTTGCAGAATCTAAAGAGAAGTTTTTAGCTTTAAGCGATTTAGGCTTAGAGCTACTTGATACGCATTTAATGAGAGAGAGAGAGAGAGAGAGAGAGAGAGAGAGAGCAGAAAATGATGAGAATGACTTGCAATATAGGGCTAGTAACTTGCAGACAGACAAGAGGTTCACAAAGCTTTCATCACTCATTTGTGGCACATACAATAATGGAAATGTGTTACATTTCAAACAGGGGGACAGAGGGCAATTATCTATTCCCACTCTATCTTCACAAGGAATCTTTATGAAAAATATCGGTTTAGTATGCGATAGGGGGAGTAAATTATCTCAAATTGATAATATTTTCATCACAGATTCTATTATTGATTTGCATTTAGTAGGCAGTGGGAGCTATGTTTTCCCACTTTATTTGACACAAAGGATATAGAATGAATGAGTTAGAATCTATCGGCGAGCCACTCTATAATGACAAAAATGATAAAAATCTCATTATAGAAAAGCCCAGCTACAACTCAGAATCTAAAAGGCTTTTTATCAACAAAAGCTTATATTTTGACAAAGTAGAATCTAGCGTGTGGGAGTATAAAATCGGCGGTTATCAAGTCTTAGACAAACATCTTAAATCCCACAAAGGCGAAGAGATAGACTTCACACATTTTCAAAAGATAATCCAAACCTTGCATAAAAGCCTAGAGATAGAATCTCGCATTGCCACAATAGAATTAATGTGAGATAAGCAGGATTAAGATGAGTGTAAATACAAGGCTACAAGGCATTTATGCTATAAGTGATGAGATTCTAACTCCCTATGAGATTTTATCTCAATGTGTAGAATCTGCTCTCAAAGCTGGAGTAAGAATCTTCCAGCTCCGCGACAAAAGCCATAGCGATGAGTGGCTTTGCCCCATTGCAAAGGAGCTTTTAAAGCTGTGTGAGCGATATAACGCCCTTTTTGTCCTTAATGACAGGCTAGACCTTGCTCTTAGGCTTAATGCCCCAGCACTACATATCGGCAGAGATGATGGGGAATTTTCCCGTGTGAGAGAGCGATTTAGCGGGATTTTGGGTGCTTCAAGCTACGGGGATTTACAAAGGGCAAAGGTTTTAGAATCTTTAGGGGCGGATTATGTAGCTTTTGGTGCATTTTTTCCCTCTCCTACAAAGCCAAATGCCGCTGCCGTTCCGCTTGAACTTCTAATCCAAGCTAAACAAACACTCAAGATTCCCATCTGTGCCATCGGTGGCATTAGCACTCAAAATATTCATCTGCTAAAAAATGCCGATATGAACGCAGTAATAAGCTCTCTATGGGCTAATAACTCACAAGATTCTAGCACCTTAGAATCCACACGCACAAACTCCACTTATACAGAATCTACTCTGCAAAACCGCTTAGATTCTATTACCCACAACGCAAAAGCTTTGCAACAGTATTGTAAATGACAAAAAGCGATAAAACACAATCACAAAGACTACATTTGGGTTATACAATCTGCCAACGCAAAAATTCATAATATCAAAACGATCAGTCTAACTTACGCTTAAGGCACAACCTTAAAGCGTGTTGAAAATAAATCGCACGAAGTGCAGACCTTGTAAAGCGTTGTAGGGGGTGAGCGGCACGACTGCGAACGATTTTTAAGGGGGAGTAAGCGGTATATCTGCGAACCGACTTCGCGTGCAGTAGCGAAGCTACGAACCCACGCTTGCAAATTTAAGCCCCTCCCCTTAAAGATAAAAAAAGAAAGAAAATTTTGTTAGAGATATTTTAGGACTAAGTCCTTCAATATGACAAATGGATTTTAACACTTTGCTTATTACTCCACCTAACCTTTACCACTCTTCCCCAATGCCCAGCATTATGCACTTATCAAAGCGGGGCAAAACACAATACGCAAATATTTCCTGCCCTAGCCCAAAAGATTCTAAATCGCTTAAATACCGCCCATCAAAGCTAAGGTAGAAGCTTTCATCATTTGGCGTAAGCCTAGCGCCAATGCCCACACCGCCCAAATGGCTATACTTAATAAACTCCGCCATATACGCCCCTATCAGCACAATCCCACCACGCCATTGAAGCCTTTGAATATCTGTAAAGCCGCGATACACGCTATATTCAATCACAGGACGCCTATCATAATAAGGATAATCTTGCTCTAGCGATTGTTTTTTAACCTGCTCCACATAGGAGCGTAGCATAGGGGCATATTGCTTTAAATAATAACTGCCATCTTTGGGTAGACTAAAGGGGTTTGGAGGCTGATTGACCACTGCATTGCCTAACGCATATATGTCTAAGCACAACACACATAGACATATATACACACAAGCACAGGCTTTTTGCAAGGCTATAAGTAGCATTACAGAATCTTAGATTTACAAATCTTGATTGATAAGCTTTTCAAAACTTTCAAAATACACTTCCGCCATTTCAGTAAGATTCATATTAATCTCATCAACACAGAATATCTCCCCACCCACACAGCCGATTTCACACACAGGGACTTTATGCTTTTTAGCTAATTGCATAAAGCTTTGTAAATTTTCCGCTGTGATTTCCGCCACGACACAGCTTTGCGATTGCGAGAAAAGTAGCTGAGAGGGGAGATTTGTATGGATATTACAGCCTATGGGCTTATTGACACCATTACCTAACACCATTTTAGCTAGAGTGATTGCCAAGCCCCCCTCGCCTATGTCCTTAGCCGAGCTAATAAGGGAGCTTTCTGCAGATTCTAAAAGCAGATTCCACAAGTTTAATTCCTTTTGCAAATCAATAGCAGGTATCTGCCCATAAATGCGTTTTTCTAGAATCTTTTGAGCTAAACTCCCGCCAAATTCAGGCTTAATCTCGCCAAGCAGGACAATGCTATTGCCTTGCGTTTGGAATTGTGAAGGGATAGCCTTTTGTATATCGCCAAGCAAAGCTACACTAACAATGGAGGGTGTGGGGTAAATATCCACACCATCGCTTTGATTGTGTAAAGAGACATTGCCACTTACCACAGGTGTGTTTAGAATCTCACACGCTTGTTTAATGCCCTCGCACACTTCGCTAAATGCCCACATCACTTCAGGATTCTGCGGAGAACCGAAGTTGAGACAATCACTTATAGCTAAAGGCTTTGCACCATTGACAACAGAGTTTCGCCCAGAAGTTGCCACGGCGATTTTTGCTCCATTTTGTGGATCAAGCTGACAATACCGCATATTGCAATCCACGCTCATACTAAGAGCCGTATTTGTGCCTTTTATGCGTATCATACTCGCATCGCCGCTTCCAGCAGGGGTTATGGTATTGCCCTGCACACTGCTATCATACTGCTCATACACCCATTTTTTATTAGCAATTTCAACGCTTCCTAGTAATGTCGTAAAAATCTCTTGTGTGCTTAAATCTGTCTCAAGGCGGTCTGCTTTATGGCTTTGTGGTGGAATTGCACGAGTAGGCATATCCAGCATAGGGGCATTTTCACTAAGCTCTAAGATAGGAATCTCCGCACATTTCTCCCCATACCAAAATAGCTCCATATTGCCACTTTTTGTAACCTCCCCAATAATTGCCGCATCAACTTCCCATTTGCTAAAAATCTCTAGCACCTGATCTTCACAGCCCTTTTTCGCACAAATCAGCATTCGCTCTTGCGATTCACTAAGCATTAGCTCATACGGATTCATACCGCCTTCACGCATAGGCACTTTATCTAGGTGCAGTATCATACCACTCCCGCTTCGCCCCGCCATCTCAAAGCTAGAGCTTGTAAGCCCCGCTGCTCCCATATCCTGAATCCCAATGATTAAATCCTGCTTAAAAAGCTCCAAACACGCCTCTAGTAAAAGCTTTTCAGCAAATGGATCACCCACTTGCACTGCTGAACGCATAGCCTTTGAATTTGAGCTAAAGCTATCACTGCTCATAACAGCTCCACCCAAGCCATCTCGCCCTGTTTTACTCCCCACATAAATCACAGGATTCCCCATACCTTGAGCCTTTCCATAAAAAATCTCGTTCTTTTTCACTAGCCCCAAGCAAAAGGCATTAACCAAGATATTGCCGTTATAGCAAGATTCAAAGCTCATCTCTCCGCCAATTGTCGGCACCCCCATACAATTTCCATAGCTCCCTATGCCCTCTACAACGCCACGCAAAAGATAGCGGTGCTTTTTGCCAAGGCTGCTAGAATCTGCCACATCGCCAAAACGGATAGAGTTGAGACTTGCCACCGGACGCGCACCCATTGTGAAAATATCTCGCATAATGCCGCCAACACCCGTTGCTGCCCCAGCGTGAGGTTCAATAAAGCTTGGGTGATTGTGAGATTCTATTTTAAACACTGCACAAAGATTATTACCAATATCAATTACCCCTGCATTCTCACCCGGTCCTTGCACGACCCAAGGGGCTTTGATAGGGAAACCTTTAAGATATTTTTTGCTTGATTTATAGCTACAATGCTCACTCCACATCGCTGAAAAAATCCCTAACTCTATAAGATTTGGAGGGCGTTTTAAAATCTTAAGAATCTCCTCATAGTCCTGCGATGAAAGCTTATGGGCTTTTAAACTCTCACTAAGATTGTCAATCTCGCCTAAAAGATGTGTAATATTTACCATTTTTACCTCATAAATGTAGAATCTAAGCTTGAAGTCAGCACTTGAAGCTAAACTTCAAAAATCTGGGATTTTAGCATAAATTAACTTTTTTTTCTTTTTAACGCAAGATTAAGCTAAAAGTTGGATTTTTTAAGTTTGCGATAAACTTTCATTCAATACAATGTGCGACTTGTAACACAAAGCATAAGAATAAGTAGGAGAAGCTGGAAATGAAGTATATTAAGTTTTTTAAGGAACTTAACAACAGAGATGTGCCTATCGTTGGCGGTAAAAATGCAAGTATTGGTGAGATGTTTCAAGAGCTTGTGAGTGAAGGCATAAAAGTGCCAAATGGCTTTGCCATTACAAGCGATGCGTATTGGTATTTGCTAGATTCTGGTGGCATACGCCAAAAGATCATTGACTTGCTTGATGGCGTTGATGTAACTGAAATTGATGTTTTAAAGACGCGTTCTAAGAAGATAAGAGAGTTGATTTTTGGCACACCTTTTCCTGCGGATTTGCGTGAAGAGATTTTTAAAGCCTATGAGATTTTAAGTGCTGAATACGGTATGAAAGAAGCCGATGTAGCGGTAAGAAGCTCGGCTACTGCGGAAGATTTGCCTGATGCGAGTTTTGCCGGACAGCAGGATACTTACCTGAATGTCAAAGGAAAAACCGAGCTTATTCACTATATCAAGTCTTGCCTTGCTTCGCTTTTTACTGACAGAGCGGTGAGCTATCGTGCATCTCGTGGGTTTGATCATTTTAAAGTGGCTTTGTCTGTGGGTGTGCAAAAAATGGTGCGTGCCGATAAAGGCAGTGCTGGGGTTATGTTTAGCATTGATACAGAGACAGGCTTTAAGGACGCGGTGTTTATCACTTCATCTTGGGGATTAGGCGAAAATGTCGTAGGCGGAACCGTGAATCCTGATGAATTTTATGTCTTTAAACCCACACTCAAAGAGGGCAAACGCCCTATTATCAAGCGACAGCTAGGACATAAACATCAAAAAATGGTCTATGCCCCACGCGGTAGCGAACATCCTACAAAAAATATTAAAACCACTCAACGCGAAATGAAAAACTTTTCTATCACAGATTCAGATATTTTAACCCTTGCGAGATATGCTATAAAAATTGAGGAGCATTACACAAAAGAGGCTGGAGAATATCGCCCTATGGATATGGAATGGGCTAAAGATGGCGAGAGCGGGGAGATTTTCATCGTTCAAGCACGACCAGAAACGGTGCAAAGTCAAAAGAGCAAAAAAAGCGATGGACAAAAGCTAGAAAAATTTAAATTTGTGAATCCTAGTGCTAAAAAAGAAGTGATTCTCACAGGAAAAGCTATCGGTGGGAAAATCGGCACGGGTAAGGTGCGGATTATCAACGACATAGAGCATATGGATAGTTTTAAAGAAGGTGAGATTCTAGTAACGGATAATACCGATCCCGATTGGGAACCAGCGATGAAAAAGGCAGCAGCGGTTATCACAAATCGCGGAGGTAGGACTTGCCACGCCGCGATTGTGGCACGGGAAATTGGTGTGCCTGCGATTGTTGGGGCGATTGGGGCGACAGATAGGCTATATAGCGGTATGGAGATAACGGTCTCTTGTGCCGAGGGCGAAGAGGGCTACATCTATGATGGCATTTGCGAATACGAGATTGAAAGTATTGAGCTAAATAATCTTGGCGACCCAAAGACAAAGATTTATATGAATGTAGGCAACCCAGAAAAAGCCTTTGGATTTTCACAGATTCCAAATCACGGCGTGGGCTTAGCGCGTATGGAGCTTATTGTACTAAATCAAATTAAAGCTCACCCCCTAGCCCTGCTTGATATACAAAATGGCAATACAAAGGGCTTAAAGGAAAAGGCAGAGATTGAAAAGATAATGAGTGGATATGAGAATCCAAAGGACTTTTTCACAAAGAAAATCGCTGAAGGCATTGGTATGATATGCTCCGCCTTTTATCCTAATCCTGTGATTGTCCGCACGAGTGATTTTAAATCAAATGAATATCGCGGTATGCTTGGTGGCACACCTTATGAGCCACACGAAGAAAACCCAATGCTTGGTTATCGCGGTGCTAGTCGGTATTATTCCGAGCAGTATCGTGCGGCGTTTGAATGGGAATGTCAAGCTTTGGCTATGGTGCGTGATGAAATGGGGCTAACCAATATGAAAGTGATGATTCCATTTTTACGCACACCAGAAGAGGGTAAAAAAGTGCTTGAGATTATGCGTCGCAATGGGCTAGAATCCGGTAAAAATGGGCTAGAGATTTATGTAATGTGCGAATTACCTGTGAATGTGATTTTGGCAGATGAGTTTTTAAGTATGTTTGATGGATTTTCTATTGGTTCAAATGACTTAACGCAACTTACACTTGGCGTGGATAGGGACGGACAGCTTGTAAGTCATATTTTTGATGAAAGAAATCCAGCTATGTTTGCGATGTTTAAAAAAGCCATTGAAGCCTGTAAGCGACATAATAAATATTGTGGAATCTGCGGACAAGCTCCAAGTGATTATCCAGAGGTTACAGAATTCCTTGTTAAAGAGGGTATAAGCTCTGTTTCACTCAATCCAGATTCAGTTATCGCCACTTGGCAAAAGGTTGTAGAAATAGAAAAAAGGCTCAAAGGCTAATTTTTACTCCATTCTCTGCTTTGTATAAAAAAGTAGAGAATTTCTCCTAATCAAACCTCTAATATCAACGAAATCAAGTTTCAAAAAATAGGTAAAACAAAATTAAGAAGAAAAAAGAGCAAGAATCTAAGAAGCTCACCACAACCACTTCTTGGTTGTAACGAGTATTAAAGTCCGCTCGGCTTATGCCGAGCAAAACTAAAGCTCAAGCTTATAAGGCACACAGAAAGTTAAAAGCCTTTAATTATTATTGTTAAAAAAATCATTCTCATAGTCCATCTGCCCCTTTGTCATATCAAGATCAACGCTCAAATCCTCAAATGAACTATAACTATCATTAATATTACTCATCAAATCTAATGTATCCATTCCCGTGGATACAGAGTAATCAACTACCGCACTCATAATCTCATCATCATTCATCATAACACACCTCCTAAAGATTAAGAAAGCTTAATTCTCCCACGAAGCCGTAAATAAAAAATAACAAGTTTCATTAGCTTACTCAAAAAAACTTTGAAAACAATTCTAACCACACAAAAAACAAATCTACAAAATATCTAGTTTTCCAAATAGCTTCTAGATCCCTTGTATGCCTTGCTCCAGTAGTTAGAATCTAGTCTTGCCTTGCTGACGACCTTGCCCTTACTTGGTGCGTGGATAAACTCATTATTACCGATATAGATTCCCACGTGATTAATTCTCCTACCTTTGTTTGTGATAAAAAACACCAAATCACCCTTTTGAAGCTTACTCTTATTAATCGCAGTGCCATCATCGTATTGATCAAATGAAGTGCGAGGCAAAGAGATTCCATTGAGACGATAGACTGCACGCGTCAAACCACTACAATCAAAGCCAGATTCCGAAGTGCCACCCCATTTATAAGGCACACCAAGATAATCGTGGGCAGATTCTACCAAATCATCGCGTATGTCTTTGGACTTTTTTTGTTTAGGAACATTCTGCTTATTAATAGCATATTTCTGCGGCGATAAGATAAAAAAAACGCCAATTAGCCCTTGTTTTTGATACCTTTGAGCTTTACTTTTAGCAATCTCAAGGCTTTCATAGTTTCCAAATCGCACCTTATACATACCTTTTTCTTTAAACAAAAACGCATCAAGCCCCTTTTTATTAAGCGAATCTACCAGCCTTCCTGCATTTTCAACATTGCTAAAACTCCCCACCTGCACACTATATGCAAGAGGCTTTTGTGCGTTTAAAGACGCACAACCTACAAATAAAAATACTGCACCTATCCATATATACACAATGATTTTTCGCATTTCACTCCTTAAAAACTAAAACATTACAGGTCCAAGGAATCGTAGCCCCACAGATACCCAGCCTTCCTTACCCCTAAAGGCATTCCCATAAGTGCCATCAAGCTGAATCTTATCCTGCACAAGCCAGATTCTAAGCCCTAGCTGAAATTTTGCATTATCAAACCGCTCATAAAAGCTCTCCCCCAAAATCCACACCCTTTGGGTGAGCTGCTGCTCTAAGCCCAAGCCGACATTATAAATATGACTATCGTGTGATTCTCGCTCTAGTTTATAGCCAAAGTTTGAATGCAAAAGTAAAGTATTATCAAAAAATGCTGCACTAACAGGCACATAGAGATAATGATCGTTACGATATTTAGAACGCTTAAAGTTATAGGCATTGCCTATAACAAGTCCATAACTATATCCATCTTTTTCCAAATCATTAAAAATCTTTTTTGCCCCTATAATAAACTGCCTTGCACCAAAAAGAGCGTTTGTATCATCTTGCTTATATGGAGTGTTACTAAACATACCGCCCATACTCATCTCAATATCAAAAAGCAAGTTACAGCCCGGTATCGCCCAATACTCACCTATTTCGCCATCATACACACCCCAAGTCTCAAGCTGACAGGAATGCCTATCCACCACGCGCACATCATCGGTTATCATCGGTCTAGCGGCATATAATGGATAAAAAGATAGACACAAGGCAAATGCGATAAATGCGTATTGGGCTTGTTTGAATCTTACACCACACTTCATTTAGAAATTTTCCCCAAACCAGCTTGCCACATCACTGCGAATCGTCTGTTGTAGCTGAATCCCAGCAATAAAGTCATCTTTCAACGCCTTGCCTAAAAGACTCAACGCCCCGTTTCTAAACTTACTCAAATACGGATGGTCAATCTGTGCCCAATCGCCCAAAAACACAATCTTACTTCCCTGCCCTATGCGTGTGCCTATGAGCTTTATAGTCGCATTTGAAGCATTTTGCACTTCATCAAAAATCACAAATTTATTCCCTATGCTAATGCCCCTTGCGTGGGCAATATCCACAATCTCAATATTATGCTTTTGGATAAAATATTCTGTCGCAGCTTGTTTTTGTATGCCATTGACTTCGCCGCGATATTCAATGCGTTTAGCCAGAGAACTCTCTTGGAGCTTATCAATAGTAAAATTTATCGCACTATAAAGCGGATACATAAAATAGCCTAGCTTTTGGCTTTCATCGCCCTTACGGTAGCCTAGCTCGGCTTCTTTGTCATTAGCCGTAATCGTATTACGCATATACACAATGCCATCAACCACACCATTTTTCACAAGTGTAATTCCAGCCTGCAGGGCGATGAGCGTTTTGCCACTGCCTGTTGAGCCTGTGGCAATGGTGAGATTATTCTGTGGGTGGGTAAGCAGGGCATAGAGCATTTTTTGCTCTAAGTTAATGGGCGTGATATAGGGCTGATGAGCTTTTAGAATCTCATCAAGATTCAGCTCTACAAACTCCCTGCCAACCTTTAAGCCAAAGATTTTTTTGCCTGTTTTATACAACGCACTATCAGTATTATCCATTTCATCAATTTGGATTAAACTCCACTGCTTGAGTTTAGAAAAATTCTCATCTTTAGCTAAATCCGTCAAAGCCTTGTCTTTATGCACTTCAAAGGAATGCCAAAAATCAATATCGCTTGGATTTTCGACTCTATCTCTAAAAAGCGATTGTGCGGGAATCCCTTGGGCTTGAGTGCGGACTTTGAGTGAAATGTCATTAGTAAGCAAGGTAAGATTGTAATCCTTTGCGATTTCAATCAGTTTAGAATCATTATAGCTATGCTCTTGCGGTGGGAGCTTGTAGCGTGGGCGGTAGATAAGAAATAAAGGAATGCTGTAATTTTCAAATTTAAATAGAATCTCTTGGATAAAGTCATTATTTTCTTTTGCGATAGTAGCGATTTTATCCCCCTTACTGCCGCCCTTACTTAAATTATCGCTATTAATACAGCGGAAAAACTCGCGTGCAAAATACCCCGTCTCATTTTGTAAATCTTTTTTCTTATCAAGCTCTTCAATAACAACATCACAAATAAACAGCTGATTTTGGGCGTTTTGCCACAAAAAGATGATATTTTGCGTATCATCTAGGATAATAGAAGTATCAAGCAAATAACACTTTGTAATCATTTGTAATCAATTAACTCCCTTTGGCTAAAATCCCACTATTGTATCAAAAGATACATAATCTAATGTAAAAGGATAGAATGATGGAAGTAAAATTTAAAGACACTCCAGCAAAACTAAGTAGCAATACAATTAAAGTTGGCGATAACGCCCCAAAAGTAGCTCTTGTAGCTAAAGATTTATCACAAGTAGAAGTAGGTGGTGCAAGTGGAAGCTACCAAATCATCAATATCGTGCCAAGCCTTGATACAGGCGTATGTGCGACACAAACGCGTAAATTCAACGAAGAAGCAGCAAAACTGACAAACGCAAAAGTGTATGTGGTATCTTTGGATTTACCTTTTGCTCAAGGACGATTTTGCAGCACTGAAGGCATTGAGAATGTAATAGTGCTTAGCGATTTTAAGGCAAAAGACTTTGGCAGGGCGTATGGGTTGATTTTAGAATCTTCCCCACTTGCAGGGTTACTCACTCGTGCGGTGATTGTGGTAGATCCACAGGGCAAAGTCGTCTATGGAGAAGTATGCGAAGAAATCACAAATGAGCCGGACTATCAAAAAGCGCTTGAAAGTGTTAAGTAGGGTATGGTGGAACATCTCACATTAGCAGAGATTGGCAAGATTCTAGATTTAGGGGTGTTTTATCTTGGCACAAAAGGCACTTGTGGGAATCCACGAGTGCGTCCTATGCGTTCAAATATCGTGCATAATGGCAAGTTGTATTTTGGCACAACGCACAACAAGAATCTCCTTAAGCATATTATGCAATTTAGTGGTGTTGAAATCTGTATCAGCACGGCAGATATTTTGGCTTTGCGTGTGCGTGGGGAAGCAAGGGTGGCAAATCACCTTGATGTCAAAGAAGCTTTTATGGCAAAGTATGGGCGTATAGCCACCGCTTTTGAAAATAACCCAAATCACCCAGATTTTGCGGTTTTCTACCTTGAAAATATCAGTGCGAGACTACAAGACTTTAATGGCAATATTCTTACATACAAGGAATAGCTACAAAGTCGGTGTGGTTTTGCTAGATTCTATTATTGCAAGATTCTAGCTTTTTAAAATAAGGCTAGAATCTAAGCCCTAGCTCTTATAATACTCCCTTACCACTTCCCTATCATCAAAATAAATCTTATTGTTGCCTATGATTTGACAGTCCTCATCGCCCTTGCCCAAAATCAACAGCACTTCATTTTCTTGCAACTCATTTAAAGCCTGAATAATCGCCTTTTTTCTATCCACTTCCATAACGACAAGTTTTCGCCCACACTCTTTTGGCAGCCCACTTGCTATGTCCTGTAAAATTTCACTAGGATCTTCACTTCTTGGATTATCACTTGTGATGTAGAGTTTATCAGCGTATTCAAACGCACAAGCACCCATTTTAGGACGCTTACTCCTATCCCTATCGCCCCCAGCCCCAAACACAACAGCAATTTTTTGATGTCTAAAACTTTCAAAAATCTGCTTCATACCATCGTGCGTATGTGCAAAATCCACAATCACAAGCGGTTTATGATGCACCACTTCCATACGCCCACTCACTCCGCCAAAATTTTCCATTGCTTGTGCTATCTCGCAAAGGGGCTTGTTTGTAAGAATCTTAACCGCAGCAATACCAGCAAGGGCATTGTATAGATTATGTTTGCCATAGAGATAGGTTTGCAGCGCACAGGATTCTTGGCTACATTCTTTATTGTCTCGCCACGCAATATGTGCATCAATGCCAGATTCTAACGCGTAAGCTCCAACGCTCAAATGCCCCTTTTTCTCCACACCATAATAAAACACCCCTATGTCCCCATATTGATCTTGGCATTGTGCGTATTTCTCATCAGCATTGATAAGCTTTAGCCCCCTTTCTTCAAAAAAGCTATTTTTCACTCGCCGATACTCTTCCACACTCTTATGATAATCCAAATGATCGCTTGTAATGTTTGTTAGAATCTTTAGCTCAAAGTTTAATCCCGCTATCCGCTCTTGGATAATGGCGTGTGAGCTTACCTCCATTATGAAATAATCACAGCCCTTAGCCTTAGCAAAACTAAGATTCTCATACAGCTCAAGCACACTAGGTGTTGTAAGCCCTTTTGGCTTGATTGTGCTTTCATTAATAAAAAAGCCCCTTGTGCCAAGCAGGGCAACCTTATAGCCCAAATCAAGCAAAAGAGAGTAGATAATCGCTGCGGTGGTGGTTTTGCCATTTGTGCCGGTAATGCCTACAATGCGTGGATTTTCCCCGGGAATAGAATCTAAAAGCACCTTGCCTAAATCACAAGATTCTATAAGATTTTCTTGTGGAAAATCACTTGGGATAAATGCCATATTTTGCTTACTTCGCACAAGCAAAGCTTCTTCTTTTACCACCCCATTTTCTAAAGCCACACGCGTATCATCTGTAAGAATCTTAAAAGTCTTGCTCTTATAGTTTATGTTTTTTTTTATTATCATTTGCCACCTTTTGTAAAATTTTTTCAATCTCACCATCATAAATGATATTTTTCTTAAGCGAGTCAATATACTCCATTGATATATCTTGATAGTCATTGTCTATGAGTTCATTTAAAAATTCATAAAATTCATTCTTGCTTGTAAAAATAATCTTTGAGCTAAACATCAAATCTTCAAAGGCTTCTTTAAAATTTTTCTTTTCTTTGGCAATTTGCTTAAAATCTTCATATAAGATTCCATTCAAGCTATCTGCGCGGAGACTTTCAAGGTGCTTTAGCATAGAAAAAATACTATTTGTGCTTTTATCAAAACTTTTAATCGTTTTTAGAATCTGCTCTCTTGCCTTTGCCTTGCTGATTTCTTGGGAGAGCAGAATCTGATAATATTCATATAAGCCAACCGCTTGCTCTTCGAAGTCTTCTGCCATATCAGCAAGCAAAATACCGATTGTAGATTCGGTATTGTTTGGCTCAAGTGTGAGATTATGCGTAAAAAGCTCAAATGCCTTTTTGTATTGCTTAGCAGTAAAAAGCTCAAATGCCTTTTTATTATTTCTATTGATAACTTGCCTTGTGCGTGTGTCTGTGAGTTTTATAACTTCCATAGTCTATCCATACTCAAAAAGTCTTAAAAAGATTCTCCGTGTGGGATATGCACGATGGCAATATCTGGGTGAATCTCTTCTTTTAAACGATTTTCAATAGCATATTTCAGCGTGTTTGCCGAGCTAGGACAACCCTTACAAGCCCCTTCTAAACGCACATACACCTTCGCATCTCTAATACCAAGCAAGGTAATATCCCCACCATCAAGCGTAAGCGTAGGACGCACCTTATCAATCACTAGCTCAACGGGAGTTTGCAACTCTTCATCACTAAAGGGAAACATATCTGCTCCTTTTTTATATCCATAAAATTTTTAATATACTTAAAAACCGCCGTATTCTAGCGTATTTTTTCAAATGTATATTGTTTCCACTCACAGCCCAACACAGAATCTAAAAATGTTTATAAACTACACAAAGAAGCTTTTTTTACCATAAAATATCCGCAATGGACTTCATTTTGTATTCAATCCTTATATAGAATAGAACACGGATTTTACAAAAGGAGTGAAAATGAAGTTAAAGAAAATCTCAATTATGGCTTTGGCTTGTGCTGTAAGCTTAGGATTTTTAGGTTGTGGTGAAGATAAGACACAAGAAGTGTATAAAGTGAAATTTGCTCATGTTGTTAGTGCTAATACGCCAAAAGGGCAGGCTGCTGATTTTTTTGCTAAACGCGTTGATGAGTTAAGTAATGGAAAAATCAAAGTGGAAGTTTTCCCAAGTGCACAGCTTGTTGATGATGATAAAGTTTTTCAAGAGCTAACACGCAATAATGTGCAAATGGCGGCACCGAGCTTTTCAAAATTCACACCTATTGCGAAAGAATTTAATGTATGGGATGTGCCGTTTCTATTCCGCGATACGGAGCATTTACACAAGGTAATGGATAGTGAAGTGGGACAGATTCTAAAAGATGTCGTATCTCAAAAAGGTATTGTTGCTCTTGATTATTGGGACGCAGGATTCAAACAATTCAGCACAAATAAAAAGCCTATTGTTCTCCCAGAAGATGCAAAAGGACAAAAAATGAGAATTATGAGCTCAAAAGTGCTTGAAGAGCAAACAAAAGCCATTGGAGCGATCCCTCAAGTATTGCCATTTGGAGAAGTGTATTCAGCCCTTTCTACAGGTGTTGTTGATGCGGCTGAAAATCCACTCTCTAATCTCTACAACTCTAAATTCTATGAAGTGCAAAGATCAATCACACTTTCAAATCACGGATATTTAGGCTATCTTGTTGTGGTAAGTGATGGCTTTTGGAAACAGCTTTCAGATGATTTAAAAGAGATTTTCAAACAAGCTCTCCACGAAGCCACAGAGTTTGAGCGTAAAGAAAGTGAAAAAGAAGAAAAAGTTCTGCTTGAAAAACTTAAAAAAGATGATACATCAAAAACAGAGGTTATCACACTTGCTCCAGAGCAAGTTTCAGTGTGGAAGGAAACTATGCAGGCAATTTACCCAAAATTCTACGATATTGTTAGTCAGGATTTGATTGAAAAAATCATTCAAGTGCAATAATCTAGAATCGAGGGGATTAAATGCTTTCTTGGATTGCTAAACCTTTTATTTGGGTTCACCGTAGCCCAAAAGTCAATAGAGTTTTTGCTCTTTTGGATATCTTTATCGCTTCTATCAACAAAAATGTAGCTGTGGTAGGACTCCTTGCGGGGGTTATTATCACCGCTATAAATGTATTTTGTCGCTACCTTAGCGGACTTTTCCCAGATTATTTTCATCTTTCACTCACTTGGGCAGAAGAAATGGCTAGATATTGCTTTTTATGGTCGGCTTTTTTTGGTGCGGCTTATGGCTTTAGAAAGGGTGTGCATATCAGCGCAACTATGCTTTTAGAGCGTTTTCCGCCTAAAATCGCCAAAGCTTGTGTTATAGGCATACATACGCTTAACTCATTTTTTCTCGCCTTTATGGCGTATGCTGGAGCAATGGTGTGTTATGATAACTACTTGCTTGGCTATATGAGTGAAGCATTGCACAATGTGCCTTTATGGATTTTTCTGCTCTGTTTGCCTTTGGCATTTTTTGGTGCAACATACCGCTCTGTTGAAAAAATCTATGAAGTATCTTGGACCGAAGCAAATAAGGTTGTGAAAAATGTGGAAGTTGAGATGATTCACGATTCTGTAATAAAAGATTAAAGACTAATAATGAGGCATTAATGAGCGTTGCATATTTATTACTTGTTTTGTTTGGATTACTTCTTTTAGGTGTGCCTATATCCATTGCTTTGGGTGTGAGTGCCATAAGCGCACTTTTCTTCTTTACTCCCTACAATGTCATAGGCTCGGCTGAAATTATGTTTAATGGCTTAAAACCTGCACTTATGGCAATTCCTATGTTTATCTTAGCGGGATCTCTTATGAGTAAGGGTAGCTCGGCAACGCGCATTGTGGAGTTTGCCAAATCGCTTGTTGGACATTTTCCCGGTGGTTTGCCTACCAGTGCGATTTTGGCTTGTATTATTTTTGCTGCTGTAAGCGGCAGCTCTCCTGCAACGGTGGTGGCTGTTGGCTCTGTGATGTTTTTAGCTATTAAAAATGCTGGATACCCAAAAAGCTACGCCGTTGGGGCGATCACCTCTGCAGGAAGTCTTGGGATTCTTATCCCACCTTCTGTTGTGATGATTGTTTATGGAGTAACAGCTGAAGTATCCATTGAAAAGCTTTTTATGGCAGGAGTTGTGCCGGGCTTGATGATTGGACTTATGATGATGATTTATGCCTATGTGGGGGCAAGGCGGCTAGGATTCAAAGCTACAAAGCCTGAAACTTTTAAAGTAAGATTCAAAAAATTTAAAGACGCATTTTGGGCACTGCTGATTATTTTTGTCATCATCGGTGGAATCTATGGTGGAATCTTTACTGCCACTGAAGCTGCGGGTATTAGTGCTGTATATGCCTTTATCATTTCTGTTTTTGTGTATAGAGATATTAAATTTAAAGACTTATATGCTGTATTTTTAGACGCGGCGATTACAACGGCAATGATATTTTTCATTATTGGTTTTGCTGTTGTTTTTGCACATTTTTTAACAAATGAGAGAATCCCACATTTAATCGCAGAATTTCTTGTAGCACAAGAGATGAGTTGGTGGATGTTCCTTATCCTTGTGAATGTCGTGCTATTTATTATGGGGCAGTTTATGGAGCCTAGCTCTGTTATTATGATTATGACACCTTTGCTTTTACCCATCGCCCTAGCCCTTGGCATTGATCCTATACATTTTGGTATTGTGATGGTGGTAAATATGGAGCTAGGTATGCTTACTCCACCTGTGGGGCTTAACCTCTTTGTGGCGAGTTCGCTTACCGGGCTAAGTCTTAAAGATGTAATGATTTCTGTGTTGCCTTGGCTTGGTGTAATGCTTGTTGGGCTATTACTCATAACCTATATTCCAGATATTTCACTATGGCTACCTAATCAAATCAAATAAAGGGAGGGGGATTTATGGAGTTTAAGGACATTAAACAAATTGAAAAAGCACAAAGCTTTAATCAAAAAGATGGTGTCAAGCTCTTTATTGTGCTTATCTTTTTTCTTGTCATTTCTCTAGTAGCGATTATGGCTCACACTGGGCATAACACACTACTGCTTGTTTTTGCAACTATTATTGGTGGCTATATGGCGATGAATATCGGTGCAAATGATGTAGCTAATAATGTTGGACCCGCTGTTGGCTCTCAAGCTATTACGCTTGTTGGAGCGATTCTCATCGCAGCTATTTGTGAAGCAATGGGTGCAATAATCGCCGGTGGTGAAGTGGTAGAGACAATCAAGTCTGGCATTATAGATTCTACCCATCTTGCAGAACCTCGTGTTTTCGTGGCTTTAATGCTTGCCGCCCTTGCTTCTGGTGCGGTTTGGTTACATTTGGCAACGGCTATTGGTGCACCTGTTTCTACGACACATTCACTTGTAGGTGGAATCTTGGGAGCAGGGATTGTTGCCGGTGGCTTTAGCGTGGTGAATTGGGCAGAACTTTTGCGTATTGCTTCAAGCTGGATCATCTCGCCTGTGCTTGGTGGAGTTATTGCGGTTATCTTTTTGCTTATTATCAAAAAAAGTATTACCTACAAGGAAGATAAGCGGCAAGCGGCGAAAAAGATAGTGCCAATCCTTATTTTTGTGATGACTTGGGCTTTTAGTCTATATTTAATTTTAAAAGGACTTAAAAAAGTTTTACCCAAGCTTGATTTTAGCGTATCTATTGGGATTAGCCTGTTTATTGCCATTGTCGTATATCTACTTGTGCGTCCAATAATTGCCAAAAAAGCGGAGACTCTGCTTAATACAAAAGAGGATATAAACTCCCTTTTTACTATTCCCCTTGTTTTTGCAGCAGCACTTTTGAGCTTTGCTCATGGGGCAAATGATGTGGCTAACGCCATTGGACCACTCGCAGCGATTAATGAGACATTAAACAACCTTGGAGAATCTTTGTCTGTTAGCAAGGCAGGTGTGCCTTTGTGGATTATGGTTATCGGTGGACTGGGCATTTCACTGGGACTTGCCTTGTATGGTCCTAGACTTATTCGCACCGTTGGCAGCGAGATAACAGAGCTTGATAAGATGAGGGCATTTTGCATTGCAATGAGTGCAGCTCTCACTGTGCTTTTAGCCTCACAGCTTGGTTTGCCAGTAAGCTCAACACATATTGCTTTAGGGGCTATTTTTGGTGTTGGATTCTTAAGGGAATATTTGAAAAAACGCTATTATGAAATGCAACAAACAATCATTGAAGCACATAAAGGCAAAGATGCGCAAGAAGTTGAAGCATTTCTAGATAGATTCAATAAAGCAAGTATAAAGAAAAAAGGGGTTATGCTTGAATCTCTTAAAAACAATAATAAACTTAAAGATACGCCAAAGCTTGATAGAAAAGAGCGAAAATCACTCAAAAAAGCCTATAAACAAGAGCTTGTTAAACGCAGTGCAATAAATAAAATCATTGCTTCTTGGCTTATCACTGTTCCTGTGTCAGCATTGCTTGGTGGGCTTACTTATTTTATTATTATCAGTGCTGGTTTTGATATTTAGCACTTTAAAAGTTTTAAAAGATTAGATTGACTACAATTCAAGTCTATCTTTTCTTATTTAAGGAGAATCTTTGGATCCGTATTCGTCGGTTTTGATGCTTTTGTTGGCATTGTTTTTAGTTTTTCTCAATGCCTTTTTTGTGGTTTCGGAGTTTGCGATTGTTAAAATACGAAAATCTAAGCTTGAAGAATTAGCCAAAAATGAAGTTAAAAATGCTTCTCTTGCTCTTAAAATTACCAATTCGCTTGATAGTTATCTTAGTGCTACACAGCTTGGGATAACCTTTGCCTCCCTTGCTTTGGGTTGGATTAGTGAAAATGCATTTGTTAAGCTTATTTCAATCCCATTTTACTTTTTTGTAGAATCTTCGCCCATTTTAGTGCATTCCATTGCTTCAGTTATTGCATTCATATTTGTTACGCTTTTGCATGTTGTGCTAGGGGAGCTTGTGCCTAAGTCCATAGCTATTGCTAAGACTGAATCTGTCGTGCTACTCATCGCTAAGCCCCTTTACACATTTTGGATTGTTTTTTCCCCACTTATTAGACTATTTGATATTTTGGCTGCGTTTTTCCTTAAGCTTATGGGGATTCAACCTGCTAGAGAAGGAGAGTTGGCACATTCTGATGAAGAGCTCAAAATCATTGTGGGCGAAAGTTTGAAAGAAGGCTATATAGATTCAATAGAGGGTGAGATTATCAAAAATGCTGTGGATTTTTCAGACACTTTGGCTAAAGAGATTATGACGCCCCGCAAAGATATGATATGCCTTGATGCACAAGAAAGCTATGAAAATAATATCGCTATTGTATTAAAGACTAATCACACACGCTACCCTTATTATCAGGATTCTAAAGATAATATTTTAGGTATGATTCATATCCGCGATTTATTTGAAAATACCATTAAAAATGGGGAGACTAATCTCTCAAAGCTTGTAAGAAATATGATTATCGTGCCTGAAACCGCTCATATTTCAGAGATTCTTACCACGATGAATCGTCAGCAGATTCACACCGCTCTTGTGGTTGATGAGTATGGTGGGACATCTGGGCTCTTGACAATGGAAGATATTATTGAAGAGATTATCGGAGATATTTCTGATGAGCACGATTTGAAAATAGAGGATATGCGGCAAATTGATGAAAAAACTTATGAGTTTGATGGCAAGTTGGACTTAGAAAGTATTGAAGAAATGCTTCATATCACTTTCAGCAACACAAATGACCATATTACAATCGGTGGCTATGTCTTTGGGCTACTTGGAAGACTACCGATAATAAAAGATAAGATTTGCGATGAACATTTTGAATTTGAAGTGCTTGAAATGGACGGAGCAAGAATCAAAAAGCTTAAAGCCACTGCCCTACCACAAACACAGCAGGAATCTTAAAAAAAGCCAAACAAGTTTCTAGTTTTTGTAGAATCTTGTTTATATAATCTTGCTTTTCACAGCACTACAAACTACTCTTTCGCAACTTATCTTTTCACAAAACTAAACCCCGCAAAGATTCTAGCTTCACTACCGCCTTGTAGCTTCACGCACCATTTTTACTAGCTCTATGGCGTTTTCCCGTGGTAAATCTGGTAGCATTCCGTGTCCTAGATTAAAAATATGTCCGCCATCTTTTCCCATAATCTCCAAAATCTCTTTCACGCCCCTTCTCATAGAATCTACATCATACAAACGCGATGGCTCTAAGTTCCCCTGCAAAACATACTTTTTGCCTAGCTTTTCTTTTGCCATATTCATCGGCGTCCCCCAATCCACGCCAAAGACATCAAACTCTCCATCAATCTTATCCAAATACGCACCAATCCCCTTAGGGAAAAGCATAACCGGAATATGTGGATATTTGCCCTTAATATACTTTGCAATATCTTTCATATACCCCCAGCTAAACTCCAAATATGCCTCCTGCTCCAACGCACCAGCCCAGCTGTCAAAAATCTGCACCGCATTAGCCCCGGCTTGAATCTGCCCCTCCAAATATGCCTTGAGTTCATCACTCAAACGCTCCAGCAGGGCTTTCAAAACCTGCGGTTGCTTATACAACATTGCTTTGCTCTTAGCATAAGTTTTGCTCCCCTGCCCCTCTATCATATAAGTCGCCAATGTCCAAGGCGAACCACAAAAACCAATGAGTGCCTTATCCTTAGGGAGTTTAGAGCGGATAGAGCTTACCGCATCATACACATAGCCAAGCTTGTCTTTAGCACAGCCCAAAGCCTTTACATCTTCTAGTGTGGTAATTGTGCGGTTAAAATGCGGACCCTCACCACTCAAAAACTCTAATGGCAAACCCATTTCCAGCGGCACAACCAAAATATCACTAAAAAGTATCGCCGCATCAACATCTAGAATCTCCACAGGCTGCAAGGTTACCTCCGTGGCAAGATTCACATTCTTACATAAGTCCAAAAACCCACCAGCCTTAGCCCTAGTAGCTCTATACTCGCTAAGATACCGCCCCGCCTGTCTCATAAGCCAAATAGGCGTATAGGGCGTTTTTTTCCTAAAACACGCATCAATAAAAATCATTTTTTGTTCTCCATTCCTTTAGTTAGATTCTCTTTTGACATTTAGAATCTATTTCATAGATTCTAAAATTTACCCCAAAATGCTAAAAACTCTACGCTTCTTGCATTTCAATCCATTTTTGTGCGATTCTTACCGCATTTGTCGCTGCCCCTACGCGAATTTGATCTGCCACGCACCACAAGTGTAAAATATGCTTATCAAAATTATCTTCACGCACACGCCCCACATAAGTTTCATCTGTCTCTGTGGCAAGAATCGGCATAGGATATAGCTTCTCTTTTGGCTCATCACATAGCACAACACCAGATGCGCGAGATAGAATCTCCTTTGCCTCCTTAGCACTCACAGGATTTTCAAAATGAATACTAATAGATTCACTATGACTACGTAAAACAGGCACACGCACACAAGTCGCACTTATGGCAAAATTTGAGTGCATAATTTTATTTGTCTCATTGATCATTTTCATCTCTTCTTTTGTATAGTCATTTGGCATAAAATTATCAATATGTGGAATCACATTTAACGCTAAGCGGTGAGGGAATACAGCAGATTCTACTTCATCAAGTTTAAAGGCAAAAAATGCCTGCATTTGCATTACAAGCTCTTCCATTCCACGCTTACCAGCTCCACTTGCCGCTTGATAGGTGCTGACATCAACGCGTTTGATAGTAAATGCCTTATGCAAGGGGGATAGCACCTGCACCATTTGAATCGTAGAGCAGTTTGGATTGGCAATAATGCCTTTTTGCTTCCATTGTGCTATGTCTTGGGGATTGACTTCAGGGACAACAAGGGGAATATCCCTATCCATACGAAAATGACTTGTGTTATCAATCACCACCGCACCAGCTTTTGCCGCACTTGGTGCATACTCTGCACTCACAGAACCACCAGCGGAAAAAAAGGCTATCTCCACGCCCTCTTTAGCAAAAACATCGTGTGTAGTTTGCAAAATCTTGTGGCTTTGTGACATAAACTCCACTTCCTTACCCACACTTCTTTCACTTGCCAAAGGCACGATTTTACTCACTGGAAATTTTCTCTCTTCTAAAACGCGGAATATCTCCTCGCCAACCGCTCCACTCGCACCCACAACACCAACAACATACTTTTTCAAACACTACCCCCTTTAATTTAGATTTTTACGAACGAGTGCGGATTCTAGCAGGGTTTTTTGAATTAATAGCTAATTACTTACTTGTTGCTTGTGCCTACTACAAGCAGTGAGCCACCAAATGGGGCATTAAGATTCTGTGGGAGATAGTGCTGAATCTTATTTTCTAGCCGACAGATTCCTAGCAATGCTTTATTGATAAGTGCGGGCGGTGGCGTATCGCGTAGTTCTTCTTTGTGAGATTCTGCCACAGATTCTGTATGAGAATCTAATGTATTATTTTGTGTAGCTATGTGTGCTTTTGCAATATGAGAATCTTGCGTTGGATATGGTGCAGAATGCAGCAATGCCCTAACCCAAAGCAATGGCGTAATAGAAATGAAAAAATACTTCGCACATATAATGTCAAAGCCACTTTGCTGCATAAGATCGACAAGCTCCTTTTTTAGTATATCGCCGCTTATGATGCACGCTCACATCGTGGGCATTCCACAGCCATTTATGTGCTGGGACACTTAAAGCTAAAAGGCTTTTTGTATTATTTTTTAGCATACTTTTCATATTTTTTAACGCTACTAAATCATCATCAATGTGTTCTAACACATCAAAGGCAAAAATGCAGTCAAACTCATTTGCAAAAGGCACATCAAGTAAATCCATACAATACAAGTCTTTTATACCATAGGTTTTAGCGTATTCTAAGCCTTGCGGGTGGATTTCACCTAATGCGATATTATTAAAACCTTGCGATAAAAAATGCCTTGTAACACTTCCTGTCCCAGCCCCTACATCTAGAATCTTTATGCTTTTGCCATTATCTTGCGGATATAAAGAGACTAAAATACGGCTTATCTCTTGATAGATAAACTCTCGCCTTGCAATATGCCAAAAATGCTTATTTTCAGCTAGATATAGCATATCCATACCTTCACTTGGGAAGTGAAAGTTCGCATTAGATTCTAAAGTTTGCTGTGTAAATTGAGAAGTTTGGCTTTTTAGCGTAGATTTATAGGGGGGGGGGGGCAAAATATGTAATGCCATTTATAATGACAGATTCTTTTATTTGCATTTTTTACTCCTTTATTCTAAATTTGTTTAGGATTTAATCCCTAAAACATCATCGCTCCAAGAGTGCCGGCGACTAAAAGCGGGATATTATACACAAAAAATGTAGGGATACAAGTATCATAAATGTGATTATGCTGTCCGTCCATATTGAGTCCAGAAGTAGGACCCAAAGTGCTATCACTCGCAGGACTTCCTGCATCGCCCAACGCCCCAGCTATGCCAATAAGCAAAATTATCGCAAGGACACTAAAGCCAAGCGAGATTCCAAAAGGCACATAAATTGCCGCAATAATGGGTATCGTCCCAAAGCTCGTACCAATGCCTATGGTGATTAAAAGTCCCACAAGCAGCATTAAACTCGCCCCTATAAATTTCGCCCATAAAGACGCTCCATTAGAATCTAAAGTCGCAGGATTTGAAGCCATAGTCGCATTAGAATCTAGTCCATTTGAAGCGATAGTATTCATAGCACCATCGCCGACTTGATGTGTGAAGTTTGCCACCACTTGCACGAGATTCTGCACCTCTCCACTTGCACGCAGCACCTCCCCATATCCAGCCGCCACAAGCATAACAAAGGCAATAAACGCCATCATTTTTAGCCCACCCTCCATAACAGAATCTATCTCACTCCATCTAACCCCTCGTAGCACAATCATACACATAAGCCCAGCAAACGCCCCAATAGCGAGAGAATGCGTAACAAGCTGCACGACAAAAAGCATGATAATGCCAAAAAGTGTCGCATATTCACGCCAACCCATACTCGCATCGCCCATAGAGCATTCCTCTTTTTGTGCGTATTCACGCGGCTTTGCATACAGCACAAACACCGCAAAAAGCAGCCCAAGCAGCATAGCCGCCCCACCAATCCACATCACAGAGCTAATTTCACTCAAACTCACAGGCATACCATTTGCCTTCATCTGCTCACTAATAGTCGTGTGAAAAATCAGCCCAAAGCCCACACCAAGCGTTACATAAGGGGCTTGTAACCCAAAAGTAAGCGCACAAGCGACAGCGCGTCTATCAATTTTTAAGCGATTCATAAGGCTTAGAAGCGGAGGGATAAGAATGGGGATAAAAGCGATATGAATAGGCACAAGATTCTGCGAAAAACACGCAATAAGGGCAATGCTAAGGATAAAAATAAATTTTCTATTACTTATCACATTTGCAATGGCAGATAACAAAAAAGTCATTAAATGTGTGCGAGAAATCGCCACCGCAATGCCACCTAGCAAGATATAGCTTAATGCGATATTGAGATTACTTGCCATACCTTTAGTGAAAATCTCACCCGTTGCAGTAGTTTTAAGCAGGAAATATTGCCAAAGCGAAGTTTGTGAATCTGCCCCAGAAGATAAAGATTCTAAAGGCAAGGGAGATAGCCACCCAGCCACAAGTGCGGCTATAATAATAGATAGCAAAACATTTAATCGCAAAACGCACAACACCGCCATAACAAGCACAGATAACACCACTGCATTTGTGAGAAGAGACATTAGATTCCTTTCATCTTATTATTTTCATTTGATTCTATTGTGATAAAAAAACGCGGATTTTACGCTAAAATAGATGAAAAAAGCATTAAAATAAGTCAAATTTAAGCCACTTTGCAGAATCTTTAATAAATTTTAAATAATTTTGAGATACAATCCGTGCTTTTAACTTCGTTTGCTTACAGCATTTTCTAAGATCGCGTAGCTCAGTTGGTAGAGCACTACCTTGACATGGTAGTGGTCGCTGGTTCAAGTCCAGTCGTGATCACCATAATTTTTTTATATCTTTAGATTTTTCATTATTCATTGTGAAAGAGTAGCTTATACTCCGGCATAGATTCTACAACTTCTATTGTCTGCACACTCATTTGGATTACGCTTAGAAGTAGCTCTAGCACATATCGCCCGCCCTTTAGCCCCTTCAATGCTCCGCTTGTGCTTTCATATAAATTTGGGTCATTGACTATGCCACTTGCTTTATCAGTGCTGATTTTATACCTATCTAGTATCCACTCTATAGCACTTTTGCCATTGACTTTATACGCATAAGCCTTGTGCGGGATATCAACTATGGCGATTGTGTCATTAAGCAAAATACTATCTTTCACGCCTTTGGCGTGAAACTTTATCGTCTCTATCCTAAAGTCCCCTTCATTTAAATGCTCTATATCTTCTCTAGCCTTTTGCCTAAAGTCCTTTTCAAACAAGCCTTTAGCACTTGTCTTAAACTCGTGCAAGTCCTTTGCCAAACACGAAAAAGCCCCTGAATCTAGCTTATTATGGCTCTCATAGTTGATATGTAGCTCTGCTAATGCCCTGCCGCTTGCCACAAAACCCCAGAAATCCTGCATAAGCGGGATTCTAGGGAGCATTTTGGAGAGATTGTCTTTGTATTTAGCGATGTAATCTTTGTGATTTAAGATTGCATAAATATAATAAAACATCGCTTCTTTGGTAATACTGCTGTCGTTATAGGCATTTTGGAAAAATGCTAGGGCTTCATCTCTTATGGCGTCTTTTCTGCGATAGTAGGCGGTTTTATTGTCATTGCGAGTCTTGTCGCTGGATTGGGCGTGAGATTTTTCGCTTTGCTCAAAATGACAAAATGCACTAGATTCTGCCTTGTCATAGTCCATAGTCATCTGTCCATTTTCTGTGCTGGATTCTACTCGCTCATAGTAGTAGAGTGGGAAGCAATGCCCTTTTGAAATATGTTCCAAATCTACGATGCCATTGCTAGTAAGAGCAGAAAATTGATGTGTCGCACCTACGCCTAAAACCTGTATTGCCACATTTTCAAAATCCCCATTTATGCAGACTATCGCCTCGCCTTTATTACCAAATGGATAAATTTTATCCATTTGACAATGGCTATGGTTATAGCCATTGTCAAAATATAAAAACTCCTTTGTGAAAGGGCGATAAGAGCAGATTCTAATCCTGCTTTCATCAAAGACTAGCTCTCTATTTGCTCTCACTCTTTTATCTAAGCTCCCACTCCAAGTAACCTTGCTTAGGTCATTACAGAGCTTATAAGCTGGGTTTGCTACTAGGGCTTCTCGCTCGGTGTTATAGGTATCAATACAAAGGGCAATGTTTTTGGCTAAATTCTCTTTAGAGAAGTTAAAGCTCCAATTATCTTTGCCTGTTACCACGCCTTGAGAGAAAAGCTCAAAGATTTCTAGCTCTAATTCGTCTTTGGCGTTTATGGCTAGGGGTTTTAGCTTCTGCCCTGTGCTACCCATAGGAGTGAAAGCCATAAAGCTATAATCGCGTTGATTTATCCAATCGTAATCTTTGTTTGGCGTGATGAGAGTGAAAAGCCCTTGGGCTTCCATAGATTCTATGGATTTGAAGTTTTGGATAATGTTTAGCTTAGTTTGGCGGTCTAGGTAGTCGCCGATGTCGTAGTAGTAGATTTTGGCTTTGCTGGGCGTTGGCTTGTCGCTGGATTGGGCGTGAGATTTTTCGCTTCGCTCAAAATGACAAAATGCACTAGATTCTGCCTTGTCATATTGAGCCTTTGTAAAAGGCGAAATATCTGTGCTAGGCAAGGCACTAGAATCTAGCTTCACAAAAAAGCATATCGCCACAGGGGTGCGTGAGCCAGAGTCAAAGAATTTGCCGCCTTCTTTGCGTGAAGTCTCGCCGGAAGTGCGTTGATTGCCCCTAAGATTAAAGATATAGATATAGTCAAACTCTGCTTCTAAGCACGCGCGCAAGCCATCATCGCTATTGCTATCTAAGAAACTGCCATTGACTACAAGCCCTATAATCCCCCCGCTCTCTCCTATCCTATCGCTCATAAAACGCAAGGCGCGTTTGAAGGAGTCAAAGCTGGTGTTTTTGGTGCTAGTGGCTAAGGACTTGGCTCGGTAGGTTTCGCTTATGCGTTTGTCAATATGGGGGGATTTTTCATTGGCGTTATCATCATTAGCGGACTTTTGCCCAGCGGAGTAAGGAGGATTACTCATAAAGATTTTAAACTCGGTGTTTTTAAACTCTTGGATTTTGGCGTAGTTTTTCTCCAAATAAGGGAGAGAATCTACGGTCGTTTGTGTGCCATCTTTACTACCGATGAAGCCTTTGGAGTCTGGGGTGTAGGTGTTGAAGGTGTCGGTGAATAGTAGATTATCAAAGAGCTTGATTTCTGTGGGCGATTCAGCTTTTGGTGCAGTTTTGTTGGATTGGGCGTGAGATTTTTCGCTTTGCTCAAAATGACAAAATGCACTAGATTCTGCCTTGTCATATTGAGCCTTTGTAAAAGGCGAAATATCTGTGCTAGGCAAGGCACTAGAATCCACTTGCGTGGATTTGTGGGTTGCTTCGGCGATTTCATCGCCTCGCAATGACGGAGAAAGGGCGTTGTCAAAAGTGGATTCTGGGGCTTGTTGTTTTCCATCACCACCTTGGGATTCTAAGGGGGGGGGGGGTGTTTTCACGCCCAGCCTGTTTTTCTTCTTCAAGGATTCTAAGATTTGCGGTGGGGCTGTGGGAGCTTTGTGGATTTTGGGGAAGGTTAGCGAACTTGGCGTTCGTGCCTTTCACAAAATCCACAACACTGCCGCATTGCTCGCCCAAATCCGAATCCCCCAAAGCAACGAGTCTTTCGTGGTAGGTCGTGGCGATATTGATTTGTGCGATGTAATATCCCAGCAGCGTAATCTCATTTGCCCATAGCTCTTTGGTAAATTTAGATTCTAAATTAGAATCTAAA
Organism: Helicobacter cinaedi PAGU611; assembly: GCF_000284635.1. Classification (NCBI taxonomy): domain Bacteria; kingdom Pseudomonadati; phylum Campylobacterota; class Epsilonproteobacteria; order Campylobacterales; family Helicobacteraceae; genus Helicobacter; species Helicobacter cinaedi. The sequence continues at coordinate 920,884 of NC_017761.1, read as the reverse complement.
TAGCCACTTTGGATAAGGCGGGTGATGAAAGTGCCTGTGCCTACAAATGGGTCTGCTATGTGGATATGCCTATCGCCCAGCGATTTGCCAAAGTGCTTTTGCAAAAGGTATTGAGTTGAGTGAATGATGAAATCCACGCCCTCTATGGGAGTATAGACTATGCCTAGCTTTTCTTGTGTTTTTTTGAATGCTTCTTTGAATAAGGTGTCATATAGATTTTTGATTAAGTTTTGTTTGGATTTGTCGCTTCTGGCATAGTGCGCACTCTCCTGCGCAGAGGTGTAGAATTTCTCTAGTGTCTGTGTCTCGGCACTTAGCCCTTGCTCTAGGAGCTTACTGTGGAGCTTCTCTAGCTCGGCAGAGACTTTGTCAAAGGTGGCGAAATCAAGGCTTGGGAATATACAGGTGAAAATAGGCTTTGTGATGATGTGCTGGGCTACTAGGGCTATGGCTTCACTCTCGTTGAAGCTGGCGTTTAGGTTGCTCTGCAGAGCTTTACAAAATGTAGCAAAGAGCTTTTGTATCGCGGAGCTAGAATCTAGTAAGGCTTGTATGCGGAGCATTAGTTTTTGCATAATATCGCCGACTTTGCTTGCGTAATTTTCCCAATACTGCAGGTCGCCTAAGTTTTTAGGCACGGCGTTTTTCATCTCATTAAAAAGCTCTTCAAGGGTAAAAAGTGTGGCTTCTGGGAGCTCTGTTATACCACTTGAATCTGTCAATAATGACACAATTTCAGCAATTCTCGCTTCATCAATGAGCCGCTCATCGTGGCTTCTAAGGGCTTTGAGTGTATGCCATACGATTTTGAATTTATCGCCTTTAAGGGTTTTGTCGTAGTTTTTTATCTCTTCATCACTTAGCACTAAGGGCAAAATAATATAGCCATACTTCTTGCCTTCACTCTTTCTTATCGCTCTCCCCACGGCTTGCACTATATCTACCATAGAATCCCGCTTGTCAAAGAAACATACCGCATCAAGACTAGGCACATCAATGCCCTCTGTTAAGCATTTAGCATTACTTAGCACTCTGCATTCATCTCCATTATCACTTAACCAAAATAACTGCTCTGCTTTTTTGTAAGCGTTATGTGTGCCATCTATATGCCGCAAGATAATATTTCTGCTGATTTTAGGAAACTTCTCTGTGACAAATTTTGAATTTCTAATACTAGAGTGATAAACTACTGCCTTTTTCATAGGCTTTGTGTCATCTTTATAAGCTTCGTGTATGCCATTTTCATCAACAAAGCTCATATTGATTTTATTTAAAGCATTTGCAAAGGAAATCATTTTTCCTGCATTTTCTATAGTTAATTTTGAATTTTCTTGAGCTTTGGTGAGTTTGCCTAAATACTCGGCTAAATATTCTTCGCGTATATAGCTAATCACCACTCTAAAATCGCTCAAAAGTTTTTCGCTTATTGCTTTACTGAACTTAAGCTCATAAATCTCTTTGCCAAACAAAGTCTCATCGTCCATTGAAAAAAGCAGTAAATCCTTGCCCTTGGACTTTTTGCCAAGCTCATCTTTTGCCTTAGAAGAGTAGATTCTAGGCGTAGCGGTAAGATAGAGACGGTATTTTGCTTTAAGGAGAGTATTATCGTGGGTTTTCTGCCATACACTTATATCTTTAGCATTCCATTGCTCATCAAGCTTCTGCACGCCGGCGGTGCGGTGGGCTTCATCATTTATTATGAGTTTAAACTCTTGGTTGAAAAGCTTTTGAGTTTCTATGATGACATCTATGCTTTGATATGTAGAGAATATAATAATTTTTGGATTTTTGTAGTCTTTTGAATCTTTTACTTTTAGATTATTGAGGGGGGGGGGGTGAAGTGAGAATTATCTACCTCTTTATGAAGTAGGTGAGCTATCTTTCTTGCTAAAACATTAGAATCTGTGGTGGGTGCGATATATAACTCATCACTATTCATATCTTCAGTATTTGTAGAGTTAGGTAAGCCGACTTTATTATCACTACACACGGCAAAGACTTTATAAGATTTACTTAAAGATTGTGCGAAAAATTCTTTTATCATTTGATTGGTAAGTGCAAGACTTGGGGTAAAAAACACAGCAATCTCTCCGTCTTTTACTATATCATCTATGGTGCGGATAGCTAATAGACTTTTGCCTGTGCCACACGCCATAATAACTTTGCCTCGTGCATTATCCTGCTCTACAAAATGTTTTCTAATTGCTTCAAAAGCCTCTTGTTGATGAGGGCGTAATTTCTTTTTATCTTTTGATTGTGTCGTTTGCTCAATGGCATCTAGATTAATTTTTTGCCAATCAATTTCCAAATCTTTGAGTTCATTGTAACCAAAGGCTATTGCCTTAGCCTTTTCCCCATTTGCATTTTGCTCTAATGCCTTTCCAACTTCACCGCTTACACTCTTGCAAGTGTGAAAAATAAGAGATTGAGAAATCTTAAATATCTTGTCATTATTATCAACAAAACTATTAATCCCTAAAAAATTTTTAAAATCATTAAGTCTTAAACTATATGTGGGACTGAAAGCTTTACATTGCACAGCAAGGATTTCTTCTTCTTTACTTAAAATAACTATGTCTATACCAAAATCGTGGCGATTTATTTGAAACTTATCACTAAATTCATTCCACAAATATACCTCTTTGATATTAAATTCTTCCCGCAAAAAAGAATCAACTTGCAGAATTTTTTTAATTAACTTTTCAAATCTCTTACCCTGCTCAACATTAGTCTGCGTATTTTCACACAATACCCCAACAATCTCTTCAAAATTCATAACACTCCCTCCAAAGCCTATTCTAGTTCCTAGGATTATAGTCGGCTTTAACAAATATTTCCCAAACTTATGTTATGGGCTTGACACTTCTCTCTCTTAGCATTTGCCAGATGATAATCACAACAGCCACATCAATCAGCACATCAGCAAGATTAAAAATCGCAAAATCAAACCAATAATGCCAATACACATAATCCACTACACCCCCATACATAAAGCGATCAAGGATATTTGATAACCCAGAACCGAGCAAGATTCCAAGTGGAATGTAATGTTTTACAAAAAAATCACTCATTAGAGCAAAAAGCAATAAAGCAAACAAAAATAGAATCTGAATATACTTTAAAGATTCGGCTAAAAAGCTAAACATAGAAAATGCCACGCCTGTGTTATACACTAACGCCTTGCCGCCAATGCTTAACGCCTGACTATCCCACGCAAAGCCATTTAGCATAATATTTTTTACCCACTGATCCAGCCCAAGACTCATACAAAAAAGCAAGATAAAAATAAGAATCTGTGCTTTTGAAATAGATTTAATATATCGCATTGAAAGCATATCAGCCCCTTACATAGCCTCTTTAAAGTTGCTTTTGAAAAAACTCTACAAGGCTTTTCATCTGCTCACTTACGATTTTAGAATCTCTGCCTTCTATCAAGATTCTAAGCTTATTTTCCGTGCCAGAATATCGCACGAGATGACGATTGCCACTTTTGGTAATAGAATCTAGCTTCTCTTGCAAACCAACAATGCTTTCAAGCGGCTTTTTTTGAGAGACTTGGAGATTGATAAGCTCACTAGGATAAAGCTCAAAGGGATTAAGCGTATCTTTAGCATTCTTACCACTTTGTAACAAAAGGGCTAAAACTTGCAATGCACTCACCAAGCCATCGCCCGTTTTAGCATAATCGCTAAAGATGATATGCCCACTGCTCTCGCCTCCAAAATTAAGATTAAACTCTTGCATTTTATCCCACACATATTTATCTCCTACATTGCAGCGATGCAAGGTAATATGATGATTTTTGAGTGTTTCTTCAAGGGCTAGATTACTCATTAGCGTGGCGACAATGGCGTTATTTTTTAACGCCTTGATACTTTGCTGATACAAGGCTAAAGCCCCAATGAGCTTGTCGCCATTAACGATATTGCCTTCATTATCCACCACCACAAGCCTATCGGCATCACCATCAAGGGCAAAACCCACATCGGCACGATAAGTTTTAACCTTTTCAGCCAAGCCATCTGGATGCATAGCCCCACATTGTTTATTGATATTAAAACCATTGGGCTCATCATTTATCGCAATGACATCTGCCCCAAGCTCACGCAATACAATGGGTGCGACACGATATGCCGCTCCATTAGCACAATCACACACGATACGCAAACCACGCAAGGCAAGATGCTTTGGAAATGAATTTTTAATATGCACGATATATCGCCCCACCACATCATCAATACGCTTTGAGCTGCCAATCTCTTCGCCACTTTTTAATGCCGCTTGCAAAGAAGTGGCATTATGATAGAGAGATTCTATACTTTCTTCTTCTTCTGGGGCGATTTTATAGCCAAAATGGTTGAAAAATTTGATTCCATTATCATCATAAGGATTATGACTTGCACTTATCATTACCCCTGCATCACAACGCATATCTTCTGTGAGAAATGCCACTGCGGGAGTTGGCATAGGACCGATTTGAATCACATCATAGCCCACAGAAGTAAGGCTAGACACAAGGGCATTTTCTATCATATAGCCACTGCGGCGAGTGTCTTTACCTACAAGAATCTTATTTGTCAAAGAATGTTTGCGGAAGTGAATCCCAGCACTAGAGCCCAATGCAATAACACTTGAAGGCGTAATCACTTCTCCTGCCTTACCTCGCACACCATCAGTGCCAAAAAGCTTTATCTCTTTTGCCTTTGCTTCCTTTTTCATCAAAACTCCTTTGTGCTTTTAAACTGCGTTTAATCAAACTTTTGGCAGAATTTTGCCTTAATTTTTTTTAAAAAGGACTAATGAAAAATGGCAAATCACAAATCTGCGGAAAAACGCATTCGTCAAACCAAGACAAGAACTGAACGCAATCGCTACTATAAAACGCGTATTAAAAACATCGTGCGAGACCTAAGAGAGGCTGTTGCAAGTAAAGATGTAGCCAAAGCCCAAGAAGCATTAAAAATCGCCAATAGGGAATTACACAAATATGTAAGTAAGGGGATTTTAAAGAAAAATACGGCTTCACGCAAAGTCTCTCGCCTTAACGCAAGTGTGAAAAAACTTGCTCAATCTGCCTAATTTTATTTAACTAACTTCAAAGAGGTTGAATGCTTGTTGATAAACTCAAGCCCATTGTGGCAAGGTATGATGAGATTTCAAGCCTCCTACTTTCCCAAGAGATTCTATCCAGTGTCAAGCAACTCACACAATTGAGCAAAGAACAAAGCGACATAGAGCCTATTGTCCAAAGTGCGAAAATGTATTTTTCCGTGCTTGAAGGCATTGCGGATAATAGAGCCTTGCTTGAAGATAAAGAGCTAGGAGAGCTTGCTAAGGAAGAGCTAAAAGAGCTAGAATCTAAAAAAGCAGAGCTTGAAGAAGAGATTAAACTTCTTTTAATCCCAAAAGATCCCAATGATAGTAAAAATATTTATCTTGAAATCCGTGCAGGGACAGGCGGAGATGAGGCGGGAATCTTTGTGGGCGATTTATTTAAGGCGTATTGTCGCTATGCAGATTTACAAAAGTGGAAAGTTGAGATTATCAGCTCAAGTGAAAATAATGTGGGTGGCTACAAGGAAGTTATCGCGCTTATAAAAGGGCAAGGATCGTATTCTAAGCTCAAGTATGAGGGTGGCACCCACCGCGTCCAACGCGTCCCAGAGACAGAATCTCAAGGGCGGATTCACACTTCAGCCATCACCGTAGCGATAATGCCTGAAGTTGATGATGTGGAGGTGAATATCAATCCAAGCGATTTAAAAATTGATGTCTTTCGCAGTGGCGGACACGGCGGACAGAGCGTAAATACGACAGATTCAGCGGTGAGAATCACGCATATCCCAACGGGCATAAGCGTATCTATGCAAGATGAAAAATCCCAGCATAAAAATAAAGATAAAGCCTTAAAGATTCTAAAAGCCAGACTTTATGAAGCCGAGCTTGAAGCACAAAATGCCCAAAACAAAGAAGCCCGTAAAACACAAGTGGGGAGTGGTGATAGAAGTGAGCGAATCCGCACTTATAACTACCCTCAAAATCGTCTCACAGACCACCGCATCGGCTTGACACTTTATAGCCTTGAAGAGATTATGCTTGGTGGTTTGCTTGATGAATGTATCAATCCACTCATCGCCCACGCTCAAAGTCAAGCTATGGGTGCAGTGGAATAGCAATGCAAAAGCCTATCAAAAAAGTATATTTTTGCGATGGAGCGGTTGAAGGAAAGATAGTAAAGATTCTAAAAAAGCATTACAATCTTATCTTCACAGATAAAGATCCAGACTATATTTTTTATTCTGTTATGGGTGAAAAACATATTGAATATGATGGGATTAGAATCTTTAGCACGGGCGAGAATGTTCGGGCGGATTTTAATTTTTGCGATTATGCTATTGGGTTTGATTATATACAGTTTGATGATAGATATTTGCGTTATCCACTCTATCTTCACTATACAAAGGATATGCAAAAAGCAAAAAACAAACATCTCGCAATAAACACACAAACATTACAAAACAAGGATAGATTCTGCACTTTTGTTGTCAGTAATGGCAAGGCAGATGAGCTACGCACACAATTTTTTGACTTCCTAAGTCAATATAAACACATAGATAGTGGCGGAAAGTATAAAAACAATATTGGCAAACCCATAAAGGACAAATCAAGCTTCCTTGCAATTGGGAAATTCAACATTGCTTTTGAAAATTCAAACACCAATGGCTACACGACAGAAAAGCTTATTCAAGCCCTTAGTTCGCAAACTGTGCCTATTTATTGGGGAGATGAATGCGTTAGCAAACCTTTAGATTCAAGCGGGGGAGGGGGGGGGGTAAATCCAAAGGCTTTTATACATATTAAAAGTGTCAATGATTTTGACACAGCACTTGAAAAAATACAAAAACTTGATAATGATGATGAAGCCTATCTCTCTATGTTAAAAGAGCCAAGTTTTTTAGATTCCAATCACGAAGAGATTTTTGATGAAAGGCTTGAAAATTTTTTACTCCATATTTTTAGCCAACCTATCAAAAAGGCTTATCGTAGGGGTTTTGGACAATGGCGATATAATCTTGAAAAAAGATATAAAAAATTCCAAAGAGCAAGAAAAATAGCCAACGGCTTTGCAAATATTTTTAAAATACCCATTCAAAAACTTAGAACATATATTAAATATTAAATCTTTTTGATGCTATGAAACTTTCTCATTTATAAGGCTTTCTGGCTATATCACAAATACAATGATTGCAACCTATCTCCAACCTATCTCCCTTCCACTTCAAAAAATTTTGTTGTCTTTACCATAATACGAATAAGTAAATAAAACACAGCCGAGATAATAAACAAATATGTCAAAATAGAATCCGGTGCAATAAACTCTACACCCCCCCCCCTCTGCCAATTTACAATCACAGCAATTATATAGTGAAACACAAAAAGCGAAGATGTTAAGCCAAAAAATGAATTATATTCTCGCCTTATCATTGAGCGAAAGGAAAAGTCCATATCACTTGGAATATAACCACTTAACTTTGGAAAAAATGGCGGGGTTTTCAAAGTCCAATCAATATATTCTTGACCAAATTTTACACGCAAAAAACTCTCTTCAGCAAAGATAATTCTCTCATAATAGAGCCAAAAACTCAAAGCAAAAACTACAATAAAGAGCCAATTACCAAGCAAAATAATCGGTGCAAGCATCATTAGGAAATTCCCCAAGTAGAGTGGATTACGACACACAGAGTATAAGCCAGTATGATTAAGCACACTAGCTTTTTGCTCTCTTGTATTACGCCCTGAAGTATCACGAGGCACAAATCCAGCCACCCAGATTCTAACCCCCTGCCCAAGCAATCCCACAAAAATTGCAACAATAACCAAAGATGTGTTATACACCCCATCACAATACAAATAAGTCTCGGAAGTCAAAATTACCAAAATAAAAAGTGGTAAAATACAAAAAGGCAGATAGCTCCTATAACGAAACAAAATATCGCCTTGCGTTTTTAGCTCTTCTTGTAATGCCATATTCTTTCCTTTAAATTATCTTATTGACAATTCACACACTCTACACTTCTATCTATCACATCATCTTTTTCAATCTCAGGACTTTGTGAGCGGAGATAATAAGTGCTTTTTAGCCCCAACCTCCAAGCAAGCATATAGATGTCATTAAGCATTTTCCCACTTGCCTTATCAAGCCTTACAAAGACATTTGTGCTTTGTCCTTGATCTATCCATTTTTGACGAACTGCCGCAGCCTTAATCAATAATGTTTGATCAATATCATACGCAGATATGTAATAATTCCAAGTATCTGTACTTAAATGAGGCACAACAACAGGAATCATTCCGCTAAGATTCTCTTCTAGCCATTTTTTACGATACACAGGCTCAATAGTCTGCGTTGTCCCAACAAGAATACTAATAGAACTTGTAGGTGCAATCGCCATAAGATAGCCATTTCTTATACCTTGCGTTTTTACTTTTTTTCGCAAAGATTCCCAATCACATTGTTGCGAAAAAAGCCCACCTCTATCAACAAGCTTTAATGCCTCCTTACTCGCCAAATCAATAGGCATTATCCCCTTACTCCAGTTACTGCCATCAAATTGCGGATATTTACCCTTTTCTTGTGCTAAATCCGAGCTAGAACTAATCGCATAAAAACTAATAAGTTCCATTACTTCATCAATCTTTGCCAAATGCTCATCACTCCCCCACTCTATCTTAGCACACGCGAGCATTTCAGCCTCGCCCATCACACCAAGCCCAATGGCACGATTTTTTTTATTTGTAACCTTTACCTTGCGATTAGGATAAAAATTAAGATCAATCACATTATCAAGCATTCTAATCGCAATAGGCAAAACACGCTCAATATCCTCTTTTGTGTGAATCTTACTAAGATTCACACTCGCTAGATTACACACTGCCGTATCCCCACCTTGTGCAATACGCGTTGTAATAAAGACTTTTTTGCCCAGCAAAGAATCTACGCTTGTAATTTTATTTGCCGCCTTACGCACACCATTATCAAGCTCTACTTCTTGCTTTTCATCATATATCACCTTTGAACCATCATCAAATTCAACTTCCACAACATAATGATTTGGATTCGTGTTTTGAAAAATCTCTGTGCAAAGGTTTGAGCTGCGGATAATCCCAGCGTGTCCATTTGGATTAGCACGATTTGCATTATCTTTAAAGCACAAAAATGGCAAACCAGATTCAAAATAATTCGTTAGAATCTTTTTCCACAAATCTTTTGCCACAACACGATGTTTTAAGATATGTTCATTTTGTTCGTATTCAAGGTATTTTGCTTCAAACTCCTCTCCATACAATTCCGTAAGTTCAGGGCATTGATAAGGATCAAAAAGTGTCCAAAACTCATTTGCCTCAACTCGCTTCATAAACAAATCACAAATCCACAATGCGGGGAACAAATCGTGCGCTCTCCTACGCTCTTCACCACTATTTTTACGCAAGTCAATAAACTCAAACACATCATTATGCCAAACTTCTAAGTATGTCGCAATCGCTCCCTTGCGTGTACCTAGCTGATCCACAGCAATCGCCACATCATTAGCTATTTTCAAAAACGGCACAACGCCACCAGCTGCATTTTTATGTCCATCAATATAGCTTCCAAGCCCACGCACTTGGCTAAAATCCCAGCCTATACCGCCACCATACTTACTTAAAAGTGCCATTTCTTTATACGCATCAAAAATTCCCTCAATATTATCCGGTGTGCTACCAATAAAGCAAGAACTTAGTTGATGTCGCGTTGTGCGGGCATTTGCTAAAGTTGGTGTCGCACAAATCACCTCAAATTGAGAAATCATATCATAAAACTTCACCGCCCACGCATTACAATCATTTTCATTTTGAGCTAAAAACATAGCAATCGCCATAAACATATGCTGGGGCAACTCAATGGGCTGATTATTAGAATCTTTAAGCAAATACCTATCATATAGCGTTTTAATACCTAAATAATTAAACTGCAAATCGCGTTCAGGCTTAATATGAGAATCTAAAAATGCTAAGTCATATTTTTCTTTAATCCCACGAAGCAATCGCCCCTCATTTTCCCCTTGAATGAAGTAATCTTCAAGCTTTTTATAACCCGTCCAGCCCGTTACCTTATGATACAAATCATACAAAAACAAACGAGCCGCGACAAAGCTCCAATTTGGTGCATCAACATCTATCTTATCCACGGCTGTTTTTATTAAAGTCTGCTGAATCTCTTCTGTCGTAATCTTATCTTTAAATAAAATTTTCGCATCAACCTCAAGCTCACTTTGCGTTACACCCTCTAAACCCTCAACTGCTGCAGAAGTGTGTTTTTGTATTTTTGAAACATCAAGCGGTTCTATACGCCCATTTCTCTTAACAACTGTGATTGTATCTAGCATTCTTTCCCCTTCTTACTTATATTCCACCAAATCATCAAGTGAGATTCTATATCTTGGTTGCTGTTCCTTGCCGCGATAGCCAAAGCACACAATAAGGCTCACTTGCTCTTTAAATGGATCAAGCCCATACAGCTTTTCTACCGCTCTTTTCTCATAGCCCTCAATATAGCAAGTATCAATCTCTAAGAAACTCGCATAGGCTACCATATAAGTTGCCATAATATAAGCCTGTTTGCTACTCCAGTGTGCTAGAGATTCTCCAGAATCTAGTCCCCGCTCTTTCAAGTATCCACCCAAACGATCACAAAATGCCTGATACGCACCCAAATCCATTTTGCGTCTAAAGGTATTTTGCTTTGTGTATTCACTCGGTGGGACTAAGTCATTTTGCAAACTTTTAAATATTACAACTTCACTTGCTGTTGTGATTTGAGGCTGATTCCAGCATAATGGACGAAGTGCTGCCTTTGCCTCATCGCTACGCAACACAAGTAATCTTGTAGGCTCTAGCCCAAAGGAGCTTGGCGATAATCTGCCCACTTCTAAAATCTCATCAAACACTTCTTTTGGAATCTTTTTATTCTCATCAAAAAGTTTGCACGAATGGCGGAAATATATAGAATCTAAAAACTTATTCATCACTTACTCCTTATGTAAATTTAAACAACACACAAAACCCTACTTCGCCTTTGCTCTCTTACGCATATTTGGCTCTAGAATCTTCTTGCGGATTCTAATATTTTGCGGTGTTACCTCTAAAATCTCATCATCTTCTATCCACTCTAATGCTCTCTCTAGTGTCAGTTCTCGCGGTGGCACAAGCTTAATGGCATCATCACTCCCACTTGCACGCATATTTGTTAAATGCTTTGCCTTAATGGGATTAACATCTAAGTCATTATCGCGGCTATGTTCGCCGATTACCATACCGATATATACTTTCGTTTGTGGGGCTACAAATAGCACACCCCGCTCTTGTATATTAAAGAGTGAGAATCCTGTTGCTTCACCATTTTCCATAGAGATTAATGCACCATTTTTACGCGATTCTACCCCACCGCTAAATGCCCTAAACTCTAAAAAGCTATGATTCATTACCCCCTCACCCTTTGTATCTGTCAAAAACTCGCTACGATAGCCAATAAGCCCTCGTGCAGGGATTTCAAACTCTAGCCTTGTGTAGCCATCACTCATAGGATTCATAGCTTTCATTTCCGCCTTTCTCTTACCAAGCTTCTCAATAATCGCCCCGCTAAAATCCTGCGGTGTGTCAATGACTAAATGCTCAAAAGGCTCAGTTTTCACGCCATTTTCTTCTTTCACAATCACTTCGGGGCGTGAGATACTAAACTCAAAGCCCTCACGCCTTAGATTCTCCGCTAAAATAGTGATTTGTAGCTCACCCCTTCCGCTTACCTTAAATTTCCCCTCACCCATCTCTTCACATCGCATAGCAATGTTTGTTTGCATTTCTTTTAACAGTCTATCTTTGATTTTATTTGCCGTTACATGTTTGCCCTCTAATCCCGCCAAAGGACTATCATTTACCGCAAAATACACGCTCATTGTGGGTTCTTCTAAGTGCATAGGATCAAGTGGCATAGGATTATTAGGACATACAATAGAATCTCCCACATCAACGGCGTTAAATCCAGCAATGGCTACAATATCCCCCGCTTCAGCAGATTCTATCTCTGTCCTTGCTAGTCCCATAAAGCCGATGAGTTTGCTGATACGCCCTGTCTCTTTCTCGCCATCGCTTTTTGCAAGCATTACATTTTCACCCTTTTTCACGCGTCCATTAAACACCCGCGCAATGCCAATTTTGCCTACATAGTTATCATAATCAAGTGTGAAAACCTGCATTTGCAGTGGATTATCAGCACTTCCGCTAGGCAGCGGCACATACTCTAAAATCGCTTCAAATAATGGCTCAAGATTCTTTTTAGCATCATTTAAATCTTTAATCGCATAGCCATCACGCACAGCCGCATAAATTACTGGAAAGTCAAGCTGCTCATCTGTGGCGTCCATTGATACAAATAAATCAAACACTTCATCTACCACGCGATCAGGCTCTGCGGTAGGTTTATCAATCTTATTGACTACAACAATGGGGCGGATTCCAAAGCTAAGGGCTTTTTTGACGACAAATTTCGTTTGAGGCATAACGCCTTCTTGTGCATCTACAAGCAATAAGACGCCATCTACCATTTTTAGCACCCGCTCCACCTCCCCGCCAAAATCGGCGTGTCCGGGCGTGTCAATAATATTTATCTTTGTGCCTTTGTAGTTTATGGCTGTATTTTTTGAAAGGATTGTAATGCCCCTTTCTCGCTCCAAATCGTTAGAATCCATTACCCTTTCATCAACTTGCTCTCTCTCACCAAATGTCCCAGACTGACTTAAAAGCCCATCTACTAGTGTAGTTTTGCCGTGATCTACGTGTGCTATCACAGCGATATTTCGTATATTTTGCATTGTGTTTTTCTGCTTTCATTTAAAAAATTAAAGGCGACATTCTATTATAGATTACCCTTAATAATCATTAAATATTTATCAAAATTGCCATTTTTCTCCTGTCTCACCACGAAGGATTTTTACACAAGATTTAATAGATTCTATAAGGTATTCAATATCCTCCAAAGTATGTGTGTAGTGGATACTTACTCGCAACCACATAGGCTTTTTATCCTTGCTCCCATTACCTAAAAGATAATGCCCATACGGACCGGCACAACTACAACCAGCACGCGTCTGTATGCCATATTTCTTGCTTAAAAGCATTGAAAGATTAAGAGGGGAGATTGAGCCAATATTAAAACTCACAATGCCGAGTCTCTCCACCTTTAAATCCCCATAAATACTGACCGCTGGAATCTTTTTTAGCTCGTGTAAGAATATCTCTGTAAGCACCTTTTCCCGCCTTTTTATCCACGCAAAGCCAATCTCATTTCGCAATGAATAAGCCAAAGCCGCACGCAGTAGCCCCAAAATGTTAGGTGTCCCAGCCTCCTCTCTTAAAGCCTCATCATCAATAAAAGAATGCGTCATATCACTAGCATACTCCATTGTCCCGCCTCCAGGAAAACTTGGTGGAATCTGCGTATCGCATAAGTTTTTTCTTATTGCTAAAAGCCCACACGAACCAACCCCACCCAAAAGCTTATGCGGTGCGAAAAATCCAGCATCATACAAATGAGAATCTACTTGCATATAAGATGAAGAGCTTGCCATATCAAAGGCGATAGTGGCTTTATTTTCACGCAAAAGTTTGCTATAAGATTCTATGGGAGTAAGCAATCCTGTTACATTTGAAGCCACGCTTAAAGACGCAATGATTTTTTCATTTTTAAGATTCTGCAATATCTTTTTCAAATGCCCTACATCAGGTAGCCCTGCCTTGTCAAAGCCTATTTTGTGGATATAACATAGCCCTTCCCTAAAGCTTATCTCATTTGAATGATGTTCAAACCCACTAAGCAACACATAAGGCAGATTTAAAGCCTTTGTTTGCTTATCATATACCCGCAGTTTTTCAAGCAATGGATTTTGTGAAACACAATTTTTTTTATCATCTAAGCCTTCACTTCCTTGAAAAAATGAATCAAAATGTGCCAAACTCTTTGGAGACATATATATCCCCATAAGCTCTTGGAATTTTTTAATCCCAAAGCTCGCTCCACTCCCTCCAACAATCAATACAAACTCATCATCTAGCCCCAACATTCTTTTTAATCGCTCTTTTGCCCTTTCATAAATTATACTCATAAATGCTGAATGCGTGGCAAAACGCGAATGGGTATTAGCATAATAGGGCAAAATAGAATCTATGCGTTTTTCAATCTTTTTATACGCCAAACCCGAAGCGGTAAAATCAAAATAACGCTGTCCTTTAATAAGAATGGTATTTGCCCGTAGCTGTGTGAGCAAATCGCCATCATCAAGCAACGGGGCAAACAAACAATCTAAAAGCCTATCATAATGTCGCTTTTTATAAATCTGCATTATTCCTACTCCTATCATTTCTTATTGCGTACAGCATTACACAAACCCATACAAAATCGCAGATATTTTAGAATCTTTGCTTTCATCTGGATATAAAATCTAGCAATCTTTAGAATCTACCAACAACTTACCAAAAGTCTGTAATGTTACTTTATGTATCGCTTTTAAACATATTTTCCAAGTGCCACATACAAAAAGCCTATATACACGAATATATCAGCCAAAAACTACTTTGAAAAATGACTTAAAATCCGCACAAACACAACACAAAAACAAATAACTTAAAAGAATTTTGGGAAGTTTTGAAGCTCACTTTTGGATAACTTTCACTTTACTTTCCTGCTTGTTTGGTATTTTTGTTATACAATTTGAGCCAAACCATTATACAGAGTTTTGGTTTCTACATAACAACACAAAAAAAGCAAGGAGAACGCAAATGAGAGAAGAATTTGAGCAATTCATCAAAGACTACGAGACACACAGCAAGGAACGCACTGCACAAGGCATTCCACCTTTGCCTTTGAGCCTAGCCCAAACACAAAATGCCATTGAAATGTGTAAAAATTCTAGTGTAAGTGCCGAGTATAAGGCATTTGCAAAGGAACTTATTATCTACAGAGTGAATCCGGGCGTTGATACTTCAGCACAGCTAAAAGCGGAGTTTTTAGGTGCAATCTTGCTTGAAAATAAGCAAGATTGGGGCTTTAGCCAAGCCGAAGCAATCACATATCTAGGCACAATGCTTGGGGGTTACAATGTCGCTCCTCTCATTAAAGGGCTTTCTCTTAGTGATAACAATCTAGCAAAAGCCTGTGCAGAAGCCTTAAAACATACACTTTTAATTTATGATAATTTTGAAAAGATTGCTGCTTTAAACACTCCGCTTTCACAGGAGATTATCCAGTCTTGGGCAGATGCAGAGTGGTTTAAATGCAAAGAGGGCTTACAAGAAAAGATTAAAGTATGCGTATTTAAGGTTGATGGCGAGACAAATACAGATGACCTAAGCCCAGCAGGAGATGCTTTTACACGAAGTGATATTCCACTTCACGCTAAGGCAATGCTAAAAAGTCGTATAGAAAATTTTGAATCTCGCATTGAAAATGCCAAGAAAAAAGCACAAGAAAATAACGCCATTGTAGCCTATGTGGGCGATGTAGTAGGAACAGGAAGCAGTAGAAAATCTGCGTGCAATTCCATTATGTGGCATTTTGGCAAAGAGATTCCATTTATCCCAAATAAAAAAAGTGGTGGCATTGTCATTGGTAGCGTAATTGCACCCATTTTCTTTAATACTTGTGAAGATAGCGGTGCGTTGCCAATCGTAGCTGATGTGAGTAAGCTACAAGATGGCGATATTATTGAGATTGACACACTTAAGGGCGAGATTAGCAAAAATGGTGAGGTTGTAGCAACTTTCACGCTCAATCCCGTAACACTCGCTGATGAAATCCGATCAGGCGGTAGAATCCCACTCATCATCGGCAGAGGCTTAACCGCAAAGGCAAGGGAATATCTCAAGCTACCCAAATCTAGCGTGTTTAAAGAAGCTAAACAACCAGCTCCAAGCACAAAAGGCTATACATTAGCACAAAAAATGGTAGGTCGTGCTTGTGGCGTTGAAGGTGTACGTCCGGGCAGTTATTGTGAGCCAAAGACAACAACCGTTGGTAGCCAAGACACCACAGGTGCGATGACACGCGATGAGATTAAGGAACTTGCCGCATTAAATTTTGGAGCGGATTTTGTATTGCAAAGCTTCTGCCACACCGCAGCCTATCCAAAACCAGCTGATGTAAGCTTACACGCCACTTTACCAAACTTCATCTCCGAGCGTGGTGGTGTTGCTCTGCACCCAAAAGATGGCGTTATCCACTCGTGGCTTAATCGTATGTGTTTGCCAGATACGGTTGGGACAGGCGGAGATTCTCATACGCGTTTCCCTATTGGCATTAGTTTCCCAGCAGGAAGCGGACTAATCGCGTTTGCTGCGGTTACAGGCTCTATGCCACTTGATATGCCAGAATCTGTGCTTGTGCGGTTTAAAGGCAAGCTCAATCCGGGTATTACACTGCGTGATTTGGTTAATGCTATTCCCTATTATGCGATTAAGCAAGGGCTTTTGACCGTTGAAAAGAAAGGTAAAAAGAATATCTTTAGCGGACGGATTCTAGAGATTGAGGGCTTAGGTGATTTGAAAGTTGAACAAGCCTTTGAGCTAAGTGATGCGAGTGCGGAGCGAAGTGCAGCAGCGTGTAGTGTAAGGCTAAATAAAGAGCCGATTATTGAATATCTTAGCTCAAATATTAAACTTATAGAATCTATGATTAAAAATGGCTACCAAAATGCCGAAACATTGCAACGCAGGGCAGATAAAATGAAAGAGTGGATTAAAAATCCTGTGCTTTTAGAGCCAGATAGCGATGCGGAGTATGCAGCCATCATTGAGATTGATTTGGCTGATATTAAAGAGCCTATTCTTGCGTGTCCAAATGACCCAGATGATGTGGCGACTTTGAGTGAGATTCACGCTAATCCAAAACGACCTAAAAGTATTGATGAAGTCTTTATTGGAAGCTGTATGACAAATATCGGGCATTTTAGGGCGTTTGGTGAGATTGTCAAAAATGAAGGGCAAAGCAAAACGCAAATTTGGATTGCCCCACCGACAAAAATGGACGAAAAACAACTCACAAAAGAGGGATATTTCTCACTCTTTGGTGCAGCAGGAGCTAGGCTTGAAGCTCCGGGTTGTAGTCTATGTATGGGGAATCAAGCACGAGTGCGAGATAATGCTGTGGTATTCTCTACTTCAACGCGAAACTTTGATAACAGAATGGGCAAAGGTGCACAAGTCTATCTTGGTAGTGCGGAGCTTGGCGGAGTGTGTGCTATGCTTGGTAAGCTTCCAACAGCTGAAGAGTATCTACAAATCGCCCCACAAAAAATTGATGATAAGAAAGAAAATATCTATACTTATCTCAACTTCCACCTTATGCAAGATTTTGCTCTCTAAATACCTAGAATCTAGCCTTAAATCTACAAGGCTAGATTTTATATTTTCATTTAGCTCCACATTGAAGCCATAATTTCACGCAATACAAGCTCTTTCTCTCATAAAAACTTCTAATTTCTTTTAAAAATTAATGTATAATGCCACTTTACAAACGAGAATCTCCCCTTTTAAGGATTTTTATGAATAATACTATCCAAATTGATGTGCGTGATTTACCCTGCCCTGAGCCTGTTGTTAAGGCTAAAAAAGCACTCGTTGGTGTCAATGAGCATTCCTTAAAACTCCATAGTTATGAAATTATCGGTAATTCCCCTTCATCAAAGGAAAATCTTAGCCGTTTTCTTAAGACTGAAGGTTTTGAGTTTGAGATTGGGCTTGGGCGAGATGAGCAGTTCATCATCTTTCTTAAAGGTAAGGTGGGTAAGCTTAGCAAAGAATCTAAGGATAAGATCATTCCCAAAATGATGCTTATTAAAAATGATCGCGTAGGCGAAGGGGAGCTTGGCGGTATGCTGATAAATGGCTTTATCAAATCACTTTTGCAAACTGAAGTTTTGCCACATAAGATTCTCTTTATCAATCGCGGTGTTTTACTTACAACGGATAACAAAGAAGTAGATAATGCAGAAATTGTGGAAGTGTTAAAAGAGCTTGAAAAGCAGGGCGTTGAGATTTATTCCTGCGGCTCGTGCTTAAGCTATTTTGCTTTGACGGAACGCCTTAAAGTCGGTATGATAGGCAATGCCATAGATGGTGTGCAAAATATGCTAACAAGCGATAGTCTCATCTCTCTTTAATTTTATAATAGGATTGTATATGGCAGATTCAGATTTAACGCAACATATTCAATGTGCTGGGTGAGCGGCTAAAGTCGGTCTGGAAGATCTGTCACAAATCTCTAGCCAACTCACCCAAAAGCCAAGTCCATTGTTACTTGCAGGGTTTGAAAACAATGAAGATTGTGGCGTTATACTCTATAATGAAAATGATGAATACGCTATGCTTTCAAGTGTGGATTTTATCACGCCTGTGGTTGATGATCCTTATATTTATGGGCAAATTGCTGCGGCAAATGCGTTAAGCGATATTTTTGCTATGGGGGGTATTGCAAAAAGTGCTTTAAATCTGCTGATGTGGGATAGCACACATTTTGATGTCAAAGTAGCAAATGCTATTTTAAAAGGTGGGCTAGATAAGATTACCGAATCTGGAGCATTGCTTCTTGGCGGACATACGATTAAAGATACCGAGCAGAAATATGGACTTTCTGTCAATGGAGTGGTGCATAAGAATAGAATCTGGCGGAATAATACCGCACGAGAAGGTGATGTCTTAGTGCTGACGAAGCCGCTTGGGAGTGGGATTCTCACCACGGCAATTAAAGCAAGAATGCTTCACAATCAAGAAGAAGTTATAAAATCAATGGCAATGCTTAATCTCTATGCAATGCAAGTCGCTCAAAACTATGAGATTCACGCTTGCACTGACATTACAGGCTTTGGGCTTATAGGACACGCACTTGAGATGTGTCGTGCAAATATGATAAAAAAATCATCTTATCCTTTGCCAGATTCCACGCAAAATTCTCCTTATGATAAAAGCATACTTTTTTACACGACACAGATTCCACTTTTTGAAAATACAAAAGAGCTGTCAAAAATGGGAATTGTGCCGGGTGGCTCGTATGAAAATAAAAATGCCTTGTCCCATCAAGTGCAGATTCAATCACAAATAGATGATGATATTTTTTACTATGACGCACAAACTTCTGGCGGATTACTCTTTGCCCTGCCATTTGCTCAAGCTAAAGCATTTGCCTATGACTTACGCAAGGCTGGAATCGCTTATGCAAATATTGTTGGTGAGATTCTACCCAAGCGAGAAAAGGCTATTATTTTAGGCTAAAACAAAACTAGATTGACATCACACAAAAGAGAGTAAAAACAAGGATTTCATTAATTCTTCATAGATTCTGCCGATGTTCTCAACTAGAATCTTATTGGGCTTGGAGAATACTATGCAGTTTAATATGATAAACACTTTGGTGCGGAAGTTTTATGTTCTCAAAGAAGAGGGTTTTGTAGCAAATCAAAACTATAAAGATGATCTGCAAAATCTCCTTGCCAAAGAGGAATTTGCTATTTTTAACGCTATGTTTGAAGCTGATAATCTTGATAAAGCCATTGATAGTATCAAGCGTTCCTACACTAGTGGCAGGGCAAATAAGCAATATGTCATCAATATCTTATCAGAGCCAAAAATCACGCAAATCGCCTCTGTCCTACTCAAAGGCTCAAAGCCAGAAACCCTTGAAAAAGCTATCCGCATAAGAGAAAATGTAGATAAAAATAGCGTTGTATTCCTAGATCTCATTAAGGGCATTGAAGAAAAACTTATCACTTTTCTTGTTTCACGCGTAAGTAAATTCCCCCCTAGCACTTCTCCGGATGATTATCTTAAAACTCTCGCCCAAAAGGAAATCAATATCAGCAATGTTGCACGGTATTTTGGTGGCGATTTTGAAAAAGCCTATCTTGATGATAAGGGTGTGGGCAAGTCATATTTTGAGTTTCTTACCTGCAAGGTGCTAATTAAGTATAAGTTTATGAATATAGAAGACGCTCAACGCTTACTTCTTGTATTTATTTGGAACTCAATCCCTGTCTTTAGGACAAAAACCCACATTACATCTGTGGGCAGTACACGCTAGGATTCTACTTTAGAACACAGTGTTGAATCTAATCCTATTTGCCCTATCATCTATCTGTTTTGCCCTATTTCACGCGTTTAGCAAATATATGCAAATCTAAATCACTAAGTTCAAACACTTCATTTACAGCAATATCTTGTAAAACGCAGACTTTTTGCTCCTTGCTTATTTGTGCGTATCCGTTCTTACATAGTGAGCGTGGATTACTCGCTTTTAAGGCTTCAAAAAGCCGCTCACATTCCATTTGTGCGTGAGTGAGCTTTCTTTCAAATGCCACATCTATAAGCATTTTTACCCTTTCAATCTCTCCTTGCTTTTTTTCTAAAATATTTCTAAAATTTTCCACAAATATTTGCCCTAGAGCCTGAATCTGCTCTCTTTTGTTTATATATTGCGATTGAAAATTATAGAGTTTAAAATACTCCTTGAGTTGCCCTATCAATCTCTGCTTCTGCCCCAAATACCTTTCAAACACGCTAGAATACGCACTCATCATCTCATCAATAATCCGCAAAAATTCAAACTTATCGGGCAAAAGCATTTCCATCGCCGCTGAAGGTGTAGGCGCTCGTAAATCCGCTACAAAATCGCTAATAAATACATCTACTTCGTGTCCCACAGCCGATATAATGGGTGTTTTAGCCCTGTATATCGCCTCTGCCACACACTCTTCATTAAACGCCCACATATCTTCCATACTGCCTCCACCTCGCCCTAGCACAATCACATCAAAGCCCTCCTTTGTGCCAAAAAAGCTATCGGCTAAAGCTAAATTTGCTACAATACATTCCTTAGCATTCTCCCCTTGCACGAGCGTATCAAAAAGCGTGATATGCACGAGATTCCATCTTTTTTGAGCCACTTTTAGCATATCTTCTTTTGCCGCTCCGGTGGCTGAAGTCAGCAGGGCAATGCGTTTGGGAAACTTCGGCATAGGCTTTTTGTGAAAAGATTCAAAATAGCCCTTAGTTTGAAGCTTATTTTTAAGATTTTCAAATGCCAAGGCAAACTCGCCAACCCCCGCAAGAGTAATGCTTTTACATAGAATCTGATATTCCCCTTTTTGTGTATAGACACTCACGCTCCCCATAATGACGATACTCTGCCCCACTTCAAGCGTAATCTTTAACCCCCTTGCATTTCCCTTAAACATCACACATTTGATATTTGAATCCTCATCTTTAATGCTTAAATAAATATGTCCGCTCGTATGCACCTTAACACCGCTAATCTCGCCTTGCACACACACATCTAAAAAAGTCTGCTCCAAAATCGCTTTTATCTGTGTGTTTAGCTCACTGACCTTCAAAGCTTTCATTAAACTTCCTTGATGAATAGTTGTTGTTTTATATTGACTTATCACAGATTCTACCACAGGCTAACTTTTAAAGACTTTTGCCATAAATCTATGGCATTTTTGCTATAATGACATCACATTTCCTAAAACTATCTTAAAATCAAAGGTTTATTATGACAGATAATGAGATTTTCCTTTGTTCTATTTGCAATGTCGCATCCGGAGACTGCCCAGAAGACTGCAAATACTGCACACAAAGTGTGCATTATGGCACACAGATTCAGCGTTATAAAAATAAAAGTATTGATAAAATTTTACAAGAAGCAAAGGCATTGCGGGAGTTTGGGGCTTTGGGCTTTTGCTTGGTTACTGCTGGTCGCAGTCTAGATTCTCAAAAATGTGAATACATTGCTAAAGTCGCACACGCCATTAAACAAGCTGATTTGGGGCTACATATCATCGCGTGTTGTGGCAGTGCGGATTTGGAATCGCTCAAATATCTTAAATTACAAGGTGTAGATAGCTACAATCACAACCTTGAAACCTCCAAAGATTTTTTTCCGCATATCTGCACCACACACACTTGGCAGGAGCGATTTGAAACTTGTGAAAACACACTCAAAGCCGAGCTAGGCTTATGTTCTGGTGGAATCTTTGGCTTAGGGGAGAGCTGGAGCGATAGGATTGAGCTTTTAAAGTCTTTGCAGATTCTATCTCCACATAGCTCACCGATTAATTTTTATATCCCTAATGACGCTTTGCCCCTGCCCCCGCAGACATTGAGCCAAGATGAAGCCCTAGAGTGCGTTACCCTTGCTAGAGAGTATCTCCCAAATACGCGTCTTATGATAGCTGGTGGGCGTGAAGTCATCTTTGGTGATAATCAAAAGCCCCTGTATGAAGCGGGGATTAACGCCATTGTGCTAGGGGACTATCTCACCACAGATGGCAAAGCCCCACAAGAAGATATTGAGCTTTTAAAATCTTATGGCTATATTCCAGCCGCACACTGCCACTAAAGGAGAATAAATGAATATACAAAAAGACAAGCTTATCCGCACATTTCTAGGTAAGACTCAAGAGGTTTTTACTCTTGTCTGGGATAAACTCAAAAGCATTTGGAACTTCGTAGCCGATAAGGAGCTAAGCTTTTATGCGGCATCTCTAAGCTTTTATACCATTTTTGCCATTATCCCACTATTAATGATTTTCTTTTCTATCTTTGTGAATCTCCCAAACTTCCAATCCCAAATTGAGCAAATCCGCACCCTTATCCTTTCAAATATCCTACCAACGCACACTGAAGTCATTTCTAGCTATCTTGATACTTTTATGCAAAACAGCTCTGCTCTGGGTATGATGGGGCTTGGCTATACACTTATTGCGTCAATTATGTTTTTTCGTAACTACGAATACATCGCTGCAAAGATGTTTAACTCCACGCCTAGAAAGTTTTTTGACTCACTTGTTATGTATTGGACAATGATTACACTTTTTCCTGTGGTTTTAGCCTTTTCAATCTACTTTAGTGGCGAGGTGCAAAAGACACTCAAAGGCACTGCGGATTTAAGTGTGCTTTTTGATTTAATCCCTTATCTGCTGACTTGGATTATGTTTTTCTTGCTTTTTAAGCTTTCAGCCAACAAGCCTTTGAAGATTCTAGCCCTGCTTGTCTCTAGTGTGCTTACCACAGCGGTTTGGCTTATCACAAAATGGGGCTTTGTGTATTATGTCTTTTATAATGAGACTTACAAAAGCGTCTATGGACCTATCTCTATTTTTCTTTTTATGATGTTATGGATTTATATCTCGTGGTTTGTATTGCTCTATGGAATGCGATTTTGCGAGGGCTTTGGGACAAACTTTGGCAAAACACTTGAAGAAAAATACGGCTTCACATCAACAGAAGTGTGAAAGTTGACTTTGTTATCTAAAAATCAATTTTGTTACGCAAATGCCATATCTCTTGCACGAGATAGAATCTCCTTGGCCCCTTTAGCAATAAAGCTTTGAGCGAGATTTTTACCAAGAGATTCTGCCTTTGCCTTGTCTTCTTCCAATATAGAATCCTCCAAGCTCTCCTGCAAAATTTCCTGCCCATTTGGCAATCCCACCATAGCCCTAAGCCTTAAAATCCCATTTTCATACATTGCTTGCACACCTATTGGCACTTGACAGCCACCCTCAAGTTCCCGCACAAAAGAGCGTTCCGCACTCACACACAACGCACTTCTCTTATGTGTAAGCCTTGAGATAGTCTCAAAATATGGGCTATCCTTTCTCATCTCAATACCCAAAGCCCCCTGTCCCATAGCAGGTATCATAAAATCCAAAGGCACAATATGGCAAATCCCCATATCATTTTTTTTCACATCAATGCCTAGCCGCTTTACACCCGCTTGAGCTAAGATAATCGCATCAAATACGCCATTTTTGAGCTTTTCTAAACGCGTTTGTATATTCCCACGCAAACTTAGCGTATCCAAATCCGCACGAAAAGCTTTAATCTGCATAGAGCGGCGAAGTGAAGTTGTCCCCACCCTAGCACCTTGCGACAAAGATTCTAAACTCTCATATTTCATACTTAAAAAACAATCCCTGCAATCCTCTCGCTCTGTAATTGCCGCCAAATCAAGCAAGGGCAATATCTCCACAGGCACATCTTTTAAGCTATGCACAGCTAAATCAATCTCTTTATCCAAAAGCTTTTGTTCTAGCTCCTTTGTGAAAAGCCCCTTGCCACCGATTTTTGCCAATGGCACATCAAGTATTTTATCGCCTTGCGTTTTGATAATCTTAAATTCTGAATCTAGCCGACATTCATCTTTCAAGCGATTTTTCACATATTGAGCTTGCCACAATGCCAACGCACTTCCGCGTGTGCCGATGATAAGTTTTCTATCCGCAACATTTTGCATTTTTACCCCCTTAGCTATTCCGCCCTAGAATCCCAAGCAGATTTTCAAGTATGTTTTCATCGCATTGAAGCTCAAACTTTTTTAACCCTTCACGCTTAATAAGCTCTAATCGTCCCTCATTTAAGCCCTTGCCCACAATCAAAGCAAATGAAAATCCAAGTAATTCAAAGTCTTTCATCTTTACACCAAATCGCTCATCTCTATCATCAAGCAAGACATCTATGCCCCTAGCCTTGCACTCTTCATAGATTTTTGTAGCAAACTCACTTTGTGCTATATCTTTGACATTTGAAATAATAATGGCTAAATCAAAAACCTTAACTTCTTTACCCCACACACAGCCTAGCTCATCGCTTTTTTGCTCCAAAATTGCCGGTAAGATTCTAGATACGCCAAAGCCATAGCACCCCATAATCAAATCCTGCGCCTTGCCGTCCTTATCCAAAAATTGTGCGTTCATCGCGTGAGAATACTTCGTGCCAAGCTTAAAGATATGTCCCACTTCAATGCCCTTTGTGTAATACAACTCCCCATTACATTTAGGACACAAATCCCCCTCTTGTGTTTGAGCTAAGTCTGCAAAGTTAAGATTTTCAAATGTGTCTAAATCCACACCCACAAAGTGATAATCCTTTTCATTCGCTCCACAAATAAGCCCCTTAGCTTCTCTTAAACTCTCATCAAAATAAATATGGCTACTTTGCGTAATATACCCCAAGCCATAAGGTCCTATAAACCCAACCTCTAGCACGCCATTTTTTCCAGCTTGTGCTATCTCGCTAGATTCTGCATCTTCTAGGCTTATAAAGGAGCTATCCACACGATTAATGGTGTTGAGTAATTTTGTCTCTTCAATCTCATCATCACCCCGCACAAAGCCATACACAAGCTCAAAGCTCCCATCAGCCCTTAACGCCTTTTTCACAACAGCTTTTAAAAGATAGAATCTATCCACTTTAAAAAACTCGCTTAAAGATTCTATGCTTTTCACATTTGGCGTGTAGAATCGCCCAAACTCCGCTTTTGGCGGATTTTCATCATATTTTAGCTCACTTGGACGAGGGGAGAGACGCAAAGCCCTTGAGCTTATCTCAATATTTGCCCCATACTCGCAGTTTTTACACACTACAATCGTATCTTCCCCACAAGGAGCTAGCACCATAAATTCCTTGCTTCCACTCCCGCCAATCGCCCCAGAATCCGCCTCTACAATTTTAAAATCCACACCTATGCGTTCTAAGATTTTTTT
The DNA here is from genome assembly GCF_000284635.1 of Helicobacter cinaedi PAGU611. Lineage (NCBI taxonomy): Bacteria > Pseudomonadati > Campylobacterota > Epsilonproteobacteria > Campylobacterales > Helicobacteraceae > Helicobacter > Helicobacter cinaedi. Next base: position 895,259 of record NC_017761.1, on the reverse strand, counting down.
ATAAGTTTGCTCCATTACATCAAACTCTCTATCCAAATCTTCAAAGCTACTATGAAAGCTATATCCGTCCTTCATAATAAATTCACGCCCACGCATAAGCCCAAAACGCGGACGCACTTCATCGCGGAACTTCGTATGAATTTGATAAAGATGAACGGGAAGTTGCTTATAGCTTTTCACACCATTTTTAGCAATGAAAGTTACCACCTCTTCGTGCGTAGGTCCTAGCACAAACTCATTCTCTTTCCTATCCACAAGCCGCAAAAGCTCTCGCCCATACTTTTCATATCGCCCAGATTCACGCCATAAATCCGCAGGGGTAACAAAACCCATTAGAATCTCCTGTGCGTTTGTTATATCCATTTCTTCCTTAATGATAAAACGCACTTTATCAAGGAGCTTTTTTCCAAGTGGTAAAAAGTTATAAATCCCACTGCCCACCTGCTGGATAAACCCACCTCGCACAAGATATTGATGACTTTTTAGCAGGGCATCTTTTGGGGCTTCTTTTAAGGTATTAACAAAAAGCTGTGAAAATCTCATATATCTTCCTTTACAATTGTGGTGTCTTTTTCGCATTTGTAGTTACTTAACATAACAACTTCATCGCCAATATCAAACATACTTTTCATCGCTTCAATGATAGGATCGCCCTGATGACTTTCACTTGCCTGTTTTAGTCTCATCGTGGGATTATGCAAAAAGCTATTAAACGCCCCGTGCAGAATCTTTTCTACATTTTGACGATACTCACTTGGTAAAAATCCTTTCTTAATCGCCCTATCAAGCTCTTTGAGCGAAGATTGCTTAGCTAAATAGCGGATATGTTTGATTATAGGCTCAACACTCAAAGTCTGCAACCAAGTAAAAAAATCTCTCGTATAAGATTCTAGAATCTTATGTGCTTCTTTAGCACTCTTATCACGCACACCCTTATGCTCTTTGACAATCTCTTGCAAATCATCAACGCAAAAAATCTCCAAATCCGCCATTTTTACAGATTCTATATCACGCGGCAGGGCTAAGTCAAACCATAAACGCTTGACTTGAGATGCTTTTACCATATCTGCTTTAATAACACACTCTGTCGCACTTGTCGCACTAAAAAGCAAAGTAAAGCTATTGAGAATTTGAAAGAGATTTTCAAAAGATTCTATATTAACATTCTTAGAATCTAACTCTTTAGCAAGATTATAAGCGTTTTGCTTTGTGCGAGAGATCAGTGTGATTTTCGCTCCTGCATTTAATAAATGCTTACACGCAAGGCGTCCCATTTCCCCACTGCCAATGACTAGGGCGTGAGTAGAATCTAGATTCTGCCCCATTTGCTTAAGCTTATGCTCTGCCATACGCACCGCTGTGGAAGCCACCGACACACTATGGGCTGAAATATCCGTCTCCTGCCGCACATTTGCCGCACATTTAAAGGCAAAGTGCATTAAACGCGTCATATCCTTACCACATAGTTTGTTGTCAAAAGAGAGTTTATAGGCATTTTTGAGCTGCCCTGTAATCTGCGTTTCACCCACCACGAGGCTATCAAGGCTTGAAGCCACACCAAAAATATGATAAATCGCATATTCATTTAAACGCACAATGGCATTTTGCTCTATGAGTGCAGAATCTAAGCCTGTGTATTTTGCTAAAGTAGCGTATATGTGGCTTCTAGCTATTTTCCTATCATACATACTCACATAAATTTCAATGCGATTACAAGTGCAAAGCAAAATGCTTTCACTTATGCTTTCACTTTCATTTATTTCTTGTAAAAAGGGTAGAATCTTAGCTTGAGTGATGTTGAGCTTTTCACGCATAGCAATATCTGTATTTTTATGTGAAAAACTTATAACCATATATTGCGTTTTTTGTTCTTCTTGTCTTTGCATATCCACCCCTACACCCTTAAAATGTCCGCTCAATCATCTGCGTGATAATCTCTTGTAGTTTGGCATTACTCTCATTTGCCACAGCCATAAGGGCTTTGTTGGCATATACTTTTGCTTCATCTATGCTTTGAGAGATAGCATTGTGTTTTTGCATTCGCACTTTTATCCAAATCTCTTGCTCTTCACTTAATTCTGTTGCCCATAAACCTTGCACGATCTCACGCTCATTTTCATCTAGCTTTTCATACATAAGCATAAGCGGTAGCGTTACCTTACCTTCCTTAAAATCGCTCATTGAAGGTTTGCCAAGCGTTTTAGAATCTTGTGTGAAGTCTAAAATATCATCAATAATTTGAAAGGCAATACCTAGATTTTCGCCATAGATTCTATATATATTTTTATTTAGCCCCTTGAGTATTGCTCCGCACTCCGCTGCTGCGACAATAAGAGCAGCGGTTTTATTCCCACACATTTTGATATAAGCTTGTTTATCAATATGGAATCTTGAAGCAAGTGAAACATCTTCAATCTCGCCAATGGATAGTCTCACCACCGCTGAAGACACACTTTGGGCTAATCGCACATCAAGGCAGCTTAGCTCATAAAACGCCTTAGAATACAGCACATCACCTAACATAATGGCATTTTTATTCCCAAAAAGAGCATTGATTGATGGCTTTTGTCGCCGTGTTTGTGCCTCATCAATCACATCATCGTGCAAAAGTGAAGCACTTTGAATCATCTCTATTAACGCACACGCCCTTAAAGAATCTTCACTCACACCGCTAATAGCGAGTAAAAGCTTACTTCGTAGCATTTTACCTTGGCTAAGATGAGAGCTAAGATTCAGCACTTCATCATTGCCACATTCCTTGATATACATATCAATATACGCCTTAATCCGCTCCAACGCAAATTCCAAGCCCATCAATCCACTCCTTGTGAGAGATTTTCATCAAGCACAGATACGCCAAGCCCCTCAATATACAGCTTCAAATGTGCCTTCTTATCAGCAAAATCTTTAAAATACAAAAGTAGCTGCGGATCGTCTTTAAGCGTATTGTCCCCCCTAGCAAGCGGGATTCTAAAAGCATTGCGTTGATAGTCTTTATACAACACAACTTGATGATTAAACTTATCATAGCGGATATGCAACACAAGCCCTTGATTTTTAAACAATGTCCAGCGGAACTCTAGCTTTTTTTGCACATTACCTAAGTCAAAATTCGCACTATACACCTGCTCTTTTTTAAGCTCAAGACTCTTCTCCCAGCTCCATTGTGGAATCGCCCCATAAGCTTGTGCCATAAAAAACACAGCCCACACAATAAAGACAAACTTTGTTTTATTCATAATTTCCCAATATAGTTGCCATAGAAGTTATTGCAAGATTCTGTTTGCCACTTTCTATCTCTTCTTTACGCGTCTCATCAAAATAATACGCCTTAAAGGCTTTATCTACATCTACACCCTTTTGCTCCAAAAGTGCCTCATACACCACCACGCGTTCTAATAACCGCTCTAATTCCAATCCAACTAAAGTGGGCGAAGCATTGCGGATAATTTCCTGCCACTTTTGTAATGGACTTCCCTCAAAAAACGCATCTTCCATATCTGCCCTACTCCTTTATAGAATCTAGTCTTTTTAAAACTGCTTGTGCGTGAGCGTGGAGAGATTCACATTCTGCTAAAATCGCACAAGATTCTCCCATTTGCTTTAACGCATTGCGTGAAAATGAGATAATAGAGCTTCTTTTCATAAAATGCTCCACGCTCAAAGGAGAAAAGAATCTCGCACTACCACCCGTTGGCAGCGTATGGTTGGGACCAGCGAGATAATCGCCAATAGGCTCACTTGAATACTCCCCTAAAAATATCGCTCCAGCGTGTTTGATATAAGGCAATACATCAAAAGGTGAATGCGTTAGAATCTCCAAATGTTCAGCCGCTAGAGCATTTGCTATTTCTATGCTTTCATTTATATCACGCGTATATATCAAAACGGAACGATTTTCAATGCTTTTTTTAGCAATCTCATAGCGAGGCATTGTAGGCAGAATCTCATCTATCTGTGCTTTTACCTTTTCAATCAAGCCTATATCATCGCTTATAAGAATGGAGCTTGCCATTTCATCGTGTTCAGCTTGAGAGAGTAAATCATAAGCCACATATTGCGGGTTTGCACTCTTATCGGCGATTATGGCTATTTCACTAGGACCTGCCACCATATCAATATTAACTTCACCAAACACAAGCTTCTTCGCACAAGCGACAAAAATATTGCCCGGACCTGTGATAACATCTGCCTTTTTCACCCCATCAATCCCATACGCCATAAGCCCTATGGCACTTGCCCCACCGACTTTATAAGATTCTGTAATATTACATAAATGCAGGGCTGCTAAAAGAAGTGGATTAAGCTCATTATGTGGAGCAGGAGAACAAAGCACAATCTCCTTAACACCAGCAACAATAGCAGGGATTGCATTCATAAGCACCGAGCTTGGGTAGGCAGCCTTGCCACCGGGGATATATAGCCCCGCACGCTCCATAGGTGTAAGCTTGGATCCAAGCATAGTGCCATTTAGCTCACAATCAATCCAAGTTTGCTGTTTTTGCTTTTGATGAAAGGCGTAGATTCTATCATAGGCTAAATGCAGAGCATTTTTTAAATCTTTTGGCAAATCATCATAGGCTTTGGCACACTGCGTTTGAGAGATTTGCAAATCCTGCAAACTTTTTGCTTCCCACTTATCAAAACGAGCAATATGCCTTTGCAAAGCTCCAAAACCTTCATTTTTTATCTCTTCAAGGATACTCTGCACGATAGATGAAACCTCTCCCATATCCATCTTGCCACGCTCTAGAATCTTTGCAAATTCTTTATCAAACTCACAAGTATGCGTATCAAGGATTTTCATTCTTTTCCCCATAATCAAAAAGTAAATGAGAATTATATATGGCAACTCTAAACAAACGCCCACTTACTCAAGGGCTTATCAAACAAATTCTTAAATACTTATTTTGTTTCACTCAACGCAAGATTCAAGATTTTGGAGTGTTTTATCGTATCAACTAACTCAATGTGGGAATTTAATGAGCTAAGATTCTAAGCATATAACCTAGAATCTTAGCTGTGGGAAAAGCGGATTTGAGGCTAAATCGCACAAAAAGGCATTTTGAGAATCTGGGCTGTTTTGGAACGCCACTCGTTAAAATGCGTGATTTTCTCCTCCAATGGTCGTTTATATGATGGTATCATCTCGGCAAGTTTATCTTTCCATTCACTACTTTTCATCTCTTCACCAAAACATCGCTCAAGCACTTGTAGCATAATATCCGCAGCTGTTGAAGCTCCCGGCGATGCTCCAAGCAATGCTGCCAAGCTTCCATCACTTGAAGTGATAACTTCCGTACCAAATTGCAAACTTCCCCTGCCCTTGCTATCTTTTTTGATAATCTGCACCCTTTGTCCAGCAAATAACGCCTCCCAATCCTCCAGCTTCGCATCAGGGAAAAACACATGAAGCTTACGCATTCTCTGCTTGTTTGACATTAGAATCTGCTTAATCAAATAAATCGTCAAAGGCACATTATCAATACCTGCTTGAAACATAGGCAAAAAGTTACTCAAACGCACAGACATAGGGAAATCAAGCAAACTGCCGTGTTTTAAGAACTTCGTATTAAATCCCGCATATGGACCAAAAAGCAACTCTTTTTTACCTTGAATAATACGCGTATCCAAATGTGGCACTGACATCGGTGGATCGCCAATAGACGCCTTGCCATATATCTTTGCATTATGCTTATCAATAACATCGCGATTTTTACACACAAGCCACAGCCCACCCACAGGGAATCCACCATAGCCACGCCCTTCGGGTATGCCACTTTTTTGCAATAATGGAAACGATCCACCACCTGCACCTAAAAATACAAATTTCGCCTTAACTTGCTTTTTTTCTCCACTCTTTGTATCTAGCACATCTAAGAGCCAAGCATTGCCCTGCTTGATAAGATTTTGCACTTTGTGATTCACATAAACATTAAAGTTATCCTTTTGGCTAAGCTTTTCTTTAAACTGCCTTACAATCTCGCCAAAATCCACATCTGTGCCTTCCTGCATATATGTCGCAGCAATGGGCTGATTCGTATCTCGCCCTTCAAGCAAAAGCGGAGCCCATTGCTTAATCTGCTCTTTATCTTCGGAATAAATCATATTTTTAAAAAGCGGACAGCTTGATGTAAGTGTCTCGTAGCGTTGCTTTAAATACGGCACGATATGATCCACCACAAAGCTTAAATGTGGCACGGGATTTAAAAAAGTCTGTGGTTCTTTTAAGATTCCAGTTTCTACACAATATGCCCAAAACTCCTTGCTAAGCTCATATTGCTGATTAATTCTTACCGCTTTTGAAATATCAATGCTACCATCTTCTTTTTTTGGCGTGTAGTTTAACTCACAAAGTGCCTGATGTCCTGTCCCAGCGTTGTTCCATACCATACTGCTTTCCAACGCCACATCATCAAGCATTTCATATACACTAATATGTGCTGAAGGCTTAAGCTCTTTTAGCATTGCTGCTAATGTCAAGCTCATAATCCCTCCACCAACTAAAACTACTTCTGAATCCTCGCTCATTTCCTTGTTCCTTCCTTATATTCACGCTTTGGGCTAGGCTTATATAAGCTTAAATGCTTTGTGCGTTAGGGGATTATTATGTATTGAACCTGCATTTGAAGTTCTCTTTATGTTAGGACATTTTTGTAAATGAGTATAAAAAAAAGTAAAATAAAAGAATAACTTTGTTACCAAAATCACTTTTTTACATACTTGCTTTAGAAAAATGGGAGAATTTACCACATTTGCTGAACTCTCCCGTGAGACTTGAGAGAAGATTCTAAGGCTAAAATTAAAGCTTCACTAAATTTTTACGCCCACATACAATGTGGAAATATTCGCACTATATGACTTTACGAAGTAGCTTTTCACGCCCCTATCTAAAAGCTTCTGTGCGAGTTTTTCACTGCTTACAAAATGCTGTATAGAATCTGGCAAATATTTATATGCCGCATAGTTTTTTGACACAAGCCCACCCACTAAAGGCAGAATCTTAGAGGTATAAAATCGCATAAGAGAATCAAAAATGCCCCTTTTCTCGTTATTCATAAATTCCAAAATCACAATCACACCACCGGGCTTCAAAACACGCACAAACTCATCTAATGCTTCTTCAAGTGCCACAACATTCCGCAATCCATAAGCGATTGAGAGAATATCTACACTTTGAGATTCTATATTTAACGCCTTTGCCTCGCCCTTCTCAAGCCTAAGACTCCCCTGCTTCAGCAATGTCTCTAGCTTTTGATGAGCCACTTCAAGCATACCACTTGATGGATCTATCCCACGCAAATGTGCAATATGCTTTTGTGCCTTGTTGGCTTCATTTTGCCAATGCCAAAGCATATCGCCCGTGCCACAAGCTACATCAAGTACACATTCAATATTTTCCTTTCCCAACGCCTCAAACGCCTTTTTACACGCACTCACACGCCAACTCACATCAATGCCTAGGCTCATCACACGATTTGCCTTATCATAGCTTGGGGCAATCTCATCAAACATATTGACAATTTTTTCTTGCTTTTCTTGTGGAGCTGTGCTGTGAAGATTTTGCTTATCCATTACTTTCCTTTAATCTTTGTGCTACAAAGCCCATAAGCTCATTTATTTGAGTCTGTGTTTGTTTGCTTGAAGTCCCGCCTAGTGTGTCTCTTGCGTTCATAGAAGATTCTAAACTTAGCACTGCCTTTACCCCTGCCTTTATCCTAGAATCTATACTTAAAATTTCAGATTCAGCTAACTCACTTATATCCACGCCCTTATGCTCCGCATACGCTACAACCTGCCCTGTGATATGATGTGCATCTCTAAATGCTACGCCACATTCACGCACCAAAAAATCCGCCAAATCAGTCGCACTCAAATGTCCGCATTTTGCCATTTTTGCCATATTTTCTGTATGGATTGTCATAGTTTGAATGCACTCCTTAGCAATTCGCAAAGAAATTTTTACATTTTTAATCGCATCAAACACGCCCTCTTTATCTTCTTGCGTGTCCTTATTGTAGGCAAAAGGCAAAGCTTTCATCACGCTAAGCAGTCCTATGAGTGAGCCATACACTCGCCCACTTTTCCCACGCAGGAGTTCAGGCACATCGGGATTTTTCTTTTGGGGCATAATGGAGCTTCCTGTCGCATACGCATCGCTAAGGGATATAAACTTAAACTCCGCACTGCTCCATAGCACCAGCTCTTCAGCCACACGCGATAGGTGCATAGCAATCATTGATAGGCTATAAAGCATATCAAGGGCAAAGTCCCTATCACTTACTGAATCCATTGCATTAAGCGTAGGCTTTGCAAAGCCAAGCGTTTGAGCTAAAAACTCCCTGTCATTCCCATAAGGCGTCCCAGCTAACGCCCCACTGCCAAGCGGACAAAAATTATTCCGCTTAAAATCATCTTCCAAACGCTCCACATCTCGCTTAAAGTTACACGCCCACGCTACGAGATGAAAGCCAAAGTTAATGGGTTGGGCGTGTTGCAAATGTGTCATTCCGGGCATAATGCTTTGTGTATGCTCTTGTGCAATGTCTAAAAGTGTTTGCATAAGATCTAAAAGCAAAATCCTAATCTCTTTATTATTTCTTAGCACAAAGAGCCGAAAATCCACCGCCACTTGATCATTACGAGATCTTGCGGTGTGAAGTTTCTTGCCCACTTCACCGATATGCTTTGTTAAGGCAGATTCTATTGCCATATGTATGTCTTCATCGCTTATCTTAAAGCTAAAATCACCAGATTCTATTTCCTGTGCGATAGATTCAAGCCCTTGTAAAATCTGTGCTAGTTCATCTTTATTTAAAACACCGATTTTTTCAAGCATTTGAGCGTGGGCTTTTGAGCCTTGTATATCCTCACGCCACAAAATCTTATCAAATAAAATTGAAGCATTAAACTCTTCTAAAAGTGAGCTAGATTCTAGCTCAAATCGCCCTCCCCAAAGCTTTGCCATAATTCCCTCCTAAAAAGGCTTACACACTGCTAAAAACGCAATGACAATAAGGGCGATTGTAGGAATCTCATTATAGATTCTAAAAAATGTATGCGACTTCTTACACGAGCCATTCCCTAAAGTTTTAATAAAATATCCACAAGCAAAGTGATACACCACAAGCAACAGCACGATTGTAAGCTTGATATGAAGCCAGATTCCAGAATCTGCGGGTTTTAGCAAACTTGGACTCAAAGCTATCATCGCTACACCTGTGGCAAGTGTCAGCACCATTGCAGGCATACCGATAAATTTAAATAACCTTATCTCTTGAAGTTTGACAATCTCTACAAAATCCGCATTATCCCTATGTGTAGCGTGATACACAAATAATCGTGGCAGATAAAACAACATAGCCATCCACGATACAAGCACCACAATATGAAACGCCTTGATATACAAATACTCCATTTTTACTCCCTACTTAGAATCTTGCCTTTTAGAATCTTTACAAAATGTAGAATCTTAAAGTCGGCATTATACTTATTTTGAATGAATAGGCTTTTATCCGCCCCACTTAAAATTTCACATTAAATTTCATTTATCAAACTTACATCTATCAAATGTCGCACGCACACTCTCTATCTTATCCCCTTCCCCTTGCACTCGCACCTTAATGCCATTTTCCAAAAAAGTTTCTTTTCTTAGCTCAACGCCTAGCTTCCTTGCCATATACTCACATTGTGAAAGCAAAGCATACTCAATCTCAAAACACACGGATTCACATAAGACAAAATTCTCCAAAAGCCCTTGAGACTTTGCTCCATCTATGGCGTCTTTCACCGCATTTGTATAAGCTCTAACAAGCCCTCCCACACCTAGCAATGTTCCGCCAAAATACCGCACTATAATCACACCAACATTAATCAGCTCTTCCCCACGCAAAACTTTCAAGCTCGGCATTCCGCTACTCCCCTTTGGCTCTCCATCATCATCAAAAGATTCTAGAATCTGATTAAACTCATTCAAATGTCGCGTCGCACTCACAAAATGCACCGCCTTAAGATGTTCTTGCTTCAGCAAAGCAAGGGTAGATTCAAACTCACTATAAGGTAGTAGAAAAGCTAAAAATTTTGACCCCTTGCTTTCAAAACTCCCCTGTATATGAGAATGTAGAGTTTTCATCGTATTACTTTCAATAAATCACGCTTTATCATCACGCAAAAAAACAAATACTATTCTAAATAATAAGTCGCCCCTGCCCCTTTTAGCTCCATTTTGCCACCTCTTTTTTTGATAGCAAATTCCCCATCAAGTGCTTTAAAAAACCAAAATTCATAATTCATTCCCTCATTCTCTTCACACATACGCCGAGATGAGCCTATCCCGCTCACTTGTAGCTTTTTGCTTTTTAAAGCAAAGGTGGCAAAGTAGTTATTACACACACCCACGCCAAAAATACGATTTTCATCAGCATCAAAGCTCATCGTAGATTTTGCACCCTCCCATATAGGCTTTAGCTCGTGCCCGTCGCGTAAGATAATCTTGGACACATACCATTGCTTTTTAGATTCTAAAAGATTTTCTTTATTCTCTTGCCTTACCAAATCCACAAAACACCCCTGCACTGACATCAAAGCCACCACAAGCACAATAACTTTCAAGCATAAATGTAAAATTTTCATTCAACAACTCCCTGGTAATAATTTGAAGTAATATTTGGAATCTAAGCCATTTGTAAGTCTGCCATTATAGAATCCCATTGCAAACAAACCCCACACAACAAAGGCAAAATATGCGTATTGACCTACATAATCACACAACCCTTTGTCGCCACGCCACAGGAACTATGGAGGAATACATCGCCCTTGCGGTACAAAAAAAGATTGATGTCTTTGGCTTTTCCTGTCACGCACCTATGGCATTTGATGAAGCATATCGTATGTCTAAAGATGAGCTACCAAGCTATTGTGAAAAGATAGAAAGCTTTAAAACCAACTATCAAGGGCAGATTCACATTCTCTGTGGCTTAGAAGTGGATTATATTTCAAATAAAGAGTATCTTATAGAATCTCAAGTGCTAGAATACCCCTTTGATTATCTCATCGGCTCGGTGCATTTCTTGGATAATTGGGGCTTTGATAATCCCGAGTTTATCGGCAAATACGCTCAAATCAATATGGAGCAATGTTGGGAAAAGTATCTCCATTCTATCGCACAAATGGCACAAACAGGGCTTTTTCAAATCGTTGGACACATAGATTTATTGAAACTCTTTGGACACACGCTTCCAGATTCTCAAATCCCTAATCTTAATCTTGCTTTAGAATCCATTGCTGACAATCATCTCGCCATAGAGCTAAACCCAGCCGGACTGCGAAAGCCTATCAAAGAAGCCTACCCATCAGCACAGATTTTGCAAAAAGCCTACAAAAAGGGCATTCCCATTACTTTTGGTTCAGACGCTCACGCTTTAGAGCATATAGGCTTTGGCTATGAAAAGCTATGTCATTTAGCCAAAAGTATCGGCTACACCCACGCCTTGTATTTTACAAACAAACAACCTGTGAGTGTGAGAATCTAGCGGATTTTATTTGTTTCAAACCCTAATGTAAAAAACAACAAACTACAAAGCTTCCGCACTAAAATTTTCAAGCTTTCAACACCACCAAGATTCTAGCTTTTAAGCCACCTATAAAAGCTAGAATCTCTCAAATCTCTTTTCGGCTAACTTTAATCGCTCTAAAGCTAGATTAAATCTCCACTCTGTCCTTACATTTCAGGCACTCATGCATTTGCTTTTTGCGATATTCCCTTTCGCACATTGCCCCACCGCATTTTTCACATCTATCGCCAATAGGCTGAAACTTTGAGATAAAACTACATTTTGGGTAATTCTTACAGCCAAAGAATGCTCCCCTGCGGCTAAATCTCTGCACGATCTCCCCTCCACATTCCGGACACGCCACACCCTCCACACTCTTTGGCTCTGCCTTGTTTTGAAGCGATTTTGTATTCTTACACTTTGGATAGCCACTGCACGCGATAAACTCTCCATTCCGCCCAAACTTCTTTACCATAGGCTTACCACATTTCTCACATTCCCCATACACCTTAGAATCCCCTTGCTCATTCTCTTGTGGCTTAGTCTCACTAGGCTTAATGTATTTGCATTTTGGGTAGCCACTACACGCGATAAATTCTCCATAGCGACTTTGCCGCTGCACTAGTTCCTTGCCACATTGCGGACACATTTCACCTGTGGGGATACTCACCTTTTGCGAAGTGATATTTTTCTTCCCAGATTCTATTTTTTTGATAAATGGATCATAAAAATCCCAAAGCACCACCTGCCAATCTATATGCTCCTGTGCGATTTCATCAAGCTTATCTTCAAGCCCTGCGCTAAAATGCGAATCTACAATCTCATTAAAATTTTCTTCAAGCATAGCTGTGGCTTTAAAGGCACTCTCTTGCGGCACAAGCTGCTTTTTTTCAACCCTCACATACTCCCTATTCACAAGCAGGGCAATTGTTGGTGCGTAGGTTGATGGACGCCCTATACCTAGGCTCTCCATACTTTTAATAATACTCGCTTCGGAATATCTAGGGGAAGGCTCAGTGGATTTTTGCTCACTTTTAACTTCTTTTAGCACTACACTTTGCCCCTGCTTACACTCGGGCAAAAGTTTATCCTTATCATCACTCCCCATAATTTTATAAAATCCATCAAACACAAGTTTTCGCCCACTTGCTTTGAAAACAATCTCATCATTTGCCCCATTTGAAGCAAAAAGAATATTTTGCGTCTCAAACACCGCATCTTGGCTTTGCGAAGCAAGGAAGCGATTGTAGATTAGGGTATAGATTTTTAGCTCATCTGGTTTTAAATAGTCTTTGGCAAGTTGCGGAGTAAAGGCTAGATTTGTGGGGCGGATAGCTTCGTGGGCTTCTTGGGCAGCTTTTGATTTTGTGCTGTAGTTTTTAGTTTTTGTAGGGACATATTCCTTGCCATAAGTTTTTAAAAGTAGCTCTCTTGCTGAATCTTTGGCTTCCTTAGCGATATTAAGACTATCTGTTCTCATATAGGTGATAACCCCCATCGTCCCAAAGCTCGTATTCACTCCTTCATAAAGCCTTTGAGCGATACTCATCGTGCGTGTGGGCGAGTAGCCAAGCAGACTTGAAGCACTCTGCTGTAATGTAGAAGTCATAAAAGGCGGAGGGGTGGGCGTTTTCTTACTTTTTGTAGTGATTTCTTTAATGTAAAATTGCTCTCTTTTAATATTTTCACACATCTGCTCCACAACTTTAGAATCTTGGAGTGAGAGCTTTTCTAGCTTTTGATTATACACGATGAGTTCAGATTCTATATCGCTATTTTTTTCTCCGCCCTGTGTGGCAAAAATCGCCCCTATATTGAAATAAATTGTCGGCTTAAAAGCTTCTATCTCCCTTTCTCTATCCACAATAATTTTTAACGCCGCACTTTGCACACGCCCAGCTGATAGCCCTTTTTGAATCTTAGAGTTCATAAGTTGTGAGAGCTTAAAGCCTACGATTCTATCAAGCAGTCTTCTAGCCTGTTGTGCATTCACCCTTGCCATATCAATTTTCCTAGGATTCTGCAGGGAATGCGTAATGGCATTTTTAGTAATTTCGTGGAAAACAATACGCGGAAACTCATCATAAGGACGCTTCAAAGCCTGTGTAATATGGTAGCCTATCGCCTCACCCTCTCTATCTTCATCGGTTGCGATGTAGGTTGTTTTTGCTTTTTTGTGGGCTTGTTTTATCTTTTCAACAATTTCAGTGTGGTCTTTACTGATAGTGTATTGTGGCGTGAAATGCTGATTTTCAATCTCTATGCCAAAGCTATATTTTGGCAAATCTCTAATATGTCCTTTTGATGCAAGGACTTCATATTTATCCCCTAAAAAATGTTTGATTGTTTTTGCTTTAGCCGGTGATTCTACGATGATTAAGTCTTTCATAAGATAAGCCCCTAGTTCCATATAAAAAGTAAAAGCGGATTTTAGCACAGATTCTAAATAGAATTTCTACTAAAAAAGCAAAATAGAATCTGTAAAAATTGGAATGTCTTTTGCTTAATCGGCATAAACAAAAAGAACTTTAGCAAAGGATGCAAAAATGAGTTTTAGGATAAACACAAACATCTCCGCCCTAACTGCCCACACCATTGGTGTGCAAAATAATAGAAGTCTGCATAGCTCACTTGAAAAGCTAAGCTCTGGTTTGCGACTAAATAAAGCCGCAGATGACGCTTCAGGTATGGCGATTGCCGATAGTTTGCGAAGTCAAAGTGAGAGCTTGGGACAAGCTGTAAGAAATGCCAACGACGCTATTGGTATGATTCAAGTAGCTGATAAGGCAATGGACGAGCAGCTTAAAATCTTAGATACCATTAAGACTAAAGCCATTCAAGCCGCACAAGATGGGCAAAGCACAGAAACAAGAAAGGCATTGCAAAGTGATATTATCCGCCTTTTAGAGGAGCTAGACAATATCGCCAACACTACAAGCTACAACGGACAGCAAATGCTTTCCGGTGCATTTTCAAATAAAGAATTTCAAATCGGTGCTTACTCAAATACAACGGTCAAAGCCTCTATTGGTCCAACAAGCTCGGATAAAATAGGACATGTGAGAATGGAGAGTAGCTCCTTTGCAGGGGAGGGAATGCTTGCCTCTGGTGCTGCAAACAACCTAAGTGAAGTAATGCTAAAATTCCGCCAAGTTGATGGAAAGCACGATTTTGAACTTGAAACGGTAAAAATCTCTACTTCCGCTGGGACAGGCATTGGTGTTCTCACAGAAGTTATTAACAAACACGCCGATACACTAGGAGTGCGTGCTGCGTGGAATGTTATGGCAACAGGTGATGTGCCGGTTTTATCTGGAACGGTGCGTGGGCTTGTCATCAATGGTGTAACGATTGGGAATGTTAATGATGTGCGTAAAAACGACTCCGATGGGCGTTTGCTTAATGCGATAAATTCAATCAAAGAAAGAACAGGCTGTGAGGCTTACACAGATATTACAGGGCGGATAAATGTGCGTAGCCTTGATGGACGAGCAATTTCCATTCAAACAGAGGGCGATAGCGGTAAAGTCTTTGGTGGAGGGAACTTTGCTGGAATCTCCGGGACAGATCACGCCATTGTGGGGCGTTTGACACTTATTAGAACAGATGCAAGAGATATTATTGTAAGCGGGATAAACTTTAGCCACATAGGATTTCACTCCGCACAAGGCATTTCAGAATACACGGCTAATCTCCGCTCTGTGCGTGGAGAAATGGACGCTAATATCGCTTCAGCCTGTGGGGCAAATGCCAATGTCGCTCAAGCAAACCTGCATTTTGATGGTATTGGTGCTGGGGTTACAAGCCTTAAGGGAGCGATGGTTGTTATGGATATGGCAGAATCTGCACGGATTCAGCTCGATAAGCTTAGGGCAGATATTGGTTCAGCACAGATTCAGCTTGTTTCAACAATCAACAATGTCTCTGTTACGCAAGTTAATGTCAAAGCTGCAGAATCTCAAATCCGCGATGTGGATTTTGCTTCAGAATCTGCGACATTCTCTAAGCATAATGTTTTGGCACAAAGTGGTAGCTTCGCTATGGCTCAAGCTAATGCCGTGCAACAAAATGTTCTTAGACTGCTTCAATAATCGCCCTAAAGTTCTAATAACCTAAAACTTTAAGAATACGCTATGCAGGATTTTTTCTCTCTTAATCTTTCAGCTTTGGCGGTGCGTTCCCCCGCTCTTGCCTTAAAGCTTAAAGATTTTACTCCAAATCAAAACTATGAAGTGTTTCAAGGCAGTGATGTTTTAAATATTAATATCATTGATAAACGCACAAATACGCCTTTATTTCAACACAATCCCCTTGACGAGACAAATGCCAAAATCGCCGAGTTTGGAGCATACTCACACTATCCATATTTATATTTTTTTGGTGTAGGCAATGGTGTGCTGTTTAAGGTTTTGTTACAAAATGAGCTACTTAAACGCATAGTCGTGCTTGAGCCGGAATTAGAGCTACTTTTTATTGTGCTGCATTTTATGGATTTTAGCAAAGATATTTTAGAGCAACGCATTATGTTTCTTGATGCGACAAGTGTGGATTTCACACGCATTGATATTTTATTCTCCACTAATCGTGATGCGAAAATTTACTCCAAAGTCTATGATTTGCATTTGTTTAATGCCTATTATAACGCTTATGCGGATTTATATATCAAAATCAATCAGCTTTTTATCCGTGCTATTGAGCATAGTGTCATCAGTGTGGGGAATGATAGCCGAGATTCTATTGTTGGTATTCAACAGCATATACAAAATCTCCCAAGCGTGATTCAAAGCCCGACTTTGCTTGATTTACTCGCACAGATTAAAGGCAGAGATACAGCTATTATCGTAGCCACCGGTCCAAGCCTTAGCAAACAACTTCCGCTTTTAAAGCAGATTCAAGACTATGCGACTATCTTTTGCATTGACGCTTCATTGCCTATTCTCATAAGGGAGGGTATTAAGCCTGATATTGTCTTTTCATTAGAACGCGTAGAGCCAACGGCAAGATTCTATGAAGAGACGCCAAAGGAGGCAAGGGAGGGCATAGTCTTTGCGATTACTTCTATCGTGCATAAAAGGCTAAAAGACGCACTGCAAGGGGATTTGGTGCAATACTCACTGCGTCCATTTGGCTATACGAATTATTTTGAGATTGCTGAATATGGGTATTTGGGTATTGGTATGAGTGCGGCAAATATGGCTTATGAGCTAGTCGCTCACGCTAGATTCAAACGCTGCATTATCATCGGGCAGGATTTAGCCTTTGGGGAAGATGGCACTTCTCACGCTAAAAATGCTGTGTATGGTGCAAATGAGATAAATCCCAAAGCCATAGAGCAAAAGGGGCAAAAGGTTATGGTGGAAAAATATGGCGGTGGAGGCGAGGTAGAATCTACAATCGTGTGGAAGCTATTTTTAACATTCTATGAACGCGATATTGCTAATACCCCCTACCCCATTGAAGTGATTAACGCAACTGAAGGCGGAGCTAGAATCGCTGGGACAAAGGAGATTCCATTTGCCGAATCTATTAAACTCATTGACACTTCGCATAAAAAGCAGCCTATAAAACTCACCTACCCCACGCAAGAAATGTATGAAGCAAATCTTAAAAAAGTGCGACAAAAGACACTGGATTGGATTGAACTTGGGCTAAAAGACAAGGCATTTGTTGAAGAAGTGTTTTTGGAAGTAGCCGCACTCACAGAGCGATTTGAGCTGCTCAATAAAGAGGGGCGATTAGATGAGCTAGATTTAAAAGAGTTAGAAAAGTGCATTGATAGAATCCAAAAAGTTAAAGATTTGTTTGATAATAGGCGGTTTAGAGAATGCTTTATGGACGCGATACAATCTTATATCTTTCATCAAGAAATGGATATTGCTAAGATTCTTGTTATGCCTACAAATAGTGAAGAATCTAAGCTTAAGAAACAAGCCGAGCTTATTTATGCACACAAATATTGGCTTTTCTCCCTTGCTGGTGGTATGGATAGTGTGATTGAGGTTGTGAAAAAAGCGTATGAAACTTGGGAAGTGTAAAGTTTTTTTTAAGATTCTCATATTCCTCATTGCAAGATACTATCGTAGATTCAAACAAATGATAAAGCATAAGCCATATAAGCACCAAAAGGCAATGCCAAAACAAAAAAACTTGCAATAGCATAAAATACAAAAGGCGACTGGTTAAGAGGTTGGATAAGACTGCCCTGCCCCCTAGTCAAAGGGCAGAGCGTGGATAATCTTAGCAACACTTGACTACTATAAGACATAGTAGTATAATGGTAGCTAAGATTTTGGAGTAAATCTTATCCATTCTAGCCTCCTTTACAATAAAGTAGGCTATCACTTAAGAGGCTGCCACCTCTTAAGGACAACCTCAAAAAGGCATTGTATCACTTTCTCTTTAACTTTCATTATTTTTTGATTTTATGTTTAATGGCTATGCTAGGGTAGCGAGGCACTCTCTATACTAAATTGCGATTTTATTTTATCTCCTTAAGTTTTTCTAAATTCAAAGATTCTTTGCTTATAAGGCTACTTCCACGAACATTATTTGCCTTATAGTCATATACTCTAAATCCCGCATTTATGGCGTTTTCCCGCACTGCCCTGCTTTGGGAATAAGTGGTGATAATGCCCTGTGGGTGTAAAAGACGATAAAGCAAGGCAAAATATTCCTTGCTCCATAGAGTTGGATTTTTCTTAGGGCTAAACGCATCTTGAAAAATAATGTGAAACTCACCGCATAAATCCCGCTTAAGATTTTCCAAAAACACAAGTGTATCGCCTTTATAAAGATAAATCTCAAATTCCATATTGCCTATTTTCCCATCATATTGACTGACTTGCCTAGCAGATTCAAAATGCTTTAATATCTCTTCTAGCGGTAAAGTCTCACAAATAAAAGGCGGATAAGCAAGCTCCCTTAATGTGCGAAATACATTTTCATCAATTTCTGGCGAGTAGATTTTCACCTTACCCTTAAAGGGTGTTTTTAGAATCTGCCTGTTTGGAATCTGTTGTTGTGGAATCTGCCCTTTTGCGAGTGTGCTTAAAAGTGTCAAGGTGTTATAGCCTAAACCAAAGCATATATCAAGCACACATAAAGTATTTGAAGTATTTGGTAGATTCTCTAACGCATCGCCAAAGCACCCTACACTATGTGCTAAAGAGGGGTAAATATGTTTATAGAGCGTCTCATTCAACGCCCCATCTTTCAAGCTATGATAGCACTCATCAAACTTCGCATTATACGCACTCATAGAGCCATCGGCACTTTGACGAAAACTGATTGTATTATCCATTTTATACTTTATAAAGCTAAACTTTTAAAACCAAAGGCTATTTGGTTTTTTCCTCATTATTCACTTCATAGCCATTTTTGAGAATCCACCAGCTGAGTGCCGTAGCTTGCTCCAAGCGTCTGTAAAGCGATTTTGCTAATTCTTTATCATTATGTTGTGCTGTGCCTTCATTAAAATACTCTATCTCGCCATCTTTATTAGCGATAAATCTATCTGTGGCAATAGCAAAATACCCCAACGCACTATTTTTCTCACTCAACGCCATATTATCATTACTCACAAGCGGTGTGCCAAAGCTATGGTATGTATAGCCATTTGGTGCGATGAGTTCTACAATACTTGGAGTTATATCAATGTGAGAACCGATATTTGTAAGCTTTTTTATCTCAAGGCTTGGGGAATAGATAATGAGCGGAATAGTATTACTTGCCTTAAGTGCCGCACCCACCTTTGGATACTCTCTATCATAATGATCGCCTGTTACCACAAATAAGGAGTTAGGCAAGACTTTTGAAACCTCTTCAATAAAACGCGTAATCATCTTATCTTGATACCAAATATGCCCTATAAGGCGAGGATTCTTCTCTTTATATTTTGATGAGTTAGCAAAAAACTTTTCAATCTTTTTTAGCGGGACATTAAACTGCTCTAAAGGCACATCATAGGGTGGGTGGTTAGAGGTTGTGAGAATCATATTAAAGCTTGGCTTGTTGCGTTCTTTAAAAGTATTATCCCGCACGAGTGCAAAAAGATGATGATCATACGCTCCCCATAAGCCTTCATAAGGTGCAGAGTAGCCATTAAGCTTTGCATTTTCAATAATTTGGGTATTGTAATAAATCTTTTCAAAGCCCTGTGTGGCGGTGTATTGATCCAGCTTTTGCCAGATTCCACTTCCGCCATAATAAAAATTATTCTTATAGCCCAAATCTTTCATAATAAAGCCCGGAGCCGTTACAAATGAATCTAACGCACCAAGCACAGAATTCACCGGTATTTCAGTTTGAAAAAGCCCTGTAAGATGCACATCCATACTTTTAATCGTGCTTCCACCATTTTCTAAAAACACGCCAATCTTTGCTCCGTGATTATCATTAAGAAGTGATTTTAGCCCAGAAGTCAGTCCAAGATCATCAAATTCTTCATCAAAATGCCATTCGCTCAAACTTTCAGCCACGATATAGAAAACATACTCTATTTTTTCTCCGCTACTATTGCCAACCTTCTTTTCTAGCAAATCTTTAAGATTATACTGACTTTGTTTTGAATCTAGCTCAAAATACTCTTCTACAACCTCAAGCGGACTTTGCGAAGTATAATCACTAAAGCGTGAATTTGAAATCTTGGCATATCCACGATACACAAGATACAAATCCCTAAATGCCCCGGGCGAAGCCTTACGCAAAAAGGTATTTTCCACAGGCTTTAAGGCTTGATCTAAACTTATGCCCTTAAAACTAAAAGCAGAATTAATACAAATCATCATCATAAACGCAAATAAAACAAAAAGGATAAGACTAGCAAGGGCAGATTCTTTGCGTGTTGAACGAGAGCGGATAGAGCTTAGCGGATCTCTGCCATACTCACGCGTGATTTTCCCAGATATTTTTGTATATATCCACATAAACACAAGGCTAAGAAAAAGCCAAAGCAACACCTTTGAAGTAATGCCATACTGCCCACTTATGCCTGTGTGAAAAATCGCTTTTTGATCATCAAAAATAAGTCCTAGTAAATTAGCATTAAATACATCATTATAAATTTGGTAAAAAACAATCTCCGAAATACCTATAAATAAAGTCAGCACAACGGCAATTAACGCATATATCCACAGCACAAACCAACGAAATTCCGTCCAAAAAAATAATAGCCCAAGCACAAAATATGCAAGGCTTAGCCCCGCAATATGTCTTGAATCATAACGCAATCCATTTAAAAAAGTATTCACATACTCCATATAGCTCTTAACTTCCCCAATTGCCCCGTGATACACCCCACTATACAGCACGAAACACAGCTTCATCACAAAAAACAAAACAAACAAAAATAACGCAAATACGATTGATTTGACAAGTAGTTTTTCAAGCCACTTTTTTTCCATTCTTCACCCCACCAAAGATTCTATACACAAAGCAAAAGCCACGCCACAAAGCCAACACTATGCACCCAACCCACAAAAACGGATCAATGCAATACTGCCAAATACTCATCTCACCTAGAATCTGCACTTGGTAAGCAATGATACAAAGGATTATTCCCCAGCCTGTTAGAGCGTTCAAGCTATAGGATATAATGGATATTACGCATAAAATAGAAAGCGTTATTCTAAACTCTAAATGGTAAATATCCACAAAACCATAGCCCAAGATTCCAAAAATTCCCAATGCTCCAAAATACAAGAAGATTCCAAGCACAATCCACACACATTGCACATTTGGTGGAAAAAATGGCTTATGCAAAAAGACTTGTAATTTCTGTTTTGAATCTTGCCTTACACAATCGCTTACCCAAAACCTTAGCAAATAATACAAGCATAGTAAAATTAACATCACGCTAGGCACATCAAATAGGGCATAGACATAATCACACAAGCTCCATTCCATAAAGGGTATATTAAAGAGAAAAATCCACGCTAGACTAAGCCCTGCTAGAAGTTTTTTTGAAGCAAAAACAAAAGAGAGACAGCACACAATTCCTGCAAGAGTAATGATATTTAGCCCAATGCTTATGGCGAGATTCACTTCTGCTCCCCTTGTGTGTGATAATATGTAGAATGTGTAGCATATTTTTTTAACATCGCCTTTGGCACAAAAGCCACACGAATATACAAACGCCCATAGGTATAAGCCACAGCGACATACTCGCTGCTCTCTGCCACACTTGGATAAGACACTTCATTACCTAAAAAAGAATCTAGCTTTAACACAGGCTCAAAGCTCATAGATTCTGAATCTAAGCTTTTTTCATTAAGATTCATAATCCACAGCTCCTCGCGTTTATTGCCATTCTCCCTTTGTGTTTGATTATGAAGCAAATATGTAGAATCTAAACTCCTAAAAAGCACGGAAGAAAAATCAAAACTCTGCAAATTACTCGACTTTGGGCTTTGGCAAAGCTCATCGCATAATGATGTAAAAAGCACATTATTATACGCCTTGTGATTGCGATACACACCAAAGGCAGTATGCAAATCTAATGGAATGAAGCTCGGCTGAAGCTGTGAGTGAAGCTCTAAAGGCTTTGTAATAGAATCTAGCTGTAATGTGGGGCTAAAATCAAGCAAAAGCGGATATTTATTTGCAAGCTCGTGGTAGATTGGCAAAATGAATCCGCCATCTTCTTTTAACATCGGCGGTGTGCGGACAAGATGAGAAAAATTAAAAAACGGGCCTAAATGTAGCTCCCTAACAAAGCTAAGATTTTGCAATGTTGAATCTAAACACAACCAATAGATTTTACTTGTAGCCCAGCCGCCTAGACTTACTCCCACAACAAACAAATGCACCCGATTTTGCCTATCCACAAAAGTGATAGGATTGCCTAGCTTTTTTATAAATTTTCCACTAAGTTGGGATAGTTTTTGTGCGTCTAAAAGGCGGTGTGGCTCACTCCAAGTGCCAAGATTCTTATTTTTTAGGGTGCTATTATCTAAAGTCTTATTTTGAGATTCAAAAGTAAAAAAACTTTGATAAATCCCCACATCTCTAGCCCCTTCCCTACTCCCTGCAAAATACAGCAGCATAAAGTCCTTATCACTCACGGAGCTAACATTTGTAATCGCACTTGCGTGAGCGGAGATTTGTGTATTTGGAATATCAAAATAGGTAATAGAATCTAAAGCGTGTGAGCTTGTAGCTAGAGATTCCCGCTTTGAATCTTTTGGAAAAATGGGTGCAGAAACAAGGGTGTGTTTGCTTAAATCAAGCGTAGTTTTAGGGCTTTCATCGGTGGCAATACACCACCAAGCACACAAAAGCAAAACCCCAATAAAACTTACACTTCCCTTTCCCAGCATATTCTACAAAGGCTATCCACAAGAGATTCAAAGAAGTGTTTTAACAAACTTAGAAATACGCGCTATCCCCATTTCAAGCTGCTCTAAAGAACACGCAAAAGAAAGCCGCACAAAACCCTCCATACCAAAGGCACAGCCCGGCACTAACGCCACGCCTTGCTCTTTTAGCAATGCTTGGCAAAAGCCCATAGAATCTGTGCCATATTGAGGCAAGGCAGAGATATTGACAAAAAGATAAAACGCACCTTGTGGAGCTATAACGCTAAGATTTTGAATGTTATTAATCACATCACACGCAAAACGCATACGCTCTTCAAATGCCACTCGCATTTCTTCAATATCATTATCCGCCTCACCCTTTAGGGCTACCACAGCAGCCTTTTGTGTGATAGAGTTAATATTTGAAGTGCATTGACTTTGGAGATTGTCCATAAGCTTGACAAGATTCTTATCCTTACACGCCAAATAGCCCATACGCCACCCTGTCATCGCCACCGATTTGCTTAAACCATTAATGGTAATAGTGCGCTCACACATATCTTGGCTAATCACCGCAACAGAAGTGAATTTCACCCCATAAGTGAGCTTCTCATACATCTCATCACTCACAACCCATACATTTGTATCTTTTAGCACCTCTGCTAAGCCTTCTAGCTCCTCTTTAGTATAAACCATACCTGTTGGGTTAGAAGGGGTATTAAGCACAAAAATTTTTGTCTTTGGTGTAATGGCTTGTTGCAACTGCTTAGGCGTTATTTTAAAATTGCTTTGCTGTGAAGTCTCCACAAACACCGGCTTCCCACCGCTATAAGTTACAAGCTCTGGGTAAGTAACCCAATAAGGTGAAGGGATAATCACTTCATCACCAGAATCAATTAAAGCCTGAAAGACATTAAAAAGTGAATGTTTCGCACCATTACTCACAAGAATCTCATTCTTTTCATACGCCAATCCATTCTCACGCAAAAGCTTATTTTGAATCGCCTCTCGCAGCTCGGGAATCCCAGCCACCGCAGTATATTTTGTAAAGCCACTTTTTAACGCCCTTATAGCTTCATCTTTTATCACTTCTGGCGTGTCAAAGTCCGGCTCTCCAGCTGAAAAACTTAAAACATCTTGCCCTTGAGCCTTTAGCTCTCTAGCTAGTGTGCTTATAGCAATTGTTGTAGATTCTTGAAGCAGTTCCACGCGTTTGGCGTATTTGTGATTTTTCATTGTTTTTCTCCTTTTGTGTGGATTTATTCCTTAATGTCCGCAAGTTTTAGGGTAAATTCTATCTCACCCTTGCTTAAACGCATCTCTTTTGCAATCGCATCTATACTCCACCCATCGCGAAACATTCCTAAAATGCGTTTTTGGTCTATATTTGTGCTTGAGCTTGGGAAGTAGCCAAACTCGCGGATTTTCTCTTCTAAGCTTACAAGCTTCTCTTCAATATATGAACGCTCTTTATTAAATTGTGCTTCTAAAATCTCAATCTGCCGATACACGCTCACTAGCGAGTTATTTACCGCATCAGCAGATTCTGTTTTAATCTTGGTATTAAGTGCGGTAGAACTTAGCTGACTTTCAAGCTCACTATCTTTAATCCACTTGTGAATCTTAAAAATCTCTCCGTTAATATCTTCCATACCCTTTTCAAATCGGCGTATGCGTTTATGTAGCTCCAAAGAACGACTATAACTCAAAAATGCCACCAAACACACAATTGCTATGGATACAAGCGAGACAATCATCGCCATAGAACTCATTGAAACCCCAAACATCACTCCACTCCTTTCAACGCACTTTTAGAATCTAAAATCATTAATCGCTCCATTTGTACCACAAAGCTATCAAAATCCACAACATCGCTTTGATGAATCTGCGTAAAAACAACAATCCTTTCATCAATAGCCTTTGCAAAAATACCGACATAACGCTTTGGAAAGGCATTTAAAATATCCGCAAATAATATTCCTGTCCCTTTTCAAAGACATTCTCCGGCATACATAGCACACTATGTCCCACGAAGTTTGCTATGCCCTCCCCACTCAAAGACACATAGGCAAAGCTTTTATTTAATAGAATCTGCTCAATATTTTCTACCTTTTGATACAGCTCCACAAGTAATTCAAGCAAGACTTCATCGGTATCTTCTAGGCGATTTTTAGATTTATTTTTATTGAGCCATTGTGTGATAGAGCCATAGCGATGTTGAGAGAGTGCGATAAACTCTTTTCTATACGCTTCTAGATTCTCTTCTGCCTTTGCAAAGGCTACTTCAATCTCGCAAGGCACAATCCGCGTTTGTATCCCTTGGGCTTGTAATATTCCCTTAATATCCATTACATTTTCTCCATAAGAATCTAGCCCACCACAGAATTTAGCAAAATACATACAAAAAATATAATACCCAAATATCCATTTGTAACAAAAAATGCCTTGGGTATGTTTTTAAGATGCACACTTACAAGATATTGCTCATAGCTTAGCATTAACGCCCCTAGCCCTACGCCTATCCACGCAACTACCCCAAGATGAGCCTCATACACAAAGCAGCCCCAAAAAAGCACCGCTACAATATGACACAAACGCGAAATCCACAATGTCGCTCTAAGCCCAAAATACGCAGGTATAGAGTGGAGATTCTTAGCCTTATCAAAGTCCATATCCTGAATGGAATATAATAAATCAAACCCAGCCACCCAAAACAGCACACCAAGAGAGAGTAAAACACTCCACAAAGGCACTTCTCCCATAACGGCAATTACCCCAGCAATAGGTGCTAGTCCCAAGCACACGCCAAGCACCCAATGAGCCACGGCACTGAAACGCTTTGTATAGGAATAAAACGCCAAAATGGCTAAAAATGGCACACTCAAATAAAACGCAAGAGTATTAATCAAATACGACACCGCCACAAAAAGCAGTGCGTTTATAATATTAAAAGCAATAAGGGCAGATAGCTTAATGCGTCCATCAACACTTGGTCGGCTATTTGTGCGGAGATTCTGTGCGTCAATATCTCTGTCTTTAAATCGGTTAAAACCCATTGCAAAATTTCTAGCAGTGATTAAAGCTAAAACACAGAGCAGGAATGTTTCCCAGCCACACCACGCAACACCATATTGCTGCATACTCGCTACAACCATAGCAATAAGGATAAAACTGCTTGAAAAAATGGTATGTTCAAATGCGACAAGCTCACTGAAATTTTTAATCTGTTTGCTTAAATTCTGCAAAACACTCATTGTGCGGATTCCTTAGTTTTTGTTCTTATTTTTCAATAACTTTAAGGGTAGAAAAGCAGGATTCTAAAATACCTTACCAAAAAATAAGCTAAAACTCTTGCAAAATAACGCAAAATCGTTTAATATATCGCCTTTAAAGCCCAAATGAAATATTTTCTAAGTTTGGAAATCTCAATGTATAGAATCTTTACAGATTTCATAGATTTATGGGCATAGGCAACCACCGCTTTATATTTTACACAGGGCAAGGATTTAACATTATGGATAAGTTCAGTTACATAGATATAGGCATTATTGTTTTGCTTATTTTGCTTTCACTCAAGGGTATTTGGCAGGGAATTATACGAGGATTGGCAAGTTTTTTAGGTATTTTGCTTGGGATATTTTTTGCTTCAAGATTCTATGATGGGCTTGGCGAGTGGTTTGCGATAAATATTTACAATCTCGGCTCCCCAGAGCTAAACGCCCTTGTAGGCTTTGTGATTATTATCACGCTCATTTGGGCGGGGTTTTTACTCCTTGGGGAGATTTTATTCCGTATGGTGCGATTTACGCCGCTTGTGAGCGTTGATGTGGCTTTGGGCTTGGCTTTTGGATTCTGCAAGGCGTTTTTGCTTTTATCCATTATTGTTTTTGGAATCTCACAAATCGCGTGGCTTAAGAACTTTTCACAAAATGTTGAACAAAATAGCTCTATTTTTCCTATGATGAAAAATCTCTCTATCAAAATTATGAATCTTGAGCAGATTCAGGAAGTGAAAGAGAATCTCAACCTTGACAAGAAGCTTAATAATGCTGAAGATGAAATTAAGGATTTGAGCGAGAATCTTGAAAAAGCTAGGCAAAAGGCTATTGAAGAAGCGGAGAATCTTTTACAAAATCAAACTAGAGAAACTCAAAGCCAAGATTCCAATGACAAATCTACACAACTAGAAAGGCAATAAATGTTTTCTAATTTTTACATACAGCAACGCATTAAAAAAATGCAACTTATGCGTGAGGAGGGCTTGAATCCTTATGCGAATGACACAAAACGCACCATAAGCAATAATGACTTTTTACAAAAATATGCTTTTCTAAAATCCCAAGAGCAAGGGGCAGAGAGTGCAGATTCTAGCTCAACAAAATCTCAACCCATAGAATCTATTGTGGGGCGAGTGCGATTTATCCGTCTTATGGGCAAGGCGTGTTTTGTGAAGATTCAAGATGAAAGCGGGGTGCTTCAAGCTTATATCTCAAAGAACGATGTGGGCGAAGATTTTGCGTATATCAAAAAGATATTAGAAGTGGGGGATATAATCAATGTATCAGGTTATGCGTTTGTAACTAAAACCGGGGAGCTAAGTATCCACACGCTAAGCTTTAAGATTCTAAGCAAAAGTATCGTGCCACTGCCGGAGAAATTCCACGGGCTAAGCGATATAGAGTTGCGTTACCGCCAACGCTATGTGGATTTGATTGTAAATGAGAATGTCAAAGAAACCTTTAAATTACGCAGTAAAATCATCTCGTGTGTGCGGCAGTTTTTTGAAAAAAAAGGATTTTTAGAAGTAGAAACGCCTATGCTTCACCCAATCCCCGGCGGTGCAAATGCGCGTCCTTTTATCACACATCATAATGCCCTTGATGTGGAGCGGTATTTACGCATTGCCCCAGAGTTATATCTTAAAAGGCTTATTGTAGGCGGATTTGAAACCATTTTTGAGCTGAATCGTAATTTTCGCAACGAGGGAATGGACCACTCGCATAATCCCGAATTTAGTATGATTGAATTTTACTGGGCGTATAAGACTTATGAAGATCTCATCACACTCACCCAAGAGCTTTTTACATATCTTTTAGAAGAGCTTAAACTCCCTAAGATTCTAAAGCACAACGACACAGAGATTGACTTTAGCAAATGGCAGATTCTAAGCTACAAAGAAGCCTTAGAATCCATAGGCGGATTAGATAAACATATCATTGAAAACAAGGAATTATTGCTTCAAACACTCCAAGAGAGACATCTCAAGATTGATAGTTCTTTCAGCTATGGAAAGCTTTTGGGAGAGGCATTTGATGAGTTTGTAGAATCTAAACTTATCAATCCCACTTTTATCACGCAATATCCCATTGACATTAGCCCACTTGCAAGACGCAATGATGAGAATCTAGAGATTGCTGATAGGTTTGAGCTTTTTATCGGTGGTAAGGAAATAGCCAATGGATTTAGTGAGCTAAATGATCCACTTGACCAGCTTGAGCGTTTTAAAGAACAAGTCAAGGCAAAGGACGCAGGAGATGAAGAGGCTCAATATATGGACGAAGATTATGTATGGGCTTTAGCACACGGAATGCCCCCAACTGCGGGTGAAGGCATAGGGATTGATAGGCTAGTTATGCTTTTAAGCGATGCAAAAAGCATTAAAGATGTGATTTTATTCCCTGCTTTAAAGCCAAGTAAAACAAATTTTGATATAATGCCAAGCGATGATACTGCTCAAGCCAATCAAGGAAGCCCAAATCACGCAAATAAGGAGAAATGATGAACTACGCAATAAAAGAGCAAGATCCTGAAATTTATGAACTCATAGAAAAAGAATTTGAAAGACAAAATGATCACTTGGAGATGATAGCAAGTGAAAATTTCACATTTCCTAGCGTTATGGAAGCTATGGGTAGTGTTTTGACAAACAAGTATGCTGAAGGCTATCCTTTTAAGCGTTATTATGGTGGCTGTGAATTTGTAGATAAGATCGAAGAGATTGCTATCAATAGGGCAAAACAACTTTTTGGAGCAAGTTTTGCCAATGTCCAGCCTCATTCAGGCTCACAAGCTAATGCAGCTGTGTATGCTGCGCTCCTTAAACCTTATGATAAGATTCTAGGAATGGATCTAAGCCACGGCGGACATCTCACACACGGAGCAAAAGTCAGCAGCTCTGGACAACTCTATCAAAGCTTTTTTTATGGTGTGGAGCTTAATGGCTACATTGATTATGATAAACTCGCACTTCAAGCCCAAGTCGTTAAGCCAAATATCCTTGTGTGTGGATTTTCAGCTTATACGCGTGAGCTTGATTTTAAGCGATTGCGTGAAATTGCGGATTCTGTTGGGGCTTTGCTTATGGGTGATGTAGCCCATATAGCTGGGCTTGTAGTGGCTGGAGAGTATCCAAATCCTTTTCCACATTGCCATATCGTTACGACAACAACACACAAAACATTGCGGGGACCACGCGGTGGGGCTATTCTTACAAATGATGAAGAGCTAATGGCAAAGATTAACAAAGCTGTGTTTCCGGGGATTCAGGGCGGACCGCTTATGCATGTTATAGCTGGTAAGGCAGTAGGGTTTAAAGAGAATCTTAAGCCCGAATGGAAAGTGTATGCCAAGCAAGTTAAGGCTAATATCCAAGCTCTAGCAAAGGTGTTATTACAACGCAATTATAATCTTGTAAGTGGAGGGAGCGAAAATCACCTTGTGCTTATGAGCTTCCTTAATAACGACTTTAGCGGTAAAGATGCGGATTTAGCCCTTGGTAATGCAGGAATCACTGTGAATAAAAACACTGTTCCGGGAGAAACGCGATCTCCTTTTGTTACAAGCGGTATAAGAATCGGCTCTCCAGCTCTCACGGCAAGGGGTATGAAAGAGAAAGAATTTGAGCAAATCGCCAAGTGGATTGCTGATATTCTTGATGATATTTCAAATGTTGATTTACAGCAAAAAATCAAAAAAGAGATCAAAGATTTTTCAAAAGATTTTAGAATCTATGAACGACCAATTTTTTAGGGGGTAAATTGTGACAGAAATGGATCTGAAACTGATAAAAATGGATACTTCCCATTATTATCAGCGTGTCAGCGGACTAGGCAAAAAGGTAAGTCATATGGGGCGGATTCTCTATGATAAATATGAGCGAGTGGATTCTATGCTGACTTCTATGCTGATTAATAAGCATTTTCGCAAAGAGATTACAATTGCTCATTCACTTTTGCTTGGCAAAGGCACGAAGGTTGAAAATATCGTCTTTGACTATAATGGGCGGAATCCAGAGAGATTCTATCATCGCGCACAGCTACTTTTGCGTGAAGAGGGCTTTTTGAACTTTACTGCTTTTTCTACAAAGACTCCGGGACATTTACATCTTTATGTGCATAAAGGACATACGGAGATTAACGAGGGTAAGCGACTTATTAAAACGCTTTCAATGAAGTTAGCCCAGCATTGTCCAAAGGAATGGAGAGTATTTCCAAATGATGAAATGCCTTCATATTTTAATATTTTGTGCCTACCCTATGATGTCTATGCAAAAGAGCGTGGGGCATCTTGGGCAAGACATATGTAAGCAAAAAACCCTAAACTAAGGAGAAAAAATGGAAACAAAACGAGAATTAAATGATATTTTAATCAATGATGATGATTTGCAACAACAAAATCGCACCAAAAAGCTTATGATGATGGTGGGAGTAGCTATCATCATTTTATGTATTTTAATTGCGGTGATTTTTGTTATCACCCGCGATGAAGAGGATCTTAGTGAAAAAACCATAGCAGACAACAACGGCTTGACCTCAATGGGATCTACCCCTATCCAAGAGCCACAAAATGGTGGTTTTGTAAATGTGCCTATTGACAATAATACAGGTAGTGATGATAGGTTTCAGCAGATTCTTGATGATATTCGCAACCGCAATGGCGATTCAAACAATCAAGTGGCGCAAAACACAACACAGCAGCCCACTGCTCCCAGCACTCCACCACTAACAACACCTATACAAAACCAACCCAAACCTACGCAACAAACCACCCAGCCTAAGCCTACACAGCAAACAAGCCAAAATAAACCTGTATTGCCAAACAACACAACATCAACCAAAAAACCGGAGCCGTCTAAACCAGCTCAAACAACAAGTAACACAACTTCTACAAACACAACTAAAAAGCCAGAGTCAGCCAAATCCGCTCCAGCACCTACTCAAACTCAAACACCAAAGCCACAGCCTACCCAAACAGCTACGCCTACAAATAGCGTTGCCAATGCTTTTGAAGGTGTCGCCACCTCCCCTATGGATCGCTCAAAAAATGGGCAAGTCGCCACAAAAGGCTTTTATGTGCAAGTAGGCTCTTTTGCCAACAAACCAAGTGAAGAGTTTTTAAAGAAAATAGGCAATTACAGCTACCGCGTATATGCAGGGACATCAAGCAATGGACAACAAACGACAAAATATCTCATCGGTCCATATAATTCACGCACAGAAGCGGCTAGAGATTTGCCAAATTTTAAAAGCCTTGTAGCTGATCCGGTGCATTTTGAAGTTAAATAACACAAATAATACTAAATAATTTATGAGCCAAACGCCTAGTAAAACCTTTGGATTAGTCGGTGTGGGTGGCTTTGTCGCTCCTAGACATCTTCAAGCCATTAAGCAAAATAATGGTACGCTTCTTTGTGCGATTGACAAACACGATTCTGTGGGAATCTTAGATAGCTATTTCCCACAGACTGATTTTTTTACAGAATCCGAACGCTTTGAATGCCACCTTGACAAACTCAAACGCACTAGCACACCGCTTGATTATCTTAGTATCTGCTCTCCAAATCATCTGCACGATACGCATATCCGCCTTGCTTTGCGGAATGGTGCTTCAGCGATTTGTGAAAAGCCCCTTGTGCTTAATCCTTGGAATCTAGACGCACTCTTATTAGCTCAAAACGAAACAAACAAACACATTTACAGCATTTTGCAACTCCGTTTGCACCCAAGCATTCTCTCACTTAAAACACGCATAGAGCAATCAAGCAAAGATTCTGTGTTTGATATTGATTTAAGCTATATTACCGCTAGGGGCAAGTGGTATTTTCACTCGTGGAAGGGAGATGAAAGTAAGAGTGGTGGGGTTGCGACTAATATTGGGGTGCATTTTTTTGATATGCTGATTTGGATTTTTGGCGATATAGAGCAAAGCATTGTGCATTATCGCTCTGCTTCAAGCGTGAGTGGAATCTTAATATTAAAGAAGGCAAGGGTTAGGTGGTTTCTCTCCATTGATGAAAATCTCTTGCCCCAGCATATAAGAGAGCAAAATAAAAGAGTGTATCGCTCCTTGTCTTTACAAGGCGAAGAGTTTGCCTTTAGCGATGGGTTTAATGATTTACACACGCTAAGTTATACGAAGATTTTAAATAATGAAGGCTTTAGCTGCGAAGATTCAAGAAAGGCTATTGAGCTTACTTATCATATTAGAAATGCCACGCCCATTGGATTACAGGGCGATTATCACCCCTTAAACAAAAGGCTTTAAATGGCGGTTTTTATCCATGAAAGTAGCATTATTGATGAAAATGTCATCATCGGTGAGGGCAGTAAGATTTGGCATTTTTGCCATATTCTAAGTGGGAGCATTATAGGTAAAAACTGCTCTTTAGGGCAAAATTGTATGGTAGGCAAAAATGTCATCATTGGCGATAATCTCAAGGCACAAAATAATATCAGCATATATCAGGGGGTAAGAATCTGCGATGATGTGTTCTTGGGACCAAGTGTAGTTTTTACAAATGTCATTAACCCCAGAGCTTTTATCTCGCGTAAAGATAGCTTCCGCCCTACCCTTATCAAAAACGGAGCTTCCATCGGGGCAAATGCGACAATCATCTGCGGTGTGGAGATTGGCGAGTATGCACTCATTGGTGCAGGAAGTGTGGTAACAAAAAATGTGCCGGACTTTGCCTTGTGTGTGGGGAATCCTGCAAGGCAAATCGCTTGGGTAGATAAGGCAGGAAATAGGCTTACATTTAATGAAGAAAATCTAGCCTATGATAGTTATGATAACACCGCTTATCGCCTTGATGACAATAGAATCTTAAAGGTATGAAATGCCTATTCCCACGCTTCAAAATGCACATATCGCTATCATCGGCTTAGGCTATGTTGGTTTGCCCTTGTCTGTGGCTTTTAGCAAAATCTATCCCACCATTGGCTTTGATATAAATCCACAGCGGATTGATGAGCTAAAATCTAGCTTTGATAGCACACAGCAAGTAAGCAAACAAGAGCTGCAAAACTCCCCAAATCTTAGCTTCACGCATAATCTCTCACACATCGCACACGCAAATATTTATATTATCTGTGTGCCTACACCCATCACAGAAAACAAAACACCAGATCTCTCCGCCCTAATTCACGCAAGTGAGCTTGTAGGTAAGATTTTACAAAAAGGTAATATCGTGATTTATGAATCTACCACTTACCCCACCTGCACGGAAAATGAATGCAAAAACGCCTTAGAAAAAAGCTCAAATCTCACTTTCAACACTGACTTTCACCTTGGCTACTCGCCTGAACGCATTAACCCAAGCGATAGCTCCCACACACTCACACAGATTCAAAAAATCACTTCCGGTAGCACAAAGCAAGTAGCACACTTCATTGATAGCCTATATAGCTCAATCATCACAGCCGGGACTTTTTGCGTCTCATCAATCAAAACTGCTGAAATGACAAAAATCATAGAAAACGCTCAACGCGATTTAAACATCGCCTTTATCAATGAAATGTATATGATTTGCGATGCCTTGCAGATTGACGCCCTAGAAGTGCTTGAAGCGGCAAAGACAAAGTGGAACTTCCTGCCTTTCACACCCGGGCTTGTTGGGGGGCATTGCATAAGTGTAGATCCTTATTATCTCACGCATAAGCTTCATAGTATCGGCTATCACCCGCAAGTGATTAGCTCTGGGCGGCTCATTAATGATACTATGCCACATTTTATCGCACAGAAAATCATCAAGCTACTTATTCAAAATGGCATTGAGATTCTAAACGCAAAAGTTTTAATCCTTGGCATTACCTTTAAGCAAAACTGCCCTGATATACGAAACTCCAAAGTCCCCATTGTGAAAAAGGAGCTAGAATCTTTTGGGCTAAAAGTAGATGTGTATGACCCTGTGGCAAATAAGCAAGAAGTGCAAAAAGAGTATCAAATCTCACTTTTAGATGAGTTGCCCTTAGCCTATTTTGACTGCATTTTTCTAGCCGTAGCTCATAATAAGCTCCTCTGCCTTAATCACAAAAAGCTAGGCAAAGCAAAATCTATCTATTACACGCTCACAGCCCATAAGCTAGATTCATAAACCGCATACATAAAAAGCCAAAAAAGCCTAGCCCCACGCAATGCAAGGCAATATGGGCTATTCTAAAACGCATAGCCAAAACACATAAAAGCAAAAATATACATAAAAGCCAAGTCGGTGTAAAAAACTCAATAGAATCTAACCTTAAACTCATAGCCCATTGCAAAAAGCTATCACATAACCAACCAAAGCCCAAAATATGAGCCACAAACATACAGGGAAAAAACACCACAAAAAGCAAACTTAAAGGAATACTAAGTATATTTAAAGGCGTAAAATAAGGAAAAAACCAATGCACCAAAACAAGCATATCTAAAAAAATCAGCGTATTAAACCATAAAGGCAGTAGCACAAACTTACCCACAACCCCACGCCATTTTTGAATCTTGCTAAACTTCGCAAAGAGATAGATAAAAAACACTCCGCCAACAGATAGCCCAAAGCCCACAGAAAAAATTAATCGCGGGAATAAAGCCAAACACAAAGCCACCACTACAAAAAGTAGCCTAAAGCTTAGCAAATTTATCCCGCTAAAAATAGCTACAAATCCGCACACACTCATCACATACGCTCTTAAAAATGAAGGCGTAAAATCAAGCACAAGCAAATATAAAAATAGCACCGCACACATCAAGATTCCAATATCAAAATATTTGTTGCGATAGCTTATAAATCTATGGAATCTCCCATACACAAAGCCTATAAGCCCTCCAAGCACAAGGCTTAAGATTCCCAAGTGAAAGCCACTAATGGCAATAAGATGAGCTATGCCTAATTTATTGCTTAAATCTCGCCAAGTATGGGGCAAAAAGTCCGCTAAAAATAGCGTTTTATACAGCGAAGCAATAAGCGGCTCATTATGTTGAGATTCTATATACGCCCTAAGATTGAGCCTATAATCCAAATCCGCTAAAAGCGAAATGCGATAAGAGATAAAAAAACAGCTTTTTAGATACTCCACAAAGCCACATTCTAGCCTTTTGCCATAGATTCTTACAAATCTATGCGTTAAGTCTTTTATATCTTCTTTGCTTGTTGTGTAGAAAATCTCGCCCTTATCACTCTTTAGCTTTAAAACTTGATAACTTGAATTATTTTTGTGCTTTGTGTATTGAGCGATGACTTGAGCGTAAATCTCTTGGGTATCTTGCGGAGTAATATACGCACGATATGCGTTATATTCTAAAAGCATATTACCCATAAAAAGAGCTAGACACAACCCCACAAATGCCAAAATCTCCCTTTTTGTATGTAAAATCTCCACTGCCAAGGGAGAATGTGTAGAGTGAGTTTTGCTATTCACTTGTTAAAAGACATTGGGCATATCAAAGTTAGAATCTGTCGGGCTTTGGGGCGGTGTGCCTCGCTCCATATTCTGCAAAAAATCTGCACCATCAATACGCGTTTGTGTCATCTCGTGGCTGTATTCTTCAGGCTTATCTTCAAAACGCGTAAATTTTTTATTAAACTGAATCTCCACATTACCTATCTCACCATTGCGATTTTTAGCGATGATAATCTCTGCCGGTTCAATCTCACGCTCGGTATGCTCGGGCTTAAAGTCCTTTTCCTTGCCCTCTTTTTTAAGCCTTGCATATCGCTCCTTATCCGCCCTTCTAGCATACACATCATCGCGGTAAAGAAATAAAATCACATCAGCATCTTGCTCTATCGCTCCAGAATCTCGCAAATCTGACAAAATAGGACGCTTATCATCGCGAGATTCCACAAGGCGATTAAGTTGAGATAGGGCGATGATTGGCATTGAAAGCTCCCTTGCCAACATCTTAAGTCCGCGTGAGATTTCAGAGACTTCCGCTTGTTTGCCTATCTCCCCCTTGCCACCATTCATAAGCTGTAAATAATCAATGATCGCCACACTTATTTGCGGATTCTGCTTTTTGAGCCTACGCAGTCGCCCTTTAAGTTGAGCGATACTAAGCGAAGAGGCATCTACAATCTGCAAAGGCTGATTTGCTAGTTTATCCACCACACTGCTTAGCTCACTTATCTCATTATCATTAAGATTTGCTGTGCGGAGATTCTGCAAAGGGATTGATGCCTTTGCACTTAGCATTCTCATACCCAGCTGCAAATAAGGCATTTCAAGGCTAAAAATCACTACACCCTTATTGTTATCTAAAAAATGTTGCGCGAGATTTAACACAAAAGTCGTCTTCCCCATAGACGGACGCGCACCTATGATGATTAAATCCCCTTCATTAAAACCTGTTGTAAAGCGATTTAGCTTTTTAAAGCCTGTGTCAAGTCCGGTTAGCTCAAGATTCCCACGATTTTTAAGCTCTATGATATGATCCATTACATCTCTCGCCACCTGCCCTGCATCATACACATCATCATTTGATTTTCCCAAGCTCATATCGCTAAGTTTCCTACTCACTTCATCAACAATCTCTTCCACACTTTGATTATTATCAAGTGATTTTTCACGCAAAAGATTAGCTAGAGAGTGCATTTCACGCTTGATACTTGCCTCTTTAATCTCATCAATATAGGCTTCAATATTTGCGATAGGATTAATCGCTAGAATCTCAAGTAACTCTTCTTGCGTGATTTTCTTATTTGCAGGTTTTTTGGCTAAAATAAACTCACTATCAATAGGCAGATTCTCTTTATTCAAAATCTCACACATTGCAAA
Organism: Helicobacter cinaedi PAGU611; assembly: GCF_000284635.1. Classification (NCBI taxonomy): domain Bacteria; kingdom Pseudomonadati; phylum Campylobacterota; class Epsilonproteobacteria; order Campylobacterales; family Helicobacteraceae; genus Helicobacter; species Helicobacter cinaedi. The sequence continues at coordinate 858,383 of NC_017761.1, read as the reverse complement.
AATATCCCTATGCACCGGATATAAAAAGTCCTTAGGGCTTAGCTCTGTGGCAATCTCTTCAAACTTTTCAGGCGAGAAAAAAATAGATGAAAGCACGATTTTTTCAATCATAATAATTGTTTCTTGCATACACAATCCTTACTAACTTGAATGCAAGAATCCTACACTTTTTTGCATTAAAAAGTGTTTTATTTCCTATCTTTGCCATTTAAGAGTAAAGCAACTTCCCCTGCCCTGCTGACTTTGCACCTCTATATCTATGTCATACTCATCGCAGATTCTTTTTACCAATGTTAGCCCTATGCCAAAGCCCCCTTGATACTCATTGCACCGCACATATCGTTCAAAGATTCTATCCTTTTGAGAATCTGTCATACCACAGCCACTATCGCTAATGCTTAAACTCCCCTGCCCTAAAACAATCTCGATCTCCCCGCCCTTTTTGTTATACTTAATCGCATTGCTTAGGAGATTATCAAGCACACAGCTCATCTTTTCCGCACTCGCAAAAATATAGCTAGATTCCGCCCGAACCCCCACGCACAAAGCCTTTTGCTCAAAAAATGGCGAGAAATACTCTAATCGCTCCTGTAATAAAGTATGTAAAGCAAGATTTTCACGCATATCATTAATACTATGGGGGAAGTTATACGCCACTAAGATTCTATAAATATGACTTAGACTTTTAGAGGCAAGTTTAATCCGCTCTATTTTTTGGGCTTGTGTGGGGGTAAGATTATCAAGTGAAAGCGTCTCAATACTCATTAGAATAATGCTTAAAGGTGTATTTATCTCGTGGGTAGAATCTTTAATAAAAGCATTCAAAGTATTAATCCTTTGCTGCATAGGTTTCAATGAAAGCTTAACCAAAAAATACGCCACCACGCCCACCACAAAAAGTGAGAGCAAAAAATACGCTATCATCTTAAGACGCAAAACAAACATTTGAGATTCTAAAGAAGCATCTTGTATAAAAATCTTATATCTCGCATTATCGCGGTATTTTGATACAAGATTCTTCTTACTCTTATGAGCTTTTGGAATCTTTTCGTGCATTGAAGGCTCAATAATCACATATTCCCCACGCATAGCAAAGCCCTCTTCTATCTCACTTTGACTAAGCTTTACTTTCAATGTATCATACAAAACCGCACCTTTTTTATTGTAGATTCTAAGCGGTGTGCTAATCTCACTTTGAATCTGCGTAAGCCCAGCTTGCAAGTCATCTTTATTATTATGTAAAATCTCATATACTTCAAGGCTTATCTCACGCAGATCACTGACTTGATTTGCTATCAAATGTCGCGCTTCTTTGGCATAAGAAAACCAAAAAAACACGCATAAAAAAATGCCTGTTGTCCCCAAATATAGACTTAGAATCTTAATGATACTCTTTGCATTCTCACTCAAAACACCTACTCCACATTGTTATTTTCATTATAGCAATACCCTCTGCCGCGTTGATTGACAATACTATCTTTACCCAGAATCTTACGCAGATTTTTCACATACGCACGCAAACTCATTTCACTTGGCTCTTGCTCGTATTCCCACAAAGTATCAAAAATCATCTCTTGGGATACATAGCTCCCCTTGTGTTGTAAAAGCAATAAAAGCAAAAGACTCTCCTTTTGTGTCAAAGGCACAATGGCGTTATGCTCATCATAGAGCAGTTGCGTTAAGATTCCAAACTTCATACCATTACGCAGCTTCACATATTCCGTATGCGTATGGGAAAAAGAGCGTTTCAGCAATGTGCGGATACGATATTGTAGCTCCAAAAGCTCAAAGGGTTTTTTAAGATAGTCATCGCACCCCGCCTTATAGCCACTTTGTAAATCATCAATCCTATCAAGCGAAGTGATAAAAATGCTCGGTGTGTTTTTCCCACACTCCCTAAGCTCTTTTAGTATATCAAATCCATTACCCAAAGGCACTTTCACATCAAAGATCCACAAATCAAAATGCTGCTCATAAGCACAATTTAACGCATCTTTAGCATTATCACAAAGCTTCACATCATAGCCCTGCTCGTTTAAAAATTCAAGCAGAATCTCACTTAGCACAAAGTCATCTTCTAGCAATAAAATCTTTGCCGACATCTTTTACTTCCTTTTTGTGCTTTTACTTTTTCTTTGTTTTTTTCATACTGAGCGACAGCAAAGTATCTCTTTTCAAGATTCTAAGTTTTTTATTTTTTATAAGGGGGAGGGGCTTAAATTGCGAAGTCGGCTCGCAGATATACCGCTCATTCCCCCTTATAAATCGTTCGCAATCGTGTCGCTCACCCCCTACAACGCTTTTATAGGTTTGCACTTCGTGCAATTTAATTTTACACGCTTAAAGATATACTTTAAGCGTAGTTGGCCTCGTTGTCTCTCATTATCATTGCAAGGCAAGTTTTTTATTTCTTTTTTGGCTCACAATGCTTTTTTATCCTTGCATTCAGCTTTGCCTTTGCACTCTTTAAAATGTCTATGCGGTGGCAATCCACTCTCTTTTAGCTCCTTTTCACTCATATTTTCCACACGCTTTTTCATCGCTTCGTGTGTAGCCTTTTTATACTCTCTATATTCCTTGACACTCATATTTTCAGTAGCCTTTTCATATTGAGCTTTGAGCTTTTCTCTAAAGTCTTTTGCCTCTTTTTCACTTTTAGCCTTCATTCGCTTTGCTATCTCAAGCTCATAGTCAGCAAACTCTTCAACCTTAACTATGCCAGAGAGTGAAATAAGCTCCTTATCACTTTTCTTGCTAAAATCCGCTGCATTCGCACACACTAGACTTCCAAAAGCCACAGCCAACACACCTATTTTCAATGTCCTTGTAAGTTTCATAAAAACTCCTTTTATGTTAGTTTATCCTTAAATGGATAGGCGAAGTTTATACTTTTAAAATGAAGTCAAAGTGAAGTGAAAAATTCTTTATACAATAGATTCACACACGCGGCTAAAGACACGCACACCACAAGCGGTTTTATAATCTTTACCCCATAGCCAATAGCTATGCGTGAGCCTAGACTTGCCCCTGCAAACTGCCCTAACGCCATACATAAGCCCACAATCCACAAAATATGCCCCCCAAAGGCAAAGACAAGCATTGAAGCAAGATTTGTAGCGAAGTTAAAAAGTTTAGCATTTGCTAAGGCTTGAAGCAGTGAAAAGCCCCCAAGCGTAATGAGAGAAAGCATAAAAAATGAGCCAGTCCCCGGACCAAAAAATCCATCATAAAAGCCAATTATCCCTAGCACAAAGCCTAGCCCTGCACTTCCCAATATCGCCTTGCTAGAATCTTGCGTGATTTTTGGAGAAAAGAGAAAGTAAAACGCAAAGATAATCAGCAAAAATGGGATACATTTACGCAGAAAATCACTCTCAAAAAGCCCCACACACACACTCCCAAGTATAGAGCTAAGAAAAACCACACACACAAACCCCACACTTCCTTTTAAATCAATATGCCCCCTTTTGTAAAAATGCAAGCTCGCCCCAAAGCTCCCAAAACAGCTTTGAAACTTATTTGTCCCCAAAGCTTGAAGCGGTGGGATTCCAGCAAAGAGCAAGGCAGGGATAGTTATCATTCCCCCACCCCCAGCAATAGAATCTACAAATCCCGCTACAAACGCACAAGCGATTAAAAATACAACCAACCCCACACTTATCTCAATACCAAAATCAAATACCATATCTAAATCCTAATAAAAATATGAGAAAAGCGATATTATAAGATTAAAGTGTTAAATGTGAAGTGATAAATTTGATATGAATGTTAAAGATGTAAAGCAAGTCAAAAGAAATATGATAAAAGCAAAAGGTGCCACAAACGACACATTGTGAAGCACCTTTCTTAAAGGAGACAAAACAAGGATTAGAAATCCCACTTGATTCTAGCAGCAGCGATAACGCCTGTTTCTTTACCGCTAAATGTATTGGTACCAGCAGCAGTATTACTCCTTGCACCACTTGTTCCCTCAATTGTTTGATAGAAGCTTACTTGTGGAGCAAAAGTAAAGTTTGAGCTAACTTTATAAGGAAGCTGAATAAATGCTGAATAACTATGAATCATTGAATCTTTATCTGCTCCAGAAGCAGTTTTTAGAGCATTTTTTTGTCCTTTTCCGCCAAATGTCGCCTGATACCCAGCACCGATGATAAGTCCCATATCACTAGAAAGCTTTGTGCCAAACTCCACTCTTGCACCCGCTCTTTGTGCGTCTAATCCAGCTACATCAAGCGTAGAATGGTGATAACCACCTGTACTTATTCTTGTGAGTTGCTCACCATAAAGATGCCCATTTTTACCATAATTTGCCATTAATGAAAGGAATGAGCTACCAAATGTAGGTTTATAACCTATCCAAGCGTGATATGCACTTGTCCCAGCAGGCACATTTCCTTGAATTGTGTTAGAATTGTAGTATTTATAAGTCGCCGCTGCTTTAAAGATAGGTTTGCCTTTGTCATCATTGATTGTATAGCTTGTAGCGATACGAGGAGATTCTTGATTTGGTCGAGCTGCACCACCATTTCGTCCATCACCTGTTTCATCTTCTACAAGCGCTAGGCTTAGTCCAGCTACATTATATTGAATCTGAATCTTTCTGCTTCCAGTAGCAATACCACCAAAGCCACTTGAGCCATTGTCATTGTTGAAGAAGTCATTTGTAAAGCCATTATCAATTGTTGGGGTATTTGTCTTACCAAAGAGAATTGTCCCAGCCGAAGTTGTATAAGATCCCCAATATTGTCTCCAGCCTGTGCTGTTAGCATTGCCATCGACGCCCGGCTCTACTGCACCCCACTCTACATTAGCTTTAAACTTATCTTTTTGGAATTTCACACCAAATTGTGAGTTATTTTGAATCCCAATAAGGTATCCCGCATCAGCTCCAGCCTTGCCACTTTCGCCATAGCCTACATAACCGCGGATTGATCCATAGATATCAACCTTTGTATCATCGTTATTATGCACTTCAAAAGCCATTGCTGGCAACACAAGAAGAGCCGATAAAGCACTGCTTACAACTATCTTTTTCATAAAAACCTCCATTACGAGTTGTTTAAGATTATAGTTCAAGATTGAACTAGTGCCATTATCATTAGAAAATGTATAAAATGTCAAGGCTAAATGTAAAATTTATGTAAAATATGGGGAGATTCCCCACAAACTAAGCACTATTTCACAAAATATCAAATAAAGATTGTCCTTGTTTTTAAGGATTATTCAGCAGTTGCATAAACTCTGCACGAGTTTTAGAGTCTTTCTTAAATAGCCCACGCAACGCAGAAGTGATGATATGCGACTGCCTTTGCTTCCCTCGCATTTCAAGGCATAGATGTCTTGCTTCACATACGACCATTACACCCTTAGGGCTTAGCTCACTCATCAGTGCATTGGCAATTTGCGCTGTAAGCTGCTCTTGAATCTGCAAACGATGTGTAAAAACTTCCGCTAATCGTGCCAAGCCACTAATCCCCACGAGTTTAGAATCTGGAATGTAGCCAATAGATATAAAGCCAAAAAAAGGTAAAAGATGATGTTCGCACATAGAATAAAAGGGCAGTTTTTTAAGCACTATCATTTCATCACACACGCCATCTTCAAAGACACTGCCTAAGGCAACTTTTGGGCTTTGAGCGTAGCCATCTAGCATTTCTGCAAAGCTTGTAGCAATACGCTTTGGTGTAGCTTCTAACCCCTCTCGTTTAGAATCTTCCCCCACAAACGCGCATAAAGATTCAAAAAATGCCTTTGAGCTTTGCTCTAGGGCTTTATCTTGTGGTATTTTCATAGACACTCCTTTGTAAATTTTGATAATAAGATTTTACCTAAGATTCTAAGCTTTTATCATACTGAAGCGTAAGCTTTGTTTGAGATTTTGCGTTTTTGTCGTATTGAACCTTTAAAAAAAGCGAAGTATCTTTATGTTGTAAGAGAGTGTTTTTGCTTTTTTTTCTTTTCACAAAAAGTGGTTTTGAACGCTAGTTTCTGTTTTTCTGTTTTTTTTTTAAAGGGGGGTAGGGGTCGTTAAATTGCGAAGTCGCTCCCGTAATAACTTCGTATAGCATACATTATACGAAGTTATACGAATGTTGTTAAGAGAGGTTTTTTGCTTTTTTTTCTTTTTCACAAAAAGTGGTTTTGAACGCTAGTTTCTGTTTTTCTGTTTTTTTTTTAAGGGGGAGGGGCTTAAATTGCGAAGTCGCTCCCTCCCCCTTAAAAATCCCCCACCCTACAACGCTTTTATAGGTTTGCGTTTCACGCGATTTAATTTTACACGCTTAAAGATATACTTTAAGCGTAAGTTAGCTTTGTTTTCGCACCACGAGAGGGGCGAGATTCTGCCATTGTGGAATCGACTTGAGATTCTAGGCTTTTAGAATCCACAATTCTAGTATTTGCGGTATTGCTAGTGGGGCTTTTTATGGATTTTAGGGGGGGGAGCTAGACATAGAGTCTGCGGTTCCCCTAAAATCCATAAAATCGCTACTATGATTACCCAAAGACGAATTGTAGGCTGAATGCCTACTCAAAATCTTTGTCCTAGTAAAGACTTTATACGATTTTGTATGCTAGGATGTGTGCTTAAAATCTCACTCGTATCAAAAAGATACGCACTTGCACGAGTAGGATTCGGCTCGGTGTAAGTGTTTTGAGAATAATCTTGGCTAATCTTTTGTAACGCCCTAATCATCGGCTCACTATCTCTCATCAAATACGCCGCACCAGAATCTGCCATATACTCGCGGTTGCGAGAGATAAAAAGACTTAGCACCATTGTAAGCAAAGGTAAAATAAACTGCAACACAAGCAGGATATTCCTAGCTACACGCGCTCCTTGAGAGTTTGAGCTGCTGAAATAAAAGGTAAAGATATTTACCCCCAAAAGCATAATATTGCTTAAAATCCCAACACACATTGTAAGCCTTACATCGCCGTGTCGTATATGGCTTAGCTCGTGGGCGATGACGGCTTTTAGCTCATCTTCTTTTAGTCGCTCTAAAAGTGTGGAAGTAATAGCAATCATAGAGTTTTTTTCATTCCACCCACTTGCAAAGGCATTCATATATGGGGCTTCTATGATATATAACGCTGGTTCAAAAGGGCAATTTGCACTTTTAAGCAAATCGCTAAAAACACCATAGAGTGTGGATTCTCTGCGGGAAAGCACGAGATTTGGATTTATGCGTTTATACTCATTGCCACTTAGCATAATGCGTGAAAACTGCCCCACACTATACATTATCACGCCAAATGCCACAACGCCCATTATAAAAGTGATAAGGGGGAATTCCTGTAATGTGAGTAAGAGATAGAATCCCTCCTGCAAACTCTCGCTATTTAGCCGAATAATATCCGCCAACAGCCCGATAAAAACAAAAATGGCAATATACACGCATAAAACAGCATAGGTTTTAAGCTGATTTTGTCTAATAATGCGTTCAAAACGAGAATCCATAAGCTCCCCTTAAATTCATAAGCCCTTGCTTAACATTTATTCAGCGATATTATGGCAAAGTTTTGCTAATTTATCTTAAGACACACAAGCAAAAACTAAGGAGATATTATGGAAAAATCAAAAGCAGTATTTGAAAATGAGCTTACACAGATTTATGAGCTAAGCCAGATTCAAAGCAGGGAGATTTATACATTTTTTGACGCTATAACACAGCAGGATTCACCCAAACACAAGATTTTATGTGATTTAAGTAAGCAATGCAACCTTGAACCTAGTCAATCAACCCTTATGGCGTTGTGTGAGCGTATAGTAAATCTGCGAGAAGATAAAGTCGTGCAGATTTTACAAACGCAATATGTGGAGAGTGAAAACAAAGAATATGAGATTGACAAAGCACGATATATGCTCCTTGATTTTGTGATGAGATTCTACCAAGGGCAGTTTGAAAGCCTTTTGCAAAGTATAGAGCAAAAGGGGCTTTTAAGTGCATTTTATAGGGAGATTCTAGCTAGTACACATCGCGTTGGACTTGCGATGAATGGCTTTTTTGTATCGTGGCAAAAACGACTGATTGATGGGATAAACCGAGACTTTGAGAAGACATATAGCTTCGTAGAATCTCTCACAAACCTAGATTCTACAGAAGTATCTTGTGATGATTTTTTGGGCTGTAGAGGTGGGGGTGAAGGGAGTTTGCTCAATGCAAATGACCAAGCCAACACCGCAGACTCCCACAAAAGCACACAAGAGACAAGGCAGATTCTAGAATCTAGCCTTGATAGAGATGAAAATGGCGTATATATCGGGCGGTGCTACTCTATCCCATTGCAAGTTGGCACAAAGTTTATCTCACAGCCTTATATCAAGGCATTCCCACAGGAAGTGGAGTGCATTATTAAATCTTTGAAGCAAAGTATTGAAAATCTTAGTTTGCTAGAAGATTCTATATATCACGCAAAAGATGCTTATATTGCCTATTTGAAGACACTTATAAGAGCGTGGGGAGAGAGTGAAAGCAAAAATCTCATCAAGCAATGGCAGGAAGTGGATTTAGCGTGGATGGCTATCAAAACGCCCTTGCAAATCGCCCACCCTTTTGAGTATTATGAAGATATTTATCGCCATAGTGTCGCACCAGAATGGGACTTACGCCTAGAGAATAAAAAGAATGAAACAAAAAGCTATGCTAAAAATCTTGTGGGAGCAATGTTTCAAACATTAAGTCAAGAATTAGAGCTAGATTCTACGCTTTATAATGCCATTACTTGTGCGTTTAAGCAAACAAGCTTGTATAACTCAATGCCGCTTTTGTATTATGGAGCGGAGAATAATGGACTATTTTCCGCACAAGTGGTGCCAAATGATGAGACAATCTCCAGTCAAAAGGGCAAAAAGATCTTTGCTTTCCCAGATAGAATCATCAATCAAGCTAAAGCCAAACCGCAGATGAAAATTAATGTAGAATTTTTCGGGGCGGAGCTTTTGGAGAAGTGGCGTGAGATTTTATTTCATAATGAAAGGCTTTGGCACTTTGTGTATGACATTAGCACGAATGGACACGAGTTTGGGCATATTCTGTGGGTGGATTGGCAGAGTGAGGGGCTTATGAATATTGATGGAGAGTTTAAAAATATAGAAGAATTTAAGGCTACTTGCGGTGGGCTTGTGGCGTGGTTTTTACACTATGAGAAAGCAAAAAATATGGGGCAAGATTCTGCGGATTGCAAAGATTTGAAAGAGATTCTTGCTTATGAAACAAGCTTGGGTGGAATGGATAAAATTTTAGAATCTTTGCTTGAAGATCACATTAAGCGTTGTGTTGGGCTTATGGCGTGGAGGGAGAGCTTGGAAGTTCGGGCGTATTATTGTGAGGGACTATTGCATTTAAGCGGATTATTTGAAAGCGGGGTGTTAAGCTTTGATAAGGCACAAACACCGCATTTGCAGATTCACAAAGAGCATTATACTAGGCTGATAAAGTGGTATCAACACACCTACACATCTTTGGCTAAGCATTACATACAAAAGCTCCCAGCAAATGCGTGGCTTGAACGCTTTATCAATCGCAATGGCTATCACGCTATAAATCCGCAAGTTAGAGCTTTTGCTGACTTTTATTGGGAGCGGTATAAAAGCATTGGCAATGAGATTTACTCGCCTTTGTAAAGCTTATTTGCAAATCTTAAAAGTGCAAATAAGCAGCACCCTTAAACCCCAAATCAAACAGCCCCACAGTTATAATTAAATCTCCACATTCAAGCTCTACGCTTCATATATATCCCCTCAATTCAATGCCATCAACCCAGAATCTTCATCTTAAATAAAATAATATTAATACCAAATTGTGCACCAAGATGCTTTGACACACAAAGCTAGGAATATTCCCATTCAGTCTTACTCAAAGGAAGTTATGCAACAACAGCATTATAATTACCAACTTACGCCTTGAGCAATGACAGAAGACACAGGCACAACAGCAACCTTAAAAAAATACAAATAAAACTATAAGGGTTGACACCATGTTAAAAAACACAACATTGAGCGTAATGCTAACTTACAATCTATTTCCAACAGAAAAATGTGTATTTTTACCTGTAGTGAGACTTAAAAATATGCATTTGAGTCTTCTTATTTTAAATTACAAATAATGGATTAATAAGTTTATTGATGGCAAATCCATTTTAGTAAGTCAAATTTAAGGATTTTATAATTTAAAGCCAATCGTTTGCATTTTACTTCCGCCACAGATGATGAAGCACTAGAAGCATTAGCATTTTTTGCTAAAAATGAGGGCATTATCCCAGCTTTAGAGTCTAGCCACGCCCTTGCTGCATTACTTAAAGTATGCAAAGAGAATAAAGGCAAAAAAATCATTGCAAATGTGTCAGGCAGGGGTGATAAAGATATTTTCATCACAGCAAAAGCCCTGACACCAACGCAATGGAAAAACTTTTTAAAAGATGAGATAAAGCGGATTGAGAGCTAGGCTCAAAGTTAGATTAAACTTAGATTCTCTAAACCTTGGCGTATTGCAAATTTTTCTTTGAAATCTCTAAAAATATAATCAAATGTCAAAGGTTTTGCTTTAAATCTTTAATCTCCTGACTTATATCCTCCCAATTATGTGATTCAAAAATATTTTCTCTCACACGATAGGCACGATCTATTTCTAAGTGTTCGGTAAACGGGGAATTTGTATGATATAAAATGCGGTTTGTTGCGTGTATATCTGCCATATTATCACAATTAAGAGCTGCAAATTTACACACCATTGTATAAACATCGGCATTGCTTTTTAAACCACTATCAATTCTTAATTTGCCCTTTGCACCAAAGGGCTTTACAAGCAAAAGTGCATCTGATTGGGTGCCAAGCTGTTCAAAATTATTGTTTTGAATCTGTGAAAAACTATCATAATGACCATGATCGCTCACAATCACAATAGCACTTTTATCATAAATATCATTCTCTCTAAACCAATCTAACCAATCAAGGACAAACTTTATCGCACAATATTCATTGTTGTAATGCTTATCATTGTATCCATTACGATATTCTTTGGGCATAAATGCCTGATATAATTCTGGCAAGGAGCTTTGTGCAAAAACATTAGGAGCACATTGATTTTCTAAATCTAATTGCCAAGGATAATGCGTAATCATTGACTTGATATATTTAAAAGTTTTTCTTTGTGAATTTGTATTGGAAACAAATGGAAACATTGCTACATCCGAGACATATCTAAGCTGTGTCGCCAACTCATCAGATAAATTTTTCTTCGCAAAAAGCCACTGGCCATCACCATAAATCCTAACTCTCATCGTATAAGGTGCAGCCTTAAAAAGACCAATGGCAAAGAGTATGGCAACAGAATCTTGTTTTTTTCTAATCTCATCAAATTGTGTTTGAATAAAATCACCCAAATTATAATGATGGATAAAACTTCCTATGTAACTCTGTTTATCTTGATTTGCTACCAATACCGTATCACCAAAATAAGATTCAAATGTTGTAGGCAAAACCGGCACTGTATCATACACCGCAACCTTATATCCCTTTTGCAATAGTTTTTCTGGCAAAATAAAAAATGCTTCATCATATGAATCTTGTGCGTTTCTCACACCTTGATTATAAAGCGATAGGCTCGTATATTTTTCCCCTCCCATTAATGCTGGAGTATTAAATTGTGTATTGTTGGAAGTTGCAAGTGTATTGTTATAGTATGTAAAACCACTTAATTTTTCACGCAAATCCTCCTGCTGCAGGATTATATCTAAATGCGAACCGGTAAAAGCATCAAGCACTAAAACCAAAATATTAGAATCTTGTGAAAAAGATAAAAGCTTATCATTATAAGGTGGCAAGACATTATCATATACTTTTTGTGAAATATCAACAGATAAAATTTTTATAGCATCACGCAAGGCAAAGCTAACAAAAACTACACCGCATACAAACGCAAAGTGAATAAAAAAACGCTTATAAATAAGCACAAATACAACAACCATAGAGCATAAGCCAAAAATGATATCAAAATATTTATTTTTAGGATTATAAACGGATACACCACCTTGAAAAACAAAATTATCAAGTAAGCCATAAGTGTTAAACTCACAATCACGCACAAAGATCGCACTATAACACGTAGCCATAAACATAAGCACACATAGTGCCCATACACAAACTTTAAATAGCCTCGTTTTATAAACAAAACTTATAAAATAAATAAACACAAATGAAAACAACAAAAACCAGCCAAAAAGCTTTGCTAAAGTTGAACGAATCTGCGCAATATCAAATTGCGACACATCACTGCTATAAACACTATAAGGATTGAAAACAAAAACAACAAAGCAAATATTACATATCGCTATAATTGACATAAGGCGATATTGCTTAAAATCGTGTCGGGCAATGTCGGCATACGGGGTAAAAACCCTACGCCACACTACCCTAACAGAATAGAGTATGATATGTAAAAGACTTATGCTTTTAGTTTTGCGCCCCCCCCCCCGCAGACTATTGAATCTAGCCTTTGTTATATGCCAAATTTTATATATTTTATCCATACTGCTCCCTTCAATCAATTTCTCAAAATGCCAATTTCATACCTAGATTCACATTTGTCATATGTGGATAATATAACTGTGAGCCACCGTGTGTGTTAAGGACATTCACAATACCACTAAAATGCTCTGTAAATCCAAAATCAAGTAGAAAATTTACTTCATTCACCCTATCATAAGGCTTTAGTGGATCATTTATCATAGACATTCCCCTAAACTTCGTGCTACCATACACCACCGCAAAACTCACTCTATCAATGGCAAACATCACCTTGCCATACCATACATTCGAATCTACGCCTTCAAGCAGGGCTCTCCCGCCCCACATAAAAAATGGACTGACACTATTACCAAGCGTATTGAGAGACCCCCAGCCGACATTACTTCCACTGCCGATATAGCCTCCGCTCACTTCTGCCATATCTTTCACGCCTACATAAACCTTCACATCTGTGTTGTAGCCATTGCCCTCTTTGCCTTTTTGCACACCATAGGTTTGCTCAAAGCTCGTGGCAAAATGTCCGCTCAAACCGATATAAGACTTTGAAGCCTCATATCGTGCAGAGGCTTTCACACCTGTGGCATAAAACATACTTGGATTAGCAATACCATAAAATTTCACACTCATCACTTCGCCAATATGATATTTGAAGCTCATTTGTGTCAGCCCAAGGCTATTGTGCGGATTCACATCATAAAAGCCTGTCATTTTATTATACTGCACATAGCCACTATTTTTTACCCACAAGCCCTCAATCAGTGCATTTGGCAAGGAGCGATTCCGCAGCCACACACCATCTACAAGCCTATCTGCCCATTCAGAATCTGCAAAAATACGCCCAGCCTTAATACTCGTATTTCCATCAAAATATTCTACATAGCTTTGCCCTAGCATCGTGCGATCATTCATATAAAAATCCCTAGAAGCATCGCCCTTGCCATAGCGATTTGGATTATTCGTTAAATTCTCAGCTCCCCAGATAGAATCTGTATCATTTTCATACGCCACACCCACTGCCCTAAAGCTCACCGCCACACGCAAATACTTATAAAACGCCGAGTGGTAGGCTAAGCCCACACTGCCTACCATATAGCCAGATTCACTAAAATCATTTTTGCCTTTATTGTTGCCTTGATTTTTTGTGCCATTTGTGTAATTGCCATATAGGGTAATATCACCGCTTGAGATTCCATTTTCTAAGGCTTCATCAATACTATCATATCCCCACGCATACCCCCATACACTTCCGCAAAGCATTACGCTTAAAACTATTTTTTTCATATTTTTCCTATATCCACAGATTATCTAACAAACGCGTTTTGCCAACTTTGAGTGCGATTAAAAAAATACTTTTTTGCTTTTCTATCATTGCAATGGGTTTAAGCTCTCTATTAAAAAAATCCGCATAAAAAAGTGTAGTTTCACTCTGTGTTAAAGATTCTAATGCAAGGGTTTTAAGCTTATCCACTTTTACTTCGCCATTGTCAATTTCCTTTTTCACTAAAGCAATCGTGCGTGGGATACATAGAGCAGTCTCTCGCTCCTTTTGGCTCAAATAAATATTGCGTGAGCTTAGAGCCAAGCCATCATCATCGCGCATAATCTCACAAGGCACAATCTCAAGATTCAAAAACAAATCTCGCACCATTTTTTGTAAAATCAGCACCTGTTGTGCGTCCTTTTGCCCAAAATACGCCCTATAAGGCTGAACCAACATAAAAAGCTTTAGCACCACAGCAATAACCCCAGCAAAATGTGTCGGTCTATCAAAGCCCTCTAAAATATAGCCCATATTTTTTGGGGGATTAAAAGTAATTTCATCTGTGCTATACATATCTTCCACACTTGGGGTAAATACCGCACTCACCCCTGCTTTTTTACATAATGCCAAGTCAGCTTCCAAAGTGCGAGGGTAGCTCCCAAAGTCTTCATTCTCCCCAAATTGCGTAGGATTCACAAAGATAGATATGATTGTATGCTTATTTTCCTGTAATGACTTTTCAATCAAGCTTAAATGCCCTTTATGCAATGCCCCCATAGTCGCCACAAAGCCTACACTACCCTCTAGCCTACTGCGAAACTCCCGCAAAGACCGCCTATCTCTACATACTTCCATTCATCGCCTTTAAAATATCTTGCACCACTTCTATGGGCTTATCTGCCTTATAAATAGGGCGTCCAATCACGGCAATATCACTTTTGCAATCTAACGCATCACGCAAGGTCGCCACACGCTTTTGATCCCCCACATTTTCCCCGAATGGACGGATTGCTGGTGTGATAGTAAGAAAGCTAGAATCTGTGCGTTGCTTAATAGCTAAACTTTCATAAGTAGAACACACCACACCATCAATCCCCGCCTTGTATGCTAAACTCGCAAGTTTAAGTGTATGAGAAAATACAGAGGCATTATACACTTCCATAAATTCATCATTATCAAAGCTTGTCAAAGCACTCACACCAATAATAAGGGGCATTTGATACTTTTCTTTTAATCTAGCGATTTCTTTCATAGCTCTTAACCCACAGCTTGTATGGATTGTCAGCATATCAACGCCAAGCTTTTGGACTTCAATAATCGCATCAAGCATTGTATTTGGAATATCATAGAGTTTCAAATCTAAAAAGATTTTATACGCACCATATTTTTTAATAGATTCTAATCCGCTCACACCATCACGAATAAAGCTCCTTAGCCCAATTTTGAGCCAAATATCTTGCTTTTGCGATGATGAAAGGGTGCGTAAAGATTCTAATAAGCAAAGGTTTTCTTGCAAATTTTCATTATCAAGGGCAATACAGAGCTTCATTTATCTCTGCCTTTATCTTTATTTGCATTTTGTGAGAGAGAATCTAAACTTGTAGATTCTATTTTAGAATCTTGTGCTTCCTTGCTCGTTTGCCTATGAGCCTTACTCAACGCATCAAGCACACCATTTAAAAAACGCGGCGTATTATCCTCTCCACCATACATCTTGCCAAGCTCAATAGCTTCATTAATCACCACAGGAGAATCTGTATCCGTATAGAGAATCTCATACGCCCCAAGTCGCAGCACTGCCTTTTCCATTCCCCCAAGCCTAGAGAAATCCCACTCCTTAAGATAAGGGATAATCGCTTCATCAATGCTTTGTAGATTTGTAATCGCACCTTGCAAAAGCAAAAATGCAAAATCTTGTTGTTTATTTTTAATCTTTTTCTCTTCAAACATAGAACGCGCAATGTCTAAAATATCCTTATTCCCCAAGTCATAGGCATACAGCATTCCAATAACCGCCTCTCGTGCCTGTGTGCGAGTAGCCATAAGTCTTAAGCCCCGATTTTTCTATACAGATTCACAAGCTCAATAAGCCCTGCCATAGATTCAAAGCCTTTATTTCCTGCCTTTGTCCCCGCTCGTTCAATAGCTTGCTCAATGCTATCTGTGGTCAAAACACCAAAGGTTACAGGTGCGCCATATTTAAGCGTAACATTAGCAATGCCCTTTGTCGCTTCAGCAGAGACATAATCAAAATGTGGTGTTGATCCGCGAATCACCGCACCAAGACAGCAGATTCCATCATATTCACCTTGAGAAAGCACCTTTTGTAACGCAAATGGAATCTCATACGCTCCGGGCACAAGGATTAAATCAAGTAAATCATCTCTGCCTCCGTGTCGTAAAAAGCAGTCCTTTGCCCCCTCAACAAGCCTATCGGTAATAAGATGATTGAATCTAGAGCTGATAATGGCGATTTTTTCACTCCCCATAAGTTGTAGTTTGCCCTCTATCACATTCATTTGCACTCCTTTTGTGTGAGATTAGTAATCTTTTGTAGCTCATCTATGAGCGGAAGCAAGGCATTTGTCTGCACCATATTTGGTCCATCACTTAATGCTTCTTTGGGATTGAGATGTGTCTCCATAAAAAAGCCATCAACGCCAACTGCCGCAGCCGCCCTAGCAAGATAAGGCACAAATGAGCTATCGCCACCACTTTTGCCACCAGCTGCCCCGGGCATTTGCACACTATGTGTCGCATCAAAAATCACCGGTGCAAAAGAACGCATAATCACTAATGAACGCATATCTACCACAAGATTCCCATAGCCAAAGCTGCTGCCCCGCTCTGTGAGCCAAATTCTATATTCCTTTGCTTGTTCATAAGTCGCCTGTGAGCCTCCACGCGTTTTGATGGCTTTTAGCACACTATGTTGCATATCCGCAGGATTCATAAACTGCCCTTTTTTGATATTCACAATACAATCCGTCTTTGCAACCGCTACAATCAAATCCGTCTGCCGACACAAAAACGCTGGAATCTGTATAATATCCGCCACTTCAGCAATCGCACCTGCTTGATAACTCTCGTGTATATCTGTAAGAATCTTATAACCAAATTTAGTTTTAATCTCTTGCAACATCGCCAATCCCTTTTCTAAGCCCGGTCCGCGATAAGATTCTAAACTCGTGCGGTTTGCCTTATCAAAACTCGCTTTGAAATAAAAGTCAATCTGTGGATTCTCCGCTAAAGGCTTTAAGGCTTCAGCTACGGCATTTAGCCCCTCAATGCTTTCAATCACGCAAGGTCCGCTCATTATTATCATACGCTCCATTATACGCTCTCCTTTTTAATTTGATTTATTGTCTTAAACTCTCGCTTTATCATATTGTAGTTTAGAATCTCACCTGTTTCTATGATGTAATACCACCCATACACATTTAAATCCCCCCTATCAAACCGCTCCTCCACAAAAGGATAAGTCATTAGATTCTCAAGCTGATGTTCTATATTCATCTGCTCCATAAGCCAAGTGCGTTTTGCTTTGGAATTTGGCTTTAGGGCATCTACCTTTTGTTTTACCGGCTCTAAAAGCTCTATCCATTTTTGGACATAGGGTGCATTCTCAAGCTTTTCTGGTGGCTCATAAATCGCCGAACAAGCCCCACAATCACTATGTCCGCAAATAATGACATTCTTAATACCCAAAATCACCAAAGCATATTCTATGGCGGAAGTCGTTGCTAAATACCCATCGCGTATGCCTTTGTTTTTCCCCAAATATGGTGGCACAAGATTCCCCATATTGCGTATGACGAATAAATCCCCGGGTAAAGAGTTTGTTATCAAATTTGGCACAACGCGTGAATCTGTGCAGGTGATAAGAAGCGTATGTGGCTCTTGGTGTTTTTTAAGGCTCTCATACAGCTCTTTATGCTCGTTGAAATCCTCCTCTCTAAACTTCACCGCCCCTTGAAACAGCTCCTTCATTCCACTCCTTTAGCATTACACTCTTCACGCCTAGTCTTAATAAACACTTAGCGTTGGCTAGATTCTGTAAAAAAATTATGGCATTATATCAAACTAAAATAATCACAATGCAATTTGATTTGATAACTTTAATTTAAGGGAGCAAAAATGGGCGAGATACTTGGTAGCATTATAGGCGGTATTGTTGAGATTGTAGGCACACTTGGATATGTTGGGATTTTCCTTATGATGTTTTTAGAATCTAGCTTCTTTCCCTTCCCCTCCGAAGTGGTGATGATACCTGCTGGATATTTAGTCTATACAGGCGAGATGAATGCTATTATCGCTGTGCTATGCGGGATTTTAGGCTCTTTAGCTGGGGCATTATTTAACTACTACTTGGCATTAAAATTTGGGAGAGATTTTCTTATCCGCTATGGCAAATACTTCTTTTTCACTGAATCTACTATGCAGAAAATGGAAGATTTTTTCACAAAGCACGGACCTATCAGCACATTTATAGGGCGATTGATCACGGTTGTTAGGCAATATATCTCTTTGCCCGCTGGACTAGCCAAAATGAATCTAGCAAAATTTTGCCTTTATACTTCGCTTGGTGCGGGTATTTGGGTGATTATCCTAACCATCATCGGCTATTATGCTGGGGTGCTTTTTGACACAGGCATAAGTGTAAATTCTATTATCCACGCCTTTACTTCACGCACACCAAGCCCACAAGAGCTAGAGCTTAAAGGGCTTGTCAAACAAGCAGGACTTTACACGCTAGGCTTTGTAATTATCTGTGGAGGCGGATATTTGCTTTATTGGCGTTTGAAAAAGAAAAATCACTTATGATTAATCAAAACATTTTAGAATCGCTCTTTCAAATTCACCTATCTTACACAAGATCAAAAAAGGATAATAAATGATGAAATATGATATTTCCAATCAAGCTAAGCTCCCAACGCGTTTTGGGGATTTTCTCACAATCAGTTTTCGCGAGTATCTTGCAGATTCTACAACAAAAGAACATCTTATCGTTTTTACACAGAATCTTAGCAAAACTCCCCTAGTGAGAATCCACTCCGAATGCCTAACTGGCGATGTCTTTGGCTCACAAAAATGCGATTGTGGTAATGAATTAGCTTTAGCAATGGAGAAAATCGCTCAAAGTGAAGAGGGCGGTGTGCTGATTTACTTGCGACAGGAAGGGCGAGGGATAGGGCTATTCAATAAGATTAATGCTTACGCTTTGCAAGATATGGGCTATGACACAGTGGAGGCAAATCAAAAGCTTGGCTTTGAAGGCGATATGCGAAGCTATGAGATTGTAGGCGAGATTTTTAAGCATTTTAACATTACAGAGATTAATCTTCTTACCAACAATCCACGCAAGATTCACGCCTTAGAGCCTTATGCAAAGGTTGTGCGGCATAGCATTATCACCCCTTGCAATCCCCACAACAAAGCCTACCTTGAAGTTAAAAAGCAAAAGCTTGGACATCTACTCTAAGGATTATGGAAAATGGCAAACTATCCTAAACTTATTAGCTACAAAGAAGCCTTGCATATCCTAGATTCAATCCCCATAGAGCCGCTTGGCACACAGCAAGTGCATTTTAAAAATGCCCTAAATAGAATCTTAGCCCAAGATGTACAAGCCCCTTGCAATGTCCCAGCCTACCCTACCGCTGCGATGGACGGCTATGCGATGATATTTGAGGATTTAGAGCTACTCTCCAAGCAAGGACTTACTATCCTGCCACCAAATAAAGCTGGGAATCCCACCCGCCCAACGCTCCAAAAAGCCCACGCGATAAAGACTTTCACCGGATCTGTAATGCCACTTAATGCTGATACGCTTATCATTGTGGAGTATATCACGCTTGAAAATAATAAGATATTTTTAAATGCCCCGCTAGATTCTATCCGCAAATCCCAATGGATACGCCAAGTTGGCGATAATTATAAAGAGGGCGAGATTCTGCTCCGTCAGGGCGATAAAATCGGTGCATTTGAAGTAGGCTTGTTAGCAGAGCTTAATCAAAGCTTTGTGCAAGTGTATCAAAAGGCAAAGGTTGGAATCTTATGCGTGGGCGATGAAATCATTGAAGTGGGGCAAGATAGCCCACATCACAATGTTGTGCGAAGTGTCAATACACATCTTTTAGAATCTCTGCTTTTACAAATGGGGCAAGAGCCTATCATTTATCCCATCATCAAAGATGATAAAGAGATGATAAAAACTGCTTACATTCAAGCGTTAAAGGAATGCGATATGCTCCTTACCACCGGCGGTATGAGTGCTGGGGATTATGACTACACACAAGAGATAATGCAGGAATTGAGCCAGATTCACTTTAAAGGCGTGAGATTGAAGCCGGGCAAACCTGTTGCCTTTGGTGTGGCTAATAAAACGCTGATTCTAGGACTACCGGGCTTTCCAAATTCCTCTGCGGTAACTTTTTTGCTTTTTGGCACTACCTTACTTGCTCGTTTGCAAAATAGAATCCACAAGCCCCCACATATTGAAGCAACATTTGAAGCGACTTTGCTTGAAGAGTGCAAACGCAGTGATTCCAGATTAGAATTTCGTGCGTGTGAAGTGTTCTCACATAATGGCAAACTCAGTGTGAGTTTTGCAAAGAAAAAATCCCTGCAAAGCTCAATGGTGAATAATCTTACCCACAACACTGCCCTTGCGATTTTAGAAGAAAATGGCAGTGATTTACCCAAAGGTGCAGTGGTGCAAGTGATGTTTCTTCATCATCTTATATAGAATCTTGTGTAAAATCCCAAGCAAAAGGAGTGTTTATATGGTAAAAGTTGAATTTTTGGGACCGATGAGCCATATCCCCCCTGTTGAGCTAGAAGCAAACACATTACAAGAGTTAAAAGAGATTTTAAGTAAAGATTCTGCTCTGCAACAATGGCTTACAATAAGTGCAGTGGCAGTTAATGATGAGATTATTGAATCTCTATCCCACCCATTGTGTGATGGCGATAGAATAGCTTTGCTCCCTCCAGTGTGTGGTGGATAATGCTAAGTTTATATCACGGAGCATTGCCAACAGGTGAGCTTTACACACAATGGGAAGCTCTAGCTCAAAGCAAAAATTGCGGAGCAGTAAGCATTTTTAGTGGTATCGTGCGAAAAGAGCAACATCTAAAATCTCAAAACCCCAAAACGCCGACTGCGGAAATATTTTTAGATAATTTCAAGGGTTGTGCCGATTCTTGTGCGAGAAGCTACCTAAGCGGTAGTGCCGATGCACAAGAAGCAAACTCCCTTGAAATTGCTGAAAAGATGACGCAGTTTCTAGATTCTAGTGATATAGAAGCCCTTAGCTTTGATATTTATAAACCCTTACTAGAGAAATGGTTTCACTCGTGGCAGGAAAAAGCCCATAATATGGGGGCTTATGTGTGTATGGCTCACAGCATAGGCGATGTGCCTTGTGGGAAAAGCTCTTTTATGTGTGGCATTATCTCATCTCATCGCAAGGTAGCTCTTAGTCTGTATGCGGAGCTGATAGAGGATTTTAAGGCTAATGCACCCATTTGGAAATATGATGTTATCAATCACAAAAGAATCTATGCCAAAGAGAGAAGCAAAGCCCTCAAAGGAAGTGGAATCTTATGCAGGTAGATTCTAAGCCCATTATTTTTGCCTTTAGCGGGAAAAGCAATAGTGGCAAGACGACGCTTATTTGTAAATTAAGTGAGTATTTTAAGGCAAGGGGAGCAAAGGTAGCTATTTTCAAGCACGACCCAAAGGATAAGGCAATTTTTGACACACAGGGTAAGGATTCATATAAATTCTTTCAAACTGCCGATGCGGTGGCTCTTATCTCGCCTACACGCACTATTTTGCAGACAAAAAATGAAAGCGTAGATTCACAAGATTCTACCGACATTCAAGCCTTTTATAAAACTATGGAGCTTTTTAAGGATTATGATTTTATTTTTATTGAAGGGCTTAAAACTCTGCCTTTTAAACGCATTGTTGTTGCAAGGGAGGGTATAGAATCTACTTATATTCCCTATGCGGACGCTTTTGCCATAGATGAGAGTGTGAGTAATGCTAACATCGTGCCAAGTCATATCCCCACACTCAATCTTAATGATGTGGCACAAATTGCAAACTTTCTTTTACAATCTAC
The DNA here is from genome assembly GCF_000284635.1 of Helicobacter cinaedi PAGU611. NCBI lineage: Bacteria > Pseudomonadati > Campylobacterota > Epsilonproteobacteria > Campylobacterales > Helicobacteraceae > Helicobacter > Helicobacter cinaedi. The sequence goes on along the minus strand of NC_017761.1, from coordinate 836,464 downwards.
AACAAAGGATACACAATGCAAACAATAAAAATCGGTGTGCTTGTCTCAAGCGATAGAGCCTATCAAGGAATTTACGAAGATGAATCGGGCAAAGCAATACAAGAAGTGCTAAAAAGCTTTATCCTTAATCCTTGCGAGTTTTGCTACCATATCATCGCTGATGAGCAAAGGCTCATAGAATCTTATCTCAAAGATTTGAGTGATAAGCAGGGTTGTGATTTGATTGTAACCACAGGTGGCACAGGACCCGCAAAACGAGATGTAACGCCCGAAGCCACAGAATCGGTATGTCAAAAAATGCTTCCCGGATTTGGTGAGCTTATGCGAAGTGTGAGTTTGCAATATGTCCCCACAGCGATTTTATCGCGTCAAAGTGCTGGGATACGCGGGAAGTCTTTAATTATCAATCTCCCGGGCAAACCAAAAAGTATAAAAGAATGCCTTGAAGCAGTCTTTCCTGCTGTGCCTTACTGCCTTGATTTGATTGAGGCAGGATACATTCACGCAAATGCGGAGAATATCACTATATTCCGCCCAAAAGCCTAAAGAGAATACAAAAGGAATCTTATGCAGCTCACACATTTAAACAAACATAACAACCCCACAATGGTAGATGTCAGTCCAAAGGAAATAAGCCAAAGAGAGGCTTATGCAAGTGGCATTATCAGTATGAGTAAGGAAGCCTTTGAAGCGGCTATCAACGACAGGGGCAAAAAGGGACCTATCACGCAGACTGCCATAATTGCCGCTATTATGGGGAGTAAAAAAACAAGTGAGCTAATCCCTATGTGCCACCCGCTAATGTTAAGCAAGGTGAATGTTGATATTAGCCCAGATTCTAGCTCTTACTCCATTAAGCTTGGGGTGCTTGTGAAATGTGAAGGCAAAACGGGCGTGGAAATGGAAGCGATCACAGGTGTGAGTATCGGGCTTTTAACCATCTATGATATGCTAAAGGCTATTGACAAATCTATGAGTATAAGTGAAATTAAGCTTGAATCTAAGCGTGGAGGCAAAAGTGGTGATTTTCACAGACAGAACTAAGGGAAAAATATGAATATTGCCTTAAGCTTTGGGATTATGAGTCTATGTGTGTGCTTTGGGCTTTATGTATGGCACGCACGCCGCATTAAAAAGCTAGAATCTTCATATAATCTTACACTTGAGCAATACAAAGAGCAGTTATTACAAGCAAATCTAGCTCTCCAAAACGCACACAACGAGCAAGAGATTTTACAATCCCAAATGAGCCAACGCCTACAAGATATGCAGCAAATGTATCAAAACGCCCTATTTGAAGAAAAAGCCCATTCCCAAGCAATGCTAGAGCATCTTAAAGAGCAGTTTATTTACACACAAAATGAGCAAGAGCGACTAAAAGAACAAAATAAGCAAGAATTGCAAAATGCCTTTAAGGCTTTGAGTGCGGATATTCTAGCTCAAAATACACAAAGCTTTAATCAAAGCCAAATGCTCTCTCTCCAGCCCTTGCGTGAAGAGATACAGCGTTTCACAAAACAGCTTTCACTCAATTATGAGACAAATCTCAAGCAACACACAAGCCTAGAGACGCAGATTCACCAACTTCATAAGCTCAATCTTCAGCTCTCAACTGACGCACATAATCTTACAAATGCTTTAAAGGGTGAGAATAAAACGCAGGGGAATTGGGGAGAGGTGATACTCCAAAGAGTGTTAGAAAATAGCGGATTGCAACAAGGGCGAGAATATGAGATTCAACAAACTTTGTATGATGATAGCTCCAATTTGCTCCGCCCAGATGCGATTATCAAGCTCCCTAAGCATAATGAAGTGGAGCGGTGCGTTGTGGTAGATTCAAAAACTTCGCTTATAGCCTATGAACGATTATGTAATGCAGAAAATGAAGAGGGCAGGATTCAAGCCAGAAAGGAACTTGCCCTTTCTATCCAAAGCCATATCAATGCGTTGAGCGGAAAAAATTATCAGCAACATTTGCAGGGGCAAAAGCTTGATTTTGTGCTGATGTTTGTGCCAATTGAAGGGGCATTTTTAGAAGCTATGCAGTATGATATGAGCTTGTATGATAAGGCATATCAAAAAGGTGTGGTGCTTGTTTCACCCACAACCATTATGGCAGTGCTTCGCATTATCCACAATCTATGGCAATTTGAACATCGCAATAAGAATATTGATAAGATTTTTAATGAGATTCAAAAGCTTTTTGTTTATATTGAGCGATTTGAAAACGCACTTGAGAAACTTGGCAAAAATATTAACACCTTGCAAAAAACTTTCAGCGATGAAGTGATGACAAAATACAACGGCACACAAGGCATAGCAAGTAAAAGTGAGAGTATCCAAAAGCTCCTTAAAGGTGCAGGGGTTGAGATGATAGAAGTAGAGCCAAACTCATAGAATCTGGCATAACTTTAATCAAGCCTATAATGTGCGCCTTTGCTTTCCTTGCGTGCTTTGGCAGATTCTATGATTTTTTTAGCTACAAGCAATCGTAGTCGTAGCATACGCCCAATATTAGATTCTAGCATTACCTCAACGCCACCTAGAGCTGAATCTAGCCCACTTTGTGAGCGGATAATCCCAACCTTATCCCACATAATCTCCCGTAGCACATTCTTAAGCCGGACATCGCCCTCTTTTTGTAAGGCTTCTTCACATAGCGGAAAATGCCGAATGGGATTTTGGATAGAATGCCCTGCGATATATTCCGCAACTCTTTTGCCAAAAACAAGCCCTTCTAAAAGTGAATTAGACGCAAGGCGGTTTGCTCCGTGCAGCCCATTACACGCACATTCCCCCACCGCATAGAGATTACTCATACCTTTGACTAACCCTTGTGAATCTACTAAGATTCCACCCATAGAATAGTGAAACGCTGGAGATATGGGAATCTTTTGCTTAGGTAGAGAGAGTTTATTTGTGCTTAAATCGCGGTAAATATTTGGGAAACGCGTTTTAAAATCTACTTCACTAAAAGCACTCGCATCTAAAAAAGCTGATTTTTTTTGTGTGGAGCAATAATCCATTATCCCCCTTGCCACAATATCTCGCGGAGCAAGCTCGCCTCGCTCATCATAGGCAAACAAAAATCTCTTATTATCTTCATCTACAATCACACCGCCTTCACCTCTCACCGCTTCGGATATAAGGTATTTTCTCGCTTGTGGGTTGCTGACATAGGCTGTGGGATGGAATTGCAACATTTCCATATCTTGCAGAGCTAAATTATGCTCTAAAATAATGCCGTGCAAATCACTGCTAATGGTATAAGCATTGGTATGGTATTTAAAAAGCCCCCCAACGCCCCCACTTGCGATAACCACCTGATGTGCGTAAAGATTTTGCAAACCAAACTTACTTTGCACACATACCCCATAGCATTTATCTTCTTCAATGAGTAAATCCACCACTTCAGCATTTTTCCACAATGTCGCTTGAAGTTTGCCTATAAGGTGCGTGTGGAGATTTCTCCCTGTGGCGTCCCCACCTGAATGCACGATTCTAGAGCAGGAATGCCCCCCTTCTTTAGCATAAAGTAACTGCCCCTTATCATCTCTATCAAGTATAAAGCCACTTTGGATAAGCTCCTGTAAAATCACATTGCTATGTTGGCTTAGAATCTCAACGCACTCCCTATTATTCACCCAGCCACCGGCTGAAAGCGTATCTTGTATATGTAGGGCTTCATCTTGCTTATCTTTTGGAATAGTAATGCCACCTTGTGCGTAAAAGGTATTACACTCCCAAGGTTGAGCTTTACACAGAATCAGCACCTTTAAATGCGGGGGTAAATGCCTAGCACAATATAGCCCAGCCACACCAGCACCGATGATAATCACATCATATTGTTGGCTCATTTATTCCTCATCTTCTTCATAACTTGCTGAAGGCTTAGAGCCTATCTCTTGGAATAGCACTTTCTTTTTAGATTCAGATTCAAGCTCTTGTGGAATAGAATCTTGCTCTATTTTAGAATCTGCTTTAAAATCTTTATAAAAAGGATCTGCCTTGTATCCACAGCCCACAAACCCACAAGCAAAAATAAATATCAAATATGCTACAATCAGCCTATGAAAGCTGAAATAAGAACTAAAACGATGTATCATTTACTCTCCCATATAAAACGAGAATTCCCACTTTTGCACCAAAAGCTTGAAGCCCAAAGTGAAATTACGCGTTTTAAAAATGCCTTTCTTACTCCGCTAGAGCGAGAGCAGATTCTATTCATTGTGCCTAAAAACAATCAATTGCTTTTTGCTTTTAAGCATAAGGCGTTGTGCCTAGAATTTAATCATTATAAGCATAAATTTATAATAGAGAGTTTAAAGCAATATAAAGAGCGTTTCCCCAGCCTTGCTTCTATCCAAAAAATACACGCCTATGTGCCTTCTCATATCCTTAGCCCAAAGCCCCCACAAAAAAGCGTGCAAATCTACCGCGAACACGCAAAAGGCGAGTTTATAAACCACGCCAAAAATCCGCAGATTTATGAGAAGTTTGAAGCACTTCGGGTTGGGATAAAACGCCAATGGGAAGCACAAAATGCCAAAGCATAAAAACATTCACAAAATATCCAAAACATCAATATATAGTCTGCTTTTTACCCTGCAAAATCTCCCTACACAGCCCGGAATCTACCAATATTTTGATAAAGATGATAACTTGCTCTATGTCGGCAAGGCTAAAAATCTAAAAAATCGCATAAAAAGCTATTTTTCTATCCATAATGACATCATCACGCCAAAGGCTAACCTTAGCCAAAGAATAGCCCTTATGGTATCCCAAGTGGCTAAGATTCACACTTTACTTACACAAAGCCAAGAAGATGCCCTTATCCTTGAAAACTCCCTTATCAAAAGCCTAAAGCCAAAGTATAATATTCTTTTGCGTGATGATAAAACTTATCCTTATATTTATATTGATACTTCTGCTACTTTTCCACGATTTGAAATCACTCGCAAGGTGCTACAAAGTAAGCATATTGAGTATTTTGGTCCTTTTGTGAGTGGAGCTAGAGAGCTGCTTGATAGTCTCTATGATGCCCTGCCCCTTGTGCAGAAAAAATCCTGCCTTAAAGGCAAAAAGGCGTGTATATTTCATCAGATTCATAAATGCCCTGCCCCTTGTGAAAATAAAATCTCTCAAAGTCAATATGCAGAGTATATTACACAAGCAAAGGCGTTTATAGATGATAGAAAAGGACTTATAGAGATTTTAGAATCTAAAATGCAGATACTCTCACACAATCTACAATTTGAAGAGGCAGCAAAGATACGAGATAGAATCCAAAAGCTAAAAACACTAAAAACCCAATCTATTATTGATATTATGAGCGGAGATTATGATATTTTCCTGCTTGATTCAGCAGGGCAAAATCATATCCTTATGATGCTTTTTATCCGCAATGGACGCATTGTCTCAAGTGATTTTTCATTTATCCACCAAGAGATTCACAGCCAAAACCTAGCCCAACTCTACACCCAAGCCTTACTTAATCACTATAAAACCCCTCTTCCCTTGCCACCAAAGGAGATTCTTATCCCGCATTTTGACTTCCAAGACAAAGATGAAAAAGATGATTTACAAAAGATTTTGCAAGCCCAAACACAAAGTCATCTCAAAATCACCCAACCACAAAAAGGCACAAAATATAACCTTTTGCAACTTGCTAAAAAGAACGCCCAAGAAATCCTAACTTTGCATACCAAAGAGCAAAAGAACGCCCAAAATGAAAACACCACTTTATACGCTCTAAAAGATTTATGCAATCTCTCTCAAGTGCCTTATAGGATAGAGATCTTTGACACCTCTCATCATAGCGGAAGCCACAATGTAGGCGGAATGGTAGTGTATGAAAATGGCGAGTTTATCCGCAGTGCTTACAGACGCTTTGAGCTTCATAGCAGTGATGAATACTCTCAAATGAGTGAAATGCTAACACGCAGGGCAAAAAAATTTGAATCCAATCCGCCACCAGATTTATGGCTACTTGATGGGGGCAAGGCTCAAATCAACCTAGCACTTGACATTCTAAAAAGTGTGGGGGCAAATGTAGATATTATCGCCATTGCCAAAATGAAATATAATGCCAAAGCCTATCGCGCTAAAGGCAATGCCCTTGATATTTTACGCACACAAAATGCGGAGTTTAAACTTAGCACAAACGATAAAAGACTACAATTCTGCCAAAAGCTCCGCGATGAAGTGCATAGATATGCTATCACTTATCATCGCAACAAAAAGCAAAAAGACATACACAAGATTCAGATTCAAAAAGGAAGTGATATGGATAGCTCTTATAGCAAGGCTCAAATTAAACGACTTTTAGATTATTTTGGCTCATTCCACGCCATTCAAAACGCTCCAAAAGAACAGATAGAAAATGCTCTTTCACGCTCTTTTAAAAGTAATAAAGATTCAAAATGATTACTTCTTTATACAATCAAACCCTAGATATTCTGCACCAAAGTTTTAAAACTTTAGACATTAAACTTGCCAAAGACAATGCCCAAAAAAGCCTAGAATCCCTTTGGCAAAAGCAAAGCGGCGAAAATCCACAGCTTACAGAAAATGAAATAAGAATGGCGATTTTGCATTTTTATCATCAATGTGGCTTGGGGGCGTTTGTGCATTATGATAAAAACACACTCCATATCATCACGCATATTAAAAACAAAAAGTATAATATCTATGTAGATTCTATCTGCGAGTTTTTAAAAACCCACAAAGCCCTTTATACACAGGAGAAAATCAAGCAAGGCGAACTGACAAAACAGGATTTTAAAGAGTTGTTTGACTTTGTGGAATCTAGCTTTGATGTGCAGAGAAACACACAAAGAGAGCTAATCAAAATCGCTCTAAGAAATGTCTTTGGCATACAGGCTAGGGACGCACTTTTTTTTAAAGATGGAGAGATTAAGCTTTTTACCTTTGATTATGAAAAGGTAAAAATCAACAATGAAATCCGCAAGATTAATAGCAACGCCCACATTAATGTCTTAAGCAATGAAGATAAAAAGATTTTAGATAATGCCTTGCTTTCAAGCGATATGCACACTATCATCGTGCAAAATACCTTGATGATTTTACAAAATGACATACATCTCTCACGCATAGATAATCTTGAGTTCAATAAACGCTTTAGCTTTTTTGCGATTCAAAAATTGCGACTTTATATAGAAAATCTTGCTATAAACCATATAGATTCACTAGCAAAAAGCATTTATTGTATGAATCTAGCACATAAATATACTAATGTGATGTTTGAAGTGGTGGCAAAAGAGCTTTTAGAGCTTTGTAGCAAAAATAACGCTAATGCTATTAAATTTATTGAGTTTTATAATGGCGGCTCACTTGAGCTTAAAGGGCAGATTCTAAAAAAGCCACTTATCATTGATAGTAATGGAAATCCTTGGACTATAAATCTCATACAACAAGCCCTAAAAAGTAAGCTTAATATAGAGTTTGACATACAAAAAATGCAACAACAAAGTGATAATATTGATAAACAGATTGAGAATATCACCCGCACAAGCAACCAACACGAATTAAGTTTAAAAGAATCTCACACCAAAGCTGAATATTGCAAAAATGACTTAGAATCTAAAAATCAAGCCCTGCGTTTACTTGTTAATCAAAAAGCACCAAAAGAGCAGATTGATACGCTAAGTGAAGAAATAAATGCCCTTATTCTTAAAAAATCACAGATTCTAAACACCACTGAAGAGCTACAAAAAGAGTTTGTGGGCTTAAATAATGAGTATATCAAGCTTTTAGAATCTAAAGAAGAACTCAAACAACGCATTAATTACACTTTTAAGAAAAATAGAGAAATTTTTTTGCAATATGACTTGCTTTGCCACGCTTTAGGCGATGCAATTGCAAATGGTAAAGAACTGGTATAAGGATTCACAATGAGAAATATATTTACACATTTTATTAACAAAACCTCCTTTCACACGCAAACGACAATCCTTGTGTGGATTATTATAGTTGGTTTTGCTTTAGTGGCAAGTGTGGGGCTGCTTACACTCATTGGGTTAAAAAGCGAGTTTGATACAAACTCACCACAAAATCGCAATATCCACTCACTCATACTGCTTAATAAAAATTACGACCCATACAAGCCAAATGACAAGATTCCACAACTCCTTGAAATGTGGGAACAATACAAAATGTATAATCTTACAAAAAATCAAAATTTAGCTACTACACATTTGCGAGAATGGTATGCTAAAACCTTTAAGCCCAGCCACTACACACAGATTCAAACACTTCTTGCTAAAGAAAATACCATTTTAGAATCTATTGACAAAGCCTTTATTACAAATGATAGTCATAGCATTCCTTCCCTGCTAGAAGAGCAGATTCTACTCGCATTTGACATTGCCCTATACAACAAATATATCACAGATTCACTCTATCAAAACACCTTTATCATTTTGGCAATCTTTATGTTTATTGTCATCACAACAATCATCATTCTTGCCCTATCTATCCGCCAATCCATTAATATCAATCATCTCACATTAGAGCAACTCGTGCAGGAAAAAACCCAAGAGCTACAAAACCTTAATGAGAATCTCCAAAAGTCCATAGATTACGAAGTAGAGCAAAATCGCAAAAAAGATTTGATTATGTATCAACAAGCTAGACTTGCTTCTATGGGGGAGATGATTCAAAATATCGCTCATCAGTGGCGGCAACCGCTTAACTCCCTGATGGTGCTGATACAAAGCTTTAAAAGCAAGGCTATGCAAAAAAAGCTAGATGATGAGTTTGTCCTAACACAAACGCAATATGGTATGAAAATCGCCACAGAGATGTCAAATACTATTGAAAACTTCCGCAATTTTTTCCGCCCAGAGAATAAGACAGAGCCTTTTACGCTCTCTTCAAGTATTTGGGATTCTGTGGAATTGCTTAAAGCTCAACTGATTGAAAGCTCCATTGAAGTGAAAGTGTGTATTGAAGAGAGTGAAAAGGACTTAAGCATTGATGGTTTTCAAAACTCATTCACACAAGTGATTTTAATCCTTATTAACAACGCCATTGACGCACTCAAACTGACTATGGAAAATAAAGAGGGCGAAAAAGACTTTAGCCCACTCATAGCGATTTCATTAGATAAGGTAGGGTATAATGTCGCACTTTGTGTGAAAGACAATGCAGGGGGGATTCACCTAGAGGATAAATCAAAAGTCTTTGAGCCTTATTTTACCACCAAGCATAAGTCCGTTGGCACGGGCGTTGGACTGTATATGGCAAAGCAAATCATAGAGCGTCAATTTAATGGCACAATCAATGTAGCTAACACCCATTGGTCTAATGGGGATTTTGAACGCAATAAAGATTCTAGGAATAAGGAATATTTTGGGGCTGAATTTAGCATAAACATACCATTACAAAAGGATTAGTTATGAATCTAAACGCACTTAGCAAACTCACTATTTTATACGCAGAAGATGATAATGACACGGCTAATCTCACAAGCTTGGTGCTTGAAGATTATGTCGGGCGTTTGCTTGTGGCAAAAAATGGACAAGAAGCACTCAATCTTTTTAAACTCCACAAGGTTGATTTAGTCATCACTGATATTCTTATGCCAAAGATGAATGGTATTGAACTTATTGATGCTATACGCACTTCAAGCACTCACCCCGATGTCCCTGTTGTCATTACCACCGCACATACTGAAACAAAATATCTCCTTGATGCCATAAGACTACGCGTTGATGGTTATATTCTTAAGCCCATTAATGTAGAAGAGTTACTCCACGCACTTGATAAGGCGATTTTGCCATTTTTACAAGCTGATGAGATTGCCTCTAAGAATCTGCTGATTAATGCTATCTCTACATTTGTGGGCGGAAAGAAAATCGCCATTATTCAATTTTTGCTCTCCCATTGCGATAAAGATAATATCTTTTATGGCTCGTATGAAGATATTATCGCTCATCTTAATGTCAGCAAACCCACCATTGTTAAGACTTTTAAGCAGCTCATTGACACGGGCATTCTTATCAAAATCAAAAATAAAGTCTATAAGATTCACCCCGATTTAGACCAAAATGCCAAAAATAACGCCCTAAAAGATTCTAACCCTTGACTTCAAGCAAAGTTTTTAATACAATCAGCGTTTCATTTCATCTATGCAATCTCTTAGGATTTAGAATCTAATTTTGCAACTTCTCAATTTCTTAACAAAATTCTTTAAGGACATTTATGGCAGAACACAAACGAACTCACACACCTGTGGAAGGCTATCAGCTAGAAGAGCTCCGCACAAAAAGCATTAAACAACTTATTAGCATCGCTGAAGAAGTCAAGGTTGAAAATCCTAGTGATTATCGCCGACAAGATCTCATCTTTGAGATTCTAAAAAATCAAGTCAATCAAGGCGGATATATCCTTTTTTCAGGGATTTTAGAAATTACAAATGAAGGCTATGGCTTTTTGCGTGCTTTGACAGAAAGTCTTGCAGATTCTCAAAATGACACTTATGTTTCACAATCTCAAATCCGCCGCTTCGCCTTGCGTAATGGCGATATTGTAACCGGACAGGTGCGCGCCCCAAAAGATCAGGAGCGATATTATGCACTTTTAAAGATTGAAGCCATTAATTATATGTCGCTTGAAGAGAATAAAAACCGCCCTCTTTTTGATAATCTCACCCCCCTATTCCCACAAGAGCAGCTCAAGCTTGAATATGAATCTAGCAAAGTTACAGGTAGAATGCTAGATCTCTTTAGCCCCATAGGCAAGGGGCAGAGAGCGCTTATTGTAGCCCCTCCTCGCACAGGAAAAACGGAGCTTATGAAAGAGTTAGCCCACGGCATTGCGAAAAATCACCCCGAAGTTGAACTTATGGTTTTGCTCGTTGATGAGCGACCCGAAGAAGTAACTGATATGGAGCGGAGCGTCAAAGGGCAGGTGTTTAGCTCTACTTTTGATATGCCAGCGACAAATCATATCCGCGTAGCTGATTTAGTTATTGAATCTGCCAAGCGAAAGGTTGAAATGGGTAAAGATGTGGTGATTTTACTAGATTCTATCACGCGTCTTGCTCGTGCGTATAATGCCGCTACACCTTCAAGTGGTAAGGTGCTAAGCGGTGGGGTTGATGCCAATGCTTTGCATAAGCCTAAGCGATTTTTTGGTGCAGCTAGAAATATAGAGCAAGGCGGAAGCCTTACCATCATCGCTACAGCCCTTATTGAGACAGGCTCTAGAATGGACGAAGTGATTTTTGAAGAGTTTAAAGGCACAGGTAATAGCGAAATCGTCTTAGCACGAAATATTGCTGATCGCAGAATCTACCCAGCCTTTGATGTGCTTAAAAGCGGAACGCGAAAAGATGACTTGCTACTTGGCAAAGATAATCTCACAAAAGTGTGGATGCTACGCAATGTAATGCACACAATGGACGATGTAGAAGCGCTTAGCTTTATTTATTCAAAAATGAAGCAAACAAAGGACAATGAAGAGTTTTTAAATATGATGCAAGAGTAGTTTAAGGAAAATAGATGCGAACAGGGGTTTTTGACAGCGGTATTGGGGGCTTAAGCGTTTTAAAAAGTCTTATTAATGCAAAACTTTTTGATGAGATTATTTACTATGGTGATACAGCTCGTGTGCCTTATGGTGTGAAAGATAAGCAAACTATTATCCGCTTTTCCCTAGAAGCATTAGATTTTTTTAAGCCCCATAATATTGATATTCTCATCGTTGCGTGTAATACCGTGAGTGCCTATGCATTGGAAGAAATGCAAAAACACAGCAAGATTCCAATCGTTGGCGTGATTGAGCCCGGAGTCTTAGCCGTGCAAAATAAGCTCAAGGACACAGATTCAGAAATCCTTATTTTAGCCACTCGTGCCACGATTAATTCTGGGGAATATGAGACACGCCTAAGAAAAATAGGTTTTTGGAATCTTAAAAGCCTTGCTACTGGACTTTTCGTGCCACTTGTTGAAGAGGGTTTGCTTGAAGGAGCGGTGCTTGAAAGCGTGTTTGATTACTATTTTAGTAATTTCACCAATCCACCAAAAGGCATTATCCTAGGCTGCACACATTTTCCGCTTATCGCAGATGCTTTGAGTGCGTATTTTAACAATCAAAGTGTGCTTATCCATTCAGGCGAGGCGATTGTGGAGTATTTAGAAACGCATTTGCAGCTTCGCACACAATATCCACTCAAATCACTTCAATTTTTCGCAAGTGATAACACCGCCTCTTTAACAAAAATCGCACAAAAGTGGTTATAATAGCACCCCCAAACACAATAGAGGAGAGAAAATGAAACTCAAAAGAAAAATAAACTTTGATGTCTGCACATTTTGCAATCACGCCTGTGATTTTTGCTCAAACCCAGATAAACGCACCAAGAAAGCAAAAACAAGTTATGCTGATTTTGTAAAAGCTATGGATAATGTTTTGCAATATGTTGAAACTGATGAGTTAGGGCTATCAGCAAAAGGTGAAGTGCTTTTAAATAATGATTTAGAATCTATCATCAGCCATTGTAAAAATATTTACAATATTCCATATATTTATATCAGCTCAAATGGAGCCTTAATGAATGAATCTCGCGCTGTATCTCTTATAGAATCTAGACTAGATTCTATAAAATTTTCCATTAATGCAGTGGATTCTAAAAATTATAAAAAAGTGCATAATCGTGATGATTTTGATAGGGTTATTCAAAATTTCTCTACACTTCTTAAACTTAAAAAAGAAAAATATCCATATCTCAAACTGCTTATTAGCTCCGTTTTAACACCTTGCAATACGCAAAATCCACAAGATGCTTTTAAGAAAATTTTTGGGGAAGATTCCATTTTTATTGACAATATTCTCCCATACCAGCACACTCTTACACAAAAAGAGTATATTTCTACGGGGGGGGGGATAGAAGAAACTCCGCATAAACGGCATTTTTCTCCCACACAATATTTTTCTCCCTTACAATTTTCCACAGCTCAACCACTCCAAAAACCCCTTTGTTTTATCCCTTTTAATGAAATATGGATAAACTCTGATTGCTCTCTCATTTTATGTTGCAAGGATTATTTTGATTCTATTAATTTTGGATCATTGCTTACACACGATTTTTTAGACCTCTATCATTCTCAAGCCTTTGAAGAAATTAGACAAATGCAACAATATGGAATCTTCCCGCAACATCATCTCTGCAAACAATGCTTGGGATATAATAGGAGTGAAAAATGAAACGATTAACGATTATTACAGATTCTTTAGGTATGGCTAGAGACTGCACACCTAGGGAGCAAACTTGGATAGATCTTTTTTTATGCCACTTAATGCAAGATTCTAATAATATTAAGCAAATAGCTGGGGGGGGGTGATAACATACTTCTTTGCTAAACGCGGTTTGCATACACAAGATATGCTTAATGATAAAATAGATTTGCTTCTTTATCAAAAATCAGATTTTGTCATCATTCAATCTGGTGTCGTAGATGCAAGCAGACGCATTATGAAAAGGGGCTTAGAATGGCGTATTGAATCTTTGCCTATTCTCGGTAAGCTCTATAAAAACTTTACCTCTACTTTTAGGCTTAAACTCACGCGTTTATACAATTACCATTATGTATCTCCCGCAAACTTTTATCGCAATGTCATAAGTATTTGCGATGATATTTACAAAGCCAATCCTAATGCAAAAATTCTATGGATTGCAATTGCCCCACCCGGAGAATTTCTTATATCAAAAGTCTATGCCATTCAACAAGACATTGAGCTTTACAATAACATTTTGGCTCAATGTGCCACCCAAAAGCATTTTGAAATCCTTAATCCCTATACAGGATATAACACAGGGCAAATCACTATAAGAGATGGGCATCATCTATCAGCCTTTGGACATAAGCTCGTCTATCAAGCACTCAAAGAAAAGCTAGAATCCTACCTATCACATAAATCCACAAACTCACAATAACGGCAGGGCTTCCTGCTTTCAGCCTTGCTAAATTCAATCTCGCCTTGTAGCTCTGTAAGTTTTTCAAGCAATTTTTCGCCCTTTTCTTGTAGCTCACTTTTCTGCACACCACCGCGTATATCCCAATAATACAAGCAAATAGGCAGATTCTTATACACACTATTGCTTTGCTTAAAAGCAAAATCATACAAATTCATCGCAAAGTCATTTGCCATATCGTGTTTTGTATCAAAATTCCTGCGATACTTATAGTCTATAATCTCTACAATTTCCCCCACCCTTTGAATCCTATCAGGACGCATATAAAAGCTAAAACCTTTAAGCTCTAAGTTCATATTTTGCCCCTCTAGCTGCAAAATCTCAATTTCACTTTGCTTTTCGCTTAAATTTGCTTGAGTGAAAAATTTCCTTAGCTCACATTTAAGCAGCTCAATTTCCGCACGACTTAACGCACTTTCAGCCTTTAGACTAAAATCATCAAGCCAAGATTCAGCATTGCTTACAATCTCGCTCATATCTAAACGCAAATTTTTGCCAACATAAGGCTGATAGACAGATTCTAAACATTGATGCAGGGCATTTCCCAAACTCGCATTATCGCTTCCTGCCCCACTCATTTGCTCTATATAAATGTAATAATACTTCCGCGGGCAGTCTAAAAAGACTTTTAACCTGCTTGGCGTTAAAACCTCTGGCATTTTCCCAAAAAATTTATCCTCACAATATGCTAATTTCCTGCCCTGTGGCAAAAGAGAGAAAAGCAAATCGCCATTATAGTAGGATACTTTTGTCTTTTGGGCTAGTTCATCTAGCAAAGGACTAGCCTGTTTATCCTCATTTTCCACAAAGGCTACCGCCACTTCATTCGCTGTGCTAAAAACCCCATAATAATAATGCTTCTGCAACTGCTCCTTATCCCTAAGCGTTGGCATTTTTAACGCACTTCTAAGCCTTGAGTTTAAAAATAAATCATTCTCACTCACATTTGGAATCACATCTTTATTACAATCCACAATCACTGCCTTTTTATACGCAAAGCCACGAGATTCAAGCACACCCATAACGCGTATTTTCCCGCCGTGAATATCATCAATACTTTTTTGTGCTAACTCTTCTAGCAAAAAAGAGAGAATATCGCCTAGCTCACAAGCACTAAGATTTAAGCCACCCCATATAAAGAGTAACTCCCCAACATATTCTCGCACCTTTTTACTCTGCCTATCATCACAAGGGGCAATAGCATTTTGAATCATCTCACATATTTGGACATAGCTTTTAGCCCCCATAGACTTAAGACTAGATTCAGAATCTAAACCCATATCCAAAGCATTTTCCGCACACTCTTGCAATAGCTCTTCTAAACGCTTATAAGCCGCACTTAGCCTTATATCTTTCCCCATAGCAAAATTAAAGTTATGCCCCTTATCAAGCAAAGAAAGGTATTTTGAAAAGCTCTCATTTGGCACAATGATGACAATATCCTCTTCACTCACACCTGCTTTTATCCACTCCCCAATCTTAGCAAACACCAACGCCACTTGAGAAATACCAAGCCCAAAGCTATATGTATCAATCTTTTCACATATCTTTAAAGGAGCAGATTCTAGAATCTCCCCGCTTTTATAATCCACCACATACCGATGATATGTTTGACAATGTCGCAATATATCTAAAGGCAAAAAGTTTAAAGCTTTATTATAATCATCAAGCCAAAAATGCACCTTGATAGGCACAGAATCCGCCACTTGAGATAAAATCTCTTGATGTCTTGGATTTATCACACCCTCAATAAAAAGCTCAATCCCGCTAAAATGCTTGATAAAAGCTTCATTAAGAGTAATCTTCGCACCACTTGGCAAAATAAATCCATCATAAAACTTTAGCTCTTCTAAACGCTGCTTATAGCGAGATTCAATCTTTTCAAGCAATGCTAAATGATCCGCATAATCCCCATAAATATCCACAGATGGAATCTGCTTTACCGACACTCTAGCTTGGGCTAACTCATCAAAAAAAGCAAATAAAAAATTTGAAGTTTCTAAAAATCCTAAAAAACTCTCTTCAAAAATGAGTTTTGCCCCCACAAGCTCCCTAGCACATTCTTTTAAAATCGCCATACCCAAAGGCAAACGCATAGCCTTAGGCAATGCCCTATACCCTTCAACAATAATGAGCTGTGAGAAAAACTCCCCTATCATCATATATGGAGAAAGTAGCTCATTTGGGCTAAGATTTTGCATTAAAGCACGATTTGAGCTATAAACCTTAAGTGTATTTTCCACCTTACATTCCCTTTGCAAAGTTCCTTTATGGGCTTATTTTTTACACAGCGTTTCAGCAACTTTAAGAATATTTTCTACACTGAATCCAAAATGATTCAAAAGCATTTCCCCCTTGCCTGAAGCCCCAAAGCCTTTCATACTTATCACTTCATCTGCTACATAATACCACTCTAGCCCCCTTGAAGCTTCAATGGCTAGAATCTTACTCTCCCCACATAGCTCTTTCACATAGCTTTTTGACTGCTCTAGCAATAAATCAAAGCAAGGCACACTCACTACCCTTGCTTTGATTCCTGCTTGTTCTAACGCTTTACCTGCATTGATGGCCAAACTCACTTCACTCCCACTTGCCATAAGCGTAATATCCGCATTTTCACACTCTTGTAAAATATATGCCCCCTTTTTCACTTTTTCTTTCAAATCCGCATTATAAGGCATAAGCACAGGGAGATTCTGCCGACTTAGCACAAAGGCACAAGGCAGATTAGAATCTAATGCCACTTGCCAACACGCCACATTTTCATTCGCGTCAGCTGGGCGGAATACAAGCAGATTTGGCATTGCTCTAAAATGACTTAACTGCTCTATGGGTTGATGTGTCGCTCCATCTTCGCCCACACCGATAGAATCGTGTGTCCAAATGTAATACACCCTTGCTTTCATAAGGCTTGCCACACGCACACTTGGGCTCATATAGTCGCTAAATACAAAAAAAGTAGCACAAAATGGCAAAAATAAGCCATAGTTTGCTACACCATTGCAAATCGCCCCCATAGCGTGTTCTCTAATACCAAAATGCCAATTTTTACCCTGTGGAAAATCGCCTTCATTTTCAAGCGTTGTGTTATTTGATGGGGCTAAATCAGCACTCCCCCCAATAAAGCCCTCCACCCCAGCAGAAATAGCATTAAGAATCTTGCCATTACTCACGCGAGTAGCCACACTCTGCCCCACTTCAAATTGCGGATAAGAAATATTTGATATATCCATTTTTACCATAGCTTCAAATCGCTCTCTAGCAATTTGCGGGAGATTATCCACCTGCTTTTGCCATTGTAATTCTAAAAGCTCCCCGCGCTCTTTCATCATTCCAAAAGCAAAAGCCACATCGCAAGGAATATGAAAAGATTCTAAAGGGAATCCTAGCTTTTGCTTTGCTTTTGCTATGATCTCTTCGCCCAAAGGTGCACCGTGAGCTTTATGGCTACCCTCTAAACTTAGAGCATTTTTGGCAATAATCGTTTTAGCGATAATTAAGCTTGGTTTTGAAGAGCTTTTTGCAGATTCTAAAGTGTTATGAATCTGCAAAAAATTATGCCCATCGCACTCTAACACTTCCCAGCCCTGTGCTTCAAACCGCCCTCTTATATTCTCACTCATCGCAATATGCGTGTCTCCTTCAATCGTAATATTGTTACTATCATAAATCACAATGAGATTTGAAAGCTTATGATGTCCGGCTAGTGAAGCAGATTCATAGCTAATACCCTCCTGCAAATCCCCATCACCGCATAAACAATACACAAAATGTGAGAAAATCTCGCGTCCAAAAAGATTAGTCGCATATTTACTCGCCATTGCCTTACCCACAGCGTTTGCTATGCCCTGCCCTAATGGACCTGTGGTTATCTCTACACCTTGCGTGTGCTTAAACTCTGGGTGTCCGGGCGTTTTTGACCCAAACTGACGGAAAGATTGTAAATCCTGCATACTCACATCAAAGCCCCATAAATGCAGCAACGAATATACTAATGCACTTGCGTGTCCGCCACTAAAAATAAGCCTATCGCGATTAAGCCACGCAGGATTTTTAGGCGAAAGATTAAGATGGAAGCTAAGCACACTTGCTATATCAGCTAGTCCCATAGGTGCGCCCGGATGCCCACTATTTGCCTTTTGCACCATATCCGCACATAAAAAACCTAGCGTGTGGGACATCTTTTGCAGTAATGGGACATCTTCTTGTGTGATGACAACTTGTCTTTGCATATATTCTCCTTAAAACTTAGATTCTAAATAAAAAGCCCAAATGCTATTTTATGAATGCCACTCCATAAACACCATTTATGAGCGAAGTGTTGCTTGAAATCTATCTTGCAAAAGTGCCAAAATATTATCCACCACTTCATTTAACTGCGTGTCTTTGAGTGTCCCATCATTTGATTGCAGCACCATTCTTATACTTAAAGCCATTTTATTTTCCAAACTCTCATCAAAATACACATCAATGGGATACACATTTTGTAAAAATTCAAGCTCCGCTCTAATAATGCTCTCCCTTATACGATAGAAAGGAATCTCCCTGTCTATAAGAATAGTCAAATCACGCACAGATTTTTGATATTTTGAAAATTCTTGTGCTTGAGTGATGGCAAAATCACTAGATTGAAGCTCCACTTCACATATAAAAATATCAGAATCTATCTGCGGATGAATCTTTGCGATGATACCAATGGGCTTACCTTTAACATACACAAACGCACTTTGATAAGGATGTAAAATCTTTTCGCTCATAAAGCCAAAGCGTGATAATAGCTCATCTTTGTTAGATTCATCACGGATATTTTTTAAGCCAACCTCCCCCAAACATCGCTGACACACTTCAGCAAAAGAGAAAAAATCCCATTTGTTAGGCTTAGTGTGTGGATAGCACTCATCTTCCTTATAGCCACTTGCGACAAAGGCGAGTTTGCTAGATTCATTGCGTTTGCAATCATATACACTACCAATCTCAAATAAAGCAATATTTTTAAATCCAAAATTTTCATTGCGTTTTATAGAATCTAAGAGTGAAGGCAAAAGGCTTGTGCGGAGTGTGTCAAGGTCGTTTGTAATAGGATTTAACAGCTCTAAATTTTCTTCCAATCGCACAAACCCCAGCTCTTGCAATCTCTGTGATGAAGCAAACACATAATGGATACATTCCACAAAGCCATTAGCAATGAGCCTATGTGCCAAATCCCGCGTATATTTATACGCAAAATAAGTGCTATTAGCATTATGCGTTTGCAAGCAATACAAGGGCGTTGAAGGGATATTATCAATACCGTAGATTCTCATTACTTCCTCTGCCACATCTTGAATCCTATGTATATCGTGGCGATAAGGTGGCACAGAAATCATAAAAAAGTTTTCATCACAAGTCGCATCAAGCTTAAAATCAAGCCGCTTTAAAATCATCGCAATTTCTTCTTTTTCAAGCTCTGTGCCGATAAGCTGATTAATCGCACCAAAGGTTGTTTTAATACTAACTTCATCTGTGCTTTGAGCGATATTGTGTGAGCCAGAATACACCAACACATCTGAAGTGCTAACCATCTTTTTACATAAAAATTCAATCCCCTGCTCTAAATCTGGATTACTCCCACGCGTTGTGCGATAGGTAAGCTGTGTGTCGCCTTTTATAGCATTATCATACAAGGCTTTTGCAAGTGAGTTTGGATTCACATAACTTGCTTCAATGATAAGAATTTCTGAACGAATCCCAAAATGTCGCTCCCCATAAGACACACCAATGACTGATAGCTTTTCATTAGCAAATACCGCCTCCAAGCCATTTTCATCTTTTTTAATCCTAAGCTGTGCTGCCAAGCCATTATCAAGCACAATATCCTTACTTTCACACTCTCTAAGCTTATAGGCATTTAAAATCACGCCTGTCATATAAGTGCCAAATTCTAAAAAATTACACACAATATCTTCACTCAAAGTCTCATTCCTTGCTAGAGCTAAAGCAATATCTAGCGGTAAATAAGCCTGTTTAATCTCCACCACGCGATAAAGCAAATGTGCGTTAATCTTTTCATCAGTAAGAATCTGTAGCACCCGCCCAAGCCCAAGTGTGATGACATTATCCATATCAATTTCACGCTTTAAACGCAACTCATAGCAAGTGGCAAGCTCCCTTGCAATGCCTAGCACACTGAGACAATCCCCACGATTAGGCGTGATACCCACTTCAATCACATAGTCATCAAATATCGGAAGCTCACTTAGCTCCTTGCCTAAATCTAATCTCCCCGCACTCTCATCTAAAATCATTATGCCTTCATTAATTTTTGGCAGTCCCAGCTCCGTGCTAGAGCATAGCATTCCACAAGATTCAACACCACGCAAAATCGTTTTTTGAATAAGCATTTCGCCATTCTTACCATTTGGGATAACCGCACCTTGCAATGCCACAGCAACATAAGATTCAGCCTTAACATTACTTGCCCCACATACGATTTGAAGCTCCTGTGTGCCAATGCTAACCTTACATACATTAAGCTTACTCGCATCTGGGTGTGGCTCATAAGAGAGAATCTTACCTACAACAACCTCTTTTGGCACACTCAACGCATACGCAGATTCTACTTCTAAGCCAATGCTACTTAGCCTTACACAAACTTCATTTATATCAAGATGAGAAATATCCACAAATTGCGATAACAAATATTTTGTAAAAATCATTAAAACTGCTCCAATACTCGTAAATCTGTCTCAAAAAAACTACGCAAATCATTCACACAATGAACAAGCATAGCAAACCGCTCTACTCCAAGCCCAAAGGCATATCCACTCACATCTTTATAGCCCACAGATTCAAAGACTTTATCATTGACAATCCCGCAGCCTAGCACTTCAAGCCACCCTGTGTGAGAGCAAACCCTACAACCCTCGCCCTTACAAAACACACAGCTTATATCTACCTCCGCACTCGGCTCTGTAAAAGGGAAAAAGCTAGATCGAAAGCGGATTTTTACATCACCAAACATAAAGTGTAAAAAATCCTCCAAAATATACTTCAAATGCGAAAAGCTAATGCTATCTTTTTTATCCACCACTAAGCCTTCCACTTGATGAAACATCGGCGAATGCGTCAAGTCATAATCCCGCCTAAACACACTGCCCGGTGCTATCATACGGATAGGCAATGAGCCTTTTTCCATCGTGCGAATCTGCACAGGCGAAGTATGTGTGCGAAGCAACATAGAATCTTTAAAATAAAAGGTATCTTGCATATCTCGTGCAGGGTGGAATTTAGGGAGATTAAGTGCTTCAAAGTTATGAAAATCATCTTCCACAAGCGGACCACTTTCAATAGAAAAATTCATATTTACAAAAAAATCAATAATCCTATCCATTGTTTGATAAATAGGGTGTCCGCTACTCTTAGGACGTAAGGCACTAAAAAGACTTGCATCAATGGCTTCTTTGGCGAGATTTTCATTCATTTGAGCTACAAATAAGCTTTCCTTTTTTTCTGTAAGCTTAGATTCAAACTCCTGCTTAAAGATGTTTAGAATCTTGGCTTGAATCTTTTTCTGCTCATCAGGGAGATTTTTGAGTTCAGCAAATTGCTGTGTTAAAATGCCCTTTTTACCCATAATCTCAACGCGGAGATTCTCCACCTCCTGCAAGGTTTGTAATGTTGAAATTTTTGCGATGATTTGCTCCATTTGTGCTTCCAATGCCTATCCTTTGTATGCGTTTATGTCAAAATAAAAAACCGACATTGTAGCACATTAATAGATTATTATTGAGATTTAAAAGCTATAATTCTGCGGATTTTTGAGATTTGCTACAAAATTTTATCTTGTGGGGCATTGTGAATCTTAAGGGAGTAAATCCCTACTTTTTAGCAAAAAGGAGAAAAAATGGCGGAAAAAACGATTTTTGAAAAGATTGTAAGTGGGGAGCTTCCAAGCAAAAAAGTGCTTGAAAATGAGAAGTTTTTAGCCTTTTATGATATTGCTCCAAAAGCCCCGGTGCATATTTTAGCTATTCCAAAAGTTTGCATAAAGGACTTTGATTGTGCAGATTCTAAGCTATTAGGGGAGCTTTGTGGCTTTGCACAAGAGGTTGTGAAAAAAGTGGGGCTTGATAAGAGTGGATATAGAATCATTACAAATATCGGCATTGATGGCGGACAGGAAGTGCCTCATTTGCATTTACATATACTTGGTGGGGCAAAGCTAAAATTCCCTCCACTTGTGTAAATTGAAGATTCTATTGCGACAATGCTTGAAGATGCGATAAAGTGGAATGAACGCTACAAGCAAGGCTTTATGCCAAGTGAGTCTAGTGCGTTTGTGATAGAAGCTTGTGGTGTGCTAAAAGATGTTTTTTCTATCAAGGCAGATTCAAAGAATCTAGTTTCAAAAAAACACCCCCACAATACAAGATTAAAAGCCCTCGATATTGCGTGTGGGAATGGACGCCACAGCAAGATTCTAGCATCTCTTGGATTTTGCGTAGAGAGTGTAGATATATCTCAAATCGCCCTAGAAAACCTCTCACATATTCCACATATCACGCCTATCTGTGCTGATTTAGATACCTTTAGCATAACGCAAAAATATGATGTGATTTTAAATAGTTTCTTCCTTGATAGAAGGCAATTTATGCCTATAATAAACGCACTTAATCCAAATGGCATTGTGCTTTTTGAAACTTTTATTGACATAGATTCTAGCTCTATAAAGCACGATAAAGCCTTGTATATGGGGGAGTTGGAGCAGGTTTTTAGCCCACATAATCACTTTGAGATTTTACATTCTCACATTTATGAAAACACAAGGGCAGAATCCGCATATAGACATATCATTCAGCTTATCGCACAATACAAGCCCAAAGTAGAATCTAACCCCATAAGAAATACCTATGACTTATAGCTTTAAACAACGCACTTGTAAGATTCTAAAAATCGCTCTGCCCTCTGGTGGGAACTCTTTGCTTGATATTGCCAATATCAGTATAGCGATGTATTTTATCGCTCATATCTCAAATAACGCAGAGATTACAAAGCACAATATCGTGGCTTTGGGGCTAAGTATGAGCTGCTGGATGTTTTTATTCGCACTCACAACCATTTTTTATGTCGGCACAAACGCACAAATCTCTCGTGCCTTTGGAGAAAGAAACTACACAAAACTCAGCAAGATTCTAAGCACAATGAGTTTTGGGGCGATTCTCTTTTCTATCCCTATTTACTTTCTTGCCGATTTGAGTAATGAATTTTATTTTGACTGGATGAATGTGGGTGGGGAGACAAAAACGCTAGGAATGCTCTATCTTAGCTTTATTTTTTATGGTATCCCTGCTTTTTTACTTAAGACAATCTTTATCTCCGCCCTAGCTGGAGTTGGCGATACAAAAAGTGTGTTTTATATTAAAATCATCGCCACAAGCTTAAATATCGCTCTTAATTATATATTAATTTTTGGTCTAGAATCTTTACATATACCATCACTTGGCATTATGGGAGCGGGTATTGCAAATATGACAATCACCTATCTCGAATGTTTTGTGTTGCTTTGGATTCTCTGTGGAGTGCATAAACATCTACACTTGAATCTTAGCTTTGAAGTCAAAATGTTATTTTTTGGCTTAAAGCTTGGAGTGCCTTCAGGGATTGAACGCGCTTTGACCATCTTTTCACTCGTGCTTATCACAAAGTTTATGACAGATTATGGGCTAGAAGTGATTGCGGGATTCCAAATTGGCTCAAGGGTGGAGAGCTTTATCCTTATGCCCGGCTTTGGCTTTCAAGTGGCGACAATGGCGTTAGTGGGGCAAATGCTAGGGGCAAAGCGACTGGATATAGCACAGGATTTTATCCGCACAATTTTGCTTATCTCTAGCGTTACTATGGGGATTTTGGGGCTTTTGCTTTGTGTGTTTGGGGTGGAGCTTTCATCGCTCTTTAGCACAGAATCTGCTGTGGTGGATTATTCTTATGCCTATCTTGTGGCGGTTGGATTTTCTCAAGTGCCGCTTATTTGTATCTTTGTGCTTGATGGGGCGTTGCGTGGGAGCGGGGCTACGAAGCTTTCGCTTTGGGTGAATACGGGGAGCATTTGGATTCTTAGAATCTTGCCGATGTGGCTATGCGTGTATTTTCAAATCAATGTGGTGTGGATTTTTGCCATTATTTGTTGCGAGACATACCTGCGTGCGGGACTTTTTGGCTTACTTTTCTACAAGGGCATTTGGAAAAAACATATTGTGAGAATATGAGAATTTGCAAGTCATTTTTAGAATCTTATAGCTTGAAGATTCTAATTAAACTGCTTGGGAATGGAGTTTGGGCATACTTTAAGATTTTTATTAGATATTCTTACTTATAATTCCACTCTTTTTATAATATTTTCATCTTACAATTAAACTATTCTTAAGGACCAATATGATTTTAAAAGATAAAGTGGTGGTTGTAACAGGCGGAGCTGGGCTTATCGGTAGGGGCTTTATAGAAGCAATTATCCGCCATGGAGGCATTGGCATTATCGCAGATATTGATCTTGCTGCTGCTGAAGCTGCTAAAAATACTATTTACCAAAACCTTAAAGATGAGTATTTGAATGTAGATTCTATTTTCTGCATTGAGCTTGATATTACTTCAAAGGCAAGTTTAGAATCTGCTATAACGACACTGCATTCCCACTTTGGTAAAATTGATGCGTTAGTCAATAATGCCTATCCACGCACAGCAATGTGGGGGAAAAAGAATTTTTTTGAAGTGGAGTATGATGATTTTTGTGCGAATATGAATATGCAGATGGGTGGGTATCTGCTGACTTCACAGCAATTTGCGAAGTATTTTAAACAGCAAGGTTATGGGAATATTATCTCAATGAGTAGTATTCAAGGTGTGTATGCTCCAAAGTTTGATACCTACATTGGCACACAAATGGATAGCCCTGTGGAATATAGCATTATCAAGGCGGGAGTATGCCATATGACACGCTATATGGCAAAATACCTTGCCAACACCGGAATCCGTGCTAATGCCATTGCCCCGGGTGGAATCTTGGATAATCAGCCGCAAAGCTTTTTAGAGCGTTACAAAGGGCATTGCACAAGCAAAGGTATGCTTGACCCACAGGATTTAAGTGGGACACTTGTGTTCCTACTCAGTGATGCAAGTGAATATATCAATGGGCAGATTCTAGTTGTTGATGATGGCTGGGGGCTGTGATGAAAAATATTATTAAAAAAATCCTGCCAAATAAACTTCAAGCTTGGCTTATCCATATAAGAAATCTCTACATCACACACTTTCACACCAAATCTTACGCCATACAAGGTGAAGATTTAATCTTGCGTGAGCTTTTTGAATACGCTAAAAGTGGCTTCTATGTAGATGTAGGTGCTCATCACCCATTTAGATTCTCAAATACTTATTTATTTTATAAAGTCGGTTGGCGTGGGCTTAACATTGATGCTATGCCCAATTCAATGAAACTTTTTAATCGTTTCCGCCCTAGGGACATTAATATTGAATGTGGTGTAGCTTTTAACGGGGGGGGGGGCAGTATGATTTATTATAGTTTTAATGAACCCGCCCTTAATGGCTTTAGTCCAATTTTAAAAACAAAATATGATAATCACCCACTCTACCGTTTGATTGATGAAATCTCTGTGCCTGTGCGGAGTTTAGAATCTATCCTTGATGAATATTTGCCGCAAGAGACCCATATTGATTTTTTAAGCGTTGATGTTGAGGGGCTTGATTTAGAGGTGCTGAAATCAAACAACTGGGATAAATACCGCCCAAAAGTTGTAGTTGTAGAATGCTGGGATAGCGACTTGGAGAATATATATCACACTGAAACATATTCTTTTTTATCCTCCCAGAACTATAAGCTATTCGCCAAAACAATTAACACATTGTTTTTTAAGGAAAAATAAATGTTGTCCACCGTATTTAAGACCATACTTGCCAAAGAAAATCTACAATATGACATAGCAGTGTTTATTTCTCCCATATTTACCTTGTTGTTCCAATCAATGACAAACCCATATTAATTCTGAAGGAGAACAGACATATGTGCAAACATATTATTCTGCTAGATAGAGAGGGGAATTTATTAGAATATATTCTTAAGCACACCTCTTTTAATATAGTTGTTTTAGTGTGCGAATTCAATACAAAAACGAATACCCTATTAGAATCCCATCCACATAGACTCACCCATACCCTAAACTATCAAGATCTTCTTGAGATTCAGCACTGCACTCATATTGACTATAATCTTATCAAGCAAATGAAGTTTATTCAAATAGATATAGAAACAATGCTTCATCGCGTTATACTCAATAACCCTATCGCTAAAGATATTTATTATCAATATCTCTCATTTTTTGCAGAGATTTTTGAAACTTACCAAATTGCATTTGTTCTCAATGCAGAAATGATCCTTGCTACACCTCACCATCTCATTCCATTTGGATTGGCAAAACTACGCAATATTCCATCATATACACTTGAAGAACTTTATGGTCAGGTTGCACTTTTTTATTATAATACACGCGAGAATTTAGCTTTTGATACATTCAACAAGCCAAAGTATCCCATCAAGGAGCAATGTTTTTATCCATACAATACTCACGCAACAAATCCAAATACGACTTTAAAAGATAGAGTTAAAGCCCTATTCTATAAAATTGGCGGAGCAATGCTTGTGGAATTTATTTCTTGTATGAAAAACCTAAGCTTTAAAAGATGTTTTTTAAATTTAGAATACAATTACTTCCAAAAACTCTATTCACTTTTTAAACACAAGCAAATGCATAGATATTATAAAAGACACTCTCATATACCCGATCTCAATGAGAATTTTATCTATTTCAATCTCCATCTTGAGCCTGAGGCTGCCATTATTGGTAGAGCACCTCTTGAAGCACAACTTACCCTTATTAAAATGACAGCAAATGCTTTGCCAAAAGGCTGGAAACTCTATGTTAAAGAACATCCTCACCAGCTATTAATGAATGATAGTCTCACAGATTATTTTTTACACAATATTACTTTTTTTAAAAATATTGAATTTTACAAGCATATCGTCCTTGTGCCAAACACGATACTTGTGTCGCTCCAAGTAAGCTCAAAGGACCTAATCGCTCACTCAAAAGCTATTGCAACCTTCAATGGAACTGTGTGTTTAGAGTCGATTGCTTTTCAAAAACCTATCATTATGTTTGATTCTGACTCTAGTCCTTATCGCTTTTTAAGCAATACGCTTCATATTTTTTCCTATCAAGATTTGCAAGAAGCTATAGAAAAAATCCAAAAAGGCTTTCCATACAAGCTTGACGAAAATGAGGAATTTGCAAAGCTTGATCCATATATTTCTAATATAACAAGCCCACATTTTTATGACAATCTTCTTGCTACAATCACAAAACATAGTAGCAGTGTGTCACAAGGAGAAATATAGTGGATCTTGCCCCTATTATACTTTTTGCCTACAACCGCCCAATACATCTATCCAAAACACTTGAAGCACTAAAATCTAATACATTGGCCAAACAAAGTTTGCTTTTTGTTTTTTTGCTGATGGAGAAAACCCTGAAAAAAAGAGAAGGTTTTCAGAAAGTGAGACA
Organism: Helicobacter cinaedi PAGU611; assembly: GCF_000284635.1. Taxonomy (NCBI): domain Bacteria; kingdom Pseudomonadati; phylum Campylobacterota; class Epsilonproteobacteria; order Campylobacterales; family Helicobacteraceae; genus Helicobacter; species Helicobacter cinaedi. The sequence continues at coordinate 808,855 of NC_017761.1, read as the reverse complement.
ACTTCTTAAAGAGCTTGAGATAGAGCAAGATAATTTCGCTCCATTTGCTTCAATTGAGATTGTTTATAGAAAAGAAAATTTTGGTTTGGCAGATTCTATTATTCAGGGCATAAATGCTATTATTTATCGTTTCAACAAAGCCATTATTCTTGAAGATGATATTGTTACCTCGCCTGCTTTTTTAAACTATATGAATGACGCTCTCAATCGCTATGAAAACGAATCAAAAGTATGGAGCATTTCTGCGTGGAGCTATCCTATTGACAAACAAGATTTGGGGATTGCTATTTTTGGCGATCTCCACACTGCTGGGGTTGGTCAACTTGGGCAAATAGATGGCAGTATTTCAAAAGAGATGTACAATGGGCATTGAATAACTTTACAAAAAAAAGACATTGATTATATCAATATTGATGGGTATGCTCCGCATTATTTTCAACAGCTCATTGCCAATCACAAAGGTAAAATAAAAACTTGGGCGATATTTAATTATCTCATTGCTTATAAACATAGTGCTCTCACACTTTGTCCAGCCATTCCATATATTAAACAGATCGGCCTTGACAATAGTGGCACACACTGCGGGGGAGAAAGAGAGATTTTTAATTCTCACATAATAAACACAAAGTTTCCTGTAACCTACCCAAGCACCATTACAAAATCTGCAATTGCCCTTACAAGAATTAAAGAATTTGAAATATCATTAAAAAAATCCATTATTGTCCGCATTCTAAGAAAAATCAAACATTTACATAAAATATATTATCCATTCAAAAATAAATAATAACCACACTTATCCTAATCTCCAAAACCAACAAAAGCTAAAATCATCAAACATTTTGATACAAGGGAGGTGGTACGCCCGAAGGGAGTCGAACCCCTAACCCCCAGATCCGAAGTCTGGTGCTCTATCCAATTGAGCTACGAACGCAAAAAACTAAGAAAAATGGGGTGGGTGATGGGGATCGAACCCACGACCCTCAGAGCCACAACCTGATGCTCTAACCAACTGAGCTACACCCACCATAATAAAAAAAGACTTAAGAAGTGGTCGGGGCGAAAGGATTCGAACCTTCGACCCCTTGGTCCCAAACCAAGTGCGCTAACCAGACTGCGCTACGCCCCGACACGAAGTTAAAAAGGCGTGATTATAATATAACCTCGCTTTTTTGTCAAGAAAATACGCCTTTTCCGCACGGATTTTAGAGTAGATTCAAACTTGAAATCTACACCTTACCCAACAATCAACTGCGTAATCTTATACCCCACAAAAGCAAAAATATACGATACCACGCTTGTAAAAATAAACAAATACGCAATAAACCGCTTTCCACCCGCCTCCTTGCCAAACACAATACTTGCCGCAAAACAAGGATTATAAAACATAATAAACAAGATAAAAGCAATAGCACTTGGCAAGCTAATATTCTCTTGTAAAATCTCACGCAAAGGCATATCATTATTTTCATCAATATCTTCACCTAACACATACAGTACACCCATACTTGAGATAATCGTCTCCTTTGCCAACAGCCCATTCACAAGTGAGACAGAGATTTTCCAGTCAAAGTCCATAGGTGTGAAAATCGGCTCTATAAACTTCCCTATCCGTCCTAAATAACTCTGTTCCACCTTGTTTGATTGATAAGTATGTTGAATATTTTCTATCTCATCTTGTATAGACTCTATGCTTCTATCTATATACCCATCTTCACACATCACAACAGAAGCACCCCATTCCGCACTACCATCAGCATTCCTATGCTCCCACTCCTGCACACACCCTTCTTTACCCCTTTGCTGCTCCAATTCCGCAATCTTAGATTCTAGTGCGCTCACTGTCTCATCTGTCTGCTGCTCTAAGGTCTCATTATGGGGAAACTGCGTCCCCACCCAAATAATCACAGAAGCAAGAAGTATAAAGCTCCCCGCCTTTTTGACATAGCTTACCGCCTTTTGCCACACACTAAAGGCAATCAGTCGCAGACTTGGCAAACGATATTTTGGCATCTCCATTACAAATGGCTCATCATCTCCCCTAAAAGCTGTCAATTTTAGAATCTTAGCCATACATAATCCTACTAATGCCCCAAAAATATAGATTCCATACAGCACATTCCCCGCCACGCTTGGAGTGAAAAACGCCCCGATAAATAATGTATAAACAGGCAGCCTTGCCCCACAACTCATAAAATTAATAATAAAAAGTGTCAGCATTCTATCATTGCGATTTTTGAGCATTCTTGTGCTCATATATGCTGGGACAGAGCAGCCAAATCCCGTAACGAGTGGGATAAAACTCTTGCCGTGTAGCCCAAACTTGTGAAAAAAGCCATCAAGCAAGAACGCCACTCTCGCCATATATCCCGTACCCTCAAGTAGCACAATCCCACAAAAAAGTATCAAAATATGAGGCAGAAAGCTAAGCACTGCCCCAACCCCAGCAATAATCCCTCCAGATAGCAAAGACGCTACAAACTCATTAGCAATATACCCTTGAATCAAATCGCCAAAAGACGCCATACTCTCTTCAATCCACACCTTTGGAAACTCGCCTAAATAAAAAGTAACCTGAAACAAAAGCCACATCAAAAACAAAAAAATAGGAATCCCAAGATAAGTATTCAGCAAAATCGCATCAAGTCTTTGTGTGATAGAGAGCTGTTTTTTAGCGTTCGTGCGGCTAGATTCCATACTTGCACCCTTTGCAAAGCTAATGCTATCATCATTAAAAATATCCTGCACATTTTGACTTTGAAACTGCTTGTAAAGCTGCTGTGTGCATTTATTAACAAATTCACTAAGCTCCACCCAGCAACCCTTATCGTGCAAACTTTTAGCAATAAAATTATCCTGCATAAGCAGCTTAATAGCAATATCCCTTAGACTTCTCACTCCCCTATGATTAAGTGCCAAAAGTCGCTCTATATCCTCATAATGCTTTTGCTCCAAAAAATCTTCAATCTTGCCTATTTCATTTTCTAAAAAGTCAGCATACACTCGCTTATTTGGCTCTAAAGGCTCATTAGCAATGTGAATGAGCCTATCAAGCAAAGTCTCTAGATTCTCCCCATAAAACGCCGATACACTCACACATTCCACACCTAGAATCTCGCCAAGCAACGCACTATTAATCTCAATGCCCTCCTTTTTTGCCTCATCGCTCATATTGAGAGCTAGGCACATTTTGCTTTGTAATTCCATAAGTTGCGTAGTTAGCAACAAGCAACGCTCCAAATTTGTAGAATCTAGCACATTTAAAATCACATCATATTCTTGCGTTTCCAAAAACTGCTTTGTTATCTGCTCCTCAAAAGAATATTCATTTAAAGCATAAGTCCCGGGCAAGTCAATAATCCGCAAAATATAGCCCTTATACTCAATTCTTGCTTCTGCTTTTTCAATCGTAACACCTGTGAAATTCCCCACCTTTAAATGCACACCGCAAATCTTATTCACAAGTGAGCTTTTGCCAACATTTGGTTGCCCAACGCATACTATGGTAATTTGTTTCATTATAATTCCTTGATGATTTTGCGTGATTGTAACTAGATTCAAATATACTGTCAATAAAATTAATATTTATTCTTACTTATACTGAAATATCGTGTGCCAAGAAAACAACCTATACATCAGCCCTTAGCACAAAGTGATGTTTTCTATAAACTCAATATGCCCACCTTTGATGATAAGTGCATCAAGGCAATACTCTTGCGTGAGATTCTGCGTTGAAAGATAGAATCCTATTGTGGATATAAGCTTTTCAATCTTGCTTGGCGTGATGTTATAAATAGGCTCAAAGCCACTTTTAGCCCCAACACTCGCACTTTTGACTTCAATAAAATGTAAGATTCCATTTTTTGATACAAAAAGAAATGGTGGGTCTAGGCTTCAATTAGCCTAATCTTCGATAATATAAGGCACGGAGCGCACACCCGTATCAGCCACAGCTTGTGTGAGCTCTTGGGCTAGTTTCGTATCCATACTTGTAGCTTTTCTTTTTGGCTCATAGAGTTTGGCTAACATCGCAATATCTTTAGCTTGATTGCCACTTTTGTTTTTCAACGCATTAGCAGCCTTCAGCATAGAATCTTCGCCCAAAAAGCCAACGACTAAAAGCTCTACATTGGCATCTTCTAGCCGTTTATTCAAATTTGCAAACTCCTTTTGGCAGTAAGGGCAATTCGCATCAGAGACGACATAAATCGTCTTTACCCCATTTTTTTGAGATTTAAAGTGGAAAACATTGGCACTTTGCTTTTTAAACACCTCTTGCAACTTAATATTAATCTTTGCCTTTTCTTTCTCATAAAAATCTTTATAGAATCCCTGAATCTTAGTCTGCACCGCCTTATCCTGTATAAGCAACGCATTAGGCTCAAAGATAAACTTCCCATCATTTGTCGCTAGAAATGGCACTTGCTGATTATTCACATCAATGATTATCATACTTAGCCCACTTGCCAAATCACTGCTTGAGATAATGCTCCCCTGCACGGAATTAGCCTGTAAAGTCTTTTGCAGCTCCGCCTTATCCGCCGCACTATACGCCACACTCAAAGCACACAGCATACTTATAGCAATTTTTGTTTTCATACTGCTCCTTTTATTTTTTTAAGACACATTATAACGATGATATTGTAATGATTTAGAATCTTTAAGTCTCTGGCGTCTCTTGTGGAGATTCAATGGGCTTAAGATAGCCATTTTCAAGCAAAAGCTCCACGATATGCTTAAAGATTGGAGCGGCTGTTTTACCGCCATAATAATCATCTTTTATATCAGATTCAAATGCCACAACGCCGATTGTGTAAGAGTTTGTCTCATCTTGAGCAAATCCAAAAAACGAGCCATTATATTTTGTATCATACTTGCCACCACTTGCAATTCTTGCCGTGCCTGTTTTACCCCCGGTAATCACCCCATCAACTTGGGCTACTTTAATCACCTTTTGCACAACGCGGATAAGCGTATCATACACTTGCTGCACAACATCTGGCGATAAAATCGCTATTGGCTCAAGCTGCTTTGGAATATATTTTTCCCCGCTTGGAGAGGTTACATACTCACTCACTCTAGGCGTTACAAGGTAGCCTCCATTGTTAAAAATCGCATAAGAACGCAAAAGCTGCATAAAAGTCGCTCTCATACCATAGCCATAGCTCACACTCGCACGATACACTTCATTATTAAAAGTCCTTGGGCTTGGCACTAAGCCTGTTTTTTCATAGGGCAAATCAATGCCGCTTAGCTCACCAAAACCAAAGGCGTGCAGGGCAGTGTGGTATTCCTTTGGATTGAGATTTTGAGAAATTTTCACCATTCCTATATTGCTTGAACGCACGATAATATCTTCCACACTTGCACTCTTTAGCGGGTGTGTATCGCGGATAGTGTAGCTTTTAAGCTTATAGTAACCATCATTAAGATCAATGACATCACTTGGCTTTACCATACCCTTTTGCAACAAAATCGCATAGATAATTGGCTTAATCGTGCTGCCGGGCTCATAGGAATACTCAATAGCATTGAGATTCAAATTTGGATAGTCTTTTTGCTGAATGCTTTTGGGATCAAAGCGATTAGAAGTCGCAAGGGCTAGAATCTTACCCGTTTTAGAATCCATAACTCCAGCGATAATCTCACGCACTTTATAACGCTTTTTTGCCTCATCAAGTGTCAGCTCAATCTTTCTTTGCAAACTTAAGGGTATGCTTAGTGTAATATCAAAACCATCTTGACGACTTTGGATACTCGCTCCCTTGTTGGCAATAACATTAAAGCCCACATCTCGTTTGCCTATAATCCTGCCATCTTGCTTAGCGGAGAGAATATCATTATAATATTTCTCCACTCCCTTCACGCCATCAACACGCGTGATATTTTGACTTTCAACCTTGCGTGTATAGCCAATAAGTGGCTCTAAGATATTTTTATAAGTGTAGATTCTATTATTACCACTCACTTCAATGCTTAAGCCCATTTTTTGAATCACTCTGCCCTTTTTGTCTTCATACTCTCTAAACACATCGTAGCGGATAAGAATGAGATTAAGATTCTTAAGGTGAGTAGCGATTGTGGAATTAAGCGTATAGGATAAAACCACATAGCCTTTTTGATTTATCTTTTTGGCTACTTCATCTTTTGGAATCCCGCTATATATGGAAAAAAGCGTAATAAAAAGCTCTTTTTTATCCGGATCAATACTTTGGGTATTCACACTTGCTTTGTAGAGCTTATCGCTATATGCGATTTCAAATCCATCGCTTGTATAGAGACTGCCACGGACTGAAGTATCACTCTTTGTAGCACTAAGATTTGGAAGTTTTCTAGGGGTTACTATCTTAACATACGCAATGCTTAAAAACACAACGATGCACAAGATGAGTAAGAAAAAAACAGATATAACAACACCTGTTTTTTTGGGATAATACGCCACAAATGCCCTTAGATTTGAGTTCTTAGGATTTCTTTATAGGCATTAATGGCTTTGTTTCTCACTTCAAGCATTACTTTCATACTATTTTCCGCACGATTAATCGCAATAGCCGCCTGATGCAAGTCTTTTACCTGCCCACTTGCCATATCTGCTAACGCCTTTTCTGAAATTTGTTGCTCAGTATTCACCTCTTGGATAGAGCTTTTAAGCGTATTAATAAAATCAAGCCCATCTTGCCTATTTTGTGTGTTTTCTACTTTTTGATTACCAATAGGCTGAATGTTGTTTGTAATCACACCAAATTGATTAGCCATTTACTTCTCCTATGCTTGAAACATCGTAATGGCATTGCTTGCCATATTTTTCGCACTTTGAAATGCTGCGACATTCGCTTGATACGCACGAGTTGCCTCTATTAAATCGGCCATTTCCACAACAGGATTAACATTAGGATACGCAACATAACCTTCAGAGTTCGCATCTGGGTGGCTTGGATCGTATTTCATAAGTGGCTCCCTATCATCACGCGCAATCTTTTGAATATAAACGCTCATTATAGCAGGTTTTGGCTCTTTTCCCAAATCGCCCTCATTTAATGGATCTTCATATTTAAGTTGTTGATTATTTTTTCCCAATTTTTCATTTAAGATTTTATTAAAATCAAACGCACGAAACACCACTTCTCTCCTACGATAAGGTCCGCCCTCATCAGTGCGTGTAGTGTTAGCATTTGCAATATTTGATGAGATTGTATTGACACGCACCCTTTGAGCTGAAAGCCCATATCCGCTTATATCAAAACTTGATAAAAACATCTTCACTCCTTAGCTTCATTAAATATTTCTTCCAGAATCCATAGCATAGGAAAAAATCCCCTTATGCCGTCGCAACGCACTTGTAAGTGCTTGATACATTGTGCTATTTTTACCCATTTCACTTGTTTCTACATCTAAATCCACGCTATTGCCATCATTTTTTGCCAAATGTCCATCACGCCAAAACATAGTCGCACTATCTTTCACATTGCGTCTGCTATCAAGATGTCCTTTGGCAGTTTTAGCAATATCAAGCTTGTAGCTTCGCTCCCCCGTGCCAAAAATCCGCTTATTTTCACGCGCTAAATACTGCTCAAAATTCACATCTTTTGGACGATAGAAAGGCGTATCCACATTAGCAATATTTGAAGCAATCATATCTTGCCTGATTGAGCGGTAATCAAGTGCCTTATACACGACAGAATAAGCTTTAGAAATATCTGCAATAGCCATTTTAGCCCCTTTTCATCATATAGATTCTAGCTTTATAACTCCAAGAAACAAAGCAAAATATATTCCATTTTTACCTTATTTTGAATAACTTAACAAATCTAAGATGAAAGAATTTAACTAAAAAATCAAAATTACAATATGTAGTTTAACTTTTTGTGTTAGCATTCTGCTTTACAAAAATCTCAAATTACAAGGTGAGTTTATGAAAAAATCATTTCTTTTCACTTCAGAATCTGTAACCGAAGGACATCCAGACAAAATGGCAGACCAAATCAGTGATGCGGTGCTTGACTACATCATTGAGCGGGATAAAAATGCGCGTGTAGCGTGTGAGACGCTTGTAAGCAATGGCTTTTGTGTCATCGCAGGTGAGCTAAAGACAAGCGTATATGCCCCTATGCAAGAAATCGCTAGAAAAGTCGTGAAAGAAATCGGATACACAGACGCACTCTATGGCTTTGACTATCGCAGCGCAGCGGTGCTAAATGGTATCGGTGAGCAAAGCCCAGATATTAATCAAGGTGTAGATAGAGCCGATGGCGAGATAGGTGCAGGCGATCAAGGGCTTATGTTTGGCTATGCTTGTCGTGAGACGCCCTCTCTTATGCCACTACCTATTTGGCTCTCTCACCGTATTGCAGAGGGCTTAGCAGCAAAACGCAAAGATGGCACACTGCCCTTTTTACGCCCAGATGGCAAGTCCCAAGTTACCGTGCGTTATGAAGATGGCAAACCTGTAAGCATTGATACAATCGTTATCTCAACGCAGCACAGCCCAGAAACACAGCAAAGCCATTTGAAAGATTCAGTTATTGAAGAAATCGTGCAAAAGGTAATCCCGCAAGAATATCTCAACGATAATATCCGCTATTTTGTCAATCCTACGGGCAATTTTGTCATTGGCGGACCACAAGGCGATGCTGGGCTAACTGGGCGTAAAATCATCGTGGATACTTATGGTGGGAGCTGTCCGCACGGAGGCGGGGCATTTAGCGGGAAAGACCCTAGCAAAGTGGATAGAAGTGCGGCGTATGCGGCACGATATGTTGCTAAAAATCTTGTAGCAAGTGGTGTGTGTGATAAAGCGGTGGTGCAGGTAGCCTATGCGATTGGCGTGGTAGAGCCTGTGTCAATCCTTGTAGATGCGCAAGGCACGGGCAAGGTGGAAGATTCTGTGCTGACAGAATGCGTGAAAAAAGTCTTTAGACTAACCCCAAAGGGCATTATAGAATCACTTGATTTGCTTCGTCCCATTTATCGCAAAACGGCAGTGTATGGACACTTTGGACGAGAATTGCCGGAATTTTCTTGGGAGAAAACAGATAAGGTTGAGGCGATTAGAGATTTTTGCGGAGTGAAGTAGTATGTAGGGTGCTAAGCCTTACTCTACCTTACAACAAGACATTAAAAAGGATTTAATAAAAATAAATTTCAAATCTATTGAGCATAAATTCAAAGCAATCATTTGCGATGTTAAGCATTTATACAAATACAATACGCCTAATCATAAGCTAAAAGATATATTTATTTGTCAAGAGCATGAAGATATAGCTGATATGGTATTGCAAGCAGAAAGAGATATTATCCTTACTTCTCGACAAAGTCATTTTAAAAATATGAGTAAATATCTCAAACTTTTGCAACCAGCAATACTTGATAATCTTACAAGAATGAGGGGGGGGGGTTGTGAAAAAGATTTTAAATTCTATGGCGGGGTTTATAGCGTTGCTCTTGTGAAATATCCCCTAGCAATCCGCCAGAGTGGATAAATACAAGCTCCCGCCCCTGAAACCTCTCCAAATGCTTCTCTATCACGCAAAAGCCCACGCTATCATAGATTAAATCGCACACTAGCCCCCTGCTTTTAAGGTATTCCCTCATCTGCCAAATCTCTTTTTTTGGCTTGGCAAAGGCAAATGGGGCTTGTAAAATAAGCGGGGGCGTAAGACTATGAGCTAAAAATTTTTGCTCCAAATCCCCCTTAGCACAAGCTAATACCACCAAAGACGCATTAGGAAAATAAGAATCTAATGCCTTTTTTAACGCCATTACGCCAACACCACTCCCGCTTGTATAAAAAATAATAGGGCTACCATTAATATTTTCAATATTTTTAATGCTTACAATGCTATGAGATAGCTCTTTAGCTAAGGCATTCATACCTTTTTGTGCCAGATTCACACTTCCACCTTGTGAAATAAAAAGGGCATTGTCGTAGCTTAGAGTTTTAGCATAAGATTCTAGCTTAGCCACACTTGAGCCAAAAGGCAGTGTATGAGGCGTCATACCAAAGCTTAAAGCCATTTGAAGATTCCCGATAGGCTCACCATAAAAAGAGGGCATCACATAGTGAAATGCCACACCCTTGATTGAAGCAAGGTAGGCAAGAGCAAACATCGCATTAGACTGATTGCCCCCATAGCTTATCCAAACCTTATGTGTAGAATCTAGCAGTGAAAAGAATTTCCGTGCCTTGTTGCCATTGCAATATGTGTGGATACAATCATCGCGTTTAATCCAAAATCTACGATTAAAAATCTCTCTTTGCTCCACAAAAGAGCGTGAAAAATCAAGATTCACTTTTTTCATTCTTTAAGCTTATTTGCCTAGGCAGAATGTCCCAAAAAGCTTATCAAGGAGTTGCGAATCTTCATAGGGGTGAGTGATATTTGAAAGGGCGGTAATGCAGTCGCGTATATGATATGAGAATAGCTCTAGCTCACCAAGATTTAGCACATCATAAGCTTTAGTGATAGAATCTAGCACATTTTTTAAACTCCCTAGCTGGTAATGTGAAGTAAGGATAAGGCTATCTCCCCCACTATGCGTGTTTATGATAGTTTTTAAAGATTCTATGACTGCCTTTGCCCCGCCAGATTCTATACTGATATATAAAGGGCTTTCCTGCAAAACATTAGGATTTTGTGCCACAAACTCGCTTAAATACTTAGTATCAAAGGCTAAGGGCAAATCGCTCTTTGTCAAAACAAGCAAAATATGCTTATCTGTATGTGCGGCAAGTAAATCTAAAATCTCTCTATCCTTTTCATCAAACGCCCTTGAGCTATCAAAAAGTGCGATAATCACATCGCTTCTATCTAAAGCCTCTTTTGTTTTGGCAATACCGATTTGTTCTATTGCATCGGGGCTTTGGCGTATCCCAGCGGTATCCACAATCCGCACGATTACACCTTCTATCTGCAAACTCTCTTCAATCGTATCACGCGTAGTCCCCTCCACATCACTCACAATGGCTCGTTCATACATAAGCAGGGCATTAAGCAATGAGCTTTTACCGACATTTGGTTTGCCTACAATGCTAAGCGTATAGCCTTCAATCACACCAAGTCGCATAATGGAGACTTCATATATGTGCTTAAAGCAAGATTCTAGCTCCTGCAAAGAATCTTGCATTTGTGTAATATAATCCTGCTCCACTTCCTCGCTATAATCAATATTCACTTCACTAAAGGCTAGAAGGGTTAAGAGCTTTTCGCGATTTGTCTTCACAAATTCACTTAGCTCCCCCTTAAGCTGTCGCATTAGAATCTTGTTTGCTTCAAGGCTTTGGGATTGTATGATTCCAGCAATGGCGTGAGTTTGAGCTAAATCTAGGCGTCCGCCCAAAAAGGCGCGTTTGGTAAATTCACCCGCATTTGCAAGTCTCGCTCCAAGCCTTAAGCAAAGCTCTACTATACTTTTGGCACTGCTTATTCCGCCGTGGCACTGCACCTCGCAAACATCTTGTGTCGTGTAGCTATGTGGCTTTGGGAAAAATAGCACAATGGCTTCATCAATAGCAGTATTTTCATCATAGATTTGGCATAAATGAGCATAGCGTGGCTTAAGGGAATCTCTATGTGTGAGTTTTAAGGCGATATTATAGGCAAACTCCCCACTTAATCGCACAATGCTAATCGCCCCAACCCCTACAGGTGTGGCAATAGCAACAATGGTGCTATCGTCTAAAATTGTTGATGATGATGTATTTTTCATCTGCCTCATTTTGTCGCACAGAGACATACTTATCGGGGAATAAATCCCGCAATTTACTTAAAGCAATATACACCAAGATTCCATCAAGTGTTTTTGTTTGCGCCCTACCATTAAGCTCTACAAGTCGCACAATATCTTTGAGATACACATCAATCATCTCTTCTTGATTTTTCAAAAACTCCGCAATTTCAAGGCGAAGTGCGTAGCCATACTTTGGGTTAATCCAATTAAAAAGCAAGTATGAAAGGGCTTTGTAGCGATAACCTCTCTCCCCTATCAGCAAGGCACAATCACGCCCATCAATGTAGATATAAAGTGTGTTGTCATCATACATTTTCACTTCAAACTGATGAATCTCAAAGGGCAGGAACGCAAATAACGCTTCAAGCTCCTTGCGGATTTCAGCTATATTTGCTGCATTATCCTGCTTAGAATACATAGGCTTTGGTGCTTCGTAGAACTTTTGCGTTTCATGCTCTCTTGATATTTCATAGCTTTGTGCACCCCAAACTGATTGTGAATCTAAGCTATAATCATCTCCACGAGATTGAGATTTTTCCTTTGGAGCAGTATTTTCATCTAAATCACTTGCAGATTCTATAAAACTATCTTGTGGGTATGAATTTTTATTTGACTGCTTTGTAGCTCTAGGATTATCTGTATTGCTTGTTTGAGCAAAATGTGTTTGTGCTGATTTAGAATGAGAGTTGTTACCCTTTGTCTCAACAACAATAATAGCTTCCTTTTTGCCTAAGCCCAAAAAACCACTGCTTGGATTTTGGATAATCTCATATTCTAAATCTGCCACAGAGCAATTTAACTCCGTTGATGCTTTGATAAGGGCAGCTTCTAATGTTTTTTCTACAATCTTTTTCATTTTCTCCCCTTTTGTTTTTTGTGTGTCTCTTTATGAGATTCTTTGTTATGCTCGTGTTTCTCGTGGTGCAGGGCGATCTCTTTAGCCTTTTTAGATTCCATAACCTTATTAATCAACATTTGTTGAATGATTGAGAATATATTATTCACCGTCCAATACAGCACAAGCCCCGCAGGGAATGGGAATATAATAAAGAAAATCGTAAAAACCCACGGCAACATCTTAAAGATTTTCTCTTGCATTGGATCCGTGAAGTTTGATGGAGTAAGTCTTTGAGAGACATACATACTTAGCCCCATAAGCACAGGTAGCACAAAATATGGATCAATAGCCGATAAATCATCAATCCACAAAATCCAAGCCGAGCTTTTCAGCTCCACAGCATTATGCAACACCCGATAAATAGCAAAAAATACAGGAATCTGCAATATAAGCGGCAGACAGCCACCTATGGGATTTGCCCCGTGTTTTTTATATAAATCCATCATATGTATTTGTAGTTTTTGTGGATCATCTTTGTAACGCACTTGCAACTCTTTCATCTTTGGGGCTAAATCTTTAAGCTTTTGCATAGACACCATACCACGATATGTCAAAGGATACAGCACCACACGCACAATCAGTGTCAAAAGCACAATCGCCCAGCCCCAATTTCCGCATAAATCATACAAATACTCTAAAAGCAAGAAAAGCGGTTTAGCAAAGAATGTAATACGCCCATACTCCACCACACCAGTGAGATTTTCATCAATACCCTGCAAAACTTTATAGAATTTCGCCCCTATGTAGCCGGAAAACTCCGCATTCCCCACAAATCGCACATAGGGCATAGGATTATGTGCATTATCACCACTCACTACGACATACAAGCCTTTTTGTGCTTGTGTGAAAAATAAGCTTGTATAATACCTATCCACACTCGCTACAAAGCTAGATTCTCGCATATCCATAGCTTGTTTTGCCAAGTAGTCAGCTGTAGCATCACTATCTTCTATCTTTGTTAAAACGCCATCATTGACATTGCGTGTAACCACACCCCTAAACGCATAAGTATCAGGATCGGCCGTGGGACGCATACCATTGCTTACAAAATATTCTATATCCGGTTTATTGAGTTCTACTCGCACATCATAACGCAAATTTGGGTGAATGGTGAGAATCTTTTTTAGCACCACATCGCCGAGATTCTGCGTTAAAGTCAGCTCATAAGGAGTATTGCCTAGCTTAAAGTGTGAAACACTCGCTACATAAGGCGTTTCAAATGCCTTTTTATTAAGCTCTGTATCGGTAAAACGCACCTCCATTGTATGAAGCTGTGAATCCCCAAAAAGTGAGAGCTTATCTCGCTCTGCTTTAGCTTGAGACTTAAAGCCTAAAACCTCGCCTATCATACCAAAAAGGCTTTGCTGCTCGTGGCGTGTGAATTTCTCATCTTTAAGATACACTTGCTTAATCCGCCCTAATGCGTCAATCTCAATCTCAAATTCATCAGATTCTATATGGGCGATAATGCGTTGTTTAAGGGATTGTGGTGTAGTAACAGGAGAGATAGAATCTGCAGATTCTATTGCGGGGCTAGAATCTTGTAAATTTTCTAGTGTGGGTTGGGAGGTTTGCGGAGCGGTTTGTGCTTGAGATTCTGTTGTCTTTTGTGTATTTTGGGCTTGTGAAGTGTGTGTCTTTGGCTTTTGCGGGACAAAATACGCATACACAGCAAAAAATGCTATGGATAAGCCAACGGCTATAAGCACACGCGTAAGCGACATACCGCTATCTTGTTCATTTGGACGATACATTATATTACCTTTATTAGAGTGATTTAATGATATAAACTCGCATAGTGTAAGTTTTTTTGAAAACGCTCATTATACCTAAAAAAGCTTTATTTGTGCTAGGGACAAACCAATATTTCACATTTTTTGGCGTGAAGATGATGTTTTGAAAAGATAAAGTAGCTTGTGGATAGGCTATGCCTCCGCTAAAAAGCTGATTGCAGGTTAGGATTCTAGCAAGGGATTTGAATGCGGCTAAAAAGGGATTATCAAACTTTAAAAGCCACATTGCATATTCCGAACAGCTTGGATAATAGCGACAAGCCCCAACGCTCAAAGGTGAGACAAACCTTTTATACACCCTCACTAAAAAAATCAAAATCCATCGTGGAATCTCAACAAACGCACAAATATAAATCCTATATATCACGCACATTTAGATTCTCTTTGTGTTATTTGGGGGAAATTTTTGCGATTTTGCCCCACTTTGAATAATTTTAGAATGAATGACTTTAGAACAAGCAAATAGTATATCCCTTTGTAATGTGGCAAAATCCGCTAGGATAATGCTCTCTCTTGCCACGATGACAAAAATATAATCCTGCAATTTGGTGCGATTTTCATACATAATCGCCTTAAGCCGCCGCTTCAGTAAGTTTCTCACACACGCCTTGCCAACCTTGCGTGAAATGCTTAAGCCCACATAGACTTCTGCATTATGCGAAGAGAGTGAATCTACAAACTTTTGAGTGCGGAAATTATTAGGCTTGATGCTTGAGATTTGAAGTGCGTAAAGCACGAAGTTTTTATGAAAGAAACGCTGTGCATTTTTATAGATAAAGTCAAATTCTGTCTTATTTTTAAGAGAATCTAACCTCATCTACAAAGCTTATACTGAAAGTCTTTTGCGACCTTTTGCCCTTCTTGCGTTAATAACGCGTCTTCCATTTTTTGTTTTCATTCTTGCACGAAAGCCGTGAGTTCTCTTTCTTGGCGTAGTGTGTGGTTGATAAGTTCTTTTCATATTGTTGCCTTAAAGTTAAAATCAAAGTCGGCGATTATGCCGAGTTTTTACTTAAAAAAAGGTTATTTTGGCTCAAAATCTTTGCTGATCTCAAGGATTCTTAGCAAGTCCTTATTTGCCTTTGTGATGACGCGAAACTCCACCCGTCTTGATTTGTCATCATCTTCTAAGGGCTTGGCAAAAGACAGCCCATTGGCACGAAACACCTTAATCAGCCACTCTTTGTGCGAATCTATCTTTTTAAGATTAAAACAATACTTTAGCACTTCTAATGCCCTAGCTTGTGAGAGTTCAGCATTACCCAAATATCGCTCTTCTAGCGTTTGAGCTGAAAACCAACTCTGCGAAGTATGCCCCTCTATGCGAATTTCTTCAATACTATCTTGGAATTTTGGCAGGGAAAGAATCTTCACATATCGCGGGAAAAAATCATCTAAAATGTCCTGAAACCGCTTCTTAACCTGCTTTGCCCCTGTATCAAACAACACTTCTGGCTCATTAAAGCGAATGGTATTATCCTCATCAATGTGTGCGTCCCACTTTTTTAAATCTTTTTCAAACTCTTTAAGCAACGCCTCATACAGCTCTTGTTGTAGATTAGAATAATTTTGTGCGATTTCACTCATTGCTTCATTCAACTCTAAAAGTTTTTGATTTTGGATTTTCAAATCCTCTTGCGTTTTTTGCGTAATCAGCATAAAAGAGACCATAATCAGCAAAAATATCATCATAATCCCCGCCATCATATCTGAAATGCTTATCCACTGATTATGCTTCATTATTTATCCTTTGCCTATTTGCCCTTGCTACTCCCCTACTGCCTTGAGCCGATAAGCTCACGCACACGCCGCAAAAACCACTCATAATTCTCCTTGAAATTCTCCATACTGCCCTGCATTGAATCATCAAGGCTAGTAAAAGTCTCTCTAATCTCATTTTGCAAGGACTTATTCCCTTCCACATTTTCTTTCAAAAGATTCTCCACATTGCGGTAAAGCTCAACAAGCTGCATACTATTATGCTGAATCTGGGCGTTAAGATTGCCTAGATGTGAAAGAAGATTATGCTGCAAGTCGCCAAAGTCTTTTACCACTTGCACACCCATATCTTTGGGAATTGCCACAGAATCTTTTGTCAGCTTTTGCAGAATCTTCAAATACTCTGTCGCAAGTTTTTTTAAGAAATTATTCACCTGCTCATATTGCGTATTAAGATTAGAATCTGTCCTTTGTGCGAGTTCGCTTAAGGCTTCTACCCTTGCTTTGATAATCTCCTGCTCTTTTGTCATTACAGAATCCATACTCGCACTCAAAGTTGAAAGATACATCTCCTGCATATTTTTCATACCCTTTGACATATCTTGCATAATGCTTTCATTATGGCTATTTAAACGCGACAGGCTAGATTCCAAACTCTCTACAATGGCACTATGATTTGTGGCAATATGCTCTCGCAGTCTAGCAAACTCCGCGACATTATGTGTGCTAGATTCTCTATTTTGTTCTATATTTTTCTCTAGCTCTTTGCTCAGTGTTTGTAGCTGTGTATTTGCTGAATCTAAAAGCCCTTTGAGTAGTTCTCCACTCTCATTAGCAAAGCTACTGCATTGTGTGCGGAAAAGCAAGGTGTGATTATCCAAAATCTCTGTAAGAGAGGTGGTTGCTTCTTTTGAGCTAGATTCCATAAATCGTCTAAGATTTTCCATACTCTCACTTGCGTGTTCATCAAACTTGCTAAAATACTCTTTAATGCCCTCTTCAAGTTTAATACACTGCTCTTTGGCTTGGGTTTCAAGTGTAGCAAAGCCCTGTGTCGCACCCGCAAAAAACTTCTCCATATCAGCAAGGCACACTTTGGCATTTTCCCCCAATGTGGAGATTTGCTGAAGTTGAGATTCTAAAATCTCGCCCTTATTTTTCATCTCTTCAATCACCCTAAGCGTTTTGGCATAAAATTCCATTGCACTTTTATTCTGTGCTGTGATAGATTCTAAAGTCGCTTGAGTTTGCCCCATAGCCTTTGTGCTATCTTGTAGGGCATTTTGTGTTTGAGACAATAACGCTTGGCTTTGCTCTACATTATCCCTGTAATTATTCTGCCATTCAAGCAGTTTGCCAACAGCGCTATTAAGCTCTTTAAAATTCTCTCCAAACTGATTTTGTAAGTTTTGATTAAAGTCTCTAATCACAAGCTCCAATGCGGCAATAAGCTCTTTTGAAGCCCCTGAAGCAAGTTGCTTAATCGCCTCTTGCAAGGAGGTGTCAATCTTTTTTAAGCTAGATTCTAAAAGGGCGTTTGTTGTGGTGTTGATTTGAAGCATATCACTTTTTGTAGGAAGCTCTATTGTTTTGCTATTTAGCCCCTCCATACCCTTTTCTATGCCTTTAAGGTAGCTTAGATTCTGTGCTTGATTAAGGATATAATCAATATTCATATCTTGTGTGCTTTTAATGTCCTTTGATCTTTGAATGATTGAAAGCGTAATGGCAAGTCCCATACCCGCAATAGAGGTGTAAAACGCCGTCTTTAATCCATCAAGTAATAAAGGCACAGAATCTTGCAATGCCAAAGTATCAAAGCCCATAAGCCCCACAAAAATCCCCACAAAAGTCCCAAGCACCCCAGCACTCATAATAATTGCCTTAAAATCCTTATGTGTAGGCTCACCAAAAGTCCTAAAATCCCACACAAAAAGCCCCACCATAATGATAGTAAAACAAATATTAATCAGCCAATTTATCTCTTGCATACACGCTCCTTGCCTTTATTTTTGCTCTGTGATGACATAGACATCATTTATCCCCATATCACGCAGCATTGTTGTAATTTTAAGAAAAAACTCCAAATCACTCTGTCTATCCCCACGAATAATAATCTGCGTATTTTTATCAAATTCACTTAAATGTGTCCTTAACTCCTCTAAATCCAACGCCCTATCATCAAGGTAAAACTGCCCTTCTTTATTGATTGTGATACTATGCGTATCCTTTTTATCAGCATTATTTCCCTGTGTATCTTCAATCTGCGGGACATCTACTTGAATCCTGCTCTGCACGACAAAAGAAGCACTTGTCAGCACAATCACTAGCAACACAAGCATAATATCAATAAAGGGAATAAGGTTAAGTGAATCTATCTTTTTCATTTTCTCCCCCAAAATAACACTACAAATACCATACACGCCATAGAATCTAGTCTGTTACACATCATATTTGCTTACCACCTTTGGTGCGTTGTGTGATGAGTTTAAAGGATTATGCGTAATATCCCAAAGTGAAAGCAACACCTCAGCTTTGCGCAACAAAAGATTATAAAATACAATGCTCGGTATTGCAACGACTAACCCCGCAGCCGTGGCTTTTAACGCAAGGGCAAGTCCTGCCATAATGCTTTGTGTATCCACAAGCGAGTTTGAGCCAATCTCAACAAAAGTTACCATAATGCCAATAACCGTTCCCAAAAGCCCCACATATGGTGCGTTTGAGCCAATCGTAGCAATCAATGTCAAACGCTTATGTAAGAGTAATTCCAATACTCGCTTGTCCTTAAACTCCGCAAGGTTAATCTTGCGATACAGCCACCACCGCTCTAATGCCACGCCAAGCACCACAATACTTAAAAACAGCAAGATTCCAAGCACCCCATAATCAACAATTTCTTTCACATTAACTCCTTTGTGTGATGTTGTGGAGATTCTCACACATACTAAATCTTTTTCCCATAGTCTTTCATATTTGCCCTAGCCTCTCTTTCAAGCGTTTTTTTCTTTATACTCTCACGCTTATCATAGAGCTTTTTCCCACGCACAAGGGCGATTGACAGCTTGATTCTATTTCTTTTGTTTAAATACATACTTAAAGGCACGATGGATAGCCCTTCCTTACTCACACTGCCAAAAAGCTTATCAATCTCACTTCTATGAAGCAAGAGCTTCCTTTCTCGCCGCTCATTTGGCTTAAAATGCGTAAAAGTCGTTTCCAAAAATGAAATATGTGCGTTAAACAAAAACGCCTCCCCACGCACGATTCTCACAAAGCTATCTTTGAGATTAACCCGCCCAGCACGGATACTTTTCACCTCGCTACCAAGCAAAGCAATGCCAGATTCTAAAGTCTGCAAAATCTCATAATCAAAAAACGCCTTTTTATTCTTGGCAATGATTTTTTCCTGCATTACCCCTCTCCCTTAAGCTTAAAAAAGCTGCTGCCACTGCCGCTAAAATACCACCCTTGCCCTAGCTCATCTGCCACTTCTTTTAAATATGGATAGCACACACACGCACTTTCAAATAAATCATTCAGCTCCGCTACATCAGGTTGAGATTCTAAAATCTCTTTGCTTTCCATACAAAACCACCGCGTAGTTGGCAAAGAATACTGCCTAGACTTATCGCGGATAGAATCTGCAAATGCCTTATACACGCTCTTTGTATCGCAAAACAAGCTCGGCGTGTAAATCTCGCACTCTAGCACAGATTCCTGCATAGATTCTATTCTGTCCCCCTTACCGCTGACATTTGCACTCATTAATCCACTTGCAAAAAAGCTCACATCAGCCCCGATATGTTTAGCAATGCCTACTAGCTCATCTTCTCTAAGTCCCAAAGATAGAAACTCATTTGCCCCCCTAAGAAATGTCCCCGCATTTGCACTGCCCCCACCTAGTCCCGCACCTTGTGGAATCCTTTTTTGCACCTCTATATGTAAAGATTCTAAGCCTAATGTCTCCCTGCCTTGTTGGCTTAGATACTCACTCAAAACGCATTTTGCTTTGAAAATAAGATTTTCCTGTATCTCGCAGCCAAAATCACCCTTTATGCAAAAGCTATCTTTTTGCGTGATACACATCTCATCATACAAGCTACCTTGGGCTAAGACAAAGCGTGAGTTTAACATATGGAATCCCGCCTCAAAGCCCACGATTTTTAAAAAAATATTCACTTTTGGATATACACGGAAAGTCATTTAAAGCCCATTATTGCATTTTGTGTTTTGTTTTAAGAAGGGATTTGATTTGCGTTATGGCGTTTTTATCCATAACTTGAGAGGCTTGTTTATTTTGCGTTGTAATCGCCTCTTTGAGCTCCCCGCGTAAAATCACACAAGATTCAGGAGCGGAAAAGCCCAGTCGCACACTGCCTTTATCAATAGAAATCACCTTTATTTCAATCTCATCGCCTATCATCACACTATCATCTTGCTTTCTTGAAAGTATTAACATAACTCAATCCTATTCACAATATATTCTACGCTACCATCACTCAAAACTTGAATTATAGAGAAAAAATCATCAAAACACACTATATATTTGCCTTTTTCTGTATTTTTTAGCAAAATCTTTTTACCACAACACATATCATCATAAAATTTTTGCATATTTTCTAGTCTCTTATAGGGCAAAAACTCAATGGGATTTAGAATCTTTAATCCTTGAGTTTGGCTCACACTCATTTCCCCCTCACTCGCACGCTCTAGATGTGATAATACCCCATTCACCCCAAGATTTTCTGTTATCATCGCTCCAATACTCCGCACATACGCCCCCTCACTCACACTCACTTCAAAATGCAAAAATGGGTGATTATAATGCAGTAGCTTTATATCATAAATTGTCATTTGTGTTTGTGAGAGTTCAAACTCTTCGCCCCTCCTTGCAAGCTCATAAGCCCTTTTACCATTAATATGCCTTGCGCTAAATTTTGGCGGAGTGTAGCTCAAAGTGCCCCGCAGTGATTCTAGAATCTCGCTGATATGAGCCTTGCTCTGCTCTTTTACACATTCAACCAAAGTGATATGTTCAATATCTAGGCTTAATGATTTTGCCCCAAGCCACAAAGTCGCCCTATACACTTTAGGCGTTTTTTGCAAATGTGGAAAAAGCCGCGTATAGCTCCCAAAACCCACCACAAGCACACCTTGAGCAAATGGATCAAGTGTGCCTAAATAGCCACCTTTTTTTATACCAAAATGCCTTTTTAATCGCCCAAGATACGCATTTGAGCTGATAAAAGGTGGTTTATATGCCGCCACAAGCAAAGATTCCAAATCTTATTCTCCATTTTTAAGCTAAATTTAATAAAAACATTATTATAACTTAACTTTAATATTTTTTAAGAATGCTTATGTGGCTATGGCAGAATCTTAAATATTCCATTTGATACTATTTGACAAAGGGCAGCTGTGGAAATTTACCTTGAAAACAACACACTTATCACCTCAAAGACAGATTTAAAAGGGCATATCACTTATGGCAATGCTGATTTTGTGCGATTTAGCGGTTATAAAGAAGTGGAGTTTTTAAACAAGCCTCACAACATCATTCGCCACAAGGATATGCCTAGAATCGCCTTTAAACTCTTATGGGATAATGTGCAAAATGGCAAGGAATTTTTCGGCTTTGTCAAAAATCTTTCGCGTGAAAAAAATATATATTGGGTATTTGCCAATATCACACCCTCATTTGATGAAAATCACAACATCATCGGCTATTACTCTGTCCGCCGCCGCCCAAGCAAAGAGGGCGTGAAATTTATGAGCGATTTATATGCCAAACTCTGTGAGATAGAATCTAAAGGCGGTATGAATGCTTCCCTAGAGCAGCTTAGCTCAACGCTTAAAAATGCAAATGTCAGCTATGATGAGCTTGTTATCAATCTCCAAAACACCGCTAAAACACAAGGCTACCACTAGAATCTTTAGCGTGCTAGAATCTTTAGCGTGAAAGACATCGCTAAATCTTAGATTCTGCTCCATAGATTCTACCTTTGAGCTTTTACCCCCCCCCCCCCCATATATATATCTTACTTCCCCACTACCTTTACTCTCCCACCCAGCAAATCTCTAAATATTCTAAGCTTTTAAGATTCTTACAAATCCCTCATATACGAATCCACCAAACCCAAAAACTCTCATTTATAATTTTTATTAGATATTATAAAAATGTGTAAAAGAATAAAGCCTAAAATAAGATTCTCTATAAAATACCAAGATGATTTACTCTATTTTAACACCTTTTACCTATCATTAAGGCATTAAAAGCCCTTGTGGCATTCCCTAGTTAGGCGTTTTTTGACATTTTGGTATGACTTGTTTAGATAGAGTTGCGTGTTTTAGGATATTTCAAGCTTTGAAAACGCTCAAAGCACCCACTAGAGGTGGCTTGGAAAAGTCTATTCTAGTGGGACCAGATTTAAGGGGATTTGTATCACTCTAATGTTTTTACTTGTTGTATCAAAATGTCTATCTTATGTCATTACTAGGACTTTGCCAAAGTAGCTCTTTTATTCAATACAAAAACTACAAAAAACTACCAAAAATCACTATGTTAGATTCTAGAATCTGTTTTTTCTTTCTTAGTCTTGTTTGTTGTTTTCTCTCTTTGTCATATTGAGCGTGAGCGAAGTATTTATGTTTTTTTTAGATTCTAAGTTTTTGTTTTTTTTATAAGGGGGAGAGATTTAAATTTGCAAGTGTGGATTAGTGCTTACGCACGAATGCGAAGTCGGCTCGTAGTCGTGCCACTCGCTCCCCCTTATATATCGTTCGCAATCGTGTCGCTCACCCCTACAACGCTTTTATAGGTTTGCATTTCACGCGATTTAATTTTATGTGGCAAAGTCGTGCCTTGCCACTGCTATAGTTTTAGAATCTACTTGAGATTCTGCGCTAACAGAATCCATAGAATTAATGGTTGCACACAAAGTGTGCAACCATTACTCTCGCCTGCTTTGTGGTGTATAAAATCGGATTCAAGGCGGGCAGAAGTGTCCCTCTGCCGATTTTATGCTAGAAGCAGAATAGCGAGGCTCGCCCCTTGATTGCCGATGTAGTCTCGCAAATCCCATAAGGGTAAAAAGCGGAGACTTTTTCGGGGCTAAGGGGTGAGCGGTATATCTGTAAACGGGAGAGGATAAACCTTTTTTCTTTTTGCGGAAGTGATAGAGAATATTTTTTATATTTGTGAATCTTGATAAGTAGATTCTATTGTTTTAATCCACACTTAGAATTTTTATAAAAAAGGGGAATGAGTGGCAAGATGAGCCGACTTCTCATTCGTGCGTAAGCACTAATCCACACTTGCAAATTTAAATCTCTCCCCCTTATAAAAAAAACAAAAACTTAGAATCACAAAAAAAAATATAGATACTTCGCTGTGGCTCAGTATGACAGAAAAAATAAATAAAAAATCTAAAAGTCAAATATTTCAAGCAAAGACACTTCACCTAACGCTAAAAACGAATATTGCTTCTTTCTATCCTTTTGCCTTGCTTTGATTGTTATATGTTACATTTTGTATCTTATTGATATGTTTAGATTCTAAAAATGATACAAATCGTAGCATATAAGATTCTTTTTTTGTCATTCTACCGCTATGCCACATACGCAAACTACTCTTTTATGAAAAAATACGCTTTTACATTTATTTTCAAAGGATTAGAATGGAAAGTTTTATTGACATTTTTCATAGCATTGTTGATAGCACAAGTGGCTTTCTATACACTTATTGGCTTGTATTTGCACTGATTTTATGTGGTTTATACTTAACTATCCGCACAAGATTCATTCAGCTTCGCTTTCTTAAGGACGCCTTTATGGTGCTAAAAGAAAAAAGCCACGAAAAGCATATCTCGCCATTTGGAGCGTTGATGATTTCTACTGCTTCACGCGTGGGGATTGGCAATATTGTGGGTGTTTCTGTGGCTATCGTCAGCGGTGGCGTGGGAGCTTTATTTTGGATGTGGCTCACTGCCTTAGTGGGTGGGGCAAGTGCATTTGTAGAATCTACTCTCGCTCAAGTATATAAACGAAGTGATGGAGAGCATCGCTACAAAGGCGGTCCAGCTTATTATATAGAAACAGCTCTCAAGTCCCGCGCACTTGGCGTTATCTTTGCTATCTCACTTATTTTGTGCTTTACTTATGGATTCAACGGATTGCAGTCCTATACACTCACTTCCGCATTTGAAATTTTTGTAGGTAGCGAAAGCTTTAATAAAGGCTATTTTACATTTTTTGTAGGCTTTATCCTTGCCGCACTTGTGAGCTTCTTCTTTTTTGGCGGTGGGAAAAGCTCAGCAACCATCTCCACCGTGCTTGTGCCTGTAATGGCATTTGGCTATCTTGTGGTGGCTCTTATTGTCATCGGTATGAATCTTGATAGGCTTCCTGCTATCTTTGGCAATGTTTTACAAGAGGCGTTCAACTTCCAAGCTATCTTTAGTGGTTTCGCAGGAAGTGCCATTGTCATTGGCGTAAAAAGGGGGCTTTTCTCAAATGAAGCCGGTATGGGTTCTGCCCCAAATGCCGCAGCTGCCGCACACACAAGCCACCCCGCCAAACAAGGTATGGTGCAAACACTCTCCGTCTTTATTGATACGCTTATTATTTGCTCGGCAAGTGCGTTTATGGTGCTATGTGCGGATTTAAGCACCTATGCAGACGCAAAAGGTATGGCACTAATGCAAAATGTAATGCAGGGCTATTTTGGCTCTTTTGGTTTGCTTTTTGTGAGTGTGGCTATCGTGCTTTTTGCCTTTACTTCATTGATTGGGAATTATTTTTATGCTGAAGCAAATTTTAAATTCATCACGCACAATAAAACCGCATTACAAATCTTTCGCTTTTCAGCAGTGGCAATGGTCTTTGTAGGCACACAGCTCAATCTCCAGCTCGCTTGGGACTTGGCAGATGTGTTTATGGGCTTTATGGCGAGTATCAATATTGTGGTAATTTTGCTACTTAGCAATATCGCTATAAAAGTGCTAAAAGACTATGAAAAACAACGCAAAGAAGGTAAGAATCCTGTGTTTAAAGCTGCAGATGTTGGTATCCACGATACAGAGTTTTGGAAATAACATTGTATGCTAGATTCACCTAGAATCTAGCTAAAGCTAAATATAGCTTCCCAAATATGATTTAAGATTCTGCGTTACATCGCTCCACTGCCCCATTTTGCTTTGTGTCATACACAGCACATTCTCATACCACGGCGTACTTATACCATTACCCCACCGCCAATCATAGCGTTTATTGAGTAAAACAAGCGTATGTTTCCCCATACTCCCACTTAAATGTGCCACAGCAGTATCAATACTAATGACTAAATCTAGCTCTTTGATAATCTCATAAGTTTGTAAAAAATCATTCATTGGCTTTTGGATAATCCCAAATTTATCTAGATTCTCACAATGTGCCTTATTAATGGAGTAAATCTCAACACCCAGCCTTTGAGCATCTCGCAACGCACTCATCAGCACTTCAAGGGGAATATTCTTATTCGCAGATTCAGGAAAAGCAGAATCTGTGCTAAAGCAAATGCCGATTTTTTTGACCCCATAGGTTTTGATCTTGTGAGTTTCCATTCTAGGCGTATCGCAAAAAGACAAAGATTCTAGCTCTTGCTTATGGGACACACCTAACGCATAGGGCAAAGATAGAAGGGAGATTGCCACATCATATTCTAAGTCCTGTGCAATGCCACAAACACAAGGCATATGAAACTTTTTAAAAAGTGGCAAAAGCGGCTCTTGTATCAGCACAAGCACATTTTTAGCAACCTTTTGCAATAGTGGCACAAAGCGACTAAACATAATAGAATCTCCAAGCCCCTGCTCGTGATAGATAAGCACATTTTTATCACTCAAACACTCGCCCTTTTCCCAAAGCTTTGTAATGCCCTGTGGAAGCATATTTGGGAGCTTTTTACGCTCTTCATAGATTCTAAATCCATTTACTAAATCTAAATGCTTTAATAAAAAATGTGCGTAGTTAATGCAATACTCGCTTTTTTGTGGATTAAGCCCTATGGCTTGTTGATAGAGTGTTTGCGTATCTTGGGGCAGAGCATTTGCGTAATTTAACGCATTAGCATAGTTAAACAAAAAATCACTATCATCTTTGTAGTATTGATAAATGCCACGATACACCTCCAATGCCTCGCTAAAAAGCCCAATTTGCACATAAGTATTAGCCAGATTCACACCCGCATCAAGATAGCCTTTGCTTAAAGCGTTCAAATACAGCTCAATTGCCTCCCCAAAATGCTTCAAGCTCACTTGTGCGTTGGCGAGATTAAACATCGCTCCCAAATCGTTGGGATCAAGCTTAATAGCGATAGTGTAGTGTTTAATGGAGTTTTGTGAATCTTCAATATCAGAATAGGCTTTTGCAAGGTTAAAATGCAAGGTTGGATTATTTTCCATTACCTTTTCTTGCGTTAAAAGTAAGCTAAGTTCAGCAATACTCGCCTGTGGATTCCCACCGCGGCGGTAGGCTTCTGCGAGATTTATCCTATGGCTAAAGTCATTTGGGGCAAAATTTGAGGCTTGGGTAAAGTATTCCACCGCTTTTTCATACATTTCAAGCTTTAGCATAACAATACCTGCCAAACTCCAAATGTCTGCACGCGTGCAATCTATACCTAAAATCTGAATGCAAATATCCATACACTCGTGATATTGGCTTTCCTCATAAAGCCTAAAGGCTGAATGCACGGCTGAAGCGATATTAAAACTTTGTTGAGACATAGGCTACCTTTAGAAATTTTCCAAAGATATGAAGCAAAAAAAATGCCACCCTCTAGCGAGAGTGGCTACCAAAAGCGATTGTCTTGTAGAGCTTCTCTACAAAAATAGAATCTTAGAACACTACACCAAAGATAATAGACATACGCTGATAGTCATTTTTAAAGTCTTTGGACCGCATAGAATCTGTGTTGATTGATGGACCCGGTGTGCGTGAAGAGCTTGTCATCTGCCCCATCACATAGCGTAGCCCTACGCTAAATACATTTGACACTTTCACACCCATACCGATACCATAAGTCAAGCCGTGATAGACATTATCGAGCGAAGTGTCATTTTGTGTATCGCTGATATAGAAATTATCCTTTATACTATGATAGGCATAGCCCACCATACCTTGGATATAAAAATATCTTGCTTGCACCCCCACAATCACAGGCACTTGCACACCCCAACCATTAAAACCTAAATCCGTCATTACCTTTGTCCCACCGGGTAAACCTGTATTTTGTCCGGGCCAAAAAGCATTTGAATTCCCAACGGATTTAACATAAATTGGAGCGGTGATTTCAGTCCCAACATACGGACGCAACCCACTTGCAGACTTAATAGATGTGATATACATAGAATAACCCACATCAGCTGAATGCAGATTCAAATCGCCAAGCATTGAATAAGAATAGCCCAAATGCCCCTCGCTAAAAAGATACCAGCGTTGAACATTCCCAGCCTTATTTGAACCATTGAGAATTGACCCACTTGCAAAATTCCCCAACAACTGCTTTTTGATGTCATTATTGTTTTTAGCTGGAGCAGCAAACACCACACCCCCAGCCAAAGCAAGTAACAAGAAAATTCTTTTTACACGAATCATTTTTAACTCCTTATGTTTGATTCTAAAATGCGTATAATAGCATAATAAGTTGATATCGGCTTAAAAACGCAAAACTTTAAACACTTAATTTCAAGGTGTGATAATGGCGGCTTTAGAAAGATTTGTAGCGTGCAAAATCGTACTATTATGTAATCTCGCATAATATTTCATAAGATTTTTTTGCAAAATGGGTTCAATACTTGGCACAAACCACGCATTATTGCTTGTTACAATTACTAGTCTAGGATTATCCGCATAAAAATCACTATTTGTCCCTTCATAACAAATCGCATTTTTAAACCTAACACCCTTAATGTCAAAATACCCAAACTCACGCCCCGGGCTAAATCCCCCAATGCCTTCAAAAAATACATTCACAATGGGCAGTAAAAATTGTGGCAGACGCTCCCCAAAAGGCACAAGTAGCACTTTATCAAGGAATGTCATCTCACCATTTTCAAACTTATAAGTGCTATTAAAATACAACACTTCACCATTTTCATTTTGCTCTACACGCAACGCCCCAACAATGATGACAATATCCTTACTCATCTGCAGAATCTTATCAAAGTGGGAAAAATATTTAGAATCCAAAGGCACATAAAAGGCACTTTCAGCTAAAACAACAGCTTCATAGCCTTTATTTTTTGCTATCTCTATTTGCTCTATATAGTTTTGAAAAATACTCTCCATTTGCTCCATACGCCAAGTAATATCCTGACTGACTTCACTTTGTATAAGCTTAATTTTTAGCGGAATATGTGGCGGATTTTCACTAAAAGTTTTAGAATCTAGAGCAAAAACAAGACATAAAATCCCTACAATCTTCCACCAACGCTCATATTTGATAGCAACCCACAGCCCAAGCACAATAAGCCCTAAGCTTAATTTATCCACTCCAAAATAGCTAAAAGCAAATGCACTCTCAAGCATAATCCAATCAAACCCAAGGGGTGTAAAAAAGCTTAAAAGCATTATAAAGCCAAACCGCCACAGCAGACATTCACACCATAATCCAACATAAAATACACACGCTATAAGCAAGGCTTCAGCCACCACCACAAGCGGGATAAGCACACTCATATCAAAATATCGTAACCCCAAACTTATCCAATAAAACCACAGCACCCCAACGAAAAATCCCACACTAAAGCGGTGATTTTTAGGTGTGAAAAGCACACTTGCGATACTTAGCAACCCAAAAATAGAAAGCAGAATCTTAGGAGATTCCACATCACAAAGCTCAAAAATCCACTGGATATAAAATGGAGCTACACAAAAACTTGCGAAAATAAAAGAGATAAAAAGCCACATAAAAACTTTTTTGTAGCTTTGTCTATCACGCCAAGAAAAAGGAGTGTAAGGCGTATCAAGCATAGCTTTTATACGCCTAAAAAGATTTGAAACTTGAATATTCAGCATTTAAAATTTTAGTTTTGAAGACTTGAAAACACCATACCCGTTGGATTTGACTTATTTAAAAGTCGTTCCACCATCAATAACAATAGTCTGCCCAGTCAGCCAAGCACTCTGTGTCTCATCACATAGGAAAAACGCTGCACCCGCCAAGTCTTCAGGCGTCCCCATACGATTAAGTGGGGATTGCTCCTCTACCTTTGCCTTAACTTCCGCATAATCAGGGAAAGCTTTAAGTGCATCAGTATCAATAGGACCGCCACTTACAGCATTGACGCGTATGCCCCATTCGCCAAGCTCCGTTGCCGCATACTTTACCATTGTCTCTACCGCATTTTTAGAATTCCCGTGTCCAGCATAATTTGGCATATATACAAGATTTCCCGTTGAACTAAGAGAGACAATCGCCCCTCCACCCACTTCTTTCATTCTTTTTGCCGCTTCTTGTGCACCAACGACAAATGCCAAAACCGTTGCAGTATAAATATTATTTAGCCCCCTAGGTTTTAAACGCATAAATGGTGCAAAGCCACCTGCCACGCTCTTACCATAAATGATCGCATTTGACACAAAAAAGTCAATGCGTGAAAAATCTTCATCAATCTTTTTAAATAACTCAACATACTGCTCTGGCTCAAGCACATTTAAAGGATAGAATCTTGCCTTGATACTAAACTTGGATTCAACATCTTGTGCGATTTTTACCGCCTCTTCCTCATTTTTATTATAGGTAAATGCGATATTCACGCCATTTTGTGCAAATTTATACAAAATCGCTTTACCAATCCCACGCGTAGCACCGCTAATCACAAGCGTTTTGCCCTTCATAAAACTTGTAGTGCAATTTTGATTATTCATTGTTTCACCTCGTATTTTTGTAAGATTTTGTGTATTTTATCCATATTTTCCTTAGAAGGTGCTACTAATGGCAGACGATATTCCAAATTTTTTAATAATCCTGCCAAAAACATCGCCGCTTTTATGGGTATAGGATTACTCTCACAAAACAAAACCTTATTTATTTCATAAAGTTTTGTGTTTATCTCATAGCTTTTTTTCATATCCCCTTGCAATGCGTAATGTGTCAAATCGGCAATTTCTTGTGGCAAAAGGTTGCCTGTAACTGAAATCACACCCCTACCATTATTGGCAAGAATGGGATAATTAATCGCATCTTCACCACTCAAAAGCATAAGCTCTGGCACTTCCGCACCAAATGCCACTACCCTATCCATAAGTCCAGCAGCTTCTTTAATCGCATAAATATTGCTACACTCTTTATGTAATCTCTTTGCTGTCTCTATCTCAAGATTCACGCCCGTGCGAGAAGGCACATTATAAAGCATAACAGGAATCTCCACCGCATTTGCCACAGCTTTATAATGCTGAAATAAACCCTCTTGTGTGGGTTTATTATAATAAGGCGTAACGCATAACGATGCGTCCGCTCCACATTTTTGTGCAAATTGTGAAAGCTCAATGGCTTCACTTGTAGAGTTGCTCCCTGCCCCAGCAAGCACCTTCACCCCACTCCCTTTGCAAACTTCCACCGCAACTTCAATACATTCCATATGTTCCTTATGTGAAAGCGTGGCAGATTCTCCAGTAGTGCCAACAGGCACACAAGCGTCCATTCCATAAGCGATTTGCCGCCTAATCAAAGATTCATAAGTTTCAAAATCTACTCTCCCCTGCTTAAAAGGCGTGATTAACGCACTCATCGCTCCTTGCACCATTGCCTACTCCTTTATCTCTGCCTACTTAGTATCTTTTAAGATTACCACACTCAGTGAATCTTGTGTAAAATATGTATTTGCCACTTCTTTGATTTTTTCAATACTTAAAGTATTGATTTCCCTTTCATACCGCAAAAGTGGGCTAATATCCCCACGCACAAGATAGCTTCCAAATAGTCCTGCTACATCTCCTGCACTCTCCAAGCTATATATAAAACTCGCACGAGTATTGATTTTAACCTTTTCTAGCTCTTCTTGTGAAATCTCGCCTTTTTTCAACATATCTAATATCGTATAAATCTCTTTTTCCACAGATTCTGCACTCACACCCTGCCTTGCTGCGGCAACGATTAAAAACACGCCCTCATCTTTTAAATCCATATTATACGCATACGCACTCGTAGCGATTTGTTGTCTGTCTATAAGCTCGGTTTGAAAGATACTTGACTTCCCGCTGCTTAGAATCTCCCCTATGGCACTTAATGCCACTTGATCCTTGCTTAAATAATTTGGAATCTTATAGCCCATTGTGAGATACTCAACTTGCGAATCTTTTTTCACAATCACGCGTCGTTCTCCATCTTGCTTTGGCTCTTTTGCAACAACTTGCGGAATAGAATCTGTCCTATTTTTCAATGCCCCAAAATGTTTTGTAGCACTCTCAAACACTACATTTGGTTCAATATCCCCACTCACAAGCACTATGGCATTTTGTGGCTGATAATAAGTCTCATAAAATGCCCTAATATCCTCAATTTTCCACGCTTTAATATCCTCCATAAAGCCAATGGGCGTCCAATGATAGGGGTGATATACATAAGCCGTATTAAAAAAGCGAAAATACAAATAGCCCATAGGCGAATTATCCGTCCGCCATAATCGCTCTTCAGCCACAACATTCCTTTCAGGCTGAAACTCACTATCTTCCAACGCAAGATTGCTCATAAGCTCGGCAAATAGCTCTAAAGACTTATCCAGATTCTCCGCACTTGATTTAATAAAATACCGCGTGTAATCAAAGCTCGTAGAAGCATTATTCACCCCGCCAAAGCCTTTCACAATCTCATCAAACTCCCCAGCCCTAAGATTCTTAGTAGATTTAAAGCTTAGATGTTCCAGCATATGGGCTATGCCACTTTTTCCCATACTCTCATTGCGACTGCCGACTTTGTAAAACACATTTGTCTCAATCACGCCACTTTGATTATGCAGGGGGACAACCACAATTTCTAACCCATTTTCAAGCGTTTTTGTGTAATGCTTAGGCAACACACTTTGTGTTGAAAATGCTGAATTTATGCTCGTTACAACACTCATCAAAACTCCTAAAATTAGAATCTTCACTTGCTATGCTCACTCTTTGGGTGAATTTGCTTTAGAATCTTGCTGTGCTTGTGATGCCTCTATTTGCGATGTTGGCAAATCTTTATCCGCTAGATTTTGTGTAGAATCTAGCTTAGATTCTATTGCTTTTGTGCGAGAAGCTTTACCCTTTGTTCCATTTGTAGAATCCGCCTTTTTTGCCCTTGTTTTTTTAGGCTTAGATTCTGTTTTTTTAGATTCTGTCTTTTTGGGGCTTGGTGTTTTTTGGGTAGATTCTGTGTCCTTACTAGAATCTAGCTTTTTCTTTCTTGTTTGTGTTGGCTTTGTCTTAATGACAATTTTAGAATCCTGCTTATCCTGCGTTTTATCTGCATTTGACTTTTTGCGTGTTTTTGGCTTTGTTTTAATATCCTTCCCTAATGCTTCATATAAATGTGTGAATCCATCTGCTTGGAGGCATTGTAACAAGCCTTCATTAATGCTCCTACACAAGCTTGGTCCTTGAAACACAAGCCCACTATACACCTGCACCAAACTCGCCCCTAGCTTAATACGCTCATAAGCCTCCTGTGCGTTATCAATCCCGCCAACAGAGATGAGAGCTATCTTGCCAAAAAAGCTTTCACTTAAGATTCTTAGAATCTCTTTTGATTTTTGCTTTAACGCCACTCCGCTAATGCCGCCACTATCTTGTGGATTCTGCACGAGCGTGTGATCAATAGTCGTATTTGTTGCGATAATCCCACTTGCACCGTTTTTGATACTTATCTCTACAACTTTTAGCATCTCATCTTTATCCATATCTGGCGAGATTTTCAAAAAAAGTGGCTTTTGCGTATGCGTGTGTGCCATAGCAAAAAGCTCCTGCACGAATGAAACATTTTGCAAATCACGCAAGTTCGGCGTATTTGGCGATGAAAGATTGAAAGTGAAGTAATCCCCAACCTCCAAGCAATCAAGTAAAACATTTTCATAGTTTTTCAAAGAATCGCTTTGAGCGATGATTTTATTCTTGCCAATATTTACGCCAAGCGGGATAGTATAGGGGTAAAATGCTTTTAATCTTTTTGAAATAGCAAGTGAGCCTTGATTATTAAAACCCATAGCATTTTGGAGACTTTGCTCTTGTGTGTGGCGAAAGAGACGCGGTTTTGAATTGCCTTCTTGTGGGGCTTGAGTGATTGTGCCAATCTCCAAAAACCCAAATCCAAGAGTGGTAAGCCCCTTTATCATCGTAGCATTTTTATCAAATCCAGCCGCCAAGCCCACAGGATTATAGAATCTCATACCTGCAACTTCAACGCCTAATGCCTTATCCACCACACAATTTTTCCCTGCCACATAGTCCTGCACCAAAGGCAAAGGTAAGACACGCTTAATAAAAGATTCAGCTAGATTGTGAGCTTTTTCAGCATCAAGTTTGAAAAGATAAGGAGAAAGCATTTGATACAAAGACATAAAAACACCCCGAGAAATTAAATTAGAAAGTTAAGTTGTGTATTGTAGCAAAAAAAATAAATCTATTTTAAAATATACTCCACTATCTTATCAATCTCTATAAAATCCATACAATGAGAATCCATTTCACAATAAGGCTTATAGCAAGGCATACAGGCTAGTTTAGCATTAGGATATAAGGCTATGCCTCTATCATAGAGATATATCTCTTCCCCACTTGTTGGACCAAATAGCACCACCACTCTCTTTTTCATAGCCAATGCCAAATGCACACCCAAGCTATCATTACTTACCAGCACATCACACCCAGCAATCCAATCCATATAATCATAAAGATTATTCATTCCTTGCTGCCAACTATATGTAAGCTTAAGCGTATCTAGCCTTTGAGCTAACTGCTCCCATTTATTCTTTCCCATAGCTTTAGTAGGCCATTTACTTCCCACAAAATGATTGAGCCCCACGACAAAATGCTCTTTTGGCTTTGGCACATAGCCTAGAGAATATTCTTGATTACGCCAAGTGCAGCCTACCATTTCCACAATGATTTTCTGCCAAATATCGTGTGCTTTGTTGCCACTTTCTTTATCGCGTATGTAGTTTTTGGCAACAAAACCCTGCATATAAGTATCATATTCTCCACTCTGTGTGTTAAACCGAAAGCCAACTTTCTCCCAAGCCTGTATCATATCAGCTAATGCACAGATTCCGTGAAGTTTCTCAAGATTGACTACCATATCGTATTGCTCTTTCATCAACACAAATGGCACAAACTCATCCCACACAAGCACCCTATCAATATACTTATTCTGTGCCACTAGTGGCAGTGCTTCTTGAGCTACAAGCCAAGTGATATGAGAGTGTGGATATTTCTCTTTAAGTGCCTCTAGCACCACTGAGCAACGCACCACATCACCCAAACTTACAATTTTACTAATCTCAGGATCAAGTGTCTCAGAATAGCCAAGCTTTAAGATTAAAATCTTCACTTGTATTCCTCCAAAAACCAAGGATTTTTTGCTAAAAAGTCCCTGCCGTAAGGATTCTTACATTCTTTTACCGGAAGATAAGTCGCATTAATAGCAAGGTATTTTTCCTGTCTTTTTTTATCCTCATCGCTTTGCGTAAAGCTTCCATCAAGTCGCTCAAACATCTCTTTTGTAAGTTCCAAAATCTCTTCAGGCGTGTTATTGATGATTTCAAGCTCATTTTTTGCATAAAAACCAGAGTGCCAAATACTAAGTTGTGTAGGATCTTCATAATCACAGCCATAATGGCGATCTGCTTTTTGTGTCTCAACAAGCTTGATCCACTCTTGTAAGCCTACCATTTTTCCATTATGTTTATGACGATATATTTTTGGAATTTGAATGGCATTTTTGTAGGGTATATTCCAATAAGCAGGTGTATTTACCCCACAATATGGCGTATCAAAAAGCGAACACACATCGGTAGCCCCAGAAGTAGAAGATGATAGGACAAATTTTGCCCTATACTGCAAATAAATATCCATAAAATCACTTCGCCATTTACTTAGAGGATAGTCAATCACTTTGTCGTGTTTATAGCTCATCGCCTTAGCCACAACCTTACCAAGTCGCACTACAAATCCACCACGAGCTAAAATCTCATCAATGGCTAGATTCAGACTATCTATATCGCTATCTCGATAGTCATTATGTAACCAAGTATTTGTTCTGTCGCCATTTTCATCGTAGCCACCATAGTGCTTATCCAAATATGCACTATCTCTTGCAAAAACGCAGACAAACCAATCATTTTTGCCTATACCCATTTCCTCCAAGATTCTATCGCCATCTTGTTTCTCAGAATCTGTAAAATAAAAACTGCTCTTTGTGTTGAGATATATGTCATATTCATTGCCCTCATATGGCAACTCAAAAGCAAGGCGTGTCGTTATTTTAAATGGTAAAACATCTAAAAATTTTGCATAGAATACGCTGTGTCCATAAAATGCATCTGCATGTAAAAATAAAGGCAAGGTATCTAAAAATCTTGCTAGAAATGGCTGTTTGTCATAAGTGATAATCTCAATTATATCTCCCCATCGCTCAAGCAAAAAATCATTTGAGATAGGATAAGGCACAATAAAAATGATCTTTTCCTTTTTGTGCTTATGTACTCTAGTAAATAAATCCGTATTAAGTGCCAAATGCCCAATCCTACAAGAGATAAGTGTTGTTACTCTCGTGGGCTGCTTAAGATTCAAAACCCACATATACAGCCCCGCAAACGGAAATAGTATAAGCTTAACTATAAATGTTGCATAACCCATACATCTCGAAATCCCTTCATGCAATAACCTATACACCGAAGTTGGTAGTATCGCCTTTACTAAATCCTTACACTTTTTAAACATTTTCTTACTCCTTATTATTTTTATATTTCACTTATCTAGCCCTGCTTCAACACAAAGCCAATTCCCACGCCCAAAGGTAAAAGCACAGGAAAAGCCTTATCCTTAACACGCACAGATTCTAAAAACCTTAACACACCCTGTCCCTTTTGTGTGGTAGGCACATCGTTTAAAATATCGCCTTGAAACAGCCCATCATCTACCATTAAGATTCCACCCACACGCAAGAAATCCCATAAAATCTCAAAATAATCCGCATAATGCTCCTTATTCCCATCTAAGAAAATAAAATCAAAGGAAGCAGGTAAAGCTACCCCCCCCCCCGCACTATGGAGCGAAGTTTGCAATATCTCAAATGCATCACCCTCAAGCAATGTGATATTTTTCACACCATTTTTCTCAAAATTTTTCCTAGCAATCTTGGCAAACCTGTCATACTTCTCAATACTCCACACACGCCCATCTTCACCAATAGAGCTAGCCATACTCATCGTAGAAGCCCCCACAAAAGTGCCAATCTCTAGCACATTTTTAGCTTTAATACTCTGCAACATAAGTTGCTGAAATCTCCTTACGATAGGATCTGCTCCCATATACTGCTGTCCGGGAAACTCCTCTGGAAATTCCAAAGAAAACTCTTCAATCTCATCACATCTAGAATACTTATGACATCGCTCAAAGATTCTCTTGTTTGTCTCATCTTCACTCGCCTCATAATAATCCAAAATATGATGTGACACCATTCTATCGTGCATTTCAATTTTGTTTAACATTGTGTTCTCCTTTGTTTTTTACTCCTATACACCACCTGTAAGTGTATAGATAGCCCCATTGCAGAGGGGATTATTCATTACAATCAATGAAGCGACAAACTCTCCTATCTCAATAGGATAGGCAAATCTCCCAAGCGGTTGCTCTGCCTTTCTTTGCTCTACATATTGCGGATTTAGTTTTGCTTTATCCTGCCACACTTCACTTTCAATGATACCGGGCATCACGGCAAAAATACGCACATTATCCTTTGCATAAAATCTTGCACTGCTTTTGACATAGGCATTTATCGCCGCCTTTGCGGCAACATAGCCGGGTGCTCCACTGCCATCAATAGCTGCATTTGAACTGATATGACAGATAATACCGCCTTTAGCCTCTGCAAATATGGGGAGTAATATTTCATTCACACGCACACTTATCCCCATATTAAATTCCATACTTTTTCTCCAGCTCTCATAGCTTAAGGCTTGATTATCACAGGCTAATCTCCCTCCAATGTTATGCACAATAACATTAGGAGTATCCTTTAGTAAATACTCTTTTAATTTTTCAAACTCACTCATCACATCAAGGGCTAAAATCTTAAATCCATACTTTTCTTGCAAAACCTTAAGTGTTTTTTCACAACGAGCCACAAGCGTAATATCACACGCATTCACCCCCCCCCCCCCCACTATGTAAAGCCTTAGCTATCTCTAAGCCAATCCCTCTGCTTCCACCAAGTATAAGCACCTTTAGCATTTTGAGATTTATCTGCATTATGACAATCCCACACATTCCACATAAGGATAGCTATT
This sequence comes from Helicobacter cinaedi PAGU611, assembly GCF_000284635.1. Lineage (NCBI taxonomy): Bacteria > Pseudomonadati > Campylobacterota > Epsilonproteobacteria > Campylobacterales > Helicobacteraceae > Helicobacter > Helicobacter cinaedi. Next base: position 771,203 of record NC_017761.1, on the reverse strand, counting down.
CTGCATTCGTTGGGTAAGTGTATCACCCAAAGGAATGATGCATTTCACATCTTTATAAGCATTTTTAAATCTCTCTTGTGGTGTCATAATAGGCTTATCCAAATGCGTTTTGCCAACCTTGCGTTCATCTTCATCAATAAAACACTCTAGCCTATCGCCCAAAATCCCCCCTATCAAAGTGCTGCGGTTTGTTGTGCCAAAGACACTCAAAGCAGAATCTTCACTTTTGAGATTCTCTAAAACTTGAATATGAGAAAGTAAGCTAGGGATTGAAAGTTTGCATTGAGCCTTTTTACCCACTATGGTAATCTGCCTATCAATCTGCATTTGTGGAATATATACATCAAATCCACAGCTCTCCAGCAACGCCCTTAGCGTAAATGGCGAAAAGTGATGGCAATGATCATAAGTAAAAATATCCCACTTATCTTGGCTCACATCAGGCACTTGAATGAGTAGCACACCATTTTCACTAAGCAATGTCTTTAATCGCAGCAAAATCTCCCTCACATTTATAATATGCTCCAAACAATGAATAAGGCTAATGCAATCAAAACGCTCATTAATAGAATCTAGCTCATCATAAAACGCCACAAACTGCGGAAGATTCTCAAAAATATGCTTATTATGGCTACTCACATCATATGCATATAACGAGCTTTTTGGATAGGCTTGGGATAAGCTATTTAGCATTGCCCCCCCCCCCGCACCATAATCAAGCACTTTCATCTCCTGTGATAAAAAACAAGAGCAGTTTTCTATCACTCTCCTGCTAATGCTTTTTGCACCATCATCGCCAAATTTTACCTGCTCCACATAAGGCAGAATAGAATCTATTTGATAGTTTTTATAAATATGAGATAGCACAGATTCTTTTGGGAATTTCTGTATATGTGTGCAGTCTTTACAAACATATACTTCAATATCTTCATTAACAATCGCATTTTCACTACTCACACTGAACCCATAGCTTGAGTGATATACACTTATTATCTCGCCACCACAAAGCAAACATTTTTGAGATTCCACACTCATATCCTATTCTCCTCTATCCTTTTTACAAAGCTCACATATTGCTGTCCCCTACCCCACGCATTTTTAAAAGTAGGCATAGACGCAATAGATTCTGCATTGAGTTCTGCCACACCATCAGCATAATCTCGCAAAAGCCCCACACATTCATTCACACTTTGTGTAAAAAACTCACCCAAATCTTCATTTTCAGCAATAATAGAATCTAAAATATCACATATCTTTTTTACACTCTCCACACTCTCACTCTCCCTATAAGCCTTAATAAGCTCTCTCAAAGCACTTAATCGCTCTAAAAGCAAAGTATTCTTCCTATCCTCACGCCAGAAGAATCCAAACTCCGTGCAAAGCAAAATATGTCTAAACCGCTCAAAAGATTCTAAAATAACCTCCCCATAAGAGTAGCTCATATCCTTATACCAGCTCAAATTCCCAATCATATTAGGCGAACTTCCTAGCACTTCCAAAGTGGCAGGATTGATAGAGATTTTTTCTTGCACAGAAGGAGAAGACCCCCCCCCCCGCAACAGAGGCAAACTCTTCTACACAACCTTGAATACTCAAAGGCTTAACATCAGCAGCAGGATTTAAAATATTATCAATTACCCAATCCGCAATAGGACGCGAAGCAAAGCCCAAAGTCTGCAGATGTGAGACAAAAGCCTTGCTTAACATTTCTACTTTTTGTTTAAACTCACTCACCCTACGCACAAGCACAAGCCCTAAAATCCTACGCAAATCTTCTAAGAAAAATGAAAACTCACATTGCGTTGTTACAACAATCCCAGCGTCCTTTTTCGCATAACGCCAAAGCTGTGTGATAATGCCCTTTCTTTGCTTTTTATCCACCCAAGGTAAAAAGCCCTCTGCAATAATAAAGTCATATCTTTCCGCACTATCATAAGATTCTATGGTGCAAGGGTGAATCTTATACTGCTCTTGTGGAATCTTATACTCCGTAAAAAGCTTTATCATCTGCTCTCTTCCCGCAGCATTAGGCTCTACAATATCAACAATCGCTCCAAGCTTTAAAAACAAAAGCGTGTTGTATCCACTCCCCGCTCCCACTTCAAGCATTCTAGCCCCTCTAAAAGCAAAAGGGTGGATATTCACAAGTTCATACAATCGTTTGCGTCTTGCTAAATGCCTTTCAAAATCGCTAATATCCTGACTCACAGGCGAGATATGATGCTCGCCATAAAACTTCAAAAATTCATTCATTGTTTGCTCCTTTATGTAGATTTGATATAGATTGAAGAGATGATGGAGTATAAAGTGGAATATACATCACATCTTTTGGCAAAACATTCCTACATTTACCTAAAATATTCTCCTCATTTTCCTTATAAGTCCCAAGTAGCACAAGCCCCACGCTTTTAGCTTCTACTTGTGAGAGCATATCAAAGCCTATAATCTCCTTGCCACAATCTGGCAAAATATAGCCCTGCTTTTGCCTCTCATCATCAATAACATAATCCACATACTTTTTAGCATAGAGATTAATAAAATCTATCATACTATGCCCCCCCCCCCATAAGCTAAAATGCTTCTATTTTGTGCCTTGATACTTTGCATAATTGATAGAAGAGAATCTAGTCTTTTTGTGGCTATGTGTGAAAAGCCCAGAGCCGCTTGTGTATAAGGGGCAAAATGAGAAGTAAAGTCCATAGATTCTATATTTTTAGAATCTCCACTTTCACGCACCCTAGCAAAGCACACCAAGCTCTCCCCACTAAACTCATATTCTCTACTTTCCATAATAGAAAATCCATATTTTTCAAGTGTATATATCAAATGTGCGGGAGTAAAGTAGTTTAAATGCTCTTCCCAAAAAATGCTTATATCGCCAGATTCTATGGCGTTTTGACAATTTGGCACTTCAATCATCACAACACTTTGCTTATGGCAAAGCTTCTTTATCCCCTCTAAAAATGAAGCCAAATCCTCTATATGCTCAAAAACGTGGCGAGAATAAATCACATCAAAGCTTCCATATTGAGAGCAAAGAGAATCTGCTAAAGAGAGATTGAAAAAATCATTTATAACATTAAGCCCCCTATCTTTTGCGAGAGTATAGACATCTTTTGAAGGCTCAATGCCCACTGCCACCTCACTTGCCAACGCACTTTGTAACTCATACAAAAACGCTCCATCATTACAGCCTAGCTCACATATCTTACTACCACTTGGAGCTAACTCACATAGCCGTGCTAGAAGGCTTTTTGCGTGTGGGTGGAGCTTCCACGAAGTGGGAAAAAGATAATTTGCATAAAGCACCTTAGCACTCAAAGGCTCACTGATTTGTAAGAATCCACATTGCTCGCACACATTTAAACGCATATCCCACTGGTAATATTGCTCTTGCTTTTGTTTAAAAAGCTGCTTACTTGGCGTATGCCCTAGCATCTCCCACACGCATTTTAGATTCTGCCCTTCGCACACTCTACATTTCATATCCATAGCTCCCTACACAAATCCCAAATGCTCTTTATCTGCATTCAAATATTCTAAAATAACCTTATTTTTATTATCACTCACGCAGTGATGATTACATACCTTACTAGGATTAATCTTAAAAAACGCCTCCTTATTCTCTGCCCACCATTGTTTAAAGCTAATATCCTTTAAACTCCCAAGCAACGCCTCTTCAATGTTATACGCCTTATCCTGACAAGGATAAATCCCCAAATCCGCCCCTATAACCATAAGCATTTGAGAATAAGGACACCAAGTATATGACTTTTCAAAACTCTCAAGCTGATAATGATAAGAATCATAGATCTCTAGCCTAGAGCCAAAATCCGCCTGAGCACGAGCCACCTGCTCTTTTACCTCATTATAAATTTTCGCGTGATAGGCGTTTGTCGCCTCACTCTCATTACTTGTAATCGTAGGCGAGATTTTAAGAGAATCCACACCAATTTCACTTAGAATCTTACTCATCGCATAGATAGCGTGATAATTTTCCTGCCCTACAATAAAGCTCACCCCAAGATAGCATTTCCCGCCAATTTTCTTAAACGCCTCCATATTAGTAATAATCTTATCAAACTCGCCCTTACCTGTTGAGCGGAATTTTTGATAACTTTCATTATCATATCCATCCATACTCACTCTAACCCAAGTGCCGTATTTTGCAAAAAGCTCTGCCACTTCCCCTTTGAGCCTAGCACCATTTGTCAAAGTCGCAAAGGCAATGGGCGTCTCCACGAGCTTACGCAGCGTTTGAGGCATATATTTATACACAAGCGGTTCGCCCCCACCACTAAAAGTAATCGCCTTTACACCCATTTCCGCACAATCATCAATAATCTCAAGCATTTTAGATTCAGGGATAAAATCACGCTCCACCATATCTTTGCCTAACTGCATATTAGAATCCTTATACGCACAAAACCAGCAGTCGTGATTGCAGACATTTGTGGGTTTGATTCGCACATGTAGCGGGGGGGGGGGCAGTAACTAATTCTCGTGGGAGAGAATCTATCTTATCCTTAAAATGAAACATTTTGTATTGTGTATAAAGCAATCCCATTATTTTTCTCCTTTTTTATCACTTTTTTTTAAAAATAAATAAATTCATAATCCCCGCTATACCCAAACTCGCCAAAAAGCCAAATCCATTCATCAGGACGGAAAAAACTCTCACAAGTCAAAGCCCAACATTCCAAATTAAACAATTCTTGATTATTACGATACCCCTCTACCATTACAAACTTTTCTTTTCCCACGCGTTGCATTTCTTGCAAAGCGGTTTTGAGATGAAAAATAGGCAGATTATGCAAAGTGCCAAGCGATAAAATAAGATCAAATTCATTATCACCAAAAGGCAAAATATCCTTTGCATCATAGACAAAAAGACTATCTTTAATCTCCTCTTTCGCATTAGCAATGGCATAAGAAGATATATCTAGTCCCACCACTCTTGCTTTAGGCAAAAGCTTTTTTAACTCATAGAGTAAAAATCCTTTTCCACAGCCTATATCAAGGATTGAAGCATTCTCTTTAAGATTATATGTAGAGATTAACGCATCTGCTATGGCTTTTTGCCGTCCATCATAGGCATAGCCCCCATAGCCATACCGCCTATCTCCGTCCCAAAAGTCTTTATCAAACTTTTTGGCAATCTCCATACACTCCACTTTAGAATCCATCATTCGCCCCAAGCAATCTCTTTGCGTGGCTTTATGTAATGAAGTAAAAATATCTCTCATCTTTCCCATATTTTTCTCCCTACGCAACCTTAAGCGGCGTTCTCAAATAAAGTTGATATGCTGCGGGGGGGGGGGGGTGATAGTAGAATTTGGAGCAGATTCCAAGCTCATCTCGCCTTTTTTGAGTTTATCTAAAATCTCATTGCTCTTATGCTGAAGACATAAGCTCCCGCACATACTTCTTGCGTCAAATGCAGAGCTACCCAAAGTCCCCATAACTTCCCAATATCTCTCACTTGCCACAATATCCTTAAAACGCGTTTGCGTGATATTGCCAATATGAAATTTAGAATATTTCTCATTAAAGAGCATTCCACAAGGTGCAACAAGCCCAGTGCCGGAAATCTGCAAATGCAAAGGTGGTCCATAGCATTTAGAATAGCTGCGATTTGCCCCACTTCCAGAAGTGATTTTGCTCCATTTTGCTTTCACAAGATAGTCTTTCGTGCTATAACTCTCCGCCTCTCTTAACAAATCAAAGCACTCCTTATACGCGTCATAATCCACGCCCAAAGCCCCAGATTCATCATCGCTACAATGTTTAATCACAACATAATCTACGCCTAGCTCTTTACCAAGCTTTGCCAAAGGCACAATTTGATCAGAATCCTGAGGCATAAGCACCATTTGCATACCAAGCGTTACTGAAAGATTTCGCTCTTTTTTGATTCTCACAGCTTCTTTGATATTTTCACATACCTTTTCAAAATGTGCGGGAGTAACGCCCATAATCTCCGCATATCTCTGTGCTTCGCCACCAGAAAAATTAAATCGCAAATATGTCAAATGAGGTAAAATCTCATAGAGCGGTTTAGAATCTAGCACATAACCATTGCTCGCCATAGCCACATCAATGCCATTTTGCTTAATATAGGCAATAACTTCCTTGTAGATGGGATTTGCTGTGCTTTCTCCATCGCTTACCAAAGAGATTGCCTTTACACCCATTTCCGCACAATCATCAACAAAGTCTTTCATCACCTGCATCGTGATTCTATGCGGTTTATTGCGTTGAAGCTGTGCATAGCAAAACTTACAGCTATACTGGCAAGCTTGAGTTAAAGCCATATCTATGGTAATAGGTGCTACCCTTCCTCCATTAAACCACTTTGCTACTCTATCCTTGTGCCACAGCACCTTTGATGCGTCTAAAATAATTTCAGCCATTTTTACTCCTTTGATTTAAGATTAAATGTATTTAAAAATCCAAATGTTCCTACTAAAAACTATCTCCTGCACGGATATAGCCACCACCATTAAGCAAAAACTCCGCTCCACTTGTAAGCATATTTTTAGATTCACAAAGTGAAACTACAAAAGATGCCACCTCTTCTGGCGTGCCAAACTCACCTCTAGCCAAATGAGCTTTGCGTATATGATAGGCTTGTGTATGAGACTTTTTTTCCCAAGCACTCCCTTTAAAATTAATAATGCCGGGCATTACACTTTGAAAGACAATCCCATCTCTAGCGTAGAATCTAGCACTACTTTTGACATAGGCATTGATAGCCGCTTTTGCGGCAACATAGCCCGGCGGAGAGTAGCCATCAAGCACACAATCTGATGAAATATGAATGATATGTCCATCACGCTCAGTCTGCATATAAGGGATATAGGCTTCATTTAACGCCACACTTACGCCAAGATTAAGCTGAATAGATTCTATAAGGGCTTCTTGCGATAGGGGCTGTCTATCATTATATGCGTGTCCGCCAAGAGAGTGGATAATGACATTTGGCACAAGTTTGTGTATCTGCAAAAAGTGAGTAAATGCTTTTAAACTCCCATTTTCAAGCAAATCACACGCATATACAAAACAAGACTTTGGATATTGCAAACCTATCTCTTTAAGCTTAGATTCACTTCTTGCTACAAGCACACACACTATCCCCTTTTGTAAGAATCTATAAGCGATAGCCCTGCCTATACCCTTACTTGCACCGGTTATAAGTGCTATCTTAGACATACTTTCTTCTCGCATACGCAACGCCAAATACCACAGAATCTGCCCTTGCCACATTAGATAATGCCAAAAGAGCATAAAAAGATAAAAGTTCATCTTGTGAATCTTCATTTCTTCTCTTTCTCTTTTTATTTACTGCGGGGGGGGGGTGAAGATAGAATCTTATCTCTAATTCCCTCACAGGAAAGCCCAAAATGTGCTCTTCCATATTCTTGATTCCCAATGAGATGGATATAGTCATTTTCTAAACCAATCACCTGCACTTCCCTATTTACTCTCTCTTTTGCCAATCTCTCTTTGAGTAATGTTCCTAGCCCTCCATAGCTATAATGCTCCTCTATCACAACAATGCGTTTATAGCTACCAAGCAGCTCTATAATCTGTGAATTCATAGAATTAATAAAAGGCATACTTACAACACTTGCGTTCAGCTCATCTGCTACTTTTAGCACTTCACTTATGATACTGCTATATGTAACAAGCACCATATCGCTATGAGATTTTCTTAGAATCTGTGCTTGTGTTACATCATCTAAAGGTTTTGTATGAAAAATAGGCTCTCCCGCTTTTGGAATCCTTATGTAGCTTGGATTTAAAGAAGTATAAGCATACTCAAAACACGCCTTTGCCTCTAAGGCATCACAAGGAGAAAAAATATTAAGATGAGGCAAACTTGAAGCTAAAAGTATATCTTCTACCGCATAGTGCGTCATACCACTTGGCATATAGGTAAGCCCACTACCCGTGCCGATAAGTATAACAGGCAATCCTTGATAGCAAATATCATTTCGCACCTGCTCATAAGGACGCATAATGACAAATGGAGCGATATTGTAATACACCACCTTTTTGCCACACATCGCCATACCCGCTGCCATTCCCACACATAAAGCTTCATTAATGCCCGGATTCACATATTGATGTGGATACTCTTGTTGATAAGTATCCCATACGCCAAGCCCCGCATCGCCTGTGATAAGGAAAAAATCTTTATCCACACTCGCTTTTTGTGTGATAGATTCGGCAATAGCATTTCTCATTGCAGCTCCTTTAGGGCATTATGATACACTTCATCACTCACAAGGTAATAATGCCACTCTAATTTATTCTCCATAAATCCCACACCCTTACCTTTTGTCGTATCACAAATCAACACAAGGGGCTTGTGTGTTTGGCTTAGGCAATGTGTCATTATGCTTTCTTTCATCATCTCCATATTATGTCCATCTACCCTTTTGCATTCCCAGCCAAATGCACTCCATTTTTGTTCCAATGGCTCATAGGAAAGCAGCTCACTTGCTCTACCATAGCCTTGTAAATCATTCCTATCAATAAGCACCATAAGATGACTAAGATTCTGTTTTGGGGCAAACATTGCCGCTTCCCACACGCTCCCCTCTTGCACCTCGCCATCTCCCATAAGCACCACAACCTTGCGTTGCTTACCTTGCGCGTTTTTTTGCCCCCTTATACTCATAGCCATACCCACAGCAATAGGCAACCCGTGTCCTAGGCTACCTGCTGACATTTCAATATATGGACTACTTGTTTTATCCGTATGTGCTGGGAGTGTGCCTCCATTGCTATAATAGCCCTCTATCTGCTCCTTACTCATATAGCCATAATGATATAAACTCGCATATAAAGCCATAGCAGAATGTGCTTTAGATAAAAGAAAAATATCTCTGTTTTTAAAGTCCACTTCATTTGCATAAGGCAGATAAAGTATCTCTCCATAAATCAAACTTAATATATCCGCGCAAGAAAGTGCAGAGCCGATATGCGGACTTTTTGCACGATTAGCAATACCAAGAATCTGCTTTCTTATCTCAAGTGCCGCATTACGCATACGCCACCTCCACAGACAAACCCACAGATAAATCCGCAAATGAATTAATGTAGGCAAACTCATTTGCAGCACGAAGTGCTGCGGATTTTTTGCGTTGTTACATACCCTAGCATTATATGCTCCTGATATACAGCCCCCCCCCCCCCCGGATGAAAGATTTTTAGCAGAAAAATACCGCTCTAACGCCATTTTTACGCCATTTTCATCTAAAGATACAATTTGAAGTTGTGGCAGTATCTCCATTAATTTTATATCATCACTATCCATACAATGACTCCTTCCCAATGCTTTAAAATAATTATCCGCACCCACACCTATTATAATCACGCCCAAGTAATGCTCACACACATCATATCGTATCTGCTCATAAGCCCTCATACTCAAAAATGGAATCTGCGCATACACAACAGGCTTTAATCCGCTAAGATACATACCCGCTGCCATTCCCACCATAGCTTGCTCGGCAATGCCGACATTAAACACGCGATATGAAAAATGCTCAAAATAAGAATCAAGCACAGCAAAGCCCATATCACCAACAAGCAAGACCATTTTTTCATCATTAGCAAAATACGGATACAAGGCGTCCATAATCTGCTTTTTATTTGCTAGAGTTTGGGGGCTACTGATTGTGGCATTTTGTTTAGCATTTGTGGGAGTGTGAGCCTCAATCCAAGTGGGAGTGGAAGTCTGTGTAGTGTGGCTTTTCTCCTGCTGAGCGATACTTGCCCTACTTATATCCATTGCCTTATCTTGCCATACAAAGCCATCTTGCAAAGGGCAGCGATAGTGATATTTCGCATTAGATTCTATCATTGCTACACCCTTGCCCTTAATCGTGCGTGCAACGATAATACTTAAGCCTTTAGCATCGTCAAAAAAATGTCTATAAGCCTCTCTCAAAGCATTTTCATTATGCCCATCAATATCATAAAAACACTCTTCATCTACATACGCCCTTAAGACGCGTGAAAGCGTATCATTTGGAAGCCCAATATGCTCAAGCCTATCCATCGCACTCAAATCATTTGCATCAATGATGATAAGTAAATTATCAAGCTTAAAGCGATATGCAGATGCCAAGGCTTCAAAGTTACTTCCCTCCTGCATTTCGCCATCGCCTATGATACACACGACTTTATTATTTTTTCCCTGCATTTTAAGGCTTTGAGCCATACCCACAGCAATAGGCAATCCGTGTCCCAAAGAACCCGTTGAAGCTTCAAGCATAAACTCGGGCGTATAGCTTACGCAGCCCTTTAACACACTAGATTCTGCACTAAAAGAATGAAACACATCATCAGGTATAAATCCCAAAGCATTTAAGATCACATAATACGCATAACAGCCGTGTCCTTTTGAAAACACAAGTCTATCACGCGATGAATCTTGTGGATTTTCCACATTAAAATGCAAAAATTCCCTAAAAAGTGTCGTTAAAATTTCCACACTGGATAATGATGGGGCTAAATGTCCAGCATTATGCCTACAAGAAAATGCTATACTCTCTTCACGCACAAATTGCGAAGTAAGTTTCTCTTTTTTAATCATAACTCTTTTGCTCCCACACATAAAGCTAATAAATAATGTGCCATAGGATAAAAACCTGTATGCACCACTTCATCATTCATACTAAAGACAAAACAATGATGAAAATACTTTTGACAAAACTTTTTCAACTCATCTCCATTTTTACAATTAATATGTTCAAGTTTGCTCATTCTACTTGCATAGACTTGACTTTCAAGACTAGGTATGCCAAATATGGCTATACCCCCCCCCCACCACCAGAAACAGAATCCGCACCATTCTTTTTCAATGCGCGTGTAATATTACGCATAAAGGCATCTTCATCTTTTGGGTGGATATGCTCAAGCACATCAAGAGCATATACCCCATCAAACTCATTCTCACAAGGCTCTTTGGTCAAGTCAAGCACTCTAAGCTCCATATTCTTAGCCCTACCTAGTTCCTTTGCCTGTCCAATAAACAATTCATCAAAATCACTCGCTACAAGTGTGCCAACCCTATCAGCTACGATTTGTGAGTAAAAGGCATCAGCACAGCCAAGCTCTAGCACCTTATCAAGCCCACTCATCATCTTTGAAACAAACTTATAACGAGAAGCACTTATTGCTACACGCACAGGATCGTGCCAATACACATACGATGAGATATAGCCCATATCGCCTTTTTTGCCATCATTATAGGATTCTACGCATTCGTTGAATGTTTTTGTTTTGGATTTAGCGTTTTGCATTTTCACTCCTTTAGATAAAATTAATATGCTTGACTTTTGCTTCTAAAATGTCTTCCAAAAATTCATTAATCGCATTAGGACGACAATTCTTAGGACAAGTCCCAACATCAAGCTTTGTTTCTAAAAAAGTTTTAATTTTGGCTCTTTTCTCACCATTCCATATTTCATAAAAATTCTGCTTATAAATATTGCCATAGACAAATTCCTGCTTATCCCAATAAGGCAGACAAGTCGCCATATCTCCAGCGGAATTTAATGTGGTAATAAAACTGCACCCACGACAATGCTTGTATTGACGCTCTTGATGGGTATTTTCAAAAGCATTCTCTCTAAAAATAACCTTAAAATTATCCGTCTCATATACCTTTGCCCTTGCAACAAGAGAAGCAATCTCTTCAGAATCTAAGTCTTGCTTGGAGCGATATTTTTGTTGCTCATTTTGAAATACAAAAGGCTTAATAGAGATAAAATCCACACCGCATTCCCTAAGTGTCTGCACCCCTTCAAGCAAGGAATCTTTATTTTCTTCAAGCAACACAAACTGCGAACCTAAATCAAGCTCTAGATTCTCTTCTTTGCGTAATTTTGCTGCATAGGCGATATTTTGAATAACTTTACTCATAAGGTTGCCCCCCCCCCCCCGCATTTGGTTTGTGAATCTTGGCATAAGTTTCAGCATTCCCACCATTAAAGCTAAAACGCAAAAACTTTAAATATGGCAACACACCACGGGCTTTCTTTTCACTTAGCATTTCACCATTACTAAACATACCTGCATCTATACCAAGCTCATTTGTTCTTTGCACAAACTCCCCAATATGCGGGTGCAAGAGTGGCTCTCCCTCTCCTGCGTATAATATACTTTTAATACCTAGTCCAAGTGCCTCATCAAGAAAGCTTAAAAATCTCTCTTTATCCAACTTGCGATTTGGATAGTTAATATAATCATATGCACAAAACACACACCTATGATTACATAAGCCAACAGGAGATACTTCCATATATATGGGGTAACAATCCCCATTTTTTGCATACTCCGCAACGCGTTCAAAATGATAATGCAACTTGTGTGAATCTAAAACAAACTTCTTATTCATCATTCTGCCTTTTAGATAAAATTAATATGAGAATTTGGGTGAGAAAGCTCCCACAAATAACGATTGACGGAATCCATACGGCAATTCACCCTACATTGTGATATATTCAGCTTTTCTCGTATAAATTTTGCATTTTCAGCCCGTCTATCGCCCTGCCAAATAGATTCAAAACTTCCACTATTGATATTTCCATAAGCAAACTTTTCCTGTCCTAAATAACAACTACACCCATACACATCGCCATTTGAAGAAATATATCCCCAAAAATATGGTGTAGAGTAGCATTTCTCATAAGTTTGTTTTGTTTGGAGTTTTTTCATTGTTTGTGCCCTAAACACCACTTGAAATTGCCCATCATTAAGCGTATCAAGCTGCTGCTCCAAAGCAAGATAAGCGGTATAATCAAGCCTTTCATATTCTCTTGTCTTGCTAAATAAATGCTGTGAATAAGGCTTAATCACAAGATAATCAACGCCTATTGCCTTAAGGCGAGAAGCAAGTATAAAAGTGGTATGATAGTTTTGTGGTAAGAGTAGCATTTGTGCTCCAATTGTGCAAGAAGAGCCTTGCTCCTGCCTCAAACGCACAGCCAAGCTCAGATTCTCAAGCACTTTTTCAAAATCCGCCTCTTTAGTGCGATGAATTCTGGCATAGCTTTCTTTGTCCCCAGCATTAAGGCTGACTTTTATCCAACTTGCATATTTAAGTATAGTGGGTAAATTCTTTTCATTTGCCATTACAAAATTTGTAGTGATGCCTACATCAACGCCAGAATCTTTACTTAATGCCACCATTTGCGGTAAATCTTTATGCAAAAATGGCTCTCCCTCCCCAGCAAACATTACACTTTTAACACCAAGTCTCCCCATATCTGCTATTGCCCTAGCATACACATCTACATCAATCTTAATACTCTTATAGCCCATATAATCAACCCCGCAAAAAGTGCAGCGATGATTACAGCCCCCATAGGGTGAGACCTCCACATAAATGGGATAGATAAGCTTTTCTTTTTCCCAATCTCCATACGCCTCTTGCCACTGGCTTACACGCTTAGGATGAAAAAGCAATTTATGAGAATCTATACGAAATTTATCGCTCATTTTTCTATCCCCAAGCCATAATCACCATTTGCAAGGGCATTAGATTCTAAAGGTGTTAAATCCCTTATATGCTTAATATCAACTGAAGTATGACCAAACTCTTGAAAACGATTTGTTTTTACCTTTATATCGCAAGGATTGCAGTGTCCATATACAAAGCAAGGGCGGTATATGTCTTGAATCTGAAACTTTGGATCCAAAATGCTGCCAATAGGTGTGCGAGATTCATATAAATCTGAATGACATCTATACACTCCACCATTTGGGGCGATAAGCAACTCACTTGTTTTGCACTCGCAAAAACGATTGACATTTTGAGAAATTGCCTCTGGATATTTGTATGTCCCGTGCCACTCCTTACCATCAAATCCAAGGTATTCTTTCAACCGAAAATCAATACCTTCTTTTAAACAAATATCTTGAACTTCCTTGATATGTGCAAGATTCTGCGGTGTAGCAACAGAGTAGATTCCTACATAAAACCCAGCGTCACGCATTTTATGATGCTTTTGTATCAAATCTTCTATCTTATTTTGCCCGGGGTGATAACTCACACGAATGGCGGCATATTTTGCATCACGGGTAAATTTTGAAGCTGGAATCTTGTCTATAAATTCATCGACATTAAACATAAAATTTGTAAGTAAATCAAGCTTAAACTTATTTGGAATCCCATTTACAAGCGTATAAAAACCTTTATAGGTGGTAGGCTCTCCACCTTGCAAGGTTAGTGGCATATCCTCACGCCACACTCCATTTTTATCATAAAGCTCTAATCGTGCAATAAAATCCAGCCACTTCTCCGGCTCAATATGATTGCGGATAACACTTTTTCTACTAGAATTCGCTTCGTTGAGATTAATACAATATGGGCAAGAAAGATTACAATGAAGCGTGAGAAACAAAGCTACATAATTGTATGTGGGGGGGGGGGGGTAATAATACTTTTATTCTCAAGTTGTATCATAACAAACACCTTTTAAACTAAAAAATAACCTAATGGTGGAGTGTAGGGGGGTCGAACCCCTGACCTCAACGCTGCCAGCGTTGCACTCTCCCAACTGAGCTAACACCCCAAAAAAATAAAGAAACTTTCAAAAAAACATCGCAAAAAAGGACAAATTTACCAAACAAGCAGAATCTCGCAACCAAAAAGAGACTAACATTGTGCCAAATTGTTGCTTAAATCCATCTTATTTAGCTCGTGGTAGTGTTTAAGATACACTTCCTGCATACTCACTTCAAGCTTTTTATACCAATTTTCATCATCAAAGTCTGGTGTAAAAGCCTCCATAAGCACCACTCTAGCCTTATTTGTTTCAATAGACAAAGGCGAAGTATTATACAACTTACGCGTGTTAATAAGCACCACAGGCTGGATTCTAAGCTTCAACTTAGAAGCTAGAATCCTAGCCCCGGGCTTAAAAGGCAAAAACTTCTCTCCCCCCTTACTTCTCGTGCCTTCTGGAAAAATAGCAATAGGGCGATTTTGTGCTAGTGCCTTCTTAGCTTCTTTTAGCAAAAATACAATCCCATTCTTATCTTCCCTATCAATCAAAATCATATCAGGAGCTTTGAGTGCGTGTCCATAAAGTGGAATCTCGCCAAGCTGTTTTTTAGCTACCCAGCACAAATTAGCCGGATGGAAGCCTTCAAAGTAAATGATATCCGTAACACTTTGATGATTCATCGCCAAAAGCTGTGCATCCTTATCGTAGTCCCCCACACGCTCAACCGATAAACCATTTAAGCTAAAAAACCAACGACACTGCCGTCTAGCCCACCTACCATTTTCCTTAAAACGCGTCAAATAAATCTGTGCGATAATAATAGGCAGATACAACGCAATGGAGAGTGTCGCAAAAATCGCTCTAGTTTTTGCCCACATATTCTTTCCTTATCCAGCCAACTTTAGAATCTATAATAATCTTATAATACTCCTCATACTCGCCTATAATATCCACTTTTGTGGGTGTTTTGACCACTTCCATAATCGTAGAATTATGCGATGGGATAATGCTAATATTCGCCCCAGTTTGCACCACACCTGAAGTCGCACTAAAAAAGATATTGTATACCAACAATAAAAGAAGCGCAACAAGCACAACGAGACTTATCTTACGGATTTTTTTAAACACAACCCACACTAAAACCACAAAAACGATAAGCCCACCAAGCAATAGATTCTTAAACATCAAAAAAGTATTGCGTGGTTTAATATCCCCGCCCTCATCAATGCTGTTACGCGTGAGATTAATAGGCAGAGTGATATTCACAAACTGCTTTTTACTCAAACTAAAATAATCAAACGACAAAGAACGCAAAGCCTTATCTAGCACAACATAATAGATTCCATAAGTTACACCATCAACCACCTTGCTATCTTCCAAGCCCTGCTTGGCATACTGCCCTATTTTCATACTTTGAAGTGTGCCGCCTCTGCTTTCAATTTGAAAAATAACTACATTATTTTGCTCATCATATTCTTTCACACGATAATCCACAACTTCCATTGAATCTGCAATGACATTTGCATAGTTTGGATTATTATTTAGCTCCACAGCCTGAAACTTCGCTCCATTAGCGACCACCTCTTCTTCATAGCTCCCATCAGCTGAAGCTACTTTCACACGCAAAGGGGGCAAGATGACATTTTTACCTTTAATCTTATACACATAAGTATTTTGCAAGATTCCATTGCTACCCTCTTGCCAACTCGCGGATTTATTTTTTAGCTCCACATTATTTTTTTGACTAAAATTTAGAAACTCAACACCCACAAGTTTAGCTTGAGAAAGCAGGGTTAGGCTATACTTTACAGCAATATCCTGCCCCACATACAAGCTTGTATCATTACTTGGAAATTCCACATTGAGATAAGCAATTTTTGAAGGCGTATCAGCATAGGCAAAATTTAGTCCAAAAATAAACAACAACACCCATAAAAGATTTTGAAGCCTACCCATTCTCTAACTCCTTAAACTTCTTTGCTTAAACTTTTTGCAAAAGGTTATCAAGCATCGCCACCCCATCACAGCCACCAAGCACCATTTCAATCGCTCTCTCCGGGTGGGGCATAAGCCCAAAGACATTTTTAGCTTCATCACACACCCCAGCAATTCCGCCAACCGAACCATTAGGATTATCCACATACTCAAGCAGAATCTGCTCATTTGCCTTCAATGCCTCTAAACCACTCTCATCAATAAAATAATTGCCATCGGCGTGTGCAATAGGCAGGGCTATCTCTTGATTTTTAGCATAAGAACGCAGAAAAATATTATTTTTATTCACCACACGCAATGTTTGTATTTTTGAAATAAAGTGCAGATTCTCATTGCGTTTTAAGGCTCCGGGTAGCAATCCCGCTTCGCACAGAATCTGAAAGCCATTGCAGATTCCAAGCACCCTGCCACCTTGCAAAGCATACTCCTTAATCGCTTTCATAATCGGCGAAAATTGTGCAATCGCCCCACAACGCAAATAATCCCCATAGCTAAAGCCACCGGGCACAACCACAAGCTGTGTATCTGCTGGAATCTCACTCTGTTTGTGCCAAAGAATACATACTTCCGCCCCAAGCTTTTCAAAGGCATACTGCGTATCAAACTCGCAATTTGTCCCCGGGAATCTAACCACAGCTACTTTCATTGAACAATCTCAATATTATAATCTTCAATCACAATATTGGTAAGCAACTCTTCACACATATTTTTTGCAATTTCATAGGCTTTATCCGCATTATCTTCTTGCAAATCTAGCAAAATCCCTTTTGAAAGCTTAACACCCTTTAAAGATTCAAATCCGTGTGCATTCAAAGCGTGAAAAATAGCCTTTGCCTGTGGGTCAAGCACCCCATTTTTAAGTGAAACAAGAACTCTAACCTGCATATACTCCCTTTCTTACTCTTAAGATTCTAAAATGCGTTTTAGCACTTCTTCATACGCCACTTTGACACTGCCTAGATTCTGTCTAAATCTATCTTTATCTAGCTTTTGATTTGTCTGCTTATCCCAAAAACGACAGCTATCTGGGCTAATCTCATCAGCCAAAATAATTTTAGAATCTTTATCCCACCCAAATTCAAGCTTAAAATCAACAAGCTTTAAGCCCCTTTTATCAAAAAAATCTCTCAAAATCTCATTTATCTTTCTTGCTTCAGCCTTAAGCACTTCTAGCTCACCTTGCTCTTTGACTAAACCTAGAATCTTACAATGCTCATCATTGATAATAGGATCGCCTAATGCGTCATCTTTGTAATAAAACTCCACCAAAGCAAAAGGCAACACACTCCCTTCACTTATGCCTAAACGCTTTGTGAGTGAGCCTGTGGCAATATTTCGCACAACCACTTCAATGGGAATAATACTCACTTTTTTACAAAGCATATCAATGTCATTTAAGCGTTTGATATAGTGGCTCTCCACGCCATTTTTTGATAAAAGCTCAAAAAGCAAAGAGCTAATTTGACAATTTAAAGCACCTTTGCCAGATTCAACACCTTTTTTCTCGGCATTAAAAGCTGTTAAATCATCTTTAAATTCCGCAATCACCACATTTTCATCACTCGTGGCAAAAAGTTTCTTACCCTTTCCTTCATACAACATTGCTTCTTTTTGCATAGTTCTCCTTTGTTTGACTTGATTTTTATTTTGCTTTATTCGTGCCGAAAGTGCCTATAACACCCCACGCCTTTAATACATCAATGGCAGTTTTAAGCTGAATATCTTGGTATATCATACTCTGTGTAACAAGCTTTTTATCATCTTTTGGAGCTTCAGCTTTGTTTGTTTGCTGATTTGTCTTATCCGCATTTGCCTTATCTAGCTCCCCTTGCAAGTGTCGCTTCAAATCAGATTCTTTAATACTAAAGCTATTTTCATTCTCTGGTGCCACACCCGGATATACGACAATATCTGGGGTAACGCCCACCGCCTGAATCGTCCTGCCACTAGGGAGATAGTATTTGGCAGTTGTGAGCTTTAACCCCTCATTTTGATCCAACTGCATTACCGTTTGCACACTACCTTTTCCAAATGTCTGCTCCCCTATTAGCACCGCTCTTTTATGATCTTGCAACGCCCCTGCGACAATCTCACTTGCACTTGCACTTCCGCCATTTATCAGCACAACCACAGGCACATCTCCATACGATGCACCTTTTGCCTTATATTCAATATTTTCTTGCTTTGTGCGTCCTTTTTGTGAGACAATCACACCACTTTTAATAAACAATCGGCTTAAATCCACCGCTTGATCAAGCACACCACCGGGATTATTACGCAAATCAAGCACAATTCCATCAACTTTCCCCAATTGCTTTAATCCGCTTGTTACATTACGCGTTACATTTTTATCAAATGACGCCACACGCACATACGCAAAGTTACTCTCCTCAATTTTACGCACTTTGACAGAATCTATTTTGATAATATCACGCACGATATTAAACACCAAAGGCTTAGATTCTCCCTTACGAACAATTGTAAGCTCTACCTTTGACTTAGGCGCACCACGCATAAGATTCACCGCATCATCAATACTCATATCAATGGTGCTTTGATCATTTACTTTGATAATCACATCGCCGCTTTTTAGCCCAGCCTTATCGCCGGGTGTATCATCAACAGGTGCAATAACGGTCAATGCACCATCTTTTAACCCAACGGTGATACCAATCCCGCCAAACTCGCCATCGGTATTTGCACGCAAATCATCAAATTTCTTTTTGTTTAAATAGTTTGAATGTGCGTCCAAATTGCTTAAAAGCCCATCAATAGCCTTATCTACAATCTCATCAAAACTCAACTCATCAACATAATATTCCTCCACAATCCCCATAATACGGCGGAGTTTTTTAAAAGATTCTACCTTATTGACTTCTTGCACTTTTGGCTTTGACTTTTGAGCCTCATCGGCTGATAGCCCAACAAATAAAGCCGAACTTATTAGCAATGATGCAATGATACCCGCCAAAACAACACGCGATTTACTCATCATAATTATGCCTTTAGTGATTGATTGTTTTTGGATTTTACAAAAGCTGTATTCTACCCAAAAAAATATATATATTCCTAACAGATTCTACTTTAAGCAAGATCCTCTCCAAAATGCTATCGTTGATTAAGATGTTAAAGACTGACTTAAACAGAATCTAAGCTAAGCCTAATAAAAGATTGTGCGTCCTTTCATATCAGTAAAAAATCGCTCTCTTTTGTTCCCTAGTTTCTTACACGCATTACGCACAAACTCTTCATTGATAATCTCCTTATCCTGCACATCACATAAAAAATCCTGAATCACATTGCGATTAATAAACACCGGCAAATACCCAACCCCTGCTCTACTCATAATGCCCAAAAACACGCCATTTTTATCATAAAATGCCCTGCCATAGGTAAATTCCTCATAAGAATCCCGCCCCATCTCAAAGCCATACACCTGCTCAACCCTTCTATCAAAGTCATAATATGTTGCAAATTTGGTGAGCTTCAAACTCTGCTGAATAAACACAAATTCATCATCAAGATAAGGATAATATACCTCTGTCTGTAGCTTAATCCTAACACTTGAAGCAAAAACATTTACCCCAAAATGTTTGTAGATTCTATCTTGATAATAGCTCTTTATGGGACGCATTTGACAATAGCTATCCACATATTTTGCCACCTTTAGAAGTGCAAGTCCCGAATCTAAGTCTATTGCCTTAATGCTAAGCTGTGCCACGCACATTATATTTGCATTAAAATCATCTTGCATCTTTGCATAAATCTTTGTGGGGGTAATTGTGCCATCGTAGATGACTTCCGAAGATGTAATATAAAAGCCGTTTTTCAGCAATGTCCCCAAACCCTTTTTAAACGACCCATCATTAAAAGAAGATTCAATAATGGCTGTGCTGTAAATCCAATCGGGCAATTTTGGGAGCTTCATATCTCGTGGGGAAATGCCTTGAGATTGTGGATTATGAGATGTGGAAAGTGTGTTAGAATGAGAATCTTTGCCACTATGATTTTTTGTATCTTGTGGCATAAAAAGCTTTTGTGGGCTTTCATACCCCTCCATAACTTCTTGCAGAGAATCTTCGGAGCCATAAAGCAAGGCAGGATTCACCATATACATTAAAGCCACAAATATGGTAAAAACAACACCCTGCCTAAACACCGCCAACACCTTTCATTGAAATATTATTAAACTAATATCGGTAAAATCCCCACACTTTCTACATTACAATGTAGAATCTGTATCAAAGCCAATATCGGCTTTCATTCTATAAATCTTAAATAACCTTAAGGAGCAAACAATGTTTAGAGAGGAACTCAAAGTATTTGATGTAAATCAAGATGAGCTAGAAAAGCTACAATATGCTTTCATAGCGGTAAAATCACCAAATGGAGAGGGCAAAGGCACAATGACCTTAAAACTCTTTAATACCGATGCACCACAGAGTGTTACAAATTTCGCCACTCTAGCCCAAAGTGGATTCTACAATGGTTTAACCTTTCATCGTGTGATACAAGGCTTTGTCGCACAGGGCGGTTGTCCTATCGGTAATGGCACAGGCGGACCGGGATATAGAATCAAATGTGAGCTAGATAACAATCCACACAAGCACAAAAAAGGTGTGCTATCAATGGCACACGCTGGTAGAGACACCGGCGGTAGCCAGTTTTTTATCTGCTTTGCCCAGCAACCTCACCTTGATGGAGAGCATACCGTTTTTGGTGGAATTGAAACGGGAGATTTAGAATCTTTTAAGGTGCTTGATAGCATTAAGCAAGGGGATATTATAGAATCTATTAGCATTGCTTCATCACGCTAGATTTTCATCTCTAGCGGCACATTTTAAGACATCATAAGGAATCAAATGAAAGCTGTTTTTCCTCTTGCTTTAATTTCTAGTCTGCGGTTTTTTGGACTTTTTATTGTTTTGCCTATCATTGGGCTTTATACTGATGAGTTTCACACCACGGCGTTTTTGGCTGGACTTGCCGCTGGTGGCTATGCCTTAACGCAAATCATTTTTCAAACACCCTTTGGAATCTGGAGTGATAAATACAACCGCAAACATATCGTAGGTATTGGGTTTTTTATCTTTTTATTTGGCTCTTTGGTTTGTGCGTTTGCGGAAAATATCACTATGCTTATTATTGGACGATTCTTGCAGGGAGCGGGGGCTGTTGGCGGTGTGGTGAGTGCGCAAATTGCCGATTTAGTCAAAGAAGAAGAACGCAACAAAGCAATGGCGATTATGGGAGCTGGGATTTTCATAAGCTTTGTTTTAGCTATGCTTCTAAGCCCCATTGTGGCAAGCACCTTTGGGCTGAATGCCCTATTTCTCATCACAAGTGCCTTTTGTGTGCTGTCCTTGCTTATTTTATATTGGAAAGTCCCTGATACACCAAGTGTAAAATATCACTTCAATGACACGGATACAAGCAATGTGCTAAAGGATAAGAATCTGCTGATTATGAATCTCAGTGCATTTTTGCAGAAGTTTTTAATGATTTTTGCCTTTGTATGTATAAGCCTTGCTTTAACACATCATTTTAATTTAACAGAAGGGGATTTATGGAAAGTCTATGCTCCTGCGGCACTTGTAGGCGTTTTTGCGATGGGTCCTTCATCAATCTTTGCACAAAAAAAGGGGCAGTTTAAAGCCGTTATGCTTTTTGGAATCTTTGCTTTTGTGTTGTCTTACTTCCTTATGGCATTTGCCACACCACAAGAAAACCTTTTGCTTTTTGCTGCGGGGGTTTTAGTCTTTTTTATCGGCTTTGCTATCCACGAGCCTATTATGCAATCCCTTGCTAGTCGCTATCCTAAAGCTCATCAAAAAGGTGCAGCCCTTGGTGTTTTTACCACACTTGGCTATGTGGGTTCAGCCCTTGGCGGAATGTGCGGTGGGTGGCTGTATGAAGAGATAGGATTGTTTCATCTTTCACTTATCATTGCTGCGGTATGTGTGGTATGGGCTGTTATTTTGGCAATATTTCTTACAAATCCTGCAAATCATCAAAATATCTATCTCCCATTAAAAGATTCTATCACTCAAGCACTGCCTAAGCTAGAGCAGATTCAAGGCGTGATTGAATTTTACATTAATGAAAATGAGAATCTTGCTATCATTAAATATGACGCTACACTTACAAATGAAGCACAGATTTTAAAAACTCTTAATGTGGAGCAACCGTAAATGGAATTTTATGAAAAAATCATTATCGCTTTAGTGATGGGGACATACCTTTGCTTTCTTATCTATCAAAATAGAGATTATTTCACAAAGAAAAAGTCTAAAACCGATGATGAGCCTATCTATATAAAAGCAGAAGATGGTAGTAAAGATTATATAGAAATAACATTGCCTAAGGATTCACATAAGGTGTTCCTGCGGTATTGGAGAGATGAAGAAAAGAGATTTGAAACACACACAATGTCTTATGATGAGTTTGTGGAAAAGTGGGGGGATATTCACAAAGAGCATAGGTTGAAAACTCCCCCAAACACAAAGGAATAAAATGTATAACGCTACGCATATCACTAATGCTAAAATCCAAAAATGGAGTGTAGATTCTAGTTTTAGAGCAGAATCTCAAGGGGATTTTGTGAAATCTGCAGATTCCAGTGCGGATTCTAGTGGGGATTGCAAAAAAAGCTCTAAGACGAAAGAAGCACCAAAAATCAGCAAAAAAATCCTAAGCCTTGTAGGCAAGACAAATGCACAATACAATCTCATCAAAGAGGGCGATAAGGTGCTTTTAGGCTTAAGCGGTGGGAAAGATTCTATCCTTTTAGCCACGATTTTAGCCTATATGCAAAGACACGCACCCTTTAAGTTTGAGTTTAAGGCTTTAACCGTGGATTATGGTAGGGGTGGAGAATATGAATATATTTTTGAATATTGTGAAAAGCTAGGCATTCCCTATGAGCTATACCGCACGGATATTTATGAGATTTTAGAGCAGAATAAAAGAGAGGGGACGATTTATTGTAGCTTTTGCTCTCGTATGCGGCGTGGGGCGTTATACAGCAAAGCCTTAGAGTATGGCTATAACAAACTCGCTTTAGCACATCATTTAGATGATGCGGCGGAGAGCTTTTTTATGAATCTCACTTATAATGGAGCTATGCGGTCTATGCCGCCTATTTATCGTGCGGAGAATGGGCTAGAAGTGATACGCCCTTTGATTTTTATGCGTGAGCGGCAGATTATTGATTTTATCGCAAGTAATGGCATCTACATTGCACCTGATTGCAATTGCCCCATTAACTGGCTAGATTCTGATAAAAAGCCTTATGCAAGGGAAGCCACAAAGCAGTTTTTAAAAAATATGGAAAGTGAAAATCCAAACTTTTTCAAATCTCTAAAAAATGCCTTTAGCAACATTCACGCCGGAAGTTTCTGCGACACAAACTATCTTAATATTTAAATTAGCAAAATCATTATACAATGTGGCGTTTCATCTTTTGAAGTAGGAGCAAAGGCTTTGAGTATCAAATCAATTACACTTGCTAGAATCTATGAAATGCACGGACTGAAAGAAGACGCGTTAAAAATCTATCGCGAGATTCTACTCCAAGAGCCGAATAACAAAGACGCACAACAAGCCATAAAATACCTTATGCTTACACAAAATAACTTCCCGCAAGTTAATGAAATGCGTAAAGAGCAATTCCTTAACCCACAATCCCAAGATGAAACAATCCAATTTCAAAGGTGGCTTTTCCAATGGAACTCAAAGATTTAATACTTGAAACGATTAATGAACTCTCACATCTATCTTTCACGCAAGATTCACAAGCTAAACCCATAGAATTAGCAGAAACTTTTCATACCTTTGATAGCCCATTCACTCCACCCCTTGCTGAAAATCCTATTACTGAAATGCCCCACTCCACGCATAAAAGTGCTGAATCCTTAAAAGAAGAATGCGAGTTTTTAGAAGGTTTGCAGGAGCGACTTTTGGTGCTTTTTGAAGGACTAAAGGCAGAGCATAATCAAAATATAGAATCTGCTCTGCGTATCACAACCCACTTCCTTGAACATCAGCTGAATGTGATTCAAGAGCGTTTAGAACTCCTAAAAAAATAATTATATTTTAATTTGTATATTGTTTTTACAAGATTGTTAATCATCATTAAATTATTGTTTAACAATGCCCTTTAGAATTCTCCCAGCCTTTAGCCTGAATGAGATAGGGCGAGGTGATGGATTAACCATTGTGAGCATCATCTCAAAGGAGATTATCCCCCTCCAACTTCCTCCTTGTTTCCCTAGATGCTCACACCGATGACAACTAAACCTTTATTGAGCTGCTCAAGCCCCCACTTGAGCGGTTTCTTTCTCTCCTTTGACAATCCCAAAACAATACTTAAGCTATCTAAAAAGTGTTTTGTTATACAATCCCTAACTTTTTTACCACAATTAAAGGTTACACAATGCTAGAAGTTTTAATGATTGAAGATGATGTAGAATTAGCAGAAATTATCACAGGCTTTTTGAAACAATATGATATGAATGTTACTAATTATGATGAGCCATACACCGGAATGAGTGCGGTTAATGCGAAACATTTTGATGTTTTGCTCCTTGATTTGACTTTGCCTAATCTTGATGGCTTAGAAGTGTGCAAACGCGTAGCAAAGCAAAATAGCATTCCTATTATCGTATCCTCCGCACGAAGCGATGTTGATGATAAGGTTGAAGCCCTTAAAAGCGGTGCAGATGACTATATCTCAAAGCCCTATGACCCAAAGGAGCTAGTGGCTAGAATCCAATCGCTCCTTAGACGCTACAATAAAAAGAGTATTAAAGAGCAAGATAAGGAAAAAGATAGCGTATTTAAGATTGACAAATACAGCCGCCAAGTATTTTTCAAAGACAAAAAGCTAGAGCTTACCCGTGCGGAATATGAGATTCTCACTCTACTTATCAGCAAAAAAGGGCATGTATTTTCACGCGAAGCCATCGCTATTGAATCTGAATCTATTAACCCTGAAAGCTCAAATAAAAGCATTGATGTCATCATAGGACGCCTCCGCTCCAAAATAGAGGAAAACCCAAAGCAACCCCAATACATCATCTCCGTGCGTGGTGTTGGCTACAAGCTTGAAGCATAGGGTATTCTATGCTTTCCTTTCGGCACTCTATCTTTTTTAAAATCATCATTTTGTTTCTTTGTGCGTTGCTAAGTTTTTTTGCTATCTCTTACTACTTTATCCAAGATCATATAGAAAATGAGAATCTTTTATCCGAGCTGCGATACTCACAATTCACCACAACAATCAACGAAATAATGCAATATGGTGGCAATATCCAAATCATCAAGCAATATCTTCAAACAATGCAATTTGTGCCGGTGGAAGAAGAAGAGATTAAACGCGTTTTGCAAGAGATTAACAAGCTCCCCACAGACTTTGAAGGCGTATTTGCAAAGGCAATCAACACCCAAAATGGCATTTATATCCTGCTTGAAACGCACAATGAAACTACACTCTATAAAGACAACTCCCGCAAATCTTATGAGGATTTTTACATTATCACGCTTATTGGTATTATCCTTTTAACCTTTGTGTTTTTCATCGTCCTAAAAAGCCTAATGCCCCTTAAGATTCTAAAAGGGCAGATTAAGCAATTTGCCGATG
This sequence comes from Helicobacter cinaedi PAGU611, assembly GCF_000284635.1. Taxonomy (NCBI): domain Bacteria; kingdom Pseudomonadati; phylum Campylobacterota; class Epsilonproteobacteria; order Campylobacterales; family Helicobacteraceae; genus Helicobacter; species Helicobacter cinaedi. The sequence continues at coordinate 745,040 of NC_017761.1, read as the reverse complement.
GTGCTTTTACCCCGCAATATAGGCAAAATACAAAAGATGAGATTGGTGAGCTATATTGTGAGTTTCACAAAGCGTCAAATAAAATTAAAAGCTTAAATGAATCTCGCTCCTTACTTTTACGCTCCATTATGCACGAACTAAAAACGCCCATCACAAAAGGGCGAATTGTGGCTGAAATGGTGGAAAATGACAGCCAAAAACAGCAGCTTTGCTCCGCCTTTATGCGTCTTAATGACCTAATCAACGAATTTGCAAAGATTGAGAAAATCAACTCCAAAAGCTACCATATCAACAAGCAAGAGTTTCTCTTATACGATCTTATTCATCACACTGAAGAAATGCTCCTTATCCACGATTCTAGCCCCATTACGCTAGAGAGCGAAAATGCCCTTATCAAAGCGGATTTTGACCTTTTTGCTATTGCATTAAAAAATCTCCTTGATAATGCCATAAAATACAGTGCAGATGGCAAAGTGCGTGTCTATACTAAAAATGACAAGCTCTACACTAGCTCTAAGGGTGAAGCCTTGCAATATCCGCTAGAAGACTACTTCAAGCCCTATTTCAAAAATGAAAAGTCCCCACAATCGCAAGGCTTTGGCTTAGGAATGTATATCATCAAAAATACCCTTGATAATCAAGGCTTTGACTTTAGCTACAAATACGAAGATGGTTGTAATGTTTTCATCATTCATCATTGTGTGGTGGAAAACTACTGCCCCATTAAACCCAAAAAAGGAGATTAAATGTTTAGACGACTAAAACGCACACGCCTAAAAGCCCCTATGCGAGAGCTTGTAAGAGAAACTAGATTACATAAGCAGGATTTTATCTATCCGCTTTTTGTGATTGAAGGGCAAAATGTCAAAAATGAAATCCCCTCTATGCCAGATGTGTTTCAACTAAGCGTTGATAATATCCTTAAAGAATGCGAGGAATTACTCAATATTGGCATATACCATATTCTCCTTTTTGGTTTGCCAAGCCACAAAGATTCTTGTGGAAGCGAGGCTTTGAGTGATAAAAGCATTATCCCACAAGCCATAAAAGCCATAAAAAAACATTTTCCGCAGATGATTATCACACTTGATTTATGCTTTTGTGAATACACAGACCACGGACATTGTGGAATCTTAGATAAGAATCTTAATAGTGTAGATAATGACGCCACACTTGAGATTCTAGGGCAACAAGCCTTAGTCCTTGCAAGTTGCGGTGGGGATATGATAGCCCCAAGTGCGATGATGGACGGAATGGTAAGCACAATACGCACCTATTTAGATAAAGGCGGATTCTCTCATATCCCCATTATGAGCTACTCTACTAAATTTGCAAGTGGCTATTATGGACCATTCCGCGATGTGGCAAACTCCGCTCCAAGCTTTGGCGATAGAAACTCTTATCAGCAAGATAGTGCTAATCGCAGGGAAGCTATTTTAGAGAGCCTAACCGATGAAGCTGAAGGAGCGGATATTTTAATGGTAAAACCAGCCCTAGCCTATTTAGACATTGTGCGTGATATTCGCGACCGCACTTTGCTGCCTTTAGCTGTGTATAATGTTAGCGGGGAGTATGCTATGCTAAAACACGCGCAAAAAGCCAATCTTATTGACTATGAACGCGTTTTATTTGAAACACTCACAGGCTTTAAGCGTGCGGGAGCGGATATTATCATTAGCTATCACACTAAAGAGATAGCTAAACTTCTTTAGAATCTTAAGGGCTTACCTTGCTAGATTCTAGCCCTAATCAATGCCTAGCAGTTTCTACTTCCCCAGCCACATCTCAAACTTTTATACCCGATACTTTTGTGCCAATGTATGCCCTACCCGCAGAAATTACCCTTTTCACACAATACGCACTCAAATCCAAAGCCTATATAGAATTTGGCTGTGGCGGTAGCACATTTTTACTCTGTTATCTTACACAAGCACAAATCTTTAGCGTGGAATCTAACCCTGCTTTTATCAATGAGCTATCCCAAAATAGCCTTATCCAAAACGCCCTTGCCCACAATCGCTTGAGATTCTATCCCATTAACATCGGCGAAGTGCAAAAGTGGGGCTTCCCAAAAGATGAGAGCCAAAGACATAGCTTTCCACTCTATTCCCAAAGTATCTTTGTCAGTCTAGATTCTACACTCCGCTCACAGATTGATACGATCTTTATTGATGGGCGGTTTCGCGTGGCGTGTGCTTTGAATGCGATTTTATATTGTCCGCAAAGTATCATTATTATCCACGACTTTTTTAACCGCCCTCATTATCATATCTTGCTTGATTTTTTAGAATGTATAGATTCCGCTAATAACCTTGGAATCTTTCAGGCAAAGCCCACACCAAATAAACAAACCATTTATAAGCTTTTAGAGTATTATCAGTTTGACCCAATGTAAAAGCCTTTAAATTTCCCTAAATATTGAATAATCCGCCAAGCTTTAGCTATAATGCCACCTTTTAGATTCTAAATCCAAAGGATATATTATGGGACGAGCATTTGAATATCGCCGAGCCGCCAAAGAAAAACGATGGGATAAGATGAGTAAAGTCTTCCCTAAACTTGCTAAAGCCATCACCGTTGCTGCCAAAGAGGGCGGATCTGACCCAGCGATGAATGCCAAGCTCCGCACCGCCATTGCCAACGCCAAGGCACAAAATATGCCAAAAGATAATATTGATGCGGCAATCAAACGAGCCAGTGGCAAAGATGGAATCTTTAGTGAAATCACCTATGAGGGCAAGGCAGCCTATGGTGTGCTTATCTTTATAGAATGCACCACAGATAACCCAACCCGCACTATCGCCAATATCAAAAGCTACTTTAACAAAACGCCAAATGCAAGTATTCTTACCAATGGCTCTATTGATTTTATGTTTTCACGCAAAAGTGTCTTTGAGTTCCGCACACAAGATAGCCACGATATAGAAGAGCTAGAACTCGCCCTTATTGACTATGGACTAGAAGAGCTAGAAAAGCTAAGCGATGAAGAGGGAGAGTATTACATCGCTTATGGGGATTATACGGACTTTGGACGATTGAATGAAGGCTTTGAAAGCTTACAGATTCCAATCTCAAAGGCTACATTACAGAGAATCCCAACCTCCCCAATCACACTTGATGAAACACAACTCCAAGAGATTGAAAAGCTCCTTGATAAAATTGAAGAAGATGATGATGTCCAAGCCGTTTATACAAATATTGAATAACTCCCAAATAACAAGCAGATTCTAGCCTAGCTTAGAATCTGCCCTAAATCTAGCAAATCCCTCTTAGAATCCTAACCTGCTTTATCCCCTATTTTTCTTTCATTAACAGACACTTTTTTGTCATACTGAAGCCTTTGAGGGCGAAGTATCTACAGAATCTCCCTTGCCATACTTTTGTTGAAGCTAGATACTTCGCTCAAGCTCAGTATGACAAGGGTTAGATTTAGTATAACAAAGGCTAGATTTACAGAGATTTTTCGCCTTATATCTCCTGCTATCTGCAAGGATTACGCCTTAGACTCACAAATTGACAAAAGCCCCCTAGAAGCTAAACTGACCGCCTACGCGTAAGCTCATATAGTTTGACACATTTATGCCTTGTATAGTGATATTCTGCCCTAGCCCATACTGCATAGCCACATCTAAGAATCCAAAGAGATTTAGCCCACCGGTTAGGATTAGCCCCTCTCCCGCATTTGAGCGGATATCCTGCATAGCCCCAAGGCGGAAATCCACCTTTTTAAAGTTCGCCATCACCCCACCGCCAAAAAACTGACTTTTGGGGCTTGAGAGTGAGAGTGTCTCATTTGGCAGCACATCTGCATCAAAGGCAAAAGTGAGAAAGTCCATCATCTCATAGCTCACCCCTGCACGCACCTGCGGGTGAAGTGTCGTATCTGCCACACCAGTGCGGTTAATGGTGGGGGAATTGACATTCTTAGCCACAAGCCCAAGATGAAGATTCTTCACAAATCTTGGCGAATAGAGCAGTCCAAAGTCAAGTCCAAAGGTTTGAGCCATATCCATTTTATTTTTATCCACACTCACGCTTGGCATATTCCCCACAGCAAAATTAACCTTATCACCATAGCCAATCCCTTGGATAAATTTCACCGCCAAGCCTAGATTCACATCACCCATAGGTGTAAAAATCGTATGCCCATAGCCTATTGGAATCTCCACAAGGGCTAAGGCGTTGGCATACAAAGTATGCTGTGCCTGTGGATTCATAATTGAGCCATTGAGATTATTTGTCCCTGTCAAATACTCAAGCGTTACACTATCGCCATTGATACTTGCCTGATAATACTTCCCGCCTAAATCAAAAATGAGCTTATTATTATTTGGATCAATCTGTGCCGAGGCATTAGAAAATGCTGAAGCAAATAGCCCTATCCCCACTGCTCCACGCCCTGAATCTATCTCTTGGACATTGATTGTGCCTAAGCTATCGCTCTCCACTCGCCTTGAGCCTTTATCCCCAGCAAACTGAAAGACAAAGCCATTTTGTGTGGCAAGATTCACATCATTGCCCTTTAATGCTCCATCTATCACGCCAAAGTCATTTAAAAGCTTATCAATAACAGAATCTGCCCCTTTTGCAATCGTTATTTTTCCTACTTTCTCTAACATCTTACTAGCATCAAAAGTTCCACTTGAAACTTCTTTCATAATTTCAGGTAGCTTAGCCACATCAACACCATCAATAATGCTTCCCACAAGCGGAGAGCCTCCCCCTGTGGCTGCCCCTGCAAGTTTGTCTTTCAATTTTTCCAACGCCGTTTGGTCAGTAATTTTATCCCAACAATCGCTTACATCGGTGCAAGTTGTTGCTTGTTGTCCTGTTACTTCCTGCACAAGTGTTTGCACAGCGTCATTATTAATATTGCCACCACTATTTGGAAAAAGAGCATTAAGCATTCCGCCCAATGCACCACTTACAGGTTTGCCGCTGATCTTAACACTTGTGCCGCCACTACTTGGACCGGTGAGCTGATTTGTAAGCGTTTGTGGGAGATTTTTGAGATTATCCACATCAATGGTGGCAAGCTGCAAGAGATTTTGCTCTTTAAAAGCAATCCCAAAGCTATAACCCATTTTCGTGCGTCTATCTGCTCCTAGCAATGCAGGGTTATAGTATAGCCCCCACGCAGAATCACGCACAGCCACACCTGCCCCGCCCATACCAGCAGAGACCTGCCCCTGTGATCCAAACTCCAAGCCAAAGCCACTTACTCCCGCACACATCGCTAGTGCCATTACTTTATGTCTCATTGTCCTATGTCCCATTTTCTTGTGTTTTGGTCGCATACGCACCTCTATAAACATTTATTAGAATCTTCAAGTAAAAAAAATCGTGCCATTTTACAGACTTTCGCATAAAAGTTTTTAAAATTTTTGCTAGAATCTTAAAAAAAGGAACACTTTTAGCTATTTTTAATATAGAATTCTATTCGCAGAAGGGAATAATGATGACACCACAGAAGGCGAGATTGTATGTCATAGGTTTGGTTATGGGCTTGGGCGTGGCGACAAGCCTTATTGGCGGTGAGGGCGATATGGTGAGTCCTAGCTCACTTAGCCCAACGCCAAATAGCGAGTATATCGCTCCACAGATTGAGAAAAGCTCCGCACTTGTGGATTCTACACCTGCAGATTCTACACCAGATTCTACGCTAAATAAAGCTCAACTGCCGATACTAGAACTTCCACTTGAATCTATGCAAACTACTCCACAGCCTGAAGAAATCACGCCCCCTAAAGCCTTAACACCACAAGCACAAGCCTCGTATAATGCTAATGCACAGCCCTCGCGTGAATTACAAGAAGCATATAATGCGTGGCTTAATGGGGAGTTTAGCACTGCTATAAGGCTCTATGAAAATGCGTGCTATGATGGGGATTTGGGAGCGTGCCACGCTATTGGGACGCTTTACTTTCAAGGGAGCGGTGTAGCACAAAACTATGCAATGAGTGCGAGTTATTATTACAAAGCGTGTGATGGGGGCTTTGGGCAGAGTTGTAGCTCACTTGGAATCTTGTATCATTATGGGCTAGGTGTGCGGCAGGACTATGAAGTCGCGCTCAATCTCTATCACAAATCCTGCCAAGCCGGATACCCTAGGGGCTGTAATAATCTAGGCGTGATGTTTGAAGAAGGGCTTGGGATAAAGCGAGATTATAAACAAGCGGGGTTGTATTATAGCGATGCGTGTTTGGCACGAGATGATAGGGCGTGTTTTAATATCGCGGAAATGCTTTTTACGGGTAAGGGGCTAAAAAAAGATAAGAAAAAAGCGATGGAGTATTATGGGCTATCTTGTGATTTGGGATTCCAAGAGGGGTGCGAAGAATACAAAGCCCTTAAGCTAAAGGAGAAATAATGAGAATCTTGCTGACACTAGGTGTGATGTGTGCTGTTGCGTTTGGGGCGTATTTAGCTGATGAAAATATGAATAACTATGAAAGTGCAGATATGAAAAAGAAAGTGGCGGAGTATCTACAAAACTGCAATGAAGGCAGCTCTAGTGATTGCTACTTTGTCGCACACGAATATATGAAGGGTGAAAATGGGCTGCAGTGGTATAGCAAGGCTGCTTATTTTTATAAAAAAGCTTGTGATGGTGGGGTGCTAAAAGCGTGTAGCAACCTTGGAATCTTATATCAAAATGGGCTAGGTGTGAAGCAAAACTATGGCGTGGCGTTGCAACTCTATAAATTCTCCTGCTCACGCTTTGAGCCTGATGGGTGTAATAATCTAGGGGTGCTTTCACAAGAGGGGATTTTTGTAAGTAAAAACTATGCGGACGCGCTGAATCTTTATGAAAGGGCTTGTGCTGGTGGGAGCGTGGCAGGGTGTGTGAATCTAGGCGATATGTATGCTAAGGGCATAGGCGTGGCAAAAAGCAGACAGGCGGCTTTAAGCTTCTACGGACAAGCTTGTTATTTAGGCTATCAGCAAGGCTGTGATTTATATAGAGAGATGAATTAGGCTTTGGGCAGATTCTGTGAGTGGGTTCTAGCTTTGGGGTTTGTGTTTTTATATGGATTGCTAAAGAAGCTACGCTTTGTCACGACTTCCTGCGGAAGTCTCGCAATGACGGAGAAAGCCGTAGAATCTCAAGCCAATTCAGCAACCACCGCAGTGGCAAGGCACGCCCTTGCCACGCATAAAATCAATGGTGGCGTTTCACTGCGTGAATCGCCTACCTTGAAAGTGTCGTCGGAGTGGGGGATTGCTAAGGGGGAGAGAGCGACTTCACAATTCAAGCCTCTCCCCCTTAGCTAAAAAAGAATTTTAAAGAATGTAGATACTTCGCCTACAGCTCAGTATGACAAGATTCTAGCAAAGCAAGATTTTAGTAAAGCACAAGCACAAAATAGCAGAATCTAAGCCCTACTCAATAGCAGCATTAAGCATATCTTGGGATTTTTTCAACGCGTTTAACTGCATATCTTTGAGTCTCTCTGCTTCACTTGAATCTTTAGGGGTTTGGGGCGTTTGTGGGGATTGAGATATGGAGCTTTGGCGAGGGTTTCTCACTTCATTTGGTTGCATACCACGGGGCATTTTGACAAACACATCTTCATAGTTTTTCTTCCCCATTTGATGACGGATATAAATCTCACCTGTATTTGTGGAATAGATATAAGTATCCTTGCCATCGAAAAACATCTCCCATTCCCCAGCCCATACACCTACGCTTAAACATAAAAACAGAATCTTTTTCATTTTGCTCTCTTTGCCCCCTTATAGTGTGCTTTTAAGATTATCATACAACGCTAGAATCTGCTCTTTTTTCTCATAAAAGCTATTTGTATTGGCGATCAAATACGCGCTAGATTCCATAATCACTTCATCAATTTTAAGATTATTTTGCTTCATCGTGCTACCTGTCTCCACAATATCCACAATAGCATCACTTAGCCCAACAAGCGGGGCTAACTCAATGGAGCCATAGAGCTTAAGTGTCTCAATAGATAAGGCTTTATTAGCAAAATATTTACGCGTGATATTTGGCATTTTTGTAGCGATTTTTAGCTGTGGCTTTTGAAGATCAAGGCTTTTTCCACAAGGAGAGCCTACGACAACCTTGCACCGCCCAATTTGCAGATTCAAAAGCTTTATGACTTCAAGCTGTTGCTCTTCTATCACATCAAGCCCTACAATCCCCACATCTGCCGCCCTATGAGCCACATAAGTAGGCACATCTTGGCTTCTTACAAGCATAAAGGTAAAGTCCGTATGCTCTAAAATCAGCTTCCTATCATCAAAGGCAAATCCCGCCCCATACAACCGCTCAAACAATGCTAAGCTTTCCTTAGCAATGCGACCTTTTGGCAAAGCGACTTTTATCATTTTGGCCCCCTTAGATTTCCTTAGATTCTGCTAGATATGCTTTTGCAGGGCTTTTTGCATACCCTTAAACACAAGCGTATTATCATAAATGGCATTTTCAAAAAATCGTGCAAAAAACTTGCCATCGCCCCCTGTGAAAAATATCTTTTTTGTGCGAGTGGTGTTTTTTATCATTAAAATCACACTTTTTATCGCCCCAAAGCTTAACGCATCACTTGTATTTTGCGGTAGGGCGGAGAGATTCACACTTGGCTCTATTTTTATATCAAGCACAGGGGAGATATCAGCACACATTTTTCTATACGCACCAAGTCCGGGCATAATGTAGCCGCCAAGGTGGATTCCATTTTGCATAATATCCGCAGTAATGGCACTTCCCGCATCAATTATCACGCCATCTTGCACTGCCTTACACGCTGCACGCCTATCTACGCCTAGCCCCTTATACTCGCTCTCTATCTCAATATACTCGCCAATATTCACACAATATGGGTGCGAAGCAAGCAAACATCGCTCAAAGCGTTCATTGACACTGATATAATATATAGGCAGATTCTCTTTTTTCTTGCTTAGGGCATAGGGCTTTTCTTTCCAAATCTTACCATTATGATAGAAATGTAAAAAAGTATTCCCCACATCGCACAATAGCATTACTCAAACCTTTTATAAACCTTATCGTAGAATATACTATCCTTGGTGTAAAAAAGGCTTTTTTTCTTGGAAAGATTGCTTTTATACACTAATGGTGCAAAGTCTTTGAGACTTAAAGCTATCACATAGCCACCCTTTTCAAGCGTATAAAGCGTGTCATTTTGTATGACAATCCCACTTAGCACAGCAAAAGGCAATCGCACCTTACGCAACAGCTTCAAAGTATGATCAAGCTCCAAAATCTCCCCATCAATGCCTAGCACATACACTTTATCATTATAAAACTTCACATCACGCAAATCCACATCATACTTAAAGCTCTTATCATTGATAATCGCACTCACACGCTTTGCTGTCGCCCCAAGCAGGTATTCACCCTTTGCGTGAAGATAAATGACATTATTAAAAAACTTATCGCTACTGACTAAAATATCCTTAACAATCTTATTTTGAGCGATACTATAAATAAGAATCTTACCCTCCAAATCCGGATAAATCACATACGAATCGTTCATTAAAGGTGAAGCAAGGTAAGAGTTTATCGCACTGACATTTGGGTATTTTTGCGAAAAAATCTCTTTTTGCTTGGCTATGTCATAATACACAAGCGTGTTGTCAATAAGCACCATAGCCAACTTATCGCCCTTTAAACTCGCAGTTAGCACACAGGAGCTAAAAGGCACTTTATGGAGATTCTCATTTCCATTCCGCACAATAAGAATCTCATCGCATTGCTTTTGTATCGCATAACTATCCCCATCTTGTGCCAAAAACCTATAACCCTTTTCTAGCACAATGGGCGTTATACCATTTTCCAAAGTAATAAGCGTATTATCCTTTAAAATAGCTCCCTGCCTTGAAACGCTTTGTATGGGCAAACTTAGCTTGTCTTTAAACTCCATTTTGCCACTTATGAGCTTTGGCTCAAAATGCTTTTTAGAGCTACACCCAGCAAAGATAGCAAGGCTACAAACACACACCAACAAAAAAAACTTTTTCATACAAATCCTTAGGGCTTAGGCTGTGAATCTGTGGCTTGAGATTCTGTATTTGCGACTTGAGATTGTGAATCTAGGGCATTTTTAGCCGAATCTTCAAGCCCATAATGCTTCAATATCATCGCTTCTGCGGCAAAAGGCGAATTTTCAGCAATAAGCATTAGCTTTTGATGAGCTTCAGCAATCTTATCTTGTTGAAATAACACATAAGCTTCTTGCAAAATCGCTAAATCCCTTAATGCCTTGTATTCCACATTTTCTAAAGACTTAAACTCCCCTGTAAAATCCGTATTTTTTATGGTGTCTTTATCTTGGATTTTTTCACTTAGATTCAAAGTAGCCATTTCGTATTTAGCAAGATTTTTAATAAGCTTATTTTGTGAGTTTGCCAACTTCTCATAGTTTGCCTTATCGCCATTAGCGTTAAAATACATATACATATCATAGAGATTTGGACTTGCTTTTTGTAAAGATTCTAAAGCCTCTTTATTTTCTGAATCCTGCATAAGCACCGCATACGCCGCACTTGCTTCTTGTGCTTTTTGAGCCTGTATATACGAGCTTATACCAAACCAGCCTAGTCCCACAGCTCCGCAAACCACAGCCACATACACATACTTGCGATACCGCCTCCATAAAATCTCCAAGCGAAACGCATTTTCTAGTAGCTTCTCATCACTTTTAAATTCTTCTTTTACGCCCTTTAAATTAGACTGCAAACTCATAAAACTCCTTTTATTTCTATCAATTTATTTGCTAACACCTGAAGAGCCAAAGCCAGATTCTCCCCTTTGACTTTCACTTAGCTTTTCCACTTCAGCAAAGACTGCTTGAGTTATCTCATTGATCACACCTTGTGCGATTCTATCGCCCTTGCGTATGATAAAATCCTCCTGCGAGTGATTGACTAAAATCACTTTAATCTCCCCGCGATAATCGCTATCAATCGTGCCGGGCGTATTTAGCACACTTATGCCATTTTTTAACGCCAAGCCACTTCTAGGACGCACCTGCACTTCAAAGCCAGATTCTATCTCAAAGGCTAAGCCTGTGCTGACTACCGCCCTATCCCCAGCTTTCAACACAATCTCATCAATGGAATGCAAATCAAATCCAGCCGCCTCTACACTTTGATACTTTGGAATCTCCGCGTCCTTATGGAGTTTTTTAATCTTAATACGAGCCTGTTTCATAGCCTAATCCCCAAACACAATCTCTTTATAAAACACTTCTAAAATCTCAAATTCATTTTCTCCACTAGGTAGCATAATGCTCACCTCATCGCCCTGCTTTTTTCCCATTAACGCCTTGGCAATAGGCGAAGAAACCGAAATTAGCCCTTTAGATGGGTTGCTCTCCATTGAGCCTACAAGCGTATAGACAAACTCCTTATCGGTATCAAGGTTTAGAATCTTCACACTTGAGCCAAAGCTCACCTTATCGTGCTTTAAACTCGCAGGATCAATCACTTGCGCTTGTGAGAGCATAAGCCCTAGCTCATTAATCCTAGCTTCAATAAAGGCTTGTTTCTCCCTTGCGGCGTGGTATTCTGCGTTTTCTTTCAAGTCTCCGTGAGAGCGTGCTACATCTATTTCTACCACAATCTTTGGACGCTCCACTTCTTTGAGATTCTTTAGCTCCGCACAGAGCTTTTCATAGCCATAGTTTGTCATTGGTTCTGCCATTATTTTCCCCACAATTTAAGATTCTATTTTCTTTGTATTTTTTATTTTACATTTTGGCTATAACGCCCTTTTGAAAATGTTTTGAAAATATTTAAAAAAGCAAAATCATAGCCAAACTTCGTTAAATAAATATAAATTAAACCCTACAACTTAAGATAAAGCCTTTTGCCTAATCCACTCTACTGCTTCAAGTGTGTTTTCACATAAAGGTGCTTGAGATTCTTGCATTGCTTCCTTTTTGCCAAAGCCACACAGCACCCCAACAGCCTGAATCTTAGCATTTTTTGCCGCTTGTATATCAAGGATTGTATCACCTATCATATAGATTCTATCTCTTTGAATCTCCTTATCCTTATCCAACATTTCCAAAACTTTAAGTATCGGCTCTGCGTGGGGCTTTGGGCTACTCACAGATTCTATACCAACAATACCGCTAAAATACTCCCACACGCCAAGCTTATCAAGCAGAATTTGGGAAAAATCCCCCCGCTTTGTCGTTACCACGCCAAGTGTCGCAAAACTATGGGCTAAGATTATGGCTTCTTTTGCGTTAGGCAGTAGATGAGTGCCTTGCTCCATTAGCCCACGATACGCCACTCTATAATGCTTCACATACTCATCTACACTTTGCTTTTTGACACCATTTTGTAAAAACATAGATTCTAAAGTATGTCCTATGCCCAATTTGACTTGCTCTAGGCTTGGAGGCGTGTCATTCATCGCTAGATAGGCTTGAGAGAAACTCGCATAAATAGCCTGTGTAGAATCTACAAGCGTCCCATCTAAATCAAAAAGCACGATATATTCTTTTTTCATCTTTATTCCTTAAACAGCGAAAATATGTATTGTAAGGGATTTTACAAATCAAGCTTATCTATTATGTCAAAGATTCTGCACACATTGCTAAATAGAAATATATTTATAAGTATAAAGATAGAGTGATTAAAAGTAAAATTTTTATTAACTCACATTGACTTTCATCAAGTAGTAAAATGAGAATCTAAGTTTAGAATCTTGCCTCAAACATTTGGATTCCCCAAATGTCAAACAACATTGTTTAAGGAGGTTTTATGACAAAGAAAATGCAAGAGCATAAGCCCACACTTTCACGCCGAGAGTTTATCAAAAGTGCGGCAGCAGCTTCAGCAGCAGCAAGTGTGGGGCTAAGTATCCCTAGTGCAATGAGTGCAGAGGCACAAAATGCACAAAAACTTTGGAAATGGGATAAAGCGGTATGTAGATTCTGTGGAACAGGCTGTGGCATTATGGTCGCTACCCAAAAAGATAGTAGCGGACAAGCCAAAATCGTGGCTGTCAAAGGCGACCCAGAAGCTCCTGTAAATAGAGGGCTAAACTGCATTAAGGGCTATTTCTGTGCCAAGATTATGTATGGAGCAGATAGACTTACAAAACCTCTTTTGCGTGTGAATAGCAATGGTGAGTTTGATAAAAAAGGTAAGTTTGCACCGGTGAGCTGGAAGCGTGCTTTTGATGAAATGGAAAAGCAGTTTAAAAAAGCTTACAACGAGCTTGGACCAACGGGTGTGGCAGTCTTTGGCTCTGGGCAATATACGATTCAAGAAGGTTATGCTGCGGTAAAACTTGTCAAAGGCGGCTTTAGAAGTAATAATATTGACCCAAATGCACGACATTGTATGGCAAGTGCGGTTGTGGGCTTTATAGAAACTTTTGGGATTGATGAGCCTGCTGGCTGTTATGATGATATTGAACTAACCGATACTATCGTTACTTGGGGGGCAAATATGGCAGAAATGCACCCTGTGCTTTGGAGTCGTGTGAGCGATAGAAAGCTAAGCAATAGCAATGTCAAGGTGATTAATCTCTCAACTTTTGCGAATAGAACTTCGGATTTAGCAGATATGGAAATCATCTTTAAGCCACATACAGATTTAGCGATTTGGAACTACATCGCACGCGAGATTATTAATCGCAACGCCGTAGATTCTACATTTGTCAAAGAAAACTGCGTCTTTAGCACCGGCTTTGTCAATATCGGCTATGGTATGAGAAATAACCCAAATCACGCTAGGTTTAAAGCTGAAGAAAAAGACATTGTCGCTAAAGAAGTATCAAAAGTGGTGAGCGAAGAAGAAGGTGTTACCTTACAATATCTTGGAATCAAAGCCGGAGATACTATGAAAATGGATAAGGCGGATGCGGCTGGAAACCACTGGGGTATTAGCTTTGAAGACTTCAAAAAAGGCTTAGAGCCTTATAGCCTTGATTTTGTAGCAAAACTCTCAAAAGGCAATCCTGATGAAGATATAGAATCTTATAAGAAAAAACTTCAAACCTTAGCGGATTATTACATTGATAAAAATCGCAAGATTGTGAGCTTTTGGACAATGGGTATGAATCAACACCAAAGAGGCACTTGGGTCAATGAACAAAGCTATATGGTGCATATGCTTTTAGGCAAACAAGCCAAACCCGGTAGTGGTGCTTTCTCACTCACAGGACAGCCAAGTGCGTGTGGCACGGCTCGTGAAGTTGGGACATTTACTCATAGGCTACCTGCGGATATGGTTGTTGCTAATCCAAAACATCGTGAAATCACTGAAAAAATTTGGAATCTCCCAAGCGGAACGCTTAATGGCAAGGTAGGTTCACCTTATCTTAAAATTATGCGGGATTTAGAAGATGGCAAGATTAAATGGGCGTGGGTGCAAGTGAATAATCCTTGGCAAAACACAGCCAATGCTAATCACTGGATTGCCGCAGCTAGAGAGCTTGATAACTTTATTGTTGTGAGTGAATGCTATCCAGGCGTGAGTGCAAAGGTAGCCGATCTTATTTTGCCAACGGCAATGATTTATGAAAAATGGGGTTCTTATGGGAATGCAGAGAGACGCACACAGCACTGGAAACAGCAAGTTATAGCTCCGGGTGAGGCTATGCCTGATATTTGGCAAATGACGGAATTTGCTAAACGATTCACACTTGCTGAAGTATGGGGCAAAGAGTATGCTAACCTTGAGCTTAAGCCTGTTTTAGAATCTGCTAAAGCTATGGGGCATAAAGAGAGTGATACGCTCTATGATGTGCTTTTTGCAAATAAAAATGCAAAGGGCTTTAGCATCAATGATCCTTTGCTTAAAAATGGGCTAAACACTGAAGTGTTTGGGGATAATCGTGCTATTAAAGATGGTAATGATGAAGACTTTAAGGGCTATGGATTTTTTATCCACAAATACCTTTGGGAAGAGTATCGCCAATTTGGCTTAGGACACGCTCACGATTTAGCTGATTTTGACACTTATCATCGTGTGAGAGGATTGCGTTGGCCTGTTGTTAATGGCAAAGAAACACAATGGAGATTTAACGCTAAATACGACTTCTACGCTCAAAAACTCGGTAATGGCAAGGCATTTGCATTCTATGGTAATAAAGATAAGAGTATGCCATCTGGCTCACTCAATGCCCCAAGCGATGCAAAAGTAAGTATTGATAATAAGGCAAAGATTTTCCTTCGCCCTTATATGGATCCTTGCGAAATGCCTGATAAAGATTATCCACTTTGGCTTTGCACTGGGCGTGTGCTAGAGCATTGGCATTCTGGCACGATGACTATGCGTGTGCCTGAACTCTATCGTGCTGTGCCTGAAGCACTTTGCTATATGCACCCAGATGATGCGGCTAAGCAAAATCTCGCACAAAATCAAATCGTATGGGTAGAATCTCGCCGTGGTAAAGTCAAGGCAAAACTTGACTTACGCGGTAGGAATCGTCCTCCAAAGGGGCTTATCTATGTGCCTTGGTTTGATGAAAATGTATTCATCAATAAGGTATGTCTTGACGCGACTTGCCCCATTTCAAAGCAGACAGACTTTAAAAAATGTGCGGTAAAAATCTATAAGGCATAAGGATTCTAAGTGAATACACAGCAACCAAGCAATCCCAAAAGGAGACAAGCCTTAATTAAAATAGGACAAAATGCAGGTTTTGCCCTATTTGGTGCGTTTGTATGGGGTGCGTATGTGAATGTCGCAAAAGCTGGTAATGGGAATATTTTGCGTCCTCCGGGGGCAAGTAAAAATGATGCGGAGTTTATCGCAAGCTGTATTAAATGTGGGCTTTGTGTAGAAGCTTGTCCATTTTATACGCTTAGACTTGCTACACCAAATGATGATACCACGCTTGGCACACCTTTTTTTCAACCACGAAAAGTGCCTTGCTATATGTGTAGAGATATTCCTTGCACGGAGGCTTGTCCCACTGATGCTTTGGACTTAAAGCGTTTATATCAGCCAAAAAAACAAGAAGCAAACGCTTTAGAATACAAAGAGCCTGATATTAATAATGCGACAATGGGCGTGGCGATTGTAGATTCTAAACATTGCGTGGCGTATGCTGGGATTCAATGTGATGCGTGCTATCGTGCGTGTCCCTTGCTTGATAAAGCAATTAATCTTGAATACAAACGCAATGAACGCACAGGCAAACACGGATTCTTACTTCCTGTGGTGGATAGTGATTACTGCACAGGCTGTGGAATGTGTGAAAAAGCTTGTGTAACAGAGCTTCCAACTATTATTGTCTTGCCTCGCAGTGTGGCTCTAGGCAAAATGGGGACAAACTACATAAAAGGCTGGGATAAAGCTGATGAAAATCGTCTTTTTGAAATCAAAGAGCAAAAAGACAAAAAGCAAAAAGCAAGTGGTAGCCTAGATTATCTCAATGATGGAGACATATAATGAAGTTTGCAAAAATCAAATATCTGCTACTAAGACGCATTTGCCAAGTGAGCATTCTCGTGCTTTTTATCTTAGGAAACTACTCTATTGCCACGCTTAAAAATGTGCAATACAAGCAGGAAGTGGGTATTTTTGGAGGCAATATAGAATCTCTAATGGGTAATTCTAGCTCTGTCCTTGCTAAAGAGCCAAGTATCTTTAGCCATATCGTGCAGGGTAATCTTAGCCATTCTAGCTGGTTTGGTGGAATCTTTAGTCTAACCGATCCTTTAAGCGTTATGCAAATTTTTCTAGCTGGTGGTGGATTAGCCCTTGATGTGTTGCTTGGGGCATTGCTTGTGGCAGCTATTTATGGGATATTTTTAGGCAGGGTGTATTGTGCATTTGTCTGCCCGATTAATCTTGTAACCGATTTTGCAAACTTCCTGCGTGATAAGCTTGGGTTTAACACCGCTCAACGCAAACTTTTTATCTCACGCTCAACGCGTTTTGTGATTTTGGGGCTAGGATTATTACTAAGTGCCTTATTTGGCGTGGCTGCTTTTGAGCTTATTAGCCCGATTTCTATGCTACATCGTGGTGTGGTTTTTGGTATGGGATTTGGCATTTTTGCTGTGTTGGCTGTGTTTTGCTTTGACTTATTTGTGCTAAAAAATGGTTTTTGTGGACATATCTGTCCGCTTGGGGCGATGTATTCTTTGCTTGGTAAATTCGCACTTTTGCGTGTCAAACACACACTTTCAAACTGCACAAAGTGTATGGAATGTGTGCGAGTTTGCCCTGAACCAGAGGTGCTAAAGCCCATTGGCAAACAAGATGGAAACTTAAAAACAATGACTTGTTTGCGTTGCGGAAGATGTATTGAGGCGTGCGATGATAATGCGTTGCATTTTAGTATTTTACATTTCACACAAAAGGAGAAAAAATGAAAAAATGGCTTCAAGGTTTAATGGTAGGATTGCTTGGATTGGCGTTCTTTGCGTGTTCAGATTCACAAGAGACACAAAAAGGTGAAGCTCTTACAGACACAGAGATTGGTTTGCGTAAGGTGGATTTACAAGATGAAAAAGATGTGAAGTTGCCAGAATATGAGTATTCTAAACTAGAGGCGGGGGAAAGCACAAAGATTGAACGCTCTTATGAGAATGCACCGCCTATGATTCCGCATAATGTTGAGGATATGTTGCCTATCACGCAGGATAATAATCAATGTTTAGCCTGCCACGATCCAGCCATAGCCGCTGATGTAGGTGCTGTGGCAGTCCCCACTTCACACACACACGACTTACGCACAAATAAAGATTTGGGGCAGGTCTCTCACGCTCGTTTTAACTGCGTACTTTGCCACACACCACAGGCAAATATCAATCCCGCAGTTGCAAACACCTTTACACCTGATTTTCGCAATATTGAAAGCAAAAATTCATCAAATCTGCTTGATGTGCTAAATGAGGGCGTCAAGTAACAATGTGTCTTTGTATGTTTGCTTCATATTGGCATATTTTTCTGCGATTTGGCTTATCTGTGGGGCTTGTTTTTTTTACTCAAGCCTTACAAGCAGAGCCTACTAAGCTTACAAATAAAAATGCTCAAATTATACAAATAGATGAGATTCTTACCCATATCAGCACATTTGGGAATATGATTTTTGTGGGGAATGCTGGGGGTAAGATTGATATTTTTGCACTTCAATCTAAAAAAGCTCACAAGATTCAGAATCTCACTCTGCCGCCCATACAAGATTATTTTGGTAACTCCCACGCACCGCGTGTATATGATATAACGACTTTTGATGGCAAAACACTTTTTATCCTAGCAGAAGGTAGCAAAGGCACAAAGCAGATTCTAGAGTTATCCTTGCAATCTCCGCAGAAAATAACGACTATATTACAAACAAGCACTTCACCCAAACGCATCGTGGCTTTTGATAAAGATAAATTAGTTATTGGGTTTTTGAGTAATGAAATTGGACTTTTTGATTTAAAAAGCAAAACTTTTATTTATAAGGCTCACCCTAGCCTTGCAGGTTTTTCGGATTTATGCGTGAATGTGCCTTTTGTTTTTAGCACTGATGAATCTGGCATTGTGAATGTCATTGACATTGCTAGTGGCAAGATTCTAAAACGCCTTGATATGATTAATAAGGACAATAACTACCAAATCGTATCCGCAAAAAATACAATCCTTACAGCAAGTGTGGATAGGAGAATGGCAATTTACACTTTTAAGACAGATACGCATACCCCCTTTACCTTACAAAATGCCACAAAGATTGAGAGTGATTTTCTTATCTATTCGGTTGGAATCTCCCCAAATGGAACACTTGGAGCATATAGCAAAAATGAGCAAAACGACATTGCGATTATAAATCTTGTCACAAAACAGGAGCTTTTCACACTCAAAGGTGCAACCTCGCTCATTAATACGCTTATTTTCTATGATGAGCAGACATTGATTGTTGGCAGTGATGATAAGCATTTTATGATTTGGCATTTAGGAGTGTAAAATGAATATTTCAAGCATTGTGATTAAAACAACACAACCCGCCTTTAGCTCTGTGAAAGAAGCGATTTTAGAAGTGCAAGGCTGTGAAATCTACCTAGAAGATGAGACTTCATCTCAAATCATAGTCGTGCTTGAAGCTACAAGCACACAAGAAGAAGTGGCTATCAACAAGCATTTAGAATCTTTGCCCGGCGTGATTAATGCTAATATGCACTACACCTACCAAGAAGATGAGCTAAACGCACAGCTTGTATCCCAGCAAGATGGTGTGGTTGAGTTTTTAAATGATGATTCAATTTCGGCTGAAAATATAGCCTATTCAGGTTCAATCGCACATCTTATGGGGAAAAGTAAAAAATAAAGCTAATGCCAAATATGCTAGAATCTACCCTTTCTATCCTAGATTTTATCCCAAATACAAAGGAATATAATGAATTGTTTTCTGCTAAAAATTATTGTAAGTCTTATGCTACTCTCCCTTACCTGCCTAGCAAACTCTAATGGCAATATTAGCGTGAGTAGCCCTGCCCCCTCTCCTTTAGCAAAAAAGCTAGACTTACAGCACGGAGATTTAATCTTTATCAAAACTTCAGAGTCTGCCTTTGACAAAGCCATTAGCCAAGCTACGCAAAAAGATGAAGTGAGCTATACACATATAGGAATCTTTGATTTATACTCAGATTCGGTGCTAGAGGCAGAGCCAAAGCAAGGAGTAGTTCGCAAAAAGCTTGAAATATTTTTAAAAGAGAATCCGCTTTTTGATATTATGCGTCTCACTCCAAAAGTGGCTAAAAATGTGGATATACAAGCAAGTATCAAACGCGCAGAAAAACACTTAGGGGAGCCTTATGACTTTACCTACACAGCAAATAATGGTGCAATGTATTGCAGTGAGCTTGTGTATGAGGCGTTTTTAGATACCAAGGGGCAGCATATTTTCAGTGCAAAGCCTATGAATTTTTACGCACCCGATGGCAGTCTGCCACAATATTGGAAAGAACTTTTTAAGAAATTGCAAAAGCCTATTCCGCAAGGTGAGCTAGGCACAAACCCAAACGATATGGCACGAGACAAGGTGCTTATGCGGGTAAATAAGTCCTAATCTTGTTTCATAAATTCGTATAAACTCCATTTCAGTGCGTAAGGAATTGAGCTACCGTGGGTTTGATTAGCAAATTCTTGATAATTTACCCTGTTGGGAATTTGAATCTTTAACATCTCCACAATCTCATCAATATCCAAATCTTGAGCTTGAAACACTTGATTAGTTTGTGTAGTTTTTTGAGTATGTCTCTCTAAGCTTCCGTATGTTAAAAACAATTTTGCATTCAAGTATTCTGTGGAATTTCTCACATTATTCTTAACAAGCTGTCCTTTATCAATCCATAATGAAGGAGAAGCACTCGCATAATGAGTAAAACCACCTTTTTGATTAAATAATGTATTTAAAACAAACACACCCCCAAAAGAATGGCCAAAAAGTAATTGTTTCTTAGGAGTCCCATATTGTTCCGCTATAAAAGGCAAAACCTGACTTGTTATAAAGTCCAAAAACTGATCTGCCCCACCGGTTTCATCAACCCTTTGCATAAGAGCAGAATCTCTTGGCATAGAAGGCAAATAATCATAGCTTCGCAACACCCTATCAAATGCCAAAGGACTATCGTGTCCAATAGCTACAATAAGAGGAAGCTTATCATACATATCAATATCAGCACTTACAAAATTGAGAATCATAGGAAAAAATACATTGCCATCAAGAGTATAAAATACGCTTTGTGTATCGCTTTTTATTTTCGGCAGAGCAATGTGGATTTGAAACCACCGATGTTGAAGTTCTTTTATAGAATCTAGTTGCTCCACTTCCCCACACAAAGAATTTGACATAAACTCTTTAGCTTTTTTCCTTCCATTACCACTCACGCAAAAAGTCTTAATCTCAAAAAGCTCTGCCACTTCTGTATTTAATGGCTCAATCACTCCACTAGGCTTTGCCCACATACTTATATAAAATAATATGATAAAAGATAAGATTCTATACACAATCCTATCCACGCTCCATATACCCACTCTCATACAGCATAAACATAAATCGCTTAGCAATCATCTCTGCCCTTTCCATAATCATTACAATATGCTCATCTTTTGCATACACAGATTCTAAACTTTGCTTAAAAAGCTCCAACCACACAGCAAAAAGCTCCCTAGGAAAAGGGGGCAAGTCAAGATGAGCTTTCAAAGGGTGCCCGCTATAATCACCACTATTTAAAAGCATACCCTGCCAAAATGTCGCAATCTTTGCCTTATGCTTCTCCCACGCCATATCATCACTGCCAATCTTCGCATTAAACACATCGCCTAGCCCACGCTTATCAAAACGCACCTTATTATAAAAAATCTCCATAAGCCTCATAATAGAATCTTCACTTATCACATCAAATTTTTCCTGCATATTCGCTCCTTTTTAAAAATTAACTTCACATATAAAATGCCATTTTTGCTAACACCACGATGAAAAAGCCAAGCACCAAAGCCACCTTATGAATGCTCTTTGCCAATGGATTTTTTAGTCCCAAAAACTTACACGACAAAGACACAATCACCATACACATGATACACAACGCCAACACAACTTTTATCATCAATAGCATCTGCAAGGGCGAGTCAAAAAATCCTTGTGTTGTGCCTACATAGCGGCTTATCATCGCCCCACCACTAAGCAGCAACAAAAGCAGACAAAGGGGCATTATCTTCACACCCCGCTTTGAGATAATACTAAATATCTTATCTGCCAACTCTTCGCCAAGTACCTTTTTCAGCGGACTAAGTAGCACCACATCAGTAAAAATAAATCCCAAAAATATAATCGCACAAAGCAAATGCAGTGTAAGCATATACGGATAAATTGCTTCCATTATGTATCCTTTCATCAATGATAATAGAATCTCGATGCAATGCTAGACAAAATTACACAAGAAAACATTGATATATGTTAAGATTCTCTATTTTTAAAGGATTATATATGCAAGAGCTTTTTCATATTATGACACAAATGGGCAATAAACGCACATATCAAAATGGCGAGATTTTATTCCTGCAAGGTGCTATGCCTACGCATTTATACCTGCTTCTTAGCGGCAAGGTGAGACTTTATAAGACAAAAGAGCATATCTCAAGTAATCAGCTGACATTACATACGCTTTCATCGCCGCAGTTTATCGCTGAAATGCCCTTTTTTATGCAAAGCCCCTGCCCAGCAAATGCAGAATGTGCTTCAATATGTGAGATTATCACTATAAGCCAAGAGAGTTTCCATACGCATTGTTTGGGGAATAGCGAGATTTGCCTACTTTTTATCACTTCACTATGCAAAAAGATAGAGATTCTAGAATCTCACATTACCCTGCAAAATCAAAGCTTGCAAGAAAAAGTCCTAGGCTATCTCTCACACAACAAAGACAGCCTCCACACACTCACCCAACGACACATTGCAAACGCCCTAAATATCGCACCAGAATCCCTATCCCGCACCCTAAAAACCCTAAAGGCACAGGGCATACTCACTACGCATAAGGGTAAGGTTACACTACTCTAGGCTACTTTTATTCTTTATTTTAAAATGCAAAGCTAAATCAAGGTTTTAGATTCTATGAAAAAATAGAAAGTTTTAAGTTTTAGAATCCTTAAACACCCCATAGCGATACTCATACAGCACCACGCCCACCACCACAACGCTTGAGCAAATCAGCGAAAGCGGATAAGACGCCCACACACCAGCCACCCCATACAAATGCGATAATACAAAAAGCAAAGGAATAATAAAAATGAGATTATAAGAAAGTGTGATGACAAATGAGTTTCTAGGGCGTTGAATAGACTGAAAAAATATAGAACTCACAATATTTAGCCCAAGGAAAATATATCCCACATAATACACCTTCATCGCTTCAAGAGTAGGCTCTAAAATCCCCTCCTGTCCGCTTTTCAAAAATAACTTCACAAGATAAGAATCTATTAATAAAAACACCACATACACCAAGATTCCAATCAATGTAGCAAAGCCCACGCCAAAGGCATAGACTTGCTTGACACGCCCCATTTGCTTTGCCCCATAGTTATAGCTCACCACAGGCTGCACCCCTTGCGCACAGGAAAGTAAAATCGTAAAGCACACCACGCCCACATACATCACAATGCTATAAATAGCCAAATAGCTTACTTTTACACTTTCATTCACCGCAAGGGATACAAGCGTATGATTAAACATCACAATAACCACCGCTACGCTTAGTTCGGATATACTTTGTGGGATTCCATTTTTTGCTGAAGCTAACACAGCATTAAAGCTAAAGCGTTTTACAAGATAGATTCGCCCCTTTTTTCTCACAAAATGCGTTAAGAGTATGCCCATACCAAGCCCGTGTCCCAAAGCTGTCGCCAGAGCTGAACCAAACATACCCCATTCCCACACAAAAAGAAAAATATAATTTAAAATGATATTTGAAACCGAGCCGATAATCATCGCCATCATCGCAAGGATAGGTCGTTTATCATTAATCACAAATACATCAAGCAATGGGTGCAGGATAATAATTGCCGCACCTAGAAAAATAACCTGCAAATATTCCACAACATAATCTAGCACATCTCCACTCGCCCCAAGAGCAATGCCTACCTCCCTTGCATACACAAAGAGCAAGATTCCAATACACACAGAACTGATTAACGCAAAATAAAAAACAGAGCTAAACATTAGCCTAGCACGATGATCCTGCCCCTTGCCTAAAAAATACGCCGCAATAGCCGCCGCCCCCATACCAAAAAGCAACTCAAATGCGATAAGCACAGGAAACACAGGCCAACATAGCCCAATAGCCGCCAAAGCATCTTCACCCAGCTTTTTACCCACAAAGATTCCATCAATAGTAGAATATGTAGAGAGAGCCAACATCGCACAAAGATTTGGGATAAAAAAGTAGAAAAAAAGCTTGTAAATAGAATCATTACGCATATCTACTTTTTCATTTGTGCTTGAATCCTTTGAATTTAAATCATTGTGCTTTACATTATTTTGGTTTGAATCCACACTTGCTACGCTCATTTTTGCCCTTAGCTATCACTCATTATGTGCCAAATATTGCAATGCTTTTTTATAGTCTTCAAGCGTGTCAATCCCCACGCTTTGTGTCTGCACAACCGCCATTGCAATGCTTTTTTTATGATATATCGCACGAAGTTGCTCTAGCTTTTCTATCTCTTCTAGCGGACTTTTTGGCATGGAGCAAAACTCCTCTAAAGTTTTAGCAAAAAACCCATAAAGCCCTAAATGCCCTAAATATGGCGTATTTTGCAACGCTTCACATGCCCCATCTCTACAAAATGGAATAGCAGAGCGAGAGAAGTAAATCGCCTCATCTTTAACATTACACACGACTTTGACAAGATTTGAATCTGTGATTTGCTTTTCATCAATCACCTTAGCAAGACTTGCCATAAAGGGCTGTTGTTCTTTTATTAGATTCTGCAATGTCCTAATCACGCTGTGTTCTAAAAATGGCTCATCTGCCTGAACATTTATCACTATCTCATCTTTTGCTATGCCTAGCTTTTTTACCGCTTCTGCACATCTATCTGTGCCACTAGTATGCTCTTTGCTTGTTAGCACACAAGGGATATTATGCTTTTTACACGCAGATTCTATTTGCTCATCATCACAAGCTACAACCACTTCATCAACCGCCCCCGCGTTTAATGCTGTCCGCACCACCATAGGCAGCCCACCCAAATCACAAAGCACCTTTTGCGGAAAACGCGTAGATTCTAATCGTGCCGGAATGACAATCATTCTATTCTCCTTTTTTATGGCTCACAAACGCCCAATTTCTACTTACAAAAAACCCCACCATAACATACACGCCACTACCTATAATAGTCGCAAGATAAGGATTCATCTCTAACGCGCGATGCAAAGCACTCATACTGCCAAGCTGGGCGATATAAGCTAACCCCATAGCAAACCCAAAGCGGGGCAAATCCTTTTTATGCGAAGCAGGGGAAGCAAAAGTATAGCGTTTATTTAATAAGTAAGAGACAATAAAGCCAACACCATAACCCACAATATTTGCTAGTTCAGGCATTAGCCCACCCCACATAAGAGCAAATATCACACCATAGCCCACAAGGGTATTTACCACCCCCACAGCAAGATATTTTATGCTTTTTTGATATATGTCTTTGATTGTATCCATTCCACTATTCCGCCCATTGTGTAGTTCTAATCGTGTAATTTTAAGCACATATAATGGGCGAATTGTGCCACAATGGATTTAACAGCACACTATGAGAAACTAACGCACACGCATTACATAAAAATGCAAAGGCAGACCATATATATTTTGCCCTAGAATCATATCGTTATCTTTTGTGATTCCAAACCAAACAAATGCGTTTTTCAAAAAGGATTTAAGCCCTAGAAGTGGCACATTATAGCCATAGTCTGCGACAAACAATAGCTCATATTGCTGGGTTAAACTATCTATATTTAGAATCTCAGCAGAAAAAGGTGTGATAATGACAATATCTCCACTTCTTTTTGGCACAATCTCATTGTTTTTAAATACACTCCATTGAGCCTTTGTATTTTCCTCTCGGTAGAATCGCTCATCTACCGCCCTATCACTCATTAAGTCAAAATCCTCTGCCTTATAGTGCAAAAGCCACGCACCAAAGCTATGGTACACCTCCACATTACTTGCCCTATCCACTCCTTCAAGGTAGATTCTTGTGTGTGGATTTTCCTGTGTGTATTGACTAACAAAACCAAGTGTTGATTGAAAATTCACTGGCACAAACTTATAGTGAGCAAAATAATATATAAACATAAAAAGAGTGTTGCTTATAAAAATAATGCTAATAAACCACAAAAACACTTTCCCAACTCTATGCCATCGCCACTTTCCAAGAAAATAGCCAATGACAACAAGAGCAAAAATATATGCTAGCAGTGGATAATGCAAACTGCCTAGCCTTAGCACAATATATTCAAGTAACAAAATGGCACTTGCGACTACACTACTATCTAGCAGGGGATTAAATGCTGATTTTTTCACAAATACCATATAGTTTCTATGCAGCAATCCCACAAACACCACGCCATACAAAAAAGGCTCATTCAAAAAGCCTGAAAAAAGCGTTTTTCCAATCATCAATAGGGCATTATAGGGCGTTTCCCCATAGAATCCATCGCCTTGCTTATTGAGCAAAACCACATAATAATACACCACAAGCCACACTATGGAGCTTAAAAGCAAAACTAGGTTAAAGATTCTAATTTGAACGCTAAAATTTCTATACCCACATACCAACATCACAAAGGCAAAAGCTCCTATCATAGCAAACGCAGTCTCTTTATAATACAACGCAATATTAGCACTTATAATGCCACATATAAGGGCAAAAATTGCTTGTTTATGCTTCAAAACATACGCATAGCACATCAAAAATATACTCAAAAATACAAACTCCATACGCTCTGGCACAAATAGCCTAAGCCACGAAGTGCTAAAGGCTGGAGATACTAGCAAAAGGAATAAAACAAAGTAGATGAGATTTATTTTAACGGATAGAGAATGATTTAACGGGGGGGGGGGGGGTAGAAACTGATGAAGCAAGAGATTCGCTATAAGCAATCTCTTGTAAAAATACCCTTAAAGCATATTGCAAACACAAAACAACCACAAACACACACAACGCATTAAACATATAAAACACACTTGCCTTAACGCCAAAAACTGCTGATAAAATATTTAACTCCTGCCCATCAAGTGGGAAAAATCTCCCAATATCTGGAATAATAAACAAAGGAATATCTTTCCCAACAAAAAGTGTTGATAGCAATGTGTGATCATCAATCACGCTAAAATCAGCATTATACGCCACCAAAAAAGCATACACACATACAAAGCCCCAAAATAGCACACTCACACTTTTTTGTGTCAAAATTTTACTCATTTTTACTCCTTTATTTGAGATTTAATTCTTTTAAGCTATTCGTTTGGGGGAGCTTATTTTGCTACAAAAGATTTAACTCCATAATAATGAGCGTAAGTTGTGTTTGGACATACGCTTGGATCTTCTCCCGGATTTCCCCAATCACCATATTTACGATAAAAAGACTGAAATGTTTTAGCACTCACCACAATCTCTTCCTTGCCCTGCATTTTTTGCTCCTGTATAGAATCTAGCATTCTCTCCCACTTTAGCCGCCCATCAATATTATGCACTCAACACAAACAAGCCATATCCATATAAAAGGGCAAAAATCCACTTATTACATTTCTTAGCTCCACTCTCATTCATCGCACTCCAATGCTGATATACAAATGCCACCATTATTGCAGTGATTAAAATAAACATAAGCCCTGCCCTATCGGGAATCCCCACCTGTATCGTTGTGCCAACAAACACACAAAACAACACAAAAAGCAATAAGATTTTTATAAACAGCCTCTTCATAGATTCATTATGTTCTCTACGATAAAACCACACCGCCGCTAACAATAAAACAAAAAGCACAGAAAAATACAACAACCCACCATAATTCTCTTTAAAATCGGATAAAAATCTTTTATGATTCTTAACAACAACACTTATAGCAATGACACACAGCAATACACCTATACCCCATAGTTTCTTACTCTTAAAATAGCTACAATTCAAAACAAACAATAATGATGGAATAATAAAGAAAAGCAAAGAAGCGGTTGTAAACCCTGTATATCTATCATTTACAAGTCGCAACTTCTCTTCCAAGCTCATAGCCCAAATATCGCTTAAGGTATAGAATCCACCCCAAGATTTAAACAATGCTGCCCTTTTTGCGTGTCCGGGACTAAGTAGCACACATAAACTTAAGCTCATTTATGCGAGATTTTCTACGCTTTTTTTGAGCTCCCCAAAGCTATTTTGGATAGATAAAGATATGCCATGCACATTTTGAGAGGTTGTGAGATTATGTTTGGCAAAATCTAGGATTTTTTTCATATCTTCGTTGATGATTGTGAGATCTTTGCTCATCACATCGCTATGATCGATAAGCTTTTGGGTAGTTTCAAAGCTTTCATTAAAGATATCCTCAAAAGTATCAATCTTGGTGTTTACATCGTTGGTGCGTGAAAGCAGACTTTCTACATTTTCTTTATTTTCTATGATGATTTGTTTGCTTTCATTGACATCTTGAGTCATTGCTTTGACATTACTATCGATTTCACCAAGGCTATGTTGGGTATTTTCTGCTAGTTTTCTTACTTCATCAGCTACCACAGCAAAGCCTCTTCCATGCTCTCCCGCTCTTGCAGCCTCAATAGCGGCATTAAGTGCTAAAAGATTTGTTTGATCAGCAATAGAGCGCACGGTTTCAACGATATTGATAATTGTATTGGTATTGTTTTCTAGAGATTCAAAGTGCGAGATGAGATTGGCATTTTGGCTAAAGATATTTTCTACCAAATTATATACATCTTTAAGGAGTGCTCTAATTTCTTGCATAGCAGCAAACATCGATTCTTGCTCGGATTTGGTTTGCAAAATTTCTTCGTTAAAAGTTTGCAAAAGCGTACTTGTAGAAACTGCTTTTGTGTTTGTGGATTCTACGATAGCATTCATATCTTGTGAGAGGCTTTCAAGAGAATCTACGATATTGCCAAGTCCGTTGATATCTGTTTGACCACTTTTGACTTTTTCATGTATAGTTTTTACTACGGCTTGTATACGCGCCTTAAAATCATCGATAAGTGCGAGAATCTTACCATTTTCTGTGCTATATGAAGTATTGACCTTGATTTTTGAAGCTAGTGTGATAGATTTTAATTCCTTAGCAATGATTTTTGTCATATTCACACCCCAAGTCTTTTCATCGATATCGTGTATGATAAGTGCGACCACGATGACAAATTGCACAATTTGCCCTATGAGATTCTCAGTAAAGAGCAAGGCATTGGTTGCGAGTATGATGATACCTAGAATGTGAATAATTCGCATACGAAAATAGAGTGATTTAAACATGATAATATCCTTTTTAAAAAAGTGCGTAATTCTAGCGTTAGAATCTTAATGTAAGTGCATAAAATCTAATGGTTTTTCTTTTTACTCTTTAGACAGGGAATATTGTGATAGAGAAACCAAGTAGGATTATTAATACACCAGATTCCAAACGCACATCAGAAATAAAATTGCTTAAGACATAAAAACCCTCGCTTAGTCTCGCACGCAAGAATCCTTCCCCTTTACGCGAAACCCTCCTTGCATACACTATATCCGCTTCATCATTACACCATTTATCAAACATCTCAACAATCATCAAAGGCGGATCTTGTAAATCCGCATCAATAATCACTACACAATCCCCACTGCTTGTTTGTAGCCCCGCATACATCGCCGCTTCCTTACCAAAATTACGCGAAAAATCAACAATAGAGATTGAAATTTTAACTGGGGGGGGGGGGGCAAATGATGATAAGATTTGATTTTCTAAATTTCGCAGTGTCAAAAGTGTTTCATCTTTGCTTCCATCATTGACAAAGACGAGTTCAAAATTTGTATGGGCGTGATGGCAAACTATGGCGGTAAATACTTCTAGCATACTTGTATAAAATGCCATAATATTTTTAGCCTCATTGTAGCAAGGCACGACAACTGAAAGCTTTGCCATTCACACCCTTTAATCTTAAAAAATCATTAAGGCGGGATTATACTTTAAATACCTTTAAGGAAAGTTTATTGCTTTTTATGGAATCTAAAATCTAATCCTTGTCATACTGAGCCTTTAGGCGAAGTATCTAATGTAGAATCTAAACAAGATTTTTCGCCTTTTTTTCAAAGGCTCAAAATGACAAGATTCTAGATTCTAAAAACTCCAAAACGCCCTAAAATTACACCCTAAACTCCGCACCCCCACCCAAATGATTGAGAATTTAGCACATTTCAAAACGCCCTGCGGAAGTATCTTTGAGATAAAATCGTGGTTTTTGCGTTAGCCGGGTTTGACTTCGTCTGCACCAAATGAGCCAACAAGAAGCTTACTAGAAGTAAGTGCTGCAGTTGGCGAATGCAGAATCCGCGATTTTAGCCACTCGTGCAAAGCACTAGTCCAAACCTGCAAAAGAGACAACGCAGAATCTAGAACTTACACAATCTCTTCAACAAAATATCGCGGTCGCCGCTTAGATTCTGCATAAATCTTGCCGACATACTCGCCAATAATCCCAAGACTTAAAAGCTGAATCCCACTAAAAAAGCATAAGGGAATAATCGTAGAAGCCCAGCCATACACCACACCATTCGGTAAAAAGCTTCACAAAAAGAGCGTAACAACCAAGCGTAATGGAAAGTATAAAAAACACAATGCCTAGCACACTCACAAGCCTTAAAGGCACGACACTAAAGCTTGTTATGCCATTCCACGCGAAAGATAGCATTTTGCCTAAAGGATACTTTGACTCCCCAGCAAAACGCTCTAGCCTATCATACTCTACTACTGCCGTTTGAAAGCCTAGCAAAGGCACAATGCCACGCAAAAATAGATTTACTTCACTAAATCTCAAAAGTGCTTGAATAGCCCTATTTGAGAGTAATCTATAATCAGCGTGATTATAAGTGATTTTTACGCCCATAATCTCCATAAGTCTATAAAAACCAATTGCGGTATGCTTTTTAAAAAAGCTATCTTTCTGCCGCGATTTTCTTACGCCTAAAATGACTTCAGCCCCCATTTTCGCCTTTGCTACAAACTCATCAAATACACTAATATCATCTTGCAAATCACAATCTATACTGATAGCACAATCGCATTTATCCGCCACATATTCTAGCCCTGCTAAAAGGGCGTTTTGATGTCCGCAGTTGCGTGAGAGTTTTAAGGCTTTAGTAGTAATTCTCTGCTTAGAATCCGTGCTTTTGGATTCTGTGTTTTTAGAATCTATACTTAAAGAGCATAAAATATCCCAAGTCCTATCCCTACTCCCATCATCAACAAAGCACAAAAAGCTATTGCGTGAAATCTCGCCTTTATCCATAAGGGCGTGAAGCACCTTACATAATTCTTTGTGCGTATGCTCTAGCACCGCCTCTTCATTGTGAGCGGGGATTACAATGCAAAGCTTCATCGCTCTGCCTTGTGGAAAATCTGCGTCGTCTTCTTTGCAAGTAAGGTATTAATTATACTTTTAACGGGGGGGGGGGGGGCAATATAAACTCAACAGCTTATTCTCATATCCTCGCATTTTAAGCCTTTTGTTAAAATTGATATTCTTTGTTAAAGCCCAAGATTTTAGAACATTTTGACTTACATATTTCTTAGATTCCACTTACACAAGCCACACATAATAAACCAAACTCACCACAAACCCTACGCAAAATCCCTAAAGAGTTTGCCCACATCAACGCCACATATCACTTTATCCGCACATCTATCATAAATCCCCTTTGCACCATTTACCAAATCATCGCTTGAAATGCCGTGGCTTATGGAAATCTTTGCTTCTAAATATGCGCTTAAGTTATCAAAAATCTTTAGAAACTCGCCATACACGCCATTAAACTCATCTCTATTATAAGTCTGCATTAGGCTTTCACTATCAGCGGTATAGCAAAAATGCTCTATCTTATAGCGATTGCTAAACTCATTTTGCGTAAAATAGCTTATATCTTCTTGTATATTTGGCGGCACAATGGCTAGAATCTTCTCATTCACCGCCTCTTCTTCTATCTTTTTGATAAACTCATCAAGCCCCTTCACACTTCGCTTAATAGGCGAGATAATATCACGCGTTAGAATCTCTGGCAAATCGTGGAATAATCCGCACAAAAAGTGATTAATCCGCATTTGCTTGCAACAGCCTATATCAAAGCTTACCAAATACGCACTCAACGCCACAATAAGCGTATGCCCTAGCACAGAAGTCGCTGGGATTCTAGGCGTTTGACTCCATCGCTTTTGGAATCTTAACTGTCCAAACATCGTTACAAGCTCTCTTACATTTTCATAAAGCATAATCTGCTGCATACCCGCTAGATGATAATGCTCCTCTACTTGCTTGTTAATGATATTGCGGATATTTTGGACATCATACATATAGGGATTAAAATGATAAATAATATCAAACTCCCATTTAGACGCATAGTAGTGAGAAGCTTTTAGAATCTGCCCTTCAATATTGCTTTTATTACTTGTGAGATATTCTCTCATTTGTGGGAAAAACTCATACATACCCAGTTCAGATTCTAGCTGATTGCAGACAAAATTCACAAGCTCCTTATTGTGATGGGCTTGGAGCTTATGAAACACAGGGGGTTTAATGTCCGTTAGCACAATGCGTTCAAAAAACTCAAAGCAAAACTGCAAAATCAACGCTTCCCAATCTATACGCACCCCACGCACATACTCTTCATACTTTGCCAAAAGATAAGCAATAACGATTTTATGGGCTTGTTTATCAAGCTCTACAAACTCCACAGGCGTGGCGTGGTCATTCCATCGGCGGATACTTGCTGCGACAAAAATCTTTTTTAATAGCTCCGGGCTTAATCTTGGGGGCTTTGGCATATCACAAGACATAAACGCTCCTTAATTTTTAGAATCTAGCCTATTTAGAATCACTAGATTCTATACTATTTTCTGTAAATCCCACACAAAATGGCATTAAAAATGCTTGATAAACCCAAAAAATTAAGGAGTCTTGTATGAGTCTTAAAAACAATATCAAAGTGGTAATTTGTGTATTGATGATGAGCCTAGCTTTGAGTGCATGTAGTAGCAAAAAGCAGCCGGTAGGGAACTTTCAAAGTATGGAATGCCGCACGATCTGCACGAATGGAGTTTGCACACAGCAATGTGTTGGTGCTAGTGGGGATTATTACGCAAAATAATTATGCTAAAAACCTTGCATAATCTCATTTTTAGACGCTTTATTTATGTCTATGATGCGGGATATTTTGGACTTATTTATTCTATAAAGGCAATGATTGCCCTAAGCATTAGCGGGGCGATTTGCTATGTTTCACTCGGTGCAGATGTGCTTATCTGGGCTGTGATGATGGCAATGTATGTATTTTTTTTGAATGGCTTTAAAAGCAATAAGGATATGGATTGGAAATATCTTGTGCTTTTTGTGAGCTTTGTGTGTGGGCTTATACCCATTTTTGGCATACTAGATGAGAGCTTGTGGCTGATTCTGCTTTCTTCCTTTCTTGCCTTTAGCATAGGAGTAAGTGAAGTCTATGATAGCGACTTGCCAAAAGTGCTGAATCTTGTTTTAGTCAGTGCGTTAGTGGCGGTTATCTATGTAAGCTCACACCCAAATGTGCCTTTGTGGCACAGCATTTTAGCGGCTTTCATCGGCGGAAGCGTGAGTATATTTGTGAGACTTTTTGTGTCTTTTGGGGAGTATGGACGCTTTATTCAAGTGCAGTTTGCCCTTATCCTTATCTACTTATCAAGTATGAGTAAGTCGCTTGGGAGCAAGGACTATGCGTTGTTTCAATCCACTTTTACTCATCACTTCCCCCTGCTGAAAAGTAAGCTCACCTCACAATCAGCCAAAATCAAAGACACCCATTCTATCAAAAATCACAAACGCGCCCTATTTTATCTCTACAAGCTTGAATCTATCTGCTACACGCTTGATATACTACACGATTATTTTAAGATTCACAATTCTGTCCTGCTTCAATCTTTGCGTGATGAGATTACACAGAATCTAGGGGAGCTTAAGCTTATCTTTTTTGGGAAAAAGCCAAATATCAACAAAACTTCATTCCTTGAAGCCCACAAGGTGATACAAGATTCTCATTTTCTTAACGCACTAAAGATTTTTTACTCAAAGATAGAATCTTTCACACGCCTTTCATCGCTGCAATCTCAAGCCTTTGTAGAAAATCCCAAAGCAAAAACGCTAAAAAGTATGTATAAAGAGCTTAAGGCAAATCCACTGCCATTTTTCTATGGCATTACTTATGCAAGTGCGATGAGTATTGCGATGTTTATCGCACAATTTTTTCATATCAATCACGGGGCTTGGATTGCCCTTGGGGTGATGACTATGATGAATCAAAATATAGATACGATTAAAACTCTAGGCAAAGATTCTATCCTTGGGAGTTTTATGGGGCTTGTGCTGGGGGTAATTCTAGTGCTTTTTGGGTTTGGGCATACTTGGCTCTATGTGATTTTTATACTCAATCTTTTTTTGGTGATTTATTTTAAATCCTATCCTTTTATGCTTTGGTCTTTGGTGCTTATGCTTGAGCTTGTGCTGATGTTTGCTTTTGTAGATGATAATTTTATTGAGCTTATTTTGTATCGGTTTGGCGATATTTTATTTGGATTTCTTATCGCCTTTTTGACTGCTAAAATTATCTATCCGCGATATAGCGCTGATGAGTTTATCCCTAAGCTCAAAAGCACCCTACAAATCCTAGCCACACTCACACTTGATTTAGAGCAGGATAAGCAGCACATTTTGCAGGAACAAAATCAGCTTATACGCAGTTTTGATGATCTTTCACTCCTTATTCATAAAAATAAAGATAATAACAAACGCTATCCTGCCACCATTTTACAGCAATTTGATAGCTTACAAGAGCATTTTTTAAACCTTAAAAATCTTAGTATTATTTTGTGCGAGAAGATTCAGGCTACACCGCAGGAAAACACCCTACTTCTAAAAAATGACTTAAAAGCCCTGCGTGTGCGGTATGAAATGCTTTGTGCCTTGCTAGATTCTAAGCCATATTATTTTAGCACTGATGAAGATGAGCGATTTTTACTAAAAGATACACAGGTTTATCCTACAATTTTAGCCATTTTTGAATCCCAAAATCACATCTATGAGTTTTTGCATATCGTGGTAAAAAAATAATGATTTAAGCCAAACTTCCCTACAATATGCGACATTTTTGACGCAACATTTGCGATACTTACACAAAAGGATTGTTATGAAAAGAGCATTAATCACAGGGATTACAGGGCAAGATGGAGCATACTTAGCAGAGTTTTTACTCAAAAAGGGCTATGAGGTGCACGGCATCAAACGCCGAAGCTCACTTTTTAACACTGATAGGATAGATCACCTTTACCAAGACCCACACATTGATAATCGTAACTTTTTCTTACACTATGGGGATTTGACAGATTCTATGAATCTTACACGCATTATTGCTGACACAAAACCTGATGAGATTTATAATCTCGCGGCAATGAGCCATGTAGCCGTAAGCTTTGAAACGCCAGAATACACCGCCAACGCCGATGGCATAGGCACACTTAGAATCTTAGAGGCGGTGAGACTACTTGGACTAGCAGAAAAAAGCAAAATCTATCAGGCTTCTACAAGTGAGCTTTATGGGCTAGTGCAGGAGATTCCACAAAGTGAGAAAACGCCCTTTTACCCCCGCTCCCCTTATGCGTGTGCGAAGCTCTATGCGTATTGGATAACGGTGAATTACAGAGAGGCATATAATATTTTTGCGAGTAATGGAATCTTATTTAACCACGAAAGCCCCATACGAGGGGAGACTTTTGTAACGCGAAAAATCACTCGTGCGGTAGCAAAAATCGCCCTAGGACTGCAAGATAAGCTCTATTTAGGGAATCTCTCTGCCAAACGCGATTGGGGACACGCTAAAGATTATGTGCGTATGATGTGGCTTATTTTACAAGCGAGTAAGGCTGAAGATTGGGTTATCGCCACAGGCGTTACCACTGAAGTGCGGGACTTTGTCAAAATGGCATTTAATGAGCTAGGCATTGAGATAGAGTTTAGGGGCGAAGGTGTGAATGAAAAGGGCTATATCAAGGCTTGTAATGGGGAGTTTAAGCTAGAGCTTGGCAAAGAAGTAGTGTGTGTAGATGAACGCTACTTCCGCCCAACTGAAGTGGATTTACTCATCGGTGATGCGAGTAAGGCGAGAGAAAAGCTAGGGTGGATTCCAGAATATGACTTAAACGCCCTTGTGAAAGATATGGTGCAGAGTGATTTGAAGCTTATGCAAAAGGATAAATACCTAAAAGATGGCGGTTATAAGATTCTAAGCTATTTTGAGTAACACATACGCAGAGATGGCTAGAATCTAAATAATAGCGACTATACCCACTCTCCGTCATTGCGAGACTTGCCGCAGGGCAAGGCGTGGCAATGAGCAATTTCTAAGTTTGCCTTGCTCTAGCAAATACACCTTTTCACAAAATCGCAGGGCAATGTTTTCATCGTGGGTAATAAGCACCACAGAAGCCCTACTCTCCCCCTGCCACTCACGCAAAAACGCCAATACCTCATCGCATAGCTCATAATCAAGCCCTGATAAACTCTCATCTAAAATTAAGATTCTAGGATTGAGTAACAAAGCACGGATAAGGCAGATTCTCTGTGCCTCCCCACCAGAAATCATCGCTACGCTTTTGCTTAAAATATCTTTAGGCAAACCTAACTTTTGGCATAGCTCAATTATCCGCTTATCTATCTGCTCTTTTCTCTGTCCCGCTCTTAGATACAAAAGCGGCTCTAATATATTCTCATAGCAACTAAATCGTGGATTCAAACTAGAGATAGAATCTTGAAAAAGCATTTGCACTTGTGAGTAAAAACTCCGCCTTTGACTAAGCTCATTAAGCTTAAGAGCTTTGCCATTCAAACGCACCTGCCCCACCTGCCCTAACTCATCAAGGCTAGGAGATAAGATTCCACACATTATTTGTGTCAATGTGCTTTTCCCACAGCCGCTACTCCCCATAATCGCATAAGTTTTCCCACTCTCAATTTTCAAAGAAATATGCGACAAAATCCGCTTTTCACTCTTATAAAACACACGATAAGTGCGATGATAAAAGGATATATTTTCTAGCTCTAGCATAGCTCCCCTTGTGGCAAATCTTTGCGATTTTTATGCGATATGCCTTGAGTTAAGATTCTATTCAAGCGTTGTAATGTCGGGCTTTGCGGCGGATTTATAAAATCCCCCTTAGCATTTGCTACACTCACTTTGCTATGCCCTTTAGTCTCATCTCTTTGAATCTTGCCTCTTTCAATGATTCTGCCTTGAGAGATGACACTCACACGCTCCGCATACTCTGCTACCACTTCCAAATCGTGCGTGATAAGCAAAATCCCTAAAGACTTTTGCTTTTGCAAACTTTTTAAGGTGCTTAGAATCTCATTTGCTTTTCCTTTATCTAAATCACTGCTAGGCTCATCAGCGATGATAAAAGGTGCTTGTGTCAGCAAAGCAAGGGCTATCATCGCCCTTTGTAGCATTCCCCCACTTAGCTCAAAGGGATAAGATTCTAAATAGGCTACATCTAGCCCAGCTTGTGTAAAACACTCTAGGATAAATGCCTTATTATAAGGCTTTTTTAAGGCTTTTAAGCTCTCTTTGCAATGGGCGTGGAGCGTTAGAAGCGGATTAAAGCAAGTCCTAGGATTTTGCATAATGCTTATAAACGCCCTGCCCCGATACGCCACGGGATTTATCGCTGCATTATTAAGACACACTTCGCCGCTTATTTGCGTGAGATTATTAGCCATAAAGCCCTGCAACGCATAGGCAATAAGCGACTTGCCACTGCCACTTCTGCCAAGCAGTGCTACACATTCCCCACGCTTTAGCTCCAAGTCTATGGAGGATAAAAGCGGAGTGCTAGAATCTAGCATTATAGAATCCTGCGTTTTAGAATCTCGCTTAAGATTCAAATCCCCCTTATAATTGTTTTTGGCAATACTCAAATTCACAACACTCAAACTCTGTATATCGCTTATAGCTAGATTCTCCAAATCTTTACCTACGCCTTTTATGTCATCAAGCCCAACCTTCACTCCAAGCCCATCTCTCAAACTCTCCCCCAAAAGATTACACAACGCCACGCTTATAAACAACGCCAATCCCGGATACATAATCAAATGCGGATAATCCCACATATATTCCTTTGCTTCACTTATCATCACACCCCATTCCGCATTTGGTGGTTGCACCCCAAGCCCCAGAAATGATAGCCCCGCAATATGTAGCATAATATGCCCCACATCCATACTTACTAACACAAGGCATTGACTCATAATAGGCGTAAAAAGATGCCGCTTAAAGCGTTGAAATCCACTTGCTCCAAATGTATAAGATAAAAGGATATATTCCTTATTTTTAAGGCTAAAGACAATTCCACGCACGATTCTTGCATACCACGCCCAATGTGTCAAAACAATGGCAAGGATTACATTTTCTAGCCCAGCTCCTAAGATTCCCACCATAAACAGAGAAAGGGCGATTGTGGGCACACTCATAAAAATATCACAAATCCGCATACACACACTATCAATCCACCCACCTAAAAAGCCGCATAATCCCCCTATGCAAATCCCCAAAGCCATAATCCAAGCTAAAATCACAAAGGTGCTGCCAAGTGAGATTCTAGCGCCATACAATAGCCTAGAGCATATATCTCTGCCCAAATAATCCGTGCCTAAAATATGCTCCACACTACTTGCAAGAAGTCTTGCATCAAGATTTTGCATATCAGGCGGATAGGGGGCGATAAATGGGGCAAAAACTGCCACAGTACATAAAATCATCACTCCACACAAAGCTATTTTTCCATACAAATCCATTTTGCCAACAAGGCTTAGCCCCCTTAGAGAATCTACTCTCATAGAATCTTGCCCTTTTGCTTCTGCATAGTCGCCCTAACGCGTGGGTCAAGCACTCCATAGAGAATATCCACTATCGCATTACACAGCACAAAGCACACACACATCACCACGATAAAGCACTCAATCACCGGATAATCGTGATTAGCAATGCCCTGAATGCTATACAACCCAATGCCGGGCAACGCAAACACGCACTCAATCACAATTGCCCCGCCAATCAGCTCCCCTAT
Source organism: Helicobacter cinaedi PAGU611 (assembly GCF_000284635.1). Classification (NCBI taxonomy): domain Bacteria; kingdom Pseudomonadati; phylum Campylobacterota; class Epsilonproteobacteria; order Campylobacterales; family Helicobacteraceae; genus Helicobacter; species Helicobacter cinaedi. The sequence continues at coordinate 706,219 of NC_017761.1, read as the reverse complement.
GTGCATACCCATTGCCGTAAGAATAGGTAAAAACGCATTGTAAAAAATATGCACGATATGCAATCTCACACCGCGAATATTCCGCATTTTAGCATACACGATATACCGCTCTTTCTGCACTTCTAGCATATTTGCACGGATGAACCTAGCATTAATACACATAGACATCAAGGCTATACTCATGCTAGGCAAAATAAAGCTTTTGCCCCCCTCCATTCCCACAGCTGGAAGCCACCCAAGATAAACGCTAAAAAACAGCACAAGCAAAAAGGCAAGCCAAAAGTTTGGCATACTCACACCCACAAAGCAAAAAATCCTTATCACAGAATCTAATAACCTATTATGATAATACGCACTTAAAATCCCAAGCAGCAAGGAACAAACAAAGCTTAACACAAACCCACAACACACAAGCATTAAAGTCGTAGGCAAAAAATGTAAAAAATCTTCACTCACACTTCTACCTGTCATATATGAAGTGCCAAAATCAAGCCTTATAGCATCTTTAAGCCACAAGGCATATTGTGTCAAAAGCGATTTATCTAAGCCAAACTCCGCCCTTAGCTCATTTACTAGCTCGGGCGTAGCGGGGAGATTTGATTGTAAAATATAGCTCATCACTGGATCGCTCCCGCCCAAACGCAACAAGCAAAATGCAATAAATGAGCTTATAAGCACAGTGGGGATAATCCACAAAATTCTAGAAATAAATATTGACTTCACGCTTTTTTCTCACTTTTTTTACAGAGCCTTTTTATACAGCCACGCACAGCTTGTTTTACCCTGAATCTTACTCATACATTTCCCAAAATGGCACTTCATAGCCCACCACACCCATTTGTATGCCTTTAATCTTTTTATGCACGATGGCTTTATTTTTTTGTAATGTAAGCGGGAGATACACGCCACTCTCTTCAAGTATATTTAATACTTTGCTTAGCTTACTTTTAAAATCTTTAGATTCTGTATTTGTAGCAATCACATCACGCAAAGCCTTTTCAAGCAAAGGCTTATTCTCTAGCCCCGATTGTGCGGAAAAATCAATATGCCCGGGCATAAGCATAGAATACAACACACTCAAAGGCTCATAGGGTGCGCCCCAAGTCTCGCTAAAGGCTAAATCAAACTGCCCTTTGAGCAAACGATTTTGATACATACTTGACTCACTTGCCTTAAGCCGCACTTTTATTCCTGCTTTTTGTAAATCACTTTGGACTATTTCAGCCATCATTTTATGGGCTGGATTATCCCCACTAAATAGAATCTCAATCCCTTTTTGAGTGAGATTTTCTAGCACGGCAGGATTCACGCCACTTGGTATATTTTCTTTATTCAAAAGTGAAAGCACAAAGGCTTTAGAATCCGCCCCATTACCCTGCCCTGTCTTGTTAGCCTGATACTCACAGCTCATAAAACACTCCGCCACTTCTTGCAGCCCCCCATACACCGCTAAAACAAGCTTTTGCTTATCAATCATAGAGCCTAAGCCTTTGCGTAATTTTTGATTCAGCGTAAAATCCCCAAGCCTGAGATTATGTGAGCTAGAGTTAAATACAAGGCTTGTAGTAGATAGGGGCAAACTCATATAAGTGGCAAACTTTTTGTCATTTTGCATGCTTTTAAATATTTCAAGCGGAATTTGATCATTACCATAAATCAAGTCAATCTGCCCACTTTTAAGGGCGGCAAGTTTGGCATTTGGATCAAAAATAACCTTTAAAACTATCTCATCATAGTAGATTCCATTATATCGCTCTGCGTCCCAATAATGCGGATTTTTCTGCAAGGTATCGCTAATGCCAAGCTTTGAATCTACTGGCATATACGCACCTGTGCCGATGGGCTTTGGATTATATTTAATTAAATCTAAATCTTTTGGAAAAGCACTTGGGGCTAGGAATCTAAATGGACGCACCACGGCTAGTTCATTAAGCGTTGGACTATATGGGGCTTTTAGGGTAAGTTTTATGCTGTAATCATCAAGCTTTTTTACAGATTCAATATGCCCAACCAAACCACTCCAAGAATGACGCACTTTATTTTTAAGGACAGAATTAAAATTGATAAGCACTGCATCGGCATTAAACACCTCTCCATTTGAAAATTTCACCCCCTTACGCAAGATGAAAGTATAAGATAACCCATCTTTGCTTATCTGCCAAGAAGTGGCTAAATGCGGGATAATCCTGCCATTTTTATCCGCACTCACTAAACCTTCATAAATGCTATTTTGAGCAAACATCGCATTGCCCTGATAGCCTTGTGGATTCATCACGCCAATATTACTTGAAACCGCCATAATCAAGGTATTTTTGCCATACAATGTCCCAAATGTGAAACTCATCAAAAATAGAATCTTTACCATATAACCCCGCATACACACTCCATAGATTGAAATTCATAAGAAATTCTATTGTATCATATTTAACGCATAAAAAAATGAAGGAAGTAATACTAAATTAATTAAATTAATATAGAACACTTCATCAGCAGCTTACAAGCCGACACTTACAAAAAAACCTTTTATTATTCTTTTGTAGCTAAAATTGCTGGAAATTTTAGCTACAAAGGCTCATCTAAATGCTCTTCAACTCCTATCTTTTTATCTTTTGCTTTTTGCCTATTGTTTGGGTTGTGTTTCATATCCTAAAGGCATTAAGCATAAGACAAGCAGAACAAGAATATATAGAATCTAAACAAGTAGATTCTAGGCAAATGCTTAAGCAAACACAATCTCATTACTTAGATTCTAAGAGTTTAGAATCTAAAGGGCAAGATTCTCATTGCAAATCTAAAAAGCTAGAATCTAAAGAATTAAAATCCAAAACATTAGAATCTAAAGAGATAAAGTTTAAAGCCATAGATTCTAGCACACAAGCCTCTAAAAGATTAGCTTCCACACACTATATGAATCTTGCTAAAGGCTTTTTGGTTGTAGCAAGTTTATTTTTCTATGCGTATTGGAAGCTTATTTATCTCCCCATATTACTTGGCTCAATACTTGTGAATTATTTTTTAGCCAAAGGTATTTTAAAAAGTTTATATGTGAGAGAGCAAATAAGTGTAGATTTTAACGGGGGGGGGGGATAAGTTAAATTCTCTTTCTCACAACTTTACTTTCTTTGGTTTATTTTCTTTTGTCACCTTTTCTCCTAAACATTTTAACCTTGGCATTATCTTTAATCTTTGCTTACTTGGTATATTTAAATATACTGACTTTTTCTTAGAAAATTTTAATCTTTTTACGCAACTTTTACATTTAGACTTTGCTATTCCATTGCCTCATATTCTTTTGCCTTTAGCCTTATCATTTGTAACCTTTCAACAAATTGCGTTTTTAGTGGATTGTTATAAGCAAAGTAAAGAGAGGGAAGAATTTAAAGACTTAGAATCTAATGTAAAAAACAATAGAGAATCTCAGCATTCTCTAACGCAAACTACTTTATCTACAACCACCGCAAAAGAAAAAAGGTTTATCCCCTCTCCGCTCCCCTTAGCCCAAAAAAGCAAAGCGACCGCTTTTCTTTTTTGCAATCAAGGGGAGAGCCTCGCCATTTCCGCTTCTAGCATAAAATCGGCGGGGGACACTACTGCCCCCTTTGAATCCGATTTTATGCACCACGAAGCGGACGAGAGCAGGAATACACGCAAAGTGTGCAACATTGATTGTATGGATTTTGCTAATGCAAATATCAAAAGACAATGCTAGATTCTAGTAAAGCTGAATCTTTTAAAGAAATTCCACATATCAATTTTTTAGACTATTGCCTATTTATCACATTTTTTCCACAACTCATCGCTGGACCTATTGTGCATCATAAAGAAATGATGCCACAATTTTATGCGATGAATAGAGGGGATTCGGTCTTGGGTGGGCAATGCGACAGTGTTGCGGATTTTCGCAAAGGCACGAACGCCAAGTTCGCTAACCTTTGCAAAAATCCGCAAAGCTCCCACAGCCCCACCGCAATTCCTAGAATCCTTGAAGAAGAAAAACAAGTGCGAAAAGTAGATTCTAAGATTCCACAAAGTCTAGAATCTAAACAACTTACAGGCGGAAGTATTTGCGATGAAAAAGCAGGGTTGTGCAGTGGTTGGCAAGGAGATAAGACTAGGAGTCTATTGACGCAGCAAACCACAAACTCCCTGCTTTTTCGCACAAAGACAACGCCTAGCATAATAAATTGGGAATACATCGCTAAAGGACTCTTCATCTTTTCCATTGGCTTATTTAAAAAAGTAGTCATTGCAGATAGCTTTGCAAAGTGGGCGAATGCTGGATTTAGTGCAGTGGAGAGTGGGAGCATTCTCAATCTTTTTGAATCTTGGGCTACAAGCTTAAGCTATACCTTTCAGCTCTATTTTGATTTTAGTGGCTATTGTGATATGGCGATAGGCTTGGGGTTGCTTTTTGGCATTGTGTTACCTATCAATTTTAATTCGCCCTATAAGGCATTAAATATCGCTACATTTTGGAGAAAGTGGCATATCACTTTGGGGAGATTCTTAAAAGAGTATTTATATATTCCATTAGGGGGTAATCAAAATCTAGCTCATAAACAAAGCAGATTCTATACCACTATAAACAATCTCCTTACACTTAGAAATCTTTTTATCGTGGCATTTTTAAGCGGAATCTGGCACGGATCTGGCTGGGGCTTTGTGATATGGGGGAGTTTGCACGGGTTGGCAATGGTGGTGCATAGAATCTATATGCTCTTATACAAGAGATTAGATTCTAAAGTAAAAGATTGTGCTTGTAGTGATAAAGCAGGGCGTTTGGATTCTAAGAATGTATATACACGCTTTATGAAAACTAGAATCTATGCGGTGCTGTGCTGGTTTATTACCTTTAATTTTGTCAATATTGCTTGGGTATTTTTTCGTGCTGAAAATCTGCAAGGGGCGGTGAATCTGTTAAAGGGAATGTTTGGTGGGGACATAGTCTTACCTAGCTTTTTAGAATCTAGGCTTAGATTCTTAAGTGAATATGGGATTCAATTCCATTGGTGGTTAGAGCAGATAGAGGGGAGCTTTATAACGCCATTGTGGATTCTAGGGGCTTTTATTGTGTGTTTGTGTTTCAAAAATAGTGTGGAACAAACAGCACATTTCAAGCCTACAAGATTCAATCTTTTTACAACCGCTCTTTTTTCGCTTATAGCTTTTCTTTCCATTGATAAAGCACAACAATTTTTATATTTTAATTTTTAAGGAGCAAAGATGAAATATAAAAAGTTTGTTTTATCTTATTTTATGATTTTGCTTATATTTGGACTACTGCTTGTAGGCATATTTTATTATCTCTCTAGAATCTTTGAACATAATAGCTTTGAAAGCATTGTGAAAAGACAACTGGAGCAGAACTCCATTTATGGCACAGCATTAAATGAAAATGTCTTTGCCTACAAGCTTGAGCTAGTGAAGCAGATAAAGCCAAAGATTATAGCACTTGGTGGCTCTAGGGTATTGCAATTTAGGGAGGAGTTTTTTATAGATTCTTTTGTGAGTGCGGGTAATGCGATGAATACACTCAAAGAAGGGAGGTTGTTTTTAGAAGAAGTATTAAAGTTTTACAAACCTGAAATAGTCATCTTAGGGCTTGATATTTGGTGGTTTAATGCTTTATATCCAAACTATGAGAAGGGAGTGTATTTTAATATAACAGGGACAAATATTAGCACAACAAAGATACTTGATATAGCAAAACATATTTACAACCAGCAATTCTTTCAATCTCAATATCTCTTAGATAATCATTTTATTGCAAATCCTTATAGCCATCTTGATTCTTTAGGACTAAATGCTATGTATAATGGCAGGGGCTTTTTCAAAGATGGCTCATATGTATATGGAGAAATTTTCAAAGATGAAAAGACAAAGGATGCTAATTTTGCTGACACATTGTGGAGGATAGAAAATAGTAATTCACAATTTGCTTATGCTTCTCACATAGATGTAAAGCGTATGCAGGATTTATTTGACATACTTAATATTTTGAAAAAACACAACATACAAGTTGTTATTTTTATCCCTCCTCTTGCTCCAAGCATATATAAAGCTATGCAGGAGAAGCAAGAGAAATATGCGTATATTGATGAGCTTTTTACAAGCCTAGAAAAAAATTACATAACTTTTTTTAATTATTATAATCCAGCAGTGCTAAAAGATGATGATTGCGAATTTTTAGATGGCTTTCACGGAGGAGATGTGTTTTATGTGAGAATCCTTGTAGATATGGCACAAAAAAGTGAGATATTACAACCCTATGTCAATATGCCCTATCTCACAGAGCTGATACGCACACATAAAGGCAGAGTATTTTCTAAAGATTCTATCAGCGATTTAAAAGAGCAAGATTTTTTGAATTTAGGGTGTGGGAAGTGAAAAAACCAATACAATCTTTTAGATACCAAGCATAAACCATTCTCTAAAATCCTTAAGCATTCTTATTACAACTTGTAGCTATAATGCCATCTCTTAATCCATTTTTAACTTTCACAAGGGACATTATGACAAAGGATTCTAGAATCTTTATTGCTGGGCATAGGGGGCTTGTAGGCTCAAGCATACTTGCTTTGCTTCAATCACAAGGCTATCACAATCTCATCACAAAAACAAAAGAAGAGCTTAATTTGCTTGATAGTGTCAGTGTTGAAAAGTTTTTTGCTCACACACGCCCGGAATATGTGTTTTTAGCTGCGGCAAAGGTAGGCGGGATTGTGGCAAATAACACCTATCGTGCGGATTTTATCTATGAAAATCTAGCCATTCAAAATCACATTATCTTTAACGCCTACAAATACGAGGTCAAAAAGCTTCTATTTCTGGGCAGTTCGTGCATTTACCCCAAAAATGCCAAGCAACCGATGAATGAAGATTCCCTGCTTACTAGTGAGCTAGAATACACCAACGAGCCTTATGCCATTGCTAAAATCGCTGGAATAAAGATGTGCGAGAGCTTTGCATTGCAGTATGGCTGCGATTTTGTTTCAGTTATGCCAACTAATCTTTATGGCAATAATGATAATTTTAACTTACAGACTTCACATGTCTTACCCGCTTTGCTTCGCAAGATTCATCTAGCCAAACTCCTATCCCTTGGGAAGCTAGAGCAAGTAGAGAAAGATACAGGGCTACAAGGGGCGGAACTACAAGCCTTTTTGCAAACCTATGGTATCACTGAAAAAAGTGTGGCAATATGGGGCAGTGGGAATCCACGCAGAGAGCTACTACATGTAAATGATATGGCTGAGGCCTGTGTGTTTGTAATGAACAATCTTAGCTTTAAAGATTGTATTACACATCACAATGAGATTTGTCCAAATGAAATCCGCAATACACATCTTAATGTCGGCTATGGCAGTGATGTGAGTATCGCTGAACTTGTAAATCTTATTAAAGAGATTGTAGGCTTTGAAGGGGAGCTTGTGTTTGATAAGAGTAAGCCTGATGGTACTTATCAAAAGCTTATGGATTCAAGTAAGCTCAACGCTATAGGCTGGAAGCCAAAAATCCATTTAAAGGAAGGAATCCAAAGCGTGTATCAACACTATCTTTCAAGAAACTAGGAGTTTTAGCCTTATGCATAAACCAAGAATTGTTATAAAAATAGGTAGCTCAAATCTCTGCAATGGCGAGATGATTGATGAAGGACAGATTAATGCCTTAGCAAAGGTAATAAGCGATATTAAAACCCATTTTGATGTGATTTTAGTAAGCTCTGGGGCGGTGGCAAGTGGCTATACACGAGTGCAGATTGATAAAAGCACATTGCAAAATAAACAAGCCCTTGCAAGTATCGGGCAGCCCTTGCTTATGGAATCTTACCGCAAAGCTTTTGCTCAATTTGACATTCCAACAGCTCAAATTCTCTTAGCCGGACACGACTTTGATTCTCGTAAAAACACCGCCTTTGCGAGAAATACCATTGACGCACTTTTAGCTAACAACGCTCTGCCTATCATTAATGAAAATGACGCCATTGCCACAAGCGAGATTATCTTTGGCGATAACGACAGGCTAAGCGCACACGCGGCGTATTATTTTGGAGCGAAGCTTTTAGCCATTCTAAGTGATATTGATGGCTATTTTGATAAGAATCCACATACAGATTCTACCGCCAAGCTTCTCTCTCAAGTACATACAATCCCCCAAAATGCGTTAAATCAATCCCATACGCCACATAGTAGCTTTGCCACCGGCGGGATTGTTACTAAGCTTATGGCAGCGGACTTTTTACTGCAACGCCATTGTATGATGTTCCTAAGCCACGGAAGAAAGCTTGATGTGCTAAAAAACTTCCTTTTACATAACACCCAAGATTCTGGCACACTCTTTTGTCCTATAGATTCTAAAGGACTACAAGAATTAGACACCCCCAAATCACTCAAGCAAAAGGCGTAAAATGAGAGTTATCCTTGCTGGGACACCAAGCTTTGCGAGTGCGATTTTTACACCCATGCTTGAGGATTCTAGTTTTGAAATCCTAGCCCTTATCTGTCAGCCCGATAAGCCCTTTGGACGCAAAGGGGAGCTAAAAGCCCCACATACCAAAGAAATGCTTATCCAAAAAAATTTACAACATATACAAATCCTACAACCTAGCAGTATAGATTCTGCCTTTATAGAATCTATCCGTGATTTAAAGCCCGATATGATTTTGGTCGTGGCGTATGGGAAGATTCTGCCACAGGCGTTTTTAGACATTGCCCCTTGTGTGAATATCCACGCCTCGCTTCTGCCGCAATGGCGGGGGGCTAGCCCAATTCAGCAAATGCTTTTAAGTCAGCCTAATTTTTTTGGTATAACGGCTATGAAAATGAATCTGCAGCTTGATAGTGGGGAAATTCTAGGCTTTTCTTACCTTGCTAACACAGAGCAAAACTTCACTCTTTTATGCGAGCAGCTTTCCCACCTTGGGGCAAAACTCGCCATACATACGCTCAAGCATTTTAATGAGATTAAACCCCTTAAGCAATATGACTTAGATTCAAGCTATTGTGGGAAGATTGTAAAATCTTGTGGCAAAGTAGAGCTAGAAAATGCTAAAAGTGTGTATTATGCATATTTAGCCTATTGCGAGTGGCCCCATATCTTTATCCAAAGCGAGAGTGGCTACACACTGAAGCTTTTTGATTTACATTTGGTGGAATCCACGCAATCACACAAACAAGGCGAGATTCTAAGCATAGATTCTCAATCTATTATAGTTGGCTGCTTAATGGGGAGTTTGCGTATTGGCTTTTTACAGCAGGAGGGCAAGGCTAAAATCCCAGCCCCACTTTATATCAATGGCAAACGGCTTAAAATCGGCGATATATTATGCTAGATTCTCACACACTCCAAAAGCTCAAAGCTCAAATGTATCATTTTGATACACTGCCTTCAACGCAACAATACGCACTAGATTCTATCAAAAATGGCACTTTGCATAGCCCCTTTTGTATCCACGCAACAACGCAAACACAGGGCATTGGCAGCAGGGGCAATCAATGGAGCAATGTAGAATCTAGCTTAATGTTTTCCTTTGCTTTAGAGACTAAAATGCTTCCAAATGATTTAAAAATAGAATCTAGCTCCATTTTTTTTGGCGTGATTATGCAGCAATTCTTACGCTCCCTAGGCTCACAGGTATGGCTCAAATACCCAAATGATTTGTATATAGATAGGCAAAAAATTGGCGGGATTCTTACCCAAAAAGTGCGGGATAATATTGTGTGTGGTATGGGAATAAATCTCATCTCCCAAGACTACGCCAATTTAGAATCTCATATAAGCCAAAAGCTCAAGCCACAGGACCTTTTGAATGATTTTTTTGAAAGCTTTGTAAATTTTACATCGTGGAAGCAGATTTTTAGTATTTATAAGCTAGAATTTCACAAAAATAATTCTTTCTCTTTTCATTTTCGCAACCAACGCCTTTGTTTGAAAGATGCCATATTAAATAATGATGGCTCTTTGAGTGTGAATGGAGAAAGAATTTATAGCTTACGATAAAGGAGATACTATGTGTGAAGTCCTTACTATAGCAAATCAAAAAGGCGGGGTTGGCAAAACGACAACGGCTGTAAATCTTGCTACTTTTCTCGCAAATGCTGGAAGAAAGGTGCTTGTGATTGACTATGATCCACAAGCAAATGCTACAACAAGCTTTGGCTTTAGACGCAACAAGATAGAATCTGATATTTATCACGTTCTTACCGGATCTAAGAAGCTTTCTAAAATCATTCTTAAGACAGAGATTCCAAATCTTGATATTGCCCCTTCAAACATCGGGTTAGCGGGGATTGAAAAGGAATTTTATAGCAAAAATAGCATAAAAGGTCGTGAGCTACTTTTAAGCAAAAAAATTGAAGAAGTCAAAGATCAATATGATTTTATCGTTATAGATTCTCCACCTGCTCTTGGCTCACTCACCGTGAATGCCTTAGCAGCAGCAGATTCTGTAATCGTGCCAATTCAATGCGAGTTTTTCGCACTTGAGGGCTTATCACAGCTACTTAGCACGATTAAGCTTTTAAAAGACACGATTAATCCAAAGCTCACTATTAAGGGCTTTTTACCCACAATGTATTCAGGGCAGCATAATCTTTCAAGGCAGGTTTTTGATGAGCTAAAAGAGCATTTCAGCAAAGAGCTTTTCAAAAATAATGATGAGTTTGTCATTATCCCTCGTAGCGTTAAACTCGCCGAGTCGCCTAGCTTTGCCCAGCCTATTATGCTTTATGATGCACGATCTAATGGAAGTATGGCATACGAAAATCTTGCACGCGCCATCTTGCAAGGAGCATAAGAACAATGGCTAAAAAAAAGTTAGCAATAGGCAGGGGCTTAGGGGCGATACTTGCCGAAACGGCTGAAGCCTACGAGCAGAATCTTAGCGATAACTCATCGCTCGTCTTAGATCTTGATATTGATATTATTAAGCCAAATCCCTACCAGCCTAGAAAAACATTCAACCAAGAGGCTCTTCAAGAGCTTTCAGAATCTATAAAAGAACACGGCTTGTTGCAGCCCATAGTCGTGTATGATAATGGCGATGGTGATTATGTCCTTATCGCTGGAGAGCGGAGACTGCGTGCATCAAAACTCGCTGGGCTAAGCAATATAAGAGCAATTGTAGCTGAAATTGAGCAAAAGAAAATGCGTGAGCTTGCTATCATTGAAAATATCCAACGCGAAGAGCTTAACGCCATTGAATTGGCACTATCCTATCAAGAGCTGCTTGAAGAGTATGATATTACACACGAAGAGCTTTCAAAACGCATTAACAAATCAAGGACGCAAATCACAAATACCCTGCGTTTATTGCAGCTCTGCGATGAAGTTAAAACTATGCTAGGTGAAGAGAAAATCACGCAAGGACACGCTAAAATGCTTGTTACACTGAGTGAATCTGAACAAAAACTTGTGGCAGATTCTATCATAGGGCAAAGACTAAGTGTGCGTGATACCGAAACACTGATTAAAAAGCTTAAAAATGGGCAGGATTCCACAGCCAAAGATTCTATCAGCAAAGCAAAGCCAAAAGGACAGGCTAAAAGCCTTGATATATCCTTGCTAGAAGAGCTTAGAATGGAGCTATCATCACTTGGGATTCAAAGCAGTATCAATGCAACAAAACTAAGCATAGATTTCAAAAGTGATGCAGAAATTACCACATTGTTAAAAAAAATAGCAAAATAATACATTCTTTAAGGTTTAATATATTTTAACTTGTTAGAATGCTTGAAGTTTTTGATGTAATTTTTACCACAAGGAGTTTAGATGAGCATTACTCTTAATCCATATTTAATGTTGCTCGTTTTTGTTACTTTTATCCTTCTTATTTACCTACTTAATCAATGGCTTTTTAAACCAATGATGACCTTTATAGGCAATCGTGATGCGTCTATTGAACGAGACTTATCAAGCACACAAAGTCATAAAGGCGATATCCAACGCATTGATGAAGAGATTACGCAAATCCTATCAAATGCGAGAAAAGAAGCTGCTCAAATCCTAGAAGTAGCCACAAAAGAAGCAAAGGCTACTTATGAAGAAAAGATTAATGCCAAAAAAGCAGAGAATGAAAAGAAATTAGCTGAATCTAAACAAGCATTGCAGGATCAACAGGCACAGCTTTACGCGGAATTGCTAGAACAGCTCCCAGTGTTTAAACTCGCTTTAGATTCAAAGCTTAAGCAAATTTAGGAGGATTATGATGAGAAAAATTTTGTGTTGTGCGTTGCTTGTAGCTTTTCCCTCTTTTCTCCTAGCTTCTGCGAGTATTGAAGAGAGTGATTTTATCCCGCGTGTTATTAACTTTGTTATCTTTTTGGCAATTTTGTGGTATTTCGCTTTTGACTCTATTAAAGGTATTTTTACAACAAGGAAAAATACGATTGCCACGCGTTTGCAAGAAGTCCAAGACAATCTTCATAAAGCCAAGCAAGAAAGAGAAAACGCACAAAAACGCTTAGAAGAGAGTAAAGAAAGGGCTAAGGAAATTGTTAGTTCTGCTAAACAGGAGGAATATCTCATTCGTCAAAAATATGATGAACAAATCAAGAGAGACATTGAAATATTAAAGCATTCACTTGAGGCAAATATTGAATTTGAACACAGAAAAGCTGTGCAACAAAGTGTTGAGAATCTCCTTAATGAGCTGACTAAAAGTCAGAATCTACAGCTCAACAAAGAAGATTATGTGAATATTATTACAAAAAGGATTTCGTAATGCTCAATATTATTTCCAAGAAATATACTCAAGCTCTTATGGATTCTGGTTGTGATTTAGATGAGTCTCTTAGCATTCTCAAAGCTTTTTCAAGTGTCCTAAAAAGCAAAAGAGTTGCTGACATTATCGCTTCCCCATTTTTGAGCAAAACACAAAAAGAGGAGTTTTTGTTAGATTCTCTTAAAAATGTTGATACGAAGATTCAAAACTTCTTCCGTCTCATCGCTCAAACAGATAGAATCTTACTTATCCCCTATATCAGCAATGAACTTGAAAAGCGTCTGCTTGCACGCAAAAAGGAATACGCAGCGGTGCTTGTCAGCAAAGATGAGCTTGATAACAAAACGCTTGAAAGGATTCAGGATTCTCTAGCCAAAAAACTTGGTGTCAAGCTTAGTATCAAGCAGGAGCTAAGTGGAACAGATGGCATTAAACTAAGCGTTGAGGATTTAGGTATTGAGGTATCTTTTTCCAAAGATCGCTTTAGTAGTGATTTGAAAAATCATATTCTCAAAGCACTTTAAATTAACATAAGGAGAGACAAAGTGGCAACAAAAATTAAGTCAGAAGAAATCAGCTCAATCATCAAAGAAAGAATTGAGAACTTCAATATTAATATTGATATTAGCGAGACAGGTAAAGTTATAGCCTATGCCGATGGTGTGGCAAAGGTATATGGGCTAAATAATGTAATGTATTATGAAATGGTAGAGTTTGACACAGGCGACACTGGAATTGCTTTCAATCTTGAAGAAAGTAGCGTGGGTGTGGTTGTGCTTGGCTCTGGACGCACAATCAAAGAAGGGACTTCTGTCAAAAGACTAAAGAAACTTATGAAAGTGCCTGTTGGCGATGCTGTGGTTGGACGCGTTATTAATACACTTGGAGAACCTATTGATGGTAAAGGTGCGATTGAGGCGAGTGAATATCGCTTTGTGGAAGAAAAAGCACCGGGCATTATGTCTAGAAAATCAGTTCATCAACCGCTTCAAACCGGTATCAAAGCCATTGACGCACTCGTGCCAATCGGTAGAGGGCAAAGAGAGCTTATTATCGGCGATAGGCAAACAGGTAAAACAACCGTTGCTGTGGATACGATTATCAATCAAAAAGGTCAAGATGTTGTATGTATCTATGTCGCTGTGGGGCAAAAAGAATCTACGGTTGCGCAAGTTGTAAGAAAGCTTGAAGAACACGGGGCTATGGAATATACAATCGTTGTTAATGCTCCAGCATCTTTTTCTGCAGCAATGCAGTTCTTAGCACCTTATACAGGCGTAACTATTGGCGAATATTTTAGAGATAATGCACGACACGCACTTATCATTTACGATGATTTGAGTAAGCATGCTGTGGCATACCGAGAAATGTCTCTTATTTTGAGAAGACCTCCGGGGCGTGAAGCATTCCCGGGTGATGTATTCTATCTCCACTCTCGTTTGCTTGAACGAGCTGCAAAGCTTAATGATGATTTGGGTGCAGGCTCACTTACAGCATTGCCAATCATTGAAACACAAGCGGGAGATGTAGCCGCTTACATTCCAACTAATGTTATATCAATCACAGATGGGCAAATATTCCTTGAGACAGATTTGTTTAACTCCGGTATTCGTCCAGCTATTAATGTGGGCTTATCCGTATCGCGTGTTGGTGGAGCAGCACAGATTAAGGCAACCAAACAAGTAGCCGGGACATTGCGTCTTGATTTGGCACAATATAGAGAGCTTCAAGCATTTTCGCAATTTGCTTCAGACCTTGATGAATCAAGTCGCAAACAACTTGAAAGAGGACAAAGAATGGTTGAGATTCTAAAACAACCTCCATATTCTCCTTTAGCTATTGAAAAGCAGGTGATTATTATTTATGCCGGGGCTAATGGCTTCTTAGACAGTATTTCTGCTAATAGAGTTGTAGCATTTGAATCTGAGCTTTATCCATTCCTTGAAGCGAAATATCCAAAAATATTTGAAGAAATCAGTGTGAAAAAGGCGTTAGACAAAGACATTGAAGCCGAGCTAAGCAAAGCCCTTGAAGAATTCAAAATGAGCTTTGGGGCGTAATAAGGAGCTATTATGGGTGGCAACCTTAAAGAGATACGAAAACAGATAACGAGTGTCAAGAACACACAAAAGACAACAAAAGCAATGAAGCTTGTCTCTAGCTCCAAGCTCAAAAAAGCCGAAGAGTTAGCAAGACGCTCAAAGGTATATGCCAATCAGCTTAACGCAATGTTTGATGATGTTGTGAAAAAAATCCGTTTAAGGGGGCTTGATAGCATTAATAGTCGCTTTTTTGTCAAATCCAAAGATAGAGAGATTAAAAAGCTTGATATTGTTTTCATCACAGCCGATAAGGGTTTGTGCGGTGGCTTTAACACGACAACTATTAAGGAAGTTGTTCGTCTTATGGAAAGCTACAAGCAAAAAAATATCAAGGTCCGCCTAAGAGGCATCGGTAAAAAGGGCATATCATTTTTTGCTTTCAATGATATTGAGGTGCTTGATAAGGTTGTTGGGCTAAGTGCTATGCCCACCTTTGAAAAAGCAGCGAAATTTATTGATAGTGTTGTGGAAGATTTTCTCAATGGTGCGACAGATGAAGTTATCATCGTCCATAATGGGTTTAAAAATATGATTTCCCAAGAGCTAGAAACTCGTGCTATCCTTCCACTTACAATCAATGTAGAGCAAGATTCGCAAGATTCTATTCTCAATATTGAACCAGAAGATGAAGAAGATGCTATCCTTGATGAACTTGCTAAAAAATACATTCAATACAATATGTATTATGCTTTAGTAGATTCATTAGCAGCAGAGCATAGTGCGAGAATCCAAGCTATGGACGCGGCGACAAACAATGCTGGGGATTTGGTAAAAAGTCTTACCATTTCACTCAACAAAGCACGGCAAGAAGCAATCACAACAGAGCTTGTTGAGATTAATGCTGGTGCAGAAGCAATAAAATAAACTTATAAAAAGGAGAACAAATGCAAGGTAAAATTACGCAAGTAATGGGTCCCGTGGTAGATGTGGAATTTGAATCTTATCTACCGATGATTAATGAAGCCATTGATGTTATATTTGATGTTGAAGGCAGAGAAAACAGACTTGTGCTAGAGGTTGCCGCACATCTTGGCGATAATCGTGTCCGCACAATTGCTATGGATATGACAGAAGGTTTGACGCGTGGGCAGGAAGTAAAAGCTCGTGGCAAAATGATTGAAGTGCCTGTTGGTGAAGCAGTGCTAGGGAGAATCTTTAATGTTACAGGCGATGTGATTGATGGTGGTGAGCTACTTGCTACCGATCTTAAATGGGCGATTCACCGAGAAGCACCAAGCTTTGAAAACCAAAGCACAAGAACAGAAATGTTTGAAACAGGTATCAAAGTTGTTGATTTACTTGCTCCTTACTCTAAAGGTGGAAAAGTTGGATTATTTGGTGGTGCTGGAGTTGGCAAGACCGTTGTTATTATGGAGCTTATCCATAATGTTGCTTACAAACATAGTGGCTATTCTGTGTTTGCGGGTGTTGGTGAGCGAACAAGAGAAGGAAACGACCTTTATAACGAAATGAAAGAAGGTGGTGTTTTAGATAAAGTCGCACTCTGCTATGGACAAATGAATGAGCCACCTGGTGCGAGAAATCGTATTGCCTTTACAGGTTTGACTATGGCGGAATATTTCCGTGATGAAAAAGGACTTGATGTGCTGATGTTTATTGATAACATCTTCCGCTACGCACAATCTGGATCTGAAATGTCTGCGTTGCTTGGACGGATTCCATCTGCGGTTGGTTATCAACCAACACTTGCAGGAGAAATGGGTAAATTGCAAGAAAGAATCACATCAACCAAAAAAGGTTCTATTACATCGGTTCAAGCCGTGTATGTTCCTGCAGATGACTTGACTGACCCAGCTCCTGCGTCTGTTTTCTCTCACCTTGATGCTACAACGGTGCTTAATAGAAAAATTTCTGAAAAGGGCATTTATCCGGCTGTTGATCCACTTGATTCTACCTCTAGAATCCTTGACCCACAAGTTGTTGGAGAGGAACATTACAAGGTAGCTACTGGGATTCAGCAAGTGCTACAAAAATATAAAGACTTGCAAGATATTATTGCCATCTTGGGTATGGACGAGCTTTCAGAAGAAGATAAGCAGATTGTTGATAGGGCGAGAAAAATTGAAAAATTCCTTTCTCAACCTTTCTTTGTTGCTGAAATCTTCACAGGCAGTCCGGGCAAATATGTAACACTTGAAGAGACGCTAGAGGGCTTCAAGGGAATACTTGAAGGAAAATATGATGATATTCCTGAAAATGCGTTTTATATGGTGGGTAACATTCAAGAAGCATTGGAAAAAGCACAAAAACTTAAAAGTGCATAGTTAGGAGAGAATATGGAGCATCTTACATTAAGTATTGTTACTCCTTATGGAAGTATTTATAATGGCGAAGTGAAGTATGTCATTATGCCCGGGAGCGAAGGGGAATTCGGTGTTTATCCGGGGCATTGCAACATTCTTTCCCTTCTTAAAGTTGGTGTGATTGAGTTTGAAAATACACAGGGTAATAGGGAGCTTGTCGCTATTAATTGGGGATATGCTGAAGTGTCTTCTACTGATGTTAAAATCATAGCTGATGGCGCAGTTGCTATCGGTGGAAGTGCTGAATCCGAAATCGCTTCAGCACTTGATAATGCTAGAACTCTTCTCGCTGAAGCTACGACAGATAATGCACTTATTGGAGCGGTAGTCTCTCGCATAGAAAATGCAACAAGGAGCAGAATCTAACCTATGGATTTTCTCAAAACCTTCTTCGCAGAAAGCACGATAACGACGATTATTGTGCTTTTGTGGCTCTCAATATATTTTCTTTTAACACTTTGGATATATTTTTATAAGAATTTTACGCTAGGCGATTGGCTTTCAACTGAAAAATATCATCTTGATATGCTGATAGCCAAAAGCATTTTGATTCCAAAAAACAGCTTTATTACAGCATTGCTTGAAAAAAGTGAAGGGCGTATCTCAAAAGAGATTTTACAAGTGTGGAAGCTTAAAGCCACGCAAAGGGCGACTGCTTCGTTGGTATTTTTAAGCATTATCGCTTCAACCGCACCATTTATAGGACTATTTGGCACGGTAGTTGAGATTCTTGAAACTTTTAGTGTGTTGGGTGGAGGCAATGTGTCTTTCGATGTTATCGCACCTGTTATTTCAAAGGCACTTGTGGCTACTGCGGCCGGGATTCTTGTTGCCATTCCTGCCTACTCTTTTCATTTGCTTCTCAAACGCAAAGCATATCACATCATCACTTGCATTCAAATGCAAATAGACCTTATCCTTGCAAATAAGTAAGCCAAATGAATCTTAGTGAATTTGATTGGGAAGAAAAACCTGAACTCAACATCACACCCCTTGTTGATATTATGCTTGTGCTTTTGGCAATCCTTATGGTAAGCACTCCTACTATCACCTATCAAGAAGACATTACACTTCCTAAAGGTTCAAAATCAAAAAAAATTGCCAAAGATTCTATGATTGAAATCCGTGTAAGCTCGGATAGAAAAATCCATATCCGCGATAAAACCTATGAATTTAAAAACTTTGCTGATAGCTTTGTGCTTTTTAGCAAAAACTTTGATAAAGACACGAGCATTTTTATCCGTGCTGATAAAAATCTCAAATATGAAGACATTATCTATATCCTAAAAGTTGCAAAAGAATCTGGCTTCTTAAAAGTATCTCTTGTAACTAGTAGCTAAAATGAACAACGCCCTTTTATTTATCACAAGCGGTATTATCTCATTTTGTATCTATTGTCTGCTTCTTATCGCCTTAGTTTTTACTTTTTTTTACCAAAAGCCCACACATTATTCATCTTTGCTAGAATCTACCCTAGCACTCAATGCCATTAGCATTGAAGCCATCATTGATGATAAGCCAACACCCGCTCCAAATAAACAAGATTCAAGCACAAATAACCCGCTTACTGGCTCTGGCATAAAAGATATGTTTAGCAAAATAGATAGTGATATACCCAGCCAAAACTCGCCCATTGGCGATGATAGAGAGAAACTAGAGCAAAATACCAAAGATAAGCTCAAAGAATTGCAATCCTCCGCCCAAGAGTTGCAAAACAAATTAAACAGCCTAAGCAATCTCACTATTAGCACAGACACAAGCCAAAATGATGGGGAATATGATGAGTGGTATGCCCAGATTGAAAAAATTATGCTCCGGCAATGGCAAAAAACTTTTTCCATTGAAGAAAAAATGCAGGCATTAGTCTATATTCGCATAGCAAACAATGGAGATTTTAGCTATAACATTGTAAAATACTCAGGCAATGTAGCCTTTGATGATTCTCTAAAAGTAATGCTAGAGGAATGCAAACAAATGCGTTTCCCTCCACACCCAAAAGGTTCAAAAGAGATCGCTACTACTTTTAAAAATTAAAGGAGTCCTATGAGATTTATTGGTTTAATATTATTACTTAGCTTAAAACTTTTTGCCATTGATGCAACATTGGAGATAGTCAAAAATGGCAATAAGATTCCCTACATTATGGTAGAAAGGCTAGATTCTGAAAATGCAGATTTTGGAACCAAAGTGCTAAAAATGCTTGTGGCAGACCTTAAAGTAAGCGGACATTTTCAAGCTGATGATGGCGGTGTCAATAAGTCTAATGACATAAATTACGCAGACTATGCAGAGAAAAAGATGGATTTACTTGCACAAATTAAAGTCGCTAAATCCTCCACACTAACAGCTACTCTCTCTCTTTATGACATCAACACTTCAAAGCATATATTCACTAAAACCTATACTGAAAATGACATAAAACGCTTTCCTTTTTTGGCTCACAATATGACAATTGATATAAACTCATATATCAAAGCCCCTAGCATTCAGTGGATGCAACGCTTAGTTGTTCTATCCCGCTATGTTGGTTCTGGTAGTAGTGAGATTCTCATTTGTGATTATACTTTGACTTATCAAAAAGTCGTTGTCAAAGGTGGGCTAAATATTTTCCCAAAATGGGCAGATTCAAAGCAGGAAAGCATTTATTATACAAAATATCTTGAAGTGCCAACTATTGTTAAACACAACCTTGCCACAGGGCAGATTGAACAGCTCGTAGGCAGTGAGGGTGTCGCCATCGTATCTGATGTTAGCAAAAATGGAGAGAATCTTATCCTTAGCCTTTCTCCTACCGCACTTTCTGATTTATATATTTTTAATACCAAAAGCAAAAATTTGCGTAGGCTGACAAACTATTCGGGTATTGATGTTGATGGAAAATTTGTTAATGATGAAAAGGAAATTATCTTTGTGTCTGATAGACTTGGTTATCCAAATATCTTTATGATGCGACTTGATGGCGGTGGCACAGAACAAGTCGTGCTACACGGAAGAAACAATAGTGCGATCACCTCAAATGGCAAATATGCCGTCTATACAAGCCGTGAGACAAACAATGAGTTTGGCGGAAATACCTTTAATCTCTACCTGATCTCTCTAGCTCCGGGATCAAACTATATCCGCCGCTTGACAGCAAATGGCAAAAATCAAATGCCAAAATACTCAAGCGATGGAGGAAGCATTATGTATCTTAAGCATTATAAAAATCAAAGTGCGTTAGGAATTATCCGTGTAGATTATAATGCAAATTACTTTTTTCCACTTAGTAAGATAAAGATTCAAGCTTTTGACTGGTAAAATATTATGTATTTACTTTTACAAAATACAATCAGGTGATACCATTTTCAAAGGAGACAAAATGAAAAAATACATTGCAATAGGTGTTCTAGCTGCTCTTATGTCAGTTGGTTGTTCAGAGCCTGAAGCTGCAGATACTGGATCAGGCACAGTTGCAAGTTCTGGTCAGGATAACTTTGTGGATTTGGCAGCAGATACAGCTGCTGGATATGCGAAAGTTCTGTTTGATTTTGACAAATACGATATCCGCCAAGATATGGAAGATGGATTAGAAAAGAGTGCGGCTGCGCTTAAATCTACAGGTGCTAAAGTCGTGCTTGAAGGACATACAGATTCTTATGGATCAGATGCTTACAACTACGCCCTTGGCACAAAAAGAGCAAATGCGGTAAAAAATGCCCTCACAACTCGTGGTGTTAGTGCTTCTCAAATCAAAACTGTAAGCTATGGTGAAAGCAAGCCAGCTTGCACAAGTGGAGATACACCGGAGTGTAACCAAGAAAATAGACGCGTTGAGTTCAAACTCGCTAAATAACGCAACTTAGGGACTAGAAATTGAAAAAGCTTTATTCTTTTTTGCTTCTTTTTCCCCTTTTTTGTCTCGGTGAGCCTTCCGCTTTTGAAAAGCAAAGCGGTGCGACAAAAAATGATCTAAAGGCTCTACAAAGTGTCGTTACAAAACTTCAACAAAAAGTAGAGACTATCCAACAAGCCCAAGAAGGAATCTCAAGTCTCCACGAATCTCAAAACTCAAAGATTCAACAACAGCTTATTCAAACAACCCAACAATCAAAAGATATTGAAGAGTTAAAAACACAAGCTGAATTGTATAAAAAACTCCAACAACAAGTTGATACAAACACCCAAAATATTACCTTACTTAAAACACAAATTGAAGAGTTTAACACAAGCCTAAAAACCCTAAATCAAACAATCCTAGATGAACTTAAAAAACTTAGCAACCAGCCAAACCAAACAAATAACGCCAATGCAGATTCTAAAACATCAACTTCTTTCACAAAGGATAAAACTAAAAAGGCAGAGATATTTACTCAAGCCAAAGACTTATTCACAAAAACAGAATACGATTCTGCAAAAGCTCGGTTTGAGTGGTTACTTAGCCTTGAATACAAAAAAGCAGAGTGTCATTTCTATCTTGGCGAAATTGCCTTTACCAGCAAAGCCTACAATGATGCTATCTACAACTACAAGCAGAGTGCGTTGGCAAATGACAAGGCGAAATATATGCCTACACTTTTACTCCATACTGCTCAATCTTTCAACGCTATCAAAGATACAAAAAACTATAATAAGTTTTTGGATTCCTTGATAAGTAACTACCCTATGAGCAAGGAAGCCCAAAATGCAAAAAAACTTAAAGAAAAAAAGGATAAAAAATGATTGCACAAAATAAAGTTGTTAGCATAGAATACGAAGTATTCAATCAAGAGGATAATACCCTGCTTGATTCAAACAAGAGAGGTTCTCCATTAGAGTTTCTCGTTGGTTCCGGACAGGTGATAAGCGGACTTGAAGATGCCCTTATGGGTGCAAAAGTTGGCGAAAACATTAAAGCCACAATCAAGCCAGAAGATGCTTATGGAATCTACAATAGTGATTTTATCCACGAAGTTCCACGCGAACAATTTGAGGGCATTGACCTAAAAGCTGGAATGACACTTTTTGGACAAAGCGAAGATGGGCAAACCGTGCAAGTGATTGTAAAAGATTTTAATGACAAGGCTGTTATGGTGGATTATAATCACCCACTTGCGGGTAAAACGCTTAGCTTTGATGTAACAATCCTTGATGTGCGTGAAGCAACGGAGGCGGAAATTCTCCAAGGTGGTGTTGGTGGAGGTTGTGGCTGTGGAAGTGGTGGCGGACACGGCGGTGGAGGTTGCTGTGGTGGTGGCGGACATAGCCACGGCGGTGGAGGTTGTGGCTGTAGCCACTAAAGTTTTAGAATCTAAGGCAAAGTCTTAGATTCTAAATGGAGGGCAAGCGTCTCTGGTGGGCGTCGTGGGCTTCAAACCCATTGAAGGGTTAGGTGTCTAATCCTTGGGGAGTTCGATTCTCTCGCCTTCCTGCCAAATTTAACTTTTAATCACTAGGTAAAGGATTTCTATGGAAGCTCAACTTATGGCTCTAGCTATTCAAACCTACAAGCTCACCTTGATTCTATCGCTCCCTATGCTTTTAGCTGGGCTTATTGTGGGGCTACTTATCAGTATTTTTCAGGCAACAACACAAATCAATGAAATGACACTCACTTTCGTGCCAAAGATTCTTGCCGTTGTGGCTGTGATTATCTTTGCAATGCCGTGGATGATTAATATGATTACTGATTATACGCGTATGCTCTTTACGATGATTTCTAGCATTAATTTTTAAGTAATTTGAGCTA
Organism: Helicobacter cinaedi PAGU611; assembly: GCF_000284635.1. NCBI lineage: Bacteria > Pseudomonadati > Campylobacterota > Epsilonproteobacteria > Campylobacterales > Helicobacteraceae > Helicobacter > Helicobacter cinaedi. Next base: position 683,368 of record NC_017761.1, on the reverse strand, counting down.
ATGCAAACAAGAACTATTGACTTTTCTACCTATTCTAGCCTAAAAATCGGTACGCCCCTTGAAGTCAATCTTATCCAAACGCCACAAGATTCTAAACTCGCACTCTCTCAAAATATGCAAATTATCGGCAAAGCGAACAACCTGCTTGTCTCTCCAAAGGCTACAAATCTCGCTCTACTTGATAAAACATTTTCATATATCACTGATTGTGGGGAATATATTGAAGTTGGCGGGGCATACCCCTCTGGGAGAATCTTTAGCTATTTTAAATCTCACAATCTGGGTGGCTTAGAGTTTCTCCAAGCCCTGCCCGGAAGCCTTGGGGGCTTAGTCAAAATGAATGCAGGTATGAAACAATATGAGATAAAATCAATCCTGCATTCTATCAATGTCAATGGAGAGTGGCACGATGTTAGCGTATTCCCTATGAATTACCGCGATAGTGGCATTACAGGCATCATTTTAGCGGCAAGATTCTATAAAAAAGAGGGCTTTGACATAGCTCTTCATCAACAATGCAATGCCTTGCGCAGACACCACCCAAAGGAGCCAAGCTGTGGAAGCTGCTTTAAAAACCCAAAGGGCGATTATGCAGGACGCCTTTTAGAATCTGCGGAACTCAAAGGATATAGGATAAATGACATTGCTTTTAGTGAGCAACACGCCAATTTTCTCGTCAATAAAGGCAAAGCAAGCTTTGAAGATGCTATTACCCTTATAGAGCTTGCCAAAAAGCGTGTGTTTGAGCAAAGCGGCATTCAGCTAGAATGCGAAGTGCAGATTCTGTATTAAGTCAGTCTCCCACATCAACCACAGAATCCGCCCTATGCCTTGCCTTACAATCAAGCATAAATGCTACAAAACCAATGATCGCTAAAAGTCCTAAAGGAAGTATTGGCGACATATAGCGAGATTCTGTTACAGGGGTAAAAAGCACAATAAATAATGCACTAAAAAATCCTGCAAAGCCCACACCAAAGCTAAACATAAGCAAACCATTGCGTAAATCTCTCTTAACTAGCCATAAAATAAGAGAGAGTATCATCACTCCAAAGCTTAACACCACACCCCAGAAATGATTTAAAAGCAAACGATGCTCATATAAAAAGTCATAAATCTTTTCTTGTGCGGGCGTAAATATGACACTTCGTTCAGATTCCGGAAAACCACTCAGCAGTGAAATATGCCACGGATGCCACGCCTTGCCCTGCAAAGCCTTGCCATCAAATATCCAGCCCGGATTTTGAATCCACATAGCTTGTAAAAATCTCCACTCGTGCTGTGCAAAATTTATAGGATACTTTAAAATAGCTTTCAACCATTGACTATAAAGCTTATCAATTTTACCGGGTGGGATAGGACGATATTCATCATATCCCCAGCCGACATTAAAAGGATCAGCATTGAGCGGATATTTTTCATACAACGCCTTAATATCCTCCCACCCCTTATGTGGATAATACCACTCATCTTTAAAACAACTGCTATCATCGGCAGGCACACAAGCCCCAGCAATTTGATGTAAAAATGGGTGATTAGCAGGATATGATCCGCCAACAGTCAATGCCCTAGGCACAATAATTACCACGCAAAGACAGAGTATCGCACAGGCTATGACACCATTTATATATTTTTTTACAAATTCTTTAGTATTTATACCGCGATTGCAAAGCCACATATACACAAACACAAAACTCACAGGAAATACGCTAAAAATCGCATTATGCCGCCATAAAATCGCACAGAAGAATACTATACCAATAAGCCACCACATTATCTTAGTTTTTCTTGCAGACAAAGGCACAAGCAGCATAAAAAGCACCATAGCATAACCGCAAAACAGCAGCATAGGTAGGGCAAAACTATGGTATTGTATAAAATTTTGAAAATAAATATTGCCTATAAAAATAGGAAATAGCAACAAAATTGCAAAAACACTTCTAAAGCGAATATAAAAGCCCCATACCAAAAACAACAGCCCAGCATAAAAAGGCACGAGATTAAACAAAAATAAATAATACAAATGCTTCCCAAAGATAAAATACAAAAACTGCATCACATAAGCAATAAACACAGGATGGGCGTTATTTTTAGCCAAACCAATGGAATTATAAGTATCGCCACTAATGTGAAAGCCCGGGTATCCAAGCCAAAAATGAAACACAAAAAGCCCAAGAATTACAACAGCACTCAAGCTAAGAAAAGTCTTATCTTTGAAAGAAAAGCTAAAAAGCATAGAATCTTGTGTGATTTTGGGATATTTTCTATCAAATGTAGCAAAATACGCCCTGCAAGACACAGGCAGCACCCAAAGCCCAATGCCTATAACCAAAATAAGAATAAGCTGTTTAATAGAATACTTCAAAGTATTGCTTAAAATCTTGCTTTTATAACTTAACACGCCGAGATTTTGCCCAATATCAAGCGGTGAATCTAGTGTAATGACAACAAAATGACTATCTTTAGAATCTTGGACTACCCGCTCTATCCCACCAAGATTTAGACTCTTTGCCACATCACTCCACTCTACACCAAGAGGTGTGATTTCCACAAAATGCTTCTGTGCCCGAAAAATAGGATTTTCAAATTTCAATCGCACATTATAGGAAAATATCGTAGGGACAATAGCTTCACACGCCTTTTCACAAGCATTAAACTCCGCAAGGTTATTTCTATCAATATTGCCAATTTCCTTACATTTTTCCTTGCACGCTATCACTTGTGGGGAAGCTTCACTCTCCACAATCATATCCGCATAATCTATCCTATCCTTACTCATAAAACGCAAAGCTAGAAAGATAATCACCACAAGCATAAGCAGAATAAACCACACGCTAATGGCGATTTTACTCCCTTTGCTTAATCGCACAGATTTTAGAATTTCAATCATTGACACTCCTTTTTGATAAATTTAGAATCTACACCTTTATGGGCTGGTGCAGGGCTTTTTGTGTAAAAATAGAATTTAGGTTCTTTTCTATAAATGACAAGCTTTCTCGCATAAAAGCCATAAAATGCCACAAGCAAAGAAGCTAGAATCTTTGCCACAATCGCTTCAAATCCCAAAAACTCCACACATAGCCACAAAATAAGCGTATTTAGTCCTATGCCTATGGTGTTGATAAGATAGGTTAGCCCAACTTCTAAGCCTCTATGCAAATGCGTCCCACCAAATACAAACCGCCGATACAGCCACACACCAATCCCACTAGCTAGCACAAACATAATAAGCGAAGCAAGAATATAATGCACCCCAAAAATTTTATATAGGATATAGAATCCTAAAAGCTCTAGAAGAGTAATACCCCCACCGATACAAAAAAATACTATGAGTTGTTTTAAGCTTTTATGTGTTTTAGAATCTAGAGTCTTGTCATTTTGAGCCATAGGCGAAAAATCTTGTTTAGATTCTACATTGGATACTTCGCCCTCAAAGGCTTCAGTATGACAATATATTTCACTTCGCTTAACACAACAAGCCTTCCTTATAATCCGCACTAGATTCCATCTCATTAGAATCTTTTCTACAAGATACAATATCACTCGCCATATATGCCCTTATAGCTTTCCCTTTTGCTTTGCAAATAGGCTAAATAGCGAGATTCTTTAATGCTTTTTGTAATAAGATGGGCTAAAAGCCCTGCGATAAAAAGCACCACAGCAATCACCATAAGCCCAACGCACACAAAAAGTGTAGGAAATCTCGCCACCTTAGAAGTCTCCAAAAACTCCAAAAAGACAGGCACACCAAAGAATAGAGAGAGTAAAAAGCATATAGAGCTTAGCACACTAAAGACAAGCAAAGGACGCTCACTAAACAAGAGATTTAGAATCATAAGCGATATTTTAAAGCCATCTTTAAAGGTTGAAAGTTTAGAGAAGCTGCCTTCTGGACGGGATTTATAAGGGGCTTTTATCTCATCGGTGCGAAGCCTTTGCTCTAGGGCATAAATGGTAAGTTCAGTCTCTATCTCAAAGCCATTGCTATGGGCTGGGAAGCTCTTCACAAAAGGGCGAGAAAAGATTCTATAACCACTTAGCATATCGTTAATTTTTGTGCCAAAAAGCATTTGTGTGCTTTTTGAAAACAGCTTATTGCCAAAGCTATGCCCCTTGCGATATGTGCTAGAGTCTGCCTCTCTTGCAATATTTAGCATATCAAGTTTGTGAGTGCTAAAATACGCTAGTGCTTGTGGTAAGATAGAAGCATCGTGTTCAGTATCTGCATCAATCATTATGTAGAAATCTGCCTCAATCAAGGCAAATGCCTCACGCATAACCGCCCCCTTACCTTGCGTGCTAACACTATGGAGTGTGAGGGATTTTGCGGGGGTTTTAGAGTCTAGATTCTCTACCAATTCGGTGTGGGTGCAGGGTTTGGGGTGCATTTTTATAGAATCTAGATTCTGTGCTAAATTTGGGTGGGCTACGGGGTTTAGGGCGTAATTTTTAGGATCTAGATTCTTATCCAAATGTGTGGGTGCAGGGCGTAGGGGTGCAAAATTGTAAGATTCTGCAGTCTTGTTATTTTGAGTGTATAAGCACGAAAAATCTTTTTTAGATTCCATATTGGATATTTCGCTACGCTCAATATGACAATCTAAAGATTTTATCTCATCAATTTTTGCTTTAATAATATTTCTTGAATTATCACTTGAATTATTATCAAACACATAAATATTAAATATGTGCGTTTGGCAGGACAGCAAAGACTTCATCAATAACTTGAGCGATAGTCTTTTCCTCATTGTAGCAGGGAAGTATCACAGCCACCCTTGCTTGTGTGTTGCTTTGGTAATTATCCGATTTGGATTTGGGAGTTTGATTAATGGAATTTAATTGATTCTGTTTAGGAGATACCCCCCCCCCCCGAGACGAATCTAATAATTGTCTATTTCCAATATCTATATGCGAAGTATATGATTCTACATCAGTATTTTTCATCATTTTTGTTACAACCGCCTTTTACAAAAAAGTTTGCCAAATGTTAAAGAGTTGGGATTGTAGCTCAAAATTCATTACATTTTCATTAAGCCTTTGACTTCGTTTAAGGATTTTTTGCTATAATCCGCCATTTGTTTTCAAATATTTGTTTTAACTTAATTTTGACTTAATTTTTAAATCTTTGGAGTTTTAGATGACAACCACCCTCTTTGTCGTGCAAATTGTATTGGCTATATTTATCACCATTATGGTGCTTTTGCAAAAAAGCTCAAGCATAGGACTTGGGGCATATAGCGGAAGTAATGAATCTGTATTTGGCGCCAAAGGTCCTGCTGGATTTTTGGCGAAATTTACAATGTTTTTGGGACTGCTTTTTGTTCTTAACACGATTGCTCTTAGCTACTCATACAACAAGCAAACGGAAAAAAGCATCCTTGATTCATTGCCTAGCACACAAGCACCTACTACACCACAAACAGCGGATACAGCTACAAATCCAAATGCCTTTATCGTAGATGAAAATGCCGCTCCAACCGCACCACTTGTAGCACCTTTAGATTCAAGCCAAAACAATCAACCAAAGGAATAAGTTATGTTAAATGATATTTATAACAACGCCAAATCCCATATGGAAAAGACCATAGAATCTCTCCGCAGGGACTTTAGCACATTGCGTAGTGGGAAAGTGAGCATTAGCATTTTAGATAATATCCGCATAGATTACTATGGCACACCCACACCGCTTAATCAAGTAGGCTCCGTCATTGCTCAAGATGCTACAACTATCATTATCACACCTTGGGAAAAACCTTTACTCAAAGATATTGAAAAGGCTATTCAAGAGGCAAACATCGGTGTAAATCCAAACAGCGATAGCGAATGTGTGAAACTCTTTTTTCCCCCAATGACACAGGAGCAACGCAAGGAAATTGCCAAACAAGCCAAATCAATGGGAGAAAAGGCAAAGGTAGCTATCCGCAATATCCGCCAAGATTCTAACAATGGCATTAAAAAGCTTGAAAAAGATAAAGACATTACCGAAGATGAGGGCAAAAAGGGGCTTGATGAGATTCAAAAATACACTGATGAGTTTGTCAAAAAATGCGATGATATGGTAAGACACAAAGAAGAAGAGGTAATGAAAGTATAAAAATGAGTGAAGTTATAGGCATTAAACATAATCAACAAATTTATGATCTCTGCACCGCAGATGAGCTACATATCAATGGGGAAAATATACATTTTGATAACTCTCCTGAATCTTTAGAGATTATCCGCCACTCTTGTGCACACCTTATGGCTCAAGCGATTAAATCACTCTATCCAGAGGCGAAGTTTTTTGTGGGACCTGTAGTAAATGAGGGCTTTTACTATGATTTTAAAGTAGATTCTAAAATCAGTGAAGAAGATCTGCCAAGCATTGAATCTAAAATGCTAGAGATTGCTAAAAAAGCCTACCCTATTGTCAAATCCACACTTTTACGCAAAGATGCGGAAGCAAAGTTTGCTAATGATGAGCTCAAACAAGCTGTGATGAGTAAAATCCCTCATGACAAGCTAAGTGTTTATATACAAGGAGATTTTGAAGATTTGTGTCGTGGACCACATTTGCCAAATACAAAGCTTTTACAGCATTTTAAGCTCACTAAAATCGCCGGAGCTTACCTTAGTGGAGATGAAAAGGCTCAAATGCTTATCCGCATTTATGGCATTGCCTTTGCTGATAAACAATCACTCAAAGATTATCTTTTTGCCATTGAAGAAGCCAAAAAGCGAGACCATCGCAAACTTGGGCAGGAAATGGGACTTTTTACCTTCGATGAAGAAATTGGAGCGGGACTACCCATTTGGTTGCCCAAAGGTGCGAGACTACGACAGAATCTTGAGCGACTGCTCACTATTGCCTTAAATGAAAGAGGCTACGAGCCTGTTAGGGGACCTGAGATTCTCAAAAGTGATGTGTGGAAAAAAAGCGGACATTATGATAACTATAAAGAAAATATGTATTTTACAACCATTGATGAGCAGGAATATGGCATTAAACCTATGAATTGCGTAGGGCATATTAAAGTCTATCAAAGTTCGCCACGAAGTTATAGAGAGTTACCATTGCGTTTTTATGAATATGGAATCGTCCATAGACACGAGAAAAGCGGAGTTTTACACGGACTTTTGCGTGTGAGAGAATTTACCCAAGATGATGCACATATTTTCTGCCAAACAAACCAAATTAAAGATGAAGTCAATCACATCATAAGCTTTACCAAAAGCATTTTAGATGCCTTTAATTTTGCGTATAAAATGGAGCTATCCACACGACCGGATAAATCTATCGGTAATGATGAAGTATGGGAATCGGCTACAAATGCACTTAAAAATGCTTTGGAAGAAAATAAAATCGCCTATCAAATTGATGAGGGCGGTGGGGCATTTTATGGACCAAAGATTGATATTAAAATTACAGACGCACTCAAACGCAAATGGCAGTGTGGGACGATTCAAGTAGATATGAATCTCCCAGAACGCTTTGCTCTTAGCTACACAGATGAGAATAACGCCCAAGTGCAGCCTGTTATGATACATCGTGCGATTCTTGGCTCGTTTGAACGCTTTGTGGCGATTTTGACAGAGCATTTTGCCGGTGAGTTTCCATTATTTATAGCCCCTACACAAGTGATACTTGTCCCTATAGGGGATGCACAGCTAGGCTATGCAAGGGAGTTGCGTGATGAGATTATTAAAATAGGTGGATATGCGGAGATTATGGACAAAAATGAAAGTCTTAATAAAAAAATTAGACTTGCAGAAAAACAAAAAGTCCCTCTGATTGTGGTGATTGGAGCAAAGGAAGTGGAAAGCAAGATTTTAGCAATCCGCGATAGGCGAGAGAAGGCTCAATATGGGCTTTCTCAAGCTGAATTTATTACGACACTAAAAACAAAAATAGGAGAGATTCGCTTTTGAGCAGAGAAGAAACATTACTCAATGAAGAGATAAACTTTAAAGAAGTGCGTTGTGTAGGCGATAATGGAGAGGTGTATGGGATTATCTCCTCCAAAGAAGCTTTGAATCTAGCCAATCAAGCCGGACTTGATCTTGTGCTGATTTCGCCCAATGCCAAGCCGCCGGTGTGTAAGATTATGGACTATGGCAAGTTTCGCTATCAGGCTGAAAAAAAGCAAAAAGAAGCACGCAAAAAGCAAAAGCAAATTGAAATTAAAGAGATAAAGCTTTCAACGCAAATTGCACAAAACGATATTAACTACAAAGTCAAACACGCCATTGAATTTTTAGAATCTGGTAAGCACGTGAAGTTTAAGGTGTTTCTCAAACAACGAGAGCTAAGTATCCCACAAGCGGGTATGGATACACTTCACAAAGTTGCAGCAATGCTTGAAGATATTGCTGTTGCCGACAAAGAGCCAAAGCTTGAGGGCAAATATTTGAATGTGCTTTATGTGCCAAAGAAAAAAGACAAACATTAATCTTATGAAAGGAGAGAGATAATGCCAAAGATGAAAACAAATCGCGGTGCAGCCAAACGCTTTAAGCTAAAGAAAAACGCCATTAAACGCGGAAGTGCGTTTAAAAGCCATATCTTAACAAAAAAATCGCATAAGCGTAAGGCAAATTTAAATGCGCCAAAATATGTTCACAGCACAAATGTTGATTCTGTAAAAAGTCTGCTTTGTATGGCTTAAGAATCTAAACTCCCCACTATGCCAAGCATTATGGGAAAGAGAAGCAAAAAAGCTTACACCTAAAAAGGTAAAGGAGAAAAAAATGAGAGTAAAAACAGGCGTTGTCCGAAGAAGAAGACATAAAAAGATTCTAAAACTTGCGCGAGGCTTTTATAGCGGACGCCGCAAACATTTTAGAAAGGCAAAAGAGCAATTAGAACGCAGTATGTGCTATGCTTTCCGCGATAGGAAGCAAAAAAAGCGTGATTTTAGAAAGCTATGGATTACGCGTATCAATGCGGCTTGTAAGATGAATGGGATAAGCTATTCTCGCTTTATTCACGCTTTAAAACTTGCCAATATTGACCTTGATAGGAAGATTCTTGCTGATATGGCGATGAATGACATACAGACATTTAATACTATTGTCGCAAGTGTCAAGGATAAGATTAAATAAGGATTTTAGATTCTACATTTAGGGCTTATGCCACATTGTAGAATCTACTTAACTTCAATCAATTTTCAACAATCTCTTTAAACAAAGTGTTTTTCCACAAAAAAATGATAGCCTTAATGGACTTTTGAGTATTACTATCTTACAATACTCCCCTAGAAATCAACCCATAAGCTTTGTAAATTACCACGCAACAAGGATTTATTAAAGCTTTCAAACCACTTCAACAAGGATTTTTATGCAAGATGTGCCTGAATTTGCCCAAATGCAAAGTGCCATTTTTCCCTTTATGGGTTCTTTGCTTTTTATTATTCTCCATATTTATATCTACAAAGCATTGTTAAAATCCCTTAGCACCAAGCCTTTTATTCGTCTAGTGTGGAAAATTTTTACCATCATTAATGCCTTGCATTGTGTAGCATATCTCTTCTTGCGTGATAATGCTAATGTGCCACAGGTGTATTACTTTTTACTTTCACTTTGTCTTGGTATTACTTTTTTCTTTGTTATGGCGGCTTTGATGTATCAAATCTGCTCACTTTTTATTATGACACTCCGCACAAAATCTGCGCGCAGTAGGTGGCGACATAGAGTAAAAGTTGGAATCTTTTGCCTTAGCCTTGTAATGCTTGTATTTGCCACTTACAATGGCACAAAAAAGCCAGATATTATCCAGCTTAGCCTTGAGATTGAAGGGCTTAGCACACCTCTTAGGGCAGTGCTGCTCAGTGATATTCATATCGGTGGGCTTATGGAGCAGAGCAAAACAAAGCAGATTGTGGAAATGACAAATGCCCTTAATGCCGATGTGATTTTTCTCGTAGGAGATATTGTAGATGCTAAATTAGAAGATGTTGAAAATAGCGTAGATGAGCTTAAAAATCTTCAGGCAAATCAAGGTGTGTTTTATGTGCTAGGCAATCACGAGTATTTTCACGATGTTGAAAATATCCTTAAAAAACTAGAAACTCTAGGATTCCATATTCTTATTAATCAAAATTATGTGCTTGATAATACCATTAATATTGCTGGAATAGCGGATTTTATGGGGTGGCGTGTAGGCTATCTTGAGCCTAACATCAAGCAGACTTTTGAAAGTGTAGATTCTGCCTTGCCTATTATCTTACTTTCTCATCAACCAAAAGTGATACATTATCTCACTCCACCTTATGATAAAGTCAGCCTTGTTGTGAGCGGACACACACACGGGGGGCAGATTTTCCCATTTTCCCTAGCAATGCTCTTGCAACAGCCCTATATCTCCGGACTCCACACACTTGAAAATTTAAGTAAAACACAAGTGTATGTTTCCCAAGGTGCAGGATTCTGGGGACCACCTATGCGGATAGGCAGTGAGCGAGAGATCACTCTCCTTGAACTCCTACCTCCAAAATAATCAAGCAAGAGAATATATGCCACATCACTATGTGGCTTTAGACTCTATCTCTCTTTTTTGTCATCTTTTTGTGGGTTGAGTAGCTCACTCGTGTCAATCTCAAAGTCAAAAAATTCAGATTCAAAGCCTGTGTGTGAGATTTGATCATAATGTTGGATAGCAGCTTTTATATTTTTACCCTCTTGGTAGAGTAGCCCAAGGGCATATTTAGCCTCAAAGTTTGTAGCAGATTCTATCTTGGCAAGTTGCAAAAGAGCTACGGCATTCTCGTGGCGATTAGCTCCCATAGCCGCAATAGCCGCCAAAAATCGCGTTTGTGAATCCCCTTCCCCTAAATCATCAAGCAGAGAGTTATATATCGCAAAAGCCTCTTCAAAATCATTGCTGTATATATTTGAAAGTGCCAAAGCCTGCAAGATTCCATTGCTTGTGTGCGTCTCAACAACAAGCTTTGCCTCTAACTCTTCTTGGACTGATCGCAACGAGCCTGTTACAAAACCCACATACACATATAATTCCCTTGCCAAAGAGGGTCCATAGTAGATTGAACGCATATCAAGATTCTTTTCTTTATAAATAATATTCATCTGTAAGGCAAAATCCTTCAAATTACTCCCAAATCTCTTGCCAAGCTCAAACATCGTATGCGTAACCGCATCTTTTGGATAAAAGCCCTTTAAAGATTCAAAAGCATTTGCTATTTGCACTCCATTAGCCACATAGATTCCATACACCGCACTTAACGCATAATAAATGGGCTTCCGCTCATAAGATGATCGCTGTTTTAGCGTATCAAACCAAGAAAGAGAATCTGTGGGCGAATCGCTTGTGTAGCGGAATAAAGAAAGTAAAAAATCGTGCTCTAGCTTATTAGTAAAATTCATCTCTGCCAAATCAGTAGAGATAGTATTACTCAAGCGAGAAGTGTCGCGATAAGTCAGCTCTGCACACATAAGGGCGAAGATTCCAGCCATTGTGTTGTTATTATCCAAATGATAAGCACGGATAAAATGCAAATATCCATTATCAAAGTCATTCATTTGCGCATACAAAAGCCCGACATTATAATGCAAAACAGAGTGATTTGGGTAAGTCGCAAGGGACTGCTCCATAGATTTAACCGCTTCGCGTATATCTTGATTTGCTATCAAGTAACGCAGATTCTGTGCGATTGAGCGATCGACTTGTGAAACTTTCTGCCCCTCTTGCAGCGTGTTTTTCGCACTCTCAATGTTATTTATATGAGCATTTAAATTTCCATCATCAATAATCGCCAAAGCATTTTTTGCATCAAAAACCAAAAAAGGCGCGTAATAGAAAAGAATCTTATAGCCCAGTATTTTATTATGCTCAAATCGGCGATTCCAGAAATTTTCCTGTGCGAGATTCACATCAAACAAATCATCACGCAATTTTGCCTTGATAGGATATTCATCAAAGACCTTTTGTGTCTCTTCTGCAGCATTTAATCGCTCAAGAATCAAAGCACTTTCTTTAAAATTCCCACTTTTTGTCTCAATCAGTTGCAATGCCATTAAAGCCTGTGGATCGCCCACATTGCTCCCAAGATATTCATACAAATATTGTTTTGCTTGTGTGTATTCCCCAAGCCTTGCGTGCAGTAAGCCAATGGAGAGATTATCCTCTTTATCTGCTACTTGCTTGAGTTGAGCTAACGCATTATACTCATCGTTAAAAATCAAAAACACTTCCGCAGCAAATTTTTTACTCTCTTTGGTATAATCTGGCGAAGAGGGATTAAGAAAGGGAGAGAGCGATTCAAAATAAAAACCTTTATAATATTGCAACAACCCATATAGATAAGAATACAACGGCTGATTTGCCGTATAATACAAATAGCTTGAGCTAATGCCTAAATAATACTCATACAGATTCATATCACCCAGCATATACGCACTATATGCGGCATTAAATGCACTCACACTTATATCTTCCCCAGAATAAATGGCACTATCAAAGGAGCTGATAGCTTTTTTATACTCACTCTCATTTATCTTAATCACGCCCAAATTATACGCAGCAAGGGATTGAGAATATGCAGCAATATTATTAAACAAATCCAAAGCCTCCATTTTATCGCCCTGTGTGTAAAGAATATTTGCCTTGCGTATCATGTTACCAAGCTCTGTATCATCTACTTCAGGACGCTTTGAGCTACTTAAAATAGGAGCTGGCTGGATAATCTTTCGTGAAATGGGGGCAGATTCTGTTTTTTGCTCTTCCTTGCCACCACTAAAGATTAAAATCACAATCAGCACTAAAAAAACAAGCACAAGCACCGCAATGGCAATCGTGCTAATCATTAGAATCTTATTTTCCTTTAAAGCTGCTAGAAAAGCGTTAATTCTTGCTTTCAAGGGAGCTAGAATCTTTTGCAGCTTACTCTCTTTAGATTCGGTAGCTTCACTTGGCTTTTGCTCATCGCTTTCTTTTGCACCCTCTTGTGGTGGTGTTGCAGAATCTTCAATCTCTAGATTTTCATCAAGATTTATTACTTCTTCTGCCATACTCTCCCCTTAGCCTTTTTGCGATATTTTCTTTATAGATATTTTTCTAGCACTTTTGGGATTTCTATGCTCCCATCAGCCCTTTGGTAATTTTCCATAATGGCAATGAGTGTCCTGCCTACTGCTAATGATGAGCCATTGAGCGTATGCACTAACGCGTTTTTACCATTTTCTTTATAGCGGATTTTTGCCCTTCGTGCTTGAAAGTCCCGCGTATTTGAAATAGAGCTTATCTCGCGGTAGCAGTTCTGCCCGGGTAGCCACACTTCAATATCAATAGTATTACTCGCACTAAAGCCCAAATCCCCCCCACAAAGCCGCATAAAGCGGTGCGGGAGTCCTAGCTCACTTAGAATCCCGCTTGCTGTTTTTAGCATTTTTTCCTGCATAGCTTCACTTTGGCTTGGATGAGTAATCGCCACAAGCTCCACTTTGTCAAATTGATGTTGGCGTATCATACCGCGTGTATCTCGCCCCGCACTACCAGCCTCTTTGCGAAAACAAGGTGTGTGAGAAGTCAGCATTATAGGCAAGTTCTCACTTGGGATAATGCTGTCTTGATAGAGATTTGTAAGTGTGATTTCCGAAGTAGAGATAAGGTATAAATCGTGTTCGCTCCCCTCTTCATCAAAATGAGAATCCACCTTAAACATATCATTTTCAAACTTCGGCAACTGCCCGGTGCCAAAAAGCGTCCTAGCATTAGCAATCACAGGCGTTACCACGGATTCAAAGCCCTGCCTTTCATTATAATCAAGCATAAAGTTAATTAACGCACGATTGAGTTTTGCCCCCATTCCACGCAGGACAGAAAAGCGACTTTTAGCAAGCTTCACCCCAGATTCAAAGTCAATCCAGCCATTATCCACACCTAGCTCCCAATGCTCCTTTGGGGTAAAGTCAAAGATTCTAGGCTCTAGCACCTTTTTTAGCTCAATATTATCACTCTCATCTTCGCCCTTTGGCGTAGCAGAATCGGGCAAGTTTGGAATAGTATAGGCAAGGTTTTCAAGCTCTGCTTCAATAGTCTTAAGCCTAGATTCTACATTATTCATTTTTTTCTTATTTTCATCAAGTTGCGACTTTAAATCATCAATCAAATCTTGACACCCATCACTTCTAAACCATAGCCCAAGCTTTTGAGAGCCTTTATTTTGAAAGGCTTGGAGAGATTCAAGCTCCTGCTTTGTGCTTTTATACGCAATGGCAAGATCTTTTAGTGCTTTGAGTGTATCTTCACTCACTTTTTTTATACAAAGTAGCTCACTCACCCTATCAAAATCATTTATCAAAGCCTTTGTGTCAATCATATCCCTATCCTTAGTTTTCTTAAATTTGCAAACAATTTCAGCCGTATTTTAGCCTAAAAAAGCATTTTTTATTCCCTAAAAAGCCCAAAGTCAAAGAGTGATTTAAGTCTTAAGAAACGAGTTGGAAAGTTTGTAGTTAATGTGGTAGAATTGTGATTAGAGGTTGCCCAAGAGAGTGGAGCCTCTCTTGGCGTAGCCTACTTCATAAAAAGGAGGTTACGATGAGTAAGATTTGCACAAGAATCTTAGTCGGCATTATACTGCTATGTATAATAATAGTCAAGTGCTACTAAGATAATCCATAGCCTACCTTATAAAGCCTTTGGTCGTTAAGGGGGTAGGCTAGTCTTACTCTACTCTCTTACTTAACGCTTAGCTACTTAACTTTTAGCTTTGTTTCATCAAATTGGCTTCAATATGAAAAACAAAAATGTTTTTTATCTAGGAATGAAATAAAATTACTAAACTTAGTATAAAATACGCTTTTTTTAATTCTAAGATAAGGCAAAAAGGCAGGGTATGTTTGGCATTGGTATTTTTGAGTTGCTTGTAATTTTTATTGTGGCGATTATCGCCCTTGGTCCTAACAAACTCCCCCAAACTATCATTGATATTGTCAAGTTTTTCCGTGCGGTAAGAAAAACTATGGCGGAAGCAAAAGAGAGCTTTGACAAAGAGATAGAGCTTAGTGAAATCAAACAGGAAGCACTCAAATACAAAAATGCCATTTCAAATGAAGTGGATAAACTCACCCAAGATATGAAGCTTGATGAGTTGAGAGAGCTTAACATCAATGATTTAAGCGATAGCCTTAAACCCCTGCAAGAGAGCCTGACAGACACAAAAAAGGAGCTTGACAAAGAAGCCAATGCCTTGCACAGCACACTTAAAAGCCTTAATACAGAGCTTAGCTATGAAAGCCTAGATTCTAAAAATGCAGAGTCTAATATGCCACACGCCACAGCTCAAAACCTAGAATCTGCAGAATCTGCTCAAACTTCTATTGCTACGCAAGATTCTACCCTTACATACAAAAATGCTACAAGCTCAAAGTCGCAAGATTCCACCCCCCAACACATAGGATAAACAATGCTAGAAGATTTAAAACCCCATATCCAAGACTTACGCGAACGCCTTATTATCAGTATTCTTGTGCTTTTGGGGGCTTTTGGCGTGTGTTTGGGCTTTTGGGAGCAAATATTTCACTACATTAAGCTACCCCTTGTAGATGTGCTAGGCAGTGAGATTAGGGGGAAATTCATCGCTTCGGGTATGATAGAGGGCGTGTTTATCGCGATGAAATCCGCTCTTTTTGCTGCACTCATTATCGCTATGCCTGTGATTTTTTGGCAGATTTGGATTTTTGTCGCTCCGGGCTTATATAAACACGAGAAAAAAATCGTCATTCCTTTTGTGTTTTTTGGCACATTTATGTTCGCCCTTGGCGTTGCATTTTCTTACTTTGGCGTTTTGCCTTTTATTATTAAAAATGTTTTGCTTTTTGGTAATGATCAGTTTGAAGCCTACATTACAGCAGAGAATTATTTTGCCTTTTTTATCCGCTTGATTATCGGCTTTGGCATAGCCTTTGAACTGCCTGTGCTATGCTTTTTCCTTGGCAAAGTGGGGCTTATCACTGATGAGAGTTTAAAAGGATTTTTTAAATACGCTGTGGTGATTATCTTTATCATCGCTGCTATTATCGCCCCGCCTGATGTGATTTCACAAGTGCTTTTGGCTATTCCGCTTGTTATGCTCTATGGGATTTCTATTGTGATTTTAAAATTTGTGAATCCCGCTTCAAAACTTGCTGATTTTGAGATAGATGATAGCGATGAAACCTCGCCTACCACACCTACAACGCAAGATTCTAATAAAGAATAGCAATGCCCCACCACAACGCCCATTCTAAAGATTCTGAAGATTTTTTGCTTTCAAGCTATGATTATGCTCTGCCACAAAGTGCCATAGCACAAAGCCCAAGCATTCCTAGAGAGAGTGCAAAACTGCTTGTGTATGAAAGAAAAAGCGACAAAATTACGCATAGTGATTTTTATCATTTTAGCGATTTTATCCCCAAAGACACATTGCTTGTTTTCAATAATACCAAAGTCATAAATGCTAGAATCTACGCTCATAAGCTCAACTCACAAGCCAAACCTAACCCAAAGCGTATGGAGATATTTTTCCACAAAGCGCTAGATTCTTTTAGATTTTTAGTCCAAATTAAAGGCAGGGTTAAAAGCGGTGATAGGCTGATTTTAGAATCTCACAAGGCTTTCACACGCCCCATTATCGCCCAAGTGCTTGAATGCTGTGAGGATGGTATGCGGATTGTGGAGTTTATGGAATCTACAAAAACTCATAGTTCGCAAGAAAATAGAATCTTAAATGACAAAGAAGTGTTTGAGCTTTTTAATAATCACGGCTATATCCCGTTACCGCCCTATATCAAACGCGATGAAGCTAATCAAAATCTACAAGAAGATAGCGTGTTTTATCAAAGTGTGTTTGCAAAGGAGCTAGGCTCTGTGGCAGCTCCTACGGCGTCTTTGCATTTTAGCAAACAAAGTTTAGAATCCTTGCAAAAATCTTTTCAAACCTGCTTTGTTACCCTGCATATCGGGGCTGGGACATTTATAAATGTGGAGAGTGAAGATATCCGCAATCACGCTATACATAAAGAATATTTTTCAATCTCAAGCTCAAGTGCTAAGGCTATCACTCACGCTAAAAAGGTGCTATGTGTCGGCACGACAAGTGCACGTTGCGTGGAATATATGATGAGATATAAAGTTTTATGCGGAGAGTGCGATATTTTCTTATATCCGGGCGTTGAGTTTAAGCGGGTAGATTATCTGCTGACAAATTTTCATCTCCCAAAAAGCACATTGATTATGCTAGTAAGTGCGATGGTGGGGAGAGAAAAATGCCTTGAACTCTATAATATTGCCTTGGAAAAAGGCTATAAATTTTACTCTTATGGAGATGGGATATTGATACTATGATAGATTTACAAGATAAATTACAACAACACCGCATTATGCTAGGAGATGAGTGTTTTAAGCAGTTTCAAACCTTTGGCAAAGAGCTTTTAGAGTGGAATAAGATTCACAATCTTACAGGGGCTAGCTGTATGGAATCTGTGCTTGAAAATATCTTTGATTCTTTGTATCCGCTGAAGTTTATTGATGAGTTTGAATCTTGTATGGATATAGGCTCTGGTGGGGGATTCCCTGCCCTGCCCCTTGCTATTGCTAAACCGCAATCGCAATTTTTTCTTATAGAGCCGCGTGCTAAAAGGGCTTCATTTTTACAAAATATCAGCGTACAACTTGGGCTAAAAAATGTAAAGGTGCATTCAATGCGGATTGAAGAAGTGCCAATCAGTGAAGTCAATAATATCGCCCTTATTACTTCTCGTGCGTTAATGGACGCTAGGAATCTTATCGCTCTTTCAAGGAAATTTTTGCAAAGCGATGGGTATTTTCTCTTTTACAAAGGCACAAATTTTAGACAGGAAATGCCAAGTATGAGTGTGGAAGAGTGCTTCGTGCGGGAAAATAGAATCTACTATTACAAACATAGTCGTGATTTATAAATCTTAGTCTTAAAGGAAATATATGAAGTTTTTTGTTATTTTACTCGCACTTTTAGCGTTAGCTTATCTTATCTTACGCCCATTGCTTAAGACAAACAAAACCCCCAATGGCATTGAAGAAATGCAGGAATGTGCGTGTTGCGGCGTGTATGTCTCTGTCAATGAATCTTTTCTCTCAAATGGAAAGTGTTTTTGCTCTAAAGAATGTCTGCAAAAGGGGGCGAGATGATTATTATCGGGCATTATGCCATTGACTTTGCTCCATTTGTGGAAGTGAAAAGCATTGAAGATATTGCCAAGGTTGGAGCTGAATCTGTCGTGTGGTTTGACACATCTGCTTTGAAACAAGAGAATACTTTTGAGATTGCCAAGCATTGCTATAACTTTCAGGTTAGATATGCTGTGAAAATATATTCTTTAGAAGAGCTTGTGCTGTTTGCTAGTCTTATGCCGCAATTTTTACTGCTTGATCAGCTTGATAAGGCAAAGGCTTTTCAAAAGATTGTTGAACATTATTTGCTTGATTGCAAACTGCTTTGCGTCATTAAATCCCAAAAGCAAATCGCAAAAATCGCACAACTTGGCATTGATGGCGTGATTTTTAAGCAAGTTTTAGAAAGAGTTTAGGTAAGATTTCGCCCTTGTTATTTTTAAAGAGGGGTGTCCGAGTGGTTGAAGGAGCACGCCTGGAACGCGTGTAAAGTACAAGCTTTCGAGGGTTCGAATCCCTTCCCCTCTGCCATTTATTCTTAAGAGTCAATTTGAACAAGACTCAATAGTCCTATCTCAAAAAAAACCTTAAACTTTTTACCCACAAGATGAACCTATTTTACCCTACACCCATAATAATGACCCATACTTTTTAAACTGCTTTATTTGATAATCTAAATAAATGTTACAAAACTCTATACAGCTCAATCATTACTGACAGGAGATGGCAATACAAATCAAATGAAAGACATAACAAACACTCAAGGTTACAACACCACTGAAACACCTACAAAGATAGAGACTAATGATATGGAAAGAGTGTGGTAACAAGCCCCCTATAAACTTTCAGGGTTCTTTCTGCACATAAAAATCCCAAAGAATAAACAAAAGCCACAAAAATTAATTGAATCAAAAGTCCTTAAGAGCAAAATGCCCACTTGCTTTATGGTTTAAAATCTATGATCTTCTGCTAAGGAGTGGCTCCGGATGCAGGATTCGAACCTGCGACCAAGTGGTTAACAGCCACCTACTCTACCGCTGAGCTAATCCGGAATAAACAAAGAGCGAGATTATATATAAAATTATTCCTATTGTCAAGGGTTTTACCCCTTTTAGCCTAAACACAAATGCCTATATTTGCCTGATATTGCCACTTTTTGCTATACTCCGCAACTCCGCAAAGCAAGATTTCTTAAAGATTCCACACAAAGGGGCAAAAGATGAAAAAAACACAAATACGAGAACGGCTTACTATGCAACAGCTTGATATTAGCCATATTGAGCAGTTTAATGAGCTTTTGCGTTATGCCTTTCAAGTAACTGATAGTGATTTGCTAGAGTTTGGTTGGAATAATGAAGAGATTAAACGCTCCAAATACCCCATTTTACAAAATGCAATCGTGCTAGGCTGGTTTGATAGACAAAAGCTTATCTCACAAATCGCACTCTATCCTATGCAGATGAATATTTATAATAGAATCTATGCTATGGGTGGGATTACAGGGGTGGCGACTTACCCGGAGTATTCTGGCATTGGGCTTATGGCGGATTTAATGCGTGAGATTCTAAAAATGATGCGAGAAAAGGGGCAGAGCATTTCTTGTCTCTATCCGTATTCTATTCCTTATTATCGTTCGCGTGGGTGGGAGATAGTGAGTGATAAGATGAGTTTTGTCATTAAGGATAATCAATTTCCAAAGCCCCCTCAAGTTGGCGGTATGATGCAAAGGGTTACAGAAGATCACCCCGATTTAAAAGCCCTGCATAATGAGTTTGCAGCAAAGACGCACGGCTGCTTGGTGCGTGATATTCTAGCGTGGAATGAGTATTGGCGTTGGGATGTGGAGGATACGATTGTAGCGATTTATTATGATGAATGCGATAAGCCAACGGGCTATATTGTCTATCTTTTGGAAAATGATATTTTTAAGATTAAAGAGATGATTTATTTGAATGAAGAGGCACGATATGGGCTGTGGGGCTACATAAACGCCCATCAGTCAATGTTTGATAGTATTGAAGGGGCAAATTTTAGTAATCATAATCTTGCTTTTTTGCTTGAAGATGGGCATATCAAAGAAAGCATTCAGCCTTATATTATGGCGCGTATCGTTGATGTGGAGCAGTTTTT
This sequence comes from Helicobacter cinaedi PAGU611, assembly GCF_000284635.1. Taxonomy (NCBI): domain Bacteria; kingdom Pseudomonadati; phylum Campylobacterota; class Epsilonproteobacteria; order Campylobacterales; family Helicobacteraceae; genus Helicobacter; species Helicobacter cinaedi. Next base: position 663,114 of record NC_017761.1, on the reverse strand, counting down.
GACACAATATCCTTTTGAGTTTGTTAAGTCAAATATGTGCTTAAGATTCAGTGTGAGCGATCCACTTTTGGAATGGAATAATAGGGATTTTATTTTACATTTTAAAGATGGAGAGTTGGCTTTGCAAGTTGTGGCGAGTGAAAAAAAGCAGAAACTGGGGGAATATTACATCAAGCTTGATATACAAACGCTTACAACAATGCTTTTAGGCTATAAGCGTCCGCTATATTTACGCAGTATTAATCGCCTGAAAGCAAACGATGAGAGTATTGATAAGCTAGAAGAGATTCTGCCAGAGGGCAAGGCGTATTTTAGTGATTATTTTTGATTTAGTTTGTGGTGTGAGATATAAAAACAGAACAGAGTGCTAGAATCTAAGAGAGTTGAAAATCTAAGCAAATGCTAGAATCTCACTTAGATTCTAGTCTATCCTACTCATCAGGAAAAATGGCTGGGTCGTTGCTATCTTTTGCTAGGGCTTTGATTGGCTTTTTGGCGTAGTCTATGATTCTATGGATTATCATATCAAGGCTTAAAATCTCACTCACCGCACCCATTTCAATGGCTTTTTTAGGCATACCAAACACCACGCAATCCTCTTCATTTTCAGCCAAAGTGTGCGCTCCATTATCGTGCATTTCTTTTAGTCCTATGCAACCATCATCGCCCATTCCTGTAAGAATCGCCCCAAGAGCGGAGCGTCCAGCGGCATTATTGGCACTGCGGAATAAAATATCAACACTTGGTTTATGCCTTGAAATGCGTCTCTCTTCATTTAAAGAGTTGGCATAATATGAACCCATAGCAAAATCAATAATCATATGTTTATCACCCCCTGCTACATAGACATGATTGTCTTTAAGAGGAGTTTTGTCTGTAACCTCACAGATCGTTAGTTCAGAGAGTGTGTTTAAGCGTTTAATAAAAGATGAGCCAAAAGTCGGTGGGATATGTTGCACAACGGCAATGGGTGGGAGCTGTGCAGGTAGGCGTGAAAAGATATAAGAGAGTGCATCAACACCCCCTGTGGAAGCACCGATAACAACAAGCTTGCTTCGCGTGATTTTGCAAGGGTTACTTTTGAGAATGGTATCTGGGTGGTGTTTTGTCGTTTCCATTAACATAATTACGCCTTTATCTTAACAAAAGTTTTGTTACCGAGCTTTTCAAATTTTTCAGTTAAGTGGTAGAGACTTTCACTATGCCCTAAGTAAAAAGTGCCATCAATTCTTAGTGTGTCAATGAGACAGGATAGAATCTCCTGTTGATCTTCTTGCTTAAAATAAATCAGCACATTACGGCAAAAGAGCATATCAAACTCTTCACGCATAAATGGATAGCGTTTATCAAAGAGATTCATTTGCTTAAAAGTGATCATTGATTTAAGCTTGTCTTTGGCTTTGAGTAGTCGCACATTTGGGTTTTTACCATCATCAAGTGGGGTAAAATATTCCTCCATTTCAAACCAATTTGGGAATTTCTCTATCTTAAAATCAATCGTATAAATACCCTCTTTTGCTTCTTGTAGGACACCAGTATCAATATCTGTGGCAATAATACTCACCGGTGTGCTTGCACCATAGAGCTTTTTAGCATACAGCACACTCATTGCGATAGAATAAGGCTCTTGCCCCGTGGAACTCGCACAGCAGTAAATTTTAATAGGCTTATTGCGTTTGAAAAGTAAGGGCAACGCACGATCAATCATATCTTGGAAGTGAAAGTCTTCACGAAAAAAATCTGTTTTGTTTGTTGTAAAGCTATTGATAAATTGTTGTTGAATCTTAGGGTTACTTTCAATACTTGCAAGCAGCGTGTCTATGTTATCAATATGTGTATCACGCATAAGGCGGTAGATTCTATTTTTTATCATTGTAAGCTTTGAATCGCTCAAAAAAATACCGCAATACTTATACAAACGCTCTTGTATAAGCGAAAGCTGTTTGTTGTCTAGCATTACCACTTATGGTTTCCCCCTTTATTTGATAAGTATTGTTTTTGTACCACTTGAGCTATACACAAGCACTCTTTTATTTTTGCCTTTGAATCTTGTAAAGGCATTGTTTAAATCCGCAGGAGTTTCAATAGCGATATTTTCAACCTGTGCGATAATATCGCCCACTTCAAATCCCGCTTGAGCGGCTTTTGAGTTTGCATTGACACGCGTTACTACAACGCCATTAATATTGTTTGGAATCCCATAGCGTTGGCGTATATTTGAGCTAAGCTCTTCAACGCTTAAGCCTTCAATGGTCGCACTTGAACCTTGAGCATTTGAAGAAGGATTTGCTTTTGTATCTTTATTAGAATCGGGCAATTCTGCTAGAGTGATTTGTGCGACACGCTCCTGCTTATCGCGGATAAATTTTACAATTACCTTTTCATTTGGCGAAAGCATACCAACGAGATTTTTTAGCTCCGCTGCGTTTGAAACTCTTTTGCCATTAATATGCGTGATAAGATCCCACACCATAAGTCCTGCTTTTGCGGCTGGAGATTGTGGCTCAAGGCTAATGACAACTGCACCGCTATTATCGCCATAACTTTCTTTCAAATCTTCATTAATATCCTGAATCCCAACGCCCAAAAATCCGCGTTTAATACTGCCTTTTTCAATAAGCTCTTTAGCGATTTTTTTGACCATATCTGAGGGAATGGCAAAGCCTACGCCGTGATTCCCACCCGTGCGAGATAAAATGGCAGTATTAATACCTATCAACGCCCCGCGTGAATCTACCAACGCCCCACCGGAATTGCCCGGATTGATTGACGCGTCAGTTTGGATAAAGTTTTCATAATCATTAATGCCAATACCACTTTTATTAAGTGCTGAAACAATGCCTTGTGTGATTGTCTCTCCCACACCAAAAGGATTCCCAATGGCAAAGACAACATCGCCAATAAGCACATTTGAGCTTTGAGCAAAGCTGATGGGAGGGAGATTATTTTTCTCTATTTTAATGACTGCTAAATCGCTTCTAGAATCTGTGCCGATGACTTTTGCGACATATTCTTTTGAGCTATCAGAGAGCGAGACAAGCACCTTAGAGGCATCTTCAATCACGTGATTATTTGTGATAATGTAGCCATCACTTGAGATGATAACGCCACTGCCAAGGCTTCGCTCCACGCGTTCTTTTGGCACTTGCCCATAAATATCGCCAAAAAACTGCTGAAAGAATGGGTCATTAAACATAGGGTGATTAGCAAATTGATTGCTTACATTTTTTTGTGTAGAGATATTAACGACAGATTTTTTTGCCTGTTCAATGGAGGAATTAAAAGAATATACGGCATTATTGCCTTCTTGTGGATTAATGCGTTTTTGAATCTTTGGTGCTTCTTTAAAATCTATGGCAAACGCACTGCTTAAAGTCAAAATAAAAAAAATGATACTGCTGAAAACATATTGTGTGTATTTCATAGAATACTCCTTAAAAATAGTGTTTGTTTTAAGTAGGAGATTCTATTAGCTTAAATTAAATGCTAGGCAAAGCGAGTTTAGCTCCCTAAAATTTCTCTCACACCCTTCACATTGGGTGCGGATAAAAAGCCATCTCTCTCTAATTGCTCAACGAGATTTGCTGCCTTGTTGTAGCCTATGTTTAAACGCCTTTGCAGGTAACTTGCTGAAGTTTTTTTATCTTGGAGAATGATTTTTTTTGCCTCGCTGATAAGGTCACTATTTTCTCCACTCTCACTTAGATTCTCGCTCACAAGATTGTCTCTCTCATCAAGCATAAAGTTTTTATCATACACCACTGCTTGTTGGGATTTGATAAACTCTGCCACTCTTTCAATCTCTTCTTCAGTGTTCCACGGAGCGTGAAGCCGTGTAACGCCCCCAACACCCGGCGGTGTGAAAAGCATATCGCCTTTGCCAAGCAAAGATTCTGCCCCAAAGGTATCAAGGATCACTTTAGAATCTATTTTGCTTCCTACCTTGTAGCTAATGCGTGAGGGGAGATTTGTCTTAATCAGTCCTGTAACGACATCTACACTTGGTCGCTGTGTAGCCACGATAATGTGAATCCCAGAGGCACGACCCATTTGAGCAATTCTCGCTAGGGCAAATTCCACTTCCTTACCCCCTGTCATCATTAAATCTGCTAGTTCATCAATAATAATCACAAGATATGGGAATTTCTCCATTCCTTCAGCCCCCGCTTTGCGATTATAGCTATCAATGTCTTTTGTGCGTAGCTCACTCATTAAATCATACCGCCTATCCATTTCCGCTACCGCACTATTTAGCCCTACAATCGCCTTTTTAGGTTGTGTGATAATGGGCGTAATGAGATGGGGAATATCTGCATAAATACTAAATTCCACCTTTTTGGGATCAATCATCAAAAGCTTTAAATTATCCGGTGAGTTTTTGTAAAGGAGTGAGAGAATCATCGCATTTAGCCCCACACTTTTACCGCTACCTGTTGTCCCAGCGATAAGTAAATGCGGAAGTCGCTTTAAATCCGTGATGAAAGGATTGCCCACGATGTCTTTACCAAGGGCTAAGGTGAGTGGCGAAGTGGAAGTTTTAAACAAATCAGATTCTAGCACTTCACGCAGATAAATCGTCTGTGTAGTGTTATTTGGAATCTCAATCCCTACAACATCTTTACCCGGGATTGGCGCTTGAATGCGGATAGATCTTGCACGCAAAGCCATTGCTAAGTCATCTTCTAATGTAAGAATCTTACTTACTTTAATGCCCGGGGCTGGGCGGAACTCAAAGGTTGTAACAATGGGACCTGAATAAGTGCGCGCAATATCGCCTTCAACGCGGAATGTCCTAAGTTTAGCTAATAAATCTTCAATCTTGCGATCTATCTCGCTTTCATCAATTTCAGTTTTTTCTGTTAGTGGCTGATTAAGCAAACTTGTTGTAGGGAGCTTAAAATGCAGAGGCTTAGCCACATCGCCATAATCTAAATTATTCAGCAGGGCTTTATTCTCATCAAGCTCGGTTACGCGTGTGTAAATGGGCTTTGAATCTTGAATGCTATGAAAATTTTGGCTGTATGGCTGTGCTTGTGGCGTATGCGTTGGCTGTATGGCTGTGCTTGGCAGTGGAGATTCTGGGATAATCTCTTGCACGATAGAATCTGCCCAATTTGCATTTTGTGGGGCTTGTTCTCTAGTGTGATTAGGCGTAATCTCTTTAATCTCAAGATCTAGCATTTGTGGTGTAAGTGGGGCTTGTGTATTTTGTGATGTGGCGTGTGAAGTGGTGTTTATAGGTGTTTGGGGAAGTGTAGATTCTTGCTGTGGGAAGTTTGGTGTTTGTAGCATTTGGCTTTGCTGGGCTTGTGGCGTGTGTGTATGGATAGAATCTTGTGTAATTTCATCTTGCGTAATTTTTTTGGGTGTTGGTGTATGCTGTAGTGCGTGGGTTTGTGCTAGGCTTTGTTGTGTGGATTCTTGTATAAAAGCTTCTTGTGTTTGTGCTAGGTGCTGTGAATATGTCTCCTGCAAAGGTAAATGCGTGTTTTGTGTAGAGATAGAATCTATTTTTATTTCTTGATGTGGATTTTGTGTGTCTAAAGGCTTTTTTGTTTCCTTTGGCTTTAAAAAGACATTGGGGTTAATTGGACGCGATGGAGGTGTAGGAATCTCTTTTGATAGGCTTGTGTGAGATTGTGAATCTAGCAAAGATTCTGGACTGGTTTGTGATGGTGCTGTGGGTTGTGATGTTGTTTGCTGGATAGAATCTGCTGGAGATTGCGGGTGCTTGGCTGATTGGGGAGTGCTTGGCTGATTTACAAGCTGGATAGAATCTTGTCTTGGCTTAATGGCTGGATCACTTAAGGCTGTGTGTTGGACATTTTTTGCAAATGCGTTGCGGTATTTTTCAGCTTGGATTCTTAAAAACTCTTCAAGCTTTAAATCATCTTGCGATCTTGGCACGACTTCTAAATGGGGCTGTTTGGGTGTATTTGGCTCTTGTGGTGTCAAATGTGGTGTTGAAATGGAAATGGGAGAATCTTGATTTTCATCTTGACTTTCTTGGACTTGGGCTTGTAGATTCTGTGCTGGATATGAATCTTTGTGTAAAATTGGTTGCGAATTTTGTGGTAGATTCTGCTCTGTGGTGGGTCTCTGTGGCATTTCATCAAAGGCTTTGTCTATAAAAACATCTTTAAAATCATAATGTGCCTGTGTGGTTGTCTCCTGCTTGGCATTTTGCAAATCAAGAATATCTTGTGTTTTTTTGGCAAAAAGATTTTGAATCTTTGACTTTATCGCTTCAATCAAGCGTTTGACAAATGCCTTGATATGAACATAAAGGATAGATAAAATAAGTTTTATAAAATCATAAGCTACAAGAAGTTTGTGCTTAAGCTGTTTTAAAAGCAGATCAATATTGCGTTTTGTGGAGATAAGCCAAGAAAAAATAAAAAGAAAAATATCAAGCACCCATAATCCAAAATAGCCGATGTAATCTTTAAGAAAAAACACAAGAGAGTTGCCAAATGAGCCTTTTTCAAGGCTTAGAGATTGAAAAATCAAAAGTGCGATAAAAAAGAGAGAAAAAGAGATAATAAGCTCTAATCGCCTAAAAGTAAGATGATGATTTTTATACAAACAAAAAAGCGGATAGAGCAAAAAAGGTAAAAAGATATATGCCACATATCCAAAAATGCCTATGTTTAGGGTGGCAAAACGCATTCCAAAATCGCCAACAAGCCCAAAATCGCCAATAAGCGTGGCGGTGGAGAGAAAAATAAGCACAATATTTAATGCGATATATAAGTATAGTTTTTTGATGAGTTATCCTTTAGTATTCAATAATGCTGGTTAATTAGCCTACAAGAATGCTTTGAATGAGCCTTGGAATCTTTGAGACTCCTTAAAGAAATATAAGAAAAATTTAAAATTCATTTAAGTTCTTCTTATATTTCTTAAGATTGCTCTATGAGATTCACGGAGTTTCACGCATTGGGCTAAAAAATTTGGCATTATATCATAAAGAATTTGAGATTTTTACTAATGAGTTTTTTATTTTTATTTGGCTAGAATATGGGCTTTGTGTTTTTTTTGTGGGATAAAGTTTTAAAGATTCGTTTTGTTAAGGAATATATATGCACGGCAAGATATTGAGATATTCTAATCAAACCAAAAATGGCGTTGTTGTGAATGCTTCTAAGAAGATTTTTGAGCTACGCAATACAAGTTGGCACGATCAAAGAATGATGCCAAGTGCGGGAATGCTTGTGGAATTTCGCCTTGATGATAATGGATATGTCATTACGGATTGCAAGGCTTCTAGGTATCAAAGTTTCCCGGAGAATGGGCTGATACGCGAGATTGATTTTTGGCGGACAAATACTGATGATGAGCTAAAAAGTAAAGAGGCAGATGCAAAGGCTGCCATTGCTAAGCAGATTTTTGCCGAGACAAATTACCTTAAACTCAATAGCATTCAGCTAAGCACACCAATCCCTGAAACGATAAAAGACTATTTTCAAGAAGAGTTTCACGCACTTACCGCTATTTCTGGTATGGAAGAAGAGGGGCAGGACCCGCAGACGAAGATAAATTATATCATTGTTAAGCCCTATCTTTCAAAGGCGATTGATTATCTTGTGTTTAATGATAGACATATTACGATTGATAATTTTGCTGATGATATGCAGGTGCTTAAAAAATTAGAGTATTCTTATAGGCAGTTTCAAACAAACACTAACTTGACGCCTGATAAAATTTACCAAGAATGCTTCCTTGATGTGCAGTATCATTATAAGGGTGTGATAAGGGCGATTGAAACATTTAATGAAAAAAAGCTCTCTGTGCAAAATAAGATTCGTGTAGGCTCAATGGAATTGCGTTCAATCCAAGCCAAGCTTGATGCTAAAAGGGGCGATCCAAAGGCGCTAGAAGAGCGTAAGGTGAGAACAAGAGCGGTGATTACAAAAGCCGAATCTGATATTAAAATTATCAGTGCGACTATTGATAGACTAAAAGCTCTTGCGGAGAATTTTAAGAAAGAAAATCTCACAAAGTTTGAGGGCGTGTTTAATAAGATGTATGAGATACTTATCAATAAAACAAAAGATGCAATGGATATTTGTGCCACACATATTGACAATAAGCTATGGAAGCTAGGTATGTCATCTTTAGCGATTAAAAATGTCTTTTTTAAGCATAATATCAATAGCCCATTTTGTGCAATGACATTTTTGGGCAATCACACTAAAATGCTTGATAAGGGTAAATTACGCGATAATGAATATCAAGTTTATCAATATTACAACAAGTATATGGCAAAAAATGCTAAGAATTTTTTGATTTTTTCGGATAATCCCGCTTTTAGCTTGGATTTGAAAATTAAGATTATGTCAGCGAGTAAGTTTCATAATGTTGTGATTTACCACAAAGAGATTGAATATTTTAGTGCGGTAAATCGCCAGACTTTTGAGCTTATCTACATAGATTCTGAACTGAAACTCCAAAAACCAGCCTCTATCATAAAAATTGGTAAAGAATCTAAGAAAAATAAGCAAACAAATTTCGCCCTTTTATCACTCGCACAAATCAAAACTTTTGAATTTTGAGATGAATCTTTTATCGCTCCAAGACATACATAAGCAATACGATCATAAGATCATTCTCAAACAGGCAAATCTTAATATCTCTCAATATGAACGCATTGCGGTTATTGGTCAAAATGGCTCGGGCAAGTCAAGCTTATTGCAGATTATTGCCGGAGGACTAGAGATAGATGGCGGTGAAAGGATAGGTATCAAAAATCTTAAGATTCTATCCTTAGAGCAAAAGCCTATCTTTAAGGCAAATGCAAGTGTGCAAGATGTGCTTATAGAATCTATGAGTGAGATAACAAAAGCTCATAACGCCCTGCAAGAGATAAACAACAAGCTTTCAATGATACAAGATTCTATTAAAGATTCCCTAACGCATAAAGAGATGTTAAATGAATACGCAAGGCTTAGTGCCTTTTTAGATGACAATAATGGCTGGGATTTACAGAAAAGGGCAGAAGAGATTTTAGAGCATTTTGGCTTACAGGCTTTTAGAGATAGACTTGCAAATTCCCTAAGTGGAGGGGAGCAGAAAAAAATCGCATTGGCAAGTATTTTATTGCAACCTTGTGATATTTTATTGCTTGATGAGCCTACAAACCACCTTGATACGCAAATGGTGGCATTTTTGGAGGATTTTATTTTAAAGTCCCGTTTTACACTTGTATTCATTAGCCACGATAGATATTTTATTGATAGGGTAGCTACACGCATTATTGAGATTGATTCTGCTCATCTTACAAGCTTTGAAGGCGGATATTTGGATTATTTGGCTAAAAAGGAGGAGATTTTAAGGCATTTAAGTCAAGCTCATCAAAAACTTCTTAAGATTCTAAAAAGTGAAGAGCAATGGCTACGGCAAGGTGTAAAAGCAAGGCTCAAACGCAATGAGGGGCGAAAAAATAGAATCTTAGCTATGCGTGAAGAGGCAAAGCATAATCCATCTGTGATACGCAAAATGCGGCTTGAGCTTGAAAGAGAGCAGAAAAGCTTTAATAAAACTGAAAATGTAAATAATCAAAAATGCCTTTTTGAGATAGAGCATTTGTGTAAAAATATAGGCGGCAAGATTCTAATAAAAGATTTAAATTTAAGAATCTTGCGGAATGATAAAATCGCCATTGTTGGTAAAAATGGCTCGGGCAAGTCAAGCTTTTTAAAAATTTTACTCGGGCAAGACAGGGCAGATTCTGGTGTAGTAAAGGTGGGTGATATACGCATAGGCTATTTTGACCAGCACACGGCTTTGCTTGAAGATGATAAGGATTTGCTAGAGACTTTTTGTCCAAATGGTGGGGAATATATTGAAGTGCGTGGAAAGCATTTGCATATATATGGGTATTTGAAAAACTTTTTATTTCCAAAAGAGTTTTTAACGCAAAAAATTAGCTCTCTAAGCGGTGGGGAGAAAAACCGCGTAGCCCTAGCCTTGCTTTTTACCAAGGAAGTTGATGTATTTATCCTTGATGAGCCAACAAATGATTTAGATATACAAACGATTAATATTGTGGAGGAATATCTTTTGAGCTTGAATTGTGCGGTTGTATTTGTGAGCCACGATAGGTATTTTGTGGATAAACTCGCCCAAAAACTGCTTGTCTTTGAAGGGGGCGGCAAAGTGGTGCAAACGCATATGCTTTATAGTGAGTATTTGGAGATGAATGAAAATTTGCTGGAACTTAAGAGATTAGAATCTTTGAGTGCAGATTCTAAGCCCAAGATTCAATCACAGCATACAGAATCTGCTCCCATAGAATCTGCCCCTGTGAAAAAAGCAAAAAAATTAAGCTACAACGAGCAAAGGGCATTGCAGATTCTGCCCCAAGAGATTGAAGTGCTAGAATCTAGGCAAAAAGCCCTGCAAACTGCCCTTAGCAACCCACAAACCTATCAGCAGCAAGGCATTAGTGTCTTAGCAGCAGAGTTAGCAGAAGTGGAAAAGGAGCTAGATTCTAAAATCACGCAATATTTGGAATTAGAGCAGAAAAATAGCAATTTAGCATAGTTAAAATATTATAAAACTTTTGCTACAATCCACGACATTGTTTTAGATTCAAAAATAAGGAGAGTATCCACAATGAAAGAAGCAAAATATATTTGGAAAGATGGCAAGCTTATCCCGTGGGCAGATGCGACCACGCATATTTTAAGCCATACTTTGCATTATGGAAATGCTGTTTTTGAAGGCACAAGGGCGTATATGACAAAAAAGGGTTTGGCGATTTTTCGTCTAAAAGAGCATACAAAAAGGCTTTTAGATTCAGCTAAGATCGTTTGTATTAAATCGCCCTTTACGCAAGATGAGCTAGAAAAGGCTCATATAGAGGTTTTGAGGGCAAATAAAGATGAATATAAGGGCAATGTGTATATCCGCCCTATTATTTATCTTGGCTATGGTGTTATGGGGCTAAATCACATTAACGCACCGGTAAATGTTGCTATTGCTGCGTGGGAGTGGGGAGCGTATCTTGGTGAAGATGGCTTAAATAATGGAATCAAAGTCAAAACAAGCTCCTTTGTGCGGAATCCTACAAAGTCATTTATGGGTAAGGCAAAGGCGGCAGCAAATTATCTTAACTCACAAATGGCAAAGCACGAAGCATTGGCTTGTGGGTGCGATGAGGCATTATTACTTGATGATAATGGCTTTGTGGCAGAAGGTAGTGGCGAGTGCTTTTTTATCGTAAGGAATGGCAAACTCATCACGCCCCCTTATGATAACACACTAGAATCTATCACACAAGCCACAACCATTGAGATAGCTAAAGATATGGGCTTAAGCGTAGAGCAAAGACGCATTACACGAGATGAAGTATATATCGCTGATGAAGCTTTTTTTACGGGAACCGCAGCGGAGATTACGCCTGTGCGTGAGCTTGATGCAAGGATTATCGGTAATGGCAAGGCTGGGGATTTGACAAAGAAATTGCAACAAGCGTATTTTGATGTTGTCAATAGTGAAAATCCAAAATATTCTCATTATTTAACTTATATAGACTAAGGAGTAGCAATGCCTATTGATTTAAACGAGCATTTGAAGAAAAAACGAGCCGAGCTTGATGAAAAAAAAGGCTCTAGTGATAATCAGCAACCAAGAAACCAAAATAGTGGTGGTGGCAATCGTAATAATGGTGGTGGTAATAATGGTGGAAATAATCGCCCAAATAATAATAGCAATCGCGGTGGCGGTGGATTTAACCTTGATATGCCTATGCCCTCAATGCCTAGTGGCAAGTCGCTTGGCGTGATTATTATCGTTGTTTTATTGATTGTGATTTTTATCGTTGCGCGTCCTTTTGTGATTGTCAATGCGGGAGAGGTTGGCATTAAAGTAACTACGGGGCAGTATGATCCTAAGCCGCTTGATCCCGGACTTCACTTTTTTATGCCTATTATCCAAGATGTGATTTTAGTGGATACAAAGGTAAGGACTATTAACTTCTCTCGTAGTGAGGATATGGGAAATGTAGGGCGAGAATCAAGCATTTTGCGTAATGATGCGATTAATGTTATGGATACAAGCGGTATGACAATCTCAATTGAACTTACCGTGCAGTATCAGCTTGAGCGTGAAAAAGTCCCTGCGACTATTGCAGAGTATGGTATGGCGTGGGAGCAAAAAATCATCAATCCCGTCATTCGTGATGTGGTAAGAAGTGCGGTTGGGAATTACCCCACAGAGGAGCTACCGACAAAACGCGATGAAGTAGCAAATCTTATCTATAATGGTTTTAAAGGCAAACTTGATACAACGCCAAATCAGCCTGTAAAGCTTGTATCTATCCAGTTGCGTGAGATTGTGCTGCCAGAGCAAGTGAAAACGAGAATTGAAGGTGTGGAACTTGCCAAGAGAGATGCACAAAAGGCAAAAGAAGAGGCAAATGCCTTGCGTGAAAGGGCAAAGGGTAAGGCAGATGCACTAGAGATTGAAGCAAAGGGACAGAGTGAAGCAAACCGCCTTGTGAATGAAAGCCTCTCTCAACGATTGCTTGAATTACGGCAAATTGAAACGCAGGGCAAGTTTAATGAGGCGTTAAAAGAAAACACAAACGCACAAATATTCCTAACTCCCGGTGGGGCTGTGCCAAATATTTGGGTAGATTCTAAAAATAAGCAAAAAAGCAGTGTCGTAGGGCAGTGATATATGCGTGATGTGCTAGAAAAGATTGATTGGGAGCGATATGAGCTAATCCCTACGATGACTCAAGAGTGGGGGAGCAATGAAATTTTAATGTTTGCGTATTCTTCTAAACAATCTTTAGAGCTTTCTTTACAAAGTGGGTTGGCACATTATTTTTCTCGCTCAAAGCAGAGAATCTGGCAAAAAGGTGAGCAAAGTGGCAATACACAAAAAATCAAAGAAGTGCGACTTGATTGTGATAATGATAGTTTGATTTTTCTCGTGGAGCAAAAGGGTGTGGCTTGTCATACGGGAGAAAAAAGTTGCTTTTTTCAACGCATTATCCCAAGCGAAATGAAAAGTGAATATAAAGATGAATGTAAAAGTGAAACTGCTGAATCCAAGGGTGCAAGTCAGGTAAGCACAAAAATTCAAAGCCCTTGTGGAATCTATCATATCCTTGATGAGCTATATCATATCATAGAGCAAAAAAAACACGAAAATCCCAAAACTTCTTATAGTGCGTCTTTGTTTGCAAAAGGAGCAAATGGCATTTGTAAAAAGATTGTTGAAGAAGCGGGGGAGCTGTGCTTTGCGATTAAAGATAGGCAGGAATCTGAAATTATCTATGAATGTGCGGATTTGCTCTATCATATTTTGGTGGGCTTAGCCTTAGAGCATATCAACCCTGAGCGTGTGTTGCAGGAGCTTCAAAGACGCAAAGGGCAAAGTGGCATAGAAGAGAAAGCTTCGCGTCAAACGCATTAGGATATATGATGTTTGAAAGGCTAAAGATTTTGCTTATCCAAATGGTGTCTTATTTATCCGTTTATGAGATTGGCTTAATCCTTATTGGTTTTTTTATTTTTATTATGCTTTTTACTTTAGGGCTGCTTTTGCGTGGGCGGAGATTCATTGCAAGGTTTTTCTTTTTCTTGTCTATTATCACCATTCTTGCCGCACCTTTTGTTTTGCATTTTGTGATGAAAAATGTGCTGTATAAGATAGATGTTACTTTGATGAGTGCGTATCCTATGCAATATACAAAAGGTTTCTTTGTCGCAGGAAATATTACAAATAAAGGCAGAGCACCCATCAATGAATGTTTGATTAGCGTAGATTCTGTGCGTGATGAAAAAGATAGCAAATTTATGAGATATTTTAATAGTATTTTTCCAAAAAGTTCCCTAAGCACGAGTATTGACATTGATATTGAGCCTGATAATAATGCTGATTTTTCTGTGATTGTGCCAAATTTTGAAGCACAAGAGCCTTTGTTGTTTAGGGTATATGTGGATTGCTATCTATCAAATAAATTTGCCCAAAAAATGCAGAAGAAAAAAGCACCTAGCAAAGATATTATCACTCCCAAAGAGCCAAGCCTACAAATCACAATTCAAGATTCCATAGAAACAGAAACTCAAGGAAATGTTGGCGAACAGGCAAAAGACACAAACTATCAGTAAGCCACTCAAAATGCCAAGTCGGCATAAATTGCTTATTTCTACACCTTCTTACCCACCCCATAGGCAAACTTCACATATATAGCCAAAGCGATGAGCAAAAATGCCACGCCGCCGATGAGATACACCGCATATAAAAGCTGCTCCGGGGCTGAAAAGGTGAATTTAAATACAAGCATCAAAGCTTCAATGGCAAGGGCTATGATGATGGAGCCAAGAAAGCGTATCATCGTCTTATGCACCGTGTAGCTTCTGCCGACATTTTTGCCTAAAACCTCTTCTTCAAAAATCGCTTTGACTAAATCAAAAATCGCTAGAGCAAGGGTTAGCAAAATCGTAGATTCAAAAATATCTTTAATATCAAAGCTTTGAAAACGCAAAATATCCTCTGACCAAAACCGCACTACCCCTTCCACCATAAGCAAAACTGCGATAAAACTTAAGGCGAGTGAAAGCACGCAATACATTCCCACACTTAACATTGAAAAAATATGAAAAAAGCGATTAGGCGAGCTGATTTTTAACGCATCGCGCAGATGAATGTCAATACACACCACAAATAGCAACTCGTGATTTTGATTATACACAGGATAGGCAGCCGTTACGACAAGATTCCCATCAATCTTTGAAGGATAAGGATTTGTGATAATACACCGCTGCTCGTCCAATGCCTCATAGTAATACGCACGATTTGAGAAGTTCGCCCCCGCATTTTCAATAATCCCATTGCTTTGAAACACATCGCTAATCTGCATTCCATTCTTATCCAAAATATACATCGCATCAAAAACTTTAATCTCATCTTTTATGCGTTTTAGCCCACTTAGCACGACTTCAAAGCTAGGCTCCGGCATAAAATTTTTAATATTCTGCGTAAAAAGAAAGGTAAGATACGCACGTAATTCATAACGCATCTTCGCATAGGTAACAATATCTTTTGATAGCATTTTCACTCCTTTTTGATTTGAGAATCTTAGGGCAGATTCTAGCTTGATTTTATAATGTATTCCTTACAGCCTTGTATGTCCTTGTGTAAAACTTTGGCAAATTCTTTTATTTTGCCCCTGTGTTTCAATACATAAGCATACTCACACAAAACGCGTATTTTTACTTTTTGTTGTTTTTGCTTCTTTGTCTTTTTTAGAATCTTTAGAATCCTTTTTAGCACCTTTAACATTCTTAGTCTGTTTCACATCTCGCTTCTTAGCAAATTTTGCGTCTTTTTGTTTTGTTGGCTCTATTTTTTGAGATTCTGTATTTTCATTTTCCACTTCAGCCTTATTGTTTTTCCCCCGCACACTAAGCAGCAAAGGCACACCTTGAAAGTCAAAATGCTCTCTTAATACATTAATGATATATCGCTTGTAGCTAAAGTGCAAACTCTGTGGGCGATTACTCACAAGGGTAATTTGTGGCGGGTGTGTGGCATATTGCGTAGCATAGTAGATTTTCACAATCTTGCCGTGATCACTTGGGATATGATGAGCTTGTGTCGCCTTTTCTACACATTCATTTAATACACTCGTTGGGATTCTATATGAAAATCGCTCATATACCTTTAGAATCTCGCTTTTTAGCTTCTCAATATTCCGCCCATTTAACGCAGATAAAGTCATCACCGGCACAAAGGATAAAAAGCCAAATCTACGTTTGAACTCCGCCATAATCTCCTTAAATTCCTTATGCCGTTTATCCCATTTATTTAGCACCACAATCACGCCTAGTGCGTGTTTGGGGATAAGAGAGCTAATCTTTTCATCAAGCTCTACAAAAGGCTCACTCGCATCAAGGACTAAAATGGCAATATGACTTTGAGCCAAAGCCTTATTTGTGCGATCAAGGGCAAACTTTTCAATCCCTAGAATCTTGCTAGAGCGGCGGATTCCAGCCGTATCTACAAAACGCACCTTTTGTCCTAAAATCTCCCCCGTTTCATCAACAGGATCAATAGTCGTCCCCGCCACTTCACTCACCACACTTCTTTCCTTGCCAAGCAAGGCATTCAGTAGTGAGCTTTTGCCGACATTCACACGCCCAATAATCCCAACGGCAATGCACTCTTCACTATCTTTATCCTGCTCCTTAGAATCTAGCGTATCTAAAAACTCCTCCAAGCTCTCATCGTTAGATTCTGTATCATTTTCAAATTGAGACTTCAGTATAGCATTAAGATTCTGCTCCTTTGCTAAATCCAAGAGCTCAAACATCATCTCCAGCAAAAGGCTTAAGCCACGATTATGCTGCACGGAGATAAAGCTCATATCTTTGGCACCAAAGGAGCTAAAATCCCACGCCCTTTGCTTTATCTTATCATTATCCACTTTATTTACTACAAGTATCAAGGGCTTTTGCAAACGCTGAATCTTACGAAAATAAGCTATATCATCATCTTGTGGCAAAAGGCTTCCATCTACCATATACAGCACTAAATCCGCCTCTGCCCCAGCTTTGAGTGAGTTTTCACTCACTTTAGCAAATAGCCCTTGAGCTTTGTCAAGCCCACCTGTGTCAATAAGCTCCACATCAACCCCGCTAATCTCAAAACACGCCTTTTTCACATCACGCGTTGTGCCACTCACATTTGAAGTAATAGCCAAATGTTGCTTGATAAGGCGATTAAAAAGGGAGCTTTTGCCGACATTTGGTTTGCCTAAAATCGCTATTGTTTTCATTACACTACTCTTAAATAAAATCTTTTTCTAACGATATGTTAGCTAAAGTTGTGTTTTTTCTTAATAAAACTTCATAAAAGGATTCTAAAAATGCGGAAGTTTTTTATATGTGTTGGGATATGTTGGCTTTCTTTTGGGATTGCAAAAGATTTAGACACCACATCGCCAAACAGCACATTTTCTATCATCGCTGATTTTAATGAAGTAGAAACAAAGCTAGATTCTCAAAAAGATACAGAATCTCAAACTCACGCAAATCAAGTTCATACAAGTGATGAAGCCCTGCAAGATTCACAAAATATAACAGAAAATACAGAAGCTCAAAATCCAGAATCTATAAGTTTAGAATCTAATTCACAAGAGCAATCCCCAGCACTTTTTGTAGATTCCACCCTTGATTCTGTATTGGCAGATTCTTTACAAAGTGTGAGTTTAGAATCCCAGCAAGATTCAAAACCCCAAACACAAGCGGATTCTGCTTCTTTGGAAAATGAAATATTTGTGAATGAGGGTGGAATCTTCCCTTTGCAGGATAAAGATGCGGAGATTTTACTCTATGGCAACACCTATGTGCTTGTGCCACAATCTAAAGCCCTGCTTTCATTCCTTAATCAGCAAGATTCTAAGCTCAATGTCCGCACACTCAAATCAAGCTCTAGCACGACACAAATCTATAATCAAGGCAAAGATATACTCTTTTACTACTCAAGCAAGAAAGGCTCAAGCCTTTATGACAAAATCGCCCCAAAACGCTTCAAACTCATACTTGAAGAGCTAAGTGAGCCAAATAAAGAGCCAAAAGAGATTAAGCAAGTTTATGCTATTACGCAATTTGATGAGAATATTCTAAACTCGCCCTGTCATATCGTGCAAACACGGCAGTTTATCCGTGATAGAAATAAAAGTGAAATGCTAATCAACCTTGATAGAAAAATCAATCCGCGATTGCTAAGCGAAGGGAAACTAGAGCTATTTTTAGAATGTAGTATCACTGAAAATGAAGACATTTTTAGCTAAATGTAAAAGGAGTTTGTTATAATGCAAAAATCTCATTCCAAAGGCTATTTTTATGCGTGGTTTTAAAATTTTTAGTGGGTCAGCCCACACACTTTTTAGCAATGAACTTGCCGAATATCTTGATATATCTCTCTCAAAAGCAACAATCAATCGTTTTAGTGATGGCGAAATCAATATCCAAATCGGCGAGTCTGTGCGTGGCAAGGATATTTTTATCATTCAGCCCACTTGCACTCCAACAAATGATAATCTTATGGAGCTTCTTATTATGACAGATGCGTTAAAACGCAGTGGGGCAAATAGCATTAATGCCGTCATTCCCTACTTTGGCTATGCAAGGCAGGATAGGAAGGCTGCCCCTCGTGTGCCAATAAGTGCCAAGCTTGTGGCAAATCTCATTGAGCAAAGCGGTATTGATAGGATGATTACGATGGACTTGCACGCCGGGCAGATTCAGGGCTTTTTTGATATACCTGTGGATAATCTTTATGGCTCAATCGTATTTGCTGATTACTTGCGACAAAAGCCGTTTAAAAATCCCATTATCGCTTCACCTGATATTGGTGGTGTGGCAAGGGCTAGGTATTTTGCCGATAGAATGGGAATGGACTTAGTGATTGTGGATAAAAAGCGTGAAAGGGCAAATGAAAGTGAAGTGATGAATATCATCGGCGATGTGAGCGGGAAAGATGTGATTTTAGTAGATGATATGATTGATACTGCGGGGACTATGTGTAAGGCTGCTGATGTGCTAAAATCGCGTGGGGCAAATAGTGTAATGGCTCTAGGCACACACCCCGTGCTAAGCGGACCAGCCATTGAACGCATTGCTAAAAGCTCACTTGATGAAGTTGTGGTAACAAACTCTATCCCCTTGCGACTAGCCCACCCCAAAATCAAAGTCTTAAGCGTAGCACCGCTTTTTGCCGAAGTCATACGCAGAATCTATCACAATGAAAGTGTCAATTCACTCTTTATCTAAGGCTAGATTCTAAGCTCAAGTGCAGGATTCTATCAATGGAGCATATAGAAATTGCCACGCTTTTAAGCATTGCTTTTTTTGCTTCTTTAGGGCATTGCGTGGGAATGTGTGGGGGCATTGTGGTAGCTTATACAAGCTTGTATCAAGCCCATAGAACCCCCCATAAAACCCATAAGAACGCTAAAACTCACTCTTTAGAATCTAGCAAAGATTCCTTAAATGCCACTATACAGACACAAGGGCAAAATTTACAAGATTCTAAATTCTCATCACTATTCACGCAATTTTTCACTCAAATCCCCCTGCACCTAAGCTATCACATTGGCAAAATCACTACTTACGCCACACTTGGTTTTATCGCTGGAAGTTTAGGACATTTTCTTAGCTTAAACGAGCAGATTAAGGCTATTATCTTACTTATAGTGGGAATCTTGCTTGTGCTTTTTGGACTTTCTAGCTTTAATTTTACTAGGCTTAATGCCCTTTTTAGCTCTCTCACGCCAAAGCCCCTGCAAAAGCTCATTGCTCTCACTCGTCCTTTTTTACTTAAGCCTTCACTTTGGCGTATATACATACTCGGTTTGCTCAATGGCTTACTGCCTTGTGGCATTGTGTATTATTTTTTACTTACAGCTACAATCGCTGGGAATGGGCTAAATGGAGCGATTGTAATGATTCTTTTTGGAGCTACAACCATTCCGCCACTATTCACACTTGGAATCTTAAGTGCAGCCCTGCAAAACAAACGCCTTCTCTTTTTACGCCTCGGTGCGTTTGGTATGATAATCTTTGGTTGTTATGAAGTCTATAAATCACTTGGGTATTTAATATAAGCCTTAATTTACACAACTTTTATATCTGTGTAGAATCTACCTAAATCAATAATCGCACATAGTTTTGGGAGTAAAAAAGTAACTCTTTTTTGATATTTGTAAAGTATTTTTTAACCAAACATACTGATTTTTAGAATCTATACACTACAATCGCATACAAATTACAACAACAAAAAGGAACAAGATGAGTCATTCCGTCTTTGAACATCCATATTTTGGCGTTTTTGTGCTGTTTGTGCTGACAAGTGTTGCTTTTACACTCACACTAAGACTGCAACGCATTATCTCAAGAAAAATGGCAAAAAAGGATAGGGAAAAGCTCAAACTCTCAACCTACGAGTGCGGTCCTACCCCAAATAAGCAGCAAAATAGAATCTCCACGCACTTTTTTTATCCTTGCCCTGCTTTTTATCCTTTTTGATATTGAAGTGATTTTTATGATTCCTTGGGCGATAGATTTTAAATATTTCACATACATTGGGCTTGGGAATTTTGTGTTTTTTGAAATGTTAAGCTTTATTGCCTTTTTGGTTGTAGGATTTATCTACGCGTGGAAGAAAGGAGCGTTATCGTGGCAGAGCATCAAGTAAATTATACACAAAGTGCGGGACTTCCCATCGCCCTTAGCAGTGTGGATAAGCTACTGAATTGGGGGAGAAGCAATTCACTTTGGGGGCTTACTTATGGCTTGGCGTGCTGTGCGATTGAGATGATGGCGACAGGTGGCAGCCGCTTTGATTTAGATAGATTTGGGACAATCTTTCGTGCTTCGCCTAGACAGGCGGATTTGATGATTGTATCAGGGACGGTAACAAAAAAACACGCCGAGTTTGTCCGCCGACTTTACGACCAAATGCCCGAGCCAAAGTGGGTCATCTCTATGGGGAGCTGTGCCAATACGGGCGGAATGTTTAATACTTATTCAACCGTTCAAGGGGTGGATAGGATTATCCCCGTTGATATTTACCTGCCCGGCTGTGCGCCTAGACCAGAGACTTTGCAATACGCAGTTATGGTGCTTCAGCAAAAAATCCGCAAACAAAAAGCTATCCCGCAAATCAAACCAAAGCGACTTGTATAAAAGTCAAATACACAAGAGGTGCAAAATGATACGACAAAATCCCCCTAAGGCTAACGCACAAAAAAGCATATATTACACAAACCGCTTTGATGTAATGCCGACTTCGCCAATGCTCCCTTTAGGTGAGTTTGAATCTTTTCTTCAAGCCCTGCATACACCTATCACACAAAGCTATATCCAAAATGATCTCATCACACTTTGGGTAGAATCCACACAGATTCTACCACTCATTAAAGAGCTATACGCTTTGGGCTATGATTTTTTAACAGAGATGAGTGCGATTGATAAGCTAGAGGAAAATAATGAATTTGAGCTTTTTTACCTGCTTCTTAAGCTTGAGGATACAAGCTCTAAGCGTCTTAAAATAAAAACAAAAATCAAAAAAGGGGAACATATCACTTCGCTCACACCACTCTTTAAAAGTGCGAATTGGGGCGAGAGAGAGTGCTTTGATATGTTTGGGATTATCTTTGATGGACACCCCTATTTACAAAGGCTACTTATGCCAAAAGATTGGGTAGGACACCCCTTGCTTAAAAGTTACCCTTTGCAAGGTGATGAATATGCTGCGTGGTATGAAGTGGATAAAATCTTTGGCAAGGAATACCGAGAAATTATTGGAGCAGAGCAACGCGATAGTGCAAGGATTGATAGAAATGATGATAAAAACTTCTCTGCCATTAGTTTTGAATCTCGCTATCAAGAATCTAAAGCTCCAGCCCTGCTGAAATCCTTTAAGTCAAGCAAGGAATTGAAGGAACGCCGATGAAGCAAAACTACACCAAACTTAAACCAAACTTTGAAAATATCTTTTTTGAACAAGAAAATGACAAAATGGTGATCAATTTTGGACCACAGCACCCTTCAGCTCACGGACAGCTCCGCCTTATCCTTGAGCTAGAAAATGAAAAAATCATCAAAGCTACACCCGATATTGGCTATCTTCATCGTGGTATTGAAAAAATGGCTGAAAATATGATTTACAATGAGTTTATGCCAACAACCGATAGGCTAGACTACATTGCTGCTACAAGTAACAACTACGCCTTTGCTCTAGGGGTTGAAAAGCTTATAGGCGTGGAAGTGCCACTGCGTGCTAAAGTTATTCGCACGATGCTTTTAGAGATTAATCGCATAATCTCGCATATTTTCTTCCTTGGCGTTCACGGTATGGATGTTGGGGCGTTGTCCATCTTTTTGTATTGCTTTATTGAGCGTGAATATGGACTTGATTTGATGGAGGATTATTGCGGGGCTAGGCTTACGCATAATGCTATCCGCATAGGCGGTGTGCCACTTGATTTGCCACATAATTTTTTACAAAGTGTGGAAAGATTTACCCAAAGCGTGCCTAAAACGCTTGATCTTGTGCGTGGATTGCTTGATAAAAATAGAATCTGGCGTATAAGGCTTGAAGATGTGGGTGTAGTCTCACAAGATTTTATTAAGCAGTGGGGCTTAAGTGGGATTATGGCACGAGGCAGTGGGATTAAGTGGGATATTCGCAAACATAATCCTTATGAGCTTTATAATGAGCTTGATTTTGAAGTGCCTGTGGCAAATGAGGGCGATTGCTATGCGCGTTATCAACTCTATATTGAAGAGATTTATGAATCTATTAAGATTCTTAAGCAGCTTATGACTATGTATCCAAGCACACCAAGTGAGATAATGGCAAAAGATGTCCGCTATATTTCTGCACCAAAAGAAGATATTATGACGCAAAATTATTCTTTAATGCAGCATTTTGTGCTTGTTACACAAGGTATGCGTCCGCCTGTTGGGGAAGTGTATGTCCCAACTGAATCTCCAAAAGGGGAGCTAGGATTTTTTATCAACTCTCAAGGAATGCCCTCTCCGCATAGGCTCAAAATCCGCACACCGAGCTTCTATCACACAGGAGCGTTACAAGAGCTTTTAGTAGGACATTATGTCGCGGATATTCCAACAATTATTGGTTCAACAAATATCGTATTTGGCGAAGTGGATAGGTAAAAGGAGAGATATGAGACGATATGATTTGCGACATTTGGCAAATGACTTTGAAAAGCGATTAAGTGAGTTGTGCGATGAGCTTTCTCAAGGAGAAGTGGCGATATTTCTCTTTGAAGTGAGAGATTTTAATAATGTTCAAAAAGCCATTGATTGTGTGCTTAATCGTGGTGATGAGTTGCTGAATAGTTTGCGATTTAATGAAGTGGATTGGAGTATTGTTGTAAGGAGGGCAAAATGAAAGCCTTTGCTAGAATCTTAAGCAATATTTCAAATAAGCCCATACAAACAAGCCCAACAAGCCACAAAACACTTCTTAGCTTTGGCTATTTATGGGAAAAGATAGATACGGATTCTAAGCTTTTTATTCTGCATCCGCTTCCATTGCTTGAAAACAATGAGCAAATTACACATTTTGCTAGGTATGAGATTGGCACGGAGTTTGGTGTAGCGTGGCTTTTAGCCCACACGCTTTTATCTGTATTTCAACCAAATGGGATAGATTCTGCCCTTACATCAAAGCTTAATGGTATGCTTGATAAGCTTGATGTGGGCTTTCTCTCTTCGGAATCTAATCTCGCAGAAGAAGAGCTAGAAAAACTTAAAATCTTTCTCAACCCTTCAAGCTTTGCTCTTGTGCTAGGCTCTGAACTAGCCCAGCACCCAAATGCCAAGGATATTGCCCATATACTTGGGCTTTTAAGCAAACTCACAAATATAGAAATTATTATGCCTGAACTCATAGATTCTATTAGCCCAAGTCAAAGTGTGGAGGCTAATCTCTCACCCTGTGAGCAGCTCCCAGAATCTAATGGAAATTTTATCTACGTTATGCCTAAGCACGACTATGCTAGCACAATAGATTCACCCTTGCTTAAAGCACCACCGCTTTTTGCTCCAGCATTCAAATTGCAGGATAAAACAAGCATTACACTAGGCTTTGAATCCCAGCAGATTCTAACGCAATGTCAATATGATAGCTCACTCAAAGGCACAATCGCCCTTTTATATCTCCCTGATGTGTCTAATGTCAATCTAGGCTATCCTTACAAAAAAGTAGAGGTGATATTATGAGTAAAATTACCATTACAATCAATAATCAAGCTATCTCTTGCGTTGAGGGAGAGAGTATCCTTAATATCGCGCGTAAAGAGGGCATTGAGATTCCAGCGATTTGCTATCTCTCTGGTTGCTCTCCTACTATGGCGTGTAAGCTCTGTATGATAGACGCTGATGGGAAACGCAGCTATTCTTGCAACACAAAGGCAAAAGATGGTATGAATATCCTTACCCATACGCCCGAGATTATGGAAGAACGCAATGCTATTATGCAAAGCTATGATGTCAATCACCCACTGCAATGCGGTGTGTGCGATAAAAGTGGGGAATGTGAGCTGCAAAACTACACGCTTAAAATGAATGTTACTTCGCAAAATTATCACATTAGAGAAAATGACAAGCCCCATAAAACTTGGGCAAAAGTCGTCTATGACCCTAATCTTTGCATTATGTGTGAGCGATGTGCCACAACCTGTAAGGACAACTTAGGGGAGAATAACTTAAAAGCACAAAAGGCGGATTTAGAGGTGCTTGACACAGCAGTATGGAAAGAGAAAATGCCAAAGGATGCCCTAAGCGTGTGGGCTAGAAAGCAAAAGGCTTTAATCGCATTTGTGGGCGAAACGCCTTGCTTTGACTGCGGAGAGTGCATTAGCGTATGTCCTGTGGGGGCATTAAGCACAAATGACTTTAAATACAAAGCCAATGCGTGGGAACTCAAAAAGATAGATTCCACCTGTCCGCACTGCCCTATGGGCTGTAAAATCACCTATGATGTCCGTCATAATGATAGCCTTGGCACACCGCATATTTTCCGCGTAAAAAATGACTTCTACTTTAATCCCATTTGTGGGGCGGGACGCTATGCCTATGATGTCAGCTCAAGCCCGGAGCCTAAGCAGAATCTACAAACTGCTATTAACGCCTTTAAGAACGCAGATTCTATTAATGTAGGCAATCAAACAACAAATGAAGAGGCCTTTGTGCTAAATCACATCGCTAAGATACAGAATCTCACACTTCACAACCAAGAAGCCCTAGATTTTAAAAACTTCATTAATGCCTTTTTGACACACGCTCAAAAGACAAATCTCAATCATTTAGATGAGTTTAAAAACGCACAAAATGTCATTATCCTAGGCAGTGCGATAAACTACCAAGTGCCGACCTTACGCTATATGCTAAATAATAAACTTAAACTCCAAAAAGGCTCTAACGCTATCTATATGCACCCGCTCAATGATACGCTGATGACAAGCCTAAGCAAATCACTCACGCACATTGCCTATCGTGAGGATGCCCTAGGCGTTGCTGTTGGTGCGATTGCCCTTGCGTATTTAGAAAATGTAGAAAATAATGAAGATGTAGAATCTCACACATTGCGGCAGATTCTAGCACCCCTGCTTGAAAGTAAAACCACCATTACAACGCCCATTGAAAGAGAAGTGAAAAAGACTATTACAAGCACAAATGAGGCAGGAGAGGAGATAGAGCAAGAGATTACAGAAATAATAAAAGAGACAAAAGAAGAGGTGAAGTTTCAAGCCTTGCTTGAAGCCAATATCAATGAGTTTGACACACTGAAGCAAATACTTCAAAATACCCCACTGCTTGTGCTTGGAGCAGAAATATATGAAAATCCACAAGCACAGATTCTAGCTCACATTCTTGGAATCTTAGAGCATAAAGGGGCGTTAAAAGTATTACTCATTCCACCATTTGCCAACGCCCTTGGACTAGCGATGATTTGTGATTTTAGCCCAAAAAGAGCAGATTCTACATACAGCATAGGCTACCGCACAAGCGGGGATTTTGTATGCGAATCTGATTGTGTTAGTATAGATGATAGCCAAAAATGCCCTACACAATCGCCTGATTTTATTTTGCCTGCTATCAATCAAATGGAGGGCACTTATACAAGCGTTGATAGCAGAATCTTGCCTTTAAAACCTGCCCTTACATTTAAAGGCTATGATTTAAGCGATATTGCTAAAGCCTTTGGTATGAAGGGGGAATATCTCATTGATTACACAAGCCTTATTTGTGGCTGTGAGTTTGATGACTTTGAAAATAAGTTTGCCAATGATGGCACTGATATGCGGGGCTATCGCTTCAAATCAATCACCCTAACACCACTAGCAGAATCTCAATCTAATAAGCTAGAGCTACCGCATTATCAAACTTATAATGCCTACAAACTCCACTCGCCCTCGCAATTTAACGCCTACACCGCTTCAAGTGTGCATTTACAAAATAAAATAGGCATTTATGTGAGCAATGCGTTATTTGAAGAGCTAGGTATGAAAGAGGGAGATTTAATCACGCTTTGGGATTCTACAACGCAAGTAAGCGGGGTGTTATACATAGATCATCGCTTGAGCGAACCATATTTTCTTATCAATCCTATGCTTGAAGGGGCGGATAGAATCTTTGCTCAAAATCAATGGGCTAAAGTGGAGTTAATGAAAGCCGAGCTAAGCGGCAAAATGGCTGAATCTAAGCCTGAATCCGAGCCTACAAGGAGTGCGTTATGAGTGATTTGACTGGTGGCATAATTGAAACTATTCTTAAGATTCTAGTTGTTTTGCTTATTTTTTCAGCATTAGCTGGGTTTGACACTTATTTAGAACGCAAAGTCTTGGGCTTTTTTCAAAAACGCATTGGACCAAACTATGTAGGACCTTATGGCTTATTGCAGGTTGTTGCCGATGGGATTAAGCTTTTTACAAAAGAGGATATTATCCCGCAAAATGCCATAAAACCCATATTTATCTTAGCACCATCAATTGCCGCTATAACGGCTTTTGTCGCTATGGCACCTATACCCTTTTTCCCTGAATTTGAGCTTTTTGGCTACACGATTCGCCCTATTATTGCTGATATTAATGTTGGAATCTTATTTATCCTAGCGGTTGGCTCTTGTGGGATTTACGCACCACTTCTTGCTGGACTAAGCTCTGGGAATAAATGGTCGCTTATTGGCGGAGCAAGGGCGGCTTTGCAGTTTTTGAGCTTTGAAGTGATTACTATGCTATCTCTCCTAGCACCTTTGATGATTGTAGCTTCCTTATCGCTTGTGGATATTAATAACTATCAGCAAGGCGGCATATTTGATTGGCTTTTGTTTAAACAACCTCTTGCCTTTGTGCTTTTTCTTATTGCTGCGTATGTGGAGCTAAACCGCACACCTTTTGACTTGCTTGAACACGAAGCAGAGCTTACAGCTGGCTTTGCAAGTGAGTATAGTGGGCTAAAATGGGGTATGTTTTTCATCGGCGAGTATGCGAATATGTTCGCCACTGCGTTTATTCTAAGCCTTATTTTTTGCGGTGGATTTAATGATTTAGGCTTTATCCCCGGTGGCATTGCTATTTTGCTAAAAGTATGCTTTTTTATCTTTTTGTTTATGTGGGTGAGAGCTTCATTCCCGCATGTGCGACCTGACCAGCTTATGCGTATGTGCTGGAAAGTGATGCTTCCCCTTGCACTTTTAAATGTGCTTATCACTGGTTGTATTTTACTTCTCTAGGAGTGTGCTATGAAAACAGAATACAGAATCTTACCGCCCCGTAATAAGCGTGAAAAACAGCTTTTTCTCTCACGCGTTGCACTCACTTTCAAAACAAGCTTTAGCCTTGATTTGTTAAGTGGCTTAAAAACCGCACTTGGTGCGTTTTTCTCCCCAAATGTTACGGTGCAATACCCATTAGAATCTAATCCCTTAAGCCCACGATACAGAGCCATTCACAAATTACAAAGACTTTTAGAATCTGAAAATGAACGCTGCATCGGCTGTGGGCTATGTGAAAAAATCTGCACGAGCAACTGCATACGCATTATTACCGATAGGGGCGAAGATGGGCGTAAAAAAATCTTAGATTATAGTATCAACTTTGGGCGTTGTATTTATTGTGGATTATGTGCTGAAGTCTGCCCCGAACTTGCTATCATACACGGCAAGGGCTTTGAGAATGCAAGTGTGCAAAGAGCGCATTTTGGCTTCAAACCTGAACTTTTAGAATCTCAATCTTCACTCATAGAATATGGTGGCTTTGGCTCTGTGTCCTACAATGCCGATGAGCGTATGATAAAAACTCCCTTAAGCTATGTGCTAGACTCTACAAAACAAGAATCCACACAAGATTCACAAAATACACAACAAGCCTTGCAAGATTCTACAAAGCCTAGCGATACACAAAGTGCAACAAATGATAATAATCCAAAGGAGAGTGCTAATGTTTGAGAGTATTTCATTTTATCTTTTTAGCACATTATGTATTGTCAGCTTTCTTATTGTGGTGAGTTCATCGCGTATTATCTATGCGATGACTGCCCTAGCAGGTGGAATGATTTTCATCTCTGGAATCTTTTTTACACTTGGGGCGGAGTTTATAGGGGCGGTGCAAATTGTCGTGTATGGTGGCTCTGTGATCGCACTCTATGCGTTTGCGATGATGTTTTTTGACACTTCAAAAGATGTTATAGAATCTCGCAAGAATGAATGGGTAGTCTCTGTGCTGTGTGTGGGGATATGCGTGGTGCTAGTAATAATGTTTGGGCTGCCTTTACTTGGCAATCAGCTTGAGACTATCGCAGATTCAGCAAATTTGCTTGATTTTGCTGAGATGAGTAATATTCAAAAAATTGGCTATGTGCTTTTCACGCAATACCTCATCCCCTTTGAACTTGCCGCACTTATGTTGCTTGTAGCGATGGTTGCAGGCATAGTTCTAAGTGTTAAAAAGGAGCAAAAATGATAAGCCTTAATCACTATCTACTTTTATCCGCTCTGCTGTTTTGCATTGGGCTATTTGGAATCCTAAGGCGAAAAAATATCCTTATGCTGTTTTTTTCAACAGAGATTCTATTAAATGCTGTCAATATCGGCTTTGTTGCCATTGGCTCGTATTTACACGACTTGAATGGAGAGATTTTCGCGCTTTTTATTATTGCCATTGCCGCCGCTGAAATCGCCGTGGGGCTTGGGCTTGTCGTCATTTGGTATAAAAAGCACCATACACTTGATATAAACACACTTAAAAGCCTTAAAGGATAAATTATGAGACTTGACACTCAAACACTCATTTGGCTTACTTATCTAGCCCTTTTCGCTCCACTAGCTGGGGCAGTTTTTGCCGCGTTTTTAGGGCATAGAAGAAAGATTTTGCTTGTTGGGATTGCGCCTACTTTGCTACTTTTCTGTTCTTTATGTGCTTCCATTCTTATCTTTTGGGAAATTTATCATAACAACATTGTGATTCATATTGATTTTTTAGATTGGATTGAAGCGGGGGATTTTTACAGCTCATTTGGCTTTATGATTGATAGTGTGAGTGCGAGTATGATGCTGGTTGTGAGCCTTGTGTCTACTATGGTGTTTGTGTATTCCATTGGCTATATGAAGCAAGATTCTGGATTTAACCGCTATTTTAGCTACTTAAGCGGTTTTGTGTTTTCAATGCTATTGCTCGTAATGAGTGATAATTTCCTTGGGCTTTTTGCCGGTTGGGAAGGTGTGGGGCTATGCTCATACTTACTCGTTGGATTCTGGTATGAAAGAAAAAGCGCAAATTTTGCCTCCATTGAAGCCTTTGTGATGAATAGAATCGCCGATCTTGCCCTAATTATGGGAATATTTTTAATCTTTTATATTTGTGAAAGCTTGAAATATGATGAAGTATTCCTAGCACTTAAATCAAATGACTTTGATACAAGCACATTAATGTGGATTGGGGCTTTGCTTTTTGTAGGAGCTATGGGTAAGTCCGCACAATTCCCTTTCCACACTTGGCTAGCCGATGCGATGGAGGGACCCACACCGGTTTCTGCGCTCATTCACGCCGCTACGATGGTAACCGCTGGGGTTTATCTCGTGGTGCGGTGCTTTCCTTTGTATGAGATGATTGCTGATGTTGGCTTTTTCATCGCTTCACTTGGGGCGTTTGTGGCGTTTTTTGGAGCGAGTATGGCACTTGTCAATAAGGACTTAAAACGCATTATTGCCTACTCTACCCTATCGCAGCTTGGCTATATGTTTGTAGCTGCTGGGCTTGGAGCGTATGCCATAGCACTTTTTCATCTTATCACACACGCCTTCTTCAAGGCTCTTTTATTCTTAGGTGCTGGAAATGTTATGCACGCGATGAATGATAAGCTTGATATTACAAAAATGGGCGGACTGCATAAAAGTCTGCGTTACACGATGATTATGATGGTTATTGCCTCTCTTGCCCTAGCTGGAATCTACCCCTTTGCAGGATTCTTTTCAAAGGATTTAATCTTAGAAGTTGCCTTCACTCATAACAATATTATTTGGATAGTTTTACTCTTAAGTGCGATTTTTACCGCATTTTACAGCTTTAGGTTGCTTATGCTTGTCTTTTTTGTTAAGCAAAATCACCACGAACATCCCCACGAGGCGTATTCCTATATGCTTCTTGCGATGTTGCCTTTGATGATTTTAGCCATTATCGCTGGGTTTGGCGGGGTGCTTGAATCTTTCCTTAAAAATGCCTTTCCTGCTTTTTCACTTGAGATTTCACACGATACACATATCTTGCTGATTGGCGGGACTTTGGGGCTCGTGGGCTTAAGTGTGCTATTTGCTATTATCAAATATGCTCGTGGTGGATTTTCAGCCTTTTGGGAATCTAACTTTTTATATAAGATTCTAAGCAATCAATACTATATCCCAAAGCTGTATGAGATAATTTTCATTAAGCCCTATTACAAATGCGCTCACTTTCTGTGGCAAAAGGTTGAATTTGGGGGTATTGATAGATTTGTAGATTCTCTAGCATTACTTATAAGAGTTCTGGGTCTTAAACTTTCACTTCTACAAAATGGCTCACTTTCCCGTATGCTTCTACTTATGTGCCTTGGGCTTTGTGCTATGCTCTTTGCGTGTGGCATTTACTTTATGTGGAGGTAAAATAGATGAATTATCTTTTAAATATTGTTATATTTTTTCCAGCCTTTGCAGCACTCTTGCTTTATGTGCTAAAGGGTGAAAATAGTCGTATTTTTGCCATTCTTGTTGGCATACTTGAGTTGCTGTTTGTGGCGTTGCTATGGAATGAATTTAATGTTAATTATGGCGGGATTCAGTTATCTACGCATTATGAACTTATCTCTTCTTATAATATCAGCTATTTTGTGGGGATTGATGGTATTTCGCTTTTCTTACTTACGCTTAATGCCTTTATCACGCTCCTTACACTCTATTTTTTCAAATATTTAAGGACACCGCTTATTATCGCCATTTTATTCCTTGAAAGCATTGTAATGGGCGTATTTAGCGCACTTGATGTGATGATGTTTTATATTTTTTGGGAGCTTTCACTTTTGCCTGTGCTGTATATTATCGGTGTATGGGGCGGAGAGAGAAGAATCTATGCTTCAATCAAATATTTTCTCTACACTTTTGGGGCGTCTTTAATTATGCTTGTTGGAATCTTGTATTTTGCTTATCAATATTTTCTTATTATGGGGGCTTGGAGCTTTAATCTTATTGATTGGTATCAAATCTCACTTGATATAGACACGCAAAAATGGCTCTTTGTGGCTTTCTTTATTGGTATGGCAGTTAAGATTCCTATTTTTCCGCTTCACTCTTGGCAACCACACGCCTATACTCAAGCTCCACTTGTTGGCTCGGTTTTACTCTCTGCGGTATTAAGCAAAATGGGGACTTATGGGCTTTTGCGACTTGTATTGCCACTTTTTCCTTTTACGAGTAGTAATATTTCCTTATTTATTGGGCTTGTTTGCGTGTTTATGGTAGTTTATGGTGCGTTTATAGCCCTTGCTCAAACAAATCTTAAAACCTTTCTCGCGTATAGCTCTCTCTCACACATGGGGATTATCGTGCTTGGAATCTTCTCACTTAATACAGAGGGCTTAAGTGGAGCGGTGTTTTTTATGGTGGCTCACGGCGTGGTTGTGGGGGCGTTGTTTATGCTTGTTGGAGTCTTGCAAACACGCACACAAACGCAGGATTTACAAGATGTGCAAGGACTAGCCCATAGTATGCCTAAATATAGTAGCGTATTTGGAATTGTGATGATGTGCTCTCTTGCTTTACCACTCACAATGGGCTTTGTAGGCGAAGTTTTAAGCCTATATGGATTTTTTCAAGTTAATCCAATCATTGCTTTTCTAGCAGGCAGTAGCTTTTTTGTGGGAGCAATCTATATGCTTACAATGTTTAGAAAAGTCTTTTTTGGCTCTGCTCTGCCAAAATACACGACATTAAAAGATTTAAACTTACGAGAAAAAATTGTCTTTATCCCCATTCTTGTGATAATTATATGGCTAGGTGTGTATCCAAAGCCCCTGCTTACGCCTATTAGCACAAGTGCAGAGACACTTAGTCAAGTTATTGCCGCAAAGATTCAGCTCACTAATCCCGCCACAGACAATACAATGGATAATGCCGAAGAAAAGCTAGAATATCCCCTTGGTAACATTCCGCAAGATTTCAATGATGATGGGGTGCTATTTATCCCACGAATAGGAGAATAAAATGCCAGAATCTATGAGTTTTTCACTCACTCAACTCAATATATCACTCCTAATCCCTATGAGTATTTCCCTGCTTGGCGGCATTGTGCTGCTTGGCGTTGGCGTGTTTAATAAAATCAAATCTCGCGATTTATACATTACAATCGCCCTTTTATTTGTCATAGTCAATCTTGGCTTCCTTATCCTTGAGGCAAATCCGCTTTTTGCCCCGGGCTTTTTTGGTATGCTGCTTATAGATGGAATCTCGCTCCTTGCTCAAATTATTATGCTTATCACCACGCTTATACTACTGCTATTTTTTATGCGTCAAAATGCCTTTGATGAGACACAAAATGCGGAGTTTTACGCACTTTTATTATTTGCATTAGTTGGCTTTAGCTTTATGGTGTCAAGTCAGAATCTTATCCTTATCCTGCTTGGCTTAGAAACCGCCTCTTTATCAATCTATGCTTTAATCGCCCTGCATAATAAGCAAGTCGCCTTTGAAGCTTCAATCAAATATTTTGTTATGGGAGCTTTAGCTACGGCATTTTACGCCTTTGGTGCGATGCTTTTATATGCTACAACGGGTAGTGTGAATCTTGTGAGTATCGCAAAGTTTTTGCTCCAACATAATTATGAATCTTCAATCCTTGTTTTTGCAGGATTCACATTTTTAATCGCTACTTTTGGATTCAAAATCTCTATGGTGCCTTTTCATACTTGGGTGCCTGATGTATATGAAGGCTCAAACTCACTTTTAGCCGCATTTATTTCTATTGTGCCAAAGATTGCCGCTTTTAGTGTAATTATAAGCGTATTTAGCATATTCTTAAAATCCCATAGCCCCTTTGTGGAATACACGCTATACACACTAGTGGTGCTAAGTATAACCCTACCAAATCTCATAGCCCTAGCCCAAAAAGATGTCAAAAGAATGCTTGCATATAGCTCAATTTCACACTCTGGCTTTGTTTTAGCTGCTATTCTCATTGGCACGCAGGAAGCCTTTAGCATTGTCTTTTTATACTGGATTTTATTCCTTTTTGCTAACCTTGGAGCGTTTGGAATCTTATGGCTTAGTGCAGATTCTAAATACAATCACTCCTTTAAAAGCTTTAGCGGAATGATAAAGACAAACCCAACCCTAGCCATTTTCTTAAGTCTCTTTATGTTTGCCCTTGCTGGAATCCCGCCATTTTCTGTCTTTTGGGGTAAGATGTATTTGATTTTAGAAGCCTTGAGTGCGGATTATATATTCCTAGCTTTGGTAATGGTGGCAAATAGCACCATAGCGGGCTTTTATTATCTTAAGCTTGTAGTATATGTTTTTGCTAAAGATTCAAATGGCATTGGGGATTATCAGCCACCACTTGAGCTTTCAAGCAAGGTTGCTATCGGCATTTGTGCGATTATGAGTGTGGGCTGTATGTTTATGGTCCAAAATTTGCTTGATATTATCTCATACTATCTTAAAATATATTAGAATCTAGTGGCTTAAAGTTAGCCACCTTAGGAGTGTAAGTGCGGATATTATGGGTGGTGCTATTATGCTGTGTGCCTTTATTTGCTTTAGATGTTACCATAAACTACGGCAAGGAATTAAAAGAGCATTTTTCTGTCCTTAATATTGCCCATAAAGAACCGCTAGAGTGCCAAGAAAATCACGACACACAAGGCGAAGTAACACATATTGTCTGCACTCTTGATAGAATGCCTATTGCGAGTTTTTCCCCGACAGAGACACTTTTTTTCCGCTTTTGGAGTCGTGTGGTAGATGGGAGATTCTATCTCTATGTGGAGCCAAAGCATAAAATCAAGCTCTTTGCTACACCAAGCGATTTAAAAAAACAAACCCCCATTACAAAAGAACAACCAAAGTTAAGCACTTCGTGGCAAGTTATTGGCTACAAAGAAATAATCCCTTTTTTGAATGACTACGCAAATCAGGCAAAGCCAAAAGGGCTAAACTTCCCCATCAAAATCATAAAAAACAAAGAGCTTTTTTTTAAAGATTTAGATATAGATAGGGGTCCTTTGCATTATGATGAGGGTGAGGACTTTGAAGCCTACAATCACATTAAAACACTCATTAACAATCACAACCATATTGAAGCAGTCAAAGCCATAGATGAAACGCTCATTGCCTATCCTCAAACCATTTTTACCAAAGATTTACTGCTATATCGCCTAAGGGCATTAGAGCATTTTGATTCTGTTGAAAACAGCGATATGATTGTGGATATGGGAATAAAATGGATTAAAAAATACCCCACAGATTCTAATGTTCCAGAAGTCTTATATTATCTTGGCAATGCCTATGCGGATATGAAGATTCCAAATGAGGCAAAATACTATTTTGAACGCACCATAAGCGAATATCCAGAATCTCGCTATATGCCACTCTCAAAAATGGCTTTAGCAAAAAATTTCAATACAGGCTCTGATTCTAGTGTTGCCTCAAAGCTCTTTGCCCAAGCTTACCAAGAAGCAAAAGACCTTGATAGTGCGAGTGCCATAGCCATTGAATGGAGTAAATTCCGTCTGCAAAATCACGATAAAGAACAAGCCCAAAAGCTCCTAGAAACTATGCTTAAAGTCAATCCAAGCTATATTACAAAATATCCAATAAAATCCTATGAATTTTTAAAATTCCTAGCTGAAGAGCAGCTTTTTCTCATTGCCGCACAACTTGGGGAATATCTCTATGACAATCTCCCAAATGACGATGTCTCCGCGGAAGATTTACTTAACAATGTTAGTCTTTGGTATCAAGGGGCAAACGCCACGCAGGACGCACACAGGATTAATAAGATGTTTTTGCAAGAATTTGAGCATCGTCCAAAAGCTGAAGAAGTTAAAGATAGGGACGATAAGCTACTTTTTGCTCTAGCCCAAGATGAAAGTGCAGATTCTAAAATCGAAAAATATGACTATATTATTGGGAATTACGCCAATTCACCCGAACAAGAAAAAGCTCTCTCACTCAAAGCCCAAACGCTTTTTGGTGAGGGCAAATACCAAGAAGTGTTGGCATTAAAAGATATGCTTAAAAATGATCCTATCATTGGTGAATCTTATAATGCCTTGTTGCACCAAAGTCTAAAAGACAATGACTGCAAACAGGCTTCAAACTATTATTTACAATATCCAAACGCCTCATTGCAAGAGAGTGAGAAAATGCCACTTTTTGACTGCCTTTACGCCCTAGCACTCAATAAACAAGCCGCACAAATCTCGCAAAATATGGCACAATCAAGCAAAGATGTAGAGCAAAAACTTGCGTGGCTTTACAGAGATACGCTTAATTTTGCCAAACTTGGCGATGAGAAAAGCACAGCTCGTGCTGGACGAGATACACTCACTTTGGCTAAAAGTCTTAAAAAGACACAATATTATGATGTGGGCTTTACACTCTTTAATACCCTTTCAAGCCTTGATGACAAAGAGGGAATGCTCCAAACTTATGCGTTTTTAAAAGAAACTCAAGCTGATAATCCAAAAATGCTTCAAGTCAATCTCGCCCTACTAAAAAACGCAG
The DNA here is from genome assembly GCF_000284635.1 of Helicobacter cinaedi PAGU611. NCBI lineage: Bacteria > Pseudomonadati > Campylobacterota > Epsilonproteobacteria > Campylobacterales > Helicobacteraceae > Helicobacter > Helicobacter cinaedi. The sequence goes on along the minus strand of NC_017761.1, from coordinate 627,312 downwards.
AATCTCAAAAAGATGAGCTAGGCATTGAAATTTATGCTAAAGATATACTGCGTTTGCAGAATCTCACAAATGACACAGCAGATTCTCCTTATGTGGATTTTGCCCTAGCTCAAAGCTATATCCGCACACAACGATTTGATGAAGCCATCAATGTGCTAGATAAGCTTTTACAAAAAGATATAAATGATGACAATAAGCAAAAGGCTCTCTACCTCAAAGGATCTGTGCTAAAAACAAGTGGGCAGGATTCTCAAGCAGCCTTTGAACAATGCGTGAATATCAACTATGAAGGTGCGTGGAAAAGTCTATGCACACAAGCCCTAAATATTCTTAAAGGCAATTAGTCAATGTATAACTTTAGCCAAGAGCAGTTAAGGCGATATGCTAGGCATTTTAGTCTGCGGGAGTGTGGATTCAAGGGACAGGAAAAGATTTTAGAATCTAAAGTGCTGATAGTGGGGGCTGGGGGGCTAGGCTCCCCTGTGGCATATTATCTAGCCGCAGCAGGGGTTGGGGAAATAGGCATTATTGATGCTGATAATGTAGATTTAAGCAATTTGCAAAGGCAGATATTGCACTCCACTGCAGATCTTGGCACTCCCAAAGTAGAATCCGCTCAAAAAAAGTTGCAAGCTATGAATCCCGATGTAACTATCACGCCATTTTTATCTATGCTAGATTCACATAATGCCCTTGAGATTATCTCTCAATTTGATGTTGTTGTTGATGGGTGCGATAACTTTGCGAGTAAATTTCTCATAAACGATGCGTGTGTGCTACTCAATAAACCCTATTCGCACGGGGGGATTTTGCGATTTAGCGGACAGAGTATGAGCATAAAGCCAAAAGAAAGTGCGTGCTATGCGTGCATTTTTGATAGCCCACCACCGCAAGGCAGTGTGCCAAGCTGTGCGGAAGCTGGGGTATTTGGCTCGGTAGCTGGGATTCTAGGGAGTATTCAAGCCACAGAAGTGCTAAAAATCATCACAGGCATAGGCGAACCACTTTACAATCAGCTTTTAAGCTTTGATTCACTCTCTATGGCTTTTCGCAAAGTTGGGTTAAAAAGAAATCCGCAATGTCGCGTTTGCGGGGAAAATGGTATTACACAGCTCCAAAGCTATGCACAAAAAGAATGTAGTCTCTAAATATTTTTGGCAATTAGAATCTAAAAAATGAAAATTATACTGAAAAACATTTGCAAATAGACTTGCATTATTCGCCTCTTTTAGAAGCTTCATATCTCATCAAAAAGTGTGAGTGCACGAGACACAACCTTATCCATATCATAGTAGCGATATTCCCCAAGTCGCCCTACAAAATATACATTTTTAAGTTTCTCTGCCATTGCCTTATAAGACTGATACAACACTTGAGCTGCTTGATTAGGTATAGGATAATAACGCTCATCTCCTTGAGAATTGGATACTCAAAACTCACAATGCTATGTTTGCTTTTTGTATCTAAAAAATATTTATACTCACCTATGCGTGTATAATCATAGTTATTTGGGTAATTTACCACAGCGTTACTTTGAAAATACTCTTTCTCAAAACGCATAAATTCAAACTCTAGGCTTCTATAAGGTAGCTCCCCAAGCTCATAGTCAAAAAATTCATCAATTGCTCCACAAAAAAACAAACGCTCATATTGTATATCCTCCCTTACTTTTTGCCATTTTGTATTAAGCCTTACACTGATATTTTTATTATCAATCATATTTTCACACATTTTTGTATAGCCCTGCATAGGTATCCCTTGATACTTATCATAAAAATACCTATCGTCCTTACTGATACTGATAGGCACACGCTCAAACACGCTAGAATCTAGCTCATTTGGCTTACACTGCCATTGCTTAAGCGTATAGTGTAAAAAAATCTTTTCATAGATATATTGACTTAAAAAGCTAAGTTCTTGGGTATTTTGAATCTCTAGCATTGAGACTTTACTCCCATAGGTGTAATGTTTTAAAAGTATAGATTCTAGCTCCTGTGCCATAGAGATAGGGAATAGCATATAAAGGGAGTTAAGATTAAAAGGCACGGGCACAAGCTCCCCATCTACAAGAGCTTGTACCTTGTGTATATAAGGATAGAATCTACTAAACTGATTAAGATAATCCCACACTCCCTTATCATTTGTATGAAAGATATGTGTGCCATATTTATGCACCAAAATGCCATTTTCATCATAATCATACACATTTCCGCCTATATGTTCCCTACTATCAATAATCAAGACTTGTTCGCCCTTTATATTTGCCAATCTCTCTGCTAATGTTAGCCCTGCTAACCCTGCCCCTACAATTACATTTTGATACAGCATTTTTTTTCCTTTTTTATCATATTCTTACCCCCTCCTAATCTTTGCGATACACAACAAAACCAAATAATGTAATAAGACTACTTTTAGGGGGGGGGGGGCGCGCGCACGACGAATATGACATAGCAACTTTTTAAAACTTAAGATTCTAGAAGGATTGCATTTTTTGTGAAGCATAAGCGGGATAGATAAAATATAACGCATCTTATTGTAATCTTCTATTTGCAAAAAGTATGTTTCTGGCTTTTTTGCAATCCCTAAGTTTTTTAACTCTTTTTTGAGTGCTTTATACACCTGCAAATGAGCCTTATCGCCCAATGTCTGCAAATGCCACAAACAAAAATTCAAGCTCCAATTCACAAGACTTCTTTCCACCCTTTCAAAAGTGCCATTGTGAATAAGCCTCAAACGCCAAGCATACAAAGCCTCAAAAAATATAAGTGGCACTTTATCTCTGCTATTTTCAATAGAATAAGGATTTTGTGTACGATGACAAAACAGCACCCTATCCACAACACTGATAGAATCTGCCTCTACGAGCGAAGAAAAGACAAAATACAAGTCATTGCTTGATCTAATCTCTTGAAACCTCAATCCACAGCTCATAATAAAATCTCTTTTATAGAGTTTATCCCACGCCCAGCCAACGCAAAACCCAAAAATATGATCCCCCATATCCTTATAATTAAATACAGGCTTTGTAGGCAAAAGATCAAATCGCAACGCCCAATCCATATCCACAAAAGTACTATCCTTTAGCCTATATTCCCTGCTTCTACCAATGACAATTTGTGCGTTTATCTCTTTGGCTCTATCCACAAGACTATATATTGCCTCCTCACTCATATAGTCATCAGAATCAAAAAACAAAACATACTCGCCAGAAGCAGATTCCAAACCCTTGTTTCTAGCTGCACCAGCTCCCATATTCTCCTGCCTGATAAGGCAAACTCTATCGTCTTTTGCAGCATATCTTTGAGCTATCTCTGTGCTCGTATCTTCGCTCCCATCATCAATAAGAATAATCTCAAGCCTCTCATAGCTCTGCCCCAAGATAGAATCTAAACACTCTTCCAAGTAAGCAGCAGCATTGTAAAAAGGAACAATCACAGATACAAGCACCCTATCTTGCATATCTTGCTCCCATAAATGCACCAAGCAATATAAACAGCACAAGAGTTCCATCTCGTATAGGGATACAATCAAACAAATTACTTACAAATAAAGCTACGAGCATAATACTCACGCTCAACATAAATATATCTCTTATATCTCCTTTGCCATATATACTACATCTAATCTTTTCCCTATATCCACTCCAAATAAAATAAGCAAAAAAGAGCATACTCGCACCAAAACCAATCGCTCCAAGCTCAAACCATATAGAAACAATATAATTATGATTGTGTGCGTGGGCTGATATAAGTCTATTATCATCAATCTTTGTGAGTGAAAAGGGATGTTTAGGAGAATCAATGGCAAATATATTTTGGATATTATAAGGAAACTGCTGGAAATGATACCCATTTGGACGCCAAGGATTATCTGCTATGGCAAGAAGTGTGGATTTTAGCATAGAGATTCTAATAAGGCTTGACTCCTCTATCTTAATAGATGAATTTGTATCCATAGAATGCGTAGAACACATAAGCCATTTGTTGCTACAAGCATTGCTAAACTTACCCATCTCAGCAGGATTACTACTCCATACTTGATGAAAATTTTGTGCTATATTATGGAAATTGAATCTTTGATGTCAAGATTGACTAAGCTCATATACACCACATATAGCAACTACACAAAACAAACTCACACCAAATAAAACTCTTGCTTTTTTTCTATATTGACACAGCACAAAAGGAGTAAAACATATAGCCATACACGCCAAAAGAGCAAAGCGTCCGCCATTGCATAAAAAAGCAAAAATACATACTATGCCGAATATAAAAGATGCAATTTTTAACACATCTCTTGATAACAAAAAGATACCAAACACAAAACTAAAACATACAATGAGATAAAATACATACACCGTAGCTGGAGCGTAGTAAGTAGGCAGCATAGCACGATAATAACCAAAACTTCCATTATGAGACAAAAAGTCATAGATGGTTATGATAGGATGATAGCACAACGCCAAAACAACAGCACAAAAGAAATAGACAAGTCCTTTTCTGCCAAGCCCTTTTACCACATAATATGCCAAAAACATAAAAAGCAATGGCTCCAGCAAATACTGCCGTATGGCACGAAAGGTTGAGCTACTATCAGCTGCAAACACGAGTGAAATAAATGCCATACACACTACAACAGCATAGCAAATCAAAGGAAAAGCCATATTTTTTATATCTACAAACTCAAACTGCCTATGGCACAGCACAACAAGCAGTATAAGAGCAGTGTATAAAAGATTAATTGGAATCCTAATAGAAACAACACCATAGCTAAAAGGCAGAAGTGCGATAGCTATAGCTACAAGCATACAGCAGATAAAACTTATAGCCTTTGTGAAAGAATGCGTGTCATACATATATAATTGTCTAAGATTCTCTAATCTTCTACCCACACCAAACCTCTCTTACAATCGCTTTTTCAAAATCCTAATCTTACAAACAAAAAACCGCCTTACATTGCCATCTTGCACCCAGCCTAGCCATTTTTTCTTAGACTTCAATCTAAATAATACCAATGGCAACTCTTTAATAACTAGACTTGATTGTGTTTGCTTCTTATGCTCTATCCATATATTCAAAAGTCGCTCAGACAAAAAGCCGAAAACTCTTGCCTGATAGCTATCATAAGAGTAATAAGGAATCCTATCTTGCACCCCGAATAAAATATCAAAAACCCACTGGCAATACTCAAAATACAATTGCTTCTTCATAATACACATATTTGCAATATGCCAATACAGAGGCTTGTGGTGGATTGTTTGCAGGGCAGTTGCATACATTTGAGGATACTTCAAGGTAATATACTCCAAACAAACATTCAAATCTTGTATATGATGGACAGTATCATATAACTCATACAGCGACAAATCCTCCGCTCTTTTTCTCTGTCCGTGATCAATAACTTTTTTTGGCAGGAGAATATCACAGTCTCTGCAAGCCTCTACAATGTTTTGAGAATCTAGATGATACTTGTCCATAATATTTGTTTTATGATTGATACTCTCTTTTCTTGGCATTTCCAAAGCAAAAGAATCTTTGAAGTCAAAAATCCTCCTATAATGAAACAATCCATAATAATCACAATCTAAATTCTTCCAAGCCCAATACATCGCTGTAAGCTCACAAAAGTGAGGGTTAAGCCAAGAGATATGCTCTCCACTATCATCACGCCATAAACTTACCCCAGCCTGCCTACACAGATTTTCTAGCTCACTCACATTCTCTTCTTTTGCATTTGATGCCCCAACCAAAATAGGCTGCAAACATTCATTGGCAACAATAATGCTTGGCTTGTGGTAACACACAAGTATTTGACACTTCATACACATTCTCCCTTCTACCATTTTTCATATATATATATATATATATGAAAGCCACAACAACCTAAAAAGAAACAAGGGAAGATAAATAGAATGAGAAGACAAAACAAAAGTGAATGTATGTTTTTGTCCATAATTTTTAGAAACTGATGACTTTTTGATAAATGAAAGTTCTTGGCAAGTTCTGGGCTCTAGCAAGTAGAAAAAGAGGGAAAATATTATATTTTTTGAGCCTTGCTTGACGAATTGAGTTTGTATATTTTGAATATAAGTGTGAAAAAGCGAAGTTTGAATGAAGCTACTAGATTCTAAGCTATAAGGTTGCCCCCCCCCCCCCCCCATTTTTTTCAACATATCGTTCTCCTACACTTCAATAGTTGCTTGCAAATGCAAATCAAAACCGCTTAAGGCATTATAGCTTTTATTTGCATAATTGGAGCTTAACAATACAAAATCCTTCACACCAAGTGATTTTAGAATCTGTGCGCCAATTCCAAAGTCTTTAATATCGCCACAATTTTTTGCAATATTTCCACTATTTGCCATATTCTCACTATTAAGGCATACAAGATAACCACCTTGCTGGGATAGCAACTCTATACTTTTTTGCAGGGCTTGCCATTCACTAGAATCTGTCAAAAGAGCAATATCACTACTTGTATTGTGAAATCTAATGAGCGGCATTGTAGCCTGTGGGCTAAAGCTAAAGGCGATATGGCAATTTTGCAAATGATCTAAAAATGTGATTTTCTCACACTCTTGTGCCATAAACACCGCCTTTTCACGCGAAGTTTCACGCACGAGATTCTCAAAATTTAAGCGGTATTGAATGATGTCGCTGACATAGAGAATCTTTAGGTTGTGAATCTTAGCAAAATCAAGCAGGAATTTATCCCCCCGTCCTGCCATCGTGCCATCTTTTTTCATAATCTCACATATTACGCTTATTGGAGCAAGCCCAGCTAGGCGGCAAATATCTACACTCGCCTCTGTATGCCCTGTGCGGATAAGTGTGCCGCCACTCTTAGCAATGAGCGGGAAAATATGCCCCGGACGCACAAAATCGCTTGGCTTTGCGTTACTATCGCACATAAGACGGATTGTTAAATCTCTCTCATACGCAGAAATCCCCGTCTTTGTCTCCTTGGCGTCAATGGATATGGTAAAGGCGGTTTCGTGGTTGCTATCATTTCTTTTTACCATTGGGGGCAGGTCTAGCTTATGGGCTAATTCTTGCGTGATAGATACGCAGATTAGTCCCCTTGCTTCTTGTGCCATAAAATTGATTTTCTCCGGGGTTGAGAAGATTCCAGCCATTACCAAATCACCTTCATTTTCTCTGTCTTCATCGTCCATTATGATAATCATCTCACCTTTTTTAATCGCCTCTATGGCGTCTTTCATACGCATTTGATACATTGGCTATCCTTGGTTTTTGAATCTTAAAATGCTGTGATTGTATAAAAATAAAATAAATTGCCGGATATAATGAAAGCTAGAGTTTGTATTCTTTAAAAGCTAATTTGCCCTAGAACCACAAAGGTAGATTCTAGGGAATTAAAATCTTATGCGAGTTGAGATTTTAGCATCCAAATCGCTTTTTGTAGCTCTCCTACCTTATCATCAGCATACGCCGCACTGACCTTGTCTCCTTGGCTGTCTGCTTGGGCTGAAAGCTCGGTAAAGAGTTTGAGAAAATACTCATAATCAGCTAAAACCGCTTGAGCAATCTCTTTAGAGCAAAAGCTTGTTTTACTCTCTTCTTTAATTTTTGCTGCTTTTAGCATATCTGCAAGCGTTACATAAGGCATTTCGCCAAGCTGCAACACACGCTCTGCCACATCATCAAAAACATCAGCAAACTGCTCATAAATCTCCTGTGTTGCCTTGTGCGTAGGGTGAAAGTCCATACCCTTCACATTCCAGTGAAAATTATGCACCTTGACATAAAACACTGATGCGTCCGCCTGAATCTGTTTTAAAAGTTCTACAACTTTACTCATCTTATTTCCTTTGAAATTGAATTTTCCTTTATTTGATGTAGCTTTATCACACTATACATTACTACATTTTTTAAAGGAATGGTGTCCATTGTAAAATATATGGAGTAACTTATGGTAAATATCAAACTAAGTTTCTATCTTGCCTTGGAGTCTTATAAAATATCTCCACAATTTTGGCTTTGGCGACTTGATTCCCTTGACAAATCGTAGCAAACTCGCTAGAATTGCGTCTCGTTTTTCATTGGGGTATCGCCAAGCGGTAAGGCACCTGGTTTTGGTCCAGGCATTCAGAGGTTCGAATCCTTTTACCCCAGCCACTTCTTTGAACTCACAGGTTTTTTACAATTTTCTAGCACTTTTTGTAAAATGTAGTGTTAGTTTGACGCGGGATAGAGCAGTCCGGTAGCTCGTTGGGCTCATAACCCAAAGGTCGGGGGTTCAAATCCCTCTCCCGCAACCAATTTGTTTTAAGTCTTTAAATTTGTGTTTTACAACATAGAATCTTGATGGCAAATTTAGATATGCGCTCATAGCTCAGCTGGATAGAGCAACGGCCTTCTAAGCCGTAGGTCAGAGGTTCGAATCCTCTTGGGCGTACCATAATCTCAACAAGACAGCTTGTCCTATTTTTTCACAAATTCGAATAGTGAGGATCTATGTATTACTACTGCACTCTGTTTAACAAAAACTATCTTACACGCGGATTAGCAATGATTAAATCACTTTTCAATCACGCACAAGATTTTCATCTCTATATTCTTACATTTGACGAAGAAACGTTCACGAATCTCTCAACACTTCAAAACTATCCAATTACCACCATACGATTAAGTGATTTTGAAGATGAAGAGTTACTTACGGTTAAGTCCGCTCGAACATTAGCTGAGTACTGCTGGACTTGTACTCCTGCAATTATTCAATACTGTATCTCCACCTTTTCACTCCCACATTGCACCTATATTGATGCTGATGTATTTTTTTTCAAAAATCCAAATTTGCTCATTGATGAAATGCAAACAAATTCCATTCTCCTAACCAAGCATAACTATGCTCAACAATATCAATATTTTCAAAATACAAGTGGCACATATTGTGTGCAATTTATGTGTTTTAAAGCAGATAAAAATGGATTAAAGGCTCTAGCTTGGTGGAAACAAAAGTGTTTGGAATGGTGTTTTGCACGCTTTGAGGATGGTAAATTTGGAGATCAAAAATATCTTGATGATTGGACAGAACGTTTTGAAGGCGTATATGTCCCATCTAACACAAAATACGCACTTGCCCCATGGAACATCATAGAACACGCAGAAGCTGAATGTGTATTTTATCATTTTCATAATCTTTATTTTATCGGTGAAAATAAAGTCGATTTAGGAGGATATAAAATCCCAAGAAGCGCAAAAATACAAATATATACGCCATACATCAAAAATCTAATAGAATTGAGAATAAAATTCTTACCGCATAATTACGACCTAAGATCAAAACAAAAACTAACTTTGCTTCATATCCTTCGCACACTCAAACGATATTTCTATGGCACTTACAATGTATTCTATCTAACCGATTTTACACAACAACTTAATGTGTGATCAAATATTTCTCTTTACGATCTCTCAAAGATTCTTGGCTATTAAAATTTGAAGAATATAATCACCCAAAAAACTTAAAGGATAAGTATGTCTCTTTCACTTCTCAACTTTGCCTGTGGCAGTAGAATCCACCCAGATTGGATAAATATTGACTTTAGCCCTATTGATAAAAGAGTAAAAAAAGTAAATCTACTTGGCACACTCCCCTTTACTGATAAAAGCTTTGATGTGGCATATAGTAGCCACTTTTTAGAGCATTTAACTCCACAAAAAGCCTTGCAAATTCTTAAAGAGATAAAAAGAATCTTAAAGCCAAATGGCATCGTGCGAATTGTTGTGCCAGATTTAGAAAACCTAGCCTCTACCTATCTCTCTACACTCTCACGCCTTGTGGATTCTACAAGGCAGAATTTTGACGGGGGGGGGGCAAATAAAACTTTTGGACAAGAATTTACAGGGCTTGAGTTTGAATATGATTGGCTACTTATTGAAATGCTTGATCAAATGGTGCGTATGCAAAGTGGCGGAGAAATGGGGGAATGCTTCCGCAAAATAGCCACAAGCCAAGATATAACAAAAGCAGATTTTATTAAAGAACGCGTTGGAGAGGATTTACTTACTCCACACATTGTAGATTCTAGTGTAGCTACTTTGAAATCCAAAATCACTCTTGACAAAATCGCAAATAAAATCTTAAATCTTTATCTTAGAGTCCTGTATTTTCTAGCCCCGCGTAGCATACGCGATGAAGTCTTTATTCGCACAAGTATTGGAGAGCGACATAAATGGATGTATGATAGATTTTCACTTGATAGATTGCTTAGGCAAGCGGGATTTAGTGACATACAAACAATGCATTATAACCACTCTCAAATCCTAAACTTTAACACCTATTTGCTTGATATAAACGCTGATGGTTCTGTATATAAAGGTATTTCAAGCTTATATATGGAGGCAAGAAACATTTAAAAAGAAGTGGTATAATCCACACAACTTAGCTAACAAGGAATTTCAATGACACTACAGCCTTGCATACTCTGCCATAGTAACGATACGCATATTACACAAAGAGTAAAGAGAGATGACATAATCGCTTTGTATCAAAGGAATCTTAGCGTTGATACACAATCACTCATCACAAGTGATTTACTCTATCATCACTGCAAGGCTTGTGATTTGCGATTTTTCATCTGTGAAGATGGCTCTATCCCCACCGGTGATGATACATTCTACAACACCCTAAATCAGCTTGATTGGTATTATTTTAGTGAAAAGCACGAGTATCACTTTGCTAAAAAATTCATTGCTAAAGATTCTAAAGTCTTGGAAGTAGGCTGTGGCAAAGCAGCCTTTGCCAACTTTCTACCACAAGAGGCAAAGCCCCACTATGTCGGCTTAGAGTTCAGTACGCAAGCAAAGCAAATGGCGGCAAAAAATGGAATTGTAATTGAAAATATATCTGTTGAAGAATACGCAAAATCACACGCACAAGCTTTTGATGTCGCGTGTAGCTTCCAAGTTTTAGAGCATACGAGCAATCCAAACTCTTTCATACAAGCTCAAATTGAATGCTTAAAAAGTGATATTTTACAAAAAAAATCGAGATAAGATTCCATATCTAATCATCGCTGTGCCAAGCGAAGATAGCTTCCTGCAATATTGTGTCAATGGCATTCTTAATATGCCGCCTCATCACATCTCCCGCTTTAGTGATAAAACTCTCCAAGAAATAGCTAGAATCTTCAATCTTACATTGCTAGAAATTTACCACGAGCAAGTCCAGCCCGAGCATATTGACTTCTACAAAGCCACAATGTGGACGAAGCTCTTTTTGCCAACTCCGCTCATAGATAGAGGGTATATAAGAAAATTTATCAACAAAGCAGGATTTATCGGCAGATCTTTTATCAAAATCCCACCCAATGCAAAAGGACACACTGCCATAGCAATATACACGCTTAAATAATGCCCTTTTTTAGCATTGCCAAAAGTCCAAATCGCCCTGTGGAATGATCCCTCCTATACGAGTATAGCCCACCCTCACAGCTTGAGCAAAATGGGCTTATCTCCATCTGACTAGGTTTCAAGCCTAGATTCTCACTTTGCTGCTTAAGACAAGCAATCAAGTCAAGATTCTTCCCCTGAAACACATCACTAAATCCCAGAATCTCCGCTTGTGTGCGTATCTCCTCCCCCACTTCATAACAACACGAACGGATAGAGGCTCCCACATACATCAGGCAATTCTCTACCCTCGTGCCATACACTTCACTCATACGCTTAAAAACAAAGGGCAAAATCCCATCAAACACACCCTTACGCCCAGCGTGTATCACACTCACAACCCCATTTTTCCTATCATAAAGCAAAATAGGGTTGCAATCTGCCACCATAACAAAAACAAGCACATTTGACAAATGCGTAATAATCGCATCTGCCTCCCCAAGACACATACTCCTCCCATCACACCGCCCATATTTTGAAACAAGATTCTCATCTACAACCACACTTTTTGTGCTATGAATCTGCTGACAATAAAACATAGGGACATTTTTAGTAAAATCTCTATCCATTCCATTCTCACCAGCTGCACAAACCCCAAGCCCAACCCTAGAATCTGCCTTGCCAAAAGTTTTTACAAACGCTTCTTTCACACGCCTATGATTTGTATCTACACTTTGCTTACAATCCCCCACGCTATAGCCAAGATTTAGCCCATTAAATACCCCTTCACTCACTCCACCATAGCGATCGCTCAAGGCAAAACATACATTTTCATTCTTAAAAAGTGGAGATTCTAAACTTGTATAAAAAAACATAACATCTATTCCTTGTTTTTGATATAAATCAAATCATTTTCAATATGATAATAATAAAATTCTAACGAGTGTTTTCTTAATTATCACTCGGTAACACAAATAAGGCAACAACTTAAGGAGGGTCTATTGAAACAAAGCCAACAAAAAAAGTCCTTCTCTCTCATCTCAAGCATTTTTGCCATTCTGCTCGTTGTAATACTTATCCTAGCGTGTTACACTTTCTATAATGCAAAGGGAATGTCTTATCTTAGCAACGATTCAGAAGCGTGCAATAACTGCCATATTATGAATGAAGTGTATAGCGACTATCTCAGTGCGCCCCATTCACAAAAGATTGCAGGGCAACCAAGGGCTACTTGTAATGACTGCCACTTGCCACACGGATTTGTTTCTAAATGGATTGCCAAGGCAAAAAGTGGTGTAGGACACGCTTATGCTTTCACTTTTGAACTTGAATCTTTGCCAACCAATCTTAGTGCAAACGAGGCAAGTAAGCAAATGGTGCAAGACAACTGCGTGCGATGTCATATTGAATATGTCCAAAATGCGGTCAATCCCACAACCATACCCGGACACGATAGCAGTGTTTTAAGCTGTGTATCTTGCCACGAAGGCGTGGGGCATAAGCGCGGATTTTAAATAAACTTACTAAAGGAGGAAAAAATGCAGAAAAAGAAAGGAATGCTACCTATACTTGTTGTTGTAGCTGTTGTTGTGATTGTTGGGCTTTTATGGCTCAATCAAGATATTTCATCAAAACAAGCGGGAAATACTGGTGTCATCTCTAAACAGCTTGTGGAGCTTACTGATGAGAATCCAACTTTTGACTTTTGGGGTAAAAACTTCCCAGAATACCTTGATATGTATCTCAAAGTGGAAACAGAAGCACCAAAATATACAAATTTTGGTGGGAATCTTGCCTATTCAAAGCTTATCCGCTACCCACAGCTAACAATTTTGTGGGCTGGGTATCCATTTAGCCTTGATGCTAACGAAGAGAGAGGGCATTTTTGGATTCAAGTGGATCAAATGGATACAGCAAGAAACAATAAAGACTTCCTAAACGCACACGGATTTGCGAAATTTGGCGGACAACCCGCTGCGTGTATGAACTGCCATAGCGGTTGGACACCTTGGCTTATCAATAATGTAGCCAAAGGCGATTTCACCGCATTTAATAGCACAAAATATTGGACAATGATTAAAAATGTCCCTACGCGTAATGGCATAGAAGAGGGTTCTGCTGAGCACGGCGGACCACACGGAGGCAAAAGAATGGGTGTTACTTGTGCAGATTGCCACAATCCTGATGATATGAGCCTAAGAGTGGTGCGTCCAGCCCTTATTAATTCACTTGTGGATAGAGGCTACCAAAAAGACCCGATTCAAGGTATCAAAGCGGACAGAAAAGAGATGAGAACGCTTGTTTGTGCGCAATGCCACGTGGAATACTACTTCAAGCCCACAGGTGAGAAAGTTAAGGTTATGGGAGAGAGTATTGCAAGTGACGAAAGCCAAAAATGGTGGAATGGCACACAAAAAACTTATGATGAGTATGAACATTGGAGAAATGGGAATAAAGCTACTGAAATAGAAGTAGATGGTATTAATCTTACATTCCCATGGAGTGCGTGGAAAAAAGGCGAATCTTTTAGAATTGAAATGTTTGATGCTCACTATGATGCGGTGCGACCAATATTTAAAGAGGATTGGACACATAAAGAAACTAAAGCCTCTATGATTAAGATTCAACACCCTGAGTATGAGATGTTTAGCGGTGGGGTGCACGCAGCTAATGGCGTAAGCTGTGCGGATTGTCATATGCCTTATGTCAAGGGTGCAGGTGGCAAGAAGATCACGCAACACAACATCACTTCACCACTTTTTGATATTAACTCTGCGTGTAAGACTTGCCACACGCAAAGCGAAGAATATCTCAAAAAGCAAATTGCAGATATTCAAAAATCTGTCGCCTTTGATTTGAGAAGTGCGGAGTATGCGACTGTAAGCCTTATTTTTGATATTAAGAAATTGCGTGAAGAGCTAGGCAAACTTCCTGCATATCAAACTGATGGCAAACCAGATGATGCTAAAATCTCAAAAGCCCTAGCCGAGCCACTTGAACTTCATAGAAAAGGGCAAATGCGAGGCGATTTTGTCGGGGCGGAAAACTCCACAGGATTCCATAATCCAAGGGAAGCTAGTCGTATGCTACTTCAAGCGGTAGAAATGGCGCGTATGGGGCAAACAAAGCTTGTTGAAATCGCTAATCAAAATGGCATTAAAAACTTCAGAACTTCAAACCTTGGCTTTGAGGAGATTCAAAAGTTTAATCCGGGTGAGATTGTGTATAAAATTGATCTTAATGGACACACAGCAGGTGAGCGATACTACAAACATCACGAAGTTAATGGCGAAGCTCCAAAAGAACTTTTAGAGCTTGATAAAAATACAAAGCCTTATAATTTCAGTGAAATTGACAAAACTTCTGCAAGTGCCATAAGCACAAAATAATCTTTCTCTCATATTCCTAGCCTAGCCTTGATATAAAAGACAAGGAGGCTTAGGCTAGGAATCCTTTCTCTTTTTATTACGATTATTATGCTATAATCCGCAAATTCCACATATTTCATAGCAAAAGGAAAAAATGATGAACAAAAAGCTTATTACTCTTATTTTGGGGTTAGGTGCATTAATTGCGTTAGGTTTGGGTGTGTTTCTCTCAATCAAAACAAAGGATATCAAGTCGCATTTAGAAAAAACACTCAATGAAAAATTTGAATCTTTTGTCCAAGAGAGTGGCTACATCACAGAATGGGAGCCTTTCTCCTGTAGTGGGCTTGTAAATATAGGCTGTTATAGCCCAAAGATTGTTGCCACAGATGGAGAGGGGATTTTGACACTTAAAAATATGGGATTTGATATTGATTCTATGGATAATGCTTCACTCCAAGCATCACTTAATATCAAAGATATAACGCTTGGGGTTAAAGATATTGATGAAGAATATAAGGATTTGCAAGAGAATCTTACTCTTTTTTCGTCTTTTTTTCCAAACAATGTGAAATGTAATATCTCGCTCAAACAAAATGATGACAAGCTCTCTGAAAACCTGCAATGCACTATTACAGCTAAGAATGCGACCTACCAAATACAAGGTGTTGATACCTACCAGCACGAGGGCTTTAAAACACAAAATATCGCTCAGATTCTGCAAGATTTCTATTTTGATGCATTTGTGAATGAAGAGAGTTCTACGCATTTTGAAGAATACAAATATGCCCTTGATAATGTTATGTTTAAAGTCAAGGACAATGGCTTAAGCAAAGATCTGTATAAATATTATGAACTGCAAAGCAATGCTCAAGGGTTACCTGTCAGCCAAGAGGGATTTGAGCAAAATGCCAAAAATGTAAATATGTTAGCCACAATCGGGCTAAGTTTGATAATGGGTGAGACTTATCATAATGAAATCATAGAGCTTGGCAATGCCCTTGAAAGCTTAGTGCTAGGCAAAAGCAAAGAGTTTGGATTCTCATTTAAACGCAAGACAGATTCACAAGAAGAGTTTGTCTCTCTCAAAGAGTTTTTACTGAATCCTTATGCGTCTTACCTTGCAGATAACTTTACTTTTGAGATTATCTCACAATAAGCGAGAAAGGCAATAGGTGCAAAATGGAAAACAACTATCAACGCAATGATAAAAAGGGTAAAACAGGTTTCAAGCGTTTATATAACGCCTTTTTTTTCTCACTTGATGGAATTAAGGCAGCTTGGAAAGAAGAAGAGGGCTTTAGGCAAGTTTTTAGCGTTGGGCTTGTGCTAAGCATTGCTGCCTTTTTTCTCGCACAGAGTTGGCAGGAGCTGATTTTGCTAATTTTGCCTTGTGTGCTTTCTGTGATTGTAGAGCTTATTAACTCCGCGATTGAAAATGCCATTGACTTTACAAGCCTTGAAATCCATCCTCTAGCCAAAAAAGCAAAGGATATGGGCAGTGCCATTCAGCTTATGGCGTGTTTATTTGTAGCGTTTGTGTGGGGCAGCTACCTACTTATGCGGTTTGTGTTGTAGATTCTATTTATTTTTTAGTATTATCACAGATAACCTTAAGACTGCGAATCTCACATAAAACATTAAGGACATAGACAAAAGTTACCCAGCCATACAACAAAAACAAGCTATACACAATTTCTTCCACAAGTGGAAAGTTACCCATTTTAATAAATAACGCCCCAATAACCATCGGCGATATTACAATAAACAACCTTACAGCAATATCCATTTCTTAACTCCTTTTTTATAAAATAAAGAGTCATTCTAACAGGGGGGGGGGGGAGCAATCAAAAGTTAATATTTATCAAAAACCAAAAAAATAGCGAACTTACGCTTGAGTTAATGACTAACCACAAATCCAAAGCAAAATAAGAATCTTAAAGTGATAAGATTGTTTTACACCACAGATTCTACCGCACTGACTTAAAATTTCTCGCATAACAAATAATTTCTGGGCGATACTCAAAGTGCATTGTATCATAGTGCCACCATCGCCCACCCCATACAAAGCCCTCCACCTCAAAAGCCTCAACAATCTCTAGGGGAATCTGATTTTCATACTTATACTCATCGCGTTCTTTTCTATCCCACAGCCAATATTTTGAAAACTGCGTATTAATATCTAGGGCAATCCCAAAGCTATGGGGGGAGAGATTTGGAGAATCTGCGATATTACGCCAATAAAAAGCATCTTGATCACTCAAAAACTGATAATACGCCTGCGGTATATTCTCAAGCCTTTGCATTACACGAGCAAAAGCCTCACTTACACCATTAAGCGTTGTAACAACAACAAAACCTTTTTCAAAACGATGTGGAAACCACGGTAACTTTACAAGATGAGTTTTTACCTCATCTGCTGAATGCCCATAAATCTCTTTGTAAAATCCCAAATGCCTTACCCTAGAAGTATCTTTATTACGATCCAGCACATTGCCTTGGAGTGGGTAGGGATAGGTAAAAACATCATTCATATCGGGGGAGAGAATCTTCTCATCATAGTCCTTCTCCCTGCCATCATTCCATACAAATCTTGCCCCAGATTCAAGCACCACCTCATTATCGGCAATCCTCACCACCTGCGGGTAATGCCTTTTTACACACTCTTGTGCGAGATTGTCATCTATCTCTTGAGCTTTAAGCCATACACACATACATACACATAAACACGCTATTCGCTTCATATCCCCACCCTAGAATCTACGCTTATATCGCAATTATAACTTGTTTTTGTATATTGTATCACACCCTTTTGTTAAAACTTATCTTCCGCCTTAGGCTTATAGAATCTCTGCAACCAATCATCAATTGGCACAAGCAATCGATACAACGCAGGAACGATAAGCAAACTCAAAAACATAGAGAAAAGTAGCCCTCCAATAATACAAATCCCCATAGGCGACTTCATACCAGCACCCGAGCCAACAGAAATAGCCAAAGGTATCATTCCAAACACCATAGCAATCGTTGTCATCAAAATGGGTCGTAGCCGAGATTCTCCAGCAAGGATAAGTGCTTCATCAGTGCTATACCCCTCTTTTCTTTTCTCATTTGCCACATCAATGAGTAAAGTCGCATTTTTTCCAACAAGCCCCATAAGTATCATAAGCCCCATAAGCGAGAACATACTGAAAGGCTGTCCCACAACAAAGAGTGCGATAAATGCACCAGAAAAGCTAAAAGGCAAGGTCATCATAATAACAATGGGCTGCAAAAAGCTCTCATACAACGCCGCAAGGATAAGATAAATAAGCACAATAGCCGTTAAAACCGCTACAAGAAAAGCTATCATCATTTCTTGTGCGTTTTCTGCTTCACCTTGAAGTCTAAAAGTCGCTCCAGATTCAAGCCACTCACCCTGCTTTTGAGCGGTAATTTTCATCATATCGCCCAAAGAGATTCCAGAATACTTTACAGGATAAGCATACACGGTTAGCGATCTTTGCCTATCAAGACGCGTAATAACTGAAGGAGCGGTTGTAGATTCTATCTCCACAAGCCCCTCTACAAACATCAACTCACCATTGCCATTTTTCACTTGCAGTTTTTTAATATCATTAATGGAGATTCTATCTGTATCAGGCACGCGTATAGTAATATCATACTCTTTCCCACGCTCTTTATAATACCCAATCGCCGCTTCCCCAGAGAATGCCCCTCGCACGACATTACCAATCTCTTTTGCACTCACACCATAGCGACTAGCATTCTGCTTTAGCACCCGCAAACGATATTCAGGCAAGTTATCCGCAGCATTGATATGGATATTATCTACCTTTCCTGCAAGAGTAGGGTCATTTTTAAGCAATGCAATGAGATTATCTTTTGACTTATGCAATGCTTCATCACTTGGTGCGAGAATAGCTACTTGATAAGGGGAGTTATCCCCTCCACCCATATCGGAGACTTCTGATAGTGAGATGACAAACTCATTAGCCAACTCACTACTTTTAAGCTTTTCGCCCACCTCTGCCATAATTTCAAATTGCGAAAGTTTCCGATCTTTAATAGGCTTTAAACGCGCATAAATTTGAGCCTTAAAGATATTTTTTTCATTTGTATAGCCAATTTGCAATGAAGTAAATTCCACATTCTCATTTGCCATAACAATATCTTGCAAGATTCCTGTTTTTTCTTTCATCGCACTCATACTAATACCGGGCTTTGTCTCCAAAAAGACTTGAAACTCACTCTTATCATCAGGGATAATAAACTCCATACCAATCTTAGCTAGTAGCATAATAGATAAGAAAAATACGCCAATAACGCCCACAATCACCTTAATCTTATTTCGCAACACAAAAGCAAGGGTTTTGACATAATAGCCATCAAGTGCTTTAAAAAATGGTTCTGTGCGATAATAGAATCTTGAATACTTGGGATTTACCACAATTGAAGAAACCATAGGGATAATGGTAATAACAACAATATATGAGATTCCAATAGCTGCGGCTACGGTTATCCCAAAGCTTTGGAAAAATCTCCCCACAATTCCGCTCATACTTCCCACAGGGATAAATACTGAAAGCAACATAGCTGAAATGGCAATGAGTGCAAAGCCAATCTCACGCACACCCTCATAGGCTGCCTCACGCTTACGCATACCAGATTCTAGCTTTTTATGGATATTCTCAATCACAACAATCGCATCATCAATGATAATCCCAATAGCAAGAGCCACCGCAAGAAGTGTCAGCATATTGAGTGAAAATCCAAAAAAATTCATCAAAGCAAAAGTCCCAAAAATAGAAATAGGAATACTGATAGCCGATACAAGCGTAATCGTCCCACTTCTTAAGAAGATAAACACAACAAACACCGCCAAAAATACCCCTAAAAGCACATCAAATTCAACAGAAGCAATGGCTGAACGAACATTTTGTGTCGTATCTTTGAATGCCCTTACTTCATAATCAGGGCTGATAGCTTCAATCTGTGGCAGCACTTTCATCACCGCATCAGCAATGGCAATATCATTTGCCCCAGAAATTTTTTGCACCTCAAAAATCACACCGGGCGTTTTATTTAAAGACGCAAAAGTCTTATCTTCTTCAATCCCATCTTCAATAGTTGCAATATCCCCCAATCTAATGCCTTCAGCCACGCGGATATTCCCCACATCGCTTAAATCCGTGCTTTGTGCATCTGTGGTAATCACCCACTCTTGCAATGTACCAATAAGCCTACCGCCGTCTATCTCAAGATTCTCTAGCCCTATTTTATTTGAAATATCTGTGTAAGTTAACCCATATTTATTTAGCATACTTGGGCTTACAAAGATTCTAATCTGTCGCTCCCTATGCCCTCTCATCTCCACGCCACCAACGCCAGATATTTTTTGCAATAATGGCTTAACATTATCCTTAGCGTGTCGCATAAGCTCGGCTGAACTCACCTTATCACTTGTAAGAAAAATTGAAACTATCGGCATAGAAGAGCTATCAAATTTATTGATACTTGGTGTCTTTACTCCAGAATCTAGCTGCAAAGACCCCACCTTATCTCGCACATCATTCACTGCACTATCAAGGGGCTTTTCTAACTCAAACTGCACAATAACCATACTTACATTTCTTGCAGAGCTTGAAGTTACTTTTTTTATCCCATCAATCCCCATAACCGCTTCTTCAATCTTATCAGTTACCTTTGTCTCTACAATCTCCGCACTTGCTCCCGGATAACTTGTAATCACCACAGCCACAGGAAAATCAATATCCGGGAAAAGTGAAGTTGGCATTTTTTTTACACCCAAAAACCCAAAAAACAAAATCGCAAAAGCAAACATTAAAGTTGTAATGGGACGAGTAATGGCAAACTTATACATTATTTTGTCCTTATATAGCCATCACCAAATGTCCCGGGAATCACACCTTGGACTATGGCTTCAGCTTTGACTTTGCGTGTGCTTGTGCTGGCAGTTGGATAAATTTTGCTAATAGTTGTATGCAAATCCTCTTTTCTCCCATCAATGCGGAAATCAAATCTATCGCCAACCTTAACCTTGCTAATATATTTAAAATCAAACTCAAGCACAAGCTTTACATCTTTAGTTATCAGCCTAAAAAGCTTTGTGCTATTAGCACTCACACCATCGCCTAGCTCAATCTCTTTAGAAGCGATTACACCATCAAAAGGGGCTTTAAGCTGCGTTTTGCTTAACATCGCCATTTGGTAAGAATAGTCCGCCTCAAGCTTTTTATATTCTGATTTATACCTATCAAGTGTGTTTCTATCCACAGCTCCACCACTTCTTTGATATCGTTCATATTGTTTTTTAGCAAAGATATATTGCTGCTCTGTTGAACGCACTTGAGATTCTATATCTTGGTTAAAAAGTGTGAGAAGTAAATCTCCTTTTTTTACTTCACTCCCCACATCAACTAAAATATTTGATACAATCCCGCTCGTTGCGAGATTCAAATTCGCATCTTTTATCGCTTCAGCATTAAAAATCGCATATATATCTTCACCCGCATACATATGCGATAATAACATTAATCCCACCAATAGAATCTTTCTCATCTTTTCTCCTTTTTTTTTGTTGCTTACTACTCAATTTTATTCAATGTGTTGAGCCAAATCTTGTCCGCTGTAATAAATATAATATGCTTTTTGCATTTCATAGTTATTTAACGCCTGATTATAAGTCGCCTCCGCCTCTACCTTTTTTGTCAAAGACTGCAAATAATCCGTAAAGTTTAGAATCTGTGCGTCATATTTTTTAGCCACATTGTCAAAAGCAATATTTGCTGAACGCAGTGCTGCCTCACTTGCCTTAATCTTTGCTACGGCAATCTCTAGGCTTTTACGATACATTCTTTCATCTTTTTTCTGCTCTTCTTTTTTATAGGCAAGCTCTTTAAGTGATTTCATATAGCCAAGTCGTGCTGCTTCATTTTGATGATAGATTGTTAGGGCATCAAGACGAATGGTTGCACTTATCATAATTTGATTTTGATTGAGTGGGAATGAACGCTGAATCATAGGAAGCATATCATTTGCACTCATACCCGGTGGCAAGTCCTTGAATGCAAGAGAGCCATTTTTAGTAATATCACTATTAATCACATAGGTATCACTCACGCTTACAATCGGTAAATAATTAATCTGTCTTGCTTGATATTCAGCACTTTGGGCTTGGAAATTCAGCATATTCAAATCGTGCCTATTCTCATCAAGCTTAAAAAGTGGCGTTTTGATAGTCTTACGCTCTAGTGCCTCTACTTCAGTATTTGATAAAAGTGAAAGCATAAATTTATTTTTTTCAATCTCCATTTTAATATTAGCAAGTTCGTGTTCTGTGGCAAGGACTTCTGCGCGCAAAGATTCTACATCATCAATAGTCGTAAGCCCTGTATTATACAAACGCTCCACGCGTTTAATATTAGATTCAAGTTGTGTGCGTTTCTGCTCAAGGCTTAAAAGCTGTGCGCGGTTGGTAAAATACCCATAATACTGCTCAATGATATTTAAAAATAATTGATCTTTTGTATGCTCCTTATCTTCAATACTTGCACGATACAAGGAGCCTTTCTCACGAACTTTATTATAAGTCTTAAATCCGCTGAAAACCTCCCAATTCGCCTTGGCACTGCTTGTATGAGCTTTTAGACGCATACTTGGATTATCTGTATCTTGGTATTGATATGCCCCATCAAGTGTGGGTAAAAACTCCCCATAAGCCGCACGATTTACCGCTTGGGCTTGTAAAATTGCCAATTCTTTAGCCTCAAGATTGTAGTTTTTCTTTGCCCCCTCTAATAATTCAGCTAAAGTAAAAAGCCGCCCTGAAGTCTTATCCGCCTCGCCTTTATTTGTTGGGGCTTGACTATTCCCTTGGATTTGTAGATCATCTTTTGTAGATTCAATCTCTTCAAACCGATATACTTTTTCAGATTCAAAATTGTCATTTTGAATCTCCGCAAACATCTGCGAAGCGAATACAAATGCTATACATACTATACTTTTTCTCATCATACAATAACTCCTAAGTGATGATTATAAAAATTTGGAGTGAGATTTTAGCCAAATTTTGTAAATAGTTGTATATACAACTATTTACAAAATAGGTAAAAACGCCGAGGGTTCTAACATACAATGCGTGAAGTATGTGTGTAAAGATTCAGCGTATCACCACGAGCAAAGCCTACAAGACTGACACCTAAAAGTTGAGCAGATTTAATGCCAAGATGCGTTGTAGCTGCACGAGAAATCACCATAGGAATATCACTCATCGCCGCTTTTATCACCATCTCCATTGAGAGCCTCCCGCTCACTATTAAAATAGAATCTTGCAAACTTAAATGACTTAGTCTTGCCATACCAATGACTTTA
This sequence comes from Helicobacter cinaedi PAGU611, assembly GCF_000284635.1. Lineage (NCBI taxonomy): Bacteria > Pseudomonadati > Campylobacterota > Epsilonproteobacteria > Campylobacterales > Helicobacteraceae > Helicobacter > Helicobacter cinaedi. Next base: position 604,193 of record NC_017761.1, on the reverse strand, counting down.
TCAATGGCATTATGTCGCCCCACATCTTCGCATATAAGCGTTTTTTCACACACAAGCATAGCCTTATGCACACAGCCTGTCTGTGAAAAAAGCTCACTTGGGGCATTAAACTCGTCAATCAACTCAAAGATTCTATCCGCACTCACTCGCATTGTTGAAGCGATAAACTTCTGTGCAATCTCACCATCAAAATTCGCACTCACCCCCACACAGCAACCTGTTGTTAAAGTTTTTTCCTTATGGAGATGAGTGAGTTTAGATTCTTCAATCTTAGCTTGCATATACACACTTAAGCCATCTTTGGCAATCTCAAGCGAGACAATATCATTTACAGATTCTAACACGCCCTCATTAAGCAAGAATCCTACCAAATGAGCGTCTTGGTGATAAGGCAAACTCATCACCGATAAAAGCTTTGTGCCATTAAGATAAAAGGCTATGCGTTGCTCCTCAATGACATCATCTTGTAATGTCTCCGCCCTGCCATCTCTATGGATTCTTAACATACGCATTTTATGCACGACTTTTTTCAACACAAGCCCTTTTGCAACATACACTCTTTTTGTGGCACAAACCCTTAATGTTTAAACCGCATAGAATCTAGCTTACCTTGAGCCTTTAAATCTTTGTAATAAAGGCTATGAAGCATAGAGAGTTCTTCCTCACCCATTTTGCCATTGATGATAGATTCCATAGCACCTTCAATGGCAAAGACTGCCATATAAATATGCGTTATCAAAAGGGCAATGACAGCAAAACCAAGCACATTATGCAAAATCGCCATAAGTCGCAAGGTATTAATATCCGTGCATTGAAAGAACATAACTGCTCCGGTGAAAACCATCACGCCTCCACCAAGTGTAGCCACCCAAAACCACATCTTTTGCCCGGCATTAAATTTATGTGCGGGGACTTCGCGATTAATCTTATCTAAATAACCGCCTAAAATCATCATCCACTTAATATCATAGGATTTAAACAGACAATCTTTCGCCCACATCAAAAACATCAATGTCCCAAACACAGCAAAAAATAAAGTAGCAAACCCATGCACATCTCGTGCAAAGCGTATCAACGCACCACCACCAAGCTTATCACCAAAAACCATCATAAGCCCTGTGAGACAGAGCATTACAAAAGGCACTGCCGCACACCAATGCACGATAATATTGTATTTTGTAAAAACAACCAAAAAACTATCGTGTGAATAGTGTCGCTTCCCAACAATCTTATAGTGCCCATAAAACGCCATTGGCACAAAAATCACAATCAGCAAAAAGATAAGAGCAAAATACTGCTCTTGCAGAATTGTAAAAAGCTCTCCTAAACCATTCCAGCCACGAATCCCACTAATATCTTCGCCGTGAGTGAGTGGCTCTATACTCCCGCCTTTACCTTCAACAACACTAGATTCTATCACCCCAGCCGTATTTGTGCCTAAGCCCCAATTTTTAATGGCTTCAATTTGTGCAGTCCCATAAATGTCAGTATTTGTCTTAAATGTAATCGCACCCTTTGGCTCACTCACACTCACTGAATCTCCCGCACCATACGCACTAAGCACACATAATACACACCCAAGCAACACTATAAAGATATGTTTCATTCATCACTCCTTATAGATTAATCACCATAGGCTTTTTGCCAAGTATGCGGTGTCCTTGCAGGATCTAGCCCTTTTTTCAAAGCACGCTCACGGATAATCGCACTTACATCATCGCTTCCACCTGCTAAAAGTGCCTTTGTAGAGCACATCGCCGCACACGCAGGGACTTTGCCTTCTGCAATGCGATTTTGCCCATACAAGCGATATTCTTCCTCACTATTTGTCTCTTCAGGACCACCAGCACAGAATGTGCATTTATCCATTGAGCCGCGTGAGCCAAATACATCAGATTTGGGGAATTGCGGTGCGCCAAAAGGACAAGCATACAAGCAATATCCACAGCCAATGCAGGTTTTCTTATTGTGCAAGACAATTCCATCTGCACGGATATAAAAGCAATCCACCGGGCAGACTTTTGCACAAGGTGCATCAGCACAATGCATACAAGCAATAGATATAGATTTTTCCGCACCTTGAATCCCATCATTGAGCGTTACAACGCGTCTTCTATTAATCCCCACAGGCAAGTGGTGAGCTTCCTTACACGCTACATCACAGCCGTGGCAGTCAATACAGCGATTATCATCGCAATAAAACTTGATTCTTGCGTGTCCGGGATCATTTAAGCCCATTTTTAATAAAGTATCACTCATCGCCTACCTCCCTACGCTTTCTCAATGCGGCATAATCCGCATTTTGTCTCCGGACAAGCTGTGTTATAGTCAAATCCATAGCTTGAAATCATATTTGCAGATTCACCAATAGCATAAGCAGCCGTGCCTTCAGGATACTTATCAAGCAGATTCTTACCTTGATCAAGCCCAGAGAAATTTTGAGGTATCCACACGCTATTGACATCAACGCGATACGAGAGTTTAGCCTTAATCAACGCACGAGTATCCATTGTGCCATACACCCACACCATATCGCCATCTTTGATATCTAGTTCAAAGGCTTTATCAGGGTGAATCTCAACAAACATTTCGCTATGCACTTCAGCTAAATACTTCGCGCTTCGTGTTTCCGTCCCTGTCCCCATATGTGAGACCAAACGCCCACTTAGCATATTGATAGGGAATTCTTTTACCCAATCTTTTTCAATCTGTCGTGAGCGGTATTTGATATTTGCCCTAAAATGATTTGGCTTATCTGGGAAGTTAGGATATTTATCCACCAAATCCCCACGCACAGAGTGGATAGGCTCACGATGCAATGGAATCTTATCATACCAATTCCACACAACCGCCCTAGCTCTTCCATTACCATAAGGACAAAGTCCTGCTTCAAGTGCTTTTTCAGCTAAAATATTATTACCAAAGCCAAGAGCATAAGTGCTACCTTCAACCGCCTTTTTCTCTTCGGCACTTAATTTTAAGCCTAAAGATTCAGCATTTGCTGCACTCACAGGCGGATGTCCGGCGATTTTAGAGCTGGGCAATGAACGCGCTGAAAACATACTTTTCCCATCTGGAGAAGTATCGCCCCAATTCACCCTAAAGCCCATACCACCACGCATAACAGGAATACTATCATTGTAAAATACCGGTGTTCCGGGGTGTTTATCACTCCAGCAAGGCCAAGGCAATCCATAATATTCGCCCTTAAATGGACCTTTACCCTCCAGCGTTACCTTATCAAACATATGCCAATTTTCTTGATGTGCTTTTAGCCTTTTAGGACTCATACCTTGTAAGCCGATACTGCGGATACTTTGCGTTAGCTCTGTTGTCGCATCTTCTGGCCATATGAATTCACTTCGCCCATCTTTTTTAGCAATCTCATAAAGACTTCGTTGATACTCTTCTAAGAATCCAAATCGCTTAGCAAACTCAAAGAGAATCTCTTGATCTTCCTTGCATTCAAACAGTGGCTCCATAACCTTAGAACGCCATTGATAGCTTCTATTTGTCGCTGCTACTGAACCAGAGCTTTCCATTTGACTAGCTGCTGGAAGTAAGAATAAGTCATTATCCCTATCGCTATAAATAGCCAAGTCATTGACATAGGGGTCAATAAACACCACAAGCTCTAGCTTATCCATTGCTTTTTTTTGCAAGTCAAGCAAAGATACAGAAGTCATACCTGTGCCAATAACCACTAACGCACGCAACATCGTATCGCCATTGTTTGCCGCATTTTCAGGTTCTAGCACACCAAACTTCCAAGTAGAATGTGCATAACCGCTAGATTCCATCATCTTTTTATCTTTAAAGCGTGAGAGTAGCCATTCATATTCAACATACCAATGCTTTGCAAAATGTCGCCAAGACGCTTCATTTAACGCATAATATCCGGGCAAGATATCAGGGTTTGCTGCCATATCTGAACTTCCCTGCACATTATCGTGTCCGCGTAAGATATTGACACCGCCACCATTTTTACCCATATTACCCAAGAACATTTGTAAAATCGGCATAATCCGCGTGTTGCTTGTGCCAACTGTGTGCTGTGTTAGCCCTTGATTCCAAATGAGACTTGCAGGCTTTGCCTTTGCCATATCTTCAGCAATATGACGGATTGTATCAGCGGGAATCCCAGTAATATTACTTGCCTCTTCAGGCGTCATTTTCATCGCTTCCTTGATGATTTCCTCATAGCCATAAATCCGCTCTTGCAAGAATTTCTTATCGTGCAAGTCATTTTTAATAATATGATGAAGCATACCATACACAAGGGCAATATCAGTCCCACTGCGGATTCTATGATATTCATCAGCCTTTGCCGCAGTCTTACTAAAATGCGGATCTACAACGACAATTTTCGCTCCAGCCTCTTTAGCGCGTAAAATATGCACCATAGATACAGGGTGATTCACCGCAGGATTTGCACCGATGATGAAAATATATTTTGAAAACATCATATCGGCAATATGGTTTGACATTCCACCAAATCCAAATGTATTCGCCACACCGGCGACTGTTGGGGAGTGTCAAACGCGATTGCAGTGATCTAGATTATTTGTCCCAAAAAATGCAGAAAACTTACGCAAATAATAAGCTTGTTCATTTGAGAGCTTTGCACTTCCTATCCACATTACCGCATCAGGTCCGCTTTCTTCACGAATCTTGCTTAGTTTTGAAGCGATTTTATCCATCGCACTATCCCAATTTGTGCGTTCCCATTTACCATTGACTTTTTCAAGTGGATAACGCAAACGCGTCTCACTTCTTGCCCTATCAATCAAATCCGCACCCTTACAGCAATGTCCGCCAAGTGAAATGGGGTGATCTTGGGCGACTTCTTGACGCACCCACACGCCATCTTGCACTTCAGCGATAATCCCACAGCCCACAGAGCAGTGTGTACATATCGTTTTCACACGCTTTGCGTTAGGATAACGCTCCTTTAGCTCCGCCTCACTTGCCTTTCTAATGACACGCTCACCCTCATTCCCAAAAGCACTACTCACACCAGCCACAGAAGCCAATGCGGAAAGCTTAAGGAATGAGCGTCTCGCATTGCGTCTTTCATTCACTTCGCTCATTTTCACTCCTTATATGTCATTTGGCAACAGAAAAATATGTCTGCCAATACTGCGTATCGCTACGATACAAAATCTCTTGCTTTTTGCTTTTACCCTTGATGACTTCTTTTTGTTTGTGTTCTCCAGAACACCCATTCAAACTAAGGGAGCCTATCGCAACCACAACCCCACCAATCCCAGCAGTTTTCAAAAACTTACGCCTTGATTGATTGTCTTCTTGCGTTTTACTCATAGAGCCTCCTTTGCTTTTTGACTTTTGGGATAAACCCATTTGAACTTTTAAGACTAAAAGCTCAAATCAGCCTACCGCCATTACTCTTACAGCATTACCCCTACAGCAAAGCAGATTCCACCTGTAAAAAGCTTTTGAGCAACTCTCCTATACTCGCATAATAGCTTAAATCCTCCCTTTGTTGTAATGCTTTGCTTACATACTCGCCCAAAGGTAAAACAAGCTCATTTGCCACCTCTATGCTTAAGCTTTTGTCATTCTCATCATTTGAAAGCAAGAGATGTCGCATAAGCAAGAGTAAAAATCCCAAATGCTCCTCGCTCTCTTTACACTCTTTGCTATTAAGTCTAAAGGTGCTTTGCTTAGTTAGTCCTCGTGCCTTTAGCAGGGATTTACCATTTAAACAGCCCTCAGTATAATGTGAGAGATAGAGCATTATATGCCCCACACTCTGGGAGTGTATATTAGATTCCATTTCATTAGAATCTCGCCTTTTTCTTTGAGGCATTGGCGTATTAGGCAAAGGAGTATCAAAAGGCAAAATAAAAGTTCGTGTATATTCATCAAGTATTCCTTTTATACCTTTATGCATAATCTCACTTTCCAAAAGCTCAAAATGCACTTTATCGCTTTCACTTAAGCTATTTTCCCTTAAGATTCTAATCTGTTCTAAAAGCACACTGCCACGCTCACTTAATAACTCATACAAAAACAACCCAGCAAAAAAGTCATAATATAAAGCTCTTGCTTTTGCTAAAGATTCTACATTATTCTGTGGCATATCTATCCTTCAAACATCACTTTCACTTTGCAATCAGCACAGCATCCTAAAATCCTAAGCTTTAAGCTATCACTGCCAAAGCTTGGCAGTAGAATCTGCTTAATCTTATTGATACTTTTTTGTGTGGCAAATACCTTATCACACTCCACACATCTAAAAGGCTCATCACTTGCAATAGGTGTGTAAGCAAAACTTTTCTCCTCTAATACTAGACTAGAAGATTCTAAACTTAGCACCTGCTCCGCACAGCTTGCTACACAATATCCACAATCCGTGCAAAGGGCAGGTTTATACAAAAGCTCAAAACGACTTTGATTATTGACTAATGCCTTTGTATTACACGCCTCCACACAGCTAAGGCACAAGGTGCATTGCTCCGCATTAATACCTAAAATCCCAAAGCCCTGAATCTTAACCTTGCCATAGCTCTCTTGCTTTATCCAAAATCGCATTCTCTCTGCAAATATGTCTTTGCTACTCTCATTTTCCCTTGGGGTATAGACATAATGGCTTTGTGGCAGGGGCTTTAATATAGATATATCATCTATCTCGCTAAGCTCCATAATGGCTATTGAAGAAAAAAATCTTTGATATATTTCATTTATAGAATCTTTATCGGCATTTGTGTGTTTGCCAAGTGGAGTGTATAGAATGATAGGAGAGCCACTCTCTTGCAACAATGTCAAAAAATACACACTATTTAGCATATCTGGCACACTCAATACAAAAGGCAGGATAAGGGGATTTTGCTCTTTTAGAATCTTAAGATTCTCTATAAACTCACTGTCTTCAAAGACTTCTCTTCCCACCACAAGCGGAATATAGTGTTTATACAATCTCACCTTGTAAGTAAAAGCCTCTAATCCATCGCCCTGCCGCTGCACACTCCCTGTGGGGCAGACACTCACACATCGCCCACACGCAATACAATCAATCGCAGAAAGCTCCAAGACTCTAGCATTTTTATCGCTTGTAATACCAATAGTTGGGCATATATCCACACAGCTATGACACACACTTTCCCCATTTGCTAAAGGGCGTCTTAGCTGAAATTGACAATGCGTGGGATCAAAAATAATATTTCTCTCATAGCTCTGCTCCCCACAGAATCCCAAAAGGGCTTGAAGCATTTGATTAGCACTCTCATACATATTCGGCCTATGCACACCCTTACATTCAGGCAAATCAAGTGGGGCAAAGCACACAACCTGTGCGGTTTGAAGACTCTCTATCTCGCCAAGAGCATTTTTAAATCGCAGATTAAATGCTCCCAAATGCCCCTTTAAACTTACAAAGTCCTGTGGCAGAAGCTGTGAGACTTCCAAAACATAGGAATGCTCTTTTTCCACACAAAGAGACAAAAACGCATCACATAAATCCCCATAGCCTATAACCACGCATTGCGGTGGTATCACACTTATAGAATCTTTATTAAGCGAAGTAAAATCAAGGGTCAGCTCATCGCACTCGTGCAGAATCTCCACTTCTTGTGCGTTCAAAGCCATTTCTGTGTGTTGTGTCATTATCCTTATCCTGAGCTTATTTGTTGTAAGTTGTTTGTTTGCTGTTTTCTAAGGCGAAATGATACACTATCTTTGCAAAAATGAAAGTATTATTTTACCCATTTACTCATTATAGCTTTGTATATTTTTTAACATATCCTTTTTTGTAACAGTCGCTTAAAAAAAATAATAAAGCGTTATATATTTTGCTTCTCACATCACACACTTTGTCTGCTTATGTCAAATCAGGGTTAGAAAATTTTTCATAATCCTTTTGCCTTTTTGTTGCAAAATAGATTCAGGGTGAAACTGCACACCATAACAATCATAATCCTTAGCCTTAAGCACCATAAGCACATTATTTTCACTATATCCCAACGCCTCACACTCCCCAAGCTTACTGACATAGAGCGAATGATAAAGGGCTATTTGTATGCCTTGTGGGATACCTTCAAACAAAGCATTTGGCGTAAAATATAATCTCACACTCTTTGCGTGAGTGGGATTTGGCAAAGAGATGACTTCCCCACCAAAAGCTTGAGCGATACATTGATGTCCTAGACAGATTCCTAGAATCTTATGCGTTGGAGCAAAGGTTACAATCGCTTCCAAACACACGCCTGAATCTAGCGGGTGACTGGGACCGGGCGAGATGATAAGATGAGAGAAATCAAGCTTTTTTATACGAGATAGGGGCGTGTCATTTGGCACAATTTGTGGTTTAACACCAAGGGCTGAAAGCAAATACACCACATTGTAAGTAAAAGAATCATAATTATCAATAATCAATACTTGCTTGTGTGAAAAATTACTTTTATTGTATTTCATCGCTTATCGCCTTTAAATTCTTAAGATTCTATACTTGCAACTCCACTTGCACCACGCCCCGCACGGAGTTAAGGCAAAAGATTCTATCTGCCTTATGCAAATGCTTAAGTGTGAGCCTTTTTTCAAAAATAAGCCCAGAATCTAAAAGCATACCCCGCAATGTGCCTTGCAGTAGCCCACTTTGTGAATGCGGGGTGCAAAATCTCCCCTTCATCTCACACACAATATTACTTCTACTGCCTTCTGTAATCTCGCCTTTTTGATTATAAAAAATCATATCAAAAATTTTTCCCTGCCCTATCATCTTTTGTGCTGTGGCAAAATGTGGGCGGTGGGTTGTTTTATGCGAAACAAGCAAATGAATAGAATCTAGCGTCTTAGGAGAAATTATCACTTTATTGGTAGAAAGTGGCAGTAAGGGCAAGGATTCTAAACGCAAATTGCCATTATGAGACAAGACCAGTCGCAAAATACACTCATCACTCAAGCCATTTACATTTTTAAGCTTATTTGCACCAAGATTCTCACAAAACTGCGTTGAATCCTGCCACATCGTGTTATCAATACAAGACAAATCTCCGCATTGCATATAAAATGCGTCAAAAGTAGTGATGTTTAACTGATTTGTGCGTTGCGATGAGACAAGGCGTGAGAGCTGCTCTGTATTAAACCCCAAGGCTAAGGCACTGCTTTGCAATCGCTTCAAATGCCTATCAAGCAGAAAAATACGCCCATTCCTATAAAGCATTGTTTCAAATAAGTCATACTGCTGATTTTGAGCGTTTAAAAACTTACTTTTTAGTTTTAATTCAGCAAACTCATCTTCACACACAGAATCCCACACTACCCCACTTCCCACACCATAGCGATAAACCTTTTCATTGCGAATCTTACTCAAAGTGCGGATAGGCACACAAAAGCAAGTTTCCTTATATGAAACAACACCCAAAGCCCCGCAATACACGCCTCTTGGGCGAGATTCTAGCTGCGAGATAATATCCATAGTCTTAAGCTTTGGCGCACCTGTGATAGAACCACAGGGAAAGAGTGCTTGAAAAATCTGCGAGAGTAAAAAGTCATTTTTCAAACGCCCTTTAATTGTGGAAATCATTTGATGAACAGAAGGGTAAGAATGAATAGCACACAGCTCTTTAACCTTCAGCGAGTTTGGTGCAATCACCTTACTTAAATCATTGCGGAGTAAATCAACAATCATTAAATTTTCACTGCGATTTTTGCTGTCTTTTTGTAAGGCAAGTTTCAAGGCTTTATCTTTTGCTTTTTGTTTTTTTATATTGAGATTCTCATCGTGCAATGCCCTTTTTATCGTGCCTTTCATAGGCTGGGTTGTGATGGTGTTGTTTTTTATTTTGAAAAATAATTCTGGCGAAAAGCATAGGATTTTAAGAAAAGCATTGCTTAAATAAGCCTTGTATGGAGTGTTTTGCCTAATGGAGAGATGTTGAAAAAGCTGTTTTGAAGGCAGGGAAGAGTGGAGCAAAATCTCTTGGGTGTAGTTCAGCTGATAGGTATGTCCTTGCTTAATATTTTCTTTGATTGTGAGAAAATGCTGTTTGTAGGCTTTGTCATCTAAATTTTTAGCGATATTTAGGGAAAATTTACCTTTGGGCTTGAGTGGCTTTATTTTTTTTCGCTTATAATAAAGGGCAAAATATAATAGGGGCTGCTTTTTGTGTTTATATGTCATTATAGGCAAGTTCGCATAATGGGTTTGGAGTAAGATTCCAGCCTCATAAGTCATATAACCTATAAAGTAGCCTTTTTGCTTTGAATGTAGGAAGTTATCTAGAATCTGTAAGGCTTGGAGTAAGCCATTTATGTTAAAAGCATAGATTTTCCGCACACAATGTGTATAACTATAATCCCCACATATCGCTTTCATTTATGTCCTTTTGCCTAAGTCAAATAAAAGGAAAAGTATAGCTTAAAATATAAAAGCCACAGCAATATAACACTCATCATTAAGCAAAGTAATTGAGCAGATAAACACAAGTCTCAAAAAAAAGATTGAAAGTGGATTAAAAGTGTTGAAAAAATAATAAAAGAAGAAATTTAGAAAGTAAAGTAAAAAGCTAGAAATTCTAGCTTTTTACTCATATTACACAAACTCAATGATAGCCATTTGCGAAGCATCACCCTTTCGCAATCTCGTGCGTTGGATTCTCGTATAGCCACCATTTCTATCTGTGTATTTTGGCGAAAGCTCCGTTACAAGCTTTTTTGTCGCTACCTTATCTTGCAAATACGCAAACACATAACGATGTGCGTTTAAGTCATTAGCCTTCCCAGCTGTGATAAGCTTTTCAATATAGCTTTGCAATTCTTTTGCCTTAAATACGCCCGTTTCTATTTTGCCGTGTGTGATAAGGGCAACCGCAAGATTCTTCAACAATGCCTTACGATGTGATGAAGTTCGCCCTAGCTTTCTGTATCCGTGTCCGTGTCTCATATCCCTACTCCCTAACTATTTCTAATTTTTGCTAATTTACGATTAAGAAGCTGCAAAATGTCTTCAGCAATTTCCCCACCAACAGGGTATCCAAGCTCCTCTAACTTTTCAGTTATCTCATCGTAGGATTTCTTACCCATATTCTTAATGTTTTTAAGCTCATTTTCACTCATAATAACAAGCTCTCCCACATACTTCAAGCCTGATCTATCAAGGCAGTTAAAGCATCTTGCACTAAGATTCAGTGTATCAATCTTAATCATCAATGTCTTCAACTCCCCAGAATCTTCAGCAATACTCTTACTGCCATTTGGCGTAGCACTTAAATCAACACCAAAGATACTCATTTGCTTATGCATAACCGATATAGCCTCTTTAAATGCAGTAAGTGGCTCAATCTGCCCATCTGTCTCTATGTCAAAAATAATCTTTTCATAGTTTGGATTATCCTCAACAAGCACATTTTCAATCTCATAAATAGCCTTTTTCACAGGTGTGAAATACGCATCAAGAGGAATATAATCCTCTGCTATCTTGCCACGGATACTCTCGCTTGGCACATAGCCTATACCCTTTTGCACGATGAGTGAAAAACTAATTGAAGCATTCTCATTAATTGTAGCCAAATACGCCTCAGGATTCACCACATCTACACTTTCATTGGCAAGCTCATTGGCACTTAGCACCATAGGTCCCTTAAACTCATAATGCACCTGCACACTATCAAGTGTCTCATCTTTGATAAGAAAGCGAATGTTTTTAAGATTGCTAATAAAATGAGAGACATCTTCAACAATCCCACGAATAGAATCAAACTCGTGCGTAACACCCTGAATCTTAAGCGCAGTAGGAGCATACCCCACAGAACTTAAAAGCAACAAGCGACGCAATGGATGTGCTAAGGTAATAGCATAGCCAGATTCAAAAGGATAAGCACTGATTTTAATTCTATTGCTTGAAACCTCTTCAATGCTTATATCCGTAGGGATATAAGGCTCAATTTTAATCATATTCATTCTGCGTCCTTAATATTATTTATTATTTAGAGTAAAGCTCAACAATCAATCTTTCTTCAATAGGTATCACTACCTCTTCTCTCTGTGGAAAACGCGTAAAAATACCAAACTTCTTTTCCTTATCCACATCTACCCAAGGCACTATACCTGTTTGAGCTGTCAAATCAATCGCTCGAGCAACCTGTGGATTATTCTTGCTCTTTTCTTTTACTTCAATTTTTTGCCCGGGCTTAACCATATATGATGGAATATCCACGCGCTTACCATTTACAAGAATATGCCCGTGTGTAACGAACTGACGCGCAAAACGGCGAGTTGTAGCAAAACCCATACGATACACAACATTATCAAGCCGTTGCTCTATGATACGCACAAGATTTTCACCCGTATTGCCTTCCTGTCTGTTAGCCTCTCTAAACAACGCACGGAATTGCTTTTCACTCACACCATACATAATTTTAGCTTTTTGCTTCTCACGAAGCTGTAAGCCGTATTCAGAAATTTTACCTCGCTTTTGTCCGTGCTGTCCGGGTCCATAAGGACGCTTATCAAGCGCACTTTTTCCCGCCAATCTTCTCTCACCTTTTAACGCTAAAGAAACGCCAAATCGTCTTTCTAGTTTTTCAACTGGTCCTCTATATCGTGCCATCTCTACCCCTTACACTCTTCTTCTTTTTGGTGGTCTGCATCCATTATGTGGCAGTGGCGTAACATCTTTAAGCCACAATACCTTAATGCCCTCAATCGCACCAACACTTTTTACCGCAGTCTCGCGTCCGCTTCCCGGTCCTTGCACTTTAATACCAACTTCTTTAATACCGCATTCCTTTGCTTTTTCCATCGCAGATTCTACTGCTTGTTGTGCTGCATAAGGAGTGGATTTTTTACTCCCTTTGAATCCCAAACCACCAGCGGTAGCCCAGCACAACACATTACCCATTTCATCAGTAACAGTTACATTTGTATTGTTAAATGACGCAGAAATACACACAACACCTCGTGCAATATTCTTCTTAGCACCTTTTTTCTTTGTTATACTTTTTTTTGCCATTTGACTACTCCTTACTTGCTACCAACTGTTTTTTTCTTGCCTTTGCGTGTGCGGGCGTTATTTTTAGTTGTCTGTCCGCGAACAGGTAAGCCTTTTCTATGTCTTAAACCACGATAGCTTCCCAAATCCATTAAGGCTTTGATATCCATTGTTACCTTTTTACGGAGATCTCCCTCCACCATATAACTCTCTTGAATCTTTTTTGCAATTGATGAAACTTCATCTTCGCTGAGATCAAAAACTCGCTTATCAAAAGAAATATTTACAGCCTTGAGAATATCTCTTGAACTTTTAAGCCCAATGCCGTAAATATAAGTGAGAGCATATTCTACTCTTTTCTTTTTTGGCAAATCTACACCAGCAATTCTAGCCATTGTTTATCCTTGTCTTTGTTTATGTTTTGGGGTTGAGCAAATCACTCTAACCACGCCCTTACGCTTAATAACCTTGCATTTGTCGCACATCTTTTTGACTGAAGGTCTAACTTTCATACCTACTCCTTATGATTTTTTAACTTTTTTGAGTTAAAACCGCGGATTTTACAGAAAAAATATTTAAAAACTACTTACACGAATCATTTATATCTATAAGTAATTCTACCCTTATCCAAACTATAAGGTGTAAGCTCAATTTTGACCGCATCACCGGGTAAAATCTTAATGTAGTGCATACGCATTTTTCCAGCAATATGACACAACACTATATGCCCATTTTCAAGCTGAACGCGAAAAGTAGCATTTGGCAATGCCTCAATCACTTTTCCATCAACTTCAATCACATCATCTTTTGCCATTTTATACCTCCGTTAAAATCTCTGCCTTGCCACCTACAATAACAATGGTATGTTCATAATGACTTCCATTTAATCCATCTTTGGACACAACAGACCACTTATCGCCCAAAATCACAGGCTCACCATCTTTTTGAGCAATCATTGGTTCTATACAAAACACCATACCCTCTTTAATCTTTGGACCCTGCTTAATATTAGGAGATTCTATATAGTTTGGAATCTCTGGCTCTTCGTGTGGAGCCCTGCCTATTCCGTGTCCGCAAAAGCCACGCAATGGCACAAAACCACGCTTTATAATAGAATCTTGTAAAAAAAAGCTAAGCTCTTTAAATCGCATACCCACCTTGATATGTGAAATAGCCTCATACAGCACATCTTTTGCACACGCGATAAGATTCTCATTCTCCGTGCTTATCTCACCAATCCCCACACTAATTGCTGCATCGCCATACCAGCCGCCATATTCCACACCAATATCAATCCCTAAAATATCGCCATTTTGCAAACGATACTCATTAGGTATGCCGTGAATAATAACTTGGTTGAGTGATGTGCAGATAGATTGTGGGAATCCATAAAGTTTATAAAAAGCAGCTCTCCCACCTTGTGAAGCGATAAAATCTTTTGCCATACTATCAAGCTCAAGGAGAGAAACCCCCTCTTTTGCTTGAGACGCTAAAAGCTGCAAAGTTTGAGCGACAATCCTATTTGGTATCCGCAAAGATTCTATATCTTTTTTACTCTTGATACTAATCGCCATACTCTAGAGCCCTACGGCACTTAGCGTTTGATATTTACTCATATAGATTTGAGCTTCAATGCGTCTCATCGTATCAATAGCAACCTGCACGACAATAAGCACTGCCGTCCCACCAAAATAGAAAGGCACACCCGTAAATTTAACAAGCACCCAAGGAAGTGTGGAAACAAGAGCTAGATACAACGCACCCCAAAATGTAAGGTTACTTGCAACATTATTAAGGAAATTCGTTGTTCCTTCACCGGGACGCAAACCGGGTATAAAACCACCCTGTCTTTTAAGATTATCCGCAATGTCCTTTGCATTAAACACAATAGAAGCATAAAAATATGCAAAGAAAATTACAAAAATAAACATTAAAAGATTATATACATACCCATCAGGTCGCAAAATATCTGCCACAGCTTGAATCACGCTATTTGAAGAAGCTTGTAAAATCGTGGAAGGAAACACAAGCAACGCGGAAGCAAAAATAGGGGGGATAACGCCACTTAGATTCATTTTCACAGGAATGTAATTCATAATGCGTTTGTTTTGATTTTGCATAACAACCTTGCGTGCGTATGAAACAGGTATGCGTCTTTCAGCCAACTCAATGAAAATAATCACCCCAACAGTAGCCAAAATCACCACAAGAAGAATAAGAAGCACAAAGACATTGAGTTGTCCGGTATTTACAAGATTAAAAGTCTTACCAATATCTGAAGGAATTGCTGAAACAATCCCAGCAAAGATAATAAGGCTTATCCCATTACCCACACCGCGTTGCGTAATCTGCTCACCAATCCACATAAGCAACATTGTCCCCGTAAGCATAGAAAACACAGCCACAACGATGAATAGATTCAAATCAATCTTAATAGCCCCATTGCTCATACTATTTAGTCCAATACTTACACTCACTGCTTGAATAATCGTAATTCCAATAGTTGCATAACGCACGATTTGCATATATTTTTGCATACCATCGCGTTCTTTTTTCATTTTGCCAAGATTAGGAAAAGTCGCTGCGAGAAGCTCCATAATGATAGAAGCTGTGATGTAGGGCATAATACCCAAGGAGATAATACTAAAACGCTCCACCGCATTACCGCTAAACATATTAAACAAGCCTAGGGCATTATTTGCATTATCATCAATAAATGACTTAATGATGGACACATCAACACCCGGAACTGGCACATACGCCAAGATTCTATACGCAAATAAAAAAGCAAGTGTGATAAGAATCCTATTTACAATGCCTTTTGTCATTATTTACTTCCACTTGTTTTAATACACTCATCTTTGATTTTAGACACCAAACCCTTAGCTTTTGAGCCAATAAGTTTAATATTTACCGCATTTTTAGGAATACTAAAATGTTTGCGTAAAGTCTCCATATCAATTTGTGCCATTGAATCAAAGATTTGTGATTTATCTACATTGATGACAATAGGCTTTTGCACACGCGAAGTAAAGCCCACTTTAGGCAAACGCCTTTGCAATGGCTGTTGCCCACCTTCAAATCCTCTTTTTGCCTTGTAACCGCTTCTAGCAGTTTGTCCTTTGCCACCACGAGTGGAGGTTTTTCCCATACCACTGCCTTGCCCTCTACCTACACGCTTAATGTCTTTTGTGCTACCTTGTGCGGGTTTAATTTTTTCTAGCATAAGTTACTCCTTAAGCTTTAATTCGTGCAAGTGCATCAATAGTCGCACGCACCACATTGTAAGGATTATTTGATCCAAGTGATTTTGTCAAAATATCCTTAATACCTGCAAGTTCTATTACCGGACGCGTAGAGCCACCAGCGATAACACCTGTTCCCTCACTTGCTGGTTTTAATAGAATCTTACTTGCATTATATTTATGCTCAATATCGTGAGCAATCGTTGTGCCTTTAATATTCACTTTGATGATATTTTTAAACGCATCATCAATAGCTTTTTTTATCGCATCGGGAACTTCCTTTGCCTTACCAAGCCCAAAGCCAACAAGCCCATTTTTATTCCCTACAACAACAAGTGCATTAAAGCGGAACCTACGCCCACCTTTTACAACCTTAGTAACCCTACCGATATTCACAACAACTTCACTAAATTCTTCTCTATTGATTTCCATAAGCTTCCTTTTATAACTTTATGCCATTTTCACGCAAAGTATCAGCAAATGCTGCTACAACGCCGTGATAAAGGTATCCATTTCTATCAAATACCGCCTCTGTAATCTTGGCTTTTTTTAATAATCCTGCAAATTCAATGGCAATCTGCTTTGCATTTTCCCTATTATTGCCTAAGCCAAGCTTTTTGCCATCTATACTTGCCAATGTTACACCTGCTTCATCATTAATGGCTTGTGCATAAAGATACCTGTTAGACTTAAACACACTTATTCGCGGTTTGTCTGCTACACCAAAAATCCTACCCCTTGTGCGGAGCTTTCTCTTTACCTTGAGAAGTTGCTTTCGTTTCAACACCTTTTCTGTCATATCACGCCCCTATACTATTTTTTAGAAGTTTTACCCGCTTTGCGGACAATTGTCTCATCACTATATTTAATCCCTTTGCCCTTGTATGGCTCTGGTGGTCTAAACTCGCGGATCTCGGCAGCAATCTGCCCCACTTGCTGTTTATCAGTACCCTTAATGGTAATTGTATTTTTATCTACACTCATCTCAATTCCCGCAGGGATAGGATACACAACTGGGTGAGAGAAGCCTAATGCCATCTCTAGATTCTTGCCATTAATACTTGCCTTGTAACCAACACCATTAATTTCAAGCACTTTGCTAAATCCTTGACTCAAACCCACAACAATATTATTTGCCAACGCACGATAGGTTCCCCAATACGCACGAGATTGTGCTTGAGAATCCACACAAGCAAAACTCAAAGCATCGCCTTGCAAGTCAATTTTAACGCGTCCATAAGTTTCAAGCTCTTTTTGCCCTTTCGCACCCTTGAATAGAATCTTGCTCCCTTGCAAAGACACCTCAACACCTTTTGGGATACTAATAGGTTTTTTTCCAACTCTTGACATCTCTCTCTCCTACCATATACTGCAAAGTGCTTCGCCACCGACATTTGCTTTATATGCTTCGTCATTGCCAATTACACCTTTGCTTGTGCTAACTACGATTGTGCCATAGCCATTTTTAAAACGCTTCAGCTCACTTCTTGCCTTATATACACGGCGTCCGGGCTTACTAATACGCTTAATCTCATTAATAACGCTTTTACCTCGCTCATCATAAGCAAGCTGAACCATAATAGATTGTTTTCCATCTTTATCATTCACCTTGTAATCTTTAATAAAGCCCTTAGCCTTAAATACTTCTAAGATTGAAACAACAATTTTTGCGTAATACAAAGTCGTCACTTCCAATCGTCTCATAGAAGCGTTACGAATTCTCGTTAAAGAATCTGCAATAATATCATTTACCATACTCTACTCCTTACCAACTTGCTTTACGCAATCCGGGTATCAAACCCTCATTACCCATTTTCCGCAAACACACTCTACATAGTCCAAAATCTCTATATACAGAATGAGGTCTTCCGCACACTTGACATCTTGTATATGCCCTTGCACTAAATTTTGCTTTCCTTTTTGCCTTTGCAATTATTGATTTTTTCGCCATTTTATCGTCCTTTCGCAAAAGGCATACCAAGTAGCTCAAGCAACTTAAACGCCTCTTTATCGCTTTGAGTAGAAGTTACAAGTGTGATATTCATTCCGTGTGTTACCATAATGTCATCATATACGACTTCAGGGAACATAAGCTGCTCATTCAAGCCAAAGCTATAATTTCCACGCCCATCAAAGCCATTGCGTTTTACACCTCTAAAGTCTTTCACACGAGGCAATGCAATGACAATGAGCTTTTCAAGGAAGTTATACATCATCTTACCACGCAAGGTTACTTTCACACCCATAGGCATACCTTCACGCATTTTGAATCCTGCAACAGACTTTTTAGCTAAGGTAATAACTGCCTTTTGCCCCGCTATGAGTGAAATCGTATCAGCGATATTTTGCATAATCTTAGAATCTTTTGCGTGATCACCTGCTCCCACACTAATAACAATTTTTTCAAGCTTTGGAAGCAACATAGGATTGCTTATATTAAGCTCACTTTTAAGCTGGGGGATAATCTCATTTTTATACTTGTCTCTTAAAGCAAACATTAATTATCTCCTTCCGCTTTTTTTACATTTGAAATACTCATTGGCATTTCCTTAGACACAAAACCACCTTTTGGATTCTTTTCACTTGCCTTAATTGATTTTTTTGCAAGTTTGCAGCCTTCCACGATGACTTCCGCACTCTTGGGCAAAACTTGCAAAACCTTTGCTTTCTTGCCCTTATCATCTCCTGCGATAATTTGCACCATATCGCCTTTTTTAATCTTAAACTTTGCCACTACAACACCTCCGGAGCTAACGATACTATTTTCATAAAGTTTGCGTATCGCACTTCTCTACTTACTGGTCCAAAGATTCTCGTGCCAATAGGCTCACGCTTGGCATCAAGGATCACCGCCGCATTATCATCAAAACGCACTAAAGATCCGTTCTCACGATGAATCTCTTTTTTTGTTCTTACAACAACCGCTTTAACAACCTGTCCCTTTTTTACTTTTCCATTTGGAATAGCCTTTTTCACAGAAGCAACGATTACATCGCCCACTCGTGCATACCGCCTATGACTTCCGCCTAGAATCTTAATACACATAATTTCCTTTGCACCGCTATTATCAGCGACACTTAATCTTGTAAAACTTTGTATCATAGCTCTACTCCTGCGGTAATAATTTCTTTGAATCTAAACGCTTTTGTTTTTGAAATAGGCTTACATTCAATTGCACTCACCACATCACCAATCTTTGTTTCGTGATTTTCATCGTGAATGGTGTATTTTTTGAAACGCTTAACGATCTTACGATACTTCGCGTGAACAACCTTGCGTTCCACCAAAATCACCACGCTTTTGTTACCAGCCTTGCTGACAACCCTACCCTGAATCACTCTCTTATGTGCTTGCTTTTCACTCATAGTCAATCCTTAATCTTTCCATTAATTTTTTTTGGCACTCAAGGCTGTGTTAATTCTAGCAATATCCTTGCGAATTGTCTTAATCTCGCTTGGATTGGTCAGTTGCATAGTTTTGAGTTGCAATCTTTTTTCAAAAAGCAACGACTTTTTCTCTTTCAACATTTTTTGCAATTCCGCAATATCCTTATCTTGTAACTCAGTAAATTTCATTTTCACTCTCGCTCGTTATGATTTTGGTTTTAAAAGGAAGCTTACTTTGAGCTAAAGCCAAAGCCTCTCTCGCTAAAGCTTCATCAATCCCAGCCATCTCATAAATCATACGACCGGGTTTAATATTCATAACCCATTTTTCTACACCACCTTTACCTTTACCCATTCTTGTTTCCAATGGTTTTGCTGTTAAAGGTTTATCAGGGAAAACGCGTATCCACACTTTTCCCGCCCTTTTGATATGACGCGTCATCGCGATACGCGCAGATTCTATTTGTCTTGAATCTATGCGTCCGTGTTCCACTGCCTTAATCCCAATATCGCCAAATGCCAAAGACGCTCCACGGAAAGATTTTCCGCGATTGCGACCTTTCATCTGTTTTCTATATTTAGTCCGTTTTGGCATTAACATAATTACTGCCTCCCTCTTCTTGATTTAGGACGCTCTTTATCCCCGCCCTTACTTTCTTCCCTTTTCTCAGGCATAATACCCTTATGCAATACTTCGCCCTTGAAAATCCATACTTTAACACCAATGATTCCATAAGTCGTCATCGCTTCTGCAAAGCCATAATCAATTTTTGCACGCAATGTATGCAAAGGCACACGCCCTTCCATATACCACTCTGTTCTTGCCATTTCAGCCCCAGCCAAACGACCAGAAACTTTCACCTTGATACCCTTTGCACCAGCTTTCATCGCTGCTTGCATTACCTTTTTCATAGCGCGTCTAAATGCTACGCGTTTTTCAAGTTGTGTTGCGATATTTTCAGCTGCAAGTTGCGCATTTGCTTGAGGGCGTTTAGCTTCTTTGATATTAATAAACACTTCTTTATTAAGAATCTTTTTCAAAGCTTCTTTATGCTTATCAATATCTACACCTTTTTTACCGATGATTAAGCCCGGACGAGAAGCCACCACTGTTACGCGAATCTTATTTGCTGCACGCTCAATGATAATCTCACTCACACCCGCATAATACATCTCACGCTTTAAAAACTTACGAATCTTGTGATCCTCTAAGATATTTGAAGGTGTCGCTTGGGACACAGAAAACCATCGAGAAGACCAGTTGCGATTGATACCTAATCTTAAACCTATTGGATTAACTTTTTGACCCATTGTTATTGTTCCTCACCTTCAGTTTTTTTCTTCGCTGTTGTCTTTTTCGTAATAGGAGCCTTTGGAGTTGATTTTGGCTTAACCTCTTTGCTTTCTACCTTGTCAGCTTTTGGGGCTTTCTCTACTACTTTTGCTTTTGTAGCTGGTTTCTTAGCGGCACTAGCTTCTTTAGTTTCTATCTTTTTAGAATCTTCGGGTTTTGAATCTTTAGACTTAGATTCTACTTGCTTAGCTTGAGACTTTTGTGTGCCTACCTCGACCAAAATATGTGCTGTTGGCTTCCTAATAGGTGTAGCCCTACCTTTAGCGCGTGGCATAAATCTCCTTAGCACAGGACCAGCATCAACACGGCAAGAAGTTACAATCACATCTTGCGCATCATAGCCGCCATTTGCCACCGCTGAAGCAATCACTTTTGAAATAAGCTTAGCAGCCTTATTTGGAGTAAATTCCAAACTTGCAATCGCAAATTCAGCATTCATACCCTGCACTTCTCTTGCGATAAGACGTGCTTTTGTTGGAGACAACCGAATATATCTTAACAATGCTCTACTCATTCTCTCCCCTTATTTGCCAATTTTCTTTTGGACACTGCCTTTGTGTCCTTTAAAAGTCCGCGTAGGTGCAAACTCGCCAAGTTTATAGCCCACGTGGTTTTCAGTGATATACACAGGCACAAACGCTCTGCCATTATGGACATTGAAAGTTAGCCCTATCATATCAGGTAAAATCGTGCTTCTTCTTGACCAAGTCTTGATGGGTTTATTATCCTTGCCCTCTTTTGCTTTCTCAACTTTTTTGATGAGATAATCATCAACAAAAGGACCTTTCTTAATTGATCTTGCCATACTTCCCTACCTTATTTTTTCTTTCTTGAAATAATCAATCTATCACTCGCTTTTTTCTTACGAGTTTTAAAGCCTTTAGCCGGAGTTCCCCAAGGAGAAACAGGATGTCCGCTTGAGCCGGTTTTGCCCTCACCACCGCCGTGTGGGTGATCAACAGGGTTCATCGCACTACCGCGAGTTTGTGGGCGGATACCACGATGGCGATTGCGTCCAGCCTTACCAATAGAGATATTAGCAAAATCTTCATTGCCAACAACACCGATAGTCGCCATACATTCTTCTAAGATATATCTCATCTCGCCACTTGGCATTCTAAGGATAATGTATTTTCCCTCACGCCCCATAATCTGCGCACTCGCTCCAGCACTTCTTGCAAGCTGCCCACCAGCACCCGGGTGCATTTCTATATTATGCACGATTGTCCCAATGGGTATGCTTTTAAGCTTCATTGCAAAGCCTGTTTTAATATCAAGTCCAGATTCTGCTGCAAACACCACATCGCCGACTTTCAAACCA
This sequence comes from Helicobacter cinaedi PAGU611, assembly GCF_000284635.1. Taxonomy (NCBI): domain Bacteria; kingdom Pseudomonadati; phylum Campylobacterota; class Epsilonproteobacteria; order Campylobacterales; family Helicobacteraceae; genus Helicobacter; species Helicobacter cinaedi. Next base: position 581,938 of record NC_017761.1, on the reverse strand, counting down.
CTTGGTTGGATAATATATCGCTTCTCACCATCAACATAATGAATAAGTGCAATACGGCAATTTCTATATGGATCATACTCAATCGCAGCGACCCTACCTTCAATATTAAACTTGTTACGTTTAAAATCAATGATTCTATACAGCTTCTTTGCCCCACCTTCTTTATGGCGACTTGTGATACGACCATTATTATTTCTTCCCGCACTCACAGGCAACTTGATAAGCAACCCTCTTACACTCGCCTTGCCGGTAATGTCCTTTGAGCTAAGATTGCTCATAAACCTTCGGCTTGGGGTATAGGGCTTATATGTTTTTACTGCCATATCCTACTCCTTACACTGATAGCGCATCAAGTTTTGCGCCCTCTGGAACTTTTACATAAAATTTCTTATAAGATGCACACTGACCAATTTTGCCTCTAAATCTTTTGACTTTACCTTCCTGTCGCAAAGAGTTAATCCTTACAGGTGTAATCCCAAAATATTCTTTAAAAATCTCTTTGAGCTGATTTTTACTCACATTGACAGCTGTTTGCACCACCAATACACCGCTTTCTTGAAGAGAAAGAGATTTTTCTGTATAGAGGATTGACTTAATATCTGTAATGTCTGCCATTTATTCCCCCTTGTTATCCGTAATGATTTCATCAAACACTGCTTTTTCAATCACAACCGAGCGGAACGCCGCTACCAAATACGCATTCAGCTCATTTGCATCTGCCAAATAGCATTGTTGCAAATTCCTAAAAGCTAAGAAAGTTGGCTCATCGCTCATCTGTGCTACAAACAAGGTGCTTCTTTGCTTTAATGCCTTAAACATTGCATACGCATCTTTTGTCTTTCCACTTGGCATAGCTACTGAATCTATCACAAAAAGTTTGCCTTCCTGTGCTTTTTGGTGTAACGCACACTCAAGGGCAAGTCGCTTTTGCTTTTTATTAATCTTAAGATTATAACTTCTATCATTGCTTGGTCCGTGAGATACACCACCGCCAACAAATACTGGAGAAGTGATACTCCCCGCACGAGCACGACCACCGCCTTTTTGATTCCAAGGCTTTTTACCACCACCACTTACTTCGCCGCGTTTTTTCGCACGAGCATTATTTGCCCTAAGCGAAGCAAGATAAGATTTCACATACAAATAAAGATTATGCTCTTTAATCTGCGTGTATCTCTCGGGCAATGCAAACTCACTGCTTCGTTGAAGCTTGTTGTCTAACAAAATTGCTTTACTCATTCTGCCTTACCTTACTTTATAATTTGTATTCTGCCAAATGCACCATTGAATCCAGCCACTGAACCCTTTAGCACCAAAATAGCACTTTCTTTATCAAATGACATTACATCATTTTTTCCACTCACTAGCTCATTTCCATAATGTCCAGCCATCTTTTTACCCGGCTGAACGCGTCCGGGCCACTCACGATTACCAATAGAGCCTAAGCGTCTATGGAATCTGCTTCCGTGTGCGGCTGGACCACCTTGAAAATTCCATCTTTTCATCGCACCGCTGAATCCACGCCCTTTTGTTTTGAATCTCACTTGAACGTGTTTTGCTTCACCCAAGACACCTGTGTCAAGCTCACCTACTTCCTTATTGCTCAGTTTCAAGGTAGCAAAGCGATTGAACTCTTTGCTTAGGCTATATTTCTTCTGTTGCCCTGCAACAGCCTTATTTATAGCCCTTCCTCGTGAATATGCCACAAGCCCCTTGCCATTTTCATATACCTCACACACCTTTGCACCAAGCACACGAAGCAATGTTACCGCTTCGCTCTTTGTGCCTATTGTGCGGCTCATACCGATTTTTTCAACTATAAATTCCATTCTTAAAATCCTTATGCTTAGTATTATTTACTCATAGACATAACTTCAACATCTACTTCAGGTGCCAAATCAAGCTTCATAAGACTATCCACGGTATCAGGAGTAGCCGACATAATGTCAATAATACGATGATGCACTCTAATTTCAAACTGCTCACGAGAATCTTTGTTGATATGTGGCGAACGAAGAACGGTGTATCGCTTCTTTTTGGTAGGAAGTGGCACTGGACCCCTTATCTCTGAACCTGTCCTCTTAACTGCTTCTATGATAGATGCAACTGATCTATCAAGAACCCTATGATCATAAGCTTTGAGCCTAAGTCGTATTCTTTCCATATTCTTTCCTTATCTAAAGAACTCACCAAATAATTTGATGTTTTTGGCTCGTGATTATAATCAATTTTGAAAAAAAAAGTCAAGCCCTTCGCCTATTTTTAGACATTTTTCAATTTTTTATTTTCCTTTTTATAAGGATAATTTTTAGAATCTAAAACATACATTCAAGCTTAGTTTTTCACAAAGCCAACCTTCAAATCCCACAAATTTTAGATTCCATTTATCCACAATCACCCCAAAAGCTTTTCTGCCAAATCTTTAGCACCCTTTAAATCGACCTTACCAGAGCCTAGCACGGGAATTGTCTCTACATACAAAATCTTTGAGGGCTTAAAGAGTGTAGGCAGGGCAGAATCTTTTAACGCAGATTCTAATTTTTGACATTGCTCTTGCTCCCCACTCACAAGCAGCACTACACTCTCACCCTTTTTGCTATCTTCAAGTGCCACAGCGACATATTTCACACTCTCATCAATCTCTTCTTTCTTTATAATCTTAGCAATCTCCTCTTCAATCCCCCCAAGGCTCACCATTTCCCCGCCAATCTTAGCAAAACGCGAATACCTATCCACAATATGAATAAAGCCATTACTATCCAAATGCCCCTTATCTCCGCTCTTATACCACCGAATCCCATCAAGCTCTACAATCACTTCACGCGTTTTCTCTTCATCATTGAGATAGCCCACCATTACTTGATGTCCGCCGATGAGAATCAAACCATCTTCCCCCACAGGAAGCTCTTCCATAGTATTTGGATCAACAATTCTTATCGCACTTCCGGGCAATGGCATACCCACACTTCCATCTTTACTTGCCTTATGTAGCTCCCAATTATCCGCATCAAACTCACTAGGCAGATTCACACTCGCCACGGGCGTAGTCTCTGTCGCCCCATAGCCCTCATAAATCTCTTTATTAAACTTCATCACAAAGGCTTCTTTGACATCTTTTTTAAGCTTCTCTGCCCCAGCCACAACAAGTCGCAAGGAATCAAACATCATCTTATCAACCTTGCTATTTCTCGCATAAATCCCTAAAAATGTAGATGTCCCACACATTACGCTTACCTTGTTCTTTGCTACCGCTTTGGCAATACCCACCGCGTCCGTTGGGTCTGCGTGGGTAACTGAAAGCATTCCCTCAAGCAAAGGCATAAGCATTGTAACAGTTAGCCCAAAGGCGTGAAAAGGTGGCAGAGATGAAAGCATAGAATCTTCACTCCTTGCGTGAATCACATCAGAAATTTGCAAAATATTACTCATGATATTAAGATGAGAAAGCATAACACCCTTTGGCTTCCCCTCACTCCCACTGCTAAATAAAATCGCCGCTACATCGGTATTTTTCACACCCTTTACATACAGCCACTTCAATATAAAAGATGGAAGCAAAATTGCCTGAATCATCTTACAAACAAAATCAATCTTGTTTGATTTAACAATACCGATTAAATCTTCCATATACAGCACTTTCACATTTTGTGGAAAGCTCAAAGCCACCCCCTTACCCTCAAGCTTATCCATAAACTTTTGCGAAGTATAAATAGTCTTAATTTGTGCTGAAGCAATAGCAGCATCAATGGCTTTTTGCCCCGCGGTGAAGTTAAGATTCACAATAGTTTTTGACGCCATAAGGAGTGAAAGATTACATAACGAGCTAGCAAGTGAGGCAGGGAGTATAATCCCTACATTCTGCTGTTCTTTAGTTTGATTGGCAAAAAGCTTGGAGAGAATAAGCGTAATGGCAAGCATTCTTGTATAGCTCATAGAGCCACTCATACTATCTACAATCGCCACTTCACTCCCCCATTTTTTTGCAGAATCTATCCACGCCCTGCCAAGCGTTGGCAGGGTTTCACATTGAGACTTCCACGCACTAAAAGAAAGCTCAAAAACCTTAGCCTTAACCTGCTGGGCGTTTGAGTGAATATCTAAAGATTCTCCAAAGGCAATGGTAATATTGCGTTTAGCAAAGCTTTTGCGTCTCTCTTGGAATCCTGTGTGGCTACGCGAAAACGCACTCCCCCACAAACCGCGGATATAAAAGGGCAAAATCACTGCTTGATGAGATTCTAGGTGTTTGGCTGCTAACTCAAAGCCACTTTTAAACTCATTCAAATGTCCGTGCCGAGAAATTGACCCTTCAGGGAAAAGGCAGACCATATGCCCCTCTTGCAGTTTTTGTGCGATAGATTCTAATGCCCTTTTACTCCCCGCATTTGAGACAGGAATCACCCCAAAAAGATCAAGGAAAATGCGTATATACCATCTATCATAATAGCTTCGCTCCATTACAAAATACACTTTTCTAGGCAGGGCAAGTTGCACCATCGCCCAATCCACAAAAGAAATATGATTACCTAGCAAAAACACACCGCCCTGTTCGGGTATATTCTCAAAGCCTTCAACATTCAAGCGATAGCGTTGAAAAAAAGCGAGAGTAACAAGCATTCTAACCAAAGAAAAAGGCAGAAGTCTCACAACATAAATCATTCCGCCAATGGCTACAACCATACAAAGATAAAATAAATAGCTCACTTCAATTTGTGCTAATGACGCGATTGTGCCAATGGCTAAGAATCCTAGCATTCCAATATTTTGGATAAAGTTATTCCCAGCTAAAACCTTGCCTAGCTCCCCCTCTTTTGCGTGAAACTGAATGAGTGCATTAAGCGGTATCACAAACAACGCCCCACCCATACCAAAAAGAAAAAACACAATCGCATAAGGTGTGAGTGAAGAAAAACTTAAAAGCAAAAGTGTCATTAGACACACAAGCAAAGCTCCTAAGGGGATAAGACCCGTTTCAATATATTGCTTAGAAAATCGCCCCGCAATAATTGAGCCAACAATAATCCCAAGCCCAGAAAAACCTATAATCATTTGCACCTTGAAAGTATTGAGTTCATTAAACTCGGCTTTCACATAGGTTGGAAATGAGGCGAGTAAAAGCTGTGAGATTGACCAAAATACGGCTATGCCAACGACAGAAAGCCAAATATTGCGATGAGATTGTAAAAGGGCAAGATTCCTCTTCAGCGATTTACCGCTTAAATATGCTTCTTTATCAAAGCTTTCACTGCTGCCTTGTGTCATTGTAGGCAAACGATAGCATAAATATAGCTCCGCCACAGCACACGCCATAAGAACAAAACCAAGTGGAGCAATGCTTTGTAAAATCTCACCTTTTGTCGCTAAAAATCCCAAGCCACTTGCACTATACATTGTCTCAAAAAAGAGTGAAAACACACTCATACCTGCCAAAATCGCCACGATAGCCGTTGCCTGCATAGCTCCATTTCCCCAAGCAAGCATATCTTTGCCTGCCAAATCTTTAATAAAACCATACTTCGCAGGAGAGTAAATCGCTGATTGCACCGCCATAAGCAATGTAGCAATAAATGCAAGCCAAAACCAGCCCATAAAATAACACAGCGTAATAAAGCTCACAATCCCCACAGAAAACCACGCACTCACACGCATAACGATATTTTTAGGAAATTTATCAGCCAAGAATCCAGAAGGCGTAAAAAGCAGAATAAAAGGCAGTAAAATAAGGGCGTTAATAATACTTGTAAGCAATGTCAATTCACTGCCATCATAGACTTTATACAGCGTATTTTGGATAGTGATTTTATGCCCCAAATCCACAAAAGCATTAATGAAAGCCACTAAAACAAATGGTGTAAATCCAGCAATTTTCCATAGTTTATTCATAACCCTTCGCTCCTTAATATGATATAGTTTCGTTGCAGTTAGACTCTACCTGAATTAAACAAAAAACAACGCAGAATAGGCAGATTCTACCTTTCACTTAGAATCTTCATTTTACCATTCTCCACCACAACATACATATCTTTCTTGCCCACAGAGCTAAAGCTTGGCTTACCTTTAAGTGTGGCTTTGTAATCCTGCATAAAGCTAATGCGATACATATTTCTATGGGCTTCATTTGGATAGATTGAGACATTTACAAGTGAGATTCTAATCACCTTATCTTCATTTTTAGCAAAAATATTTTTCTTATGCTCCCTAAAAGATTTAAAACTCATACCATCGGGGCGATAGAAGTCCTTTTCATCATAAAAGGCAAGATAGCTTGTCAAATCACTTTTTTGCCACGCATTTTTCCACTGATACAAGCTTGAAAGCACAAGGGCGAGTTCATCAACATCAGCAGGTTTTAACTCCCCCTCATAAGTGATAAGCATTGTTTTTTTCCAATCAATGAGCCTATCATACTTTTTCAACAACTCATTGTCAATGGCAATACAGCCCCGCGTATTCAGCTCTTCCCTATTGCCATTTAAAGGTAATCCGTGAATCCAGATTCCGCCGCCTGTTTTTTTGAGTGATTGATCATACACATTTGGGTAGCTTGTAGAAAATGCCAAAGGTCCATAGTATTGATCAAGCCCGGTTAATCGTGCATTTAAATCATACGAACCAATGGGCGTTGTCAAATCACCCTCTTTTTTCTTATTGCCCTTACCTTTTGCCACAAGAGCTGAAGAGCTGCCAAGCTCGTGCAATACAGAATCTTTAAATTGATACAAATGCAGTGATGGAGCAGATTTGTTTGATACAAATAAAAATTTCAAATCCTCAAAATACCCATATTCTGTCGCGTTTCCTTTAAGATACTCTGCCCAATATTCTTTGCTTGTCAAATACCCTTCAAGCTTAGATTCTATACTGCCTATGCCATTTTTTTTATATTCATTGACTAATGCTACAAGCTGTGGATCTAGGGCATATACACACCCCACACACATCGCCATACATATAAGCACTTTTTTCACAAATCCCATACTTTTCACTCCTTTATTTATAAAGTAAAATCATACCCTATTTTTTTCAATAGGTCTTTTTGCTTACTCCAGCCTTTATACACGCTCACATCAAGCTTGAGATACACAGACTTTGGGCTTAAAGCTAAAATTTTTTCTCTCGCACATTTGCTAATGCGTTTAATACTAGAACCACCCTTGCCTATCACAACGCCCTTTTGACTTTGCTTCTCCACAATAATTTCCGCAAAAATTCTATCTAGCTTTTCCCCCTCCTCAAATCGCTTTAACATCACATCTGCTTCATAAGGAATCTCATCACTGAGATTCTCAAATAAACTTTCCCGTATCATTTCTTTATAAATTTCTTTAATTGAAGATGGTGTTAGCAACTCATTATCATAATAAAAGGGCGATTGTGGCAGAAAACTCGCAATGCTCTTTAAAAGCAAATCCCTATCAAAACCCTTTTTTACACTAAAAGGCAAAAGGGCTAAAAAATGCTTATCAAATTTTTGATATTCTGCCATTTTTGCGAGTATCGCTTCATTGCTGCAAGTATCACTTTTACTTAAAAGTAAAATATGTTTGCCCTGATAGAGTTCTAAAAAAAGCTGATAATGCTTCACATCATCGGTAATCGGTGCAAGATAGAGTGCCAAATCACAATCGCCCATAGCCTTCAAAGCCTGTGAAAGCATATATTGATTAAGCAGTTTTTCTTGATGATGAATCCCGGGTGTATCTACAAACACTATTTGTGTGTTAAGCGGGGCATAAGGCACAATGATTTGGAGTTGCTTACGCGTGGCGTTTGCTTTATGTGAAACAAGGGCTAGATTTTCCCCTAGAAGATGATTTAAAAGCGTTGATTTCCCAGCATTTGGTCTGCCAAGTGTAGCCACAAACCCAGAGCGGGTAGGCAGATTCACACCAGATTCTAAACTCACTTGAGATTCTATATTTTCATAAGATTCTAAACAAGATTTAGACATATAATCCCCTTGTTAATCCCTGCTTAGAGCCATAGAAACGCCTAGAGAATATATCGTGCCAAATCCACATTTTCTACCACATCTCCTAATCGCTCTTTCACCATCTCCGCGGTAATGGTAACTTCCTTGCCCTGATAGGTATCAATATTAAAGCTAATCTCTTCTAGCACTCGTTCAATAGTCGTATGCAACCGCCTTGCACCAATATCTTCTGTGCGTTCATTGGCACTATGAGAGAGCTTTGCTATCTCGCGTATAGCCTCATCGCTAAATTCAAGCCTAATATTTTCTGTATCAAGTAAGAGCTGATACTGCCGCAAAAGTGAGCTTTTTGTTTGGGTTAGAATCTTATACAAACTCTCTTCGTTGAGTGAATCTAGCTCCACACGCAAGGGAAATCGCCCCTGCAATTCTGGTATCAAATCACTTGGTTTGCTAAAGTGAAACGCCCCTGCGGCGATAAACAAAATATAATCTGTCTTTATCTGCCCATATTTTGTATTGACCACACTACCTTCAACAATAGGCAACAAATCCCTTTGCACGCCCTCTTTACTAGGATCCTGCCTTGAGCTATCTTTGCTCCCCACGGCGACCTTATCAATCTCATCAATAAAAATTACACCATTAGATTCTGCCCTTTTTAGCCCCTCTGCTCGTATAGCTTCTGAATCTAACACAGATTCTGTGGCTTCATACATCAAAGCTTCTTTTGCCTCTTTGACACTCACTTCCTTTTTAACCTTATCATTTGTAACATTTAGCACCTTAAAAATGGACTCTTGGACTTTTATCATATCTGGCGGCAGATTATCATCGCCCACTTGTGCCTTTTTGCTTATCTCTATTTCAATTTTTAGCTCATCCACTTCGCCTTTAAGCACTTTTTGCTTCATTTTAGCAAAGCTTATGTCATATTCATTTTGCTTAGATTCACTCGCCCCTTGCGGCAATGGTGGCAAAAGCTTTTTGGTAATTTTTTCAATAATGTAGTCATTAATCTCCGCTTGTGCTTTTTGTCTATGCTCATTTTCTACAAGATTCACACTCGCTAAGACTAAATCTCGCACCATAGATTCCACATCTCGCCCTACAAAGCCCACTTCCGTGTATTTACTCGCTTCTACTTTGACAAAGGGTAATCCCATCATTTTTGCCATTCTCCGTGCAATTTCCGTTTTTCCCACACCTGTTGAGCCAATCATCAAAATATTTTTAGGCGTTATCTCATCTTGCACTTCCTTATCAAGCTTCATTCTACGATAGCGGTTTCTTAACGCAATCGCCACAGCCTTTTTGGCTTCACTCTGCCCTATAATATAGCCATCAAGATATTCTACAATCTGCTTTGGTGTCATATTTTCTTTCATTTTTGCTCCATTAAAGTTCTAAGATTCTAATATTTGTATTTGTGTAGATACATAGCTCCCCTGCGATATGCAAAGACTTCTCCACAAGCTCCTTTGGCGGAATCTGTGCGTATCTATCTAACGCCCTAGCCGCACTTAGAGCATAGTTCCCCCCACTGCCAATCGCAGCAATTCTGCCATCTTCTGGCTCTACCACATCGCCTGTCCCACTTAAAATATAAATATGCTCGGTATTGAGAACAATCATCATCGCTTCAAGCTTCCGCAAATACTTATCCTTACGCCATTCCTTGCTAAACTCTAATACACTTCGCACCAAATCGCCCTTGCGTCCTTCCAAAATCCGCTCAAACATATCAAATAAAGAAAACGCATCAGCCGTGCTTCCCGCAAAGCCACTTAGAATCTGCCCATTATAAAGTGTGCGGATTTTTGTGGCATTATTTTTCAATACACAATTCCCAAAGGTTACCTGCCCATCGCCACCGATAATAGCACATTTCTTCCCTTCAAATTCGCCCTTATAGCCAAGTATGGTTGTCGCTTCAAACATTATTAATCCTTTTGTGCTTTGATAGTGAGCTTAAGCGTAGCATTTATGCTGTGTCCAAGTTTTACAAGAGCAGAAAAATCGCCAATATGCTTGATTGCCTTATCAATCTCAATATGCTTTTTATCAATTTCAATTTTATGTGCGAGTAAGGCTTGGGCTATCTCATCTTTTGTAATAGAGCCAAAAAGCGTGTCATTTGCCCCAACTTTTTTCTCTAAAACAAGATGTAAAGATTCTAAAGTTTGTTTTAATTGCTTGAGTTCGGCAATTTTAAGGGCTTCAAGCTCGGCTAATTTTCTCTGCTCTGCCTTATATTTATTAATCACTTCATTTGTGGCGTGTTTTGCCTTGCCCTTAGCGATAAGGAAGTTTTTCCCATAGCCATCTTTAACTTCTACAATCTCGCCCTTTTTGCCAAGCCCCTGCACATTCTCTAAAAGTAAAACTTTCATATTTTCTCCATTGCGTTATAATAAAAGGCAAGATTATAGCTAAAAGTGGCAATATTATGTTAAAAGCTCTGCAAAATTCCTATCCCAACGCCAAGTCCATTTACATTGAATCTAAGGCGATTATGTATCCACGCATTGTGATTAAGGCGGATTTGTCTTTGTATGTCCGTGTGCCTAAAGCCTTTAGCCAAAAGCAGATTCTAGATTTTATTCACACTCATCAAAGCTGGATTCACACTACCCTTGCCAAGCTCCAAACACAAAAGCAAGATTCTCACAATTTTTTACAATCTCACACAGGAGAAATACTTGTCTTTGGAGAGTGGCTAGAGTATGAAAAGATTTTGACAGAATCTACCACAGAATCTACGCCTAACTCCCCACAACCCCACCGCCTTAAAGCCATTTTACGCACTTTACTTTTAGACCACATCACGCAACAATGTGCCTTTTATGCTTCAAATATGGGGCTTGTGTATAAGGATATAAAAATCACAAATGCCCTAAGTCGCTTTGGGAGCTGCACTTTTGACAATCGCTTACGATTCTCATTTATGCTCATTTTTGCGGATAAAAAACTCATTGATTATGTAATAATCCACGAGTTAAGCCATATCGTGCATAAAAATCACTCACAAAGTTTTTGGAATCTTGTAGAGAGATTTTGCCCAAATGCCAAGGCTCATCGCAAAGCCTTGCGGAAACAAGCGAGATTCTATCCCGCGTTATTACAAAGGCTCTCTATATAAGTTTCTTTGACGCCACTACTGATTTGACACTACTCTTTTGATAGCTTTGCAAACGCATCTAGCACTTCAAGCACACGCTTAGTTTCTATAATCTTTTCTGCTAGGAAATAGCCCTCTTTTATGCTCTCTGCCTTCCCTGCTAGATACAATCCCACTGCGGTATTGAGTGCGACAAGCTGGGCTTTTGGGGAAGACTTCACAGGTAGCGTAGCATTAAAAATATCAAGCGTTATTTGTTTGTTTTCTTCACAACTCCCACCTTTTAACGCACTATAATGGACAAAGTCTAGCCCCACAACAGAGGGGTTAAACACATAGCTGTGAATCTTGCCATTATCTAGCTCTGTAATTTGTGTAGGGGCGGAGAGTGAAATCTCATCATAGTTATCAAAGCCACTCACCACAATGGCTCTTTTTATGCCTAAAATCGCCAAAGCCCTAGCCATAATCTCCGTATAAGACTTATCAAATACGCCAATACATTGATGGGTAACACTCGCAGGATTTGCTAGGGGACCGATAAGATTAAAAGCTGTCTTAAAACCTAGACTTGCCCTTGCTGGAGCGGCAAACCGCATAGCAGCGTGAAACTTTTGAGCGAATAAAAATGTAATGCCTAGCTGGTTATAGATATTTTGAGCGGTGTGAATCTCCATATTGACATTAATCCCTAGGGCTTGAAGCAAATCAGCCGAGCCAGATTGCGAGGTTACAGCCTTATTGCCGTGTTTAATAATCTTTACTTCACCAGCAGCAAGGAGCAAGGCACTTGTTGTAGAGACATTAAAAGTCTTATTGGGACTGCCGCCCGTGCCTACCATATCAAGCCGCACCTCATCACTCTTAGGCAAAGCAAAGGAAATTGCCTTTTTCTTTAGCACAGAAGCAAATCCCGCTAGCTCCTCTTCATTCACCCCCTTTATCTCAAGGCTTGTAAGAATACTGCCTATTTGCGCATCACTCACATTCCCTTCTGTAATCTCGTCCATCACATCATAGGCTTGTTTAAAGCTAAGATTCTGCCCTTGCAATGTGCTTTTTAGATAATCTTTTATGGGGATAATCTCATTTCTATAATGCAGGAAATTAAGCAGCATTTTTTCACCATCAATTGTGCCAATAGATTCTGGGTGAAACTGCACACCCACAAGATGATACGACTTATGAGCAATCGCCATAATCTCGCCATCTTCACTCCACGCACTCACTTCCAAGCTTGTGGGCAAATCCTGCACTCTGCCCACAAGCGAGTGATACCGCACAATAGGCGTATTTGGCGAGATATTGCGAAAAAGCCCTTTTTGATTGTGCTTTAAAGGCTCAACTTTGCCGTGAATGATATGTTTAGCATTTACTATCTCCATACCAAAAGCCGCCATAATCGCCTGATGTCCTAGACAGATTCCAAGAATGGGGATAATGCCTTGAAACTCTTTAACAATCTCAATGGATATTCCCGCTTCCTTTGGGCTTTTGGGACCCGGACCGATGATGATATATTGCGGATTTATATCTTTTATCTCTTGAATGCTTATCTTATCGCTTCTTGCGACTTGAATAGGAAAGCCAAAGCGGTAAAAAGCCTGATAAATATTAAAGGTAAAAGAATCGTAATTATCAATCAATAAAATCATTCTGCCTCCTCCTTTAATCCTTTTTTATTCCGCCCCCCATTATTTTGCTTGACTTTACTCTGCTCCACTTCATTCTGTCCCCTTAGCATATCTAACAAGGATTGAATCTTATTTTGCGTCTCAAGGTATTCCGCCCTAGAATGTGAATCTTGCACCACACCAGCACCAGAACGCATATAATATACGCCGTTTTGATACACAGCACTGCGAATAGCAATAGCAAAGTCCATATCTTCATTTTGCGTAAAATAGCCTATCGCTCCGCCATACACGCCCCTACGCGTAGATTCTAAGGATTCTATCATTTCTATGGCAGCAATCTTTGGCGCACCGCTTAGTGTCCCAGCGGGAAATGCTGCCTTGAGTGCATCTCTTTTTGCAAAACGCTTAGAATCTAGCTCCCCTTGGACTGATGAGACAATATGCATAACGCGAGAATACCGCTCAATCTTATTCCTTGCTATCACACTCACGCCTCCGCCCACACTCACTTTTCCCGCGTCATTTCTTGCTAAATCTAAGAGCATTAAATGCTCGGCATTTTCTTTTTCATCATTTAAAAGCTCTTTTTCAAGCTCCAAATCTTGCGCTACACTTTTGCCCCTTGGGCGTGTCCCAGCAATGGGTCGCAGGATAAAATGGCTTATCTCATCACTTGTTTTTAGACGAATCATAATCTCCGGACTTGCCCCCAAAATTACAAAATCATCAAAATCATAATAAAACATATAGGGGCTAGGATTTTGATGACGCAGATTTCTATACGCTTGAAGTGGCGGGATAGGGGATTTTACCTGCATAGATTGGCTTGGCACACATTGCAGCAAGTCGCCTTTATAGATTGAATCTTTAATCTTTTCTACCATTGTTTCATATTCTTTTTGGGAAGTGGCGTTTTGTATCTTATAGCATTGAGCCTGTGGATCTTGCGTAGATTCTAGAGATGATGAAGTTACATTTAAAGATTCTAGCTTTTTAGCAATACTAGCCACCTGCCCTGCCACATCAATGGCTTCTTTTTCATACGCATAGCTTACACTCACAATATGCAGTCTATCAAACAAATGATCAAAAATAAGAAAATCCCTTCCAAAGATAAAGCCACATTCCGGTGCATTATACAGCGGTGGATTACTAAACTTCACATTTTCAATCTCGGCAAAAAACTCATAGCCGATATATCCCGCCCCACCAAGAGGCAGGGGCAAATCTAAGGGTAAATGTGGGCTTTGCTCCGGCTTTGGAGCAAGACTTCTCACAATGGCTAAATTCTCTAAAAAGTCCTGCTTAGAATCTGCTCCTTTAGATTCTCTAGATTCTGTCAAACCCACAAAATCCGCCCTTATCCCTAAAGATTTTTTGATATTCTCGCTTGTGAGATAGCCTTGTAATGCCTGATGTAAGGGCGTTTTTACACCTTTTACTACAAGATAATGTATGCCCTCTTCCTTATACACCCTAAAAGCTTCATTTAAAATCACAAGCGAGTATCTATCCTTGCCCGTTTCATTATATGCAGATTCTAAAAGCACCTTTGCTTTGAGTGCAAAAAGCACAGATAAAGGACTCAAGCTATCACATAGCACTTCTTTATGTGCGATTTGTGGCTTATTTTGTGTGCGAAAATCAAACATTCTTAAACCCCTTTGCTATCGCGTTTTTATATCCACAACCTCAACGCCATTGGGAATGCTAAACTCAAAAATCTTATCTTGAATCTTTGGGTTGAGCCTAACCTTTGTGAGCTTTAATATCGTCTTTGATCCCATAGAATCCACAAACTCAATCTGCTCTGGTGTGTCATTTTTATCCACAAAAAGCACATATTGTGTGCCTTCAATCTTTGTGTGATATGTGCCATCAGGCTGTTTTTTAGCAGATTTGATAATAGAGATAAAATCCGTTTTTTCTTTCAAATGTGAGCGACTGACCTGCTCAATGCTTGGCTCATAGATAAGCACAGCATTGTCTTTCATATAAATTTCTTTTTTTAAAGGATTTGTATAGTCCCATTTCACTTTGTTTGGGGCTTTTCCATAGATTTTACCCTCATAATGGGCTGGAATCCCTTCTTCACTGACAATAAACTGCTCAAAATCCGCCTCAATACTTTGGAGATTTTCCCCCAACGCAAAGCTAAGGTTCAAACTTAGCAACACCAACACACAGATTCTAAAAATTTTCATTTTTGCTCCTTTTATCTTATTTGCCTTGTAATCTTTTGTTTTAAAGCCGGGATTTTACCCAAAGTATGTTACAAATTGCGTTAAAAATGTGCTAGAATACCGCCTAATTTTCAAGTTTGCTCAAATGGTTTGCTAAATTTAAACCCAAACTTTTTCACTTTTTCACATCATTTTATATCAAAGGCTTTTCAATGCTAAAATCTCTTGTTTCAAAAATACTTGGCTCACGCAATAATAAACTCATCAAGCTCTACACCAAAGAAGTGCAAAAAATAAATGCCTTAGAATCTAGCTATGCCTCACTTAGTGATACGGAGTTGCAAAATGCTTTTAATGAGCTAAAGATACTTGTGCAAAATGGCGAAGCTTCACTGCAAGATGTGTTGCACAAAAGCTTTGCCATCACGCGTGAAGCAAGCAAACGCACACTTGGTATGCGACATTTTGATGTGCAGCTTATAGGCGGTATGACGCTCAATGATGGACGCATAGCGGAAATGAAAACAGGAGAAGGTAAAACGCTTGTAGCTACACTTGCGGTGTGTTTAAACGCACTTTGTGGGCGAGGCGTTCACATAGTAACTGTGAATGACTATCTTGCTAACCGCGATGCAAAGGAGCTAGAGCCATTGTATAACTTCTTAGGCTTTAGTGTGGGGATTATCACTAATGATTTGCGTGATGATAATGCACGGCTTGAAGCTTACAGGGCGGATATTGTCTATGGCACAAATAATGAATTTGGCTTTGATTATTTGCGGGATAATATGAAATACGATTTAAGCCAAAAAGTCCAAAGGGAGCATTATTTTGCCATTATTGATGAAGTAGATTCTATCCTTATTGATGAAGCTAGAACGCCTCTCATCATATCCGGTCCGGTTAATCGCACACTAGAGCATTATCAAATCGCTAATAGCGTAGCCCAAAAGCTTAAAAATGAAATAGACTTTACCATAGATGAGAAAAATCGCGTAATTTTACTCACAGAAGAGGGGATTAAAAATGCTGAATCTTTGTTTAAGGTAGATAATCTTTACAGCATAGAAAACGCTACTTTATCTCACCACCTAGACCAAGCTTTGAAAGCAAACTATCTTTTTATTAAAGACAAAGACTATGTGGTACAGGATAATGAAGTGGTGATTGTTGATGAATTTACCGGTAGGCTAAGTGAGGGCAGACGCTTTAGTGAAGGGCTACACCAAGCCATTGAAGCAAAGGAAAAAGTGGATATTAAAGAAGAAAGCCAAACTTTGGCTGATATTACATTCCAAAACTACTTCCGCTTGTATGAAAGACTCTCGGGTATGACAGGGACAGCACAAACCGAAGCCACTGAATTTTTACAAATCTATAATCTTGAAGTGGTGAGTATCCCTACAAATGTCCCTGTGCAACGCAAGGATTTAAATGACTTAATTTATAAAAGTGAAAGGGAGAAATTTAATGCTGTCATCAACAAGATTACAGAGCTACATAAGAAAGGGCAGCCCGTGCTTGTAGGGACAGCAAGTATTGAAAAGAGTGAAATTCTCCACGAGCTACTTAAAAAATGCAGAATCCCGCACACAATCCTTAATGCTAAACAACACAGCAAGGAAGCCGAAATCATTAAAGATGCGGGTGTTAAAGGAGCCGTAACCATTGCTACAAATATGGCAGGACGCGGGGTTGATATAAAAATCACTGATGAAATTAGAGAGCTTGGAGGACTATATATCATCGGCACGGAAAGACACGAGAGCCGCCGCATTGACAATCAGCTACGCGGTAGGGCTGGAAGACAGGGCGATCCGGGAGTGAGCCAATTTTATTTAAGCCTAGAAGATTCGCTGCTTAGAATCTTTGGGAGCGATAAGATTAAAGGCATTATGGAGCGGCTAGGCTTGAAAGAAGGCGAACATATAGAATCTGGACTTGTTACACGCTCGGTGGAGAGTGCGCAAAAAAAGGTGGAAAATCTCCATTTTGAATCTAGAAAGCATTTGCTTGAATATGATGATGTGGCAAATGAGCAAAGAAAGGCGGTGTATAAGCTAAGAAATGAGCTACTAAGTGAAGATTTTTCCCTTGAAGAGCGTATCAAAACAAACCGCGAAATCACCGCACAATCCTTGCTGTATAAAGCACAGATATTGCCCGGTGATGATGCCTCTAATTTTGATTTATCTTCCCTTCAAGCTCAACTTAGTGAAGAGCTAGGATTCAAACTAGAATCTTGTGAAAATCTTAGCTATGATGAGCTTTTAGAAAAGCTTATCACCCAAATGAGCCAAAGCTATGAAGAAAAAATGTCAAAACTAGAATCTTCCCAACGCTCCCAAATTGAACGCATCATCTACTTACAAGTGCTTGATAGCTCGTGGCGAGAGCATCTCTACACAATGGATAATCTCAAAACCGGTATCGGTTTAAGAGGCTATAATCAAAAAGATCCGCTCGTGGAATACAAAAAGGAAAGCTACAATCTCTTTTTGGAATTTATAGAAAATCTCAAAACTGAAACCACGAGAATGCTCCATATTATTCAGCTACGAGAGCAAGAAGAGGAGGTGGCTGATAAAATGCTCCAAGATATGCAAGAAGAACTCAATGAAGATTTACAAACTTTTGAAGCACAAGATTCAAGTTCAAAGCCCCAAAAAGCAAAAATCTCTCGTAACGACCCTTGCCCTTGTGGTAGTGGCAAAAAATACAAACTCTGCCACGGCAAGAGCGGACCAAAAAAAGGGCTACTTGCTTAATGAAAGCTTTGATTCTCTATTTACTGCCACGATATTTACGCTTTGATAAGACACAGCCTTTTATCTCTATCACGGCACTTTTAGCGTTTTTTGGCGTTGGCATTGGTGTAATGGTGCTGTGCGTGGCGATGGCTATAATGAATGGTATGACAAAGGAATTTGAACGCAAACTTTTTGTGATGAACTACCCTTTGAGCGTGTATTCTACGACTTATGCGGGTGTTGATGATGAGATTTTGCAAGCTTTAAAGAAGCAGTTTCCGCAATTTCTCTTTAGCCCATATTTGCGTTATCAAGCTGTTGGCAAGGTGGGCAACACAATGAATGCGGCAATGGTCTTTGGCGTAGATATGAATGCAGAATCTCAAATCAATGAAGTGGTAAGAAAGGCTCTAGAATCACAAGAGATTTTGCAAGATTCTGCAGAATCTCAAAGCTTCAATGTTTCTCAAAAAACAAATAACACGCAAGATTCTAGCCAAACGCTTAAAAACACACCGCAACATATAAGGGAGCAAAATATCCTTGCTTTTAGTCAAAAAGAGTTTTCAATCCTTATTGGCAAGGGCTTTGAAGAAAATTTTGGCTTAGAAGTTAATGATAAGCTTGATTTATTTTTCACACAGCTTGAGCCTTCTGGCTTTGGCTACACGCCTATTACAAAGCGGTTTAACATTGCTGGATTTTTTGAATCTGGACTTAGGGCGTATGATGAAGCCTATACTTATACAAATCTAAGTGCTTTGCAGAAAATCCGCCGACTGCCCCCGGGCATTTATGATGGTATCCATATCCACACGCCAAAACCTATGGAGGATATTACGCCTATCCGCAACTTTTTAGAGATAGAGTTTCCACAAAGGGCTGGGATTGAGGGCTGGTGGCAGCAAAATGGCAATTTTTTTTCTGCTATGGAGCTTGAAAAACGCGCACTTTTTATTGTGCTTATGCTTATTATCGTAATGGCTAGTTTGAATATTATTAGCTCTTTGCTTATGGTTGTGATGAATCGTAGAAAAGAGATTGCCCTGCTTCTCTCACTTGGTGCAAGTAGGCAGGAGATTAAAGGGGTGTTTTTCTGGGTTGGCAATACTATTGGCTTAAGTGGGATTGTGCTAGGCATTGTGCTAACGGGCGTAGCATTGTATGTGCTAGATACTTTTCCTATTATTTCCTTACCCGCTGATGTGTATGGCAGCTCAAAACTTCCGCTTGATTTATCGCTACTAGATTTTTCACTCACCATTCTTGGAGCGGTGCTTATTGTTTGTCTGTCATCGTATTATCCTGCAAAAAAAGCAGCAATGGTAGATACCTTGCAAGTTTTACGCAACGAGTAGTATAAAACTCCTTTTTTAAGAGACTTGTAAGTAAATAAATCTTAGCATACCAAACGCCCGATAAATGCGGATATTACTTTATTTAGGAGTTCCTTTGAAAACACTTTATGTAGGAAATTTGGTCTATGCGGTTACGCAAGATGAGTTAAGAGAGCTATTTTCTCAATTTGGCGAGGTTTTTTCTGTAAAACTTATTAATGACAGGGAAAGTGGCAGACCAAAAGGTTTTGGATTTGTTGAAATGGAAGATAATGCCGCGTTAAAGGCTATTGAAGCACTCAATGAAAAGGATTTTCGCGGACGCAATTTGCGAGTGAATGAAGCACGACCCCGCGAGTAATAAAACAAAAAAAGCAATGCCACATCTTAGATCAATAAACAAGTCTTAGCAGATTCTAAAATCCGTTTTTTAAAGAGTGGTTTTTAGGGATTCTGCTATTTATCATTGACTATCAAAACTTTTCTGCACTCGTTTTATACCATCACAAGACTTTTACAACTACGCTCATTTTTTTATGTGAAATACCTACTTTGAAAGCGTCATCTAATGGGGGATTTTAAGGGGGAGCGAGTGAGTCGACTTTGTGTGCAATGAAGCAAACCTACACTTGCAAAATGACCAAGCCTTGAGCGCAGAATCGCTTAAAAGCACCCAAGAGACGCTGCGGATTAGCAGATTCTAGGGAGTAGCTCCCCTTGCGGATACTCCACATATCTTCTAGCACCCCACGCATTAGAGATAATTACCCGTGCATTTTTGACACTCTCCGCCTTTTTGCTAATCCGCCCTATCACAGAAGCATTTTTGCCAAGGCTATGGGAATGTAAAATTTCTAGCACCTTTTGACTTTCCCCCTGTGGCACAGCCATCACACATACACCTTCATTTGCTAGGCTCAATGGCTCAAGCCCTAGAATCTCACACACCCCTTTGACTTGCGGCAAAATGGGAATGCCACCCTCATCAATTTCTATCTCCACGCACATAGCCCTAGCCCACTCATTCAGCACCGCTGCTAAGCCCCCCCTTGTCGCATCACGCATACTATGAATCTTGCATTCTTGTAGCCCTTCAAGCATAGGATAAAGCTGCGCACAATCGCTTTGTAAATCACTTTGTAAATTTATCTCATTTCTTTGGCAGAAAATTACCGCCCCGTGTGTGCCAATCGCCCCACTTACAATAATCTCATCACCTAGAGCTAAATTTTTCACGCTATATTCCGCACCCTGAATCTCCCCTACCGCCGTGGTGTTAATAAAGATTCTATCCACACTGCCCTTTGGAGTAACCTTTGTATCCCCAGATAGAATCTTTAGCCCACCCGTAAGGGCTTCTTGCTTGATAGAAACTAGAATCTTTTCTAAAGATTCTATCTCAAAGCCTTCTTCAAGGATTAAGCCAAGTGTGAGATACATAGGCTTTGCCCCACGCATAGCCACATCATTGCTTGAGCCACACACACTTAATTTGCCAATATCGCCACCGGGAAAAAAAATCGGGCTAATCACATAGCTATCCGTGCTTATGGCTAAGGGCTTTTTGCTGTCAAACACCCCCGCATCTTCGCCACTATGCACAAGCACTTCACCCAAAATCTCATATATAATCTCTTCTAAAAGCAAGTTAGATTCTAGTCCCCCACTACCTTGAGAGAGTGTAATTTGTGTTTGTTTCATAATAAGTCCTCTAAAGTGATAAGTTGAGCTTGTTGCAAGATCTCTGATAAAAGCTGTCCTTTTTGCCTACTCCAAAAGGCATAATCGCACACGACAAAAAGTCGCTTTTTCACACGCGATATAGCTACATTTAGGGCATAAAGGGCGTGGGTTTGATATGAATTTGTCAAATGATAGTGCAAACTCACCGGTGAAAAGATGACATTATCAAACTCCTGTCCTTGTGAGCCATGAATGGTAAAAATCCTATCGCGTGGGATTTTAAGCCCAAGTTTTTGTCTTTGCTTCACAAAGGGCGTGATGATAGCATATTCACTCGTTTTTAGCTTTGTGCTTAGAATCTCACACACCCTCACTTCACTTTGACTGATTTGTGTCTCTATCTCTTGCTTTGCTCCACTATCAATGGCAAAAATCTCCATAGGCTCATCTTTGCCCCTTAACCCGATACGATATACATATCTATCCAAAATCTGTGCGAGATTATCCCCATAGCGATGTGTGCGACTTAGATTTACACATCGCATTTGCCTATATTGTGGGATTTCTCCACTTTGCTCATACGCTTGTGCGAGATTTTTAGGCTTTTCGCCATTAAAAAAAGATTCCAAAAACAAAGCAGAGAGATTCCACACAAACGCATTTTCATTCTCTTGTTGCATAAGGGCGGTTTTAGGCATTTCGCATACGGGAAACAGCTGCTTATGATCGCCAAAAAATGCGAGTGGTGTGCCTTCCACACACAACGCACAGGTTTTAGTCAGCGGTGCATACGCACATTCATCTAAAAAAATATGGCTAAAACTTAGCTCCAAACTCTCATATCGCTTGATAAAGCCATCAAGGGTTACGCCCACCACACAAGTGGTTTTCAAGCGAGTTTTAAGCGTATCTTGAAAATTAAAAAGATTCGTTGCTCCCTTTTGTTGCAACAGGCTAGGATCGCAAGTCTGCCAATACGCATTCATATAGCCCATAGTTGGTGTGCCAAGCCGCAAAATACTGCTTCTATCTAGCCCTAGCGTATCAAATTGCTTAATCAGCGTAATAAGCACCTGCTCCAAAGCATTATTTGTCGTTGTTACAACCGCCACTCTTTTACCCTGCCTCATATAATGCAAAATCGCTTCAAACAGCACCTTTTGCGTTTTACCCGTTCCCGGTGGTCCCCATACATAGCTTAAAGGCTCACTTAGCACGACTTTTAAGGCTTGATTTTGCTCATCACTCAAAGTGGGGATAATGGGAATAACGCTAGATTCTATATATGTAGGTAGCTTTAGCCTATCGCCAAAATTTTCAAAAAACTCTTCCACATTTTTAACCAAAAACTTCAAATCGCTAAAAAGTCTAAGCTTTTTTAGATTTTTTTTCACGCTCTCTTTGAGTGTAGAATCTAGCGTGAGATACACAACCTTTTGACGCTCATCATAATATTGCAGCTCAATATTCTCTTCATCGCCCACCATATAATGCATAGAATCTATATCCAAAATCAAAGCACTACTAAGCTTCAAATCCATATCCGCCACATTGCCTCTAAGTGAAAGAATAAGCGTATCATCTTGCAATGTCGGCACACTAATGGGGATTTCACTCAAACCCAGATTATGCGATGAAAGATACTCATAATACTGCTTTGCCCCATCGCATAGCCGCTTTTTTATCTCACTCATACTGCCACCATTTTGTAACACGCCATTACGCCCCTATAATGTGCCGTATTTATAATATGCCGCACAAGCCCCTTCACTGCTCACCATACAGCTCCCTAAAGGATTGCTTGGTGTGCAAGCTTTGGCAAAGACTTTGCAGTCAAAGGGCTTTGCCACACCACGCAGTATATCCCCACAGCGACACGCCCTATTATCCGCCACAGAATCTTTACTCAAAATCTCATCGAACACCACTTCAGCATCTATGTATGCGTATTGCTCTTTGAGTTTTAAAGCTGAATCTGCGATGTTGCCAAGCCCACGCCATTCAAAGCTTTTGCGTTTGGTAAAGTATTTTTCCACCAAGGCTTGGGCTTTAAGATTCCCACTCATACTGACTACGCGTTTATACTGAATCTCAAGCTCACTTCTGCCCTCCACCTTTTGCTTCACAAGCCTATACACACTCTCCATCATATCCACCGGCTCAAAACCACTCACCACCGCAGGAATACTATACTTCTCCACAATATCTTTATAAATCTTAGCTCCACTTATCACACTCACATGTGAAGGGGCAATCAAAGCATTAATGCGTGAATTTTTAGAATCTAAAATCGCACATAATGGCGGGGGAACAAGCACATGATTAATGTGAAAAAAGAGATTTGTAATATTTTCTTGCAGGGCTTTTTCCACAAGGGCAGCAGTCATTGGCGTTGTCGTCTCAAAGCCTATGGCAAAAAACACAACCTTTTTTTGCGGATTATTTTTAGCTATCTCTAAAGCCTGAAGTGGGGAATACAAAAACTGCACGCTAGCCCCCCTAGCCCTTGCATCTGCCAAGCTCCCATAGCTTCCGGGAATCTTAATCATATCACCAAGGCTTAATAATATCGTGTCTTTTTGCATCGCTATTTCATAGGCTTGATTAATGCGATTTTTAGGCATTACGCACACTGGACAGCCCGGTCCGTGGATAAACTCAATATTTTCTGGCATAAGCTGAGTTAGCCCATATCGCATAAGTGTGTGCGTATGCCCACCACACACTTCCATAATCACGAGCTTTTCTTTTAAACTTTGAGCTAGAATCGCAATCTTTTTGGCAAAGCCTGCGATCACATCTTTATCGCGAAAATTTTCAATTAAATCTAAGCTTATCAAATCTAAATTTGGCATATCACGCTCCAAAATATTATAAATTAAATATATCTTTGCTTCTTAGAATCTCACTATTTTCTCGTCCTAAGTGTATTTTTTGTAAAGATTCTTTTGGCAAAAGAAGAGTGTTTTTAAAAAAGAATAGAAAAACAAATCGCCTTGTTTGAAAAAGCAATCTTACACATTCTCGCACGATTTTAAGCAGCAATGATGGCTTTTGCCATCGCCCACTAATCGTGGTATTTGCCCTCACTTCTTGTATCACAGGCTTCACACACACAATGGGAATCTTATGGATATAAAACATATCCATATAATCATCAACAGGGCGATACCACGATTTGGCAGATTCTATAAATGCCTTTGCGGCTGTGGGTGTGAGATAGTAGCCTTGTGTGCCAGCGACATTATTAAAAGTAAAGTGAAAGCCTTTTTGCAAATCATAAAACTTTGCCTTCGTGATAAGATACATAAGTCTCACATACGCAAACGCACTTTGTTCTATCCGCTCTAGCTCTTGCCAAAAGTGTGGGAGAATCTCAACATCATCTTCTAGCACGATTATGGGTTCATTAGATTCTACACATTTTTGCCAAAGTGTATAATGACTTGCAAAACAAGCTCTTTCCCCATCGCTTAATTCCTTTCCACGAAAAAGAATACTTTTTATTTTAGAGTATTGTTTGAAGTTTAAATGCTCTTTTGCTTGTGCGTTAATAGCATTAAAAAATATAATCTCATATTTTTCTTTTAATTTTGAATCTAGATTCTCAAATTGCTTACTCATTAAGGCTTTGCGTTCTGTGGCTTGTGGGAGATTGATGATAAAAAGTTTCATTCTCTAACCCCACCATTAGCATTAAGCAACGCCTCATCCTCTTCTTGCATTGCTTTTAAAATCTCATCATAAAGCCTTAAGCTTTCCATCGCACTTAGTTCATCAATCTTACTCATCACAAAGCCTATATGTAAAAGCACCCATTCCCCCACACTCACAGATTCATCTAGCAAGTCCAAACTCGCCTCACGCCTTACACCTAGCGTATCCACCACGGCTACATTATTTTCCTTTAGCTCCACAACTTTAGAGGGTATAGCTAGACACATTTTCACTCCTTAAAACTGATGATTTGAATGGTAATTTTGTGCTTTTCTCTGGCTTATAAAATCTTTCACATTTTCAATACTCGCCCTATCCTTAGAGCTTGTTAGTAGAAGTGGCACATCTGCCTTAAGCTGTGCTAAGTCATTTTTCACGCGATTTATATCAAAATTAAAATGCTCCATTAAATCTGCCTTACTCACAATCACCGCGTCCGCACACATAAACATTGTAGGGTATTTTAGCACCTTATCATCACCCTCTGGCGTTGAGAGTAGCACAAGATTCAAACTCGCCCCCAAGTCATAGCTTGCCGGACACACGAGATTCCCCACATTTTCTATAAACAAATACTCCATTGTCTTAAAATCACATTGCTTTTCTAGCTCATTGAGAGCTGATTCTATCATCAATGCTTCCAAATGACACGCTTCCCCAGTGCTGATTTGATAGGCACTTACCCCCTTTGCCTTTAGCCTAGCCGCATCGCGATTTGTCTGTAAATCCCCCTCTAAGACGCAAAATCGTAACCCCTCAAACTCGCTTAAAGATTCAAGCAATGTCGTTTTCCCACTACCGGGCGAACTCATAAGATTCACTACATATACGCCTAAATCCTTATACCGCTCCCTTAGCTCATTTGCTTTTACATCATTTTTTGAGAGAATCTTGCGGACAATTTCAACGGATTTTTTATTCAAATTTGCGTTATTTTTTAGTCGCTCATTGCGGTTAAACTCATTATGATGAAGCCCTTCAAGTTTTTCACTCATTTTACATCTCCTTTATTTTGTTCCATACTACCACAAACCGCCTGTCCAAAGCTGATACTAAAATCATTACAAGGTAAAATCTTATGCATATAAAAAGGTATATTATGTTCTTTAAACAAAGTGTGGATTCTATCACACAAAAACTTATTTTGAAACACCCCGCCACTAAAATACACACGCACCCTTTTTGTTTTTAGCACCTTTTCACTCATCTCTAAAGCCATATATGCCAAAGTCTCTAAAAACCGCTTTGCCCCCTTTGCCTTATCTTGCGTTTTTAGAATCTCTTCTATCATCGCTTTGCAGTCAATCTCACCATTATCAATCTTAAATGGATAAGGAGAGACTTCCGCCCTTTCACGCAAAGCATAAGATTCTAGCAATGCCCCACTTTGCCCCTCATAGCTTTGAACTTCTAAAATCCCAAGCAAACACGCCACACAATCAA
Source organism: Helicobacter cinaedi PAGU611 (assembly GCF_000284635.1). Taxonomy (NCBI): domain Bacteria; kingdom Pseudomonadati; phylum Campylobacterota; class Epsilonproteobacteria; order Campylobacterales; family Helicobacteraceae; genus Helicobacter; species Helicobacter cinaedi. The sequence continues at coordinate 556,134 of NC_017761.1, read as the reverse complement.
TAAGCCTCCCCATAGAACTTGTTTGCAAAAACACTTTGCTTTCAAACGCATTTTGCAAAAGGCTTATATTCTCTCTCTTTTCTATATTCTTTGTTGCTAGATTCTGTGTCTGTATGCCATAGCTCCATAACAAGCCTAATGCAAGTCTGCCTATCTCTTTGATACTCCCCTCCCCACCTAGCAATGCAAAGGGCTTAAGAGAAAAGATTCTGCTCATACTTTTATGCTTAGAATCATATATAAAGCCCTCCCCGCCCCAAATGCCCCCATCTTCGCCTAGCCCCGTGCCGTCCCATATAATGCCAAAACCATCATTGTTTAAAGCATTAGATTCAGCCAAAATCGCATAAAAATGGGCTTTATGATGACTAATCTGTAAAAATTGCGGTGAATCTAAACTTGTCGCAGAATCCGTAGCAGAATCTAGCAAGGCTGTGTTATTTGTAAGATTCTTAGCTAAATGCGTTGAAGCATACTGCGGATGTAAATCACTCACTATCACCTTAGGCTTATTCACATAAAGACTAAGAAAAAATTGCAGCTCTTTTTCATAACGACATATAGAATCCACATTGTGTAAATCCCCAAAATATGGGCTAATAAGCGTATTTTTATAGACTATGCTTAGGCTTGATTTCTGCTGCGCTCCTAGGCTTAAGCACAATTTTTTGCTTCCAAAGGGTAAAAATAGCGGTGTAAAGCCGCGCGATAAACGCAAGGGGCGTAACTCCCCTGCCATAAAACGCATAATACTATCATCAAGGGCGTGGGTAATCTCCCTATCATAATCAAGCACCATATCAAACACGCCACTAAGCTTTTCCATAAGCTCATCAAGCTTTGTGATAATAGGCGTTTCACTGACATTCGCACTTGTGAAAATAAGCGGAGTATTTAGGAATCTAAACAGCAGGTGCATTATGCCATTATAGGGCAAAATCGCCCCAATGCTTGATACTTGCGGTGCGATAAGCTCTAGGGCTTGCGAGCTTAGAATCGCATTTTCACGCTTATTATGGGAGCGATTGTGTTGGCGATTATGAAAGTGTTTATTGAGTAGCACAATGGGGGCTTGTGGGGATAATAGAGCTTGTCTCTCACTCTCATTTATCTCCGCCACAGAAGCAATATCTTGCAGATTTTTAAACATAATGGCAAAGGGCTTTTTTGAGCGATTTTTGCGTTTTTTTAACGACATAATGGCTTGAATGTTAGTCGCACTTGCGATGAGATTAAACCCGCCTACGCCCTTAATAGCAATAATCTTACCTTCCATTATTTTTTGAGCCACAAGGGCTAGGAGCAAAATATCACTTGTGGCTTTGGGGTAGGCAAATATGTAAGATTTTTTAAGGCTAGGGATAATAAGACGCATTCTAATGGCACATTGATTGCAGGATATGGGCTGGGCGTGGAATCGGCGGTTTGTGGGAGTGTGATACTCACGCTCACAATCTTTGCATTTTTTAAATTCCCGCATTGAAGTATTAGTCCTATCATAAGGCAGAGCGTGGATAATAGAATGCCTAGCCCCACAATAAGAGCAGGTGGTAAAAGCATAGTCCTGAAAGCGTGGATTCTGCCTTGAGTTTTGTTTTGTATCTTGTTTTATATCTTGCCCTGTATTACAGCCCATATCCTGTAAGCACGCCTGACATATCGCTACATCTTGTGGCAAAAAGAGCTTGTCATCTTGCTTTTCTGTGCTTGAAGCAAGGATTCTAAAATCGCTATAAGGGGGTGTTACAAAAGGAACTTGGTGCATTGTGTGAGCGTGTATAACGGCATTTGGCGGGGGATTTTGCAAAATCTCTTGCAGGAATTGCTCACTTTGGATTAAAGTAGATTCAAGATAGATATAAAGGGAATTATAGCGATTTTGCACATAGCCTTTGAGATTTAAGCTCGTGGCTACCTGATACACAAACGGACGGAATCCCACGCCTTGTATTATGCCAAAAAGCTCTATGGCATAGGCGGTTTTTGCGTCTATGTGTGTATTTGGTTTGGGAAGTTTATCGGCATTTTTCATAGGCAAAGTATAGCATTCAAACCCAAATTAATTTAATAATTCTGTGTTAGAATATGGCACAAATTTTAAAGGCAACATTATTTGGGAAATTTTATGAGAGAGGCTTGTATGCAAAATAGCGTAGATTCACATAGTTCCACTTCGCAAAAACCACTACAAGATAAACACCGCGTTATATCCATAGCCCTTTTAGATAATCATATCAATATGGATTTATTGCGTGAATTAAGTAAGCATTTACAAGAATCTTTTGCCTACTTTGAGATTCTAATCCTTAATCCCTTATTTGATATGTTTGATAAAAATCACAAAGACACAATAAAACAGCAAAATACACATATTACCCCCCCCCCCCCCCGATATAAATCCACATTCCACACAAACAGAATCTAGCACCAAAGATTCTAGCAATCCATTCCACTTGGTTTGTGAAAAACAAAAAGCAGATTCTAACAAACACACAAACGCCACTGCGGAAGTATTTTTGAGTGATTTTAGTGGTTTTCAAGCGAAAGGCGAAGGGAGTTACCTAAAGGGTAATGACCGAGCCTTGAGTGCAGAATCCGCTAAAAGCACCAAAAAGACGACGCAAAATCTTGCTTCTATTCCTAATGTGCGGATTTTAGAGATAAGCTCCCCGCTTTGTAGTTATGAAAATCTAGGCTCATTAAAATATGAGATTTTTTTGCAAAACTGCATTGGCGATTATCTGCTTTTTATGGATTTGAAAACAGATTCTATTGCTGATTGCTTATCTATGCTTTCACTTGCACAGCAATATGATATGGTGATTGGCACAAGGAAGAATAAAAAGCAAAATATCTTGCAAAAGCTAGGCTCAAAGCTTTTCTACAAAACACTTGCTCTTTTTGCTAATAAAGCAAGGGAAGATTATAGTGAATTTTGCGTGATTTCACGCAAGGTTATCCACACACTTTTATCGCATAAACACGATATTAAGCTTTTAAGACTACTGCATTTTGACACAACGCTAAACATTTGTGAATATCCCTACACGCCAAAGTCTTATCCAAAAAGAAAGTTTTTAGATTCTCTCTTTTTGGGGCTTGATGTGATTTTTGGGGAATCTTACAAGCTGCTTAGGCTTGGTACTTGTATGTGCTTGTTACTTGCTTGTGGGAACGCATTTTATGCACTTTATATCCTTAGCACTTATTTTTTACTACCCCATATCGCAAGTGGCTGGACTTCTACTTCGCTGTATATGGTGGCTATGAATATCGGGCTGTTTTTAATGCTTTCAATCATTGGCGAATATGTGCGAATTGCTCTCATCAAGCTAAAAGGTGCTACGCCCTATGAAATTGTCAATGAGACAAGTTCAGTCAATCTTAATTTTGAAAACAAAAATATACAAAGGCATTAGTATGGAATCTAATAAAATTTTAAACATCATAATCCCTGTGCTAAATGAAGAAAAACGGCTTGAAAATGGCATAAGAGGGGCAATGGCGTTTCTAAGGGAAGCAAAGATTCCACACATTATAAGCATTGTGGATAATGGCTCAAGCGATTCTACACAAGAGATTGCCAAAAGTTTATGTGAAGAGCTGAATGCCAACACATTAGAGTTTATTTCACAAGTAGAGTATTTGCGATTGGAAGAAAGGGGTGTTGGCTTGGCATTAAGGGAAGCGATAGCACATAATACTAAAAGAAGTGAGCCTTGTGGCTTTATCGGCTATATGGATATAGACTTATCCACGGATATAGGGCACTTACAAGAAGTGTATGAGAATCTAAAAAATGGCGTAGAGATTATTGTAGGCTCTAGGCTTTTAAAAGATTCTGTGGTGATTGGGCGAAGTTTGAAGCGGGAGATTCTCTCTCGCACCTTAAATCTTATCCTTAAAATCGCACTCAAAGCAAAGTTTAGCGATGCGATGTGTGGATTTAAATTCTATCAATCGCAAGTGGCTTTAAATCTAAAAAATCTCTGCAATGATGATAAAAGCTGGTTTTACTGCACACAAATGCTAGTTATAGCACAATATCACAACATTCCTATAAAAGAAATCGCTGTAAAGTGGGAAGATGAAAGCACAGATTCTAAAGTGAGAATCTTTTCACTCTCACGCATTTATTTAAGTGAAATTTGGCGACTTTTTAAGCTTTTACGCCTGAAAAAATAATAAAAAGGATTAATATGCAAAAGGCAATTCTTATTGGCAGGGGCTATTGGGGCAAGATTTTGCAACACTACATTCAAAAACATTATAAAATTTCTCATATCTTTGGGCGTGATGTCGAAGATGAAGTCTTAATTGAAGCTTTAGATAAAGCAGATTCAGCCTTTATCGCTACACCGCTTTCTTCACATTTTAAGCTTGCAAAACTCGCCCTTGAACACAACTGCAATGTCTTTGTAGAAAAGCCTAGCACCGCCACAAAAGAGGAGTTTGAAACACTGCTAAATCTAGCTAGAAAAAACAATAAGATTCTATTCACAGATTATATTTACACATTTTCGCAATCTATTCTCTATGCCCTGCAAATATTGCAAGAAAAACATATAGAATCTATACAGGCAGAAATCACACAATATGGCAATTTTTATGAAAATGAAAGTGTGCTAGAAGTCATAGGAGTGCATTATATAAGCGTATTTGCCTTTATGCAGGAGCTTGGACTTTTAGATAATCTTTGTGTGAAGTCGTGCAAATTTTTAGATTCCAAAAAACAAAGTGCGACTTTGGAATTTAGTGCCTTGCAAGAGAAAGGGAGTAAAAAAGAGATTGTTTTATTACTTCATTGCAGCTTACTTTCAAATGATAAAAAGCGATTGTTGCGTATCAGCACAACAGATTCTATAATCAGCGTTGATATGCTATCCCCCACACCGCTTAGCACAATAGATTCTAGTGAATCTTTACCCATTTTTGATGAGAAAAATAATCTTAGCTTTGCTGTGGAGAGTTTTAAAAATATGTGTGCGAGAGTGAAGCAAGATTCTACAAGCTTAGAATCTTGCACTAACGCCTCTGCGGAAGTATCTTGGAGTGATTTTAAGTGTTTTACTAAAGAAAGCAGAGCTTTTCAAAGCAAAGGTAAAGGGAGTGGCTCAAAGGCAAATGACCGAGCCTTAAGCGCAGAATCACTTAAAAGCACCCAAGAGACAACGCAGAATCTACATTTAAGATTTTCTCACACTACCCTAGCCCTTCTCTCACAAGCCCATAATCTCGCCCAAGATTCTACTCCAAAGCCTTAAAAATGCCAAAGTTAGATAAATACGACTGCATTATTATCGGTGGTGGATTCTTTGGGGCGTATATCGCTTTGCAGCTTAAGGAGAAATATAACTCCATTTTGGTGCTAGAGCAAGAAAGTGATTTGTTGCTTCACGCAAGTTTAAATAATCAAGCCCGTGTGCATAATGGCTACCACTATCCGCGTAGCCTAAGCACGGCTGTGAGTAGCTCAAGGCATTTTAAAACCTTTTGCAATGAGTTTAAATCCGCTATAAAAAATGATTTTGCTAAATATTATGCGATTGCAAATATCGGCTCAAAGACTTCTAACACGCAGTTTTACAGACTTTTTAAGCAATTTGATATTTTTATAGAATCTGTGCCAAATCACATTAAAGCGATGTTTAATAAAAAGCTTGTAAGTGATGTGTTTTTGACACGAGAATACGCCTTTGACGCGGCGATTTTAAGGGAGATTCTAAAAGAAAGGCTAGAATCTAAAAAGATAGAAATAGCCACAAATACACAAGCGGTTTGTGTTAAAGAGGATAAGGTTGGGTTATGCGTTGAGATTCAAAAGATAGGGCATTCAGCTTGTAATGCTATTTCGGCGGATTCTGCAATCGCTAAAGTGGCAAAGCACAACTTTGCCACAATAAAAATCAATGGTGGCGATTCACAAAGTGAAACGCCTACCTTGAAAGCGTTGTCGGGGTGGGGGATTTTTAAGGGGGAGGGAGCGACTTCGTGTGCAGTAGCGAAGCTACAAACCCATACTTGCAAATTTAAACCCCTCCCCCTTAAAGAAAAAGAAAATAAAATTTTAAGAAATATTGACCGCAGTGATTTTTCGCCACAAGCTGAATTACAAAAAGAGACAATGCGGGAAACACAAAAACTACATGCCCCATTGATTCTCAACTGCACCTATGCTGGTATAAATCATTTATTGCAAAATTCACACTTGCCCCCACTCCCACTTAAATTTGAAATGACAGAAATGGCACTTGTAAATGTCCCTAAAAGCTTACAAAACATATCAGTAACGATAATGGACGGGGCATTTTTCTCCCTTATGCCATATCCTTCAAAAGACTGCTATACGCTAAGCCACGTGCGATACACGCCGCATTTTGCTTGGCGGGATTTTTCCTTAGAATCTAAGCTTAAAGCTTATAATCTACAAGATTCTAATAACCCACCCACACAAACCACAAGCCCTTATACGATACTTCAAGCCTTTATGCAAAATGCAACGAGCAATTTTCCATTAATGAAAGCTGATGCAAGACGCTATATGCCAATTTTAGAATCTTTAGAATACCTAGATTCACTCTATGAGATTAAAACTTTGCAGATTCAAAATGAAATTGATGATGGCAGACCAATTATCTTTGCTAAAGACTATGGACTGAAGGGCTTTTGCACCATTATGGGCGGAAAGATTGATAATATTTATGAGATAGCAGAATTGCTTACGATGGAGTTTAACCTTTCAATATAAACTGATTCTATGCTAAAATACCACACTATTTTTAAAGGAGTATGGTGATGAGAGAAGCTGGAATTGAACTTATGAAAAATACAAAAAGTGTAAGAGATATTGATGTGAATAGTAAAAGGGTGCTTATACGAGTGGATTTCAATGTGCCGATGGATGAGGATTTTGACATTTGTGATGATACGAGAATCCGCGAGGCACTGCCTACCATTAATTACTGCATTGATAATCACGCTAAAAATATTGTGCTAGTAAGCCACCTTGGACGCCCAAAGGGCAGAAGTGCGGAATTTTCACTCAAACATGTTATTAAGCGTGTGGAGCGACTTTTGGGGCGAGATGTGGGCTTTGCAGAAAGCATTGAGGAAGCAGTGCTATTACAGGAGCAAAGCCCAAGTGGCAGTGTGATTTTATTAGAAAATATTAGATTTTGCGTTGGGGAAGAAAAAAATGATAAAGATTTGTCGCAAAAGCTTGCCGGACTTTGTGATATTTATGTCAATGATGCCTTTGGGACAAGCCACAGAGCGCACTCTAGCACTTGTGGGATTGCGGAGTTTGCTAAAGAGCGTGTGGCGGGGCTACTTCTTAAAAAAGAGATAGATTCTTTTGCCAAAGCTATGGCAAATCCGCTAAAGCCTGTATTGCTTATCGTTGGTGGTAGCAAGGTGAGTTCAAAACTCGCACTTTTATATAATATCCTTGATGTTGTGGATAAGATTATCATCGGTGGGGCGATGAGCAATACATTCTTAAAAGCTTGTGGATATGATATGCAAAAATCCCTTGTAGAAGAATATCTTGTGGCAGAGGCTAAAAAGATTCTAGAACACGCTAGGGAAAAAAAGGTAAAAATTTACCTGCCTGTTGATGTGGTAAGCACTGATGATGTGAAATCGCATACGCAGATTAAAATCACACCCGCACAAGATGTGCCAGAAGGCTTTATGGCGGTGGATATGGGACCTGCGACAAGTAAGCTTTTTAGCGAGGTGGTGAGAGATTCTCAAACGATTATTTGGAATGGACCTTTGGGAATCTATGAGATTCAAGCCTTCTCTCGTGGGACATTTAATCTCGCTCACGCTGTGAGTGATACCTATGCTTTTAGCCTGATTGGTGGGGGCGATACGGCTGATGCGATTGATAGGGCAGGGGAAAGAGATAATATGAGCTTTATCTCCACAGGTGGCGGGGCAAGCCTAGAGCTGCTTGAGGGTAAGATTCTCCCTGCATTTAAGGTGCTAGAGCGAAAGTAAATAAAATGGCATAACAATGGATATAAAGACAAAAGTTAGCGTTATTTACATAGCAATCATAACGCTTTCTAGTATCTATATCCCTCAGCCGATTTTACCGCTTCTAGCCCTAGAGTTTGGTACTACTGCACAAAACACATCTGCCATTACTTCCATTACACTTTTACCTATGGCATTTGCACCGCTTTTTTATGGCTATTTTTTAGAAAATCATCAACCAAAATTGATTTTAAGCCTTTCGCTATTTGTTGCAGGAATCTTTCAGATTCTCCTTGCGTGGTGCGAAAGCTTGGAGACTTTTTTACTCTTGCGTTTTATTCAATCCCTATTTTTTCCAGCTATTCTTACCACACTACTTACCATTCTCACACGCTCACAAAGTGGCTCTTTGCAGTTTAATGTCAGTATTTATATCGCCTCCACCATTGCAGGTGGGCTTATTGGCAGAATGGGTGGAGCATATCTCACAGAGCTTTTTTCGTGGCAAATATGCTTTATCCTTTTGGGGGTGAGCTTAACACTAGGTGGAATCTTTAGCCTATCTTGGATTGCAAATCAAGCCTCCAAGCTTACTCAATTTACATTCTCACAGATTCTCCCACTACTTGGCAATAAAACTTCGCTAGTGGTGCTAAGTAGCGTGTTTGTGATGTTTTTTAGTTTTCAGGCTGTGCTTAACACTCTGCCTTTTTATGCAAAAGAGATGTTTCCGCATATCAGTCAAAATGAGCTTGGTAGGTTGTATTTGGGCTATAGCATAGGGATTGTCGTTTCACTTCTTGCTAATCCTATCATCAAGCTTTGTGGTGGCAGAGAAAAAACCATTTTTTTAAGCCTAAATCTTTTTGCCCTAGGGCTGTGCGTCTTTCTTTTGCATTCGCTTATGTGGATATATGTGGGAATGTTTGTTATGTGCTTTGGCTCATTTATCGCACACTCCGTGCTAAATGCTCTCAACAACTCACTCAATCCAAAGTATAAAGCCGCTTCAAGTGGGCTTTATCTCAGCTTTTATTACACAGGCGGGACGCTAGGCTCTTATCTCTCATCTTTTGTTTTTGAGCTGTTTGGTTGGCAAATGCTTATCATCTCACTTGCAATCACTCTTAGCCTTACATCATTTGTGTTTTATCATCATATGACTCATATCAAAAAGGAAGCCTAATGGATTTTACGCTGATTTTTGAAGCAATGATTGCTCAAAGCCCAGAAGCAAAGCTAAAGCTTATTGCCAATATAGAGCAAATGGCACAAGAGCTATTAGAAAGTGAGAATCTGCCTTCAAACACACTAGATTCTTATTATTTAGAATCTAGCTTCCAAACGCAGGAGATACAGCATTTTTTTACCGACTTTCACTCCCCTATTCGCCCACTTCAAAACCCATCATATCAACGATTTTGCACTATCACCCACCCTACAAAAATCCGCCGCCCAAAGCATATCAAAAGCGTGCAATCCCTTGCTAAAGTATTGCATTCTATCGTGCATATTGAATATAGTGCGATTGATTTAGCCCTTGATGCGATGTATCGCTTTAGACATTTGCCTCTGCAATATTATCGTGATTGGCTTATTGTGGCATTGCAAGAGGCAAATCACTTTAGACTTTTGCTAGATTCACTTCATAGTTTAGGCTATGAATATGGAGATTTTGCTGTGCATTCCCAGCTTTTTGACGCACAGAGTGCTACGCAGGATTTTAGAGATAGAATGGCATTGCTTCATCGTGGCTTAGAAGCAAATGGACTTGATGCAAATCCTTTTGTGGTAGCTAAGATTGAGCGTTTTGAACACGAGAGTATTCCGCAGATTCTACAAACGCTTGAGATTATCCTGCACGATGAGATAGAACACGTAAGAAAAGGGGATTTTTGGTGGAGATATGCCAATACCAAAACAAGCCCGGAGGACTTTCTAGCAATACTTCAAAATTTTAAGCAATTCCACTCCGTGCCAAAGATACTCAATCACAAAGCAAGGCTACAAGCGGGCTTTTCTGCTGAAGAGCTGGAGTGTTTAACACACCTTTATTCCACAAATTCATAGCACATCTTACAGAATTATAGAATCTACTTTAAAGCCCTAACATACTTTTTAATACACTTTATTGCCCAGTCATAATGACTTGAAGTGCTGCTCACACAATAGCTACCAAGACTTGTGTTGCCACACCACTTATAATGCTTTTTCACAAAAAGTGTTTTAAGCGGTAAAGTGGCGATAAGCTCCATTACTTCTGTATGGCTTTGATAAAGCAAACTTTTTGCGTGTTCTAGTGAAGTGGCGTGGTGTTTTTCTTTAATTGCCCAATTCATTTTTGGATAAGTTTTGAAGTTGTAGGGTGGCGGCAAAAAAGGGATAAAATCACTAGTTTTATTGAGATTTGTCCGCACAAAAGTAAGTAGTAAATTCTGCCATTCATATAAATGGATAAGCACATCTTTAAGTGTCTCGTCGCGTTCATTGTAGGCAAAATGAGTATTTTGGGCATCAAGCGGGATAGATTCAATAATTGCAAAGAGCTTTTCAAAATTTGTCTGTGAAGCTTCTTGTAATTGCAACTTTGTCGTAGGGCGAGACATTTATTTCCTTTCTCAAAAAAAAATCAATCTCAAATCACAATCTCATTTTAGCCCATTTTATCTAACAAAAAAAATATAAAGATGAAAAATCCAAAGTAACTAATCACAATCTCAAACCAAGTATTCTCAAGGGAATCTAACCAACAGAACAATCAATACGAAACTAAAAATCCAAATCTTTGTAGCAAATCAATCAACACTATCTTAAATCCATAAAACCAAACAAATTCAATCAAACAACCAAAAGCAAACAGCAAGATTCTATATAACGAAGTAAAAAATAAGTAAAAAGAAGAATCTCCCTATCCCTGCATCGACCTACATTCCCACACCTGAAAGGTGCAGTATCATCGGCGAAGAGAAGCTTAACTGCCAGGTTCGGAATGGAGCTGGGTGTTGCCTTCTCTCTATAAACACAAGGAAAAGGGAAATAAAGACAAATCAACTAATAAGCTAAAGCTCTACAATTTAAAAAAGTAAAGCTTAGTAGCCCTAAAAACTTACACAAGCTCCAAGAGATATTATGCTATGTTTATTTTTATGTTTGAATCTATCTTAAGCCCAACTTTTAAGCCAAGCTCAATCAAAGCCAAACTTCATAGAAACAAACAAAAAAGAGATGAATACTAAACTAAACGCTCAAGCTAGAATCTTAACCCACACTGACTAAGATTCTACAACCAAGCATTTAAAAGCATTTTCTACATAGCTTAACACTCTTAAAGAAAATTTTCTTTTGTCCTTATTTCCATTTTCCTTATAGGGTAATGGTGTTAATAGCCACACAAGTGATTTTGCACTGCTTACACTACCGCATTTTCTAACAAATTGCATTAGCATAAAAACATATGCTAATGCAACGACTAAGAATCTATATAATACATAAAGTCTCAATGTTATTCTTTCGTATTTAGTAACTAACCATTCAATTACACTTCTCAATTACACTTCCCTCTTATCAAAGCAGATTCTATATCTAAGCTTCTCATTCTAAATCTATTACCTACATATATAAACTCGCATATATAAACTTGAATAATTAAACTTAAACAATAATCTTTTAGAATCTTGCACTCAATAAGGCAGTAATCCTTATATAAAAAGCCAAACGGTCTATTAGTAGTAGTCAGCTAAACACATTACTATGCTTACACACCTACCCTATCAAGCAGCTAGTCTTGCTGCGACCTTCAGGGAGAGTTCATCTTGGAGTTGGCTTCCCGCTTAGATGCTTTCAGCGGTTATCACATCCACGCGTAGCTACGCAGCGATGCTCTTGGCAGAACAACTGCTACACCAGTGGCGTGTCCATCCCGGTCCTCTCGTACTAGGGACAGCTCTCCTCAACTCTCCTACGCCCACGGCAGATAGGGACCGAACTGTCTCACGACGTTCTGAACCCAGCTCGCGTACCGCTTTAAATGGCGAACAGCCATACCCTTGGGACCTGCTCCAGCCCCAGGATGCGATGAGCCGACATCGAGGTGCCAAACCTCCCCGTCGATGTGAGCTCTTGGGGGAGATCAGCCTGTTATCCCCGGGGTACCTTTTATCCTTTGAGCGATGACCCTTCCACACAGAATCACCGGATCACTATGACCGACTTTCGTCTCTGCTCGACTTGTTTGTCTTACAGTCAGGCTGGCTTATGCCATTACACTCTACTTGCGATTTCCAACCGCAATGAGCCAACCTTTGTAAGCCTCCGTTACTTTTTAGGAGGCGACCGCCCCAGTCAAACTACCCACCAGGCATTGTCCTGCTAGAGGATAACTCTAGCCAGTTAGCAGACAGAAACATTAAGGGTGGTATCTCAAGGATGGCTCCATCTCCACCAGAGTGAAGATTTCAAAGCCTCCCACCTATCCTGCGCATAATGCTCCCATCGGCAGTGCCAAGCTGTAGTAAAGGTCCACGGGGTCTCTCCGTCTTGCCGCGGGTAGGAGGAATTTTCACCTCCACTACAATTTCACTGAATCCCTGGTTGAGACAGCTCCCATCTCGTTACGCCATTCATGCAGGTCGGTATTTAACCGACAAGGAATTTCGCTACCTTAGGACCGTTATAGTTACGGCCGCCGTTTACTCGGGCTTCAATTCAACGCTTCGCATTACTGCTAACGAATCCTCTTAACCTTCGAGCACCGGGCAGGCGTCACACCTTATACTTCCTCTTACGAGTTTGCAAAGTGCTGTGTTTTTGGTAAACAGTCGGGAGGGACTCTTTGCTGAGACCACATTGCTGTGGCACACCTTATCGCGAACTTACGGTGCTAGTTTGCAGAGTTCCTTAACCAGAGTTCTTTCACGCGCCTTAGAATACTCATCTCATCTACCTGTGTCGGTTTGCGGTACGGGCAACATTAGCTAAACTTAGAGGCTTTTCTTGGCACGACGGCGTCAGTAGCACTCATCTTGATCCGAAGATCGCAACAAGCTATTCAAGTTTCGAATACAAGAGCGGATTTACCTATCTCTCAATCTACGCTTTTAAATTAGCACTTCCATCAGCTAACGCTACTTAGCCCTATGCGTCCCCCCATCGCACACTAATGTTGGTATGGGAATATTAACCCATTTTCCATCGACTACCCATTTCTGACTTGTCTTAGGACCCGACTAACCCTACGATGACGAGCATCGCGTAGGAAACCTTAGACTTTCGGCGAAGTGGATTCTCACCACTTTTATCGCTACTCATTCCTGCATGCTCACTTCGCATCGCTCCAGCACTCCTTACCGGTATGCCTTCAACGCTGATACGAACGCTCTTCTACCACTCTATGCACCAGCATAGAATCTACAACTTCGGTGTCTATCTTAGCCCCGTTATATTTTCTGCGCAAAATCACTAGACCAGTGAGCTGTTACGCTTTCTTTAAAGGATGGCTGCTTCTAAGCCAACCTCCTGGTTGTCTGAGTAACTTCACATCATTTTCCACTTAGAATAGAACTTTGGGACCTTAGTTGGTAGTCTGGGTTGTTCCCCTTTTGACGATTGATTTTATCACCCACCGCCTGACTCCCAAGATAAGGCAATAGGTATTCGTAGTTTGACAGGGGTTGGTACCGCGGTGAGCAGCCCTAGCCCAATCAGAGCTCTACCCCCTATTACTATCACTTGAGGCTATACCTAAATATATTTCGAAGAGAACCAGCTATCACCAAGTTTGTTTGGCCTTTCACCCCTATCCACAGCTCATCCCAACCCGTTTCAATGGGTACGAGTTCAGTCCTCCACGAGCTATTACACTCGCTTCAACTTGGCCATGGATAGATCACTTGGCTTCGGGTCTGCAGCATCTGACTAAACGCCCTATTAAGACTCGCTTTCGCTACGGCTTCGCGTGTGCTTAACCTTGCCAGATACCACAACTCGCAGGATCATTATGCAAAAGGCAGTCCGTCACCCTGATAAATCATAGGGCTCCGAATGATTGTAGGCAGATGGTTTCAGGTTCTATTTCACTCCGCTCACTGCGGTTCTTTTCACCTTTCCCTCACGGTACTTGTTCGCTATCGGTGTGATAGTAGTATTTAGGGTTGGAGAGTGGTCTCCCCGGCTTCAGCCCGGATTTCACGTGTCCTGGCCTACTCTGGATCCTGCTACCTATGAATAATATTTCGCATACGGGACTATCACCCTCTGTGATGTGTTTTTCCAAACACTTCTGCTACATTATTCAAGTGGATATTGCAGTCCTCAACCCCAGTAGCAAGCTACTGGTTTGCCCTCTTCCCCGTTCGCTCGCCGCTACTAGGAGAATCTCATTACGATTTCTTTTCCTCTAGCTACTGAGATGTTTCACTTCGCTAGGTTCGCTCCATTAAAGGTAATACATATCTCTATGTATTGGGTTGCCCCATTCGGAAATCTATGGATCAAAGCTTCTTAGCAGCTCCCCATAGCTTATCGCAGCTTAGTACGTCCTTCATCGCCTCTATCACCCAAGGCATCCACCATCTGCCCTTAAAAGCTTTTTACTTCTAAGGATACTGCCTTATTGAATGCAAGATTCTTTGCTATGCTTTTGGCGATAAATTAATGAGTTCGCAATTTGCTTGTGCGACAGACACTAAGTCTAGTCTCCGCACAAATTGCTTCACAACATTAATTTCTCATCCAAAATCAAAAGCAAAACTTAAATCTAATACTCTGCTCTATCTTAGAATCCATTTTCATAAGCTCTAACATATCACATTGCACTGACCTAATAAAACCCTGCCTCAATAAGACAAGTATGTCGCGTAATTGTAGTTAATTACTATTTAGGCTATTAACAATAAAATTTCAAATAACATTTAGACTAAAGTCTAATGCAAAGCTTCTGTTTTCTTATATTCTTATTTTACTTTGTTATATTGAAAATCTATTAAACTTACATTGCAATACAATAGATTCCAACAAATTCTCATTATTCCTTTTTATTCTCTACTCTCTTAACTTAAAGACTAAAGATTCTAAGGATAAGAAAGATAAAAAGAAGTAAAACCTTGCATTAGACTTCACATACCTTTAACACACCTCATTGTCTATTCATATCGTTTATTGATATAGCATTGCTTAGAGACCATTCTCAAAATGGTGGAGAATAGCGGGATCGAACCGCTGACCTCCTGCGTGCAAAGCAGGCGCTCTCCCAGCTGAGCTAATTCCCCTTGCAATCATCACTAAATATAGAATCTAAAATACATTACTTAATGTTTCAATAATGCAATAAAGCCTAACTTCTACCTTTAGCTTTGATAATTTAAATGGAATTATTTTTTAATGATTTTGAAAGTTGTTGAAAAGTTTTTGAAGGGATTTACCTTAAGGTAATGACCGAAAAAACTTTGAAAACTCTTTCAAAAGCGTAAAAAAGAATTTCATTTGGTGGGCTTAAGAGGACTTGAACCTCTGACCTCACCCTTATCAGGGGTGCGCTCTAACCACCTGAGCTATAAGCCCACTAAGCTTGCTATATATAATGTCTCGTATTTGGAGATCCCTGAAAACTAAGCAAGTCTGTTAAGTTTTTTATACTCTTTATAGCTTTGGTTAAGATAAACAAATATCTTAACATATCTCTAGAAAGGAGGTGATCCAACCGCAGGTTCACCTACGGTTACCTTGTTACGACTTCACCCCAGTCGCTGCATCCGCCGTGGGCGGTAACCAATTTAGTATCCCGACTTAAGGCGAATACAACTCCCATGGTGTGACGGGCGGTGAGTACAAGACCCGGGAACGTATTCACCGCAACATTGCTGATTTGCGATTACTAGCGATTCCAGCTTTATGTAGTCGAGTTGCAGACTACAATCCGAACTGAGAGACATTTTAGAGATTTGCTCCATCTCGCGATATTGCATCTTTTTGTATGTCCCATTGTAGCACGTGTGTAGCCCTAGGCGTAAGGGCCATGATGACTTGACGTCGTCCTCACCTTCCTCCTCCTTACGAAGGCAGTCTCCTTAGAGTGCTCAGCCGAGCTGCTAGCAACTAAGGACGAGGGTTGCGCTCGTTGCGGGACTTAACCCAACATCTCACGACACGAGCTGACGACAGCCGTGCAGCACCTGTTTTCAAGCTCTGGCAAGCCAGCACTCCACTATCTCTAGCGGATTCTATCAATGTCAAGCCTAGGTAAGGTTCTTCGCGTATCCTCGAATTAAACCACATGCTCCACCGCTTGTGCGGGTCCCCGTCTATTCCTTTGAGTTTTAATCTTGCGACCGTACTCCCCAGGCGGAATGCTTAATGCGTTAGCTGCATTACTGCCCTGACAAGCAGGGCAACAACTAGCATTCATCGTTTAGGGCGTGGACTACCAGGGTATCTAATCCTGTTTGCTCCCCACGCTTTCGCGCATCAGCGTCAGTAATGTTCCAGTAGGTCGCCTTCGCAATGAGTATTCCTCTTGATCTCTACGGATTTTACCCCTACACCAAGAATTCCACCTACCTCTCCCATACTCTAGATAGTCAGTTTCAAATGCAGTTCTGTAGTTAAGCTACAGGATTTCACATCTGACTTGACTACCCGCCTACGCGCTCTTTACGCCCAGTGATTCCGAGTAACGCTTGCACCCTCCGTATTACCGCGGCTGCTGGCACGGAGTTAGCCGGTGCTTATTCGTAAGATACCGTCATAATCTTCTCTTACAAAAGGAGTTTACAATCCTAAAACCTTCATCCTCCACGCGGCGTTGCTGCTTCAGGGTTTCCCCCATTGAGCAATATTCCCTACTGCTGCCTCCCGTAGGAGTCTGGACCGTGTCTCAGTTCCAGTGTGTCCGATCACCCTCTCAGGCCGGATACCCGTCATAGCCTTGGTGAGCCATTACCTCACCAACAAGCTGATAGGACATAGGCTGATCCTTTAGCGAAAAACCTTTCCCCCGTAGGGAGTATCCAGTATTAATCACCGTTTCCAGTGGCTATCCCAGACTAAAGGGCACATAACCTATGCATTACTCACCCGTGCGCCACTAATCCACTTCTAGCAAGCTAAAAGCTTCATCGTTCGACTTGCATGTATTAGGCACACCGCCAGCGTTCACTCTGAGCCAGGATCAAACTCTCCATAAGAATTATGGGAGTTTGTATCTATCAAAAATAATTAATAGTAGCAAACTCTCCATAAGAATGGGGAATTTGAGCCAAAGAATCAATCAATGGCTAAACTCTCCATAAGAATCTATGGTAATAAATCTAAAGTAAAACAATATTGTCATTCCATAGAACAAGTAATTTAGCAAATCAACTACTTGAAATTAAAGTTTGTCCTTGTCTCTTAGTTTAAAAATCACAAAGACTAGAGTGTAGATTCTAAAAAGCCTTTAGACTGCATAGAATCTTTCTCAAAGTCATAAATGAGTTATGTATAATGAACTAAGAAACTTAAGTCTGTTTTATTGCTTATAAATAAGTAATAAAGTAACTTAACTTTCTTGCTTAGATGTCAAAGATCATACCAAATATAATCCACTATAATAACTTTAAGCTTATATCTTAAAAGCTATGAACAACGATTATATTGATAAAGAACAACCATAGAAAAAGCAAACTAAAAAGTATCTTACTACTTTAAATCACTTTATAAAGTAATCTCAATACTCCCATAACTTCACTTTTAAAGTTTTAGACATTACTTTATGGTTTTTAGATTCACTAGAGAGAAAAGCTAAAAACATCATATAGAAATAAAAACCTAAGAGAAGAGACTAGAAGCTCAATCAAATGGGAGTGAAATAATACATACTTAAAGCTTAAGGGGGGCTTAAGTAGAAATGGAATCTAATGCTTCTTTTCAAAAAAACCTTTACATAAGCCCAAAAAACCCACACACTGCCACAAAATCAATATTTTTTTGTATTTTGATAATTCCCCCACCCCAACACATATTTTTGCTTAATCACTTTAGAAACTTATTATCTTTAAAGCCTAGCAACTTTTACCACACCCTAACAATATAATAAGAATCTTATGATAGAATCTCCGCTTACAAATTATGTGTAATGACACAGCACAACACATCTTAACATCAAAAATAAAGGCACATTATGCAATTTGAAATGCTCTATTCCAAGATTCACCGCGCACAAGTCAGTGATGCTAATCTCAATTATGTGGGTTCAATTACCATAGAAAAAAATCTTGCCAAAAGTGCAAAACTTCTAGCAGGTATGAAAGTAGAGATTCTAAACATCAATAATGGCGAACGATTTAGCACTTATGTCATTTATGGCGACAAAAAGGGCGAGATTTGTCTCAATGGTGCTGCGGCTAGAAAGGCACAAGTGGGGGATATTATCATCATCGTAGCCTATGCCACATACAGTCAAGAAGAGTTGCAAAGCTATCAGCCTACAATCGTGCAAGTTGGGGCAAATAATGAGATTCTATCCATAACAAGCGAGGTGTGAAATGTTTGATCCAAGTCAATTTGGAGCAATGCTAGGCTCTATGCAAGATTCCATAAAAGAGCTAGAAGAACGCAATCAGCAGACCACCCTCACAGCAAAAAGTGGCGGTGGGCTAGTGAGTATAAGTGCCAATGGCAATGGAGAGATTATTGATATTAGTATTGATGATAGTTTGCTTGAGGATAAAGAATCGCTTCAGATTCTGCTGATGAGTGCCTTTAATGACCTTCGCAAGAGTGTGGAAGAAAATCGTCAATCAAGTGCTATGAATCTCCTTGGCAACCTTGGAGGATTAAATATTTTTGGTGGTAAGAATAATGCTTAAGCACATAATGCTATTGGCAACGCTTATCCTTAGCCTGTGTAGCCACGCCTTTGCCTATGATTATTCCCATTGTGTTAAATACTTCAAAGCTGCTAGCACACCTGTGGATTCAAGCTACGCCATAAGTCTTAAAGTCGGCACAACACAACATCATATTTTATATGCCAAAACACCCCCTAAAAATGTAAAGATTCTAAAAGCCGACCCATTTGTGGGACTTTATCTCCTAGCTCTCCCAAAAACCAAGCAAAGCTATGAGCTTCTCCCACTTGATACACGCACCCTAAATGATAAAAAACTCGCCATCATTTCGCTCAGTCACACCCCAAGCATCGGGCATATTACAAAGCGACAAAATGGCTTTATAGACTACGCAGGATTTTCAAACAAAACCTCACAAAACGGCGTCCTAGGCAATATCTGCTATCAAATCTATGGCTTGGGTGTTGGCAACAATGGCTTCATAGAAAAAAAATATATTGATAGATTCTTAAATCAAAAATCAGCCTACTACGGCGATTTAGGCATACGATTTTATTCTCAAAAGCCTATTGTGAGTTTCATTGATCCATTTTTTCCAAACAATCCCTTTCAGCCCCAAGATGAGATCGTAAGCATTAATGGCACGAAAGTTTCAAATAGTGGGCAGATAGAGTGGATTATGAGTAATCTCAAAAAAGATTCTCAAGCCAAAGTGCTTATAAAACGCAGCGACAAAACGATGACACTGCTTGTGAAAGTCAATCAACGCTATGGCGGATTCTTATTAAGAGAGACTTTTTTAGAACGCTTTGGTATCACCCTAAATGATGAGATGATTATCCAAAGCACAAACCTCGCCATTGCTGGACGCTTTAGCCAACTAAGAGTGAATGATAAGATTCTATTTATTAATAAAAATCCCATTATCACACAAGCCACAGATACTACGCATAAACGCTTTGAACGCTTGAAAATGCTTCTTTCACAAGCATCATTTAATGAAGAGTTTGATGGTAAGATTCAGCTGCTTATCCTGCGTGATGGGCTTGAGATTTTTATCAAAATATAGGGGGAAAAATGCAGCACATCACAGAAATTTTACACGATTTTGAATCTTTTCTTTTAGCCCAAGCCCCGCAGATTCCAAGCTTTCATCAGCATTATGAAAAAGCCGTGTGGGAAATGGTGCAAAATGGCGGCAAAAGATTCCGCCCTGCTCTTATTTTTAGCGTTCTTAATGCCCTTGCCCCACAGCTTATAAAAAATGCCTTTCTTCCAGCTCTAAGCATTGAGTGTATTCACACTTATTCGCTTATCCACGATGATTTGCCCTGTATGGATAATGCCTCTTTGCGGCGGGGACACCCTACATTGCATACAAAGTATGGAGAAACTCTAGCCCTGCTTGTAGGCGATGGACTAAATACCTATGCCTTTGCCTTGCTCGCTCAAGCTAGGCTTGATTCACAACTCAAACTCGCTCTCATAGAATCTTTAGCCATAAATGCCGGGATTGGCGGAATGGTGCTAGGGCAAATGCTTGATTGTGAGTTTGAAAATCAAACTCTAACCCTAGAGCAACTCCAAACTATCCATACTAATAAAACCGCTAAACTCATCGCCACTTCATTAGAGTTTGGCGCTATCATTGCAAATGCAGATTCTAAACTCCGCAAGGCTTTGTATGACTTTGGTTTGAAGCTTGGCGTATATTTTCAGCTCCGCGATGACATCATTGATATATGTCAAGATTCAAGCCAAGCGGGGAAAACAACGCAAAATGACAGCCACAAAAATAGCTATGTCAATTTGCTAGGCTTAGATGGGGCAAGAGCGGAGTTTCATAGACAAAGGCAAAACTTGCAACAAGAGCTAAAAAGCTTTGAATCTAGCATAGCTCAAAGCCTAAACACGCTTTTAGAAAACTATTTTCAAGACATTGTATAAAGGAAACAAATGAAAAAAATCTTACTCACAAATGATGATGGCTTTGATTCTAGCGGACTGCTCACACTTAAAGAAGCCTTACAGAATCTAGCTCACATTACCATTGTAGCTCCAGCAAGTGAAAAATCCGCCTGCGGACACGGGCTAACTCTCACGCGTCCTTTAAGCTTTGTGCGGATTGATGATGATTTTTACAAGCTTGAAGATGGCACACCAAGCGATTGTGTGTATCTAGCCCTTCATTCACTCTATCAGCAAAAACCTGATTTGGTCATTTCTGGGATTAATCTAGGCTCAAATATGGGAGAGGATATTACCTATTCTGGCACGGCTGCTGGGGCTATGGAGGCGTGTATCCAAGGGGTGCCTTCCATTGCGATTTCACAGCTTATGCCTGATAAAAATCGCTCTAAACATTTTGATTTTTCACTTGCCAAGCAGTGTATTGCTGAAGTTGTAGAGATGATTTTTTCGCGTGGCTATCCATTGGGAGAGCGTAAATTTTTAAATATCAATATCCCGCATATTCCGCCAAAAGACTGCAAGGGCTATAAAATCACGCAAATGGGGCATAGAATCTATGCTGATGACGCACAGGTGCATAGAAACCCACGCGGACAGGAATACTATTGGCTAGGATTGCACCCATTGCAGTGGGAAGAACGCGCTGATACACCCTTTGCTAATGGCTCTGATTTTAACGCAACACATAACAAATACATCTCCATAACGCCCATTAAGCTTGATATGACAAGCTATGAAGATAGCAAAAATCTTGAATCTTGGATACAAAAATGAGTGAAATTATTGATAGATACACGCGTTCTAGAATCTTGTTTGGAGAAAGCTTTAAATCCATACAACAAAAAAGCGTCATTATCTTTGGCGTAGGCGGTGTGGGGAGCTTTGTGGTGGATTGTTTATACAGAAGTGGGCTAGTGAATATTACAATCGTGGATAAAGATAGCTTTGATGTTACAAATCAAAATCGCCAAATTGGCTCTGAACATATCAATGAGCCAAAGGTGCTCGTCTTAGCTAAACTCTATCCGGGCATTACGCCATTACAAAAATGCGTAGATAAAGCATTTTTAAGCGAATTTGACATTATGAGATTTGATTATATTGTTGATGCTATTGATGATATTGATGCCAAAGTTCAAATCGCTAAAATCGCTTCAAATAAGCCATTAGGTCATTATATCGTATCCACAGGCAGTGCTAAAAAGCTAAGTCCCCTGCATATATGCGTGGCGAGTGTATGGAAAAGCTATGGCGATAAATTTGCGAGAAAATTCCGAGATAATCTCAAAAAAGCAGGAATAAAAAAGAATTTTAAGGTTGTCTTTAGCCCAGAAGTGCCAAAATGCAAGGCTTTAGGGAGCTTTAGTGCGGTAACGGCGGGCTTTGGGCTAACCATCGCAAGTGAAATTATCCAAGATATACTTAAACACACACAAGGAGACCAAAATGCGTGAATATGATGACTACAATGATGAATATGATGACTTAGAGCAAGATTCAGATTTTGACGGAGACTTTTACGATGATGAGGAAGAGGATTTCCGCCATAGTGGGTATGATGATGATGACTATGCAAACCCTGATGATGAATATGATGATGAAGGCGAGTAAGAATCTATGAAAAGCACAAAACTTCAAGTGGCACTTTTGCAGCAAAACTACAAAGGCGAGAAAAAGGCGATGCTAGATTCTACCACCTCACTTATCCAACAAGCCGCAGAATCCGGTGCAAAGCTTGTGGCATTACAAGAGCTCCACACAAGAGAATACTTCTGCCAAAGTGAAGATCCTAAGTTTTTTGACTATGCCAATGACTTTGAAGCTGATATTGCTTATTTTAGCAACATTGCCAAAAAGCATAAGATAGTGCTACTCACTTCACTTTTTGAAAGACGCACCGCTGGAATCTACCACAACACCGCCGTTGTCTTTGACACAGATGGAAGCATTGCAGGAAAATACCGCAAAATGCACATTCCTGATGACCCGCAGTTTTATGAGAAGTTTTACTTCACGCCCGGCGACTTGGGCTTTGAGCCGATACAAACAAGCCTTGGCAAACTTGGTGTCTTAATCTGCTGGGATCAGTGGTATCCTGAGGCGGCTAGGATAATGGCGTTAAAAGGAGCGGGGATTCTCATCTACCCCACAGCGATTGGCTGGTTTGATGAAGATTCACTAGAAGAAAAAAAGCGTCAAAAAGAGGCGTGGATAGCCGTACAAAGGGGGCATAGTGTGGCTAATGGACTGCCAACCCTTGCGATAAACCGCGTAGGATTTGAAAAAGATAATAGTGGCAACGCACAAGGCATACGCTTTTGGGGTTCTAGCTTTGCCTTTGATGCACAAGGGGCATTACTCGCACAAGGAAGCGAAGATAAAGAAGAGATTATTAGTGTTGAGATTGATTTAAGTAGGAGCGAGGAAGTCCGTCGTATGTGGCCATTTTTACGCGATAGACGGATAGAATCTTATAAGCCAATGCTAAAAAGATTCTGCAATTAGGAGCGTTTAGGCACCATTCATCTCTTTGAAACCAATAAGGTAGGTAAATAGCTTGTTAAAATTTTTCTTGCTTTCTTGTGAGAGTTTTTCTTTTAGATTCTCTGTGTTTTTAAACACGCTTGAGACAATACTTGATCGCTTGTTTTCTTTGCAAGTATCAAAGCCAAATTTTTTTCATCTCCCTTGCTAAATAAAGATTCTATTTTTATTTTCTCAAGTTTTTCTAAGTCTTTAAAGTCGTCCTTGAAACATTCTTTGTTATCCTTAATGATTGTAAAAGCATCTTTAAGCGTGATGACTGAAATCTTGTTTTTAAATTTTTCTTCATCTTCAACGCCTTGTTTCATAGCCTTTCCTGCTCCGTCATTATCCACTAGCAAAATGGGGTGGATACGCAATCTTTTTGCAAAAGTGATGAGATTTTCTGCTTTTTGCTTTTGCTCAGGGCTAAACTGCAACGCTTTATTATCATTTTCATCTCTAGATTCTGTATCATTCCTGCCAAGTCCGCTAAGAGGCAGAAATACCAGTTTATTAGAATCTTTGTAATCATAAAATTGACTATACGCGTTTAGGATATTATAGTCCATAATGCCCTCTACAAATATAAGCTTCGTTTTATCAAACTCAATATCTGTCCCCAATGCTTCGCGTATGCTATCAAGCGTATCACTTGCCCCATAGCCTAGCATTGAGAAGTCATTGATAATAAGTGAGCCTTTTGGATTTGGATTTTCTATCTCGCTAGATTCTAAAGAGTTTAATGCCTTGACAATCCGCACTTCATCAAGGTGGGTAATATCTAGCATAGAGGGCGAGTGTGTGGCTATGATAAATAAAATCCCACTTTTCCTGCCATAGTCTTTAAGAAACTTACGCAAATCCTTTTGGGCGGGTATGCTTAGGCTATTTTCTGGCTCATCAATTAGGACAATATCGCCTCTGCCAATCTCGCCTTTGTAGAGAAAATTAAAAAAGAGATTGAAAAATTTTCTAAAGCCTGTGCTTTGTCGCTCTAGGTTGATAGTATCACCATTTTTTCTTATACTTAGCTCCACAAACGCAGAATCTAGCTTAATATGAAAGCTATATACAGGCTGCTCCAAGCAATACAAATCATTAAAGCGTTTATCGATTGTGCTTGTAAAAAGCTTGTTAATCTCATTTTGCGTGGTGGTGAGATAATCGCTATCATTTTCTTTATAATCCTCTTGTATCATCGCTATATCTTCGTCCAAAATTGTAAAAAGTGCTTGAAAAAAGCTCGATTTATTGATCTTGCTAGGCTCTACTTTTAGATCCTTTTTAGCAATCGCATTTTCTTTATATAGCACGATATTTGGCAAAAATGTAATATCAAAATGCTCTTTAATAATATCTCTATCCTTTTGTCTTTGCATATCTTTTTGAAAGCTTTCAAGTGGTGTTTGCAAGAGAGTTTGTAGGCTTGAATTTCTATTGAGATAGTAATCTTCTTCCACCATATTTTGTAAGGTATTATAGTGATTTTGCAACTCCTTAAATGTTATATCACCTTTGATAGCAGATTCTATGTTTTCCATTTCTTTGCGTGTGTTACTTGAATATGCGTGCTGTTTCATAGCTAAGACATTTTTCATATGTTCTCTTGCTCGTTCAGTATCATAATCTCTATATGTTTCCAACTCTTTTGGCAAGTTTGTTTCTAATCCATTAGGTGTTAGTATTGCCCTAAAAATGTATGATTCCACTTGTGGAGCACTAATGCTTGATTGAGATTCTGTTTGGTTGGATTCTGCTTTTTCAAACTCGCCCTTTAAAAACTCTCGCAATTCTTTTGCGTCATCGCAATTTTTGGGAGCTTTAGTATCGCCAATCACAAATTTACAGGCAAGTTTAATTGCTCTGTCTTTGTCTTTAATTTCATTGTATTTTTTCTGCACGGCACTAAAACACTTCAATGCCTTGCCGCCTCGATCTACACTGCAAAGTAACATACGATTATGCTCTGGCAAGATAAGGCGGATTTCTTTCCTATCTCCTGCTTCATCATAGCCATAGATTCCATGTACTTGAGAGCTTTCAAACATATTTTGGATAAATTCACAATACTCCTCTTGCGTATCACTTTCATTAAGCTCCACACCTTTTTCTAGGCTACCTTCAGTAAAAAATATCCCAAAAGTTTTACCCGAAAAATTAGAATCTATATCTTGCTCTTGTGTATCTTTTGTAGATTCTGCTATCTCTTCCAATATCTTTGCATCTGTGATTTTATACTCTAGGGTTAGCTTTGGCTCTTCTTTATGTCTGCGATAGTCTGGTTTGTCGCTATCTTTTAACTTGGAAACTGCAAGGCTTATCCCATCTAGCACATTGCTTTTCCCATCATTATTGCCACCAAGCAGAATTAATAATCCGCCGATATGCTCTCCATCAATAGATCCTAGTTGCAATTTATTGCTAAGGTTTTCTTGCTTAGAATCTTTTATGCCTAGATTCCTAAAATTTTCAAATATTATGCTTCGCGTATTCATTTTTGCTCCTTTATCTTAATGTCAAGTCGTAAGCCAAGCTTGTTATAAAGCTCATTTAGTGGCGTGATTTTTGCCACCTCCTCTTCGTTTAATGCCCTTTTGCTTTTTGCTAGAATCTTTTGACACTCTAGCAAATATTCTAAAATGGGATCTAGCACCTGCGTTTGTGCTACCATATCAATGAATTCTATTTTCACACTATTTTCCTTTTTCAAAAGATTTGCAATGGTTTGAGTTCTATCTTGCGTGCTTTTTGCTTTTGGCTGCACGAGATTTTCCACGATATAGCTCATTGCCTTGCTTTTAGTAAGCCCCTTTTCATTCATCACAAAATCAAAGAATTTTAGTAGCTTTCCTTCTATGTTGTCCTTATAGCCTGTCTCATACATTTGTATGAATTTATATGCTGTTGGGCGAGAGATACCTAAAAAGTCCGCTAAATCTACAAGGCGAATCTCAATCTCTTTTAGCCTCTCTCTTAGTAGCTTTGGAGGGGCTTGACTTGTTTGGTCTGTGTTTGTTTTATTTGTTGGCTTTACCATAATAATCCTTTTAGATTCTAGTTAATATGTTAAGCAATTACAACTTGCGAAATTATAGCCTTTATAAAATATTTTGTCAATATTTATTTTACAAAAAATGTAAAATAGAAATATTTCAGCCCAATTTTAGCTACTTAGGATATAATGCCAAGTCTCCTTAGTCAAGGGATAATTTCTTTTTAAAGGATAAGCGATGAAAAAACTTCTCGTTAGCGTAGCACTTAGTGCAAGTTTGGTAAGTGGGGCGTTTGCTGCGGCAAATACAAATACAGGTTGCGGTCTTGGCTCATACCTTATTGACAAACAAGGTCTTCTTTGGAATCTTCTGCAAGTAACGACAAACGCTACTTCTTTTAACCAAACTTTTGGTATCACTTCAGGGACTTTGGGCTGTAAAAGTGGCAAAATCGCTATGGATAGCAGAACTCAAGAGTTTGTAGCGGCAAATATGGACGCACTTTCACAAGAAATCGCTCGTGGCAATGGCGAACACCTTGATACGCTTGTAGAACTTCTTAATGTAGATGATAAAGAAGCATTCAAAGTTGCTCTTCAAGAAAACTACCACAAACTTTATGCAAACGCAAACGCACAAAGTGCCGATGTGCTTGATGGTGCTGCAAGTTTATAATTTTTCTTGTATTCTCCACGCTATGGCGTGGGGATTCAAATCTACCTATCTTAGCCTTTAATCTCTTCTCAAGCCAATGATAAGTCAAAATCTGCTACAATCCACGCTTTTTTATAAATGCTTAAACTTTTATACACTCAAATCTAAAAGGATATTTAAATATGATTAAAAACACTCATTTGCATTCCCTACAAGCTATTAGCCTAAGATTCTAAAAGCTCAAATACTATGAAAAAACTTCAATACATTCTTTCTGCCTTGTTTGTTTGTATGACTCAAAGCTATGGCTCAAACCAACCAAATGAGATAACAAACGCCACAACACCACAGCAGATTCTAGAATCTGGGCAAAATACAAACCAAACTACCGCCACCACTGCGGAAGTATCTAGGATTCTAGAATCTGCCAAAGCTCTAAAACTTGCTGAAAGCAAAGAATGGAAAGATCTTTTACATATTGATTCTTCTACGAGTGAAATTATCTCGCCTTATTTTTTTCTTACCCCACTGCCACATAAAGACAAACACAAAAGCCTTGCTGAAAGTGAGCTTGAAGCGACTATCAAAGCATTTTATCAATCTGTAGAATCTGTGGAGATTCCAGAAGCAATTATAAAAAGACGCCAAGAGCAAATCCAATTTTTTGAAAAAAATGAGATTAAGCTCCCTGTTCGCTCCATACAAAAACAAGACTATCACGCATTATGTCGCTTCCCAGCAAGACTGTATTTTTTAAAACAGCATCTTGATTTGCAGGATTTACCACAAATGGAGTGCGAAGAATTTATCGCTATGCGTGATTATGTCGCACCTACAAAGGCGAGTATTGTTTTCCCTTCAGCTCATATTAATTCCCCTGCTTCTATGTTTGGACACACCTTTTTGCTTTTAGATTCTAAATTTCAATCTCGCCTTTTAAGCTTTGCTATAAACTACCAAGCCGATGCAGATCAAACAAAAGAAAATGGCATAGTGTTTGGATTTAAGGGGCTTTTTGGACTTTACACAGGGAGCTACTCAATCCTGCCCTATTATGATAAAATCAAAGAATATTCAAACACTGAATCCCGCGATATATGGGAATATGAGCTAAATCTCACACCGCAGGAGATTACGCAACTTTATAATCACATTTGGGAGCTAAGTGATGCTTTTAGCTCATATTATTTTTTCCACAGAAACTGCTCATATAATGTGCTTTGGCTGCTTGAAGTAGCACGCCCTACCCTCAAACTGCGACATCAATTTATCTATCAGGTTAATCCCCCAGAAACGCTTTTTGTCTTACAAAAGGCACAACTTATCACCACCCAAACTTACCGCCCAAGCAAACACACCAAACTCAACACCTATGGCAAACTAATGAGTAATACATCTGTCAAACTTGCTAAAAAACTAGCCCTTGGAGAAAAGCAACCAAATGACATTACGCAAGATTCTAAACTTTCACTGCAAGATAAGCAATACATTTTAGAATCCGCCCTAGAACTGAGTGAATATCACTTTATCAAAGGCAAATTACCCAAAGAGCAATACACACAAATCGCCCACAATCTCGCCTCCACACGCTCTACACTTGGCTCTAACACCCCACCGCAAATACACACACCAAAGACAAATCCCCTTGAAGGCAATCAAAGCCTTAGGATAACGCCCCTACTTTTACACAACGCACAAGGATTCCACCCAGCCCTTGATTTTAGAATCACCTACCACGATATAACTGATAATGATGTGGGCTATCTCAAAGGTGCACAAATTGAGCTTATGCGAGTGCTTGGGTATTATGATACAAGTATGCAGGGGACACAAGGGACAAATGGAGCTAAGATTTATGAGATGAATATTTTATCTATTGCCTCTATCGCACCTATGGGGAAGTTTTTTAAACCCTTTTCATATCGTGCAGAGATGGGCTTTAATAGGACATTTAATGATGAGAATTTGCATTATTTTATAAACTTTGGTGGGGGAATGAGCTATAACTTTAGCAATATTGCCTATGTATATTATCTCTTTGAGCCTACATTTTTTCTTAGTTACAATAACCAGCCAGACTTTGCCTTAGCTCAAGTGCTTGGGCTTAATATAAGCGATAATAACCGCCTAAAAGCCACACTTGAATATAAATTCAAAGCTTACACGCTTAAAAGTTTTAGCCACCATCTTGATAGCACACTCAGTGTCAATCTTATCCAGAATCTTGGCTTGTTTGGGCGAGTGTCTCTCGTGCAAAATGAGCTATATACAAAGCCCCAGCCCACTTCTATGCTAGGACTAAGAGTGTATTTTTAGTTTGATATAATGTCGTGTAAAATTTAACAATTCCTTATATAATTAGCACTTTTATAATGAACGCGTTTTGACACAAGGGATAAAATAAATGCTTGATTTTCAGTTTATGCAGCAATGTGTGCCGATATTTGCTAAAGCTCTCTCTTTGACACTTTATATTTCATTTTTTGGCATTTTGCTTTCACTTCTTATTGGCTTTATCTGTGCGTGGATTTTGTTTTTAAAAGTCCCTTTTGTGCGGTATCTTGTTAATGCCTATGTGGAAGTGGCGAGAAACACGCCCTTGCTTATACAGCTCTTTTTTCTCTACTATGGATTGCACGGGGTTATGGGCATTTCGCTTAGTGAATATGTTTGTGCGATTACAGGCTTGGCATTTTTAGGTGGGGGCTATATGTGTGAGAGTTTTCGCACCGGCTTAGAATCTATGAGCAAATCCCAAATTGAATCTGCCCAAAGCATAGGGTTAAACTCATTTCAAATGATGCGATATGTAATCTTGCCTCAATCCCTTGGCGTTGCCCTGCCCTCAATTGGTGCAAATGTCATTTTTCTACTCAAAGAAACTTCAGTTGTAGGCGTCATCGCCCTTGCTGATGTGATGTTTGTAACCAAAGATATTATCACAAACTACTACAAAACAAATGAAGCCCTTTTAATGCTTATCTTAAGCTATCTTGTGGTGCTTTTGCCTTTGTCATTTGTGTTTTCACTACTTGAAAAGTCCTATAAAAAAAGGGTGCTGTAATGGAGATTTTTTTCATAGGTTCAAATTTTATGCGTTTATTACAAGGGGCAACACTTACTTTGGAAATCGCCCTTATATCCATTATCTTTTCCACACTTGGTGGGCTTGTGCTTGGCTTTATTATGGCTTGTAAGAATCTTATTATTGTAAGTTTATGCAGATTCTACCTTGAGTGCATTCGCATTATTCCCATTTTGGCGTGGCTTTTTATTGTCTTTTTTGGAATCTCGCAATATTTTGATATAAGCCTAAGTGCCTTTCAAAGTGCCATTATTGTTTTTAGTTTATGGGGTATAGCAGAAGTTGGCGATTTGGTAAGGGGGGCTATCACCTCATTGCCAAAGCACCAAGTGGAAAGTGGCAAGGCATTAGGACTGCAGCAGTGGCAGATTATGCTCTATATCATATTCCCTCAAGCCCTGCAAAGATTACTCCCCTCAATTGTTTCCCTCTCAACCCGTATGATTAAGACAACTTCACTTGTAGCCCTAATTGGAGCGGCAGATTTATTACAAGTGGGACAGCAGATAATTGAACTGAATAAATCCCAAACAAATGCAAGTTTTTGGGTATATGGCGGAATCTTTGCGACATATTTTCTTTTGTGCTATCCGCTTTCTTATCTTAGTAGAATCTTGGAGAAAAAATATCAATGAGTGAAATCTTACTTGACATACGACATTTAAAAAAGACTTATGATGGCAGTCATTTTGTATTGAACGACATCTCTATGCAAGTCAAAAAGGGCGAAGTGGTAGTAATTTTAGGAGCAAGTGGCTGTGGCAAAAGCACCTTTTTGCGTTGCATTAACGGACTAGAATCTATCCAAAGTGGAGAGATTCTATTAAATGGCACACTACTCAATCACAAAAAAGCAAAGTGGAGTGCTATCCGCCAACGCATAGGTATGGTGTTTCAAAGTTACGATCTTTTTCCACATATGAGCGTAATGGATAATATTTTACTAGGACCGCTCAAGGTGCAAAAGCGTGAGAAAAAGGAGGTTGTAGCCCAAGCCACAAAGCTTTTAGAACGCGTGGGATTAGCCCAAAAAATGTATGCTTCACCAAAAGAGCTAAGCGGAGGACAGAAGCAACGCGTAGCCATTGTGCGTGCATTATGTATGAATCCTGAAATTATGCTTTTTGATGAAGTTACCGCATCACTTGATCCAGAGATGGTAAAAGAAGTGCTTGAAGTGATTTTGGAACTTGCTAAAGAGGGAATGACTATGCTTATTGTAACGCACGAAATGCGATTTGCTAAAAAGGTGGCGGATAGAATCTGCTTTTTTGATGAGGGCAAACTCGCAGAAGAGAGTAGCCCAGAAGTATTTTTCACAAATCCCACAACCCAAAGGGCAAAACGATTTTTAAATGTCTTTGAACTTTAAAGGCTTTTTAACTTTTATGTAAAGAAGTGGATTTAAAAATATTAACAAATAGCAAGACTAGAATCTAGGCAATAAGATTCTATTTTGCTACACTCACAAGCCCACGCTCACAAAGTTTAGATTCTTAAAACAACTTCTTACCCACGCTCCCAAGCCTATTTGCTGCTCTTAAACAAATCTCGCATTAAATTCTATCAGTCTTTAGCTCATACACAATAGGCAACTCTATTTTTGTCGTTACACTTAACCTTGGGAAATCCCTTTGTGCTTTTTTGATAGCATTCATCGCAGCGACATTAAAAGGATCGTGCGGACAAGGCTTAATAATGCGGATATTAGCCACCTTACCATCTTTATATATCACAAACTCCACTATCACCTCCCCTTCTAAGCCTCGCTTTCTTGCCATATTTGGATATTTATTTTTGCGATCAATGGCGCGTTTGATTTGAGAAAAAGTCTCATCTTCATCACCATTTCTATACGAAAGCGTTTGGATAATCTCGCCCTCTTCTGCCTTTTCATCAGGCTTTGCCTTTGGAGCTGGGGTTGGTGGGGGGCTTAGCTCTTCTTGCTTGGCAAGTTTGCCCTGCTTTTTGACTTGCTCTTTTTGAATCTGCTTTTTATGTTGTCGCGTAGGTGTAGGCTTTGGCTTTTCCACATTTTCTTGATTTGAAGGGGCTTGAAATGTCGCTAGGGCAATTGTTGTGATATTATCGCCATTTTGCTGCAACTCCACATTGTGAAACACACCAAAAAGCCACACAACAAGCCCGATATGAAGCACAAAACTTATAGCAAAACCTAAAAAAGCAGGTGTAAAAAGACTTGATTTTGTAGCATTTTTATTTGGATTTTGTTGAAATGCCGAAGTTTTCATGCCCTTTCTCCTTTAAAATATCCACAATTTGTATAAAAGTCTCAAATTTAGAATCCTTATCACTTTTGAGCTGAATGAGTGTCTTATTATCAATCTTTGCAATCTGCTCTTTTAAAGATTCTATCTCTATTTGCTTATCATCAAAATATATCACATTCTTATCATCAATAGCGATGATGACAGGCTTTTCATCTTGTTTTTGCTCATTTTGACTAGCATAGGGTAGCTCTACTTTAATCTGCCCTTGCGCGATGAAAGTAGAGACACTTAGCACAATAGCTAAAAGCACGAGCATCACATCAATGAAAGGGACGATATTTAAGCCATCTTTTTTTGGGATTCTCATTTTCTAGCCTTGTTTTTTCAAAAACTTATAGCGATTAAGCAAAATATCCATTTTACGCACAAAGCAGTTATACACAATCAAAGTAGGAATGGCTACAACAAGCCCTAGAGCCGTCGCCTTTAACGCCGTAGATAGCCCCACCATAATGCTTTGAGCGTCCATTCCCCCACTCATTCCCATATCATAAAAAGTTATCATTATCCCAACAACCGTTCCCAAAAGCCCCACATAAGGTGCATTGGAGTAAATGATATACAATGCGGTGAGATTCTTGCTCAATGCCTCTTCTAGCACATTTTCATCAGTGTATTCACCCACATTGATTTTTGCATAAAATATCACTCGCTCACAGCTTAGCCACACCGCCACAAAGCTCATAAGACCCAAAATCACAAAAATAATATGATCTATATAATCTTTCAAAATGTCCATTATCCTGCTCCCACAATATACCTTAATCAGTCAAAAAATATGAATCTTCATCATTTTTTTAGCCTTAGCATATTATAAAAATCATTCTTAAAATAACTTTACACTTCCTTTTAAATCCACTTAAATTTCACACTTCTATGCCTTATAGTTTTTGGCAATCTATGCTACAATATAGGCATTTATGCTTTTTCACACAAGAACACACTAAGACATAAGGAAGCAAAAATGAAGCAAAACATTATCCGCTTTAGCGTATCTCTACCGCAAAATCTCTTAGACACTCTTGATGAAAAGCTCACGCACAAGGGCTATTCATCGCGTTCAGAGCTTGTTAGAGATATGATACGAGAAAAGCTCAATGAAGAAGTATGGAGTAATGGAGACGAAAGCACACAGGGCGTGGCTGTTCTAACTATTATCTACGATCATCATCAACGCGAACTTAATCAGCGTATGATTGACATTCAGCACATAAACACGCATAATGGGAATGTTGAGATTCTCTGCAATACCCA
This sequence comes from Helicobacter cinaedi PAGU611, assembly GCF_000284635.1. Lineage (NCBI taxonomy): Bacteria > Pseudomonadati > Campylobacterota > Epsilonproteobacteria > Campylobacterales > Helicobacteraceae > Helicobacter > Helicobacter cinaedi. The sequence goes on along the minus strand of NC_017761.1, from coordinate 522,554 downwards.
CATTCATTTAGATCATCACAACTGTCTTGAGACAATCATTCTGCGTGGGGAGGGCAAAAATATTGAGAATCTTAGCATTGAAATTGGCGGACTAAAAGGTGTGAAATTCTCTAAGCTCACGCGTGCAAGTCGCTTTGAGTAAGCTAGACTATGGATACAAGCAATCTCAAACAAGATTCTACATATTTTATCGCCATTTATGGTGGGAGCTTTGACCCGCCGCATTTGGCACATTTGGAGATTCTAAAAATCCTAAATAATAATCCCTTTTGTATTCGCACTATTCTTTTGCCAAACTACCAAAATCCGCTCAAATCAAAATCCCTTTTTAGCCCAAATGAACGCCTTAAAATGTGTGAGATTCTAGCCCAAATAAGTGGAGATAAGACTACAATCAGTGATTATGAGATAAGGCAAAATCGCCCAATACACACGATCACAAGCATTCGCACTTTACAAAAGCAAATTTCTAGCTTTTTAGATTCTAATCAGCCAAATTCTAGCCCACAAGCAAAACTTTGTTTTGTTCTAGGCAGCGATAGTTTTGAAACCCTGCATTTATGGAAAAATTCACAATCTTTATGCGAACTTGTGGAGTTTATTGTTGTGAAGCGAGAAACTAGCACTATAACCCACCCGCAGAATCTTACGCCAAAGATGCGAACAAGTATCAATCTTTCGCATTTTAACGCTATTTCATCAAGCAAAGTGCGAGAGCTTCTACACAAGGGCGAGATTAACAAAGCACTAAAAATGTTACCACAAGAAATTTTTCCTTTTATCCACGCACATTTTAAGCTATAATATCGCCTTTTTAAGTCATTTTAAAGGAGCAAACTTGCAGACAGATTCCATCAAAACACAGCTAACAATCAGTGAAAGATTGCAGCATATCCAAACGCTTTTAGAGGATAAAAAGGGGGAGGATATTGAGATTTTTGATTTAAGCGGGAGGGATTATATTGTAGATAAGGTTGTGATTGTGAGTGCGATGATAGGACGGCATTCCTTTGCTTTGCTAGATCATTTGAAAACGGAGCTAAAGCCACAGGGCGAGATATTTTATGCCACAGAAGAAGAGAGTGATGATTGGCTTATTGCGGATTTGGGGGATATTATGATTCATATTTTTACGCCAAATCATCGCAAGAGATTTAACCTTGAAGAGTTTTTAAACACGATAATAAATGATAAAGCAAGGCTAGAATCTTAAGTATTTATCCACATTATTTAACAAGTTTTGATTTAACGAGTTTTGCTTGTTGAGACTAAGAGTTTATGTCGCTTTGATTACAACACAAATTTATTAGAATCTTTTTTAAGATTCTATGCTTTTTCACATCTTTTACACAGCACCGCAGCGATGGCAAATCCTCCATCGTGGCTGATACTTAGGGCTATCTCATCTATGCCAAATTCACGCATTTTACTTTGAGTAAGATTCATAAGCGGTGCATTTTTAGAATCCTTACTAATAGTCATATCTAAAAAACTAAGCTCTTTGCAGATTCCAACGCCTAGTGCCTTAGCACAAGCCTCCTTTGCCGCCCAAAACCCCGCTATGCGAGAAATATTAAAAGCCTTGCTAGAATCTTTGTAGCAAAGCTTTATCTCATCGGCAGACAAAAACCGCCTAAGCCCCTTTATACCAAAACGCTCTACTAGCCTTTGCATACGCTCTATGCTAACAATATCAATCCCTAGCAATCCCTAGCTCACCACAAATTCAACAAAAAATACATCAAACACCTTGCCGTCCATCAAAAATTCGTTAATGCGTTTGACAATCTCATCTTTTACGCGACTTTTACCCTTTGTCGTTGCCACATCTTCAATAGACTTAGATGAGAGAATCTCATTCACAACATCTTTAATCATCGGCATCTTATTATCAAGCTCGGCTTTTGTCGCCATAGCCTTTGCCTCATCTTTATCAAGCTCAAATTGCATACTTGTTTTAAGGTATCTTTTGCCTGTTTGTGTCATAAGATTCACAGTAAAAGGAATAGGACCTTCCGCTGGGTAAATAAGACCGGGCTGAAGCTTATCTACACTCCGCACAGAGATTGTATTGCCTACAATAATTTGTGCTGCTTTTTGTGAGGGTTGGGTAGCTTGAGTTTTCACCTGTGGGGTGTTCTCTTGCTTTTTTTCTCCCTCATCATCTCCACCCATAAGCATAAACACCACAATACCAACCAAAATCAGTAGCACCACAACAATGCCAATCACCACAAACAAAATTGCTTTGCTTTTTTTCTCTCCCCCGCTCTGTGGGGCTGCTTTTTCTTCTTCTGCCATTTTAATCCTTTGCAATATAATAAGTTAGAGTGCTTTTGCCAAAACTTCGCATTTTATACCGTATATACACGCCCAACATCTCCGGCATATTATACCCACTCAAATGCTCAAAAACAATAAACCGCACCCCACAAGGCTTAAGATTCCCAACCAACGCAAAAAGTCGCTCATATATGTCCTGCATTCCCTGCCGTATGCAAAAAGGCGGGTCCAAATACAAGATGACTTTTTGCGTATGAATAAAGCCTTGTGTAAAAATATCGGTGCTGAAAAAATCGGCATTAAAGGTAGAAAATTTTAATATCTTTCCTAGCTTTTGTGCTGCATTTTTAGCATTAGCAAGATTCTGGCATAAAATTTTATATGCCTCTGTGTCTATTTCATAAAATACCGCTTCACTCGCCCCAAGTGAAAGTGCCTCAATCCCCATAGACCCACAGCCCCCAAATCCCTCAATAAACACACAATCTACAATCTCACTTTTCATTGTATTAAAAAAAGATTCTTTTACAATGGATTTTGTTGGGCGTGTAGAAGATTTAGCATTCCATATCAGCTTTAAATGCTTTAAGACTCCCGATTGTATATAGAATCTTGGCTGTTTATCATTTGCCCCCTTTGTTTTTATCATTTGTGCCTTTACACTTAGTGCTTTTGCCATATCCGCCGCCTTATATGATATTCAAAGGATCAATCTCAATCTCGCAGAGATTTTCCGCTTGCAAACGCACATAATGCAAAAGCCCTAGCAATTCACGCGTAGAAGCACTTCGCACAAGTAGCACAAAGCGATATTTATCATACAATCGCTCAAGTAACGCCTTGCAATCCCCCACAATCTCTACCTGCCCCAATGGATACTCCTGCAATAAGTTTCGCACCTTTGCTAGATTCTCTAACGCCTTTTTTTCGCTTCTATCCATAAAAGTCAAAGTCGCTAACCGCACAAATGGCGGATAAATCTTAGGGCGAGAACTAAGCTCAAAATGTAAAAAATCTTCATAATCCCCCAAAAACTGCTCCAAAAATGCCCCATTTGCACTCTCAATCCACACTTCCCCATCATACTTCCGCCCAGCTCTCCCAGCGATTTGATATAGCAGACTTGATGCCCGCTCATTACAGCGATAATCCGCACTTTTTAACACATAGTCAATGCCTAGCACCACCGCCAAATTCACATTATGGTAATCGTGTCCCTTGCTTAGCATTTGTGTGCCAACAAGAATGTCAATCTCCCCGGCATTAAAGGCTTTTAGCGTATCTTTGAGCCTTTTGTGCGTTGTGATATTATCCCTATCAAAAAGAGCAACTTTAGAATCCGCAAAAACTCTTTGTAAAAAATTAGCCACTTGTGCCGTGCCTATGCGAAAAGAGTTAAGATTTTCACTCCCACATTGCGGACAAGCCCTAGGGATAGCCCTGCTCCAATGGCAGTAATGACACATCAGTGCATTTTTATCAAGGTGCAAAGACATATTGACTGAGCAAAACGCACATTCCACCCCACTGCCACAAGTTTGACACACAAGCATTTTGTAATGTGCGCGAGTGGGTAAAAATACAATCACTTGCTCTTTTTTCTCAAGCTTTTGGCGGATTTTTTCTATCATTTCTGTGGGCAACAAGGCAGATTCTGTATCATTTGCAGAGTTGGCATTTGTATCACTTAGAATCTTAATATGCTTTTTAGAGCCAAAATACTGCCCTTTCAAACGATATAAACTCTTTTGCTTTGTAGCATAAAAGTAGCTTGACACGCTTGGCGTAGCCGAGCCTAAAACAACTTTCATCTCACTTTGTTTTCCAAGATACAACGCTAAATCCCGCGTATTATAATGTGGCACACTTTGGGATTTATACGCATCATCGTGTTCTTCATCTACAATCACCAGCCCAAGATTCTTAACAGGCAGGAAAAACGCACTTCTAGCCCCAGCAATCACGCGTATATCGCCATTATGAAGCTTATCTAAAAACTTTTTCTTTTGTGCTTTTGTAATTTTGCTATGCCAAATCCCCACCATATCGCCAAATACTGCCCTAAGACGGGATTCTATCTGTGGAGTTAGGGCAATCTCTGGCATAAGAAAAAGGGCATTTTTATTCTCATTTAGCGTTTGAGCGATAAGATGAATGTAAATTTCTGTTTTCCCACTGCCTGTATCGCCAAAAAGCAAAGGATTTGTATGTGTTTGTAAAAAATGCAAAGCGTCATTTTGTGTGAGATTGAGCTTCACTTGTGGGACAATATCCACTTTAGAATCTTCATTCCCTTTATCTTTTGCAACACACAAAGATTCATCAAAAGGCGTGAAAAGCGAGTAAGAGAGACTTAAACTCACGCAATAATACTGCATAATAAATTCAGCTAACATTTTTTGATGGGGCAAAAATCTTAAATGCGTTTTTTCTAGAATCTTACATTTAAATGTGGGGGTGGGTGTAGATTCTAATACAACGCCCAAACACTCTTTATTTCGCACATTGATAGAGCATAGCTCATCTTTCACACATTGCGTTTCACTGCCATAAGTCAAAACGGGGGATTTTAAGCCAAGTGGGGCAATAAGGTAATAATACAAACTTCACCTTTAAGCTTAGGGGCATATCATTAAAGCATATTTCCCAATGCTTCAATTTGCACGCTCTGTTGCGGGAGATTATCCGCACTTTCAAGGGATTTATACAAATTTTCAAGGGATTTGCAAATAAGAGCGTATTCTTGGGCTTTTGTAATGTAGAGTTTTAAAAGGGTGAGCGGCTCAACCTCTTGCATAAAAAGCGTCTTAAGCTCTGCTCTTACCTCATCGCATAATGGATCAAGCGAAATGGTATAGCGTTTGCCATTTAGGGCTATTTCTAGGCTTTCTTGTGCCATTATAGCCCTTGGTTATTATTTGAATCTAAAGCTTCATCGCTAAAAAAGCTTGTTTGCTGATTTGTAGGGCTACTGCTTTCGCCGTGCAACCCCTCATCAATTTTTGCAAAAAGATCTTCAAAACCCCTATCTTTATTTGCAATCTCTTCATAAAGATTTGAAATTTGCGTGTCTTTTGCCTCGTTTTGTGCCTTGAGTGAGGCAATCTCAAGCTGTAAAGATTCTATTTCTTGTCGTTGTGATGTAATTTTGGAGAGCATTTCTTCTATTTTTTGGGAGAGTTTTTCCATAACACTACTCATTGCCAATCCTTTAATTGTGAAAATGAAGTATAATTCTAACACAAAAATTTCAAGGAGTGCGGAAAAAATGGCAAAATTTATCCTAGAATCCCAATATGCTCCAGCAGGAGATCAGCCCCAAGCCATTACAAAAATCACAGATTCTATTCTTAATGGAGCGAAGTATTCCACACTTGTTGGCGTTACAGGCAGTGGGAAAACCTACACGATGGCAAATATCATTGCCAAGCTCAATCTCCCAACTCTCATTATGACGCATAATAAAACCCTAGCCGCCCAGCTTTACAGCGAATTTAAGGGATTTTTTCCAAAAAACAAGGTGGAGTATTTTATCAGCCACTTTGATTACTACCAGCCAGAGGCGTATATCCCACGCCGAGATTTGTTTATAGAAAAGGATTCTAGTATCAATGAAGATTTAGAACGCTTAAGACTTTCAGCCACGACTTCACTTCTAGCCTATGATGATGTGATTGTGGTAGCTTCAGTGTCGGCAAACTATGGGCTAGGCAACCCGCAAGAATACTTAACAATGATAGAAAAGCTAGAAGTGGGGCAGAGCTACACGCAAAAAGCCTTGCTTCTAAAGCTTGTCAATATGGGCTATACGAGAAATGACAGCATTTTTGAGCGGGGGAATTTCCGTGTAAATGGTGAAGTGGTGGATATATTCCCTGCGTATAATGAAAATGAGTTTATCCGTATTGAGTTTTTTGGCGATGAGATTGAACGCATTGGGGCTTTTGATGCGTTGGAAAGGCAGAATCTAGCGTGGCTAAAAAGCTTTGTGCTGTATGCGGCAAATCAATTTATCGTAAGTGAAAAGCGATTGCAACTTGCCCTGCAAAATATAGAATCTGAACTTGAAATGCGTTTGCAAGAATTTGAGCTAGAAAATAAGCAAATAGAATATCAGCGTTTAAAAGGACGCACGGAGTTTGATTTAGAAATGATTAGAGAATCTGGAATCTGCAAGGGGATTGAAAACTACGCTAGACATCTCACAGGCAAAGCCCCGGGCGAGACGCCTTATTCCTTGCTAGATTATTTTGAGCAAAAAGGAAAGCCATATCTTATTATCGTTGATGAATCTCACGTGAGTTTGCCGCAATTTGGTGGAATGTATGCGGGGGATAGAAGCCGCAAGGAAGTGCTTGTGGAATATGGCTTCCGCCTACCTAGTGCGTTAGATAATCGCCCTTTGCGTTTTGATGAGTTTATCAATAAAGCCCCGCATTTTCTTTTTGTCTCTGCCACCCCTGCAAAGCTAGAGTTAGAGCTTAGTCAAAGCCATATTGCCGAGCAGATTATCCGCCCAACAGGGCTTTTAGATCCGCTGTATGAAGTGCGAGATAGTGATAATCAAGTGCTCGATTTATACGATGAGATAAAACTAAGGGTGGAAAATAATGAACGAGTGCTTATCACCACACTGACTAAAAAAATGGCAGAAGAGTTAAGCAAATATTATGGGGAGCTTGGAATCAAGGTGCGGTATATGCATAGTGATATTGACGCCATTGAGCGAAATCATCTTATCCGTTCGCTGCGATTAGGGGAATTTGATGTGCTAATTGGCATTAACCTTTTGCGTGAGGGGCTGGATTTACCGGAAGTTAGCCTAATAGCCATAATGGATGCGGATAAAGAAGGATTCTTACGCAGTGAGACAAGCCTTATTCAAACAATGGGGAGGGCGGCTAGGAATGTCAATGGCAAGGTGATTTTATATGCTAAAAAAATTACAGGCTCTATGCAAAGGGCGTTTGATATTACAGACTATCGCCGAGCCAAACAAGAAGCATTTAATAAGGAGCATAATATCACGCCAAAGTCCGTGCAAAGGGGGCTTGAAAGTGAGCTAAAAATAGAATCTAGTGGCTTATCACGGCTCTATGAAAAAGGAAATAAAAAGATTCCAAAATCAGAGCGAGATTCAATCATTAAAGACTTAACGCTTAAAATGCAGCAAGCCGCTAAGGCATTGGAGTTTGAAGAAGCAGCTAGAATCCGCGATGAGATAGCTAAAATCCGCAAGATGTAAAAGCTTAAATGAAAAAGGCTTTTTTTTGAATCTTTATCCTGCAAAACATTATGACTTTGTAGCAAAATGATACAAATCAAAAAAAAAAAAAAACGCTCTTCACTTTATAGGCTTATGCCTACATTTTTTTATAATGCGATGTCTTGTATAACAAGGACAAATTGCATTTTAAGGAGAAACAATGTTTCAATTTACCATATCTGTGGGAAATTTTATCGTCAAGCTATGCTATGTGCTAAGTCTTGTTGGTGCTGTTCTTTACGGCATAAGTTTTCTATCGCCCAATAATGTTTTAGGTGGTTTAATGGCTATCATTGCCGGAGTATTGCTAGTCATCTTAGCTTTTTACTTACTTTTTCATTATTGATATTCATCAGCAGCTTATAAATCTTAATGCTAAACTTGATAAGAAAGAAAACAAGGAAAGTCTCTAAATCTCCCATTTTTCAAAGGAGCTTTTAGAATCTGCAATCCACCTTTAAAGTGGATTGCAAGAATTAGTGAGACACCGCTTCACTTGCACCGACACCGCTTTGAGCGCGGAAGTCTTGAGATTCAAAGCCACTTCTATCAATCTCCGCTCGTTTAGAGCCATCAAGCTTAGAGATAATAAAAATTGCTATAAAAGTCAAAGGCATTGTAAAAATTGCCGGATGATCATAAGGGAAAATAGCCACTTCAAAGCCAAAGCTTTTCACCCAAATGCTAGGACTTAAAACAACAAGTGTCAGCACTACAACAAGTCCTATCAGCCCACCCCAAAACGCACCTTGAGTTGTAAGATTTTTCCAATAGATTGAAAGCAACAAAATAGGGAAATTCACACTCGCAGCAATCGCAAACGCAAGTCCCACCATAAAGGCGATATTTTGCTTTTCAAACAAGAATCCTAACGCGATAGCTAAAACCCCTAAGAATATAGTCGCACCTTTTGTTACTCTCATCTCTAATTTAGAATCGCATTTGCCATCTTTGCAGACATTCACAAACAAGTCGTGGCTTATAGCCCCAGCCCCAGAAATCGCAAGACCCGAGACTACCGCTAAAATCGTAGCAAATGCCACCGCTGAAATAAAGCCTAAAAAGACATTGCCACCAAGCACTTCAGCCAAGCTGATTGCTACCATATTTGCCACACCACTATAAGAGCCATCGGGCTTTGTAAATTCAGGATTCCCATAAAGCAAAGCGATAGCCCCAAAGCCGATGATAAAGGTAAGGATATAAAAATACCCAATAAGCCCTGTGGCGTAGAACACTGATTTTCTAGCCTCTTTTGCGTCTTTCACCGTGAAAAATCGCATTAAAATATGTGGCAATCCTGCTGTCCCAAACATCAAAGCAAGTCCAAGTGAAAGGGCAGAAATCGTATCGGGCAAAAACGCACCCGGCGACATAATCGCTTCACCTTTTGGGTGATGAGAAATGGCTTGTGAAAAATAATAAGTAAGATCAAATTTTGTCAAATACAACACCATAATCGCCATAAAACTAGCCCCTGCCAAAAGCAGCACAGCCTTGATGATTTGCACCCAAGTTGTCGCGTGCATTCCGCCAAAGACAACATAGCAAATCATCAAAATCCCAACTAAAATCACAGCAATGCCATAAGGAAGTCCAAAAAGCACTTGTATGAGCTGCCCTGCTCCAACCATTTGAGCGATAAGGTAAAATACAATCACGCTTAATGCTGAAATGGCAGAGATAACGCGGATAGGCTTTGCATCAAGGCGATATGCGGTAATATCAGCGAAGGTAAATTTCCCAAGATTGCGGAACTTTTCAGCGATTAGAAACAATATAATAGGCCACCCAACCAAAAATCCAATAGAGTAGATTAGCCCATCAAATCCATTTGTAAAAACTAACGCTGTAATACCCAAAAAACTCGCAGCACTCATATAATCCCCAGCAATCGCAATACCATTTTGCATACCTGTAATATTGCCACCAGCAGTGTAGAAACCGCTTGCGGATTGACTCTTTTTATTAGATAAATAGGTAATAAATAATGTTGCCAAAACAAAGGCTAAAAACATACCGATAGCAACCGGATTCACATCTGCCTTTGCACCACCTGCATCAAAAGCCGCACCAAATGCAGAGCCACCTGCTAATAAGCCTAACCCTGCAACCAAAAGTTTTGCATTTTTCATTCTCCACCTCCCTTTGCTATGCTAGATTCTGTAAAATTTTTATAATCAATCTCACCATTTTGAAGAGGCTTTATCACATCACTTTCTTCTAACTCACGCAAAATCTCATCTTGATCTTTATCAAAATATGAATTTGCCAAAAAAGTGTAAAGCCCTGTCGCCACAACAGACAAAACAATCAAAAAGACTCCTACAATAATTCCAAGCGTAATTGAGCTAGGTCCCAAACGATAACCAAGCACTTCAGGAGCAAGTCCTACACCTAGAATAAAAATATAGTAACAAGCGAGTATTACCAATGAAAGCACTAAAGAAATTTTGTTTCGTTTAGAAACAAAATTCTTAAATCTAATAATGGCTTTTAGCTGATTTTGAGATAGTTTCATAACTCTCCTCCTTTTTGTGTATTTTTGTATATTTATGCCACTTATATAGATACTAAAAGTAACATACTCCTATGCTACAATAAAATATATGTAACTAAAAATAATTTATACCAACTCATTTTTAAATGGTAAAAAAGTAACATAACACTATATTTTAATATATTTTTAAGCTAAAAATATAAAAGTAAGTTGAAAATATGTAAGCAAAAAAGAAGCTACTGCAAATGCACAAAATCCTATGAAAATACAAAAAAGAGAAAACAAAAAGAATCTAGCAGAAAATCCCCAAGCCTACAAAAAGTCAGGCTTAGAGAAACGAGAAAAAAGATTAAAGCTTGTTAGCGTGTTTGCTTAGGTAGTCTGCCACACCTTTAGCGTCAGCTTTCATACCTTCATCGCCTTTATTCCAGCCCGCTGGGCATACTTCGCCGTGTTCTTCAACAAACAGCATAGCATCAACCATACGAATCATTTCATCAACATTGCGTCCAAGTGGCAGGTCATTAATCACAGCGTGGCGAACAACTTTATTTTTATCAATCAAAAAGCTCCCGCGAAGTGCAACCGCACCATTAAATAGCACATCATAATCGCGTGAGATTTGCTTTGTCAAATCTGATACCATAGGGAAGCTCACTGCGCCAATCCCACCTTCATTGACAGGCACATTTCTCCACGCAAAATGCACTTCTTTAGAATCAATAGAAACGCCAATCACACTTACACCACGCTCTGCAAAGTCTTTCACGCGTTTATCAAATGCAATAACCTCGCTTGGACACACAAATGTAAAGTCCTTTGGCCAGAAAAACACTACGGCACCATTTTTGCCGATATTGTTATACAAATTGAAGCTGTCTTCAAATGTCCCATCTGCCTTAATTGCCTCAGCCGTAAAATCCGGTGCCGGTTTTGTAACTAACATATCAAACTCCTTAAGAAAAAATATTGATAATAAATCTATTATCATAGGCGTAATTGTATTTTATGCAAGTAACTCAATCCTAAATGATAATTTATTTCTTTTAGATTCTTTTGTTTTTCACATATTTTTCACCCCAAAAGCTAGAATCTAGCCTTTTCAAGCCATTTTATAGAATCTAAAATATAAATCTTAAAAACAAATCCTAACCTTCGCCCAGTAGCTCCTGCCCGGCTCGTAGATTCTCGTTGTTGGGGCTATGTCACCTATACCTACGCCATTTTTAGAGAGATGATAGGCATAAAGCGTATTTGTGAGATTATCCACACCAGCAAGTAGCATAAAATATTTGCGTTTATAGCCACCATAAAGATTCAAAGTTACAAAGCCCTGCATCCTGCCTAAATCCTTGCCAACCACACTACCATAATCAAGCATATAGCGGTGCTGTGCCGCATTAGCAATCATATCCAAACGCAAAAGCCACCCACCATTATCGTAAAAAGCTGAAAGTTGCCCTTGTAATGGTGGAATCTGTGGCAGTGGTGAGCCAACTTTAAATCCTACTACATTTTTTAGATTCTCCGCATAAATGTAGGCAAGTGAGCCATAAAAATGTAAGCTTTTCCACGCGATATATTCTGCCTCAAGCTCCCCACCGCCCAAAAACACATTTGTATTAAACGCATTTGTCGCACTTCCATAATGTAGCACAATATAATCCACAATATGCGACATAAATGCCGAAGCCTTAGCATTAAAGCTATCCACTTGATACACAAGCCCCATATCAAGCTGCGAATTTGTCTCTGGCTTTAGCTCCATACCCCCACCCTTGCTCCGCTCCCAAAAGTCCGCACCCCTTTGGGCTACACCCACGCCACTATATAATGTCAGCGTATCAAAATACTTCTCATACCGCAAAAAAACCGCTACCAAGGTGATTTTGCACCTCTTTATCTGTGCTGTGTTGCAAGGTGGAGAGCGTATCATATCTTGCCCCAAAGGCTATGCTATGACTAGATTCAGGCATATACTGCCCTTGTGCGAAAATACCCAGCGTTTGAAAGGTAAAGTTTGGCTTGTAAGCTTGATTTAAAACTGCATTTGCCTCATTCTTGCTTGGGCTGTCTCTTAGCATACGCGAAGCGTGAAAGTCGTGGTTATAGTTCCCACCCACATAGAGTTCCCACGCATTTCCAAAGTAAAATTTTCCCTCCACTCTCCCACCGGTATTTGTGCGTTTAGGGTTGCTGACATTATATTTATTATCCACAACTTGCCGATATGAAAAATTATCCATAATATGATCAATCTCATTCCGCCACAGCCGCACTTCAAGACTATCAAAAGTATCGCTAATGTGCTGCTTATACGCAAGATTATATGAGATTCTATCAAAAGTCCTTGCGTCCATTGCCCTATCAGCATACGAGGCATTTCCACGCCCCAAATCAATATCTAGCTCCAAGGCTGTATTTTGCGTTGGTGTGAGTGTGCCTATAAGGCTTACAGATTCTCTATTATAGGCAGAATGCACCACCTTATTATCCCCGGAGCGATAGTCCCTAGATTCATAATGCGAGTAGATTGCTTGAATCTAGCCATATTTGCCCCCAGCCAACACATTTGCATTTGCATCAAATCTTCCAAAACTCCCATACAACGCACTGCCATCAAAGGTAAATTGCGATTTACTAAGCCTTAAAATATCACGATCAATAGCACCCCATACCGCACATCTTGAGAACCTTTTAAAATGCTAATACGATTATAGTTTTCAGGGAAAACATAAGTGATAGTTGTATCCATTCTCCCGCCACACGCACCGCTTAGATTCCCACCATTAAGAAAAATAGGCAGTCTTCAAGCACCTTGAGCGCGAAAGGCGATTTCACTGCCACCACCACCCTTGCGTGTCATTGAAAAAGCTGGAATCTGCAACATAGACTTTGCCACATCACCACTATGCAAGGGCGTATCCCTACCTTGCCAAGACAGATGAGTGGGATTTTACAATACATCTCTTTGCAAAGCAACCACAACTGAAGGGGGCAGTTTTCTCTCTCTAGCAGGATAAGCTTTAGAATCTTGCAAAGTATGAGATGAATCTGCGTGAGCTTGAGTAGCAGGCAAGGGATTCTCGCTGATTAGAGTATCAGCATAGCCCACACTTAGCATATTTACACAAATGCAGACTTGCCAAAAACGCCTTTTCACACTCATTCTCCACCCCTTATCTGCCATTTCAAGCCACCCAACATCTCACTCCACATTCCCAATAAAGATGAGATTCTAATAAAACAAGGTAAAATAAAAGATTTTGCAAAGCAAAACAATATTCTACTACCTTTAATCTATCACGCCTTTATGACAATTAATTTTTCTTTGTTATAAGACATATGAGAAATAGTTTTACCCTTTACAGATAATATCAAAAGGAATCTTATGCAAAAATGTGCGTTTTTTGATAGAGATGGTGTGATTAATGAAGATTTGGGCTATGTGTATAAAAAAGAGGATTTTGTCTTTTGCAATGGGCTTTTTGAGCTTTTAGCCACGCTTAAAAAGCAAAACTATTTGTTGCTAGTAATGACAAATCAATCCGGCATTGCACGAGGCTACTATACGCAAGAAGAGCTTTTTATTTTACACCAATATATGCAAGATACGCTCACACATAAGCTAGGATTCTGTTTTGATAGAATCTACCACTGCCCACATCTGCCAAGCCAAAACTGCGAGTGTAGAAAGCCAAATATCGGTATGGTAAAGGCTGCGTTAAAAGATTTTGAGATTGATTTAAAGCAGTCGTTTTTTGTAGGCGATAATATCACAGATATGCAATGTGCGGAGAATGCGGGTATTTGGGGTAAATTTTTGCTACAAAAAGATGAAAAAAATACTGAATCTAGCCAACACAACATCAAAAATCTACAAAAAATTAGCACTTTGCACCAACTCCATAGTATAATACAAGCCACCAAACCATAAGGCAAAAACATTTTCAAGGAGTAGGCAATGAAATACATTTATGATGATTTAGCGGATAAAAAGATTCTTATTACCGGTGGGGCGGGATTTATCGGGAGCAATCTTGCATTTTATTTTCAAAAGCACCACCCACAAGCCCAAGTTTTTGTCTTTGATAAATTCCGCAATGATGAGCTTTTCCCAAGTGGGAATCCAACTTCTCTAGGGCATTTTAAAAATCTCATCGGTTTTAAGGGCAATGTGATTGTAGGCGATATTAACAATGCTAAGGATTTAGAAAAGCTAAGGGCGTATGATTTTGACATTATCTATCATCAAGCGGCTATTTCTGATACCACCGTTCTCAATCAAGAGCTTGTGATGAAAACAAACCACGAAGCATTTTTAAACCTCCTTGAGATTGCTAAAGATTGTGAAGCTATTATGATTTATGCCTCTTCAGCAGGGACTTATGGCAACTCCCCCGCACCAAACATCGTAGGACAGGGTGAAAATCCAGAAAATGTATATGGATATTCTAAGCTTTGTATGGACGAAAGTGTAAGAAAAATCCTTCAAAATGAGTCGCACCGCCACATCATCGGGTTGCGATATTTTAATGTCTATGGGGAAAGGGAGTTTTATAAAGGTAAAACGGCTTCTATGATACTTCAGCTTGGACTACAAGCCCTAGAGCATAAAAAAGTGCGATTATTTAAGCACGGAGAGCAAAAAAGGGATTTTGTGTATATAGAAGATGTGATTCAAGCCAATGTCAAAGCCATAGAAGCCCAAAATGGCGGAATCTACAATGTCGGCAGTGGAAAAGCACGAAGCTTTAATGACATTGTTGCTACTCTCAAAGCTGGGCTTGGGGACTTTGAAGTAGAGTATTTTGATAATCCTTATAGTTTTTTTCAAACACACACAGAAGCGGACATCACGCAAACACAGCAGGATTTATCCTACACGCCACATTTTAATCTTGAATCTGGCATAGAGCGATATCTACAAGAGATTAAAAACATTTTTGCTAACAAAGCTCACAAATAGGGTGTGGAAAATGTTTAACCTTGAGACAAAAAGTCCAAAGATTCTCGTTGTTGGGGATTTGATGATAGATCACTATGTATGGGGGGATTGTGAGCGTATATCGCCTGAAGCCCCCGTGCAGGTTGTGGAAGTCAAAAATGAGAGCAATCGTTTAGGCGGGGCGTGCAATGTTGTGCATAATCTTGTGGCGTTGAATGCTGAAGTGTTTGTGTGTGGTGTGATTGGCAGTGATGATTCTGGCACTTGGCTTGGGGATAGGCTAGAATCTATGGGCGTTGATATTTCTCATCTTTTTGTGGATACTTCCCGCCCCACGACTAAAAAAACCCGCATTGTCATTGGCAATCAGCAGGTGTTGCGTGTGGATAGGGAGAGTAAAAAACCCATAGATTCTACAATACAAGAAAACATTATGCAGAGAATCCACGCTGTGCTAGATATAGTGGATTGCGTGATTGTGAGTGATTATAACAAGGGGCTTTTAATTGCTGAACTCACGCAATTTATCATTACTTATGCTAAAAATAAGAGCAAACTTGTGCTATGTGATCCAAAAGGAGTAGATTACAGCAAGTATAGCGGTGCGACACTGCTCACACCAAATAAAAAAGAGGCTCAACTCGCCACGGGCATTAATATCACGGATAAAGATTCTCTTATTCAAGCGGGTATGAAGCTCAAAAATGAATGCAACCTTGATATTTCACTTATCACCTTAAGCGAAGATGGCATTGGAATCTTTGAAAATAACACATTACATCAAATCCCCACAAAAGCTAAAGAAGTCTATGATGTTACCGGAGCTGGAGATACCGTTATTGCCGCACTTGGCTTTGCTTTAAGCAGTGGCTGTGATATTGTAAAGGCTTGTGAGTTTGCCAATATCGCTGCAGCTGTGGTTGTAGGCAAAGTCGGTAGTGCTGTGGCTACACATAGTGAGATTCTACAATACCTTAACGCTGAGCCTTCTCATTTGCATAATATAGAATCTAAATTCATCGCACAAGAAGCCCTTATGTCTTTACTCAAGGGGCTTAAGCAAAGCAGGGTTGTTTTCACAAATGGCTGTTTTGACATTCTCCATAAAGGGCATATCACCTATCTTAACAAAGCTAGAATGCAGGGCGATATGCTGATTGTGGGGCTAAATAGCGATGATTCTATCCGCCGTCTTAAGGGCAAAACTCGCCCCATTAATAACCTAGAAAATCGTGCGTTTATGCTCTGTGCGTTAGAATGTGTGGATTATGTAGTGAGCTTTTCTCAAGATACGCCCCTAGAACTCATTAAAGCCTTGAAACCCGATGTGCTTGTCAAAGGTGGGGATTATCACAATAAAGAAGTTGTAGGTAGGGAGTATGCTAAGGAAGTCGTGCTGATAGACTTTGTAGAGGGGTATTCCACGACAAATATTATAGAATCTCTACAAAAAAAGGAGTAAAATATGAAAGCATTTATAGAATCTGAATTTCACGCCCATATCCAAAGTGTGAATAAGATTTTCTCTCTCACAGAGGAAATAGAAAAAGTCGCTAAAATCTTAACAAGTGCCCTTGATAAAGGCAATAAGATTCTCATCTGTGGCAATGGCGGAAGTGCCGCTGACGCACAGCATTTCGCCGCTGAACTCACCGGCAGATACAAAAAAGAACGCAAAGGCTTAAGTGCTATTGCTCTAAGTGTAGATACCTCCGCCCTTACTGCCATTGGCAACGACTATGGCTTTGAGTTTGTTTTCTCTCGGCAGGTGGAGGCTTTAGCCAAAAGTGGCGATGTGCTTTTTGGAATCTCCACAAGCGGAAACTCCGCTAATGTCCTAAATGCCGCAAAAGTCGCAAAAAGTTTAGGAGCAATGGTAGTGGGTTTGAGCGGAAGAGATGGTGGGGCATTAAACCAAGTGAGTGATATAAATCTTGTTATGCCAGATAATGACACACCTAGAATCCAAGAGCTACACATACTTGTGATACATATTTTGTGCGATATTATTGAAAAAAACTGCCTAGAAAAGTAAAGATTAATGTTGCTGCCAAAAACGCTAGATTCTATCCATAGTATAGAAAAAGAAAGCTTCAAAGACACACTGAGTGATATGCTCCACACTGATGGACTAAATGTCGCTTTGGCAGATTTAATCTTTGGGCATTATTTTGTCTATACGCTCTTAGGCAATGGAATCTTGCAGCCTGTCTTTGTTTATGAAGGGCAGATAAGCTATAAGCACTCCCTTGCCAAAGGGCTGCCAAAGCTCCATTTCTGCCAATGCAGTGAGATACAGAATGACTTTAGCTTAGAAAATAAAGCCCACACGCTATCCCACCGCCACTATCTTGCTAAAATCACAAAACGCAACGCCTTTAGCTTCACTATCAAGCAGGGCTTAAGCGATGTGGGGCTGTATAATGACTATCCGCTAGAGCTATGCTCAATGTGTAGTGATATTTTAGAATCTATGCGAGAGGGGCAAGTTATTGACAGCACACTTAGCGTATATTTGTTTAATCAAAGTTTTTTAGAGCTTTTAGAAAAAAACGCGGAGTTAAGGCAAAAAGAGATAACTGCCCTGCAATTTGCTAACCTTACTTGCTATAAATGCAAAAATCTTATTGACATAGATAACGATATGTGGATACAAGTTATGCCAAACAACACACTCAAAGTGTCTTGTTGCTAGATCTTGTAAAGTGTAGGCTACGCCCTGAATCTACATTTTAGATTCTAGAATTTAAAAGAGATGTGAAGCCTACTTCTTACCCTTTTTCTCCGCTTTAGTGTCGTGCTTATCGTGCTTGTGAATCCACTGCTTAATCTTAGTAAAGCATTCTTCAAACAGATTCTTATATGGCTCACTCTCTACCCCAAAACTCTCTTGGAGCTTCTCTACTAGGGCTTTTTGCTCACTATTTAGTTTTGGTGGATAAGTGATTTTAATCTGCGCGACAAACTTCCCTCTATACGCACTATTAACATCTTTTACCCCCTCATTATCAAAGACAAACTGCTCCTTATCACGCGTATTTGGTGGGATTTTTAGCTCTAGTTCCCCACGCAGTGAAGGGATTTTAAGCGTTGTGCCAAGTACGATTGAAGTGAAAAACACCGGCACTTCCATATAGATATTTTCTCCATCACGCACAAACACTTCATCTTCTGCCACACTCACCGCAATGTATAAATCCCCTCTTTTTCCATTCTTATCTGCATTTCCCCTGCCACCAATGCGGATTCTATTGCCATCATCAATGCCTTCTGGGATACTCACTTCAAAGCTTTCACTACTCATCTCAAATGCAGAGCCTTTACATTTTGGGCATTTTTCAGCACTTTTTTGCCCAGCCCCCTTACAAGTAGGGCAAGTTTGAGCAAATGTCATAAAGCCCTGTCGCATATATACCTGCCCCTTGCCACCACAATCTTTGCAAGTTTCAAGTTTGCCATCTTTTGCACCTGTGCCTTTACAATCACCACAAGCAACTTTAAAGCTATTATGTATCTCTTTTTTACAGCCAAAGACTGCTTCTTTAAAGCTTAACTCAAGCCCGATAATCTCATCAAGATTATATGCCCCTTTGCTTTTTTGACTTGAAAAGCCAAAGCTCCCACCAAACGCAGATTCAAAAATTGAACCCAAGTCGCCAAAAATATCGCTAAAATCTCTCCCGCTAAAACCGCTGAATCCAGAGTTTTGCAAGCCTTCTTTGCCGTATTTATCATAAATTTGTCGCTTAGAATCATCGCTCAAAACCTCATAGGCTTCATTGATACGCTTAAATTGCTCTTCAGCATTCTTATCATCAGGATTCCTATCAGGGTGATATTTTAATGCCATTTTGCGATATGCTTTTTTGATTGTCTCTTTGTCGCTTGTGCGTGTGATTTCAAGGATTTCATAATAATCAAATGTCTCCAAAACCCGCTCCTAAATTGTAAAAAGATAAAAATAAAAAACAGGATTGTAGCAAAAATTTATAAGGCAAAGTTAAATTCTTTAGCGTTATGATTGCACCCTTTATTTTACACGCTCGCACCCACCCAACAAAAGGCATAAAATGAATAGCTACAAATCAAGCCTTAGGGCTTTTGCAGACCTTATCGCCGCACTTGAAAAACTCCCCACCATCGGCAAAAAATCTGCTCAAAAAATGGCATATTCTTTGTGCGTGGAAAATAAATTCCTAGGCTTAAATATCGCCCACGCCATTGAAAATGCTGCCCTTGTTGTAAAAAAATGCAATAAATGCCTTGGGCTAAGTGAAAGTGAGATTTGTGAAATCTGCCTTGATGATACGCGGCAAAATGGGGAGCTTTGTATCGTGGCAAACTCACGCGATATTTTTACTATTGAGGAGATGGGGGAGTTTCAGGGGCGGTATTTTGTGCTAGATTCACAGCAGGATTTAGAACAGATTGACTTTTCATTACTCAATCACAGAATCCAAGCAGAATCTATCCACGAAATCATCTTTGCCTTAACCCCTAGTCTTGCCAATGAAGCTATTATGCTCTATATTGAAGATAAGATTAAGCCTCCATTAGATACACCCTTGCAATTTAGCAAAATCGCTCAAGGTGTTCCCACAGGCATTGGGCTAGATTCTATTGATCAGCTTTCACTTTTAGCAGCCTTAAACTCACGCGTAAAACTCTAAAAAAGCAGTTTTTAAGGATTTTATTAATTTTTGATTTGTAGAATTGTCGCGTTGATTTATTCCAACAACGAAAGGATTGAAAATGAAAAAGTTGCTTTTTCTTACACTTTTAAGTTTTGCTAGTTTTGCGTTTGCAGAAGCTCCTGCAGTGTTTAAAAAATGTATCGCTTGCCACGGTGCTGATGCTAAAAAAGTAGCTCCGGGAAGTAAAGGTGGTGTTACCATTGCTGGTATGGCTAAAGATGAGCTTGTCAAAGAGCTTAAAGGCTATAGGGCAAAGACTGCTGATAACGGCGGTGCTAAGGCTATTATGTATGGTCAAGCAGCGAATTTAAGCGATGCTGACATTGAAGCTTTAGCAGATTATATCTCTAAACTTCCTAAATAAATACCTTTGCGGAGCAATCCGCAGGGCTTTTTCCACTTCATTATGGCTGAAATTATTTTAGATTCCAAAGCTTACAAACACAATCTTAATCTCATACATTCACATATCAATTCACACAACAAGTCAAATGTAGAAATTGCTGCTGTTTTAAAAGACAATGCCTATGGACACGGACTAAAAGAAATGGCTACAATAGCAGCTGAATATGGTATTAAGAGTGTATTTGTCAAAAATTACAATGAAGCGATACAAATCTATAAATTTTTCCCACAGGTAACGGCTTTTTATGGTATGCCGCAGGGAGATTTTGCTAAAAATATCGCCTTTGTTATCCACGATGAAAAGCATATCTCCGCCCTGCCACAAGGCACAAAAGTAGAACTCAAAGTCAATGTCGGTATGAATCGCAATGGCATAGAGCCTAGCGAGTTAGAAAGCTTTATTCAGGCAATTTTACAAAAAAAGCTAGAGCTTATCGGTGTGTTTTCACATAATGGCTATGGTGATGACTTAGATTCGGTGTTTTTCCACACACAAAGCAATTTTGCTAAACTCAAGCAAGAAGTGCTTCATTTAAGTCAAAAATATGGCTTTGCACCGCCAAGATTCCACTCCCTTAGCACATCTGGGGCGATTCGTGTCGCAAGTGAAGGGGGCATCACAGATGATTTAGTCCGCATAGGCATAGGTGCGTATGGCTATCTTGATGTGAGCTTTGAAAACCCCATAAGTGATAAATTACAAAAAGTCGCCTCACTCTATGCCGATAGAGTTTCTACACGCTTTTTGGACAAAGGAGAGCGGATAGGATATAGTGGCTGCACGACTTTAAATTCCCCACAGGTTGTAAGCACCTATGACATCGGCTATGGCGATGGCTTTTTCCGTGTAAATGAAAATCACAAAGTGTATATCGCAAATGGCTTACAGATTCTGCCGCGTTCATCTATGGATTGCTTTTCGTGCTTTTGTGATGAGCCTAGAATCTGTGTGTTTAATGATGTAACCCACCTTGCTAAAGCCTTTGGCACGATTAGCTATGAGATTTTAACTCACCTATCCCCCAGCATAAAACGCACTATTATTTAGCCTATGCACTCTGCAAGATTCTATCCCTTTAGCCACAGCCCCTTGCAATGCCACTTTAACGCATCTTCAAGGGATTTTGTCGTCAAAGAAATTCCGCTTTATGAGCCAAGTGGCAATGGGGAACATTTGCTAATTTATGTGCGAAAAAAGGGCTTAAGCACCTTTGAAATGCTTGAACTTTTCTCGCAGATTCTAGGTATAAAAGTGCGTGATATAGGCTATGCAGGGCTAAAAGACAAAGCCGCTACCACCTATCAATACATCAGCATTCCTCGCCATTTAGAATCTCGCCTAAATCTCATCTCGCCTATTTTGCAAGAGCATAACATTAAGATTCTAAATCTCCACGCCCATAACAACAAGCTCAAAATCGGGCATTTGAAAGGCAATGAATTTTTTATGCGTCTTAAAAAGCTCCTACCGCATAATGCTACAAAGCTAGAATCCACACTTGAACTCATCGCTCAAAGTGGCTTTCCAAACTATTTTGGCGACCAACGCTTTGGCAAAGAGGGAGATAATTTCCAAAGTGGTAAGGCAATTATCCAAAATAGTCTTAAAATCAAAAATAAAAAGATGAGTAATTTTCTCATCTCCAGCTATCAAAGCCACCTTTTTAACGCTTGGTTAAAAACGCGTTTGCAGTTTTCACAGATTTTGCATAGCTTTAGCCCAAACGAAGTCCTAAACGCTCTTTTCCACGATGATTTTAAAGCCATGCATAGCCCACACTACACGCTAAATCTCATAAAAACCCTGCAAAAACAAAAACAACATTTTGTGCTTTTGCAAGGTGATGTGATGTGCCATTATCCCTATGGCAAAAACTTTATCTGCGAAGATGAAATAGCAGAATCCCAGCGTTTTATACTTAAAAATACCGCTCCAACAGGGGCATTATGCGGCTTAAAGCTCACTCACGCACACAATCTAGCCAAAGACATAGAATCTCACTTTTTAGATTCTGCTATCAAGGCAAATGGCACAAGACGCTATGCGTGGGTATGGGCAGAGCAAATTAAAGGCAAATATATCGCGGAAAAAGCCCAATACGAGCTACAATTCTACTTGCCAAAGGGGAGCTATGCGACTATTTTTTTAGAAAGTTTGCTAGGGCAACAGAATCTTTAGGCAAAAACCCTTAACCACCTAGCAAATTCTATCACCACAACACCGCAAAACCCACAACACAAGCTTTACACAAAAAGCAGATTCTGTTTTTTCATCGCTTCAAAAATAATCTCATAGCCCTTTAATGCCTTTTCATCACACAAAACCCACTCATTTAAGCCTTCCAAGCTCATCATATGTGCGATTTTAGAATCTGATTTTCGTGCATTTTGAGAGAGCATCATTTCCACAAATGCGTCCCTTAAGCCCTTGTCAAAGTCTTTTGAAAGCGTGAAATTACAATGACAATACTCCGCTCCTACATAAAAGCTTTTTAGCTCACTATAACTGCCCTCTTGCAAGATTCTAGCCCAAGTGCCAGAGCCAATAGCCCCCGCGTCAAGCTCCCCACTGCGTATTTTATCTAGCACATCAAATTCACTCCTGCCCGTATCGCCGTGCTTCCCCACATCGCTATTAAAGCGATAAATGCCTACCGCATTACTTGGAGCAGATTCACTTAAACTTGACATCTCCTGTAATGTCAAAGTGCAATCTTGCAAAAAATGTAAAGGCATAATCGCCGCCTGAGCTGAATCTAAGCTCCCAAGCCCAAACTTCTTGCCCTGCAAATCCTGCAAATCTTTCACGCCATTTTCCCTTGTAACAAACACGCTTTGAAAGCCTATATCCGTATCACGCATTAAAATCGCTTCCATTGCATTATCACTTGCCACTTGAGAGCGGATATAGGCGACATTTGTATTCCACGCAATGTCAATCTTTTTTTCCATAAGCCATTGCACTTGCCGCTCATAATTGCTAAAAAGCACATAATCTAACCGAATATCCTTAAAATACGCATTTGCATATTCCCTAATAATATCCCATATCGGCACAATTTGCGGTGCATACGCCACCGCTCCTACAATAATATGTCTCATTTTACTCCTTTGCTAAAAGTGTATCACTTAGCCACACTTGCAACACATCAAGGCTAGGCGCCATAACTTGACTTGCCATCGCATCACGCAAATACCGCTCCAGCGGCAATAACTTACTATACGCTTTTCCACCGCCAAGTCGCATAGCCAACTCACAAATCTGCATAACAAGTTCAGTAGCATTAATCCTACTTGCAAAAATCTTGCACGCCGCGTTAGAATCCCCACAATCAAATGCCCTTGCTGCTTCTTTCACAAGGGCGATTTGACTTTGTGTCTTGGTATAAAGATTTGCAATGTGAATCCGCACTAATTCCTTATCCGCTAGTGAGCTACCATCAGTGTATTTTCTACTCTTACAATGATTTAACGCACATTCATACGCACTCTGCCCCACACCACTATACACAGCTCCAAGCCCCACGACAAAATACATCGCCACTAGCCCAGCGTGAGTTCCCCCCTCGCCATCTCTGCCTAGTAAATAACGCTTTGTCTCTAGTCTCACATTCTCATAACGCACGGGCTTTGAGACATTCCCACGCATACCAAGCCCATTCCACACGCCCTCTTCGTGGATAAGCCCTTGCAAACTATTTGGCGTAATCCAGTTATTTTTCCCACCACTCACTTCGCAGGAATTTGTATAAGTGAGATAGTAATCTGCCTTTTCAGCAGAAGTTACAAAGCTTTTTCGCCCATTTAGAATCCTATGCTCCCCATCAGTTTTTTCAGTAATATCAGGTGAGCCAAAATGTGTGCCAGAGCCACTTTCACTATACGCAAGGGCAAAAGTGATGTCCCCTTTAGCAATTTGTGGCAAAAACTCATCTTTTTGCTCCCTAGTGCCAAAAGCACAAAGCACCGCTGTGGCAACATTATG
Organism: Helicobacter cinaedi PAGU611; assembly: GCF_000284635.1. Classification (NCBI taxonomy): domain Bacteria; kingdom Pseudomonadati; phylum Campylobacterota; class Epsilonproteobacteria; order Campylobacterales; family Helicobacteraceae; genus Helicobacter; species Helicobacter cinaedi. The sequence goes on along the minus strand of NC_017761.1, from coordinate 498,473 downwards.
CATCATATAGCACAACGCACTTGAAGCATCAAAACGCGCAATGTTATAGCAAACCAAAGCGTGATTCTGGCAGTTACCACCACTTCCGCCAAACTCTTTTGGCACAAGCAATCCCGTGAATCCTTGCTTTTTTAGCTCACTATATGCTTCATCTGGGAATCTTGCCTCTTTGTCAATAGCATCTGTATAGGGGGCTACATATTTTCGCCCAAACTCCAAGCTTAAATTTTCAATATTTTCTAAATCTAACATTACACTTCCTTTACATAAAATTAGGCGTGTGAGCCTTGCTTAAATCAACAGCCAAATCCTCATCAATCCCACATTCAACAAGTCTTCTCGTGCGATTTCTCTCCATTTTTGACTTTAGCTCCATTACCTCATCAAAGCCTTGAGCTATACACTCTTGCCCTCCTCCTTTTAAAATCGCCATAGATTCAAGCAAGAGTGAAGATTCAGCACTTTGTGAATCTAGATAATTCTTTCGCTGAAACACAACATCTTTAAGTGCGGCGATTTTAGCAGGATTGTTAGCTAAAGTGTGCTTGACATTCCCCATACCATAGCTTACGTGCCTTGCCTCATCTTTTCTAGCCAAAGAGAGTAGTTTCGCGCTTTGCCAATCGCCCAAATCTCTAAAGCCATCTTCTAAAAATTTGAGCAAATCAATAAAAGTCCCTTCCCCCATAATATGCAGTAAAAAGCTTGACTTGAAATAATCCTTTTCATTCCACAGGCTAAATAAACTCTGCTGGGTAGTGAGTGTGGAGTATTGCACCCCAAGCCCTGTAACATTTGCTCGTTTTATAAAAGATTCAATATGCCGACTTTCATCGCCTATAATGCTAGAAAGCAGCAAAGGCACAGCGGTAAAAAATGGGGAAATCTGCCCTAAAAAACGACTAGGAATATAAAGGGCTGAAAACTCATTTTCTGTAAGATAAGTCATAATCTGTGCGATAGCAAACTCAAGCTCCGGGCTAAATCTAGGCATTTCCTGCCACAAAATATCCCTTGAAGCATTCCATTGTGCGTTCTTAGAATCTTCATAGATTTGGGCTATATTGTTGCTCCAAATCTCATTATTATGCAAATATGTGAAGTGATATTCCGGGCTTGCTACTTCCACTTGCACACCATTTGGGGCTAATCCGTGCATTGCTGGGGCAGACGAGGTGGCATCAAACTTGTGAAATCTTGTGGGCGATTTTTTACGCATAAGATACAAAAAATTGCCCTTAGATTCTAAATCTTTACTTATTTTTTGCTTACAAATGAACTCTTCACCCTTAAAGCGACACCACATTATGATGTCTCTCTCAAGATTGTCAAAATCGCTTATAAGCTCAATCTCCGCTCCCTTTAGTGAAAGCAAAAAGGCATTTTCAAGACGCATAAAAAAGAATGCACCAAGTGGCAACGCACCCATAAACACGCAGGATTTTTGCATATACAAACTTTTGGATTAGGCTCTACAAGACTGAAGACTTGTTTTCTTTCTCACGGAAAGCTAAGGGGGGAATACTATTTAATTTTGGCTTAAATATTTTTAAAATTGCTTCATTTTAAATAGCTTGGTTACCACTCACTTTATCTTAATAATATTCTCAAACATTCTTTCCCACAAACTCCACAATATCCTCTATCACTTCCTGCTTATTTGTCTCATTTAGAATCTCGTGTCTCGCACCCTCATAGAGTTTAAGCCTGACATCAAAGCCCCAAAGCCTATATTGATTTGCAATTTTTTCTACCCCAATGCCAAAATTCCCGCAACTATCCTTATTCCCACTGGTAATAAGCAAAGGCAGATTCTGCCCCATATTAGCCTGATTTGCATTAGCTTTATTCACCCACGCCATACCCTTAAATAGCCCGATAAAACTCTCCAAACTAAAGACAAACTGACACGCCTTGTCAGCCTTATACGCTTCCACCACAGCCCTATCACGACACAGCCACGCAAAGCCACCCTTTGTATTATCCTCTCCTACATTATGCAAAAACGGCTTATTAAATCCGCCAAAAGACAGGGCATTTATCCATTTTTTGCCTTGAATCTCTAATCCACACATCTGCAAGATTCTAGCCAAACCCGCCCCCAAAGACGCAAAAGGATTATACGCAGGAGAGCCAGAAAGGATAAGGGCATTTAACTCGTGGTGGTGCATTTTCACATAGCCCCTTGCAAGAAGCGAACCCATAGAATGCCCCAACAGCACATATTTTTGTGGCTTAAAATGCTCTTTAGCTAAAAGTGTAAGCTGATGCATATCCATAATGGCTTTGACAAACCCACTAGATTCTATATGTTTTGAATCTAGCCCATTCATCTCGCCCCAAGGGTGAAGTGTATCAATACTTTTGCCGTGTCCGCGATGATCATTGATTACAACAATAAACCCACACTCGGCTAAATATGAGCCAACCCACTCATAGCGGTCTTTATGCTCTACCATTCCGTGTGCGATTTGAATAAGCGTAGCATTTGGCACTTCTGGTATATACACATCATAGAAAATCTCTAATCCGTCCTGCTTTGAGACAAAACTCTTATTTTTATACATCTGCATTGCAATTTCCTTTCAATCCTTTAATGTATTCTTTGCTTTTTAAGCCAAGATTGTAACTGCTTCTCATCGCCATTAAACGCATTTAAATCAATATGTTTCTCCCCACCTGAATAGCCCTTCAATACACCTTGTGGGTCATACTGCCAAAAGCTCCACGATTGAATATACACATTAAACAATCTCGCCCACACAGAATCTGGTGCAAAAAACACAGAGCGAATCCACAGCGGATTCTCCATATATGCCTTAGCATATCGCTCACGCAAATACATATCATAAAAGCTTGGCGTTGTATAGATAATAGGCTTTATTTTATAATGCTTCTCTAACGCCACAAGTAGCCTATCAAGCTCAGCATAGACTTTTTGGGGGGACGGAGGGTTTTTTGCCTTTGGGCCATAAAACTCTATATCCACAACCGGTGGCAACGCCTTAGAATCTCTTATATTTGGGACATTGTCAATAAAATTTTGAGCCTGTGTAAGCCCCGAACTATCAAAGCTAAAAAAATGATATGCCCCCACATATAGCCCCTGCTTTCTAGATTCCGCAAAATTATACGCAAAGCGTTTATCCACCCAAGTGCTACCCTCTGTGGCTTTGATAAAAGCAAATGAAATATTTTGAGATTTGAGAATCTGCCAATCAATCTTGCCCTGATGTGCGGACACATCAACGCCCTTCATAGGATAGCTCTTATCACTTGGCATATTAAACCACACAAGCCCATTATGTTGCAGGATAAAAAACACAAGGGCTAAAGCCATCACCACAAGCAAACGCGTAGCGTATTTGCCAATGTGAAAAATCCTAGCAAATACGCCTTTTAATCTCATACTAATCCCGCAATCTCGCATCATATTTTTCAAGCAAAAAGCTCGGCTGATAGGAGAGTTTAGCTTTTCTTAACCCCTCAATGCCTAAATCCTCCTCTCTATTAGCATATAAAGAACTAGCAAATTTATGTTTTAAAAGTGCTTGATTAATGGCTTGATATGCCCCGCTAAAAGCGATATTTGCCTTTTCAATATGTATAAGTGCCATTTTAGAATCTAGCATTTCTCCAAAGCTAAACGCGATAATCTCCCCTTCATTTCGTAAAAGCCCCCCACTTAAGCCCAAAATCTCAAAGTTTGCCAAAGCGTCATTAATGCCTAGATTCTCATAATATAACCCCTTGTCATTTTCGCCCTGCTTTGAATCACCTTGCTTTGCTTCCATACTCGCCTTGAACCACTGATTATTTATCCTTAGCACCTCTTCTATATTTTCTACCCCCAAAGATTCAAAGCACACATTAGGATATTGCAGATAGAAGCGATTGAGATGATTCTTTTTCTTATGAAACTTCCTGCCACTTAGCTCTATAAGCTCTTGTGTATTGTAAATATACTCAAACCTATCGCGTCTTTGGGCAAATTCAAAGTGTTCAGGAAAATCTCTCTGTAAGGATTCCACCTCATCTTTTTGCAGGGAGTGAAACTCTAAAGCCACTCCCAAACTCGCATAATGCTCTATCAGTGCGGTGATTATAGGCTTTTTATCCCCCTGCCCTAGTGGATAAAATACAAATGGCGTTTGCGTGGGATATTGCGTTTGGATAATAAGCTGATTTTTAAAAATACAAAATGAAATCTCGCGTGAATGTCGCCACATAAACATATTTGTAAAGTTTGTGTCTGAAAGCCACCGCCCACCTTGCTTTGTGAAAGGCTCTAGCAATGCTTTATGACTTAAATCAAGCTTTGTATATTTCATAGTATATCCCATAAAATCTGCCCCTTATCGTATATCAGCAAAAATATAACTTCCAAGCCATTTTATCTCTTCGCCCCTTTTAGCAAAGAGCCTTTGCAGTGCTTCATCTTCATAATGCCCTTGACAATCAATAAAAAAGCCCATTTTAAAATCCCCATTCTCACGCACAGGACGAGAATCTATCTTTGTAAGATTAATGCCCTCTTTCTCAAAATCCCCAAGCAGTCTAAACAAATCCCCCACTTCATCTTTACGCCTAAGATTCACAAACAATGAAGTCTTATCATTCCCACTTGGTGCGTTGCTAAAATCACTCACAATCACAAAACGCGTTTTATTATGCTGTGTATCCTCAATATGCTCAAACATTAAAGGCAGATTGTAGAGCTTACCAGCGATTTTTGAGCCAATGGCGGCACTATAAGGCGTGGTAGAAGCTAACTGCACCGCCCTTGCTGTGGAATCTGTGGGGATTTGCTCAATATGGTGTAAATTATGTGCGTTAAGGAACTTTTGACATTGCCCAAAAGCAATATCTTTTGAAAAAATCTTTTGAATCTCATTTAGATGCTCACAATTACTCAAAAAACTATGATGAATAGGCAAAATCACTTCAGCAATAATCTTAAATTCATACTTTGCTAACAAGTCAATGCTCTCGCCAACCATACCATTGGTGTTATTTTCAAGCGGTATGACGCCATATTTCACGCGTTTATGTGAAAGGGCTTCAAATACGGCACTGATGGTGTTTAGCGGTATATACTCGCTCATCGCACCAAATCGCTCTTCAGCCGCTTGATGTGTATAGCTCCCAATGGGACCCAAAAAGCCGACCTTTTCAGGCAACTCAAGGTTACGCGAAATGGCAAAAATCTCTTGGTAAATCGCCTCAATGGCACGAATATCAAGGTATTTGCTTTTTGCTTTTGCTAATCGCTCTATAATCTCTCGCTCTCGTTCCGGGCGGTAGATTGCCCCACCTTGCTTATGTTTTAACGCTCCCACTTCCGCTACAAGTGCCATACGCTTTTGTAAAAGCTCAAAAATCCCATCATCAATGGCATCAATCTGCCCTCTTAGCTCAAGTAAAGACTTTGCCATTTTATTCCCCCCTTATTTATGAATCCACGCTTTGTGAATCTGCTGAATCTATGCTTTGTAAGTCCATAGTTTGTGAATCGTGTAGGAGCTTTTCTTCATCGCTGATAAGAGATTCAAAGCACTCACGATTTTTAATAAGCCTAGCCCTGCCATTTTCTATCACCACTTCAGCCGGACGCAAACGCGTATTGTAATTACTTGCCATACTATATCCATACGCCCCCACATTTTCAATCTTTAGCAAATCGCCGTGTGTGAGCTTTGGCAAGGCAATATTTTTAGCCAGATAATCCCCACTCTCGCAAATGGGACCCACCACATCGCACATATCACAAAGGCTAGATTCTACACTTCGCTCCCCTATATGCTCCGCATTTTGAATCTTCTCTACATACTCAATCTTATGCGTGGCGTGATAGAGTGTAGGACGCATAAGATCATTCATCGCCGCATCAGTGATTACAAAGCGTTTTTCACCATTATGCTTTTCATACAAAACGCGTGTCAGCAGCACGCCACTCTCCCCTACTAAGAATCTGCCCGGCTCACAAATAATTGTCAAATCAAGCCCATATAATGCCTCTAAAATCGCTTGGGCGTAGTCGTAGGGATTAATAAGATTTTCTTCTTCATAGCGTATGCCAATGCCCCCACCCACATCAAAAAACTTTAAGTCAATTTTCAAGGCAATCAAGCTATGAGCAAGTTGTGCGACTTTATGGGCGGCTTCTTTGATAGGCTCAATATCCGTAAGCTGTGAGCCGATATGAAAATGAATCCCAACCGGCTCAATATGCGGTGAGTTTTTAGCAAAAATATACATTGCCTTAGCTTGTTGTATATCCACGCCAAATTTATTCTCGCTCAAACCTGTGGAGATGTAAGGGTGCGTTTTAGCATCAATGTTTGGATTCACACGGATTGAGATTCTAGCCACTTTATTGAGAGATTTTGCAATGGATTCTATGCGTCCTAGCTCCCCTTCACTCTCCACATTTAAAAATAAAATATCACTTTGCAGTGCTTCTTGTATCTCATTATCTTGCTTCCCCACACCGCTAAAAATAATCTTATATTTTAGAATCCCAGCCCTTAACGCCCTCCTTACTTCCCCGATAGACACGCAATCCGCTCCACTGCCTAGTGTGCCTAGATGATGAATGATAGAAAGGTTAGAATTTGCCTTTAGGGCATAGCAGATGAGCGATTTTCTCGCCCTAAAGGCTTCTTTTAAACGCAAAAAGGCTGAAGAAATTTTTTGTAAATCATATACATAGAGCGGGGTTTTATAAGTCTCTGCAAGAGTGTGGTAATCTATATCTTTCATTTATGCTCCATTATTTTCTTCAAAATTAAAATATTGTGTTTTTAGCTTCCAAGGCGAGAATTTTAACCACATTAGCATAATATTATGTTAAAATCACGCTCAACTTCTTTATATTCAAGGATATATATGTCATTGTCCCCTGATAGTGTTTTTATACTTGTGAGTGTATTTTGTGTGGCTTTATTTGTGCTACTTGTGGCGTTGTGGCTCTTTGGTCCTGCACCCAAAAAGCCCGAATACCAATCTAATGAAGAAGAACACAAAGTAACCATAGAAGAAATTATGAAAATTCTAGATAGTCCAAAAAGCAATATACTCAAGCTCACCAAAGCAGTGGATATGTTTTTTGAGCATTATGATGAGCTTGACTTAAGTGATTATCGTAAAAAAAGCTTTCTTTTTGCTATTACCGTTCATAAAAATACTTCAACGGAGCTGATTATCCATACAGAAGAGCGTTTGAGGGAGCTAAACCCCGATTTAGAGCGAGAGCTCAATAAAACACTTAATCGTGCCCTTGATGCGAGAGATATTTAGATTGACTTAGCGTTATCATTAAAGGACTTGTATGCGATATCTACTTAGAATCTCATTTTTGTTTGTGCTATTGTGTGGCTATGCTAAGACATTGGAATTTTCTGTGAAAGATTTTAGCCCTTATGAGATTCTTTTTATTCAAGATTCTTATCTTAATGTGCCAAACACAACTTCCCAAAGTCTTTGTAACAACGGCGTGAAAGAGGCTTGTGATAGGGCAAATTGGCATTATGCACCATTGTATTACATTTGGGGTAAAGACACAGAGAAGCTAAAGATTCAGCAAGAGCAGTGGAGAAACCGAGCAAGAGAGCTTTACACACAATATACGAAGCTTTGTGATAATACTGATATTTTTGGCTTAGATCACTTCAAAAATCCCACTAAGCACCCTTTAAAATTGCTTATCAAATCAAGTTACCAACTTTTCTTATCCATAAAAAGCCTTGTGTATTACCATAGCCCATTATCCCAAGCAGAGCAGAAACGCAAAGAGCATTGCACTCGCCTTTCACATAGCATTTATGAAGTGGAATCTTACAATTTTCGCAGGAAAGAATATTTTCGCCCCCCATCTGTTGATAATGCCCTACTTGCTTCCTGCCTTAAGTATGATAATCTCATTTCCTGTATACAGACAAATCACCCTTTAGGCTCATTGTATGGTGCGTTTCTAGCAAAGCACGATAAAAACTTAGCAGATTCTACTTTTGCTAACTCCACGCTTGATATAAGCCTATTGTTCCAAGCTATTTTTTCTAAATCCAAGCTTGAAAATGCGTATACGCAAACACTCCGTAGAAAACGGCAATATAGAAGGTTATGTGATACATTAGAAAAACAAACGCAAATATCGCTTATACACAAGCACTACCCGTTAAGTCAGCCTATCACCTCACCTTATAATCTCCCCTTTCTCTGCATAGCTTACAGAGATGATGGGACGATATATGATAGAATTCTCCCATTTGCAAATGATGATAAATGGAGTGAAGAACAAGCAAAGCAAGTATGTCAAAAAATGCGTGAATCCACACAAATAAAGGGACATTTCATAACCCTAGAGGCTTTATATGATATTGAAAAGCTTAATGCAAACTTTACCCAACAAAAGCAAGAAACAATGGCCATCTTTTCTAAGCTTTGTGAGAAAAAAGATGAGCTTAACTCATCTTTTGCCTATCCGTGCCAAAATCTAGAATCTGTGCATTACGCCACACCGCAGATGAATCTTTCCGCAGAAGGAGCTTGTCAAGGGGGCATACTCTTACGCCATAAGGCAGAATATGATAAAGAGCAAAAAGAGCTAGAAGCAAAGCGGCAGCAAGAATGTCAAAAAAGACAATGCTGCTGTGCGGATTAGAATCTAGCCGACACTTTTCACACGATCACAAAAACTCACAAGCCTTGCCATAGAATGAGAATCCAAAGCCCACGCACTATAAAATACAGAATCTAGCATAGATTCTGTGCTAGATTCAATCCACACATTAATGTGGCTTAATGCTTATGTTGCGTAGGCTGAATGTCCTTATTATCTGCAAGATTCTGCGATGAAACCTTTTCTAAAAAGCTTAGAAGCTTTACTGCGGCTTGCATATACGCCTTAGCACTTTTAGAATCTGGCTCAAAAAACGCAATAGGCTTTCCACTATCTCCACCCTCACGCACTTTAGGCTCTAGCGGGACTTGGGCAAGTGTGCTTGTGCCATACTGACTAGCTAAATCCTCACTTGTGCCTTTGCCAAAAATATCATATTCTTTCCCACAATCAGGGCAGATAAATCCACTCATATTCTCAATAAGCCCAGCAATAGGCACTTTAAGCTTATCAAACATATCAAGGCTTCTCGCACTATCATCAAGGCTGACTTTTTGCGGAGTAGTTACGATAACCCCCGCACTCACCGGCACACTTTGTGCGAGTGTAAGCTGTGCATCACCTGTGCCCGGTGGCATATCAATCACAAGCACATCAAGCTCACTCCACAGCACATCTGTTAGCATTTGCTCAATGGCTCGCATAATCATAGGACCACGCCAAATAAGGCTCTGCCCCTCATCATACAGCACACCCATACTCATCATTTCCACGCCAAAGGCTTTCAAAGGAATAAGCTTTTTTTGTGCTTCATTGACTTCTGCCTTTGTGGCATTAAGCCCTAACATTCGCGGAATATTTGGACCATAAATATCCGCATCAAGTAGCCCTACTCTTTTACCCTGCTGTGCTAGAGCGATAGCAAGATTCACACTGCTTGTGGATTTACCCACACCGCCTTTGCCTGAGCTTACCATTACAAAATGCTTGATATGTGGGGCTAGGTTTTTTGTCTTTGGCTGGGGCTTTGGAGCGGGTTTTGGGGGGTTAATCTCTAAGTTTAGATTCTGTCCTTGCAGTAGAGAATCTAGCTGTTTTTGCACCTCAATTTTCAGTGTATCAATGACTTCTTGTGCGCTTGAGGGAATATCTATGCGGATATATACACCCTCATCACTTACCTTCACTTCTTTAAGAAACCCAAAACTCACAATGTCTTTTGAAAAATTTGGATAAATCACATTTTTTAGATTCTGCGTGATTTGTTCTTGTGTTAGCATATTCAATCCTTTATAGTTGTCTATCCTACGATACAAGGGCGTATGAATCCCTATACCATAGGCGGTGGATTATACAAATAAAATTTAACTTCTCATTAAACAATTTTTCTTAAAAAATAGGCAAAAGATTATTGAATCTACGCTAGAATCCAACCCAACTTACCTTAAAAGATTCTCAAGGATTTTTCCACAATGCTTCTTGCGATTTATAGTGTATGTGTCTTTATTTTTATCGGCTACATAGCAAAGCTTTTGCGACTTGTAGGGAATAAGCAGAGTGGAATTCTGCTTGGATTTTTACTCAACTTCGCACTTCCTGCACAGATTTTTAATGGCACATATCACGCTACTTTGGATATGGACTTTTTTGTTGTGTGTATTGTGAGCTTTATTTGCTCCATAAGCGGTGGGTTAGCACTTTTTAGCATTGGCAAGATTCTCAAACTAGATAGAAACTCTCTTATTGCATTAAGCTTTATGGGGGCATTTGGTAATACGCTCTTTTTGGGGCTGCCTATTGTCAATGGGGCGTTAGGTGAATCTTATGCAAACAAAGTCATTATTTATGATCAAATTGTTACGGGTATTCCCATTGCATTTTTTGCCCCTTTTATCTTAAGTCTTAATGGAAAAGGTGGCTTTGGGTTTAAGGCGGTGGCTTCAAGGCTCTTTCAAAGTCCGCTTTTTCTTGCTCTGCTGTTTGGATTAGCTCTTAAAACCCTACCCTTGCAGATTCCTGATGAGCTGTTTTTGCCCCTTAAAAGTCTAGCTCAAACGGCTACGCCTGTGGCACTTTTTGCCATTGGAGTGCAGATGAGTTTTAAAGCTATCAAGCAGGAGTGGAAGCTCACTGCCCTTTTGCTTTTTGGCAAAATGTGTATCGCTCCGCTTTTGCTTTTTATCGTGGTCATTGTAGGTTTTGGTGGGTTTAATGACTTGTGGCGTATGGCACTGATTGAAGTGGCAATGCCCCCTGTGGTGAGTGCTGGAGCGATTGTCATTAAGGCTGGGCTAAATGCTAAACTTGCAGTGAGTGCTATTGCGTTTGGAATCTTGCTTAGCTTTATCAGTGTGCCTTTATGGCTATTTTTTGCGTAATCTTATAAAGATTCAATGCTTAAGCATTTAGTGTTTCAAGCTACAATGTATAGAAAATTTTGATAGCAAATCTAGGGGGGAACTATGTTTCAAAAGTATCTTATTCCTTTGTGTATTGTGGCGATTATCTATCTTGTATCTACAAGTGATGCTTTAACAAATGTCAGTGCTGGACTTGCGATTTTACTCTTTGGTATGTTAAGCCTTGGAAGTGGTTTTCGTGCGTTTAATGGTGGATTTTTAGAAAATCTCCTAACAAGCTCCACAAGCACTGCTGTAAAAAGTATCACTTTTGGGACTATCGCTACTGCAGTTATGCAAAGCTCTTCTTTAGTCTCCGTGCTTTCAATCTCTTTTGTCTCCGCAGCACTCTTAAGTCTTACTCAAGGTATAGGTGTGATGTTTGGAGCAAATCTTGGTAATAGTGCGGGATCGTGGCTTATTGCAGGGGTTAGCGGTATGAAAATCTCCGCTCTTGCCTTGCCACTTATCGTTGGCGGAGTGCTGTTTAATTTTCAAAGCTCAAAGGCAGGCAAGGGTATAGGGCAGATTTTTATCGGTATTGGCTTTTTCTTTTTGGGCGTTGGGTATATTAAGGACGGATTTGAGGAATACAAGGAAGTTGTAGATTTTTCACAATATGCTATGGAGGGCTTAGGCGGGGTTTTGCTTTTTGTGGGGCTAGGAGCATTAATGACAGCTATCGTGCAAAGCTCTCACGCCACACTTACCATCATCATCTCTGCCTTTGCCGCTGGAAGTATGAGCTATGAAAATGCCCTTGCAGCGACACTTGGGACAAGTGTGGGTGGTGTGATGACAGCTGTTATTGCCTCGCTTAGCACAAATATTGATGGCAAACGACTAGCTGTGGCAAATTGTATTTTTAACTTTAGCATTGTCTTGCTTGTGATTGCGATATTTGATTATTTTGTGCTGGTAAATAGCACTATCTCTATGCTTTTGGGCTTGGAAGAAAATAGTGTTTTGCGTATTGCTGTGTTTCACACACTTTTCAATCTCGTAGGCGTAGTGCTTCTCCTTCCGCTTATCCCTAAAATCGCTATATTTTTAGAATCTGTAATGAAAGACAAAGATTCACAAGTTGATAAGCCTTTATATGTCAATGATACGATTGTGCAGTATCAAGACACCGCTTTCATCGCTCTGACACACGAAGTGTATCATTTGTATGAAAATGCCTTTGAGCTTATCTCTCACGCACTTGGATTCTCACGCCAAGATATAAAAAGCCAAGATAAAATAGATGATGTGCTAAAGGCTCGTATATGGGCGAAAGAAGATGTGGATATTGAAATTTTTTATATCAAAAAAATTAAAGTGCTTTTTAATGCCATACTTGATTTTTCCACAGAAGTGCAAACCCATACACAGGATAAAGCCTATATCTATAAGTTTGCTATGCTGACTTCTGCTTCACGCCACATTGTTGAAGCCATTAAAAATATGGAGCTTTTACAGCCAAATCTTAAAAAAAATAGTCTCTCTCAAAACAAAATCCTATCCAATGAATACAACGCCCTAAGAACACACCTTGCCTTGCTTTTGCGTAGTATTGAAGAGATTAATACCGATGAAGAGCTACACCCACAAGTCGCCATTATCAAGCTCAAAGCTCAAAAAAAGGCTTTTAAAGAGATTGATAAAGATTCAATTGTGCATATAGAATCTATGCTAAGCAAAAAGGATATTAGTGTGCCAAGTGGGACTTCACTGCTTAATGCTGTGGGTTTTAGCCATAATATCGCCAAAGAACTTGCCAATGCGATGATACAGATTCAAAAAACGCGTCTTGAGCTTGATGAAAATCAAAATGAGCTAGAAGAAAGCACAAATGATGGGAGTGTGAGAGAGTAAAAAATGAATAAGAAACTTATTTTTTTTAGTATTGTTGGAATCTCCTTTGCAATCTTGCTTTGTGTGGGGGCATTGCTTTTCATCACACAAAATACGCAAGATAAACAAACCTCCAAAGAACCCCCAAGCCTAGAATCTTTGCAAGTTAAATATGCTAGTATCACGCCTAAGCTTTGGGGAGAAAAAATGGAGGGTATCACTTCGCTTCTCCCTAGTGAAACTTTGTCTGTAGTTTATCTTACTTTTGATGCGTGTAGCGGGGCGTATGATAAGGCTTTAATTGATTATTTGAGTGAAAATAAGATTGAAGCGACATTGTTTATCAACTCACGCTGGATTGACAAGCACGAGCAGGATTTTTTAGCTTTGGCTCATAATCCGCTTTTTTCAATCCAAAATCACGGCACACTTCACCGCCCACTTAGCGTAAATGGCAAGTCAATCTACAATATTAAGGGCACAGATTCTATCCAAGGTGTCTATAATGAAATAATGGGAAATGATAGACGCATTTTTGAGCTCACTGGCAAACACCCTAGATACTTCCGCTCTGGCACGGCGTATTATGATGAAGTGGCAGTAAGTATTGCCAAAGATTTAGGCTATGAAATCGGCGGATTTGATGTGTTAGGCGATGGTGGGGCGACCTTTTCAAAAGAGAAAATTATAAAGCAAGTCAATAAAGTCAAAAATGGCTCAATTCTCATCTACCACTTCAACAAGCCAAAAAGTAATACATTTGCCGGGATTAAAGAAATCGTGCCATTACTGCAAAAAAAGGGATTTAGTTTTAAGAAGCTAGAGTAAAGATCTAGGCTAGATTCTAGCATAAGAGAAAATCCTGCCCACAAGCAAGGGGGCAGGTGCTAAAAGAATTATTCCTTTAACAATTGTTGTTGAAGTGGAGTAAAGTCCAAGGATACCAAAATTCTTAGAATCTACACTTTTAATTTGAGAAATACCACCAGCTTTTGCCGCAGTATCAACAGAGCAATCACCGATAGCCACAAGACCAAGGATATTGCTACAAGTCGCACTTCCTTCTTTTGAAACTCCACTTGCTGAAGTAGCAGTCCCCGGTGTGCTGTTGTCTGTGTAAAGCATACCCGGAGCTGTCCCAGCTACAGAACAACCTGCAAAGAATGCCATAGAGCCACCTAAACCTAAAGCCAAAATAAGCTTTTTCATATAAAACTCCTTAAGGAAAATTCCACACTACACTGAAACTAGTGGGTAGCCCCATTATAAAAAAAAAAAAACGCTCCTAATAATTCTCTCTTTTTGCCACAAAAACACCAAAGATAATTACCAAAATACCCAGAATCTCAAATATTCCAAGTTTCTCACCAAGGATAAAAAAGCCCATTAACGCAGCGATTATGGGGGAAAAAAGCAATAAAAGTGAAGAGGTTTGAGTATTCACTTTGCCTAAAATATAGTTAAAAAAACCCTGCCCAATCACCTGTCCGCATAACGCAATAAGAGCAATTATCCCAAAATCTTTCATATCCTTTGGCACTTCAAAGCCTTCAAAGACTAACGCAAGGGCTAAAAGCATAAGACTTGAGCCAATACAAGCAAAAAACATTATCTCCAAAGTCCCATATCGCTTTCTTAGTGAGTAAATCACAGCCAAAAAGCAGCTATAACACAGCACACTTAAAAATGCCATAAAATCCCCAAATGGTGTTGCTACGCTTAACTCCCCTTTGCCTCCAACTAAGATAAAAATCCCAAAAAGTGCGACAATCGCCCCGACTAAAAGACTTTTTTTGAATCTTTCTTTAAAGAAAAATATGCCAATAGGCATAAGGATAAAACACGCTAAAGATGCAAAGAGATTCACATTTGCCACGCTTGTATGCCGCAATGCGAGATTAAAAAACAATAAATCAAAGGCAAAAAATATCCCTGCCAACATCATAAAAGCAATATCTTTTAATGGAATCTTAAAGACATTTCTACGCGTATTTGCCATAAGCCAGAAAATGGGCAACGCTAAGGCTATGCGGTAGAATCCCAAGTTTATAGGCGACATATCTGTAAGCTTTACTAGCACACTCGCATAGATGATAAAGCTTTCCGCCAACAAAGCTAAGAGAATATAAAAGCTAGGGCTTTGGGGGAATTTTGAGATTTTGCTGGGCTTTTTGACCAAGCTAGAATCCAAAGGGCTAGAATCTGTGGAGTTAGATTCTAGTGATTTTGATTCTAGGGCTTTGGCTTCTAGTGGGCTAGATTCTATATGTGTTTGGTGTGAAACAGAGCATTTATTGAGCGTAAAATTTTTAAGAATGGAAATTGTAGAATCTCCTGCCCCATTATTTTTCATAGTATCTTTTTTGGTAAAAAAATGGCAAATTTTAGATTTTACAAGAAATTGTGTGGCTTTCATTTAAGATTCCTACTAAGGCTATTGAAGGCTTATTTAAAGCCTTTAGCGAAATTGTAGCATAAATACACTATAATCCCGCCAAATACTATGTAACAAAGGGCTTTTATGTCAGTTTCACAAGCATATTCACATACAAATAAAATCTCCACAAATACACTAAGCTACACAACACTTTTTCAAACACTTAGTTTTATGTTAGCCTTGCTTATACTTTGCACTTGTGCTAGGAGCATAATGGTGCTGCACTACATTCCGCAAGAGTTATGGGAACATCAGGACTTTTATGCAATGCTGTTTATGGGATTTAAACTTGATATGCGAAGCATTGGTATTGCAATGCTTATTTTTGTGGGGTTGAAACTTATTGCTTATATGATAGAATCTGCTCTTAAAATGCTTAGCTTTTTAGCTGGGGGGGGGCAAAAGACAACTTCTAAAATCTCTGCAACCCTAACTTCTTTTTTCTCCCGCTTTTCTGCTTTTTTCTTTTCATTTTATGCGTTTTTGCTTGGCTTTGTGTTTATGGTTGCAGCTATTGTGAATTTCTACTACTTCCGCACTTATGGGAGCAAGATTGATATTTTTATCTTTGGGTTAAAAGATGATGATACTTTGGCGGTTTTGTCTATTATGCGGCAGGATTATCCTGTTGTTTTAGGGATTCTCGCTTCTTTACTTTGTGGCATTATCACACTTTTTGTTTATAAGATTCCACTTAAGATTCATTTTTTAAAGCAGAAATTGCAGGTTTCGCTTCATACAATCGCATTTTTTATTTATATGCTTATTCATATTTGTTTTGTTATTTTAGTTTTTATCGCAGCTCGTGGCTCACTAGGGACATATCCTATTTCAGAAAACAATCATAATATCTCATCATTGCCCCTTCTTAATCATATCGCCACAAATCCTCTTATCGCATTTGATTGGGCAAGGACAAATTATAAGCTTAATACGCATTTTGCAGAGCCTAACATACAAAAAGGTGAAATGTTGCAAGAAAAACTCTTTCCACTTCTGCATACCACAGCAGATTCTAGCTTTTTGCAAAGTAATCCGCCGCATATTATTGTAAATCTTATGGAGAGTTTTGGCACAAATATGCTTGTATATGACAATAAAGACACAAATGATTTGCTTGGCTCTTTGAGAAAACATTTTGAATCTGATTTTGTATTTTATCGCTTTTTAAGTGGGGCAAATGGCACGGCTGGTTCGTTTGTTGGACTTTTTTTCAATAGTCCAGATGCTCAAATCTCGCTTGGCAACGCAAAAAATATCAAACTCCCATATAATCCATTTGCCATATATGCAGATTCTGGTTATGAAGTCATCTATATTACTTCAGGCTATGCATCTTGGCGTGGCTTGGGGGATTATATTAAGATTCAAGGAGCGCACAAAGTCTATGATGCCATCACACTTATGGATAAATACCCTACAAGCAAACAAGATGTGAGTGCCTATGGTGTGCCTGATGAGTATGCCTACAAACTTGCGTTTGAGATTCTAAATAACGCCACAAAGCCAATCTTTATCGCCATACTCACCACAAGCAATCACCCACCCTATCATCTCCCACACAACTACACTTTAAAACCCATTTCTTTGCCAGATGAACTTCTCTTAAGACCTTCAAAAGAATCTCAAGCAAGGCTTGAGCTTGCCGCAAAACTCTTTCAATACGCCAATAATGCGTTTGGGAAATTTATGGACAACATTAAACAATCACATCTTGCAAAAAATACCATTGTAAGTGCCACGGGCGATCACCGCATAAGAGATTCTGGAAGCAATCCTAGTACAGATAAAGCCTTGTATCATAGTGTGCCTTTATATCTCTATGTGCCACAAGCCTACAAAATAAATTTAACCTATGAACCCTCACGCACAGGCTCACATAAGGATATTGTCCCTACACTCTATGAGCTAAGTCTTTCAAATACGACATATATGAGTCTTGGCGGAAGAAATATACTTGCCAAAATAGATAATGAAAAATATGCTTTTGGCTATAATCAGGCAGTATGGATTGATAAAAAGGGAATCTACCCAATCCCCACAGATATTGGCTATCTATGGCAAGATTCGCAAGTATCTAAAGATTCTAAAAAATATTTTGGACTACTCTCCTTGGATGAAAGCTTTGAACTAGGAGACAAAAAAGACTTTGCCACGCTTTATAACGAGCTGTTTAACTATTCTATCTCGTGGCAAATCCACAATGCCAAAGAGAGTGAAAAGCAATAGAATCTTTGACTAAGATTCTAAAAAATAGCTAATCCCAGCAAAGCCAAATAGCCCTAGATTTTTAAGCGTTTGGATATGAGATTTGTTTATCCCACCAAGTGCCACAATGTGAGAACGCAAGGATTTAGGGAGATTGCGTAAAGATTCTATGCCAAGGGGCTTACCTTTGTTTTGGCTAGGATATATGGGACTAAGGGTGCAGTAAGTCGCCCCAAGGGCAAGGGCGGATTTTACCTCTTCAATGCTATGAGCGCTGTAGCCTATGATTTTTTTATCTGCAAAATGGGATTTTAGCGGAGCGATAAAATCTAAAAAATGGGATTTTAAATGCAGCCCATCAAACCTTGTTGAGAGTTTTACAGCTTCAATGGGGTTTGTAAAAGACAGATTCAACAAAAGTGTTTTGTGAGACAAAGGGCGAGTAAGGCTTAAAAAATCATCAACAAATTCATCATCTTTATGGCGATACATAAGCCAAGAAGCTGATTTTGCATATAATGGGAGCTTTTGCAAATACGCCCTGTCAATGCAAGGCGTAATAAGAATAGGAGTGAAATTAGTGGTTTTCATCCACGACTACTGCGCCGTGAATATACACATAAGTCAAAATCATAAACACAAATGCTTGAAGCAACGCCATAAAAGTAAGAATAGCAAAAGGTGCCACAGGCACAACCCAAGGTGCAAGCATAAGCATAACAAGCAAGAACATATCATCACCCTTGATATTCCCAAAGAGACGGAAAGAAAGTGAGATAATACGAGAAAAATGCGAGATAATCTCAACTGGAAGCATAAGCGGAGCAAGCCACCATACAGGTCCCATAAAGTGTTTAAAGTATTTAAAAACACCTTGAGCGCGTATCCCCTCAAAGTGATAGTAGAAAAACACGACAAGAGCTAAAACAAGTGTAAAGCTCCAGCTTGAAGTAGGAGATTCAAAGCCCGGAATAATGCCAATGGCATTGCCAAAAAAGACTAAAAATGCGATAGTCGCAGCAAGCGGAAAATATTTACGCGCAATCTCCTCGCCCACAATATCCTTAGCAAATGAGACAATCCCGGAAATAACATATTCAAATACATTTTGTATGCCACTTGGGACAACCTGCATTCTGTGTGTAGCAACTCGTGCTAGAACCAAAATAATCACTGCCACAAGCAATGTATGAAACCCGATAATAAAATCGTGATCACCATTAATCAAACCAGCGAAAGTAAAAACTCTATTATCCATAATAATGCCTTTTTATGTAGATGGCTTGGATTATGCCAAGTTTTTTGTTAGTTTTGCTTTAAACTCTTTAATTTTATAAAAACTTTTCATCAATGTGCCAAATATGCCACATAAACACAGCACATAAAATTCCCATTGGAAGCAACAAGCCTACTTCAGGATACACAAGCCCAGCAACACTAAGTTGTGAGAGTGAATAAAACACGCCCCATATCGCTAACGCAACAATAATACTCACAAAGCTAATCAAGGTAAGATTCCCGTATCTAGGCAAAGATGGAATATAATAGGCAATAATAGCAATACACAAAGGCACGAAAAATGGTATGACAAGCAACCCATAGAGAATCCCGCGTATTTTATCGGAACTGACATTTTGCCTTTTGGCGATTTTAAGCGAGGCAAAGGCATCAACAATAGAGGCAATAGGCTTATCTTGTGCTATTGTTTCAAGCACTTTTGAGCTAAAACCTTTTAAAATCTCTAACTCTTCTTTCAAGCTTATATCCAAAGCCTTCTCTCCAAGCGTTGGAGAATTTGTAATATCCACGCTTTTAGCCTTTTTCAAAACCCATATATTTTTCTCAAAAAATGCCTCATTTGCCTCGTGATACGCCACAAGATTGCTATTTTCATCTAGGGTAAAAACTTTAATGCCCTCTGCCCTTGCCTCACCATTAAACAACGGATAAAGTTTGCGGAGAAATATGTATTGATTGCCACTTTTTAATAGCAGATTCTCGCGTATATTTTGTGCGTTTTGATAGATAATAGATTCTGCATATTCCTTTGCATAGGCAAACGGCGTGGCATTTAACCCAATAAAACCCGCAGTCAGCAAACTTGAAATCAAAAGCAATGGTGCTAGAATCTGCCTTTTAGAATAGCCTAGAGCCATAAGAGCTGTGAGTTGTGAGCTTTTAAGAAATGCCATATAAAACATAATAGAACACAAAACAAGCGAAATAGGCAAAGTATAAGTGAGCGCAAAAACCCCATCATAAAACAAAAATAAAATCAGCAAATTTGCAGAATCTGGCAACTCTTCAATATATTTAAGCGTATCAATGGCAAGAAAAAAGCCTTCCAATCCCAAAAAAATAATAAGAAAATATTTGAGATAATAAAACCCCACAAAACGGATAAGCATTACTCGCCGCCCTTACGATTAGTTGCAAAACTAAAACTAGATTCTATTTTATGAGTTTCTAAAGGAATGTTTTTAGAATCTAGAGAGTTTGCAGAATCTTTAGTTTGCGATTTTTTGTTTTGTGCGGTTTGTTTAGAAGCATTTTGTCTTGCGTTGATACCAAAGCGACTTTGCAAAGCTGTCGCAACATCTTTTAGACTATCTTGCCCCATTTGTGCAAAACTCAAAATTGCCTCTTGCAGATGAGGCATAAGGGCGTGAAAACTCTCCATTTCTTGCAAACTAAAATCGCTTAGCACATAATCCACCACACTTTGTGTAGCACTCCTGCCAATACCAAAACGCAAACGCACATACTCATTTCCCATCGTGTTATCAATGGATTTTAGCCCATTATGCCCACCGCTTGATCCTGCAAACTTAAAGCGAATATCACCAAAAGGAATGTCTAGTTCATCGTGGATAACAAGCACAGATGAAAGCTGAAAATACCGAGCAAAAGGGGCTACACTCTCCCCAGAAAGATTCATAAAAGTTTGAGGTTTTAAAAAATACAGCGTTTGATTATAGGCTTTTAGAATCCCAAGTTCAGCATTAAACTTCTTATCAAAAGCAAAATCAAAACCCAAAGCCTTTGATAAAAAATCAAGCACCATAAACCCGACATTATGCCGAGTTTTCTCGTATTTGACACCCGGATTGCCAAGCCCTACAATAAGAAGGGCGGACATTATTTTGCTTTAATCACTCCAACTACTGCAACAGAAGGGCGATTTAGCACACTGACACCATCAAGCTGTGGCAAATCACGGATAAGGATAGAATCCCCTACATCTAAATCACTCACATCAAGTTCATAAGTATTAGGAAGCTTTTCAGCTATGCATTTTACGCTAATACGCTTTGTGGAAATAAATAGCACACCTTTATTCTTAAGCCCCTTTGCACTGCCTTTTACGCTCACAGGAACTTTATATTTACTCACTACGCCTTTTTGAGCTAAAAGCAAATCCACGTGGATAATCGTATTTGTAACAGGATCTTTTTGATACTCTTGAACCACAACATCTAAAGTCTTTCCATCGACTTTCACAGGGAAAATCAATGTGCTTTTGTGTTTCACCGCCTTGATAAAATCATTCAACTTAAAGGCACAATGGATATTCTCTTGCCCCTTGCCATAGATGTTTGCAATTAGATAACCATCATTCCTCAAAGCCTTTGCTTGAGATTTTGAAATACTCTCTCTAATTTGTCCTTCTAACATTGTCAGTCCTTTTTGAAAATTTAAGGGTCGCATTATAGCTAAAAACCCTTAAATACACTTTATTCCCCGATATAAACTTGGCGAGGTCGTGTGATTCTTGTTGTTGGATCTTTGATATGCTCTAGGAGTTGCGCACACCAGCCGGGCATTCTACCGATAACAAAAATAGGCGTAAAGAGTGAAACAGGAATCTTCAACGCAGAAAGAATGATTCCAGAGTAGAAATCCACATTTGGATAGAGATTTCTCTCCACAAAGTAGCTATCATTCAACGCCACTTCCTCCACCTTATGGGCTAAATCACTCAAGCGTGAATCCATCTTAATCCCCTTAGCGTCCAAGTCATCTTTAAGCTTTTTAAGAATCTTCGCACGCGGATCGTAGTTTTTATACACCCTATGCCCAAAGCCCATAAGCCTAAATGGATCATTTTTATCCTTTGCCTTAGCGATAAATTTATCCACATTTTTCGCATCGCCAATTTCATTAAGCATATCAAGCACTTTTTCATTTGCTCCGCCGTGTGCTGCTCCCCACAACGCATTGATCCCAGCACTCAACGCCGCATAAGGGTGTGCTCCGGTTGAAGCGACATTACGCACCGTTGTTGTGGAAGCATTTTGTCCGTGATCAGCGTGAAGTGTGAAAATTTTATCCAACGCCTCAACCTCTAAAGGCGTAATTTCAGCCGGACCGCTAATTGTTTGCTTCATTTTTCCGCCCGGATACGCACGAAGCATATACAGGAAGTTTTCCACATAGCCACGCTCCACATCAGGGTAAATATATGGAATCCCAAGCGAATGTCTATACGCAAACGCCACAAGCGTTGGAATCTTAGCAATAGCGCGTCTTGCCATTACTTGTCGCTCCTCTTCATTACTCATATCCAAGTGATGAAAGTGAAATGTAGAAAGAGCCGAAAGGGCAGCAGATAGATTTGCCATAGGGTGAGCAGTGTCCGGGAAAGCATTAAAGATATTAATAAGCCCCTCGTGCAGGAAACTCCTATGCATAAGCTCTATTTCAAACTCCTTAGATTCTGCACCATTATTTGGTGCATCACCTGTAATCAAAAGCTTACACACATCGGTAAATTGATACTTCTCTACAAGCTTTTGCAGCGGGAAGCCTTTATAGAGTAGCTCCCCCTCTTTACCATTAATGTAGCTAATCGTAGATTTACACCCAGCCGTTGAGCCATAGCCCGGATCATAAGAGAAAATATTTGTGCGTTCAAAAAGCTTGGAAAAATCCACCGCTTTTGGACCTCTCGTGCATTCAATCAGCTCAAAATCAAAGCTTTCTTTTGTTGCGTTATTTGTTAGCGTAATGGTTGCCATAACATCTCCTTTATGTAAGATTTGGAATCTAAATCGCCCTTTCATTATGGCACAAACACCCAATAAAGTCAAAAAAAAATTAAATTTTTATGCAAAACTGCCACCAAAAGTGTCAAATGATACATTCAGTCAAATCATATATGCTCACCGCAATAAATTCAAATAAACTTAATATATTCTTAATTTAGCGATTTTTGCGGGGTTTTGCTGATTTTTTTGTATAATACACCAACAAATCAGCAAAAGGAGGAAATATGTCAAAGCATAAAGTTGTTTTAACAACCCAAGACAGAGAAGAACTCGCACCATTGCTAAATATCACAAAAGCCGAGCGAGAGCTTATGCCCAAAGAGATTTTAGAAAAGCTTGAACTCCTTGCCAAAGAGCAAGAAGAAGGCGGCTATCAAGATCTTGAACAAATCATAGAAGAATCTTTGCAAATCGTAGAATCTCTTGAGCCAAATGCCGATGCTAGCGCACTTTATGAGACACATAAACGCTCACAGCTTAAAAGTTACATTTGGTGGAGAACACATTATCAAGTTTTCCTTGCTAGACGCAAAGCCCAACGCGCCAGACGCAAATGTCATAAAAAGAAAAAGTAATACATCTTAGATTCAAAATTTTCACTTCAAATGAGAGAGTGTAAGGTTTTCAAAGCACACTCTCGCACTCTACCAACATCTCCCCTTGTGCGTTGTAAAAATAATCCGTGCCTATGGCGTCTTCGTGGATTCTATGCTCTATCTTTACCCCATTTTCAAGCACAAACTCCACCACCCCGCCAATACTCGCACTCCCGGGCGTAGCACTTTGGACTGCTAAGACACTGCCCTTTGGCAAATGCTCTTTATACGATATCTCACGCCCATTTATCCTAAAGTCCCCATACCCTTCATCATTAGGAAACCAATCATCAACGCTACTCTTATCATCCTTATGCCCTATCACACGCACATCTTTTACAGGCACTTCAAAAGCTAGAATCTCACTCTCATTCCCCCACGATAACGCCCTAACAAATATGACTTGCGGATATAAACTTTTAAGCCTACTCAACATAGATTCTATTTTATCTGTGTCAAACCACTCCTTGCTTACACGCACAGCAAAGGCTTTTTGCTCTATCTGCTCTTGGGTAAGACATTTTTGCTTAGATTCCGCACCTCTAGCTTCCACTGCCACTATCGCCCAAAACACACATAGCATAATCACAATAAACCGCATAAGCACCCCTTTTTTTTATAGCTTCAACTATCCCCAAATTAAGATTGCAAAAAACCTAACCCCTTAAGCCTTTCTCACTCAAATACCTATCCAAACTCTCATCATCTAGCACCTCATCATAATACTGCAGGACAATCCGCCTTTTATCATTTGTCTGTATATCGCCATTTATCGTGTCAATAAACTCCCTAAAATCAGCGTTTTTATCCACTAGCATATCAATAGTTCTAAAATCCAAGTTTCTTACTAACGATGGCAAAAGCACAGAAGATTCAGTAGGCTCTAGCTCTAGCTTTATAAGCCCAATGCCAAAGCTACTATGCAGCCGCCTTAGCTCATCAAACACTTCAGAATCTAGCTCTTCATACACCACCAAATACCCCTCATTTGCAAAGCTAGAGTTACTCACCGCCTGAAAGTAGCTCTCTTTCAAATTGCTAAAATCAAGTGAAACTTTTAGCTCAAAGGAGTAAATCTTAAAATCGCGGCGGTTTAGATTCTGACTTAGCTCTAGTGTTTCTCTCTCACTATAATCATTAAATGGAAAATGCACACCCACAATATCGGGATAGTTCCACTTATCCTGCCCACTTTGTGTCTTTTTACTCTTTTCGTGCTTAATAGTCTTTGCATACGCATCAAAATAATCTTTTGCAAACCGCACAAACAGCGGGTGTAAATCCCGCTCGTGAAAGCCCCTACTTTTTTGTTTCTCGTGGTTTATCTTGCTTGTTTGCATTATAGATTCTAATCCCTTTTGCAGCTCATTCTCTCTTGCCTTTAGCCAAAAGGTCGTGGGGTTAGTTGAAGCTTTCATAAAGATAGAATCTTGTCTATCGCGTATATCCACATAAAGTTGTGCTGACATTGTCATTTCTGGTGTTTTGCCGATACTTTTTAGATTCTTATCCAATCCTTTTTCTACCGCTATATCCCAAACCTGTCCCGCTTTAAGCGGAGTAGTCGCACTCTCTAGCACAGCTTTTGCCACTTCCAAATATGTCATTTTCTTTTGCATTTTTATCCTTTTTCTTAGTCTCTACCCAAACACCCTTTTGAATATAGAATCCACATTTTTTGTGTAGTAGCTAAACTCAAAACATTCGCGGATTGCCGCTATGCCGATAAGCCCTACAAGTTCGCTATCCGCTAAAAGATATTGTAAATAAAGCGATTCACCCTTGTCATTTACCGCCGCTTTGCCTTCCTGCAAATCACCCCAAACTTTCATCGCATTTCTTTGCACGATTTTATAGGCATCTTCGCGTGATACGCCTTTTTTAGGTAGCTCTAGTAAGATTCGTTGTGAAAACACAAGCCCACCGGTGAGATTTAGATTTTTCATCATATTTTTAGGATACACCACTAGCTTTTCAAGCAGCCCTTTTAAACGCATTAGCATAAAATCTGTGGTGATAAAGCTATCAGGTAAAATAAATCGCTCCACACTACTATGGCTGATGTCTCGCTCGTGCCACAACGCGACATTCTCCATTGCGGGCAGGGCATAAGTGCGTATCATTCTGCAAAGCCCCGTGATATTTTCACTCAAAACCGGGTTTCGCTTATGGGGCATAGCAGAGCTTCCCTTCTGCCCAGATTCAAAATACTCTTCTGCTTCATAGACTTCTGTGCGTTGCAAATGCCGCACCTGTAGTGCGATTTTCTCACAGCTACTAGCCAAAAGGGCTAAATCACTCATAAGCCTAGCGTATCTATCCCTCTGTATCACTTGATTACTCACAGGGGCGGGTTTTAGCCCTAACTCTTTGCAGACGAGTTCTTCTAACTCCATAGGCGTATGAGCGAGATTCCCCATTGCCCCACTTAGCTGCCCCACAGAGATGACTTCAAGCGTAGATTCTAACGCCTTTAAATGCCGCCCTAGCTCATCATACCAAATCGCCAAAACTAGCCCAAAAGTGATAGGTTCTCCGTGGATTCCGTGGCTTCGCCCCACCATTAGCGTGTCTTTATACTGATATGCACGCACCTTTATCGCCGATCTTACCTGTCTTATATCATCTAAAATAATCTTTAAGCTATCTCGCATTTGCAGTGCCACTGCGGTATCTATGCAATCACTAGAAGTGATCCCATAATGCACCCACCGGCTCTCCTCTCCCAAGCTCTCCGCCACAGAAGTGGTAAAGGCGATTAAGTCGTGTTTGGTAACAGATTCAATCTCATCAATCCTAGCGATGTCAAATTTCGCGTTTTTGCATATCTTTTCACAATCGCTATCGGGGATTAGCCCTAGCTTATTCCAGCCACGCACTAACGCCTTTTCCACTTCAAGCCAAGCAGAATATTTGGCATTCATATCCCATAGCTTTTTCATCTCTTCTCTTGCGTATCGCTCTACCATTTTTACTCCTTCATCATTTGTTAAATCTATACCGCGTTATACCCGCCTTTGTGGAGATAATTATAATGAATCTAAGCTTAATATGCTACAATCGCGGATTTGAAACAATATTGAAAACGACAAGTGTAAAATCACAAGCCCAAAGCTAGATTCTACAATGATAAGGATTCCTATGAATACTCCTTTAAATATCGCCCTTTTACAGCTCCCGCCACTCTCCCCAACCGACACGCGACTGCATCAATACCTAGGTGCGTGCAAAAAGCAAAAGGTTAGCCTTGTGGCGTTTGGGGAATATGTCTTTAACCCATTTTTTAGGGAGTTTGATAAAAATCATTCTAAAGAGATGATAAGTGCCATTTCGCATAACGCCCTAAACACGCTACAAAAACTAGCCAAAAAATACAAGCTTGATATTATCGCTCCATTGCTACTTGGCGAAAATGGAGATGGTGGGAATGGCAAGCTTTATAAATCTATTGTCCATATCAGCAATGATGAGAAAAACTCCATACATATTTATCATCAACAACGCCTTATTACCTATCCACACTGGAATGAAAAGAAGTTTTTTAATAATAAGCTTCCAAAATCCCCCAAAACACCCACTGTATTTGAGAAATGTGGGCTGAATCTTGGCGTGATTAGCGGCTTTGAAGCACATTTTGATGAACTATGGCTAAGGCTTAAGAATGCTAAAGTAGATGTTGTGATTATGCCTTGTAGCAATACTTTTGGCTCCAAAACACGCTGGAGAAATCTCTGCTCTATGCGTGCTTTTACAAACTCTATGGCACTTTTGCGTGTCAATCGTGTAGGCAGTGGCGTGTATGATGAAACGCAGTGGCAATTTTATGGCGATAGCTTGTTTATTAACGCCAATGGCGAGATTGAGGAAAATCTTGGCGATAAAGAGGGAATGCTACTTGTAAGTATTGAAAAAGAGCAGATTCTAAACGCACAAAAAGAATGGGGATTTAGAATCTAAGAAATGTGCTATAATGGCTCATCTTATTTCAAGGACACAAGTGCTGCAACAAAGTAATCATCAACCTTTACAATCCACCCCGCAAGATTCCACCCACGACTCTATCAAAGATTTTATCAAGGACGCCACGCCAGAATCTAGTTTAGATTCTATAGAATCAGAATCTGCACCAAGAGAAGAACGCACAATAAAAATCATTCTAGGCGTAGGCATAGCCCTTATTTTTGGCATTATCGCAGCAATTTTAGCAAGGGTGTATCTTGGGGCTTCTTTTAAGGTTTCAGCCCTGCTTGGCATTATTGCCTTGCTTGTTACACTTTGGACGAATAAAGCCCTGCCACTAGGGGTTGTCTCACTTCTGCCTATTATTCTTTTCCCAAGCTTTGGCATACTTGATACCAAAAGTGCCACGGAAAATTACGCCAATCCCATTATCTATCTCTTTTTGGGCGGCTTTATGCTAGCCACCGCCACAGAAAAAATCGGACTTCATAAAATCATCGCCAAAAAGTTTTTCTCCTTTTTTCCGCAGAATCCAAAGGGCGTTATCTCCGCACTTGGACTTGCTTCTTGTGTGCTTGGCACAGCTTTATCAAATTCCACAACCGCGATTTTGCTTCTACCCATTGCCCTATCAATCACGCAGGATTATTTTCTTAAAATGCGTTTTTTACTTGCTGTGGCATTTGGAGCGAGTATCAGCGGGATTACAACGCCTATTGGCTCACCGCCGAATCTTATTTTCCTAGGATTCTTAGAAAAGCTTGGCTTTGATAGCATAAGCTTTACCACTTGGATTTTTATGATGGCTCCGCTTACTTGCCTTATGCTTTATACGATGATTTATATCCTATCTTTTGGCACACAAGGTCATAGCGTGGAGTTTAAAGCATTTGAAAATATACAAGTTCGCACTGAACACAAGCGGTTATTATTTTTCATCGCTCTTTTGCTTGTTGTGCTGTTTTTAAACTCTCCCATTAAGCCTTTGTATGATGGCTTGGGGCTAAATGAAAATGTGATTTTACTAGCCTTTGGGCTACTGATGTTTGTGCCAAAGCTTGGGTTTTTGGATTGGGATGATTCTAAATCTATCCCTTATGAGCTGATATTTTTGTTTGGTGCGGGGTTTTGTATTGCCACTGCCTTTTCTCAATCCGAGCTTGGTGGAGTGTTTGAAGGATATTTTATGCAGTTTGCAAATTTGCCATTTTTTGTATTTTTGCTTCTTGCTTGTGTGTGTGCGATTATCGCCACGGGCTTTTTAAGCACAACGGCACTTATTGCTATTTTACTGCCTATCATTTATACCGCTACGCAGTCGTTTTTGGTCGCAGATGAGCCGACAATCACAATGCTTGCGATTACTATTTGTGCGAGTTTTTCTTTTATGATTCCTATCTCTACACCGCCTAATGCCATAGTCTTTGAAAAAGGCGGTATCAAAGTGTTGGATATGGTGCGATTTGGATTCTTGCTAAGTGTTGTGGGGATTGTGGCTGTGAGTATCTTTGCCTTTGCGTATTGGCGGTGGTTTTTAGAGTAGGCAAATAATTTTATGAAAAAAGATAATATCAATTAATTATAAAATGATAGAATCTGGCCGCTTTGCTAGTCAAGGTTAAGATAAACTTTACTTTTTTAACAAACAACAATTAGGAGCCACGATGAAAAAGGTTTATTTAGATAACAATGCCACGACAATGCTAGACCCTAGCATTAAGGCATTGATGGAGCCTTATTTTTGCGAAAAGTTTGGGAATCCAAATAGTTTGCATAAATACGGCACAGAGACGCACCCAGCGATTGCTGAAGCCATAGAGAAGCTATACAAGGGCATTGATGCGGACGATAATGATGATATTATCATCACTTCTTGTGCGACAGAGTCAAATAACTGGGTGATTAAGGGCGTGTATTTTGATGAGATCGTGAAAAAGGGCAAGAAGCATATTGTTACCACAGAGGTGGAGCACCCCGCAGTTAGGGCAACTTGTAGCTTTTTAGAATCTTTGGGTGTTGAGGTTACCTATCTGCCCATTAACGCACAAGGCACAATCACTACCGAGCAAGTGCGTGAAGCCCTGCGTGAAGATACCGCACTTGTTAGCATAATGTGGGCGAATAATGAGACCGGGCTTATTTTCCCTATTGAAGAGATTGGTGCATTATGCAAACAAAAAGGTGTGCTTTTCCATACTGACGCGGTGCAGGCTATCGGCAAGATTCCAGTCAGTGTGAAAAAGGTAAATGTGGATTTTCTAAGCTTTTCAGCACATAAGTTTCACGGAC
The DNA here is from genome assembly GCF_000284635.1 of Helicobacter cinaedi PAGU611. Lineage (NCBI taxonomy): Bacteria > Pseudomonadati > Campylobacterota > Epsilonproteobacteria > Campylobacterales > Helicobacteraceae > Helicobacter > Helicobacter cinaedi. Next base: position 469,080 of record NC_017761.1, on the reverse strand, counting down.
CAAAGGGCATTGGCGGCTTGTATATTAGAAAAGGTGTGGAGCTTACCCCGCTTTTACACGGCGGAGAGCATATGCGGGGCAGACGCTCTGGCACACTCAATGTCCCCTATATCATCGGTATGGGCGAGGCGATGAAGCTTGCCACAGACTACCTAGACTTTGAGCTTACACAAGTTAGAAAGCTTAGAGATAGGCTAGAAGACGCACTTTTAAGCATACCTGATGTGTTTGTCGTTGGCACAAGGGAAAATCGTGTCCCAAATACGACACTCATTAGTGTGCGAGGTATTGAAGGTGAGGCAATGCTATGGGATTTAAACAAAGCTGGTATTGCTGCATCAACGGGCAGTGCGTGTGCGAGTGAAGACTTGGAGGCAAATCCTGTAATGGTAGCCATTGGAGCGGATAAGGAACTAGCCCATACAGCTATTAGAATCTCTCTTAGTAGATTCACTACAAGTGAAGAGATTGATTATACTATTGAAGTGTTTAAGAAAGCGGTGGGGAGACTTAGGGCGATTTCTAGTAGTTATGAAAACTAGATTCTAAGACATTCGCATTTGGGTATGCGATTTGTGCGATTATGGGGATTTTAGGATAGTCATTACCGCTTTAGGTAACTCCTACCCTAAAATCCCCATAAAGCCCACAAAGCCATACAGCAACTGCTAGAATGTGGGTTTTGTGTTGTGTTTTTGAATAAAAGCGAATTTTATGTTTTTATCTCAAAGATAAAGATACTTCCGCAATGTGTTTTGATGTGCTAGATTCTAGAATCTAAGCGGTAAAATTTATACAACAAAAAAAAGGAAAGAAAATGGCAAAGAATGATTTAATCGGTGGTGCGTTATGGGACGCATATTTTTAATGAGAAATTTGCGATTATAGGGCAAAAGATGACTTTTATAGATTTTTGTAGTGGTATTGGCGGGGGGCGTTTGGGGCTAGAATCTTGTGGTTTGAAATGCTTGGGTTTTAGTGAGATTGATAGGGCAGCCATTAAAACTTACAAAACTTTTTTTAATACTTCAAATGAGCTAGAACTCGGCGATTTAACGCAGATTAATCCACAATCTTTGCCTGATTTTGATTTGCTTATTTCTGGTTTTCCTTGTCAAAGCTTTAGCATTGTTGGCAAAAGAGAGGGCTTAGAGAATAAAGAAAAAGGGCAGATTATTTTTTATCTTGCTGAGATTCTAAAGGCTAAACAACCTAGCTTTTTTATCTTAGAAAATGTTAAAGGCTTATTTAATCACAATAAGGGGCAAACGCTAAAAGAGATTCTAAAACTTTTAGAATCTTGTGGCTATCAAGTTTTTCATAAGCTTTTAAATAGCCTTGATTTTGCCTTAGCCCAAGCTAGAGAGAGAGTATATTTTGTAGGGATTAGAAAGGATAAAAAGCGTGATTTTAGTTTTAGTCAAAGAATGACAAAAAAAGCATTAAAAGAGTTTTTAACGCCCAAACAAGATAACATTTTTAGCAGAGATTCGCAGAGTTATCAAACCTTTTTAAGATTTTTAGAAAACAAATATAATAAAGGCAGATTTGATTTAACACAGATTTTAGATAAAGATTTTTTAGTGCTTGATACAAGACAGAGTGATTTAAGATTGTATGAAAACAAGATTCCAACACTAAGACGAGATAGGCAAGGACTTTTTTATGTTTTTAATAAAGAACTTTATCGCTTAAGTGGTTTAGAGGCTTTGAGATTGCAGGGCTTTGAAAAAATTCAAAAAATAGAGTTAAAAATTAAGCACTTATCGCAAAATGATATTTTAAGACAATGCGGAAATGCAATGAGTGTTAATGTTATAGAATCTATCGCCAAAGATTTATTATGTAATGACGGCAAGGGGGCATAAATGGATAAAGTTAAGCTTGGCTCACAAACCGCAAAAAATGGATTCAAAAATGAAGCTTTTGTTGTGGCTATTTTTAATAATTGGCAAAATGAGATTCTAGCTCAAAAGTGGCTTAAAGCTATGGGCTATGACTTAGAATCAATAGAAGAAGTAAAAGCAGAAAAAATCAAAGGTAGTTTTAAAGCCGATGTGCAGATAGTAATTTTAGTGCAGATTAAATTACAAAAATTGCAAGATGTGCAAAATATCCAAGTAAAACTTGTTTCTAATAATCAAGGTTTCAATCAAATTGATAAAAGATGGCTTACTTCCTATAATGAATTGTGGAATTTTCCTAAAGATATTTATGAAATTTTGCAATATTTTGTTGGTGAAAAAGAGCCTAAAATAGAGAATCCAAAGGATAAAAGGCGAATGTTTTTTAATGAATTTTCACAAAAAGAACAAGATAAGATTCTAAACTTTTTTAACGAAAACAGGATTCTAATTTTAAACGATATTTTAAAAGGTAGAGGGCAGTTTGCAAGCGAATGGTTTTTGGTAATTTTGAGACTAGAAAGCAACATAGAATGGGTGCTAAAACCTATCAATGAAGTGATAAATTTTTATGGCGGTGAAGTTATGTTTTCTCCACAAAGAAGCCTTAAGATTGGTAAGGTTACTATGCAAAGAAAAGGTGGCGATGGTGGCAGAGAAAGTGCGAAAATGTTGCAATTTAAGATTAATCCCCTGTTACTTATGCAAAAATAAGCAACTAAACCAAATTTGAAAGGAAAGTTAAACAAAAACTTAGCAACACAAGATAAAGTGTTACTAACTTTTTGTTTAAACATAAATTTGAAAGGAAAAGAAAATGGCAAAGAATGATTTAATCGGTGGTGCGTTATGGGACGCATATTCAAACAAAGTAAGTGAGAGAATGGATAATCCCACACATTTAGGCGTTTTGACACAAAAAGATGCTGATGAAAAGGGAGCAAAACTCATCGTAGCAGACTATGGCGCGGAAGCGTGTGGCGATGCGGTGCGGCTGTATTGGCTTGTGGATTCTGATGATACAATCATTGATGCGAAGTTCAAAAGCTTTGGCTGTGGGACGGCGATTGCAAGTAGCGATATGATGGTAGAACTCTGCCTTGGCAAAAAGGTGCAGGACGCGGTAAAAATCACAAACCTTGATGTAGAGCACGCCTTGCGTGATGACCCTGATACACCGGCTGTCCCGGGGCAGAAAATGCACTGCTCTGTTATGGCGTATGATGTGATTAAAAAAGCAGCGGGGATTTATCTAGGCAAGGACGCAGCGGACTTTGAGAGTGAAATCATCGTGTGTGAATGTGCGAGAGTTAGCCTATCTACCATTAAAGAAGTCATCAAACTAAATGATTTAAAAAGTGTAGAAGAAATCACAAACTACACAAAAGCAGGGGCGTTTTGTAAAAGCTGCATTAAGCCGGGCGGACACGAGGAAAGGGAGTATTATTTGGTAGATATACTTGCTGAAGTCAGGGCTGAAATGGATAAAGAATCTATGAAAAAAGTCGCTGATAAAGGCGGAGACATCGCATTTGCTGAAATGACAATGGTGCAAAAGGTAAAGGCGATTGATAAAGTGATTGATGCCAATATCCGCCCTATGCTTATGATGGATGGGGGCGATATGGAGATTTTAGACATTAAGGATACAAGCGATGGATTCATTGATGTGTATATCCGCTATCTTGGGGCGTGTAGCGGCTGTGCGAGTGGGGCAACAGGCACATTGTATGCCATAGAATCTGTGTTGCAAGAGCAACTAGATTCTAAAATCCGCGTTTTGCCGATATGATTGAAGTTAGTTTCTAGCAAAGCTTTGCTTGTGGCTAGAAACTAGCTTCACTAAGATTTTTGGATTAAAACCCTTGCGAATTTTTCTTTTCCATTGATGTGTGGCATATATTTCTTGTTTTGGACAATTATATATCCGCATTCTAACACTCCATTGAGAATCTGCCTTGCCGATACCCCAAAGGGTTTATCATAATCATTTGGAATATAATTTTTATCCACAGATAAAATATTATCATCATCAAATCTTTTATACACATCTGGAATCTCATCAAGTGGCATAAATTTTAAGCGTTTGATATTAGGGCGATCTTTGATAGGAAAATTTGTAAAAAAATGCCCTGCTGCCTCCACGGCAACTCTCTTTGGATTGAGATACCAATCCACCCGCGTATATCCCGCCCACGCCTTTTTATCCATAAAATAAGGAATAAAAGCGGTGGTTACACAATTTGTAATATTTGAGATAATGATAAATTTCTTTTGACTTCTTATTAGAATCTGCCAATACTCTATCGCACGAGAAAAGGGCGGATTTGTGCAGACAATATCCGCTTCTTCGTTTAGAATCCTTAAAGATTCTGTCTCTTCAAAGCCGCCATTATAGCCCTTTGGCGTGTCAAACATCTCATTTGCACCATCTTTGGTAAAAATATAGCCCTTTGTCCCTGCGTTAAACAAATCCACCTTGCCACTATAATGTGTGCAAATGAGCTTTTTAAGCTTTAGTCTAAAAAAGTGTTTTATGAAATAAAGTGCGAAGGCTGATGAGTCTGTATAGTCGCGTTTTGAGCCTATGGCGTCATCGCAGTTACAAAAGACGACTTTGTCTTTCCATATTTTTGTAGGATACATTGAGAGCTCTTTCTCCACATCTTCCATACGCGTATAAAATTCATCGTCCTTTACTCTCATCGCCTTATCTAGCAAAGTCTTTCTTGTAACGCCCCTGTCTTTCATACTTGGTTTGGGTGTTTTTGGTTTAGCGATTTTTGGCTTTTTAGATTCTTTTAGCACGATTTTTTTGAGAAAATGCTCACTCGCATAGATAAAATCCACATACATATCAAAAAGACTTGGATTATAAAAGTAGATTTCTCTGTTTGTCTGCTCTCTTAGATGAGCGAAGTTATTTTTAATATCCTGCTCTAAGGCTCTCATATTGCTCACTTCAGCAGCAAAGAGAATGCTATAAGTATTATCGCTTGATATGCCTGTGATGGCGTTATATTCTTTCAATCGACGATTAAGGTCATTTGTAATGCCTATTTTACATTTACTTACTTCAAGCTGCGATTGCACAATGTAGAGATATTGCTTCATCTATGTCCTTTGTATTTTTGCGATTTTTAAATAGGAATTATAGTAAAGAAAAAATGAAAATTTGTTTTATAAAAAGCTCTTATAGGTTTTTATAAATATCTCAAGTATCACATTTATCGTGTTTTAGGGAACTCCACGCGAATGCTCGTGCCAACTCCAAGCTGACTTTTTAGCTCTATTTTTGCATTATGAATCTTAGCAATATGCTTTACAATTGATAGCCCTAGCCCACTGCCGCCAAGCTTCTTACTGCGGCTCTTATCCACGCAATAAAACCGCTCAAATACCCTTTCTTGCTCTTCTAGCGGTATCCCTATACCTGAATCTTTCACGCACACACTCACACCTTGGGCGTTTTGGCTTAAAAGTAGCGTGATTTGACTTTTCTCATTGCTGTATTTAATGGCATTTTCCACAAGGTTATAAATCATATCTTCAATTAAAGAGCTAATGCCCCAAATCTTACTTTCACGCCCATTAATGCTAATAACAATCTCAATGCCCTTCTCATCAGCCAAAGGCTTAAGATTCTTACTCACCCGCTTTAGAATCTCGCTCAAATCAAGCGGACTTTTCTCTAGCTCAATGGTATTTTCATCAAAAAATGACAAACGCAGAATCTTATCAATCAATGTCAATAAACGATTAGATTCTGTATAAATTTTTGTAAGAAACTCCGCTTCATCTTCTTTCTTCACAAGCCCACTTTTTAGCATTTCACTACTTGCTAGGATAATGGCTAAGGGCGTTTTTAGCTCGTGGGTAACATTTGCGCTAAACTCTTTTCTAAAATCTTGGGCTTGTTTTTGTGAGCTTTTATCAATAAGCACCATTGCGATGGCTTGGAGCTGAGTTTTTACCCATACAGGCAAGGCAATAACATATAAAGTGCGTCCCTTTATCTCGCATTCAAAACTACAATCGCTACCCTCTGTATTATTTTGGGGCTTATTCATAATATTTTGTAGTTCGGCTTGTAATGTCGCTAAATGTGGGGATTCAAAAAGTGTATCAATAGAATCTATCTGCAAATATTCAAGGGCGATATGATTGTAAGATTTAATACAAGCCTTGCTATCAAGGAGCAAAAAGCCCTCATTCATATTTTGGATAATCGTCTCAATCTCGTGCTGTCGTGCGTTGATAATGCGGAGTTGCTTTTTGATTTTTTTCTTTTGCTTGGCAATGCGTTGCATAAAGATTTGAAGCTCTGGGTAGGGATTTGTCTGTATGGGCAAAGAAAGATTAATATTTTCAATAGGCTTAATGATTTTCTTACTCAAAATTGAAGCCAAAATCCCGCTTAGTGCCAAGCCAAAAAGAAGTAACACACACAAATAGGGCAAAAAGTCAAAAAGCACAAGGCTTAAAGCCTTTTTCTGCTCACTTAAACGCACGATGATGTTTTGCGAATCTACACTCATCATTGTGGCGACATAGAGTGTTTGCTCATTGAGTGTGGCAGATTCTCTTTGGGTGAAAATGGGCTTGTTCGCGTGAGCTGCAAATTGTGTTAAAACATCTTGGACTTCTTGTCGCCAAAGATGATTATCCATAGATTCTACTTGTGCCTTACTATCATAAAGCACTTGACCTTGCGTTGAAATCAGCGTAATACGATATGGAGCAGGAAGAATATTTTCCCTTTGGGACAAAATCTCTTGTATATCATCAGTATTTAAATGCCTAAGCGTGTAGTGTAATCTCTCAAAGCTTTGTGATTTAATAAGATTATCAAGGATAAAAGCTACACTCAGCACACTTAGAATCTGCACACTTAAGATACCTAAAAAAATCGCATAAAAAATCTTTTTTTTCATTTTCCCCCTTTGTGTGAATGAAGCTTATGCTATGCGTTTGTATTAAACTGATACCCCACACCGCGTATTGTTTTGATATGTTTGCCATACTTGCCAAGCTTTGAACGCAAGGTGTTAATGTGAATATCAATCGTGCGTGTCCCAGAGATATTATACCCCCAAATAATTTCAAGCAACTCTTCTCTGCTAAAAACACGATTAGTAGAGCTCATTAGCAATCCCAAAAGCTCAAACTCTTTTAATGTGAGATGTAAAGATTCTCCGCCTATACTCACGCTATGGATTGTTTTAGAGTATTTCAAATCGCCATAACTCATCTCACAATCATTCTGCGTATGGCTTCTACGCAACAACGCTTTAATTCTAGCAATAAGCTCCAAAGCACTAAAAGGCTTGGTAAGATAGTCATCAGCCCCGCCATCTAGCCCCTTAATCTTATCAAACTCACTTCCAAGTGCGGTTAGCATTATCACGGGGATATTTTTGCTCTTATGATTTTGACGCATTTTGTGTAAAACACTTAGCCCATCTTCTTGAGGCAGCATCACATCAAGCACCACGCAGGAAGGCGATTCCTTTGCCATAGCTTCCCAAAATTCACTCGGCAGACTAAAGCCCTTTGCCTTTAAATTTGCAGAGTTTAACGCATACAGCACAAGACTCAAAATCCCCTCATCATCTTCAAGTATAAAAATCACTTTATATCCTTTATGTAACGCATAATTATAGCTTACGCATACGCCATCGCACTGATATGATCAGCAATTTTTTCAAAATATTTTGACAGCATAAGAATCTCAAGCCACCAATGTGCGTTGAGATATGAATCTTGTAGCTTTTGGGCGATCTGCTCTTTCATCTGTCTAAAACAAGAATCCATAAGATTTTCAATCTCTTCTACGCGTTGAATATTAGAATCCTTAAACGCATCAAACATCTCAAAAAGTAAATTTGCCATTTTTTCTAGCAAGTCAAGCATACATTCCTTTGGCATTTGAGCGATAATCTTAGCACTATTGAGTGAAATCTCACCCATACGCCGCAAATCGTGAATCTGCTTAATAGTCCGTGTGATAAACTCCAAATCCTGTGCTACGGGCTGTTGCTTTAAAATCAACATTTCACAGGAGTGAAAAATATCCTTCTCCAGCGTGTTTAATCGCTCCACAATAAGCTCCATTTCTTCTAAACTTTTTGTGCTTTGAAAATCCGCTCCATAATGCAGTGCATCGCAGGAGAGAGTAAGCATTGTATTAAATTGTGCTTCTAAGTCATTCAGCTGTGCTAGGTAAATATCTCGCATTATCCAAACCTCCCTGTAATATAATCTTGAGTTTTCTGCTCTTTTGGTGAGCTAAAAATCTTATCCGTGGTGTCAAACTCTACAATCTCGCCCATAAGGAAAAACGCCGTCTTGTCAGATATACGCGTGGCTTGTTGCATATTGTGCGTAACGATAATAATGGTGTATTTTGTTTTTAACTCATTGATGAGATCTTCAATCTTAAGCGTAGAGATAGGGTCTAATGCTGAAGTTGGCTCGTCCATCAAAATCACTTCAGGCTGCACGGCTAATGCCCTAGCGATACATAGTCTTTGCTGTTGTCCGCCACTTAGCCCAAGGGCTGATTTATGAAGCCTATCTTTGAGCTCTTCCCAAATATTTGCCCCCCTTAAGCAAGATTCTATAATCTCATCAAGTTCAGCCTTTTTCTTAATGCCGTGTGTGCGTGGTCCAAAAGCGATATTATCATAAATACTCATAGGAAATGGATTTGGCTTTTGAAACACCATACCCACGCGTTTTCTTAACGCATTCACATCGCAGTTTTGATAAATATCCTGCCCATCAAGCAAAATCTTACCTGTAATCTTACAGCTTGGCATAAGGTCATTCATACGATTAAGGCTTTTTAGGAGTGTAGATTTACCACAACCGCTAGGTCCTATAAACGCACTCACTTCATTACGCAACAAAGTGAGATTAATATTTTTCAACGCGTGAAAATCCCCATAATGCAGATTCATATTGCTAATATCAAAAGTTACATTATTCATTTGTGTTCCTTATTTGAGTTTATTAGGATCAAAAAATCGTGCCAACATATTAGAGATAAAATTTATCCCTATGACGATGACAAGCAAAATGACAGCCGTGGCGTAGGCTTGCTCCATATACTGCCCTTCACTTAAAAGCGCATACATATGCACACTTAGCGTCCGCCCAGAATCTCCAATATCCGCTACCTGTGCCACCGTCCCCGCTGTGTAAAGCAAAGCCGCACTCTCCCCAACAATACGCCCAACGCTTAAAATCACTCCAGCTAGAATCCCGCTTATCGCACAAGGTAAGATAATCACAAAGATTGTCCTAAGCCTCCCAGCCCCAAGCCCAAAAGATGCTTCCTTATACAAAATCGGCACTGCTTTTATCGCCTCTTGTGTATTTCGCAAAATAAGCGGCAATACCATAATAGCAAGTGTCAAAGCCCCAGCCAAAAAACTAAAGCCAAAGCCAAAATAAATAACAAACGCCAAATAGCCAAATAGCCCATACACAATGCTTGGAATCCCAGTGAGTGTTTCAGCTGCTACAACGATAAGTCTTACGGCACGAGATTGAGAGTTTGCATACTCTTCTAAGAAAATCGCTCCAAAAATCGCTACGGGTGTAGCAATAAAAAGGGAGAGCAAAACCATAGTGATTGTATTGATAATTGCTGGCATCATTGAGACATTTTCACTTGTGTAGGTAAGCTCAAATAATTTTGGACTAAGGTAACCCACACCATTATATAAAATGTAGCCAATGATAAAGGCAAATGTCGCCACACTCGCAAATATCGCTAAACGCACGATGATATAAAAAAAGAGTGAAAGCCCATCTTTCTGCCTTAGCTCCTGCCATACCTTGCTTAGAGGTGAAAAAATACTTTTTGGTTGTGTCAAACTGCTTTGCCGTGTTTGATTCAGTGCTATTTCACTCATTAGTGTTTCTCCCTTTTTAATACGCTAAAACACAGATTGATAAGCAGGATAAATACAAATAACACCACGCTTGAAGCGATTAATGCCTCTCTATGTAAATCCGCAGAATACCCAAGCTCAAGCACAATATTAGTCGTTAGCGTTCTCACGCCATCGCTTATAGATTCAGGGAATATGGGCTGATTCCCAGCAATGACGATAACCGCCATTGCCTCTCCAATAGCTCTTCCCACACCTAAAATAATACTTGCAAGCACCCCACTTTGAGCCGCCTTTAGCATAACAAAAAACACGACCCTTTCCTTACTCGCTCCAAGGGCTAAGCCCCCTTCTAAATAAGTCTCACTTACAGCCTCAAGACTTGTTTTTGACACAAGCACAATTGTTGGCAAAATCATAATGCCTAGCAAAAGCGAAGCGGCAAGTAGCCCTTTGCCGCTTGTGCCAAGAATATGTGCCAAAAAAGGCACAATCACTATAAGTCCAAAAAATCCATACACAATACTTGGAATCCCAGCTAAAAGCTCCACCGCAGGAGTGATAGCAATTTTAACTTTCTTACTTGCAAAAAAGGCAAGATAAATGGCTGATAGCACCCCACAAGGCACACCAAAGGCAATGGCAAGTGCGGTTACATAAAGGCTGCCTATAATCATAGGAGCAAGACCAAAAATCTCCGCATTTGGCTCCCACAAATCCCCAAAGATAAAATCCACAAAACCAATCTCGGCGATTGTAGGAATGGCATTAGCAAACAAAAAGATACAAATCATACCAACAGCCAACACACAGCCAAACGCACAAAGGGCAAAAAGCCCTTGCATTGATCTCTCCATAAACACAGACTTAAAACTTGCTGCTTGAATCTTTTCCATTTTATTCCTTATTGCATTTTAGATTCTATATAGATTCTAAAATGCTTTTTTAGTGTTGGCATCATAAAAATATTTTGTAAAATCACGCAAATTCAAATGTAAAGAAAATGTAAAATCAAAAAATCACTTAAAATGAAAAGTTTGAAAATAGCCTAAAATATGTGAGTTTAACCCTTTGGAGTTTTGTAAAGTCTCTAAAGGGTTGGGAGAAAAAGTGTGAATCTTACTTTCAATCAAGCAAGATTCTAAAGAAGTTAGGGGAAGTTATTTTACTTCGCTCCATTTTGTTGTTTTACCTTCAAAAATGGCTTTTACTTGCTCTGGTTTAAGAGAGCTAAGAGCATTTTTTGGATTGACAATCACCGCAAGTCCGTCAATAGCAAGAACTTTAGCTTTTAAGCCTTTGCTTAGCTCACTCTCTTTAAGCTCTCGGCTTACCATACCAATATCTGCAATACCTTCAACCGTAGCATTCACACCTGTTGTTGAATCTGATTGTTGAATCTCAATTTTAGCTTTTTTGTTTTGTTTCAAATAGGCTTCTTTGAGTTTCTCCATAAGTGGTGTTACAGAGCTTGATCCAGCAATAACAATCTTGCCTTCAGGATTCTTAGGCTTAAAGCTTTTTGCATCAGTTGGGATATATCCTGCTTTTGTAACGATATCTTGTGCCTCTTTAGAAGTCGCAAAGCCTAAAAAATCATCAGCTAACGCATTATCTTTAAGTGTAACAACATTGAAAGGGCGAGAAACAGGGTATTTCTTACTCTTTACATTTGCTGCATTTGCTTCAACACCATTAATTTGAACTGCTTTCACAGATTTGTTAAGTGAGCCAAGTGAAACATATCCAATGGCATTTTCATCTTTTGAAACCGTTGTTAGCATAACGGCTGTTGAGTTTGTAATCTCTGCTTTTTTAGAGATCGCATCTACCTTTTTATCTTTCACCTTATTAAATACTTCAAAAAGCTCAACAAAAGCACCCCTTGTGCCAGAGCCATCTTCGCGTGAAATAGGATGAATATTATCATCAGCACTTACAGAGCTAACGCCCATACCAAGACCAGCTAAAGCAACAAAGCCCAAAGCCAAAAATTTATTTGTTAGTGTAGTTTTCATAGTTTTCCTTTATGGAATGATTTCTGTCAAAGGTTTTGACACTGGCAGTGTAAAAAATCTATGTAAAAAATAGCATTTTACAAAGTAAAAAAAATGTAAAGAAACGCAAACAGCCCAAATAAGCCTTTTTATATGTTTTTATGAAAGTTTTTATAGATTCTATGCTACATTGCATAAGAATTTACAATAGAATCTACACAAGGAGAGAGCAATGCGACTAAGCGACACGCAGAAAAAAGAGATTTTACAAAAAGCAAAGGTGATTGTTATTGTTGGGCTAAGCCCAGATTCAAGTAAGCCTAGCTACCAAGTGGGCGAGTTTTTGCTTCAAAAGGGTTATGATATTGTGCCAATCTACCCAAAAGGCGGAGAAATTCTAGGCAGAAAGGCTTATCCCACATTGCAAAAGGCTTTTGAAGCCCTAGCAGAAAAAGGCGTGAAATGCGATATTATTAATGTGTTTAGAAAAAGCGAAGCTTTGGGCGAAGTAATGCGTGAAATCTTAACCCTGCAAAATCTTAGCTCATTTGATTTAAATCATCTTTGCGTGTGGGTGCAGCTAGGACTTTACAACACAGAATCTGCTAACCTTGCTAGAGAACACCACATCGCCTATGAAGAAGATAGCTGCATTAAGCTAGAGTATCTTAGGATTATAGAATCTTAAATTGTGTGTGGTTTTTGTGCTTTTACCTGATAAGATTCTATAAAATTATCAGCTTTTAAAGATTTTCCTAAAGCTTTATCTCAAAGGGGCAAAACGCGGTGAAACAACAGAGATTTGCTAAGATTTTTATTTGGCTTTTCCATCTCACTTATTTGCGTGAGACAAGGCTTATTGCGTGGCGTGATATTTTCCCGCAAGATTCTAACTCTATGCCACAAGATTCTAGACTAAGATTGCAAGATTCTAATCCCACACATTGCCAAACTACGCAGAATCCACAAAGCCCACAAACTTCACAGATTCTAAAAGCCCCAAAAATCTTGCCCTATACAAAAGCTATAAGGCTAGATTCCACACATCGTTATCTTGCTTTGCTTTCTCATCGCAATGGTGCGCTTGATGGGTGGGTATATGGGCGATTTATCCCGCGATTTGTTTTTATGATGGCAAAGCAGCTGCATAAAATTTGGTGGCTTAGAGTGATTTTCCCGGGCATTGCCATAACACGGCAAAAAGATGACCCACTGCATTATAAAAAGGCTAATCTCAATGCACTAAAAACCTGCGTTCAAGCCCTGCAAGATAGGCAGATTCTCTGCATTTTCCCCGAAGGCACAAGCTCACTAGGACATAAGCACCTGCCCTTTGAGCAAGGGGCTGCAAGACTAGCGATGATGAGCCAAAAAGCTTCCCAAAAAGTCCATTTAGAAGTTGCATCGCTCCACTCTCCCCTTTATATTCTGCCTATGAGTGTTTTTTATGATGATCCTACATTACTTGGTGGCAGGGCGTTTGTAGTATATAATGAGCCTTTTATCTGTCCGCAGGATATGGATACAGAACATCTCCACGCACTTTTTAGCCAAAAGTTAGAGCAGATTTTACTTGAATATGACAGCCAAGAATCTCAAGAAACAGCACATTTTCTAGCAAGTTTCCTAAGCTCAAATACGCCCTTTACAGACTATTATGGCAATCTCATTTGGTTTCATTCCCTACAACAAGCCCAAGATTCACAGCTTTCAAAGCTTATACATCTCACTCAAACCTACCGCAAAACGCCCCTGCCTACACTTTATAAAAACGCTCCCATCTATCCACAAAACTTTTTGCTTAGCCTATGGACTTTTAGCATTTGTCTGCCTATTGTAGCCTTTAGCTTTTTACTGAATCTCCCACCCCTGCTTTGTGGGAATCTTGTGGCAAAACTTTTTGCAAAAGAGAAACACACCATAAGCTTATGGAAAGCCATAGTAGGCTATGGCGTGGGCTTTTTGTGGTGGGGTAGTATATGTATTATAAGTGGAATCTGCGGGGCTTTTGGCGTGTTTGATAAGCTCCTTGATAAGCTCCTTGCCACCTTGCATATAGGATTTTTTGCAGGGCTAGATTCTGCTTTTTTAGATTCTATACTCGGCTGTGGGCTTGGAATCTTGCTTAGTCTTATAGCCTACTCTTTTGGGATATGGGGGCTTAAACTCTATGGGGCGTTTAAAAAGCACGGCATTGCCCTTTATAATGCTATGTTTCATCGCAAAAAATTCACAATGTTTAAGCAGTTTAAAACAAAACTTTTAGAGATGTTAGCCTAATGCCCTTTGTCAATACGCCCTATCATATTAAAGAGCCTATTTTAGCGTTTTTGTGGCTTATGCGTGAGCGTGGATACACCCAAGCCAACGCCCAAAAAGCCCTTGATAAACACCGCTTAACACAAGATAATCGCCCCATAAGCAAAGCGGAAAAGATTTATGGGAATGTTATGCTAAGTGAGTTTGTGCCAAGCTCCATTCCGCACCTAGCGGATATTGAGCCACTTTTTTATAATGATGATTTTGCCATCTATGACAAACCGCATAACCTTTTAACCCACCCCAAAGGACGCTTTTTTCACTATTCACTGAACGACATTCTTAAATCCCGCTTTGGCATACAGGCAAATGCCCTGCACCGCCTTGATAAGCAAACTGGTGGGCTTGTGCTATGCTCCATTAACCCAAAAAGCAAGAAAGCCCTAGAATCGCTTATGCAAAGTCGTAGCATTGCTAAAAGCTATTGTGCGATTGTGGAAGGCAGAGTAAAAGCGGAGATTCTTATCAATGAGCCGATAATGACACAAAAGCATAAGGGGGATTTAGCTATTAAAAGTATCGTGAGTGAAAAAGGCAAAGAAAGTCGCACACTTATCCGCCCACTAGCTTACTATAAAGATTCTACACTTATCCACGCCCTAGCCCTTACAGGCAGGACACATCAAATCCGTCTGCACTGCTCCTACATAGGACATAGAATCTTAGGCGACCCACTCTATGGCGTGAGTGAAGATAAAAGCAGATTCTACCTTGAAGCACCAAATCTTAGCCCAAAAGAGCATAAAGCCCTTTTTGATGCTCCTTTTTTATGTCTTAATGCCTATGCTCTGCGTTTTAGCTTTCAAGGGAGTGATTATCATTTTAAGAGCAATGCTCCATTTAGCTTTATGCCACATTTTCAGGGCTTTTTCCAAAGTCATACTTTCTTGTAGCCTTGCTTTTTTTCATTCAAACCTTGCCGCTGTTTTTTTGTTGTATAATACAAGCTCTATTCTCAAAATAACCCCAACATTTAGGAGCTTTGTATGTTAGGTAGAATCTCCCACATTGTGCTTGTTTTTGCTATCAGTTTTTTTGCTCTTTTTAGCCTAGCGTGTTCGGATAATAAATCAGTCAGCTCTTATTCCCAAGAGATAAGCACTAATGATTCTATAACAATCACTTTTAATGAGCCTATTATAGAAGAAAATGCCACACTTGAAAATGGCACACAAGCCTTGAAGGCGGTGCTACCAAGCACTGAAGGAGATAAAAAGATTTTTCTTAATGGTGAATCTATTGTTGCACAATATAGCTATCTTTCCCCTTATGAGCTGACAATAGTTTTTCCACAAGGGGCTTTAAAGCCAAATACCAAATATAAACTTGAACTTAAACTTGATAAGCTTGAAAGCTCCAGCCTTAAAGATACGCTCAATCTTTTGTTTCACACATTGCCTACACAGATTCACACTTCACAATTTACCCCAAGCTTCATAAACGACACAATCTTTAACTTTAATGTCAATGTGAGCTTTTCCCAGCCCATTGTCATTACACCGCTTAGTATAGCAAGTGAAGTAAAAGACTTTGATACATTACGCAAAGCCATATCGCTAAAAGATGAGGACGGCAAGGAGCTAGAATTTAGCATAGGTTTTAATACTTATGATAGCTCTTTGCTTGTCCAATCTCAAAATCTCACCCTTACAGATAAGCCCACACGCTACATACTGACATTAAAGGCGGATTATTTTGGATTGCAAAAAGATGAGATTTTGCGATATGAACGCGTGAGTGAAGGCTTAGAGATTGTAGATATACAGGCTATTTCAAGTGAAAAGCCCCATATTCAGGTGCATTTTTCACAGCCCCTAGCGGATAATAAAGACATACAAGATTTTATCTCCTTAAGCCCAAGTCTTAAGACAAGCACCATTTTGCAGGGCAATATCCTGCAAATCTATGCCCCATTTAATATCACACAAAGCTACACTTTGAAAATAAAAGAAGGCATTGCTGCGGTGGATAAATCGCGTTTAAAAGATTCTAAAGAAGAGCAGATTGTTTTTAATCAAATCCCCCCTTCTATTGTGTTTTCACAACAAGGTGTCTTTCTCCCAAGTCAAGCGGAGAAAAAAATCGCCTTTAAAAGTATGAATGTCAAAAAAGTCAAACTCAAAATAAGCAAAATTTATCCAAATAACATCACAGCCTATCTGCACAAGCAAAATCTCATCGGCAACACAAAATATGCAGACAACACAGATTATGACTACTATGATGACTATGAAGATTCTGGAATCTATGCGGATTTTGAAAGGCTTGGCGATGTGGTGCTTGAAAAAGACTTCACACTAGATATGCAGAAAAATCAGTGGATTCAAACACAGCTTGATTTTTCTAGTCTCAAAGCAAGTGAAGGCATTTTTATCCTTGAACTCAGTTTTGATAAAGATGGGGTGGATTATGACTTCCCACAAGATACTGCCGATTGGAGAAAGGAGCAGTTTTTTAATAAATTTGGCAAGATTCAAAAGCATCTCATTTTTTCAAATATTGCTCTCTTAGCACAGCAGATTGATAACAAACTTGAAGTCCTAGCCCTTGATATTGCGAGCAATAAGCCCCTGCCACAAGTGCAAATCAATGCGATTAATCCAAAAAATCAAGTCATTGCTAAATCTACAAGCAACGCTCAAGGCTTAAGCACATTTGAAAATGCTAATAAGATTATGTATCTTAACGCAACAAATGGCAAAGACACAACTATTTTGCGACTTAATTCACCTTTAAGCTTGGAGGGCTTTGACACGCAAGGATTAGAATCTACAAGCAATGTCAATGCGTATATTTATACCGATAGAGGCGTATATCGTCCCGGCGATACCGCTCATATTAATATTATCGCTCGTGCTAATAACAAAAGCATAACTCACCCTATCAGCATATCTATCACTTCTCCGCAAGGCAAGGTTGTGCTTGAAGACTTTATGCTAAAAGAGCAGCTTTTTGGGCTGTATCATTATGATTTTAAAAGTGAAAAATCCGCACAGACGGGAATCTGGAGAGTGAAAGTCAAAGTTGGCGATGCGGAGTTTTGGCATAATCTCTCAATAGAAAGTATCGTGCCAGATCGCATAAAAGCAGAGATTCTAAGCCCTGATACACTTTCACTTCAAAGCTTAAAAAAAAACAACAAAACACTTCCTTATGACATCAACGCACATTATCTTTTTGGCACCCCTGCGGCGGATTTAAAGTTTGAAAGCAATCTTTATGTGCAGGGAGTGAATTTTTACGCTAAGGCATATCCAAACTACACTTTTAGCCACCCTTCATCTTTACAATACAGCTTTAATGACAAGCAGACAGGCACATTAGATGAAAAGGGCTTTACATCTAATGCCTTTAGCCTAGATAACCTAGAAGATATAAATAAGAATCTCCGCGTCCTTATCCACACAAAAGTCTTTGAAAATGGCGGTCGTTATGTCAATGCAAGAAAAGCCATTAACATTGCCTTGTATGATAGCTTTGTAGGGATAAAAACGCCTACACGATATGTGAATGCTGGAGATGAGATTGCCCTATCTGTTATTGTTCTATCAAATGATACGCAAAAGCCCCTGCCAAATCGCAAACTCACTTATAGAATCTATCACAATAGCTACTCGTGGTGGTGGGATTATGATAGTTATAATGAATTTTCACGCTCTTTTAAAAAAGATAGAAACACTAAGCTTATTAAACAAGGCTCACTCACTTCGGGCGACAAGCCTACTTTACTGCGTTTTAACCCACATCAAAATGGAGAGCTTTTCATAGAAGTGGAAGATGAGAGCAATCATCAAAAAAGTGCGGTGTTTATGTATGCGAGTGAAAATGGAGAGCCAACAGACGCACCAAAGCTCACTCAACTTCAAGTTAAAAGCGATAAACAAAGCTACTCTGCTAATGAAAAGGCAAAAATCAGCTTTGAAAGCCCTAAAGATTCTAAAGCCCTTGTGAGTGTTGTGGGGGGCAATAAGATTTTACAGAGATTTTGGCTTGACACGCAAGAGAGGCAGACAAGCTTTGAGTTAGCACTCAAAGAGAGCTTTGCTCCAAATGTGTATGTCGCCATTGCACTATTACAAAATTACACAACACTTGATAACGATCGCTCACAGCGACTTTATGGCGTTTTGCCCATTATGGTGGAAAATCCAGAATCTAAGCTTAGCTTAGAGATACAAGCCCCTGATTCCATTCGTCCAAATACAGATTTTAAAGTCAAACTTTCAAACACACAAAAGCAAAAGAGTGCCTACACACTTGCCATTGTTGATGAAGGATTGCTTAATCTCACGGATTTTATCTCGCCAAATCCGTGGGCGTATTTCTATCAAAAAATGGCATTTATGCTTTCAGTCTTTGATAATTATGATCTTATCATCGGCAGAGACATTGGCAAAATGCACCAGATTCTAAAAATTGGTGGCGACGAGTTAGCCACCTCATCAAATCGCAAGGATTTAAACCAAGCAGAGAGATTTAAGCCTGTGGTATTCTACTCTAAACCTGTGATGAGTGATGAAAATGGCAATGCAGAGTTTAGCTACACAATGTCCGCATATATGGGAAGTGTGCGTATTATGGCGGTGGGTGTAAATGAAAAAGCCTATGGCTCTAAATCCCAAAATATGAAAATAACCGCTCCTGTGGTCCTGCTCCCAACCCTGCCGCGTTCTTTAAAAATTGGCGATAGCTTTGAGCTTGCTATTGAGGTTTTGCCCACACAAGAAAATGTCGGCAAAACAACGCTAAAGCTTAAGAGTGGGGAAAAAATCAAGCTTGAAAAAACTAGCCTTACTTTAGACTTGAAAGATAAAAAATCTCAAATCGTAAAAATCAATGCAAAAGTGAGTGAAGAGAGCATAGGGCAGGATTTTATAGAGATTAGCCTAGCAAATGGGGATTTTACAATGAGTGATGTAACACATATTGATGTATTACCAAATAATCCCTACACGACTATCAGTCAAAAACACACGCTTGAATCTAAAAAAACACTAAGCCTAGAAAATCCCAAAAATTATGTCAAAGATTCAGAATCTAGCTATATTGTGGTCAGTCAAAAGCCCATTATGAGTATAGATCATCGCTTAAAATGGCTTATCCGCTATCCTTATGGCTGTATTGAGCAAACTACTTCAAGCGTTATGCCCCAACTCTTTTTAAGCACATTAAGCAACGCAGACTTTATAGATAAGCCAAGCATTGTCAAAAATATCAATGCTGGAATCGCACGCATTAGCACATTCCAAACAAGCGATGGAGGCTTTGCATATTGGCAGGGTGAATCTCAATCAAATTTTTGGGGCAGTGCGTATGCAGGGCATTTCTTGCTTTTAGCTAAGAAGCAGGGCTATTATGTGCCTGAAAGTGTGCTAAAAAAATGGATAAGTTACGCGACTTATGACGCTCAAGGCAACGGTAGCGTGTATTTGCTCTACTTGCTCTCCCTTGCTGGTAAGCCACAAATTGGACTGCTTAATAACATATATGAGCATCATCTTTCAAAGCTTGAAGTGAGTGATAAATGGCTGCTCGCTGCGGCTTATAGCCTTGCAGGAATGGACGAAATTGCCAAAAAAATTACAAAAGATTTACCCACAAAGGCAACAAAACGCAATAACTCATATTATGATTTTAGCTATGGTTCAACCTTGCGTGATGATGCGATGATTTTAAATGCGTTTAGTGAGATTTACAAAGCTCCACACAAAGAGCTTTTATCCCATATCTTAGGGCAGCTTGAAAGCGATAAATGGTATAGCACTCAAACGCTTGGCTACTCACTCCTTGCCATTGCTAACACCATTCCACAAGAGCAAACAGAGGTAAAAAACTTTAGCTTTAAATTTGATGGTAAGAGCTATGAGAGTGCAGATTCTATAAAACTGCCTTTTGATAGCCAAAAAGCGAAGTTTAGCTCTACAAGTGATTTTCCACTTTATATTAATCATATATGGGATGGAATCTTGCTTGAAAAAGACATTGCCGCAAGGGCGGAAAAAATCGCCCTTGAAAGGGAATTTTTAGATGAAAATGGCAAGGCTCTTGATGTCAGCACCCTAGATTCAGTAAAAAGCTTTTATCTCGTGCTAAGGCTTAAAAATGCCGATGAGAACACACCTGTGAGTGTGAGAAATGTAGCTATTACGCAGAATCTCCCAAGCGGCTGGGAGATTGAAAACATAAGGCTAAATGATGATAATCTGCCTGATTTTGTCCGTAATGATAGTATCACTTACACGGACATTCGCGATGATAAGATAATGTGGTTTTTAGATTTTAATAGCCAATCTCGCAAGATGTTTGTAAAGATTAACACCATTACACCCGGAAACTACCTTCTGCCTCCTGCTACTGCGGAAGCAATGTATGATAATAGCTTTAGGGCAAATACGACTGCTATGCCTGTTGTGGTGAAGTAATGTGGCGAAGCAGTGTGGTAAAGTAGCTTGTAAGCCGTGAAAAAACTAGGGGCTACTTTTAAGCAAGGGCTATTGCTTTGTTTGCTTTGCCTTGTGCTTTTTTGTCTGTATGGGCTAGGTGTGTATGTGCAGTTTTTACACACCTTGCCAAAGGCTGATCTTTTTGAATCTGCTTATAGCAAAAGTGTACTTGATAGGCAGGGCAGAATCTTAAGCGTTTTTTTAAATCAAGCAGAGCAGTGGCATCTCAAATCCCCAACACCCATTCCAAATAAACTAAAAATTGCCGTGCTGACTTATGAGGACAAGCGATTTAATAAGCATTTTGGCGTTGATATTTTAGCCCTTTTAAGAAGTGTGAAAAATAACTTCACTCAAACAAAACGCACTGGCGGTAGCACCATAAGTATGCAGGTAGTCAAGCTCTATCTCAAGCCCAAGCGGACATATAGCAACAAAATCAATGAAATATTTCAAGCCCTAGCCCTTGAAACTGCCTATAACAAAGATGAGATTCTAGCAATGTATCTTAATAACGCCCCTTATGGTGGCAATGTCATCGGCTATCACTCCGCATCATTATTATATTTTGGTAAAAATTCTACACAGCTCACTTGGGCTGAATCTGCCCTCCTTGCTATTTTGCCAAATGCACCCGGATTATTAAATCTTAACAAAAATCCGCAGATTCTAAAAAATAAACGCGATTTACTTTTGCATAAGCTCCATACGCTTGGCTATTTTGATGAGACAATCCTTGAGCTTTCCCTGAAAGAGCCAATACCGCAAGGCAAAAAGCCTATTCAAAATCTAGCCCCACACCTAAGCCTAAAACTTATCCAACAAAGCACACAAGGCAATATTACAAGCACAATTGATAAGCAGATTCAAGCAAAATTAGAATCTAAAATCAAAGCCTATCACAAAAAGCTTCTTTCACTTGGGATTTTAAATCTCTCCGCCCTTGTTGTGGATACCAAAAGTGGCGAGATTCTAAGCTATATCGGTTCGCAGGATTTTTTGGACATAGAGAATTTTGGACAGATTGATGGCGTGGTTGCCCTGCGTTCGCCCGGCTCCTTACTCAAGCCATTTCTATACGCACTTAGCATTGATTCTGGGCTTATTGCTCCACAAAGTTTGCTTGTTGATGTGCCGATGTTTTTTTCTAACTTCAAGCCCCAAAATGCTAATAAAACTTTTCAAGGGTTAATCACCGCTGAATCTGCCCTGCAAAAATCGCTCAATGTCCCTTTTGTGAGACTTTTACAAAACTATGGGTATGAGAAGTTTTTCTTTTCCTTGCAAGATATGGCAGGGCTTAAGCCTAGCAATGCTTCGCGATATGGGCTTTCTCTCATACTTGGCTCAAAGGAGATGAGTATGCTTCAAATCGCAAGATTGTATAGAGGGCTAGGGAATTATGGCTCTTTTGGCGATTTATACGCGACATTACCTTATGAGAAAAAGCAAGAAAAGTCCTATATTACGCAAGGCAGTGCCTATCTCACATTGCATTCGCTCAAAGAGCTAAAACGCGAGGGGGAGCTAGACTATCACAAAGAAAAAATGGCTTTTTCGTGGAAAAGTGGCACAAGCTATGGGAGAAAAGACGCGTGGGCAGCTGGGTGTAGCCCACAATATACCATTGTTGTTTGGGCGGGGAACTTTACAGGCAAACCAAATCCTAATATTTTTGGTGTCAAAACCGCAGGAACTTTGCTTTTTGAGCTTTTAGAAGAACTTCCACATAATAATGTCAATTTCACTCTGCCAACTTCCAAGCTCACCTACATTGAAGCAGATAAATTCAGTGGATATAGGCTAACTGAAGATATGAAGGCACTTTTACCCGATAATGCCACAAAAGACGCTACGCAAAGCATTCTCTTTCCGCTAGATTCTAGAATCTTACGCACCTCGCCTTTTTATAAAAAAGTCTTTATGTATGATGGCAAAGAGCTAGATTCACAAGATGAGAACTTTATTTACGCCACGCCACAGCTCACGCTCAATCTCCCGCTTAATGTGCTAACTTATTACAAACTTCAAAATGTCAATGTTGAAAAGCACCTTACCAAGCAGGAAAAAACGCTTAAAATCATCTATCCCACGCAGAATCTTAAGATTATCCAACCTAAAGATTTTAGCGGACAGCAGGAGCTGATTATCCGCATTGCTAATCTTAAAAATCAAAATGTCTCGTGGTATTTGGATAAAAATCTAATCCATAGCTCAAACTCTGCCACACTCAAAATTTTTCTTCCTAAAGGCACTCATTATTTAAGCATTGTAGGCAAAGATGGGGATATTGACAGCGTGAGATTCAGTGTAGAAAACTAAGGCATTAGCAAAAATAGGCTAAGATTTTGTCTTGTCAAAAAAACATAAGGAGAAAAAATGACATTTAGTGGAAGTAATGTGCTGATTACAGGAGCAAGCAAAGGCATTGGTGCACAGATTGCCAAAACTTTAGCAGGATATGGGCTAAAAGTGTGGATAAACTACCGCTCAAAGCCTGAACTTGCCGATAATCTAAAAAATGAAATAGAATCTAGCGGTGGCAAGGCGGCGGTGATTAAGTTTGATGCGAGTGTTGAAGAAGAGTTTGTCGCTGGGCTAAAGGCGATTACTGAAAGTGATGGGGCTTTAAGCTATCTAGTCAATAATGCAGGGATTACAAATGATAAACTTGCCTTGCGTATGAGTGTGGGCGATTTTGATAGCGTGATTGAAGCTAATCTCAAATCCTGCTTTATCGGTTGTAGGGAAGCATTAAAAATTATGGGCAAACAACGATTTGGAAGTGTGGTAAATATCGCCTCTATTATCGGTGAGCGTGGCAATATGGGGCAGACAAACTATGCAGCAAGTAAGGGCGGTATGATTGCTATGAGCAAATCTTTTGCCTATGAGGGTGCTCCTCGCAATATCCGCTTTAACTGCGTTACGCCCGGATTCATTAAAAGCGATATGACAGATGAGCTAAAGCCTGAAGCCGTAGAATCTTATCTCAAAAATATTCCTTTGGCGCGTTTTGGGGAAGCAAATGATGTGGCTGAAGCAGTGGCATTTTTGCTTTCAAATGCTTCATCATATATCACAGGAGAAGTGCTAAAAGTCAATGGCGGGCTTTATATGTAAGGGCACTTGCCATTTAACAAATCTTTGCTATAATGCGAAGTTTAAGTTTAAAACTAAGGAGAAAAAATGAGCACATTTGAAGATGTAAAGGCAGTCGTAGTAGAGCAACTTAGCGTTAATGCTGATGAGGTAAAGCCAGAATCTCGCTTTATTGAAGATTTGAATGCGGATTCTCTTGATGTTGTAGAGCTTGTCATGGCTTTAGAAGAGAAGTTTTCTATTGAAATCCCCGATGAAGATGCAGAAAAAATTAAAACCGTAAATGATGTTGTAGCTTATATTGACGCAAATAAATAACATCACTTCACCTAAACCTATGCTTATAATGTTGTAAAAAAGTGCTTAGAATCTTGTAGGCACTGCATTCTAATGCATGGGCAGATTCTAAATTGAATTAAAATTTTAGTTATAAAGGAATGGTATGCGACGCGTAGTAGTAACCGGTTTGGGAATGATTAACTCATTAGGCTTAAACAAAAGCGACTCTTTTAAGGCTATTGTAGAAGGAAAATGTGGAATTAAAAGAATTTCTTGCTTTGATGTAGAAAATTTTCCTGTAAAAATTGCTGGTGAAATTGTGGATTTCAACCCTGAAGAAGTCCTTGATCCTCGCGAAGTTAAAAAGGCAGACCGCTTTATCCAGCTTGGCTTAAAGGCAGCAAAAGAGGCAATGAATGAAAGTGGATTGCTTGAAAATGGTGTTATTAGCCCTGCTCTTGGAGAGCGATTTGGTGTGAGTTCGGCTGCTGGTATCGGCGGACTAGGGAATATTGAAAAAAACTCCATAGCTTGTGAGCAAAAGGGACCAAGACGCATTAATCCATTCTTTATCCCTTCAGCCCTTGTGAATATGCTTGGCGGATTTATATCCATTGAATATGCACTTAAAGGACCAAACCTTGCAAGTGTTACAGCCTGTGCGGCAGGCACTCACGCCATTATTGAGGCGGCAAAGACCATTATGTTAAATGGTGCTGATGCGATGCTTGTCATCGGCTCTGAATCTTCAATCTGTCCTGTGGGTATTGGCGGGTTTGCTGCGATGAAAGCTTTAAGTGATAGGAATGATGAGCCACTTAAAGCCTCACGCCCATTTGATAAAGAACGCAATGGCTTTGTTATGGGGGAAGGTGCTGGGGCATTGGTGCTAGAAGAGTATGAGAGTGCCAAAAAGCGTGGAGCTAAGATTTATGCCGAGCTTATCGGCTTTGGCGAAAGTGGCGATGCAAATCATATCACAACCCCAGCTCCCCAAGGCGAAGGGGCTTTGCGTGCGATGAAAGCCGCACTTAAAATGGCAAATACTTCAGTGGATTATATCAACGCACACGGCACAAGCACAGCCTACAATGACTTGTATGAAACTATGGCACTCAAAGTTGCATTTGGTGGCAAAGATTCTATCCCACCGGTAAGCTCTACGAAGGGGCAGATTGGACATTGTTTAGGTGCGGCGGGTGCGATTGAAGCAGTTATTTCCATTATGGCTATGCAGGAAGGAATCTTGCCTCCGACAATCAATCAAGAATCTAAAGATCCCGAGTGCGACCTTGATTATATCCCAAACACTGCACGACAAGCAAAAGTCAATGCGGTTATGAGCAACTCATTTGGCTTTGGTGGCACAAATGGTGTTGTTATATTTGGCAGAATCTAGGGTAAAAAATGGCAGCCTATCTTGATTTTGAGCAAAAGATTAAGAATCTTCAAGATGATATAGAATCTGCTGTTGTTCGTAGTGATAATGACGCAAGACTCATCCTTGAAAAAGAGCTTGAAAAAGAAGTATGCAGTGTATATTCAAATATAAGCGATTATCAAAAGCTCCAGCTTGCTCGCCACCCAGATCGCCCTTATGCTATGGACTATATTGAGCTGATTTGCAAAGACGCGTATGAAATTAGCGGGGATAGGCATTTTAAAGATGATAAGGCGATTGTGTGTTTTATTGGCAAGGTTGGTGAGCAAACCGCAATGATTATCGGTGAAGAAAAAGGAAGAGGCACAAAAAACAAACTCGCAAGGAATTTTGGTATGCCAAGCCCCGAAGGCTATCGCAAAGCCTTGCGTGCCGCAAAACTTGCTGAAAAGTTTAATATCCCCATTTTAATGCTTGTAGATACACAAGGTGCGTATCCCGGACTTGGTGCTGAAGAGCGTGGGCAAAGTGAAGCCATAGCTAAGAATCTACAAGAATTTGCCAAACTTAAAACCCCAACAATTGCCGTTGTGATTGGCGAGGGCGGAAGCGGTGGGGCATTAGCTATTGCTGTGGCTGATAAACTTGCGATGATGCAATATTCTGTCTTTAGTGTTATATCTCCAGAGGGCTGTGCGGCAATTTTGTGGAATGATCCTTCAAAAATAGAATCTGCGACAAAAGCACTTAAAATCACACCTATTGAGCTTAAAAAATGTGGGCTTATTGATGATGTGATAGATGAACCACTTATCGGCGCACATAGAGATAAAGAAAATGCAGCTAAGGCTATTGAATCTTACTTCCTTAAATCGCTTGAAGAACTCTCACAAGATGATAAATATCTCTCTAAGCGTTACAATAAGCTAATGAGCTATGGAGCTTTCACGCAAGAAACCACTACCCTTTAGCTTTGTGCTTATCTCTAGCCCTACATAGATTCTAAGCTTGTGGGTGGGGTATCAAAAGCTTCTCTGTCTTTTGCTTAACTCCACGCTAGGCATTTTACCCCACATATTTACTTCCATTATATTTTTTGTGGCAAAATCGTTGCTTCCCTACATTACTTTAAAGGAGCAAAAAATGAAAAAATGGATTGTGGCATTCCTTGCTACTATATGCGTGATTTGGCTAAGTGCGTGTGGTGATGACAAAGCTCAAGCCCAAACTTCAAGAGGTGTAGAGCAAATCAAACAAAATGGCGTGTTACGCGTGGGCGTATTTGGTGATAAGCCACCTTTTGGCTTTATTGATGAAAATGGCAAAAATGCAGGATTTGACATTTATATCGCAAAAAGACTTGCTAAAGACTTGCTTGGCGATGAAAGTAAAATTGAGTTTATCCTAACTGAAGCAGCTTCACGCGTTGAGTTTTTACGCTCAAACAAAGTAGATATCATTATGGCAAACTTCACTCAAACTAAAGAGCGTGAAGAGGCGGTTGATTTTGCTAAGCCTTATATGAAAGTCTCTCTTGGTGTTGTCTCCCCAAATGGCGAGATCAAAAGCGTTGAAGACCTAAAGGGCAAAAAACTTATTGTCAACAAAGGCACGACTGCAGATGTGTATTTTAGTAAAAATCACCCGGATATTGAGCTATTAAAATATGAGCAAAACACTCAAGCTTTCCTTGCTTTGAAAGATAAAAGGGGCGATGCACTCGCACACGATAATACACTTGTCCTTGCGTGGGCTATGGAAAATCCGGGCTTTGGCGTTGGAATCCCAACACTTGGCGAAGAAGATGTCATTGCCCCTGCCGTGAAAAAGGGTAATGTTGAGCTTAAAACTTGGCTTGATGAGGAAATCACAAAACTCACAAGTGAAGGCTTTATCAAAGAAGCTTATGATAAGACACTTGCCCCCATTTTTGGAGAAGAAAAAGCAGATTCTGTGATTTTTTCTAACTAATCTCTTGGGCTATGGCTAAACTCCATAGCCCAAACAAAATCTCCTAAAACCCACGACAAACGACATAGTAGCTATACATTAACTGATTCTATCATACAGCCACATCAATGATAAAATACCTACCTTACAAATACTTCAAGGATTTTTGCTTTAATGCAGTTCTTATAATAATCACGCATAAGCTCAATGTGTATATCCACACACTGCCCCACCTCCCGCCTAGTTGGTGCTAAAAACTCTAGTCCCGCCAGACACATTCCATTAGAATCCGCCAAAGTATATTCAAAATGCTTCCCCTCCCTGCCCAGTGGCTTTATCTCTTGTATGGTAAGATTTTCTAGCAAAAATGTAGGCTTAGGATTCCCCTCCCCAAAAGGCTCAAAAGATTCTAAAATCTCAAAAAGCTCCATATCAACGCTTTCCACCCCAAGTGTGAAAAATGTCTCATTTTCATCGCATTCTTCATACACCATAGTTTCCTGCAATTTTTCTATCAATGTCCCAAGCTGACAAGATTCTAAACTTAGCCCCACAGCTCCGCTATGCCCACCTAACCCAAGGCAATATTGTTGCAATGGCGTGATACTTGCAATCAAATTTGCCCCACCATAAGAGCGTCCGCTCCCCTTTAGCACATCAGCATTTTGGCTCAACACAAAAGCACTTTTTTTGTAGATTCTCGCAAGTTTTGCCGCCACAATGCCAAGCACCCCCTCGTGCCAAGAATCCCCATAGCTTAGGACAAAATCATCTGTTTGGATAATATGCTCCTGTGCCTTTTGGAGAATGTCTTGCTGAATCTCTTTGCGTTTATTATTGAGATTTTGTAGCTCTGTGTAAATGTGTGTAGCGTGGGCTAAACTAGGACTAAGCAAAAGCTCTAAAGCCTTATTTGCACTCTCCATACGCCCAGCACAATTCAGCAATGGAATAAAATCAAAGGCAAGATTCTCTGCGGTTATGGGCTTTTTGAATCTAGCAAAACTCTCACGCAAAAGTGTGGCAAGCACATTAGAAGAGGTGCGAAGCGATTCTAAGCCCTTTTTCACAAGAATGCGATTTATCCCTGTAAGGGGCATAACATCGGCGATTGTGGCAATGGCAAGGTATTCTAAAAACATTCCCATATCAATATTTGCTTTGAGATTTTGCTTTATCGCCGCACAAAAATACCACGCCACCACTGCTCCACAAATGCTTTTTTGGGCAAAAGTAGAATCTTGCAGCATTGGATTAATGATGACATCTGCCTGCGGAAGCGTATCTGTGGGTGTGTGATGATCTGTGATGATAAAAGGAATGCCCTTTGCCTTGCACCACTGCCCTGCACAAAATGCGGTAATACCATTATCTACGCTCACAACCACAGCGGCATTTTGAGCGTTCTTCTCTAAAAGGGCGGCACTCACGCCATAGCCATCTTCAAAGCGATGTGGAATAATAAGCCTAAAATGCTGATACTCCAATGCCTTAAAAAAAAGGCTTATAATCGCACTTGCACACACACCATCTGCATCATAATCCCCAACGACAAGAATCTCATTATTTCTTTCCATAGCTTGAGTGATGATTTTTGCTCCAGATTCAGTGTTGTTTAGATTCTGTGGCGTGGGCAAGTCTCGCAGGGTGCGGATACCACACTCAAGATCACGAGATTGTAGAAAATGAAGAATGTCTTGCTTTGTGTGGCTTTTACATTCATCTTTTCTCATAGCAAACTAAAATCCCAACACTACTGCTTTTTACAAGCTAATGTCTGCTTAACAAATGCTAAAATAATCGGGTTTGGATTCTGTAGCCTTGAAGTAAATTCCGGGTGGAACTGCACAGCTACAAACCACGGGTGATTTTCTAGCTCAATAGATTCTATAAGCCCATTACACTCTCCGCTAATTATCATACCATTATTAGCAAAAAGCTCTCTATACTTTGGATTTGCCTCATACCTATGGCGATGACGCTCTTTAATAAGACTTTTTTGTCCATAAGCTTCATAGAGCTTTGTGCCTTTTTTGATATGGCATTCATACTCGCCTAGTCGCATAGTCCCACCCATAGGTGAAGTATGCGTCCTAAGCTGCTTCTTGCCCTGTGTATCAATAAAATCCTCTATCAAATATATAATAGGCTCTTTACTCTGCGGATTAAACTCCACAGAATCTGCATCCTTAATCCCAAGCACATTTCTCGCAAACTCAATGAGTGAAAGCTGCATTCCCAAGCAGATTCCAAGAAATGGAATCTTTTTTTCCCTTGCGTAGCGTATTGCTTCTAGCTTACCTTGAATCCCCCTTTCCCCAAAGCCACCGGGCACCAAAATAGAATCTACATCATAAAGCAAGGCAGGGTTTTCCTCCACAGATTCACTATCTATCCACTTGATATTAACCTTTGTGTCCGTATTTGCTCCAGCGTGGATAAGCGATTCAATCAAAGATTTATAGGATTCTTTTAGGCTTAAATATTTACCCACAAAGCCAATAGTTATGCTTGATTTGGGAGCGATGATTTTTTTAACAAGCATATCCCAATTATCCATTTTTGGCTTTAATTCTTTTAACTCCAAATGCCTAGCAATAGGCGTTAGAATCCCTTCATCTAAGAAATTTAAAGGACATTTATAAATGCTCTCCGTATCTTCAGCCACAATCACGCTATCATCATCTACATCACAGCTCATTGCAAGCTTTCTTTTTAGCTCTTTATCAAGGCTTCTTTCACATCGTGCTACGAGAATCTGCGGTGAAATGCCTATGCGTCTAAGCTCTTGGACGGAATGTTGCGTGGGCTTTGTCTTTAGCTCCCCAGCGGCGCGCACAAGGGGAATAAGTGTTACATGTATGGAAATAACCTGCTTACTGCCTAGCTCGTGCTTCATCTGTCTCATCGCCTCAAGATAAGGCATACCCTCAATATCGCCAACCGTCCCGCCAAGCTCCACGATGAGAAAATCGCTTCCCTCTCCAGCAAGTTTGATACGCGATTTTATCTCATCAACGATATGCGGCACGATTTGAATAGTCTTGCCTAGATATTTTCCTTTGCGTTCCTTTTCAATCACAGACATATAGACCTGTCCAGTTGTAAAGTTATTTGTCTTATGAAAATCTTTATTTAAAAATCGCTCATAATGCCCAATGTCTAAGTCCGTTTCGGCTCCATCGCAGGTTACAAACACTTCGCCGTGTTCTAGAGGACTCATTGTGCCCGGATCTACATTGATGTAGGGATCAATTTTTAAAATTGACACATCAAATCCGCTATGTTGAAGTAATGTCGCTATTGATGAAGAGGTAATGCCCTTGCCAAGAGAGCTTAACACACCGCCTGTTACAAAAATATATTTTACTGCCACAATATAACCGCCTTAGTTTTAAAATTTTGGTGCAATCATAATAAATCAGTGGTTAAAAGCTTGTTAATTTACCTTTTTTTGTATTTTCTCGCTTATGATTGTGCGTGTTTATTTCACAAAGGAGATTTTTATGCTTATTGCTTTTATTTGTTTATTTATCTGTCTTTATGCCCTGCCAAGCATTATTCTAGCATTTTTACAAATTAAACATATTAAGCTAGAACTACAAAAACCAGCTATTTTACTTGAATCCGAAGACTATAAGCAAGCCGGGGATTATGCCATCGCCTCATTGCGATTAGATATTTTGACACATCTTTTTGAGATTCTAACCTTTAGCCTGTGGGTTATTTTTGGGCTACATTTTTTATCACTATGGCTTGAAAGCACACTTGGAGCTTTCTCGCCTTTGTGGCGTGAGATTGCCCTTGTGTTAGGCTTTATGATTATTGGCAGTATTATTGAAATGCCTTTTTCAATCTATAAGACTTTTTTTCTTGATAAGAAGTTTGGATTTTCTAAGCAAACGCCCAGCCTTTTTATCATTGACACACTTAAAAACCTAGCTTTAAGCATAGTCATTGGCGGGATTATTGTATGTTTGCTTGTGCTGATTATTGAAAATGTCGCGTTATGGTGGTTTGTGGGCTTTTTAGCCTTACTTGGTATTGTGATTTTGGCAAATCTCATTTATCCTACACTCATCGCACCCTTATTTAATAAATTTACCCCGCTCAATGATGAAAATCTCAAATCCCGCATAGAATCTTTAATGAATACCATCGGTTTTAAGAGTAATGGAATCTTTGTCATTGACGCTTCAAGGCGAGATGGACGATTGAATGCGTATTTTGGAGGGCTTGGCAAAAGCAAACGCGTTGTGCTTTTTGACACGCTGCTTGATAAGATTAGTGCCGATGGACTTATAGCCATACTTGGACACGAGCTAGGGCATTTTAAGCACAAAGATATTCTTAAAAACATCATTCTTATGTCCTGTATGCTTTTTGTGCTATTTTTCATCGTGGGGCATTTGCCACAAAGCCTATTTAGTGCGTTAGGCTTAGTGCAAAATGGAGCAGGAGTGCTACTGATTATGCTGCTTATCTCGCCGATGATTGCCTTTTTCTTTTTGCCTATTATGGGATATTTTAGTCGCAAAGCGGAGTATAAGGCTGATGAGTTTGGTGCT
This sequence comes from Helicobacter cinaedi PAGU611, assembly GCF_000284635.1. Taxonomy (NCBI): domain Bacteria; kingdom Pseudomonadati; phylum Campylobacterota; class Epsilonproteobacteria; order Campylobacterales; family Helicobacteraceae; genus Helicobacter; species Helicobacter cinaedi. The sequence goes on along the minus strand of NC_017761.1, from coordinate 437,236 downwards.
AGTCTCTCAAGCAAAAACTGCCTTGCTAACGCCCTTGTGCGGTTAGTGAATGAAAATAAAAGCTTCCCTAGCTCCCACCCAGCCTATATTTTCTTTTATTACACACACCCGCCACTTTTACAAAGGCTAAAAGCCCTTGATTATGACTTGCAACATTAAAGCTCTTTTAGATTCTGCTACTTCCACACTCTCACAAGTAGCGCAATCTTTACATCTTAAGCCACGATTTGAAAGTGAGCTTTTGCTTAGCTTTGTGCTTAAAGTAGAGCGTATCTATCTCCATACACATAGCACCCAAAGTGTGAATCCTATTCAAGCCAAGCATTTTCTATCCCTTGTTGAAGAGCGAGCCAAGGGCAAACCTATTGAATACATCACACAAAGTGCAAGCTTTTATGAGCATACTTTTTATGTCAATGATTCTGTGCTGATTCCACGACCGGAGAGTGAGATTCTTATCCAAAAAGCGAGTGAAATTATAACAAGGCATAATATAGAATCCATTGCCGAAGTCGGCATAGGATCGGGCATTCTAAGCATTACGCTTTCACTTTTGCACCCACAATGTCGCTTTTTTGCCACTGATATTAGCCAAAAAGCCCTAGAAGTTACGCAAAAAAATATTCACTCCCTTGCCCCAGATTCTAACATCACGCTTAAACACTGCTCCTTACTCCCAAGCTCGTGGCAAGATATTGAACTCATCATCAGCAATCCACCTTATATTTGCGATGATTATCCTATCAGTCTGCCTTTGACTTATGAGCCTAGCATTGCCCTTTTTGGCGGAAAAGATGGGCTAGACATACTCAAAGCCTTGATTGTAGAGGCTAAAAATCGCAAAGCTTTTTTGTTGTGTGAAATAGGCTATGACCAAAAAAACGCCCTAGAACAGATTCTAACCCAGCATAACGCAAAGGACATTGAGTTTTACAAAGACTTAAGCGGATTAGATAGAGGCTTTTGGTGCAGATTCTAGATTCTGCGTTGTCTTTTTAGCTAGAATCGGCGATTACTTCGCCTCGTGCTTCGTCATTTATGCCTAATAAACTCCTTGCACTCGGCTCATAAAGCCCCGATTCTAACTTAAAAATACTTCCGCAGGGCGTTTTGAAATGTGCTAGATTCTAAAATTGCTCCCTAAACCCCACACACCACCCAAATGGTTGAGATTCTAGAATCTCACTCAATATCCCTTAATCAGCCCTAACGCTTGAATCTCCCCCTACTAAAGTCAATGATATCCTGCACACTTTTGACATTTAAAGGCAACATACTTATGGCGATTTCAAAGATTCTAAAACTTGTGAGTGCATCAGCATAGGCACGATGGCTCATAGCGGTATTAATACCCAAAAATTCATTCAAATACGACAGGGCATAACGCTTTGAGAGAATAGTTTTTTTAGCTAAATCAATCGTGCAAAGCTTAGGATTAAGCAGTCCAAAAAGTCCATTTTGTCGCAAATGATAATCTAAAAAGCTAAAATCAAAATTCACATTATGAGCCACAAACACACCACCACCCAAAAACTCCCTAAAAGCCCTTAGCACTTCCTTGCTCTGTGGGGCATTTTGTATATCTTCTTGCCTTATGCCTGTTAGCTCTGTGATGTTTTCAGGCACAAAGGGAGCATACACATAGCTTTCAAAGCTTTCTAGAATCTGCGAATTTTTCACTCTCAATGCACCGATTTCTATAATCTCACTGCTTTGGGGCTTTGCACCATTTGTTTCAATATCCACAAAGACAAACTCCCCCTCCTGCCACGCTTGAAAAAATGTCGCTAAAGTAAAGCATAATTCCCCATTTTGCTTTTCTATATGCAATGCCCCACCAGCACCTTTGAGCAGCTCTATTTCAGAATCCACATCAGCATATAATCCACCTATATTTTTTACATACATATAAAACTGCTTTTCACTCATCGGGGCTTGTCGCAGTTTTTCAAAAAGTTGCGTGTAAGTCATTGAAGCAAAATTTATCGCAAAGATAATATAGCTTGTCTATAATCATTTGAGCCAAAGATATAGCTCCCAGCCACCACCATATCAATCCCCGCATTTTTTAAATCCATAATATTTTTATCACTTACCCCACCATCAATCTCTAAAAGGCAGTTGGGATTGAGCCTATCGCGGAGTTGCTTAAGATTTTTTAATTTTTTAAGAGAGCTAGGGATAAAACTCTGTCCGCCAAAGCCCGGATTCACACTCATAAGCAACACCAAATCAATATCAGGCAAAATATATTCTAAATCCTGCTCGTTTGTATGGGGGTTTAGCACCACACCAGCTTTAATGCCTAAATCCTTAATCTGCCAAATCACGCGGTGCAAATGCTGCACCTCTTCAATATGCACACTCATAAAGGCTGGTTTCAACGGAGCAAATAGCTCCACAAAAAATGGCACATTTTTTACCATAAGATGAATATCTAGTGGCTTACTTGAAGCCTTTGCAATGCTTTTTACAATCATAGGACCCATAGTGAGATTTGGCACAAAATGCCCATCCATCACATCAATATGCACATAATCACACTCCGCATCACATATTGCCCTAACCTCTTCGCCAAGCTTTGAAAAATCCGCTGATAACACACTTGGGGCGACCAGAATCTTTTTATGTCGCTCTTTATTTCCCTTTGTTTGCATCTCTATCCTTATAACTTAAATATTAAAATCTTTGTGCTATTGTAACACATTCAAACTCGCCTACACTTTAAGGATATATTTTAAGGACATAGAATGCCCCACAATTCGCAGATTCACAATAATTCACAAATTCACAAGACTTCACAGATTCAAAATAAGCCTACTTCACGCCTTTATGCGTATTTACACCCTTTATCCCCTACACTTTTTTATCCCGCTCATTCTCTCCCTGCCCCAAAGATTCCCTACAATCCTTGTGGGCTAAAGATTCCCCACGCTATGGGCTTTAATGCCTTGCAGCATATTGCTAACCCCAAAGCCATTGTGATTTTTATCGGTGGATTTTGCGATACGATTATGCGTGCGGTATTTAGGGAGTTTGCAAGTTTTAAGGCAGAATCTTGCCTAAAAATCTATGCAAGTTTTAAATCTCGCACCCTTTTTGCCTCGTGGCTTCCCGTGCTTATGAAGCAGAATCTACCCCTTTTTGTCATCACGCATTCGTGGGGTGCGAGTAATTTTTATAAAGCCTTATGCGATATACAAAACTCTTGTCCTATCGCCCTGCATTATCTTTTAACCCTTGATCCTGTGGGATTTACCCCGCATACGCACCGCCCTAATGGCATAAGGCTATGGGAAAATATCTATATCAAAAACAAGTCTAAAAATCCCCGCAGACCAAATATCATAGCTCTTATAGGACACCCTTGGAATGAAGTTGCAATCAGTGATTACAACGCCTTTTTAGATTCTACTTCTTTAGATTCTACTTTGTTAGATTTTGCTTGTCATCACGCAAGTATTCACCAAATGATACAAGCCTCGCATTTTATGAAAGAACTCCACAATATCATCAAAGCTTAAAGCTAAAATGTTATAATCCCACGATTTTAAACAAAAGGATTTGAATGATAAGCGTGATTATTGAAACCTTAAGGGAAGCTGCCCTGCGTATTGATACGCTTTTAAAAGACACCTCCACAAGCTACCTACAAAGCACAAATGCCAGTGGAGATTCACAGCTTGAAGTAGATGTGGAAGCCGATAAGCTTTTGCAAGAAATGCTTTTACAGCTGCCTTGCGTAAAGGGCATTTGCAGTGAGGAGCAAACAGAAATAGTGTATTCTAAAAACACACAAGCCCCCTATCTTATCGCCTATGACCCCCTTGATGGCTCATCGTTGTTTGATAGCAACCTTAGCATTGGCACAATCTTTGGAATTTACAATGAAGAGCTTAAAGCAGATTCACTTATCGCAAGTGGATACATCATCTATGGGGTAAGGCTTGAAATGGTTATAGCCCAAGAGCAAGTCCTGCATTCTCGCTACAATGGCAAGGTTTGGAAAAATCTAGATGCATTGCAACTACAATCAAAAGGCAAACTCAACGCACCCGGTGGCACACAAAAAAATTGGGAGAGCAAACATAAGGCAATGGTGGAATCCCTTTTTGCACAAGGCTATCGTTTGCGATATTCCGGTGGAATGGTGCCGGATTTACATCAGATTCTCATAAAAGGTGGAGGGCTATTTAGCTATCCCGCCACAAGCGACGCTCCAAAAGGCAAATTACGCAAACTCTTTGAAGTGTTCCCCTTTGCTTTTATCTATGAAAAAGCCGGTGGGGTAGCCACAAATGGTAAAAAAAGGCTTTTAGAGCTTGGCACTGAAAACCTGCACGACACCACGCCTTGCTTTTTTGGTAGCACTTATGAGATGAATCTTGTAAAGGAAGTCTATGAATGAAGCACCAAGCACAGATACTTTAAATATGGATATTTTCACACAAAGGCTTGAAGAAAAAAGTCGCATTTTACAGCAATGCCAACAAAGCAAATCTTTTACATCTTGCTCTAAATGCGAGAGTTTTCTCTCCTGTCAAACACGGCAGGAATATGTCAAAGCAGCGTATGAGAGTATGTCAAAAGGACAGCAAGGTAGCTTTGATTTTAACTAATATGTTCTTAATATTTAGTTTCTAACTTGACACAAAAGGATAACAATGCAGCAAAAAACTTTCATCACCTCCCCCATTTATTATGTCAATGACATTCCCCATATAGGACACGCTTATACAACTATTTTATGCGATATGCTAAAAAAATTTAGAATCTTGCAAGGTGAAGATGTGCTATTTCTTACCGGCACAGATGAGCATGGGCAAAAAATAGAGCAATCCGCACAAAAGCATAATCAAACTCCACAAGCTTACGCTGATAGCGTGAGTGTGAAGTTTAAGGAATTATGGAATGAATTTCAACTTGATTATGATATTTTTGTCCGCACCACAGATTCTAAACACTGCCAAAGCGTGCAGAAAGCCTTTGAGATAATGTTTGAAAAGGGTGATATTTACAAGGGAAGCTATGAAGGGAACTACTGCGTTTCGTGTGAAAGCTTTTTTACCCAAAGTCAGTTAGGGGAGAATCTAAGCTGTCCAGATTGTGGGAAGCAAACGCAAATCGTGCAAGAAGAGAGCTACTTTTTTGCCTTGAGTAAATACCAAGACAAACTCCTAGAGTTTTACAAACAAAACCCAAATATGATAGCTCCCGCCTTTCGCCAAAATGAAGTAGTGAAATTTATAAGTGAAGGCTTGAATGATTTATCCATCACACGCACAAGTTTTGAGTGGGGAATCCCACTGCTAGAAAACCCCAAACGCAATGATAATAAAAAGCATACCATATATGTATGGCTTGATGCCTTGCTTAGCTACATTAGCCCACTTGGCTATATGCAAGATTCTCATAAAATGGAGTATTGGGAGAATGCGCTGCACTTTGTAGGCAAGGATATTTTGCGATTTCACGCTGTGTATTGGATAGCCTTTTTGATGAGCCTTGATTTACCCCTGCCAAAGCATATTTACGCACACGGCTGGTGGACTAAAGATGGGGCAAAGATGAGTAAAAGTATCGGCAATGTTATAGACCCAAAAGCAGTCGCACAAGCCTATGGCATAGAATCTTTGCGGTATTTTCTAATGCGTGAAATGCCCTTTGGACAAGATGGAGATTTTAGTCAAAAGGCTTTGATTGAGCGGATTAATAGTGAGCTAGGCAATGATGTGGGCAATCTGCTTAATCGCCTTTTAGGTATGAGTGAGAAATACTTTTCACTGCAAGTAGATTCTAAAGATGTCAAAAAGTTTTATGCCACAGAGTTAAACGAGCTAGAACATATCATCAATCGCACGCAAGAGAAAATGCAGACTATGCAGCCTCAACGCTACATTGAAGAGCTATGGGCTGCCTTTAGCCTAGGCAATGGTGTGATTACAAAATACGAGCCTTGGAATCTTATGAAAAACGCAGAGCAAGATAAGGCAATGGCACTGCTAGGGCTTATTGCCAATATTTTAGCAAAAGCGGCATTGTTGCTTTATCCCATAATGCCTGAATCTGCTCATAAAATCGCTAAAGCCCTATCCCTTAGCATTAGCCCAAATTCTTTTGATAGACTTATCAAGCAACACGCCCTGCTTGATGATCTCACCCTTACCAAAATCCCTCCACTCTTTCCCCGCATAGATTCACCCCTTATGCCTGAATCTACACAAAGCGGAGCAGAATCTAAAGAATCTCAAACACTCAAAGATTCTAAATCCATAGATTCCAAACTAGAATCCACAAACACCCTAAGCCTTATTGATATTAAAGACTTTAGCAAGATTGACATACGCGTTGGCAAAGTCATAGAATGCTCCGCTGTGGAAAAAAGCCAAAAACTCCTAAAGCTTATGGTGGATATTAATGAGCCAAAACCCCGCCAAATCATCTCTGGAATCGCACAATACTATACGCCTAGTGAGCTAATTAACAAGCAAGTATGTATTATTGCTAATCTCAAACCTGCCAAACTGATGGGGCTTTTGAGTGAAGGAATGATACTTGCTAGTAAAGATGAAAATGGCTTATCCTTGCTCTGCCTAGACACTCCGCGTGAAAATGGGAGTAAGATAAGCTAGATTCTAGTCTATAAGGACATTTTGTGAGAGTAAATGAAGTTGCAGAAATCACTCAAGGAAAATTGCTTAACTCGCCTTCCATTGCGGAGTTTTCACGCATTATCTGCCATATAGAGCAGATTCAAAGGGGAGATGTATTTATCGCAAATGACTCTACGCAAATCCCTAAAGCCATTGAATCTGGGGCTTATGGGATTATTTATGATAATCCACAAATGGAGATGATTGATAGTGAGATTGCGTGGATTCTTGTAGAAAATGTAGCAGATTCTCTTATCCGCCTTATCCGCTATAAACTCCTTGCTAAAAATATTGCGACCATTTCGCTAAACCCCATTGAAGAGGCTATTGCCAAAGAAATTATTGATGATGTATCCGTGAAGTTTTCTTCACACAGCCTAGAAGATATTATTGAGCTACTTAATGATGAAGTGAGCTTTATCATCACGCATAATCAAAATGTTCTTGATATTAGCTTTGAAGTGATTAGCTCTAGTATGCCTTCACAGCGTCCTTTTTTGCTCCTTTCTCACACACTTTTTGATAGCACGATTTTTTATAAAAGCACCCATTACCGCATAAACTTACCAAAGATATTTTTTAATGAGTTAAGCTCGGTATTAAGCCTTTGTGAAAATCGCCAAATCAGCCACGATATGAGTCGCTTTAAGCATATCCCTTACTTTAAGCCAAATTTCCTTAACGCCTTTGGTAAAGTTATTGAATACGGACAGGCATCAAAAGTCGCCATTGCCGAAGAGGATATAGAGCAATTTAAAAAATATATGGCTTATATCGCCAATAACGCAGCGTGGGGGAAATTCCTTTTTCTCGTGCCTTTAGTATATTTAGAGCTTTTTAACCAAATAGCTCAAACTTTTGCTTACAGCACACAAGAGGAGCTATGTGAATATATCCGCACACAAAATTTTAACTTTGCCCTTGTGCTAGGCATTAATGATGATACACTTACAAATGCACTCAATACAAACCACAAGCAAATACAAGAGCCAGATTTATTTTCAAACCTATGGGAGCAAGAAGCACATACAGAGAAAGAAGATTCTCTATGAATGAGTTTGAAGAGTATGCTAAAGCTAAGGCTACAAGCATACTAAAAGCCAAAAACATTGCTCCATTATTAGAATCTATTGCTACCTTGCCCCATATCCCTTCACGCATACGGAGTGATAATGGAATCCACATTACCGCTTTAGATTCTGCTTTTACTTTAGATTCTAGCTCGCAACATAGCCAAATGCTACACTCTCTTGCTACACAGCTTAAGCCGTGGCGTAAGGGGGGATTCTATCTTTTTGATTTGCATATTGATAGTGAATGGCAAAGCTTCATTAAATGGCAGCTTCTTGCTCCGCATTGTAAGCTAAGTGGCAAACATATTGCCGATATAGGCTGTAATAATGGCTATTATATGTTTGAAATGCTTTTGCATAAGCAAAAAATGCTAAATTTTTATGAATATTCTAAGCTGCCTGATACTTTGCCAAAGTCAATTACCGGCTTTGACCCAAGCGGGATTTTTAAAGCTCAATTTGATTTTTTAAATCACTTTATCAAAGCTCCCATTGATTTTGAGCTTTTAGGCGTGGAAGATTTACCCTTGTATTGTCAATCACGCAAGAGAGCTTTTGATGTAATTTTCTGTCTTGGTGTGCTATACCACCGCCTTAGCCCCATAGAAACGCTAAAGTCCCTCTCTCAATGCTTAAATCGTGGCGGGGAGCTTATCCTAGATACGCTTATTTATGAAACTAGCCAAGAGTTATGCCTAAGCCCTGCAAAAAGTTATGCTAAAATGTCAAATGTTTATTTTATCCCAAGTATCCCTACTTTGCAGGGTTGGTGTGAGAGGGCAAAGTTTAAACATTTTGAAGTCCTAGCCCTTATGCCTACCACCACACAAGAGCAACGCCAAACGCCGTGGGTAGATTCTCAAAGTCTTGAAAGTTTTTTGCAACAAGATAAAAGCCTTACCATAGAAGGCTATCAAGCACCTGTGCGAGGATATTTCAAGCTTAAAAAGGAGTAAAAATGACAGATGATGGCTTAAATGAAGAAAATGCCCATATTCCCTTAGAAAATGACGATTTGCAAGTTTGCACCTCTATGTCCCCTAGCATTGTTGGGGAGCTTGTTGAGCTATATAGAAACAAAGCAATCGTGCGGTTTCGCCCAAATGAGCGTATGATTATGGATGAGAGTAAGATGATTCACGCCGGATTTGTGTTTAATGCTGCAAGTTTTGCTGCAATGGCAGCGATTAATAAAAAATATAGCGTGCTTATCGCTTCAGATGTGAAGTTCCTAGCACCCATTGAGCTTGGACACGAGATAACCTTTAAAGCTCAAGCCATTCAAAGCGATACCAAAAAGTGCGAAGTGAAAGTTGAAGGCTTTTTGCTGGATATTAAGATTTTTGATTCACTTTTCCACATCGCCGTTTTTGATAAAAAAATATTTAAACTTCGCTTCAAAAATGAGTAAATACCACTTGTTTGCTATCGTTTGTTTGTTTTTTTTTTTTTTTTATAATATCAGCTTATATTTTTATTCTTGCCTTAAGGAGTTGTTATGAGCTTTTTTAATCGTCTCAGTATAGGTGCAAAACTTGTCTTTGTTATCTCTTTCATCGTTGCCATTTGTATGGCAGTAGTGGTATTTATAATATCCCAAACCGCTTCAAGCATTCTCTCAACTGAGAGTGATAAACTACTTACTAACACGGCTAAGCGTTATCAAAATTTCGTTCAAAACGTTGCGACTGAAACCTTTGGAAACACACTTAGCAGTAGCAAGATACTCTCGGGTTTGATTGATGATGGGGCAAAAATTGATGAAAAAATGCTAAGCACATATTTATCTTCTATGCTAGATTCTACAAGTTACTCCGTAGGGAGCTTTATCATTCTATCAAAGGACTACACAGAAAAGCATCAAATTGTTTCAAAAAACAAAATTAGCTCTGGTGAGCTTGTTTTAGCCTTTATAGATGATAAACCAGCCGAAAGTGGCGGTATAAGGGGTATTAGACCAAATGAGCTATTAGATGCGAGTCCTCGGCTTCTTAGCAAACTTCAAAATAATGAAGTGAAAACTCTAAGCGTTCTTCTCTCCCAACAAACAAAAATTGACGGCAAAGATTACTACTATAAGACAATTTTTGCTCCCGTATTTGAAAATGGAAAGGTTGTGGGAATTATCGGGAATTTGCTTGATTTAGTAAGTATAGAGGTGCGACTTGGTAACCCTAAACTAGATGTTTTTAATGGGGCAAGACGATTTATTATTGATCAGAATGGAATAATGATTTTTAACTCCAGTAAAGAATACACTTTGAAAACTCGTCTCAAAAGGCTAGATGAGCTAAATGCCCATCCAAGTGCAAAAGAGCTCATACAAGCAGTGATGAGTAAAAAAGATGGAATCTACACATACCACACCTTGAGTGGCGAATCTGCAAAGGCAGCTGTTTCGACATTTGAAGTGTGGGAAAACATAGGAGAGACTTGGAGCGTTATCTCATTTGCCCCTTTTGAAGCTATTGAAGAGCCACTATCCACATTACAGCTTGTTGTAATATCAATTGGTATTGTAGCCATTGCTTTGATTTCTCTTATCGTGTTTATCTTCATCCGCACAACAATAGTAAATCGTATCCGCAATATCTCCAACGCTCTCTTTGAATTTTTTAAATACCTTAATCATCAAAGAAAAGATGCTCCTAATCCTTTAAAGATTATCGCTCAAGATGAATTAGGACAAATGGGAATTGAGATTAACGAAAACATAGAAAAAACAAAGCTAGGCTTAGAATCCGACCAAGCCCTTGTGGCACAATCTCTTCAAGTCATAGACAAAGCAAAACAAGGTTATATTGATAGCCTTATAGAATCTAAAGGCAGTAATCCACAGCTTAATAATCTAAGAGATTCTGTAAATGAACTGCTTAAACTCTTAATGACAGGTGTGGGAAAAGATTTAAATGAGATTAATCGTGTATTTGAATCTTATGTAAGCTTAGACTTACACCACAGAAGTAAATAATGCAAGTGGTAGAGTAGAAGTAGTTACAAATACTCTAGGAGAAGAGATTAGAAAAATGCTTCATACAAGCTCTAACTTTGCTCAAAATCTAAGTGAAGAGGCAAAAGCATTAGCAGAAGCAGTAAATAATCTTACAAATCTTACTAACTCTCAAGCAAGTAGCCTAGAACAAACAGCTCAAGCCGTAGAAGAGATTACTTCATCTATGCAAAATGTTAGTGGCAAGACAAGTGAAGTTATACAGCAAAGTGAAGATATTAAAAATGTTATAGGCATTATTAGAGATATAGCAGACCAAACAAATCTACTAGCTCTTAATGCTGCTATTGAAGCAGCTCGTGCTGGAGAACACGGAAGAGGATTTGCTGTTGTTGCTGATGAAGTGAGAAAACTAGCGGAGAGAACACAAAAATCTTTAGGTGAGATTGAAGCTAATACGAATCTCTTAGTGCAAAGTATTAATGATATGGGTGAATCTATAAGAGAACAAACAACAGGTGTAACTCAAATCAATGAAGCCATATCTCATTTAGAATCTGTAACACAAGAAAATGTAGAGATAGCTAACTCTAGTGCTGAAATAAGTCAAAGAGTAGATAGAGTAGCTAAAGATATATTAGATGATGTGAATAAGAAGAGGTTTTAGGATTTGTGTTAGGTAAGTGGAGTCTAGATTCTATATGTCGTAGGAGAATCTAGACTCCTTATACTTATAGCCTTTATTCTTGTTGTGTGTGTTTTTATGCTTTTGTAGTTTGTAGAATTTTTATATTCTAATCTGCTTAAATTTTAGATTCATTTCCTAGCTTCAAACTACTCCTGCATAATCTTGCATAGCTCATCAAGAGAGCGTTGAAAGTCCCACTTTTCATCAATCTCTTGTTTTAAAAATGCTTCCATTGCTGTGCGTTTATTTATCGCCTCATCAAGTTCTATATCTGCCCCCCTTTGATACGCTCCAATGCGGATAAGCACTTCATTTTCTTTAATCAATGAATACAACCGCCGAAACTTCCGCACATAGCCTAAATGCTCCGGGCTAATAATATCATTAATAATCCTTGAAGCAGAGTTTAGAATATTTATCGGTGGGTAGATTCCCATATCTGTCAAATCACGATTAAGCACAATATGCCCATCTAGGATACTTCTGCTTTGGTCTGCAATAGGATCGCTCAAGTCATCGCCCTCAACAAGCACGGTAAAAAACGCTGTGATAGAGCCTACGCTATCTTCTTTCCCCGCCCTTTCCATAAGCTGTGGCAGGAGCGTTAAGACTGATGGGGGATAGCCCTTACTCGTAGGTGGCTCTCCTAGGGCTAGTCCTATCTCTCGCTGAGCCATAGCAAAACGCGTAACAGAATCCATAATAAACAGCACATCATTGCCAAGCGATTTAAAATATTCAGCAATAGCCATTGCACTAAATGCCCCATATTTACGCATAAGTGGCGAATCATCGCTTGTAGCCACCACAAGAATGGTATTTGTCAAATCATTGTTAAGATTCTTATAGATAAACTCCGGCACTTCCCTGCCCCGCTCCCCTATCAATGCAATAACCTTAATGGGTGCTTTTGCCCCACGCACTATCATACCCATAAGCGTGGATTTGCCTACGCCACTTCCAGCAAAGATTCCCATTTTTTGCCCTTTGCCACAAGTAAGAATACTATCAATGGATTTTACCCCCACCTCAAAGACTTCATCTATAAGCCCTCGCTTTAACGCACTTAGCGGCGAACGCATAAGCGGCGTTGTCGCTTGAGTATGCAAACTCCCCTTATCATCAATAGGCTCTCCCAAAGGATTCACCACTCGCCCCAGCATAGCCTCCCCCACAGGAATATTTAACCCGTGGTTTAGAATCTCCACCTTATCACCACATTTATGCCCCTCTACAAAGGAAAATGGGCTAATAAAAAATTTCTCCCCCTCAATGGCTATCACCATACCCAAACTTTGCTTTTTTTCACCCTGTGTGTGAATCTCGCTTTCATCTTCTTTATCAAATTCTTTATCAAATTTGCCACAAAGCTCCCCATTAAGTCTCCCATTACGATTTTGTGCGTTTAGATTCTGCCTACTTGGGATAATTTTTACAATATCGCCAACTGAAGGCTTCACACCATTAGCTACAAACATATTTTGCATAACTTTTATAAGCTGCCCGTAGCTTGGAGAAAGATTCATATTATGTTTTAATTTTTCTTTGATGTGAGATAATGGCATTACAAAACCTACTTTTAAGATTTTTTTTTATAGAATACCAAATTATACTTTTTTATTTCATTAAGGACCACTATGAATTTCACAACAAAACGCACAAACAACGCTAATGCCATCATTAATGGTAGTATTGCTCAATCCAAACTTGAGGAAAAGTTTGACAAAGTCATCAAAAAAATCGCTCAAAGCGTGAAAATTGATGGGTTTAGAAAAGGCAAGGTCCCCGCACAAGTCATCAAAGCAAGATACAAGGATCAAGTAGAGCAAGACGCACAGCAAGAGGCGATACAAGATTTACTTGACTTGGCACTTAAGGAGTTAAATGTCGCTCCAAACTCGCTTATTGGGAATCCTATGATTCTAAAGTTTGATAAGAATGAAGATAAGATTGATTTAGAGATAAAAATTAGCATTGCACCAAGCTTTGAAACCGATAATGTAGAAAAATATGTCCCTGAAGTGCAGCTTGAAGCTATTACAAAAGCTCAAATTGATGAGCGATTAGCAGAGATTGCTAAAAGTCGCGCTCCGCTTAGTGAAATTACAGAAAATAGGGCTTTAGCAAAAGACGATACGGCAAATATTGACTTTGAAGGCTTTGTTGATGGCAAGGCGTTTGAGGGTGGTAAGGGAGAGAATTTCAACCTTGTCATTGGCTCAAATCAGTTTATCCCCGGCTTTGAAGATACCCTTATTGGTATGAAAAAGGGTGAAAAGCGAAGTATTGATGTTACTTTCCCAGAAAATTATCAAGCCACACATCTTGCGGGTAAAAAGGCGAAGTTTGATGTAACACTTCACAAGATTTTGCAAAAAGATTCAACTAAAATTGATGATGAGTTTGCAAAGAGTATCGCCGGAGCTGAATCTAGCCTTGAATCCTTAAAAGATATGATTAAAGAACAGCTTGAAATGGAGCAAAAAACCGAGCTTTATAATAAAGAGCTTAAAGAAAAGCTTGTGGAAGCATTGCTTAAAAATATCTCTTTTGACCTGCCCGAGCTTATTGTAGAGCAGGAAATGGATATTTTATTTAGAAATGCCCTATCTCAACTTGCCCCAGAAGAGATTGAAAAAATGAAAAACAATCAAGAAGAGGCAAAAAAGGTGCGTGAAACACACCGAGATGAAGCGTGTAAAAGTGTGCAAATCACTTTCATTATGGATAAATTAGCAAAACAATATAATATCGTTATCCAAGATAATGAAGTTTTACAAACGATTTATTATGAAGCGATGATGATGGGGCAGAATCCAAAAGAAGTTTTAGAATACTATCAACAAAATAACCTTGTCCCTGCTATTAAAATGACAATGATTGAAGATAGGGTGTTACATTATTTGCTTGATGAAAAGTTTGCAAAAAGCAAAGAAAAAGGCACAACTTCAAAAGCGGATTCCAAAGCAGAATCTAAGGCGGATTCAGGCAAAACGGAATCTAGCAAAAAAACTAAATAAGGATAAGCAATGAGTGGATATATTCCTTTTGTTATAGAACGCACGGGGCGAGGTGAGCGAAGTTATGATATTTACTCGCGTTTGCTTAAAGACCGCATTATTTTGCTAAGTGGCGAGATAAATGACCATATCGCTTCTTCAATCGTAGCCCAACTGCTATTCTTAGAAGCTGAAGACCCGGATAAGGATATTAACTTTTATATCAACTCGCCCGGTGGGGTTATCACAAGTGCGTTTAGCATTTATGATACGATGAATTATATCCGCTCTGATATAAGCACCATTTGCATTGGACAAGCTGCGTCTGCTGGAGCATTCTTACTTAGCTCTGGCACAAAGGGTAAGCGTTTCTCTCTGCCAAACTCTCGCATTATGATTCACCAACCACTTGGTGGCGCACAAGGACAAGCCACAGACATTGAGATTCAGGCTAAAGAGATTTTGCGTTTGAAAAAGATTCTTAATGAGATTATGGCGGAAAACACAGGGCAGAGTGTGGAAAAGATCACACAAGATACGGAACGAGATTTTTTTATGAGTGGAGAAGAAGCGAAAGATTACGGATTGGTTGATAAGATTCTTACAAAAAGTTTGAAATAGGTTTTGGAGGTATTTTATGGATTTAAGTGGATTAGACTTAGATATTGGCAATAATGATTTTTTTGGGAATCTTGATGTCGTGGGGCTAGAAGGCGGTAAAGCAAAAACGCAGTCTATCCCCTCTGTGTCCATAACCCCGACAGATACGACACAAAAGCTCAGCTCTATTTCCAAACAGACAATGGAAGCCCTTGAAAAAGATGACATTTTGCCTTTACCCGAAAACTTTGAAGCTTATTTTGAAAAAATACTCTCACAAGAACAAGAGGAAAATGTGCGAGAAAAGATTAAGGCGATGGTAGAGAGTGCAAATCACGATTCTAGGCTTATTGCCCTTGAAAAAACTTTCAATGATAATTTTACAACGCTTAAATCCGTTTTGGAGCAGCTCCTTACCCTTTGTAAGCAACTCTCATCAATGGAGAGCAATACAAACAAACGCCTTGCTGAAATTGCTGCTATCACAAATCCCCTTGGCACACAGAATGCCATTAAGGTGTTGCTAAACGAGATTAAGGGCTTTCACAAGCAGTTTATTACACAAGCTGATAGTATCTCTCGCTCATATCGAGATATGTATGCAAAGTCCTCCACAGCCAAAACAAGTGCTATGTATGACACAACACTTGGAATCCACAGCAAAAGCTTTTTCCTGCAATCTTTGGAACTTGAATGTAAAAATGGCAAAGAGTTTCCACGCCACTCTGCACTTGTAGTGTTTTCTCCGTCAAAGGAGCTTGGCGCACAACTCACAGACCAAACAAAGCTTGTTACGACTTTTAAAAATATCGCTAAAATCGTTTCAAAGAATATCGGCACAAAGGACCTTGTCAGCTATCTTGGCGGTGGGCGATTTGGAATGTTGCTTAAAAATGTTCAAGCCCAAGGTGCGATAGACTTGTGCGAAGAAGTGATTAAAAAATGCAAGACGACCAATATTTTTATCGGTGATTTGGATTTGCATTTGCATATCGTTATGGGCGGGATTGTATTTGATGTCAATAAAACGCCTGAATCTATGCTAGAAGAGGCAAAAGCCGCACTTGATGAAGCATTGAGCGAAAACAAACACTTGCAATTTAAACAAGCAGAAAATAGCAGCGGGGGCGGGACATTTGGCAGTGCAGATTCAGATGATTTAGATATATCTAAAGATGGCTTTGGAGATGATTTTGGCGACTTTGGCGATTTTGAAATATCCTAACCCCATTTTGCGTCAAAAATCTACAAAAGTAGAATCTTTTGATGAATCTCTACATACCCTACTTGATGATATGTATGAGACGATGATAGAAAGTGGCGGTGTGGGACTGGCGGCAATTCAAGTCGGCATTGCCAAGCGGATTCTTGTTATCAATCTCCCACGAGATGAGGATAAGCAACAATACAAAGAAGATTTACTAGAAGTAATTAATCCCACTTTTTTAACCCAAGAAGATGATATAGAGTGGGAGGAGGGCTGTCTGTCTGTGCCGGAGTTTTATGAAAGTGTGAAGCGATTTAATAAAGTGTCAGTCGCTTATAAAGATAGATTTGGCAATGATAAGATTCTCCAAGCAGAGGGCTTTTTAGCCGTGGCATTACAACACGAGATAGATCATTTAAATGGAATCTTATTTGTAGATAAGCTCCCCATTCTTAGACGCAAGAAGTTTGAAAAAGAACTCAAAAAACTAAAAAATCAAAAAACATAATGGTTAATACAATCCTTAGTGCGACAAGCTTTGGCACGAGTGCAAAAATCATTCAGGTAGAAGCCACTTTCATTAGGGGACTGCCTAGCTTTAATATCACAGGTCTAGCCCATAGCTCTATCCAAGAATCCAAACAACGCGTCCAAGCTGCACTTGCCAATATCGGTATCACCCTGCCACCGCAAAAAATTAATATCAATCTCTCCCCCTCAGATATTCCCAAAAATGGAGGGCATTTTGACTTGCCAATCGCCCTAGCACTGCAAAAAACGCAGCTCAAGGATATTTTTGCCTTTGGGGAGCTAGGGCTTGATGGGAGTGTGAAATACACAGATTCTATTTATCCACTCCTGCTTGACATTACCCTTTTGCATAAGGACGCAAAAGTCATTGTCCCCTTGTCTGCAAAAGAGCTTCTATCCCCCATTCCGCATTTGCAATTTTATTTTGTCTCGCACCTGCAAGAAGCCATAGATATTTTGAATAATCTAGAATCTAATCCGCATAGCACAACGCCCCATAGCATAGATTCTATCTCGCATTTTGGCTTTGCAAACTTTGAAGTGCAAGGGGAGAAATATTTTTATAATGAAAATTTTGACTTTGATTTTAGCGAAGTGCAGGGGCAGGATATTGCTAAGCGTGTTGCCCTTATTGCTGCTGCTGGGCTTCATAACTTCATTATGGAAGGCTCACCGGGTAGTGGCAAAAGTATGATAGCCAAGCGTTTGCCCTATATTCTCCCGCCTAGCTCACTGCAAGAGATGATAGAAACCATAAAATATCAGTCCCTAAACAAGCAAACTGCCACTTATACGCCACTTCGCCCATTCCGCAATCCCCATCAAAGTGCGAGTAAATCAAGTATCCTAGGCTCTGCTACGCAGTATGAAGTCAAGCCCGGGGAAGTGGCATTAGCCCATAATGGCATTTTATTTTTTGATGAATTACCGCATTTTAAAAAAGATATTTTAGAATCTCTGCGTGAGCCACTTGAAAATAATAAACTTAGCATTTCACGCGTGCATTCAAAGCTTGAATATGATACAAACTTCCTATTTGTCGCCGCACTCAATCCCTGCCCGTGCGGGAATCTGCTTAGTAAAACAAAGGAATGCCGCTGTCAAGAACGAGAGATTAGTCTCTATCGTGGGCGATTATCCCAGCCATTTTTAGATAGGATTGATTTATTCGTGCAGATGAATGAGTATGAAAAAGATAGGAATCTACCAAAAGGGCTAGATTCTAAGAGTATGCAAGAGCTTGTATTTCAAGCCTTTACAATGCAAAAGCAAAGGGGGCAAAACGCCTTCAATGGCAAGTTAAATGAAAAAGAGATTGAGACATATTGCAAGCTAGATTCACAATCACTTGCCTTACTTACCCAAGCAAGTGAGCGTTTCTCACTCTCATATCGTGGGCTAAATAAGATTAAAAAAGTCGCACGAACCATTGCCGATTTAGCAGGGGAGCAGGAGATACAAAAAGCCCATATCCTAGAAGCGTTGAGTTATAGGAAAATCTAAGGAGAGACTATGCACGATAAACAAGCCCTGCATCGCCGTTTAAAAAAAATCATAGGTCAGCTTAATGGCATTGATAAGATGATAAGTGAAGACGCTCCCTGCCCTGATGTGCTTATCCAGCTTAATGCCGCAAAAAGTGCCATTCACAAAGTGGGGCAGATTGTGCTTGAGGGGCATATTAATCATTGTGTGCGAGATAGTATCGCAGATTCTAAAAGCGATATTGACACGGCACTTAGTGATCTTGCCAAAGCCCTAGAGCATTTTGGTCGTATGAGTTAGAAGCATCTCTATTGCTTAATAAACAAAGTGTGTTAAGCAGAATCTTAAAAAAAAGCCTCTACTCTTGCAAACTTTCCTTAATCGCCAAACGCATATTTTCAAGCACATTTAGGCAGGTGTTAATCTCATCTTGTGAAAAACGCGAAAAAAGCAAAGATTCTAATTTTTTGATTTTATCTTTAATAAGATTAAGTGCATTTTCACCATTTGGGGTAAGCACAAGGAGTGTAGTGCGTTTATCACAAGAATCTTGAGTTTTTACAAACAAGCCCTTATTGACAAGGGAATTAGCCTCGCGTGAAATAGTCGCCTTATCCTTATGCAGCTCCCTTGCGATATGGCTAATGTGAATTTTGGGATTTTCTGATACCATAAAAAGTATCACACCTTGCTCAAAGCTAAGATTATGAGCCTTAAGCTCTTTAATGAAAAATTCCTGAAAACTTCTAGCCGTTCTACCGATGTGATGCCCGATGAGATATTGCGTATCATTCTGCAAAATTTAAGCCTTTTTAAAGTTAGATTGTGGGTATTGTAACAAATTTTGCTATAATTTGCACTTAGGCATAGTAGGTGGTTGCTTTTGTTTAACAAAAGAGGAAAGTCCGAGCTACAAAGACAGGATTCCATTTAACAAATGGCTAAGGTAACTTAAGGGAAAGTGCAACAGAAAACAACCGCTTTTGCAAGAAAGTAAGGGTGAAAAGGTGGGGTAAGAGCCTACCGATTTTGCAGCAATGCAAAATGTCAATGCAAACCCAATCCGTAGCAAGAAGAGTATGGTTATCGTCTTACACTTCAAACTCTTCGCTTGAGACATATTGTGAAATATGCCCTAGATAAATAGCCACCCACGACAGAACTCGGCTTATCGCTATGCCTAGTTTGACGCATATTTAATGACTATACATTCTTTCAAGCTAGAATCCAAACTCGCTAAAACCGCTTAGAACTAAATTACAAAGAGAACGCATTATATGGAACAAAATATGCTTAAACAATCAACAAGATTCCAAAGTGAAGAGGTAAATATGCAAAATATAATCGCCATGATGCAAAAGCACCAAAAGGACATAGAAAAGCAATTTAGCCAAGATTCTAATACGCAAAGCATACATAAATTTAGCGAGGATATGAAAGGGGCAAATGAGTTTATAGGAGCATTGCAAACGGCGAATGTAGCGTGTAGAAAGATTTTGAAACTAGCAAAAGATTTGGGTGCAAACAGCCTTTCACAAGATTCGCAAGACTTGCAGGACATTATAGAAAACACCGCTTTTATGGGGGTAAAGCTCTTTAACACACAGCTTAGCACGACACTCAATGCGACTTCTTACATATTTTGTATTGATAATCCTATGCCACTGCTTCAAGCAGATTCAAATACACAAGCCCTTATTGCCTACATAGAGGAAAAATCACAGGAAATCACGCAGATGCTTCTAACTCTTAGCGATGCGTTAATAGAATCTAGCACACCTAGCACATCAAGCGAGAATTACAACTTTAATGAGTTTAACGCCAAGGCGTTTAGCCAAATGCTTAAAGGATAGAAATGTTGCGTTTTGCTCCATCTCCCACAGGTGATATACATATAGGCAACCTGCGGGCTGCGATTTTTAACTACATTATTGCCAAACAAACTAACCAAAAGTTCCTTATCCGCATTGAAGATACAGACTTAGCAAGAAATATTGAAGGCAAAGATAAGGAGATTCTCTCTCTTTTAAATCTTTTTGGCTTATTGTGGGATAATCTTATCTATCAAAGTCATAATTTTGACAAGCACCGCCAACTCGCACAATATCTCATAGAAAAAGATTTAGCCTTTTACTGCTACTGCTCTAAGGAGTTTTTAGAATCTAAGCGAGAAGAGGCAAAAGCACAAAAAAAGCCTTTTCGCTACGATATGCAGTGGGCGGAGCTTGAAAAACATACAAATAAAAATCCCGTTATCCGCATTAAAGGAGCAAGCTCCACCATTAGCTTTGAAGATTCAATCAAAGGACATCTAAGCTTTGAACCCCACGAGATTGATAGCTTTGTGATTATCAAAGAAGATGGAATCCCAACCTATAACTTCGCTTGTGCGGTAGATGATATGCTCTATGATGTAAGCTTTGTAGTGCGTGGAGAAGATCATACAAGCAACACTCCACGGCAGATTCTAATCCATCGTGCTTTGGGCTATGAAAAAGTCTTAGGCTACGCACATTTGCCTATTATTTTGGGAGAAAGCGGTAGTAAGATGAGTAAGCGAGATAGTGCCTCATCTGTGGCGTGGCTGTTAGAGCAGGGCTTTTTACCACAAGCGATTATCAACTATCTCATCTCAATGGGGAATCATACGCCCCAAGAAGTGTTTAAACTGCAAGAAAGCTTTGCGTGGTTTGATATAAAAAATATCGCTAGATCGCCTGTGAAGTTTGACATCAAGCGATTAAGATTCTTAAATAGAGAACATTTAAAAATACTAAACGAGCAGGAATTTGCTCTGCTTGTTGATAGCAAAGATTCAAGTGTGGGGGCATTAGCAAAGCTACATTTGCAAGAGGCAAGCACACTTAATGAGATAAGAGAAAAGCTAGATAAGATTTTTGCTCCAAAGTGTATAGAGACTGCTGAAAATGGAGAGAGCGGAGAAAACTATGTGGAGGAATGTAAAATTTTATATGCGATTTTATGCGAGATGATAGAATCTAAGGACTTAAATTTGCAAGATTATGAAAGCTTGAAAAATGCCCTAATGCAACGCTCAAACTTAAAGGGCAAAAAATTCTTTAAGCCTTTAAGGATTCTGCTCACCGGACAAACGCACGGCTTAGAATTAAGCGAGATTTACCCCTATTTGCGATTTTTCCTAAAAGATATTGTGCGATTAGATAGAAATGCCATTGCGGATTCAAATGCAGATTCAACACAAGCTATAAAAGACTAAGCTACAAAAGACTAGGAGGAGATGATGGTAGTAGGCACTCTCTTAAATGCGGTTGCTATGATTTTGAGTATGCTTATAAATCTTTATGTGTGGGTGATTGTGATTGCCGCACTTGTAAGCTGGGTAAGACCTGATCCATACAACCCCATCGTGCAAGTGCTAAATCGCCTAACACAGCCCCTTTATGCTAGGCTACGCTCCATTATACCAACAGCGATAAATGGTATTGACTTTGCCCCACTTATTGTGGCGGTGCTACTTAAATTTATTGATTTATCTCTCGTGCAGATTCTAGCCAACTACGCTAAAACTTTGCAAATTTAAGGATAAAAATGAGAAGCTTAATCTTACTGCTTTTAGCCCTTTGTATTGGTTTTGCCAAAACGGATATTATACTTGAATTTTTAGAATCTAAGCCAAAAGGCTTGGCAAGGGATTTTTACATCTGGCAATTTTTATCAAATGAGCATACTTCATTGCAAGATGCACTCAAAGCCTATGAGCTTATCCACCGCAAAACTTCAAAGCTTGATAGCCTTATGAGTGCCAAAGGAAAAGTCAGCGAACTCCCACGCAAACTTTATTGCCAACGCTTGAGCTTTGAAAGTCTAAAAAAGCAAGACAAAGATTGTATAAAATCAGGGCTAAATCTCGCTAATGTCCCCACAATGCCACAGAAAAATAAAGACTTTTTGCTCAAAACCTTTCAAAATGATCCTACATACAAAAAACGCATTGAGATTCTAAGCAAACCAAATATCCTAACAGGTATGCTAAATAGCGATGCGGCGACTTTTGCAGCCTTGTATTATACACTAAGAGATAACCAACGCTTACAGATTATCAATCAAACCATTAAACCCCAAGCCCTTAAAAAATTTGCTGATGAAAATAATAAATCTTTTAACAATATGCTACAAAAAATCATCGTTACCCACGATAACAGCTATGCAAAGTTTAAAAAATCGCTTATCGGTGCAAAAATTACAGGAGCAGATTCTTACACACTTTTTTTGCTAGGGCTTAATGAGATTTTACATCAAAAGCCCAAAGCGGCATTAGAATATTTTAGACTTTCAAGTAAAAATGCCCCAACAGCTATGCAAAAAAATCGTGCTTTGTTTTGGGAATACTCCCTAAGCCACGATAACAAAGTCTTAGAGAATCTTGCTTCAAGCACAAATGTGGATCTCTACACCATTTATGCTAATCAAAAGTTAGGCGTAAAACCAAGCTACGAAGTAGTAACAGATTTAGGCAAACTCTCACCTAAAAAGCCTGATTTTGACATTAAAGACCCATTCCAATGGCAACTTTTAAAAGATAATCTCTCGCAAGTTAAGAGTGATAAAGACTTAGAAGAGTTAAGCAAACATTTCACCTATGAAGATACAAGCGCACATCTTGCGTATGTTTTAAATCAGCTCAATAAATTTAAGATTCACTATTTTATCACGCCTTTTAGCGACAAGCTTAAGTGGAAAAGTGATCACGAAAAAGCCTTTACCTATGCTATTGCCAAGCAGGAAAGCACCCTTTTGCCCGCTCTTGTCTCGACTTCTTATGCTTTGGGTATGATGCAAATTATGCCTTTTAATGTAGAGCCTTTTGCCAAAAGCTTAAAACGCGACAATATCACGCTTGAAGATATGTTTAACCCCATAACCGCCCTAGAATTTGGGACATTCTATCTTAATGATTTGGGCAGGGAGTTTAAACATCCGCTTTTTGTATCTTATGCTTACAATGGTGGTCCGGGCTTTTTACGCCGCACATTAAAAACAAAAAAATTCTTTTTGAAAAATCGCAACTACGAGCCGTGGCTCTCTATGGAACTTATCCCCTATAAAGAATCCCGTGATTATGGCTTTAGAGTTTTAGCAAATTATATTGTTTATCAAGAGAGTTTTGGCAATACTATCAATCTTGAAGAATATCTCAAGCAAACACTTATCAATTAAGGAGATTCTATGATACATAAATGCTTATTTCCCGCCGCTGGGTATGGCACACGATTTTTACCCGCAACAAAAGCTATGCCAAAAGAAATGCTCCCTATTCTTACAAAGCCCCTTATTCAATATGGTGTAGAAGAAGCTTTAGAATCTGGTTGCCACAATATCGGCATTGTTACAGGGCGGGGCAAACGCAGTATTGAAGATCATTTTGATATAAATTATGAGCTAGAACATCAAATCTCTGGCACAGATAAAGAAGAACTACTCTCTAGCATTAGGAAACTCACAGATTCTTGCACCTTTTCTTACACAAGGCAAAATGAAATGAAAGGCTTAGGACACGCTATTTTGACAGGCGAAACACTCATTGGTAATGAAGCCTTTGCCGTAATCCTTGCTGATGACTTGTGTCATAATGCAAAAGGTGCAGGGGTGCTTAACCAAATGGTAGCTTTATACAAAAAATATCGTTGCTCCATTGTGGCTATTGAAGAAGTGGATAAGAATGAAGTGAATAAATACGGCATTATCCAAGGTGAAGAGATAGAATCTGGCGTGTATCGTGTAAGCGATATGATAGAAAAACCAAGCATTGATAAAGCCCCTAGCAATCTTGCCATTATTGGTCGCTATATTTTAACGCCTGATATTTTTGATATTCTGCGTGTTACAAAGCCGGGCAAAAAAGGGGAGATTCAAATCACCGATGCCCTTTTGGAGCAAGCCAAGCAAGGCAGAGTATTAGCCTATAAATTTCAAGGCAAACGCTATGACTGCGGAAGTATTGATGGCTATGTAAAAGCAACAATTGATTTTTATGAGCATTTTAAGCACTAGAAGCCCTTAAATGTTTAATATTAGCTTTTATGTTGTTTGTTGGTTGGTATTTTTTCTGCTATGCTTACCTGTTATCTTTGCTGGGCTTTTGGCTGTTGCACTTGAAAATGATAAGACAGAGATACAAGAAAGTCGCTTGAGTATCCTGTTTAAAGAACTCAATGAGTTTGCAAATGACAAAGCTAAACTTAAGCCATTGCTTGATGAGTTTTTACGCTCTTTTAAGACTTATCCAAAGAATGGCGAAGAGTATGGCTTGTGGATTGAGCTTATTTCTGCCTTTGCTGTAAATATGAATCTTATGGAGGTTGATGAAGTAGTGAATTTTCAAGATAGCCTTGAATCTGCCAACCCTGAAAGCAAAGCAAATATCAAAGAGGCAATTGGCAGAGCCTTACAAAAACGCGAAAGCAAATAAGCACAAACAAAAGGATAAGAAATGGATTTTTTACAAATACACAAAACTCCAAAGATTCAAGGAAGCATTAGCATTTCTGGTGCGAAAAACTCCGCCCTACCCATACTTGCAGCCACACTTCTTAGTAAAAACGAAGTAACAATCAGCAATCTGCCTAATGTAGCTGATGTCAAAACTCTAGCTAAACTTTTAGAACATCTAGGCGTGAATCTTGAGTGGTGTAATCCTAACACACTCAAAGCTCAAGCCCAAAATATCGTGCATACTAAAGCCATTTATGATATTGTGCGAAAAATGCGTGCTTCTATTCTTGTGCTTGGACCGCTTTTAGCGCGATTTGGACATTGCGAGGTGAGTTTGCCCGGTGGCTGTGCTATTGGTGCGCGTCCTGTGGATTTGCATATCAAGGCTATGGAAAAAATGGGTGCAACAATTCAAATTAAGGGTGGATATATTATTGCTGAAGCCAAAGGCGGACTAAAAGGGGCTGATATTTTATTTGATAAGATCACCGTTACAGGCAGTGAAAATGTCATTATGGCAGCCGCCTTAGCTCAAGGCACAACGCGTATTATTAATGCTGCTAAAGAGCCTGAAGTCGTGCAACTATGCGAGATTCTAGCCCAAAGTGGCGTTGAGATTATAGGTATTGGGACAAATGAGCTAACTATTACAGGCAGTGGCGGAGAATTACTTGATTTTAATCCTATTGAAGTTATACCTGATAGAATTGAAGCTGGGACCTATCTATGTGTTGCGGCAATCACAAACTCTTCTATCACGCTTGAAAGGGTGCAAAATGCTCATCTTGGAGCGATTACTGATAAGCTAGAAGAGATTGGCTTTAGTTTTAACAGGCACGATTCTTCACTCACTTTGCTTCCAGCACAGAAGCTAAAACCTTTTGAGATTATTACCACTGAATATCCCGGATTCCCAACCGATATGCAAGCACAATTTATGGCTCTAGCGACACAATGTGAAGGCACAAGCGTGATTGAAGAGCGATTATTTGAAAATCGCTTTATGCATGTGAGTGAATTGCAACGCTTGGGTGCAGATATTTCACTCAAAGGCAATCACGCCACGATAAAGGGCATTAGCCCCCTTGTTGGAGCCGATGTAATGGCGACAGACTTAAGGGCAAGTTCCGCCCTCATCGTTGCTGCCCTTGTGAGTGAAGGGGTAACAAATATCCACAGAATCTACCACCTTGATAGAGGCTATGAACAAATTGAAAAAAAGCTTCTTAATCTAGGTGTCAATATCACACGCCTAAAGAGCTAGATTCTAAGTCTATGGGGAAAATCTAAGGGGGACAAGTGATAAAAAATGTGATAAAAAGAATCTTTTTAGTCTTAAGCGTAGTCTTTGCTTTCACAGCACTTGCAACACAGAGTGAAGTAAATGAGCTGGAATTAAGAATCTCCTACACAGGAAGCAAAGATTCACCTATCACCATAAAGACACAATACTGCAAAGGCACAACGCTCAAATGTGGCAAACAAATTAAAATCGCACCAAATGGCGTTGTGATTTTCCGTGCAAATTACATTAATGATAAATACGATGGACTTGTCCGCTCATATTACTTAAGCGGCAAACTTAAAGAATCCCGAGAATATATTGAGGGCAAAGAGACAAATACCCGCACACTTTATTATGAAAATGGCAAGATTGAAAGCTCACAAATGTATGTGGATAATAAACGCGAGGGCGAGGGCAAAAAATACTATGAATCTGGCAAAATAAAAGAACAGTTTTTTTACAAAAATGATATGCGTGAGGGCGTAAGGCAGGAATTTGACAAGTATGAAAAGCTCACTTTTGAGACAATGTATAAACAAGGCAAGAAGCAATGGATTAAGCAATACGACACAAAAGGTAATGTCATTAATGAAACAAGCTGTCGCTGGAATCCGTGCTACTAAAAGGAGGGAAAATGACAAAGGGCAAAATAATAACAAAAGCTTGTAGCTTTCTTATCTTTTGCTATGTGTTAGGGTTTTTGACCGCCTGCCAACGAGAGCCAACACCGCAAGAAACCACAATTTCAACCCCCGCAAAAACACCCACACACAAACAAAACGAAAATACAAAGCCTAAGCAAAAGCCCACTCAAAAACCTACTCAAACTTCTGCTAAAAATGCTATCAAAGATTCTATCTCAAACCCTGCCCAAAGCCCCATAAATGAGCCAAACACAAGCACTCCAAGCAGTCAAAAAGAGCAAGATTTTGTAGCTTCCACAGAGCCTTTATCTCCACAAGAAAGCCAAACTCACAAAAAAACCTACACGCAAGAAATGCTTGAAAACATCACAGGAGAGGAAAAAAACGAGCAAATACAAGAAGATGGACGCACATATAACGCCCAAATCACTTACAAAAATGGCACAAAAATCAAGCACGGCAAAGAGATTCTATACTACCTTGATGGCGGAGTGGCACAGAGAGCATTTTATATTGATGGCAAAATGGAGGGGTTATTTCAAATGTTTAGCCAAAAAGGTGTGCTGATTTATGAAGCCCATTATCGTAATGGGCTACTTCACGGACCTTGCAGACTTTTTGATGTAACAAGTGGCAAGATTAAAAGTGAGATGAACTTTGCCTATGGTTTGCAAGAAGGACAGATGAATATTTATGACATAAAAAATGGCAAACTTTGGCATCAGCTCCACTACAAACAAGGCAAAAAAGAAGGCAAGGCAGTAGGGTTTGATGAATCCGGCAAGATTGTGCGTGAAGTGTTTTACAACCAAGATATGGAAATAAAGCGTTAAAACAAAATATGCTAGAATGCGGGGATTGCTACAAGAATTTTCACAAGTAAAGATTTTTACAAAAATTATCACAACATATAAAGGATTCTACAATGAGTATGTTTATTTCTACGCGAGATGATAATAAAGATTTAGGCGTTACTTTTCAACACGCAATACTTAATCCAAATGCCCCACAAGGCGGACTTTATACATTTTTTAAACTTCCTTTGTTTAGTCAAGAAATGCTACAAAGTTTTCAAAATCTCTCATATAAACAATTATGCGAAAGGCTCTTTTCTTCTTTGAATCTCAATCTTAACCCAAATCTTTTGCAACAAGCCCTGCAAAGCTATGATAGCTTTGATAATCCTACAAATCCCGCCCCGCTCCACACTTTAAGCAAAAATCTCTTTATGCTCAATCTCTATTCTGGTCCTACACGAGCTTTTAAGGATATGGCTTTGCAACCCTTTGGTGTTTTACTCTCTTCCTTTGCCAAAACAAATAAAACCCCTTTTATGATTCTAGCTGCTACAAGTGGTGATACCGGTCCTGCGACACTGCAAAGTTTTGCGAATAAAGAATATATAAAAGTTGTATGTCTCTACCCAAGTGGCGGCACAAGTGATGTGCAAAGACTGCAAATGACAACACAAGAATCTAAAAATTGCAAGGTTATTGGCATTAAGGGGGATTTTGATGATGCTCAAAGTGCGTTAAAACATCTCCTTGCCAACAAAGATTTTATCCATAAGCTTAACAATCTTGGAATCTCGCTCTCCGCTGCTAATTCTGTGAATATAGGACGCATTGTTTTTCAAATTGTGTATCATTTTTGGGCGTATATGAGTGCGGTAAAAAATGGCAATATCACCTTTGGAGAGAAGCTATCCATTGTCGTGCCTAGTGGGAATTTTGGCAATATTTTAGGGGCATTTTTTGCTAAAAAAATGGGCTTACCCATACACAAGCTTGTGGTTGCCTCTAATGTCAATACTATTTTAAGCGATTTTATAAATACGGGTGTATATGATATTTCTTTTCGTCATCTTATCAAGTCAAAATCCCCAGCAATGGATATTCTAAAAAGCTCAAATGTAGAGCGAATGCTGTATTTTTACTTTGGGGCTAAACGCACAAAGGAGCTAATGGAGAATCTCTCAACGCAAGGCAAATATAGCCTTTTAGATTCTGAACTTGCTCTTGTGAGAGAAGATTTTAGTGCGATGAGTTGCGATGATACACAATGTCTGCAAAGTATCGCAGAATGCTTTAAAAATGGCTATGTGCTTGACCCACACACGGCTATTGGCTATTATGTAGCAAAGACATTGCAGGAAAAAGGCGTGATAGATAAAAGCATTATCCTAGCCACAGCGGAATGGAGTAAATTCGCCCCAAGTGTGAATACCGCTCTAACACAAGGGCAGATTCTAGAATCTTCCCAAAATATTTGTGATGAAGAAGCCATTAAAACAATCTGTGCCAAAGCCAACTGCACAATCTCAAAACAAATCACAGATCTTTTTAGCAAAGATGAAGTGCAAAAAGATGTGCTTGATGTGGCAAAGCTAGAATCTTGCATTATAGAGTGGCTAAAGACATTCTAAAGGCACACAAGGAATTAATACAAATATGCTAGAATCCGCACATTTTAAAAGAGCCAAAAGGAGTGAAAATGGACTTTGTTAGCGTGATTATGGGGAGCAAGAGCGATTGGAGTGTGATGAGTGAATGTATAGAAGTATTTAAAAAATTTGATGTGGCTTATGAGGTGATTATAAGCTCGGCTCATCGCTCACCGGAACGCACAAAAGAATATGTCAAAGACGCACAATCTCGTGGCGCACAAGTTTTTATCGGTGCAGCGGGAATGGCAGCACATCTAGCCGGGGCGATTGCCTCTCAAACTTGTAGGCCTGTGATTGGTGTGCCTTTAAGTGGTGGGGCAATGGACGGACTTGATGCCTTGCTTTCAACGGTGCAAATGCCTAGCTCTATGCCTGTGGCAACGGTGAGTATCGGTAAAGCTGGGGCAATTAATGCGGCGTATTTAGCTATGCAGATTCTAAGTCTTAAAAATGATGAGCTAGCGGGGAAACTCATTGAAGATCGCGTGATGAAAGCCAAAAAGGTAGAGCTAGATTCGGCAGAGATTGAAGTGAGAATCTAAGGGGGATTTATGGAAAATACGACAACTTGGCTAGAACTCCACGAGTTTATTAAGCTCTCTGGGCTTGATGAAACAAAGATTATGGACTTAATCAATGAGGGGAGTATTAAAAGCAAGGAAGAGGAAAATAAGATTTTTGTTGATGCGACTTCTGGGACTTCCGCCCTTGTGAAAAAGGTAGAATCTGGGCTAGTGTCTGCGGATATGAATGGCAAGGAGCTTGATCCTGTCTTTGTAGAAAAGACAATTTCCACTATCCTTGGGCTGCACGATAAAGTTATTTCAGCAAAAGATGAAACCATCAGTGCTTTTAAAAATGAAAACTCATTTCTAAAAGATGCGCTTATTTCTATGCAGGAAGTGTATGATGATGATAAAAAGACAATGGAGACTTTGCGTTTGGAATTAGAGCGTTCAAGGGAAGAAATTGAATTTATGAAACGCAAATATCGCTTGATGTGGGGCAAAGTCTCCAATATGACAGAGACAAAATGATAGCACAAGAGATGTGTTTTGACTGCTTACAAAGGCAGATTAAAAACTTTTCAAAAATGCTTCCAACGCATAATTTACAACCCTTGCAAGAATGCGTTGAAAAAAAACTTTCACCTCTTAAACAAAGCTATATCACACCAAATAAGCAAGATAATCTTCTCACACCCCCACAAATTGCTATTGATATTTATAAAGATTTATCCACCACGCTACAAAATGATGACCCATACGCACACATCAAGCAAGAGAGCATACAAAAAGCCTTTCATATCTGCCAAGAGCTTATCTCACGCTACCCTGCCCCAAAGCTTGAGCCAACAATACATAATGAAAAAATAGTATGGGGTGAAGATTCTATCTTTGCTCGGCTAGATTGGGCAGTTAGAATGGCTATTTTAGGCAATGTTATTGACTATGGCTCACAGCATAGCTTTAGCTTTGACAATGCAGATTTTGATTTTAAATCTTTGCACTTTGGGGCGTATGACTTAAAGCCTTTTATCTCAAAATTAGAATCTGCTAGAAGTCTTTTATATATTGCGGATAATGCGGGGGAAAATATCTTTGATACTCTACTTATTGCCACGCTTAAAGCTATTTATCCACATCTTAGCATAAGCTATGCGGTGCGTGGCAGGGCGATTATTAATGATTTGACATTGCAGGATATGCTTCACCCATTAGCACAGCCTTTGGCAGAATCTTGTGAAGTTTTAAGCTCAGGTGTGAGAAGTCCGGGCTTTGTGTATGCTGATGCGAATACTCAAACGCAAAGCCTTTATGATTCTGCGGATATGATTCTAGCCAAAGGTATGGGGAATTTTGAATGTTTAGAATCTTATAAAGATGAACGACTTTTTTTGCTTTTTAAGATTAAATGCGATGTTGTGGCAAAGTTTTGCAACAAAGCCAAAGGCACGATGATGTTTTTACACAATACACATTATATAAAGGAGTGATATGCTTAGTTTTTCAGATATTTTATTACAATTGCAGGAGTTTTGGAAAAATCAAGGTTGCCTTATCGTGCAGCCCTATGATATTCCCGCAGGAGCGGGGACATTCCACCCTGCGACTTTATTAAGAAGCCTAGATTCAAAGCCGTGGAGTGTAGCCTATGTCGCCCCATCTCGCCGCCCCACAGATGGACGCTATGGGGAAAATCCAAACCGCCTAGGGAGCTACTATCAATTCCAGGTGCTTATAAAGCCTAGCCCCGATAATATACAAGAGCTGTATTTGCGTAGTCTTGAATCTTTGGGACTAGATATAAAGGCTCACGATGTGCGTTTTGTAGAAGATAATTGGGAATCCCCAACACTTGGAGCGTGGGGGCTAGGCTGGGAAGTATGGCTAGATGGTATGGAAGTAACGCAATTTACATATTTTCAGCAAGTAGGCGGTATCCCCTGTCGCCCTGTGGCAGTAGAAATCACCTATGGTGTGGAAAGACTAGCAATGTATATTCAAGGCAAGGAAAATATTTTTGACATTGTGTGGAATACTAATCCGCCAATGCTCTATGCCGATGTGCATTTGCAAGGGGAATATGAGTTTTCAAAATATCACTTTGAAGTGGCAGATACACAAATGCTTTGTAGCATTTTTAATCAATACGCTAATGAAGTCAAAAACTGCTTGGAGCAGAAAATCCCCCTTGTTGCTTATGACTACACAATGCTTGCAAGCCATTGCTTTAATGTCCTTGATGCCAGAAAAGCCATTTCGGTAGCTCAAAGGCAAAACTACATTTTGCAAATTAGAGATTTAGCCAAATCCTGTGCCTTACTCTATAAAGAAATGGAGAGTGAAAGGGAGCATAGAATCACAAAGGCAAAAGGGCTATAATGCGTTTTATCCTTACTTTTTTTCTTACTTTTAGCACCTTTACACATCTGCTTTATGCGGAGAATCTCGTGCGGGATTTTGAGCTTTACAAGCTTAATTATGGCGATAAAAACGCACCGACTTTATTGCTTATGGGCGGGATTCACGGCGATGAACCCGGGGCGTATTATTCCACAGATTTATTTTTGCGACATTATAAGATAACAAAGGGGAGCGTGTGGGTTGTGCCTGTGGTGAATCCGCACGGAATGTTTGCCAATATGCGTGGCGTGTATGGCGATATGAATCGCAAGTTTGCTGCTTTGAGCCACAATGACCCAGATTATGAGAGTATCCAAAAAATTAAAAAGCTCCTTGCCAACCCGGAAATTGACATCTCTATGCACTTGCACGATGGGAGTGGATATTGGCGTCCAAAGTATGAAAGCAATCTTTTAAATCCACATAAATGGGGCAACTGCTCGGTTGTGGATCAAATACGCATTGATGGAAAATATGGGGAATTAGAATCCTTTGTGGCTCAAATGGTGGCTGATATTAATCTGCGGATTTTAAATCCCATTCATCGCTTCCACGTGCATAATACCCAAACAAAAGCCAAAAATGATGTTGGGCAACTCAAAGCTCTCACTTTCTTTTCACTCTCTTTAAATAAACCCGCCCTTACAAATGAGACAAGCAAAGAGCTTGATGTGCCAACGCGTGTGTTTTATCATCTTTTAGCTATTGAATCTCTGCTAGGACAGCTAGGTATTACTTTTGAGCGGGATTTTGAGCTGAATGTCGCTACGATTAAAACGCTTCTTAACACAACAGATTTATACGCAAAGATTGAAGATTCTATCTTTTTGCCCCTAGATTCCTTGCGGACTAACCTTGCCTATTTTCCACTGCCAAAGCAAAACAGCCCAAAACAGCTAAAGATTGAAAGCCCAAGCTATCTGATTGGTATAGTTCCGGGCAAAAATGGCAAGCTCAATTTACACTATGGCTCACGCAAACTTAGCACACTTTCCCCACAATGGTATGAGTTTGAACATTCACTTGAAAATGTCAATATCAAGGTTGATGGAGAGCTACAATCCGCACCAATAGGCTCAATAGTCTATGCTAAGCAAAGCGTTGAGTTTGAGCCTTTAGCCAATCATAGAGTAAATGTTATCGGTTTTGTCTTGCCTAATGATAATAATCCCCTGCCTAATGAAAGCGGTGTAACAATCTACAAAAAAGACTTTAAGCCCCAATATAGCCTTGATACTAATGCTTTACATTTTCGTGCGGAGTTTTACCGCGATAATGCCTTTAGCGGTATGATTATCATCTCTTTTGCCAAGCCTAGAGAGAAAAGAGTTTCAACCTTTCGGCAAGTGCATTACACGCCAGCTCCGCATTCTAAAACTGCCAAAGCCACGCAAACAGCAAAAATTGCAGATTCAAAACAAACCCAAGCAAAGACAATAGATTTAAAAACAACAGATTCACAAGCGACTTTAAAACCCAAGCCAAAAATAATAGAATCTGAATCTACAAACACAGCCCCCGCAATACTTGCTGTCAAATCAAATCTCGGGCTAAATTTAAGAGCAAAGCCTAGCACAGATTCTACTATCATCGCCAAATTGCCAAAATATACACAGGTAAAAGTTTTACAACAAGTAGGCAAATGGAGCAAAGTTTCAGTAGATTCTATTCCACAAACAAAATCCACGCAAACATTGCAAGGCTATGTGATAAGCCAAGCTCTAAGCAACACGCTTTTGCCCCCACAAGAGCAAAGCCAAGCCCAAAACACAGAATCTACACCGCAAAAAACCACAAAAACGCCCCAAAGCACAGAGCAAGATTCTAAATTAGAGCAAAAAAAGACAGAATCTTATGCCAAAGTCATCGTTAATACCGCTATGGTAAGGGCAAAGCCTAGCACAGATTCTATCATCATCGCTAAAGCACCAAAGGGACGAAAAATGCAGATTCTATCCTTTGAAAAGGGCGAGAACAATGCACAGTGGGCGAAAATTTATTACATCTTTGAATCTCAAAGTGGCAAAAGAGAGATACAAGGCTATGTAGCAAAGCGACTTTTAGAGCCAATCCCATAAATTATAAGGATAAGGGTATGGATTTTATCATTAATGAAAATACTTTTCTTATCTCCGATAGCCACTTTGGACATAAAGCAGTATTGCAAAGAGAGCCTTCACGCCTAAAAAGTGCTAGGACAAATGGCTATGATGATTTTTATGCGTTTCATAAAGATTTATGGAATAAGGCAGTGGGGAAAAAAGATAGAATCTTACATTTGGGGGATTTGTATTATCCGGGTGGGTTTCACTACCTAAAAGAACTGCGGGGTAAAAAACAGCTCCTTGTCGGCAATAATGATGTTACGCGTTTTACCAAGCTTAAAGCACTGAAAAGCTGGCAGGTGCAAAGGGGCTTAAATTTGCAGATTCCAAATGCTAAGGCGATACGCAAAAAACTCTATGAAAAATACGGCAAGATGATGATAAAAGATGATGTGTATCTCAATGCTATTATTGCTGATTGTGGTGGGGAGCGGATTATGTTTTCGCATTTTCCGGTATTTCACCGCAAGGCACACGATAGATTTGCTAAGAGTAGAGAAAGCCTAGATACGCTTTTTGCCCTAGCAGATTGTAGCTTAAATATCCACGGACATATCCATTCACGCGATACAAATTATTCCTTTTGCTTTAATGTCAGCTGTGAGCGTTTGGGCTTTGAGCCAAAGACTTTGGGCGAGATTCTAAGATTATGGCGAGAAAAAAATAGAATCTAGAGGATAGAATCTAATGGGAAAAATAAGACTCAAAGGATAAAAGAATGATTTATTTTTACGCACTTATCGCCAATGGCACAAAGCAGATTCCAAGATCATTCCATAATGCCTTTGTAAAACTCCAAGAATACGATGTCCTTGAAACACAAGGGAATATCCATAAGCTTAAAAGTGATTTTATCATCGGCAGTGTGGATATTTCACAAAGTGGCAAGGTTTTTTTAAAAAGTTTTAGAGATACAGATTCTGCGGATTTTGTGCTTGAAAAAGGTAAATTTTATAAACTCAAAAAGGGCGATATTATCTTAGCTAAAAGGGGTAAAGCAAAAAGCAAAGGACAAAAAGGCAAAACAAAACAAAAAGCAAATCTTATCACACTTTTATACGCCATAAAGCCCTACGCCATTGCCGTGCTTGTGATGAAAAAGGGGTGCATTCTTGCCCTAGAGTTAGAATCTAGGGGCAAAAGGGGGCGTTACCTTGAGCTAAAACTCTCACAAAAATCACTCAAAGCCCTGCCAAAGCATTGTGTGGTAAAAGTGGAAGTGGCAAGTGGCAATATAGTTGAAGTTTTTGGGGTGCTAGAAGATGCAAATATTGATGAAAAAATAGCCCTAAGCACTTATAATCGTGCCTATGATTTTAGCCCTAGCTCTAATGAATTTGCTTTGTCTTTTGGTAATGAAGTGGATAAGGCTATGTATCCTAATCGTGCGGATTTAAGCCATTTGCCCTTTTGCGTGATAGATCCCATTGATGCAAAAGACCACGATGATGCGATTTATTTTGATGTAAAATCACGCACACTCTATGTGGCAATAGCCGATGTCAGCGAGTATGTAAGCTTTAATAGTGAGCTTGATAGAGAGGCTAAAAAAAGGGGCTTTAGTCTGTATTTTCCACACAAAGTCCTGCCTATGCTGCCTTTTGCCCTAAGCAGTGGAATCTGCTCTTTAAAGCAGAATGAACTGCGTTTAGCAATGGTGTGGGAGATAAGCTTAAACACAAAAGCAGAAGTGAAAAAAAGTAGGCTTTTTGAAGCCCTTATACAATCACACGCCAATGTCAGCTATGAAGAAATAGAATCTTTTTTACAAAATAAGTCCGTTAAATCCACGCAACTGCCCGATTCTGTTACGCAATGGCTCAAAGCCTATGTGCCATTTGTGAAAAAATGTAGAAAAAACCGCTTAAATGTGGGCTTTGATTTTAAAAATGAAGAGATAAAATTAAAGTTTAATAAATCTATGGAAATTTCCTCGTGGCAGAAAAACACTCAAAGTTTAGCCCATAGCATTATTGAAGAATCTATGCTTTTAGCTAATGTGGAGAGTGCAAAAATGCTAGATTCAGGTATTTTTAGAATCCACCCTCCGCCAAAGCTAGAGCGAATAGATGAGCTAAGATGGGATTTAGAATCTATGGGCTATGAAGTGTCAAGGACACAAGATATACACACGCTGATTACGCAGATTCAAGCTCAAGCTGATGAAAACGATAACGCCAAAATATCTCAAAATGACAATCAAAGAGCAATAGTAGATGGGCTTATGATTAAATCTCTAAGCAAAGCGACTTATAGCTCAAAGCCTTTGGCACATTTTGGCTTAGGATTTGAATCTTACACGCATTTCACTTCACCTATCCGCCGATATAGTGATCTTATTGTGCATAGAATCTTAAAAGCGATTTTACATAAGGATAAAAATTTGCCATTTTTGCTTGAATCTTGCAATGCCACCACCCACGAACTCAACCTAAAAGAAAAGCAAATAGCCCAGATTGAATCGTATTTTTATCATCTTAAAATGTTGCGGTATGCTAAAAGGCTGCTAGATAAAGGGCTTAGATGTGAGATTCTAGTCAGCAGAGATGAAGGGGAAGGTGTGGCTCTTAATGTCATTCCGCAAGTGAAAATCACACTTGATAGGTTTATGCCGCGTTTTAGCGTGGTGGAAGTGGAGATTATGGAGGTGGATTTGCTCACTATGAGTGTTTATGCAAAGGTGCTAGATTCACAAGCACAAGATTCTATGTTGCAGGATTTAGCACAAAAAACCACGCAAAAACGCACTAAAAATCACACAAATGCCACAAAGAAAAAAAAAGGATAAAAATGAATAAAGCCCAGCTTGATACATTGCTCAAAGAAAATCCGCCTCGTGCGAGTTTGCTGTATGGAGATAGCTTTATGGTGGGCTATTATGGTAAGAAAATTGCCCAAAGCTTAAAGAGTGAAGAAAAAACCACCTTTTATTTTGATGAATACAATAATATCAGCATCAATACCCTGCTTTCACAAGGCTCACTTTTTGGCACAAGCTCCCTTGTGGTGCTAAAGATTAATCACAGACTTAGCAAAGCAGATATTGAACTCTTTTTACACTCTTTGAGTGCTAATACACATAATGCCTTGATTATAGAATATTATCAAGCACAAAATAAGTCTAGTGGCGATTATATGCGTGATTGCAAGGGTATTGTGGGGTATTTTCATCACCCTAAAATGCCAAAAAATAGCGTTGTTGAAGTGCGATTTTTTGAGCCAAATATGAGAGAATGTATAGGCTTTTTACAGGAAAGAAGCAAGGAGCTTGGGCTAAAGATTGAAGATAGAATCTTAACTCAAATTCTAAATATACAAAATAATGATATTGCCCTAAGCCTAAATGAGCTAGAGAAATTTAGCATTTATGCGGGAAAAAGCATTGATATGAGTGAAGTTAATCTATTATGCGATGGTGTGGGGAGCTTTAGCATAGAAGAGCTGTGCTGTGCGGTTATGGATAAAAAGCCCTTTATTCATATATTGCAAAATATTTATGAAGAGGGTGTGAATGAAATAATGATGATTGGGGAGATTCAGCGATTTTTTTATCAACTTTTTTTATTTTTTGCTTACGCGAAAAGCTATGGGAGTATCAATGCAAGGGAGATTCTAGGCTATAATCCCCCAAACCACATTATTGAGCGTTTATCACGCTACTGCATACGCTTTAAGGAAGCAGAATATATTCATATTTTTGAGTTACTTTCACTCTGGCGATATGAAGTCAGCAAGGGCAAATCTAAGCAATCTATGGGTGCTTTAATCAAAATTCAAGAATTGATACGCTAGAATCCGCCCCCTATGCCTTGCTCTTTTGGCTCATTTAGGCTACAAAAGGGCGGTTACACCAAAAGGAGACATAATGAAATTCTACGAGACGATGTTTATTCTCAAACCGACACTTGTTGAAGAAGAAATCAAGGCAAGAATTGATTTTTTCAAAGAAGTTATTACAAAAAATGGTGGCGAGATTGAAACCTGCCTTGATATGGGTATGCGGAATCTTGCTTATGAAATCAAAAAAAATAAACGCGGATATTATTTTGTTATCTACTTCAAAGCAGAGCCTAGCTTGATTTTGGAGCTTGAGCGAAATTACCGCATTAATGAAGAAATTTTGCGATTTATTGTGATTAAGTATGAGAGCAAAAAAGAGCAAAATGCGTGGCAATCGCTTGTCAATAAGGCAAATAATAAGCCTGAAGCAAAAGCTACAAAGCCAAAAAAAGAGGAAACCCCAAAGGCAGACACACAAGAATCTCCACAAGCCTAACACACAAAAGGACGCTAGATGTATAACAAGGTAATTATGATGGGAAATCTCACACGAGATGTAGAGCTACGATACTTGCCTAGCGGAAGTGCTCTAGCGACTATTGGATTGGCAAGCAATAGGAGATATAAAAAGCAAGATGGTTCGCAAGGCGAAGAAGTATGCTTTGTTGATGTGAAGCTTTTTGGGCGAAGTGCGGAAGTGGCAAATCAATACCTAAGAAAGGGGAGTAAGATTCTCATTGAAGGGCGATTAAGCTTTGAATCTTGGACCGATCAAAGTGGAGCTAAAAAAAGCAAACACACCATCACAGCTGAAAGTATGCAAATGCTAGATTCTAAATCTATGGGCGAAAGTGGTGCGTATAGCGAGAATGGAGGGGGATATAATAATGCCTACTCCGCAAATCCTGCAAACACCACAAACAATGGTGGATATAATAATCCAAATGCAGGATACAATCCTCAAGGCTATAATCAGCCACAAACTTATGGCGGTGGGAGAGAAGCAGCGGGAGGCTATTCTCAAAATATCCCTGAAATCAATATTGATGATGAAGACCTCCCATTCTAAGCATAATTTTTGGTAAGGAGACTCAAATGGAAAAGAAAAAATACTCAAAACGATACTGCCGATACACTGAAACTAAGCTTGAGTTTATTGACTACAAAGATGTGGAAATGCTGAAGCATTCACTTTCAGAGCGATATAAGATTATGCCAAGACGCTTGACAGGCAACACAAAGAGATGGCAA
Organism: Helicobacter cinaedi PAGU611; assembly: GCF_000284635.1. Classification (NCBI taxonomy): domain Bacteria; kingdom Pseudomonadati; phylum Campylobacterota; class Epsilonproteobacteria; order Campylobacterales; family Helicobacteraceae; genus Helicobacter; species Helicobacter cinaedi. Next base: position 398,159 of record NC_017761.1, on the reverse strand, counting down.
GAACGTGTGGAAGTAGCTATCAAACGGGCAAGACATATGGCACTTATTCCATATATTGTAGATAGAAAAAAGGTGGTTGAAAATCCTTTTAAAATCTAATTTGCCGATGTGAAAGGGCTTTGAATCTTTCACATAGCTGCTTTTGCAGCATAATCTCTTCATTTTTCTCGCATAACTTTAGCCTTCTCTTATAGCAAAGGTTTTATAATACTTACTTTGCATTCTCTTAGATTCCAAGGCTTAACAATGAACAAATCTGTCTCACTACACTTAGTACTTTTTGTCTGTATTTTTGGCATTTTTTATGGATTGTAGATTCTTCTAGGATAAGTCAAGAGGTGCTTGATTTATTCCCAGATAATGATAACAGAGCCTTGATTGAAGCCCACAGACATTTTGCAAACTCAAAATATGTCCCCTTAGCTTTGCGTGGATTTGATGAATCTTCAAAAAAGCGATTTGAGACACTTCTTTCACAGGTTGAAAAAATTCCCAATGTCGCTTCCATCTCGCAATTCCGCTCCTCACAGCAGCAACAACTCTATGACTTTTTAACCAACCCTAGCTCATATCTCCTTACCCCAGATTCAAACTCACAGGCAGACTTAGATTTTACTCAAATTTTTACCCCTATATTGCAAACGCTCCAAACTTCGCAAACGCCACAAATTTTACAAGATTCACGCTCACCCCTTATTGCCAAAGATTATGGATTTTACGCCCTTGTGGAATTGCGTAGCCTTGAGGATACAGAGCTTCAAAGAGTTAGAATCTAGCTATACGGATATGCGATATTTTTCCGCTGATTTTATGCGAGTGGAGAATCTAGGCTTGATTTTACAAGAAGTCAAATTTCTTTTAGGCTTTGCATCGCTTGTATTTATTGTGCTGTATTTTGTGATTCTCCGCATACCGCTTTTGACTTTTCACACCATTTGCACACTTATTCTTGCTAATATCATTGCCATTTTGCTCGTGCTGTGCGTGTATCCAAAGGTTACGATTATGGCATTAAGCTTTGGTATGGGGATTTCAAATATTGCCATTGACTATATGATGCACCATCACTTTTTTGGGCTTTATGCACGGAAAAAAGCAATATTTAATCGTGCCGTGTTTTATGGCTACATTACCACAATACTAGGCTTTGGGGCGTGTTTGTTTATCCCTTTTCCGCTTTTAGCTCAACTTGCCCTATACGCGATGATTTCTTTAAGTATTGCTTATATGAGTTTTGCTTTTATCTATCCGCATTTGGGCTTAAATCCCCCTAGGCTTTTTTCTTTTATCAATCATTTAAGAAAGCCTTACATACCCTCTTTTGTGTTTTTGCTCCTAGCCTTTCTTGGCTTTATTTACGCCGCTTGGCATACAAGGCTTGATTTTGATCTCTCTAAGCTTGACTATCACAACACGCAAATGCTTGAACAAAGGGCATTTTTTGAAAGACTTCACAACGATACACCACAAGTTTTGCTACAAGCTAGAGAGCCTCAAGGGCTTATGCTCTTTGTGCGAGGACTTCTTAGCGAAGGGCTAAATATAACTTTTAATAAAAAGCAGGGAGAAACGCAAGAAAAGCATTTTTATCTTTTGGTAAATATGACACAAGAGCAGATAAAGCACGCCACTTCGCTCCTTGAAGCATTAAAAACAAATTCAAACAGCAACCTTAAGCTATGGAATGCAGCAGAGCAAAAGCAGATTCTAGAATCTGATCTTATGCTTGAAACATGCTCTTTACAAAGCATTATGGATAATCTTGCAGATTCTATTTATAAGCCTATGATGTTTGTTTTGAGCCTTGCTCTAGGGCTTATGCTTCTCTCTCTGTCCCTTAGTTTAAGAAAAGATTTTTTTCACGCAGTGGGATTTGTGCTTTTTCCTTTGAGTGTGGCACTTTGTGTTGTTGCGAGTCATAGTGAATTTAATATGATGCACCTTTTTGCGTTGCTTATCCTTGTGGTAGTAAGTGTAGATTATGGAATCTATGCGATAAAAGAGGGAGAAAATCCACGCACAAACCACGCTATTGTCTTTTCAGCCTTAACTACCGGGGCGAGTTTTGGGATTCTAATCCTATCACAAACCAAGGCACTTAATTCCTTTGGAGAAGTGATTTTTGGCGGTATGTGTTGTATGTTAATTCTGCTTGTGTTTGGAAGATTTGGAGAAAGATTCTAGTCTAAAATCAAGGCTAGAATCTTAAAATGCTACCTATCTTTGAGTTTTAGCTCACCAATGAGTTTGACATAGCGATTATATTGTGTTTTCTTAAGGTAGGCTAGAAGTGATTTTCTCTGTCCTACAAGCTTCAAAAGCCCCAAGCGACTTGAATGATCCTTTGGGTTTGCTTTTAAATGCTCTGTCAAATCCGCAATTCTCTGTGAAAGCAGTGCGATTTGCACCTCACTTGAGCCTGTATCCTTACCATCTCTTGCAAATTTTGCAATGATTTCCTTTTTTTTCGCCGTATCTAAAGCCATAATGACCTCCTTGATTGGTATAAAATAAAGGGTGGATTGTATCGTAATAAACTAAATATCAGTTAAAAGCAACCCCAAATCAACCTCCATTTTAAAATCATACTTTTTTATTATTTTGTAAAATTTTTACTTTTTTTTCAATTTGTATATCAAAATTTTCAACTTATCCCGTATTTTAATCTAAAATACGGGGGGGGGGGGGGGGAAAATCGCAATCTCAAAAAATACTTTTTGGAGGTTTGATTATGAATATTTTTAGGTGGCACATATGGATGTTTTTAGTCTTTTTGGGGGTTACTTCTGCTTCAGATTCTGTAGAATCTCTTCAAGCAAACACCAAAAAAGAACAATCAAAGCACGAAATAGAAATAAAACATCGCTACTTTGTGGGTGCAAGCTTAGGATATGGTATGAGTTCAATAACAAGCAGCGGTGTAACCCTTTTTACAGATAGTGGTAATGGATTGAATTATGGGTTTTATATAGGACAAGAAACACAAATGCCTGAAAGCGATTTTTCAGCTCGTTACTATACAAGTTTGGATTACATCTTAGTAAATTATCCCGGTCAGTGGGACATTAGCACATTTAAAATAGGTTTTAATTTTGATGTACTTTACAACATTAAGCATTATCTTGATGTATTTGGTGGATTAGGCGTTGGCTTTAATTTTTTTGGTGGCAATACGATTAACAACTATCGTGATGTATATATTAACCACAAAATAGGCTATAAACCTATGGGCAAATCTAGGAATAAGGAAATTATTTGCTAACAGGCATAGTTTAGAGTTTTTTACACGAGTGGCAATTCTACCTAGCACCATTTTTGACACAACAGCAACCAATATCTACACAGGTGCCACTGGGCGATTTGAGTTAAAAGATAGAACACACACCATTAATATACGCTATATCTTTCTATTTTAGTGTGTATGATAGCTGTCCATTAACCCAACTAAATACTCAATTTCATTGAGAGTAGTAATACCCTCAATGAAAACAACTACCTACTCTTCAATATAATTCTTTAATTTTCTGCCTACTTTTGGGTGTTTGAGCTTTTTAATCGCACTAGATTCTATTTGTCGCACACGCTCACGGGTAACATTTAGCTCCTTGCCAATCTCTTCTAGTGTGCGATCGCTCTCATCATCAAGCAATCCAAAACGCATACGGATAACCGCCTTTTCCCTATCATTAAGCTGTTCTAGCACATCATCAATTTGCACCTTCAAATCCTCTTTAAGGATATAGTCCATAGGACCAACAGAGCTTTTATCCTCTACAAAATCCCCAAACTTCCCATCATCATCGCTCCCAATAGGTGCATCAAGGCTTACTGGCTCTTTTGTAATCTTAATCACATTTTTGACTTTATCAATAGGCAATCCCACTTCTTTAGCAATATACTCAATATCTGGCTCTTTACCCGTTTCCTGTATATGCTTACGCATAATCTTGTGGATTCTATTAATCGTTTCTATCATATGGATAGGGATTCTAATTGTGCGTGCTTGATCGGCTATGGCACGAGAGATAGCTTGGCGAATCCACCAAGTCGCATAAGTAGAAAACTTAAAGCCCTTTTTATACTCAAACTTATCCACAGCTTTCATAAGCCCAATATTCCCCTCTTGAATCAAGTCCAAAAAAGGCAACCCACGATTTGTATAACGCTTGGCAATACTCACAACAAGGCGGAGATTTGACTTTGCCATTTTTGCCTTTGCTTTATCAGAAATGGACTTTCCACGTTTGATTTGCTCTAAAATCTCTTTTAACTTTTCTGGCTCTAGGTTAAAGCCCCCCTCACTTGCCTCTTTTGTTTGAAAAAGCTTCTTAAGCTCCATATACACACTAACCATAGTCGTCTCTGGCACCATTGAGGCAATCTCATCGCGACTCATCGCGGTAATATTAGCAAGAATCTTTTGATGATTTTCCACAAGCGTGTCATTAAATAATGGCAGTTTATATTCCAAACGCTTTAATTCACGCTCAAAGCCATCGCCACTTTTTAAGCTATTCTCCATAGCTCTTACAAGCTCATTAATAAGCTTACTTGTAGGTCCCAAATCCAAAAGCTTCATTTTCAAAATATGCTTTTTGTGGGAGAGCAACAAAATATGCCCTAATTCATCTTCACTTTCACTAATGGGCGTCTCGAGCACTTTGAGCCAATCCTTCTTAGCCTTATCAAGTACTTTAAAACTCTCCATTACCTTTTCAATTCTCTTTTGATCTTTTTTGGAATTTGCCTTGCGTGAGTTCTCCTCCTCTTCAACAGCATCAAACTCCTCTTCCTCCTCTTCGCCCTCTTCTTCCTCATCATCAAAGCTTTTAAACAGCTCTTTTACGCGTCTCTCTCTATTAATCAACGCATCTTTATAGTCATAAATAAAATCAATCAAATACGGCACAGAGCAAATCGCATCAAGTATGGTATTCTCACCTAGCTCTATATTCTTACTTAGGCTTACTTCCTCTTCTTTTGTTAATAATGGAATCTGTCCCATCTCCCGCAGATACATTCTTACAGGGCTATCACTTCTACTCCACTCTAACAGCTCCTTGTCTTTCATAAAATCAAATTCATCTTCAAGCTCTTCATTGAGTAGCTTTTTTCTATCAGCTTGGCGTTGAATCTGCTCTTTGGTATTCAGCATTTTTGCTACTTCAGATGAGCTTAAAAGCTGTTTTTTATACTTTTTACTTAAATCTTTTATTTTTTTGACTTGTGCTGTTGTTGGGGCTTTGAGCATAATCTGTGCGATTTTCTCATAAGTGATATAATCGCTATCCTCTTCTTTAAAAAGATTTTCTAGTTCTGCATTAACTTCTTTTGATTTTTTGCCTATTTTTTCGGATTTTTCTGACATTTATTGTATCCTTAGCAGTGAAATAGTGGAAAATAAAATCGGCAATTGTATTTAAAATTGCATAAATCTTTGATTAAGACTTTTAATTCTCCCCAATCCTAAAGATTAGGGATTGGGGATTATTTGGGGTTGATTTCTTCGCGTCTTTGGAGATATTCCCAACGCGCTTCTACATCTTTTTGGAATTGTGTAATGATATGCTCATTTTCAGGCTTGAAAAGATGTTTGAATCGCCCTTGTGCACCAAGATAATCACGCACAGGAATCACATTTCTTGGGCGATATGTAATGTGAAGCTCCACACCATTAATAATCTCAAACAATGGGAACACGAGAGAATCCACAGCCAAATCACTCACTTCAACCGTCTTGTTAGATTCAAATCGCCACTCTGTGGTGCAGGCACTCATTGCATTAATAAAAGTAGGACCCTCTGTGTCAATGGCTCGTTTAATTTTTTTATTCATATCTTTCCACTTATTGGGTGCGACTTGAGCGACATACGGAGAGCCGTGAGCTGCCATAATAAAAAGCAGGTCTTTTTTCTTTTCTTTCTTACCATAGCTTGAGCTTCCAGCAGGGGTTGTTGAAGTGCTTGAACCAAGCGGAGTAGAGCCACTTCTCTGCCCACCGGTATTCGCATAAACTTCATTATCAAGGCAGATATAAGTCATATCGTGCCCTCTTTCAAAGCAACCGCTAATCCATTGAAACCCAATATCATAAGTCGCCCCATCACCACCAAAAGCTACAAATTTTGGCTTTTCTCCAGTATATCGCCCCTTGCGTGCCAAAGCCTTATACATCGCTTCAGCTCCAGCCACTGCCGTAGAACCATTCTCAAAACCTATGTGAATCCACGGCACATCCCAGCTTGTATGTGGATATACCGCACTTGACACTTCCAAGCACCCTGTTGAGTTTCCTAAAATAATAGGTCCATCAACCGCACTTAGCACCTCACGCACAATCATTCCGTGTGCACAGCCCGGACAAAGTAAATGTGCGCCTTCAAATTTTTTTGATGATTTTTGAAATTCTTTTAGATTCTTGACTTCTTTTACCATTGCATTCTCCTTTTAAAAAAAGCTCATCTTAGGTCCGCGTAAGCCCAGCATTTGCTGAAGTGGGTGGGTAAGCTTACCAGCCTTTGCATTTGCATCAAGTTCAGCAAAAATACCCTCTAAATGTGCTTGTGTCAAATCGCGTCCGCCAAGCCCATAGATATAGTTTGACATTATAGGGTGTGCCCCAGCTGAAAGAGCTGCTGCTGAAAATTCATTAAATAACATTCCAAGCGCTCCAGCAGGCAAACTTCTATCCAAACACGCCATCGCTTTAAGATTCTTCATCGCTTCGCCAACTTCTTTAAATGGAAAGGGACGCAAAGAGCGGATAGATAGCACACCAGCTTTTATGCCCTTTTGCTCACGCACCTCTTTTGCTGCCACACGCGCAGATTCTACACTTGTGCCAAGTGCGACAATCGCCACCTCCGCATCTTCTAAGTCATAGCTTTCAACAAGGCTATACTTACGCCCACTTAGCTTTTCAAATGCTTCAAACACTTCATTAATCACAATATGTGAATCCATAATGCCCTTATGTAGCTGTGCCTTATGCTCAAAATGCCAATCTTCTTCAGTTTGTGCGCCATAGGTAATAGGATTAGAAAAATTCAGCATAGGATTATGTGAGATGTACTCACCAATAAACTTATATGCCACCTCATCGCTAAAAGGTCGCACAGATTGTGCTGTATGAGAGCAAATAAAGCCATCTTGATTTACAATTACCGGCACTCTCACACGCATATCTTCAGCAATTTTAAACGCCATAAGGTTGAAGTCATACGCCTCTTGGGGATTGTATGTGCAGAGATTTATCCAGCCTGTATCGCGGCTAAGATACATATCAGAATGATCGCCATTAACATTAAGTGGTGCGGCTAAGGCACGATTGACAAGATTTAGCACGATAGGCAAACGCATACCAGACGCTTGATACAACACCTCAACCATCAAAGCAAAGCCTTGAGAGCTAGTCGCTGTGGCTACACGCCCACCAGCAGCTGCAGCCCCCACACACGCACTCATCGCCGCGTGTTCAGATTCTACCATTACAAACTCACCATCAATGTAGCCATTACTCACAAAACTCCCATAATTTTGCACGATAGGCGTTGAAGGCGTGATAGGATAGGCTGCCACGACATCAATTTGAGCTTGACGCAACGCTTGGGAAGCAGCCATATTCCCATCCCATACTTCAATATCTCTTACTTCCATTACTTTTGCCATATTCTCCTCCTATGCTTCTGTCTTTTTAGGTTGCTTTTGGGGCCACTCTCTTAATGCCTCATCATTATCCTTGTGATCATTAAACATAAGCAAAGACTTAGGATTTGTAGGACATACATCTACACAAACACCACAACCCTTGCAATGCACATAATCCACCCCAGCTAACTTATCATTACTTGTCAAAATAGCCGCATCAGGGCAAAATACCCAGCAATTAAAGCAGTTAATGCAAATCTCGCTATTATGCACAGGCTTTTCCACACGCCAATGTGCCACACTATCAGTAAATGAGCTATCGCCACTATAAGTTCTCTCGCATTTATAAAGCTCCATCGCCCCATCTACACCCTTTTTAAAAGGAAAAAGCACGGAGCCTATTTCAAATTGATCCCAATCTTTTAACTTTTCCATAAAATCTCCTTTATGTTATTTGACTTCCTCATAAGCTCGTCTAATCGCCACCTTATTCGCATCAATCACCTTTTGGGGAAGCTTCTTGCCAAGCACTTTTGAAAAAGATTCTAAAAAATAATCAATCTCAAGCATACCTGAAACTTTCATCAATGCCCCAAGCATAGGTGCATTTGGCACGGATTTACCAATGGCATCAATAGAGATTTGAATACAATCAAGTGTGTAAAGCTTCTTTGTCGCAAGTTCTGGCTTTTTCTCTATAAGCTCTTCCTTGCTTAAACGCGTAGTGATGATGTATTTTGTAGAAGGCTTATCATACAAGCAAATATTTGTGATAAACACCAAGCCCGGGTCAATCACCAAAATATAATCCGGATTCATAAATTTCTCGTGATTTAAAATCGGTTCAGAATCTATCCTATTATACGCCGTCATTGATGCACCGCGTTTGGCTGAACCATAAAACGCAAATGCCTGCACTTCTTTGCCTGTCCCTGCGATTACATCGGCTAGACCCTTCGCACCTGTTACAGCACCTTGCCCAGCACGAGAATGCCATCTAATTTCAAGCATCTTTATATCTCCTTCCATTGTTGGATTTTGTGTGGGGATTCTAGCACAGCAATGCTAAATAATCGTGTCATTTTGAAACATTTTAATTTTATATAAAGAAAAAAGGGGGAGATTCTACACATTTTCGTAAAGAAAAACTTTACCAAAATTTAGGCAGTTTTTTTGCTATAAACACAACTTTTCACGCTAAGATTTTAGGCTATAATACCGCCTTGATAATCTTTATCATCTCACAACATTAAGGAATCTTATGACTAACACAGCACAGAGAGAATCTCACACGATAGAATCTAAAAAACGCGTTTTTTCAGGCATTCAGCCCACCGGCAATATCCACCTTGGCAACTATCTAGGAGCAATCAAGCAATGGGTAAGCTCACAAAATGAGTATGAAAACATCTTTTGCATTGTCAATTCCCACGCCATTACCACGCGTCAAAACCCTGCCGAATTGAAACAAAAAACCTTTGAACTTGCTGGAATCCTACTTGCCTGCGGGATTGATACAAGCAAATCAAGCCTTTTTATCCAAAGTCAAATTGATGAGCACCCGGCATTAGCGTGGATTCTAGACTGCCATATTCCTATGGGCGATATGAGTCGTATGACGCAGTTTAAAGATAAATCAAACAAGAATTCAAAAAATATTAATGTCGGTTTGTTTAACTATCCAGCCCTTATGGCAGCAGATATTCTGCTCTATCAAGCTCACAATGTGCCTGTGGGCGAAGATCAAAAGCAGCACCTAGAGCTAACGCGTAATGTCGCTATCCGCTTTAACCGCGAGTATGGCGAGTGCTTTAGGATTCCAGAGCCTATAATCCCTAAAATTGGTGCTAGGATTATGGGGCTAGATGACCCACATTCTAAAATGAGTAAATCCGCCAAAGGCGAAAATCACGCGATTTTCCTGCTTGATAGCCCAGATATAATCACACGAAAAATCAAAAAAGCCATTACAGATTCACAAACTGAAATTGTCTTTGATGAAAGTCGCTCAGGGCTTTATAATCTTTTGTGCATTTATGAGATTTTCACGCAAAAAAGTCGCCACGATATAGAATCTGAATTTATAGGCAAGGGCTATGGACATCTTAAATCTGCCATTGCCGAAGTATTGGTAGAATCTTTGCGTCCTATTCAAGAAGCTTATGCCAAAATCAGCCAAGATAAAGCCTATATCCAAAGTGTGCTTGATAGCAGTGCGGATTCTATCCGCCCCATTGCCAAGGCTACTTATGATAAAGCCAAACAACTTGTCGGGCTAGTGTAATGGCAAAATCTATGAAATCTGTGAAATGCTTATCAAGCTTGTATTGAAGGAACAAAATGTCAAAACTCGCTCAACCCAAAAGAATGCTACTCCACGAATATTTATGGTTTATCCTACTTGGCATTATCGCTACAAGGCTTGTGTATTCTAGCCACACAGGCACAAGCCTGTCTTTTATACTTGCCCTTATACTTCTTGTGCTGCTCAACACACGCATAACAGCCTTTATCGTGCGGTTTGGATTCTATATCGTGCTAATGAATGTGCTATTTATAAGTTTAAGGGATATTTCGCCACTTATCAATCCACAAGGCAAGGTAGATTCTTTGCTCTATGGGCTTGATACTTGGCTTTGTGGAGAGTATCTAGGCAAACTCTTTTCCTACTCGCACTCTAGCCTTTCACTTTTACTTGATGATTTTTTTAGCTTTTTTTATTTGCTTTTTTTGTTTGAATTGCTGTATTTTTTTATCTATTATCTGCTCTATAAGCCTTCAGCAAGGTTTTTCATAGGCATTATGAGTGTATATGCCATTGGCTTTTTGGGTTATATTTTTCTCCCTGCTATCGGTCCTTATGCCTTTTTACAAGATGAGCTTACTGCCCCGCAAGGCTATTTTTTCTACCCGCTCCTTGCGGAGCATTACACGCTAGGCAGTAACTTAACTGATGTCTTTCCAAGTCTGCATTGTGGAATCTCGCTTTTTATCCTGCTGTATAATTTTGCCTTTTCACGCACACAGTTTAAAATCTGGCTCCTGCCAAGCGTGTTTTTATGGATTTCTACCATTTATTTGCATTATCATTATGTGATTGACTGCCTTGCGGGATTTGCCCTAGCTATCATCTGCATTTTGCCTTTCTATCTTAGCACACATCTCAACACAAGGGGGAGAAAATGAATCTTTTACATTTTAGCGACAAGGAGGCTTTAAAGCTTTCACTAAGTGGAGGCAAAGGGGCAAGTCTAGCCAAAGTCTTTCAAGTGGGATTTGCTGTGCCACAGGGCTTTATCATCACTACTAAAGCTTATGAAGCCTTTTTATCAAACGCCAATGAAATTCCATCTTTTCCAAGCGATGACTTAGCCCTTTTAGAATCTAAAGCCACGCAATACAAAGAGCATTTACTCACTCTTCCCCTGCCGCCCTCTTGTCTCAAAGAGCTAGAATCTGCCCTAACTCACTTTAGCCCACAACAAGCCTTTAGTGTTCGCTCTTCTTCCACACTTGAAGATTTAAATGCCGGAGCATTTGCTGGAGCACACGATACATTTTTAAACTGCGTTGGACTAGAGATGATTGAGCAAAAAATCAAAGAATGCTTTGTCTCGCTCTGGCATACCCGTGCTATTGCATATCGTTGTGAGCTTGGATTTTCCCACAAAGACGCATTAATGGCGGTAGTGGTGCAAACAATGGTGTCAAGCCAAAAATCAGGCGTGAGCTTCTCTATAAACCCCATTACTTGCAACCTTAATGAAGTGCTGATTAACGCCAATTATGGCTTAGGGGAAAGTGTCGTAGGCGGGGAGTTTGATGTTGATGAATATCGCTTTAACACCTTAGAGCAGAAAATAGAATCTAGCCATATCGCTCATAAAACCAAAGGCATTTTTCCCACACACTGCACACAAGATTGCATTGCTCCACAGGATAAAGCTTCACCCCAAAGCCCACAGGATTTAAAAGATTCACAAGATTCTACGCAAGGCACAATGGAATGTCATATAGATTCTGCCTTTGCTGATATAGCAGTGCTAAGTGAAAAAGAAATTACGCAAGTTGCTTCACTAAACCTTGCCTTACAGCGATTTTATGGCTTTCCACAAGATATAGAATGGGCGATTGTAGATGACAATCTCTACCTTTTGCAATCTCGCCCCATTACGACTATCCCGCCGCGTTGGAGCAGAGATGAGTCTGCGGAGCGATACCCAAAGGCACTAAACCCTTTCACTTGGGACTATGTAGATAGGGCGTTTCACATCTCGCTTGATTATTCCTTTAAGCTTTTAGGACTGCCGCCTATGCAGGGCAAGTGGTTTACTATGTTTGATAACTACATCTATGGCAATCAAAATGCGATCAATCTGTATATGGGGCAGAATACACTGCCCTTTACTGGTTTAGATTCACTCATACAAGCCCTGCCCTCACTCACAAATAAGCTAGAATCTATAAAAACCCTGCCAAAGCTATGGCATCGTGATTTAGCCACATATCTCCAAGAGCTAGGAGCGTTAAAAGCACAGGATTTAAGCAATGCAAACTTACAAGAAGTATGGGAGTTTATAGGGCAAATCGTGCGAGTTGGCACAGAGTATTTTAAGCCAAATATCGCTATTTCCATTACTCAAGCTATGCTCTATAAGATTCTATTTGCCCTGCTTAAGCTTATTGATAGCACAAATGCCCAAAGCCTTTTTACACTGCTTACCACCACGGATAACACCAAAACAAGCCTTGTGAATGATGAGCTTTTCAAACTCGCTTGTATGATAAAAAATAATCAAAGCTTGTATGATTTGCTCCATAGCACAGATTCTAAAAGCATTATAGAGCAGAATCTATTGCGGGATTTTGGGGCATTTTCTCAAAGCTTACAAACATTTTTACACAATCACGGACATCGCGAAGTGGAGTTTGACGCCTACATTCCCACTTGGGGTGAAGCCATAGATGTCGTGCTTGATACACTTAAACTTCTTAGCACTTCACCCCAACCCAAAGCAAGTGATATTGTGGCAAAAAAATATCAAGCTAAAAAGCAGATTCTATCCCTTGTGGGAAGCCAAAGTGTGGAGCTTGAGCTGTTTTTGCATGAGTTTTTAGAGCTTGTTGAAACTTATACGATTTTAGATGATGAAGAGCATTATCAAACAACGCGACTTACCCCTATTGTGCGTAAAGGCGTGTATGTCTTAGGTGAGCGACTTAAGGCTTTAGATATTGTGAGTGAAAATTTTGATGTATTTTTTGCTAATATCGCCTCGCTAGAATCCTTTGTCAAGGGCGAAATCTCACAAGAACAACTCAAAAGCCACATCACTCAAAATAAACAAACCTATTTAGAAAATGCCGCTAAAACGCCAAAATGGGAGCTAGATTCCACACAAGATTGCTTAGATTCTACTGCGGATAACTGCTCACATATAGAATCTAGCGATATTCTGCAAGGCATCCCAGCAAGTGCGGGGATAGTGGAGGGGGAGGTGTTTATCGTGCGTGGGAGCGAAGACTTTGGCAAGTTTATCCCACAGAGCATTCTTATAGCCCAAAGCACAAATCCCGCTTGGACATCACTTTTTTACAATGCCAAAGCAGTGGTAACCCAAAGTGGTGGCGCACTCTCGCACGGAGCGGTTACCGCTAGAGAGATGAAAATCCCCGCCGTTATGGCTGTGCCAAATGTAATGCAGATTCTCAAAAATGGCGATAGAATCCGCGTGAATGGTAATAATGGCAAGGTGGAGATTCTAATCCGCTAGAGAGATTTTCACAAGCATACAAAGCAAGAATCTAGAAAGTAGCACAAAGTCATTTTACTTACTTGTGCTATAATCCGCACATTTTGATAAAGGGAGCAAAAATGAGTAGAGTAAGCGTAGATAAGACAAAAGTGGCGGAGTTTTTTAGATTCTGCGATGAAAATGAAGTGGAGTTTATAGACTTTAGGTTTAGCGATATTAAGGGCGTGTGGCATCACGTGAGCTTTTCACGAAATGCGATTGATGAAGGAAGCTTTGAAGGTGTGCCTTTTGATGGTAGCTCAATCCCTGCGTGGCAGAGTGTGGATAAATCGGATATGATTCTTATACCCGATCCGGTGCGATATTTTATCGATCCTTTTACTGCGGATACAACGGTGGTGGTGTTTTGCGATATTTGGGACATTTATAAAAATGAGCCGTATGAAAAATGCCCTAGAAGCATTGTAAAAAGGGCGATGAAATTTTTACAAGAGAGTGGAATCGGCGATGTGGCGTATTATGGACCAGAGAATGAGTTTTTCGTCTTTGATTCTATTAAGATAAAAGATGCGGTGAATTGCCAATACTATGAGATAGATTCTGAAGAGGGCGAGTGGAATCGTGCTAGAGAGTTTGAAGGTGGTGTGAATATGGGACATCGCCCCGGGACTAAGGGTGGCTACTTTCCCGTAGCTCCTGTTGATACGATGGTGGATTTGCGTGCAGAAATGGTAAAGGTGCTAAATCAAGTGGGGCTAGAAACCTTTGTCGTGCATCACGAAGTGGCACAGGGGCAAGGGGAGATTGGCGTAAAATTTGGTGATATGTTAGAAGCGGCTGATAATGTGCAAAAGCTTAAATATGTTGTCAAAATGGTAGCACATTTAAATGGCAAAACTGCAACCTTTATGCCAAAACCTTTGTATGGCGATAATGGCAGCGGAATGCACGTGCATATCAGCATTTGGAAAGATGGCAAAAATCTCTTTGCTGGAGATTCTTATCAAGGTTTAAGTGATATGGCATTGCATTTTCTAGGCGGTGTGCTTAAACACGCAAGGGCGTTAGCTGCTTTTACAAATCCTAGCACAAACTCATACAAACGCCTAATCCCGGGCTTTGAAGCACCTAGCATTTTGACTTATTCTGCACAAAATCGCTCTGCAAGTATTAGAATCCCTTACAACAGCGGTGAGAAAGCTAAAAGAATGGAGTTTAGATTCCCTGATAGCTCGGCAAATCCTTATCTTGCCTTTGCAAGTTTGCTGCTCGCAGGGATTGATGGGATTAAAAATAAAATTGAACCCGGTGAGCCAATGGAGATAAATCTTTTTGAACTAACATTAGATGAGATTAGAGAAAAAGGCATTAAGCAGTTACCTCACACACTTCGCCACGCCATTGAAGAAATGCTTGTTGATAGAGCATATCTCAAGGAGGGCGGCGTATTTAGCGAAGAGTTTATCCAAACCTACAAAGCTTATAAATTTGAAACTGAAATCTGGCCTTGGGAAGCCCGCCCCCACCCATTTGAGTTTTTAACGACTTATAGTTGTTAGAATCTTACACTAGAAAACAATTACCTTTGTGTTATAATCCACCAAGCAACTTTATGTTGCAAAATTTAAACACAAGGAGTTTTCTATGAGTATAATTAGGAACATACTCAATTTTGTTAAGGATATATATCGCTACATATATTTTCCTTATGCTTTTATTGCGTTTCGTGGTGTGTATGATGGCTTTAAATCTGCCACAAAAGCTATACCAAAACATAGCAAAAAAAGGGGCTTAGGCTACAATGATGTAAAATCTCAAGGTACTCAAGCATTTATCAAGTTCTACTCAAAACCTACACCTATGGTGGATACAGAATATCCCGTATTCTTTTGGCTTGATAGAATTATCTCTTCACAAATCAAAAATGGTATCACACCTAATATATGCGACTTTGGTGGCGGGGAAGGACGGCATTATTTTGCCTATGTAAGCCACACTCATCACAAGCCACTATGGCGTGTATGTGAGCTAGAGCACAATGTTAAGCTTGGCAGAGCCATTACAGCAGAGCTAGGAGCTAAGAATCTACACTTTATATCAAAGCTAGATGAAAAGATTATGTCTCTAACCCCACAAGAGCAAAATTGCAATATTTTTCTTTCATCAGGTGCATTATTCTATCTGGAAAATGTTTATACAACATTAAGAGAATATTTAACGGGGGGGGGGGATAGAACATATACTACTCACACGCCTACCCTTACAAGATAAAACCCCAACCTATGTAACACTTCAAAACGCACTCAATCAATTCTACACACCACTTTATATTTTTAATCGTGATGAATTTATCGGATTCTTCAACGATCTGGGCTATGAATTATATGATGAGTGGAAAGACCCATTTGATGGCTCAAACATACCTTTTCACAGAGATATATCCGCTTTGTGCTGGAGCGGACTATATTTTAGACGCAAACAGCAGTAAGAGTTAGTTTCTCTTATTTATATCTATGGGGCGTTTAGCATTCAGCAAGGCTAGAAGTGCTACGCCCACATCGCCAAAGACAGCTAGCCACATATTCGCCACACCCACAACCCCTAGCACAATCAAAAAAAGCTTACTCACAAGGGCAAAGCTGATATTCTGCCAAGTAATTTTGCGTGTGTGTTGAGCGATTTTCAAAGCACTCACCAAGCTCTGCAAGGAATTTTGCTGCAAAATAATATCCGCACTCTCTTTGCTTATATCATTCCCACCCTCGCCCGTGTTAATACTCACGCCCACATCGCTCCGCCTTAGCACGATAGAATCATTTATCCCATCGCCTACAAAGGCAGTTTTTCCACTCCAACACCCCATAAGCTCCACGAGCTTTTGTGCTTTTTCCTGTGGCAAAAGATTCCCATACGCATAGGGAATATTAAGCTCCTTTGCCACTCTATCCACCTGCATTTGACTATCCCCGCTCAAAATCGCAAAATGCTCCACACCATATCGCCTAAGGGCTTGTATAGATTCCACACTATCATTTTTAAGCCTATCGCCAACGCTTATATACCCCACATACACGCCATTATACGCGATATGCACCATTGTAAGCCCTATGTCTTGCGGAGTAAATTGAATACCCTTTTCTTTCATTAGCCTTTCATTCCCAGCTAGAATCTCCCCCTTTTCACAACGCACAATCACACCCCTCCCGCTTAACTCTTCATAAGATTCTATACGCCACGCATTGTTTTGTGTTTGAGCAAGTTTTACAATACTTTGAGCGATGGGGTGAGTGGATTGACTTTCCGCACATACAGCCAAAGAGATAAGAAAATCCTTATCATACTCCCCATTTGGCACAACTTCTAATACCTCAAAATTCCCCAAAGTCAAAGTCCCCGTCTTATCAAAAATCATATTTTTCACTTGCGATAAAGATTCTAAATGGATTGAGCCTTTAAACAAAACGCCTAGCTTACTTGCATAACCAATAGAGGCAAAATACCCCAAAGGCACGGCGATGACTAACGCACACGGACAACTTATCATCAGCACCACCAACGCACGATAGATCCACTCGTGCCATAAGGTAGAATCACCCCCAAGCACAAGCGGAGGCACAAAAGCAATCAGCAAGGCTAAGGCAAAGATAATGGGCGTGTAGATTCTAGCAAAGCTTGTAATGGCTTTTTGCGTTTTTGCCTTATTGGCACTTGCTTCTTGTGTGAGTTTAGCAATCTTAGCAATGTGAGAATCTTCAAACACCCTTTCCACACGCACTTCTAAAACCGCACTTGTATTTATCGCCCCGGCAATGACATTTTGCCCAGAATCCACGCTAATTGGCACACTCTCGCCATTAATTGAACGCATATCAAGGTAGCTTTTCCCCTGCAACACCACACCATCAGTTGGTATCTTTTCCCCCACTCTCACCACTATACAATCCCCCACTTTTAGCTCACTTGGGTGTAAATCGGTTAAAATCTCGCCATTTTCCGCATTTATTGTTTTTTTATGTGCGATTGTGGGAATGACTTGCAAAAGGGCTTTTATAGAATCTTTAGACTTCTGCACTGCCCTTGATTCTAAAAATTCTCCTAAGCGAAAGAACAGCATAACCGCCACCGCTTCACTTATCTCGCCTAAGCAAAATGCCGCAATCGTGGCAAAAAGCATAAGAAAATTTTCATCAAAAATGACTTTGTTTTTAAGATTACTCAGCGTATTTAAAAAAATAGGCTTACCAGCGGTGAGATATAAAAGAGCTAAAACTCCATATACATAGGGGGCATTCTGCTCCCCAAAAGTTGTCAAGTGCAACGCCCCCATACATAAGCCAAAAATCCCTATAAGTGTGAGAATAAATGCAGATTCTAAAAATATAAAGCCCCTTTGTGCTTGTGGCGTTTGCGTGGAAATTACAAATGTAGAATCTTGGGGCGAAGTGAGCCTAGCCTGTGGCTCAATGGTGTGAATTGTAGATATAGCAAGATTTAAATCACTTGTTGAGAGATAGAGTGTGTTGGTGCTAAAATCAACATTTGCTTTACTCACTTGTGGCAGGGCGTTTAGGGAATCTTCTATGCGTGAAGCACAGCTTGGGCAATCAAGCCCAGAGATTGAAAGCGTATAGTCTTTATATGTAGGGTTTGCTAAAGTGCTATCCTGTGTTAAATATTCATCATCTGCTAAAAATGCTTGAGTCTGTCCTGTGTGCTGTGTCATTTTTATTTGTCTATCCATTTGATCCATTTGCAATGCCTTTTTTATTCATATCGTGGTATCAATTTTTAGGCATTATTCCACATATTTGTAAATATACATATAGGGGGTATATGTATTTAGATTCAATCAAACCGCTTTAAATAATTACAGAATCCATACAATCAAGCAAAGCAAAATGATTTACACCCATTCACAATGCACTATCCTACCCTTTATTCTTTTGTTCTGTCAGCTCATTAGTTTCATTACTACTAAGCTCACAACTTCAGCATAAAGATTTACAAACAAACATAGAAACAATATTATCTTCATTGACTTGCTCCTAAAAATGCGTCTTTGTGCTATTTGCATCAACAAATTCGCATTATCCATTTTCACAGAATCAGCAAAAAATCACGCTTTAATGCTACAATGTCGCAGAGATTAATTAAGGAGATTCTATGCGAAGTGATATTGTAAAAAAGGGACATAATCGCGCCCCACACAGAAGTTTGCTAAGGGCTACGGGGCTAAAAGATGAAGATTTTAATAAGCCCTTTATCGGCGTAGCAAATAGCTATATTGACATCATTCCGGGACATTTTTTCCTAAACAAATACGCTGAAATTGTAAAAGATGAGATACGCAAGGCTGGTGGTGTGCCTTTTGAGTTTAACACTATCGGCGTAGATGATGGTATCGCTATGGGACATAGCGGTATGCTCTATTCCCTGCCTAGCCGAGAGCTGATTGCTGATTGCATAGAATCTGTGATGAACGCCCACGCATTAGATGCGATGATTTGCCTGCCAAACTGCGATAAAATCGTGCCCGGAATGCTTATGGGAGCGTTGCGTGTGAATGTGCCCACAATCTTTGTGAGTGGCGGTCCTATGAAAGCGGGTCGTTTGGAAGATGGCACAATACTCGATTTAAACTCAGCATTTGAAGCAGTAGGTGCGTATGAAAGCGGCAAGATTAGCGAAAAAAGACTGTACGAGATAGAGTGTCAAGCCTGTCCTAGCGGAGGGAGTTGTAGTGGAATGTTTACGGCAAACTCTATGAATACACTCTGTGAAGCTATGGGCGTGGCATTACCGGGCAATGGCACGATTCCGGCTTTAACGCCAGAAAGGGAAGAGTTGCTAAGGCAGGGGGCTAGACGCATTGTAGAGATTGCCCTAGATTCTAGCCTAAGTGAAAAATTTAGATTCCGCAATATTTTAAATGCAAAAGCCGTGCATAATGCCTTTGTCGTGGATATGGCAATGGGCGGAAGCACGAATACGATTTTGCATATGTTAGCCATCGCCAAGGAAGCGGAAGTGGATTTCAACCTAGAATCTATCAATAATATTGCCACAAATGTTGCCCATATTGCCAAAATCGCCCCGGCGTTAAGTAGTGTGCATATGGAAGACATTAACCGAGCGGGGGGGGTGTCGGCAGTGATGAATGAAATCTCTAAGCGTGGCAATTCGTCTTTGGGTATGCAATGCGACAAGGTTGAGAATTTTGTGAAAGGCACGGACGCCAAGTCCGCTAACCTTCCCCAAAATTCTCAAAACTTGCACAGCCACACCGCAAATACTAGAATTGTGGATTCTAAAAACCCAGAATCTCAAGTAGATTTAGCAACGCTCAAAGTGGCAAAGCACAACTTTGCCACAAATATAATCAATGAAAGTGCGAAGCACAACCTTGAAAGCGTCGTAGGGGTGGGGGATACACAAGGGAGAGGGAGCGACTTCTCGTGCAGCGAAGCAAACCCACACTTGCAAATTCAAGCCCCTCCCCCTTGTGAAAAAGAAAGTAAAGATTCTAGTTTTGTAAATTCTATTTTACATTTAGACGCTCTTACAATCACAGGCGAAACTTTGGGAGAGAGAATAGCAAACGCAAATATCACAGACCCCGAAATTATCCGCCATAATGACAATGCCTACTCACAAGTTGGCGGATTAAAAATCCTTTTTGGCAATTTGTGCAAACAAGGGGCGGTGCTAAAAGTCGCAGCAGTAGCAGAATCTATGAAAGAATTTAGCGGCAAGGCAATTTGCTTTAACTCCCAAGATGAAGCGATTAAGGGCATCGCAGGGGGCAAGGTAAAGGCTGGAAGCGTGGTAGTTATCCGCTATGAAGGACCAAAGGGGGGACCGGGAATGCAAGAGATGTTAAGCCCTACAAGTCTTATTATGGGAATGGGCTTAGGCGAAAGCGTGGCACTCATAACCGATGGGCGATTTAGTGGGGCGACAAGGGGGGCTTGTATCGGGCATATAAGCCCGGAGGCTGCTGAAGGGGGGCTTATCGCACTGATTGAAGATGGTGATGAAATAGAGATTTCTGTCTCGCGTGGGAGCTTGGAGCTAAAGGTAGATTCTAAGATTCTAGAATCTAGAAAGGCAAAATGGAAACCAATTAAAAAAGAGATAACAAGCAAATGGCTCAAACGCTACTCGCTACTTGTAAGCAACGCCGCAAATGGCGCGGTTTTAAAGACGGAGTTGTAAAAGGGTAAAATACGAGAAATGGGTAGCAAAAGCTTAAAGTAACAAAGGAATAAAAATGCTAAATAACATTGAAATAAAAACATTGCAAGAGATAGAAAACAAATACTATATGCAGCCTATGCTTGAATCCATAATAAAAGATTTAAAAAATAATAAGCTTAATTTACAGGAAGTTTTTAACAATCTCTATGGATATTTGCTAAATTCTAAAGATGCAGTTGAAAGATTGCTGAAAGAACGAGTTGATAGAAATGAGATTAAAGATATAAGTCAAGCAAGAAAGAGCATAGCAGGAAGTGCTTTTTCAAACCTTATTATTTGGGTATTTTTAAAAAATAAAGAAAGCAAAAATATTGATAAAGATATTTTTATCACCAATAAAATATCACAAATCCCACATTTTAAAGACTTGTTTTATATAAAAGTGGGCGAAGAAACGCAAAAACCAGATGTAGATTTAGTAATTTATCGACTAGATTCTAAACAAAATTTAGCAAGTTGCCTTATCTTATCTCTTAAAACTTCTCTAAGAGAAAGGGCTGGTCAAACATACAAATGGAAGCTTCTAATGGAAATTGCCAATACAGAATCTAGCATTAAAGAAAAATACAATATTAGCTATAACCCACCTATTCAACCTTTAGTATGTTTTGCTACCGTTAATTTTTATAATGAAATCAATAATCCGCAACATAGGGGTATGTTTAAATTTTTTGATTGCGCTTTTATAGGGAAAAATATACAAACAGGGGATTTTATTAAACCTTTAAGCTATATGCTTGATTATATAAGGGAGCAATTATGACCCTAGCAATACAAGAATCCATAAAAACTATATATAATCCAAAATATGATTTTTTAGGGCAAAGCTATGCGTCAATGTATCCTAATTTACACAAATATCCAGCGACTATGCTCCCACAAATTGGCTATGAATTATTAAAAGAGTTTAAGGCAAAGAAAACAGCTCTTTTAGACCCATATTGTGGAAGTGGTAGTAGTTTTATAAGTGGTTTAGAGTATGGTATAAAGCATTTTGTGGGCTTTGATTTAAATCCTTTAGCAATCCTTATATCAAAAGCTAAACTTAACTATATAGAAAGAGAGAGTCTCTTAAGAGAAAAGGCTAAGTTACTTGAAAATATGGTAAAAATTATAGAAGTTAAGAAAGCTAATATTACAAATATTGATTTTTGGATAGAGAAACAAGCACAGGTGGATTTAGCCCTTATTTTTCATCATTTAAACAATACTAAAGAATGGAATATAAAAAACTTATTTTTACTTGCTTTTAGTGAAACTTTAAGAGAAGCAAGCTATACAAGAAATAATGAATTTAAACTTTTTAGAATGAAAGATTATGAAAATTACAAGCCAAACACGCATAAAATCTTTAAAGAAAAGCTGGATTCTCTTATTGATGATTATTTATCTTTTTATCAACATAAAATAAAAAATATTACGCATAATATTACAAACTCAAGTTTTACAAATACCACTGAAAAGTTTGACACCATTCTCACTAGCCCACCTTATGGCGATTCTAAAACGACAGTGGCTTATGGACAATTTAGCACTTTTATCAATGAGTATTTAGGGGTTAAAAATGCAAGGAAACTTGACTCGCAGCTTTTAGGCGGCAAAAAGTCAAAAGAGCTTTATAACAGGGGAATAATGCAAGAATATATAAAAGAAATTGCTAAAATTGATAGCAAAAGAGCTTTAGAAGTTTCAAGCTTTTATGTAGATTTGGAACGAAGCATTTTAAAGTTGATAAATGTTTTGAATGTCGGGGCTAAAACTTTTTTTGTAGTAGGTAATCGTCAAGTTAAAAAGATACAACTTCCAACCGATAAGTTTATCGCCGAAGTTTTTTGCAATAATGGCTTTAAGCATTTGACTACCATAAGACGCAAGATTTCTAACAAAGCTATGCCACTTAAAAATTCCCCCACAAATAAGATTGGAATCTTATCTAACACAATGAATGAAGAATGGATAGTGGTGTGTGAGAAAACTTAACAATTCTACAAAAGCCAAATAGCATAGATTGGCAGGAGCTTGGATTTGTGTGATGGGCGATTTCTCTTCTCGCAAAGAAGCTTAGAAAACGCAATGTTAGATTCTAGTTTTAATGCTTTAACCCTCTAAGTGTATAGGCTCTATTATGAAAAATTTGTGCTAGAATCCACTACGCCCAAACAAAAAAGGCTCTATGATGAAAAAATATGCACTGCTTTATGGCATTATTGGCGCATTGCTTTGGCTCTTTGTATTGGTGTATCTGCTGATAGGCTTTAAAGACTTAGCAAAAGATTTACACAAAGCCGCCATAGAGACGCACTCAAGCCTAGCCCCTTTTTACAAAGCTGTAAAACAATGTATAGATAAGCACAATACCTATCCTAAAGAACTCCTGCAACTTGGCAAAGAAGAAAGCCTAAAAGTTAGCTTTATACTCAAAGCTAATACTTGCGAGATTCAATCTCTCGCATTTGATAAGCCCAAAAGCGAGTTTGCCCCACATATCACAAGAGTGCTTCACAAAGCTAAAGCCTGTATAAAAGCACAATGCCAAAAACACAACTTGCAAGAAGACACGCAATATACTATTCCATTTTTCTATCGCGTAATACCCGATGAGTAAAGCCTAGCTCATCTCTACTACACAAACTCTAAAGCGTATTAAACAAATCCGTTGAGAGATACCGCTCGGCTGTGTCATTGAGCATTGTTAGCACTTTTTTGTTTGGATTTTCTAAGGCGATTTTTCTAGCCATAGCCACATTTGCCCCACTTGAGATTCCAACCATAACGCCAACTCTGCCCAGCTCTTGAGCCGTTTGTATCGCCACTTCATTTTCCACACATACAATAGAATCTATAACATCACGATTAAGAATGCTAGGGATAAAATTCGCCCCAATGCCCTGAATCTTATGCGCTCCAGCTTGTCCTTGACTTAATAGCGGTGAGGCAGAAGGCTCAACACCAATAATTTGAATATGTGGAATCTTCTCTTTTAGCACCTCTCCTACACCACTTATAGTCCCACCTGTGCCAAAGCCTGCAACAAAATAGTCCAACTCCCCTTCAAAACTCTCATAAATCTCCAAAGCCGTAGTGCGTTTGTGCATTTGCTTATTATCAAGATTATCAAACTGGCTTGGCATAAAGACATTAGGCGTAGAATCTAAAATCTCTTTAGCCTTATCTAACGCCCCTTTCATACCTTCACTTGCTGGAGTTAGCACGAGATTTGCCCCAAAAAAGCTTATCATTTTTCGTCGCTCTACACTCATAGATTCAGGCATAGTGATAGTGATTTTAAGCCCAAAACTTGCACAAATCATCGCAAGGGAAATCCCCATATTCCCGCTTGTGCATTCTACAATCATCGTGTCTTTATTGATTTTGCCCTGTTTCATTGCCTCATCTATCATCGCATACGCAGGGCGGTCCTTGACAGAATGGCTAGGGTTTAAAAACTCACATTTGCCATAAAGATTTGGGGCAAACTCCTTTAGATTCAAAATGGGCGTATTGCCGATAATATCAGTGATTGAGTGAGCGATTTTCATCGTAGAATCCTTTGTGTAAATAAATATCGAAAAAAGAAAAAATAGCACAACAAAATGAAAAAGTCAAGTTTTCTTTATACAAACCCACTTGCCATTTACCTTATTTGCCATTTACCACATCCGACACTTATTGAAAGATTTTGTATTTTGAATATTTTAAAATGAGTTTATAAAGGAATGGAATAAAAAAGGCTTGTGAGATTCTATTTACACACAAAGGAATAAGACTTGAATCTTAATATCACTCTGCTTTGCGATCATAATATCAATACCAAGCCCCGCTCAAGTCGGCTTTTAGAACTCTTAGGCAAAATACAGAAAACTTCACACCACACATTACACCTAAATGTCATTTCAAAAGACTGCCAAAGCCTTGCAATTGTGGATTCTATACAAGCCACACTTTTTAGCTTCCCACTAGATAAAAATAGCAAACAACGCACAAAGCAGGAAAATGACGCTATCTTAAAGCTTTGTCAAAAAGGGGATTTTATGCCCCTTATTTTCACGCCAAACCGCAAACCTATCGCTAAGATTCTTAGCTCCCTGCCCCTGCAGAATCTGCTTATTGTAGAAGACATTACACTTCTGCCCTTTGCGTGTGAATATAAAGACCATAATCCGCAGTGCAAGATTCTCATTGATTTGCGTGAATTTTACCCGCTTGAGTATGAAAATGATACGCAATGGCTTCAAGGGCTTGGGCGATTTTTTAGCTTTTTATGTGAATCGTATTTGAGCGAAGTAGATTTTGCTTTTAGCGTGAGTGATGGGCTATGTGAGCGGTATAAAAAAGATTTTCATATCCCTTGTAAAACTTTTTTATCCCTGCCGCCTTTTTATGATGTTTCACCCCGCCCTACGCAAGAAAAGATAAAGATTCTCTATCACGGCTTTATAAGCCCCGATAGGAGCAGTATGGAGCTTTTGGATTTAGCTAGACTTTTAGAGCAAACACCCTTTAGCCTTCACATAATGGCTTTAAGCAATCAAAAAGGTTTTTTAGAATCTTTTAGCCAACAAGCTAAAAGTATCACATCTCTGCAGATTCTGCAACCTGTGGCGATGAAGGAGATTATCCCAACAAGCCTTGAATACGACATAGGACTTATTCCTTTTAAGCCAACAACCTTTAATCTCGCCCATTGTATGCCAAATAAACTTTTTGAATATCTCCAAGCTAGACTTGCTATCCTTAGCACACCTTTGCAGGATATGAGCCATTTTCTTAGCACTCATCAATGCGGGATTATCACTAATGGCTTTGAATCTAGCGATATTTTTTTAGCCCTAACAAAACACACAAAAGATGATATTGATAGGCTCAAACACAACGCCCACCTTGTGGCACAAAAGTGGCATTTGGATATGAATTTAAAAATTTTAAAGAATGTGCTGAGCGATGTATTGAGAATCAAAATAGAGTGAAAGGCTAAAGCCTGTAATACCATTAATCACAAGCAGGGCAAAAAATGGCGGACGATAGGAAGAACGCATAATAAAAAATAGGCTTAAAGGAAACAGCACCACTCCTAAGCCAAAAAGCACCCAGCCCACAAGCCCAAAGCCAAGCCCTAATAAAAATTGTGTATCTTTCATTTTCTTGCGGTAATCCTTCATTATCCTTGTTTTTGGGGCAGATTCATTTAAGGCAACAAGGCGAGTTTTAGCACTTCTTGTATATCGCTAACGCCGATAATCTCTAGCTTTTGCTGCACCTCTTTGGGAATGTCTTTTAAATCGCGTTCATAGTTTTTTTGCGGAATGATAGCCCTTTGGATTCCAGCCTTGTGTGCGGCAATAAGCTTTTCTTTCAAGCCGCCAATGGCTAAAACCTTGCCTTGTAATGTTAGCTCCCCTGTCATCGCCACACTTGCATTGATTTTAGAATCTGTCAAAATGGAGGCAATCACACACGCCATAGCAATACCCGCACTTGGACCATCTTTTGGCGTAGCACCCTCTGGCACGTGTAAATGTATATCATAGCTTTGATAAATGGGCGTTTTTGAGCTAGTTTTCTTTGCGGTGTTTTTTTGCTTTAAAACCTTATTATCAAGCAGGACTTTCACCACAGAATGCGCAATACGGGCAGATTCTTTCATCACTTCGCCAAGGCTCCCTGTAAGTGTCAATGCCCCCTTGCCCTTAATCTTAATGGCTTCAATCTTTAGCACATCGCCGCCCACACTCGTCCAAGCAAGTCCATTGACTACACCAACGCTATGTTGCTTATCCGCTGGGGAGATTTCAAACACGATTTTATCAAGGAATTCATTTAAGTTTTTTGGCGTGATACTTACAGATTCACTCCCCTTAAGGATTAAAATCGCACTTTTTCGCATAATTTGTGCGATTTTATGTCGCAGACTTCTCACCCCGGCTTCACGCGTATATTTTTCAATTACCTGCTTTAGTGCTGGGGTTGAAATATTTAGCTCATTTTGGCTTAAGCCGTGTTTTTTAAGCTCTTGAGGGATAAGGTATTTTTTTGCAATCTCATACTTTTCTTGTGGCGTGTAAGAAGAGATAGTAATAAACTCCATTCTATCACGCAGGGGGGCTGGGATTGTGGATATATCATTGGCTGTGGCGATGAAAATAGCTTGGGATAAATCCACATCAAAATTTGTGTAATAGTCCCTAAAAGCGTGATTTTGCTCCGGGTCTAGAATCTCAAGCAAAACGCTTGTAGGATCGCCACGATAGCTTCTGCCGACTTTATCAATCTCATCAAGCACAATGAGTGGATTCATCTCTTTTGCTTCAATAAGCCCTTGTATAATGCGTCCGGGCATAGCACCGATATATGTTCGGCGATGTCCCCTTAGCTCATTGACATCTTCTAAGCCCCCAAGAGCGATACGCACAAGCTTTCTTTTAATCGCTTTGGCAATGGAATTTGCAAGGCTTGTTTTCCCAACTCCGGGTGGTCCATAAAAGCATAAAATCGTGCCTTTCTCGCTTTTCTCGTCTTTTTGTTTGCTATTTTTTGTCTCTTTGGCTTGAGTAGATTCTCTTTTGGCAATCAATTCTTTTACCGCAAAATACTCAACAATGCGTTCCTTTGGCTCTTCAAGGGAATAATGATCAATATCTAGCTGTTTGGCTACTTTTTGGATAGAAAGCTTTTGCTTAGCATAAGTGCCAAAAGGAATCTCAAGCACCCATTCAACATAATTTTGCAAAATATTCGCATCGCCACTATCTTGGTGCATACGAGAGAGTCGCTTAATCTGCTTATGCACCTCTTTATAGGCATTTTCACCCATAAAAGGCTTTAGGGCATTAAGCTTTTGTAAATACTGCTCTATCTCCTCATCACGCGTATTATCCGTGCCTAGCTCTTTTTGAATCTGCTTTAACTGCTCTTTAAGGAAATATTCCTTATTGACTTGCTCCATTTTGTTATGGACTTTGTTCTTTATTTCTTTTTGGAGTTTTTGAGCCTGTGTTTCTTCAATAATATAATCAATAAGCCCCAAAATCCGCTCTTCTACATCATCTTTAGCAAAGAGTGTATAGGCTTGATTTTTAGATAGTCGCATAGCTGAAGCGATGAGATCTACAATGCGGTTTGGCTCGGAGTTTTCTTCAATGCTTTTTAGCAAATCTGGCGGAAAATGCCCATCAAGATTGGCTAAATGTCGCAACTTTTCACGCAAAACTTCTAAGAGTGCGTTCATTTTTATCTCATCATACTCCTTATAGTAAATCCTATCTACCTCAACGCTTAGCGGCTCTTTGCTTGATTTTATCACTTTTAGAATCTTGCCACGATACAGCCCTTTAAAAAGCAGTTTTACACGCCCATCAGGCAGGGCTACCTTACGCATAATAGAGCCTATCACGCCCACATCATAAAAGGCTTGATTATCATCACTTCGTGTGGAGCTTATAAAAATAAGGTTATTGCCCTTGATAGCCTTATCAGCGGCTTCAATGTTACTCTCATCACTGATAAAAAGTGGAGCAATCATAAAAGGATAAATAAAAAGCTCATCTTCTATCACAAGGGGCATTACTATGGGAAAATCATTTTCTATATTATTCATTTTTTCTCCTGTATTTTTACATTTTTACCAATTAAAAAGTTTAACATACCAAGGGATATGCGATGGCTTTGGCTTGAATCTTGTCAGCAGCTCTTCATTAATCCGTGAGAGATACTTATCTTTTGCTTCATCTTTATCTTGCTTATCATACACATTGGCGATTGCCTTATATAGCTCAATCTGCCCTAATTGAAACTTAATGTATATGTATTCCACATAAGGCGTATAGCGACTATTTGGATAGCTTTGTAAAAAGTTTTGTGCTTCTTTTATGCTTTGAGCGATAAATTCTTGGTCCTTGCTATAATTTTTAAAGCCATAGAAATTTGTTAGAATCTTCAAATACCGCACATAGTCTTGATTTGCCAATGAAGTGTAGCGTTTAAGATATTCATCAAAATAAAATGCAGCTAAAAGATATTCATCTTTTTCCATATGAGCTTCTCCTAGAATCAGCATAGCTTCTGGCACAAGCGGAGAGTTAATATGCTCACTTTGCAGAGATGAAAAATAGCCATCTGCCCCCTCTAAGTTGCCAAAATTAATCTCTTTGATGATGGATTCATACCAATATGACGCGGGCTTGTTATACTCTACTTCTTTTTTTGCACAGCCAAAAAATATCAAATTTGCAAACAAAAGACACATAAACGCGTAGATTCTCATTAAAAACCTTTAAACTTTGAAAATAAAAATGTATTATACACTTTAGATTCCACTATTTAGTATAAAAACTACATAATTTGTGTTATAATCCGTGCTTCTATCGTGGATATAGCCTAAATTTCTTGGAGAAAATGATGATTTTTGAAGTCAAATCGCCGATTCTAGGGTTTGAAAATGTAACAAAAATGAAACTTGAAAAAATTGATGAGCTATTTATGAAGCTCTATAATGCTGAATATGAAGTGCCTCACTTTACACTTGTGAATCCTTTTTTGCTACGAGAATACGAATTTGATGTGCCTTCAAACATTAAGATTCTGCTTGATTTAAATAATGCCAAAAATATCGCTGTTGCCAATATTATGGTGATTCAAAAGCCTATTGAAAGTTCCACCATAAACTTTCTAGCACCCCTTATTTTTAACTTTGATAATCTCACAATGGCACAAGTTGTCCTTGATAGCACGCAATATCCAATGTATAGCTTAAGTGAATCGATCGGGCAGTATTATAATAAAGAGGAAGCACAAAAAGGCGAAAGTGCCGCTCCTGTAAGAAAAAACTAAATTTAGATTCTATATTCCAAAACAAGCGATCATACACAAAAGCCACAAAATACGCAAAGGTTACAGATGAAACAAACACTTCTTGTTATAGGCTATGGCAATATGGCAAAAGCCATTCTTACGCATAATGACTTCATCGCCTCACATTTTAATGTCTTTCTTACCGGCAGAGATTTACAAAAAGCCAAAGATTGTATCGCTCAATGTGGCATAGAAGCTCAAGTCTATACGCCACAATATCTAGATTCTAAGCCCGTGCTTGATATACAAGATAGCGTTGTTCTGCTTTGCACCAAGCCAAAGGGGCTAGATAGCTTTATTTTTCAAGGCAAGGCTCAATATGTGTATAGTGTGCTAGCCGGGGTTGGTATTGAGACCTTGGAAAAGTGGCTTCAATCTTGCCATATCGTGCGACTTATGCCAAATATCGCCGCTTTTAGTAAAAACTCCGCCACTGCCTTTTATCACAAGTCCTATACACAACAAGCAGATTCAAAAATTAATGCAGAAATCCTTGCATTTTTAGAATCTTTTGGCAAAGCTGTAAGTGTGGATAATGAAGCGTTAATAGAATCTAGCATCGCCACAAGTGGCAGTAGCATTGCTTTCCTTGCTCTCATTGCTGAATCGCTTATAGATGCGGGAATCTTAGAAGGGCTAACCCACGCTCAAAGCCAAGAGTTAGTCAAGCAAACTTTTCTAGGCTTTGCCACAGAGTTAGCTACAAAAAGCCCTAATGAGTTAAAATACGCCATTTCAAGTCCGGGTGGGACGACTATCAGGGGACTAGCCATTTTAGAAGAGCTAGGTGTGCGTGGAGCGTTTATCAAAGCCGCTCACACTGCCGTAGAACACGCACGAGATTCTAAAAAATAATGCAAGTGAATATAGAAGCCAAAGATGGCAAGGCAAGAGCACTCACACTCACTCTTGCTCACTCTATCGTGCAAACGCCTATTTTTATGCCTGTTGGTACGCAAGGCTGTGTCAAAGCCCTTGATAGTCTTGATTTAGCACAGAATCTTAATGCCAAAATTATCCTTGCAAACACCTATCATATGTATTTGCGTGTGGGGATAGAGCGATTAAAAGCATTTGGTGGGATTCATACATTTGCTAACTTTAATGGCAGCTACTTAAGCGATAGCGGTGGATTCCAAGCCTTTAGCTTAAATCAAAATGTCAAGCTTAATGAAAATGGCGTAGAGTTTAAATCCCATATTGATGGCTCTAAGCATTTCTTTTCCCCCTCTTTTGTGTTAGATATTCAATATGCGTTAAATAGCGATATTATGATGGTGCTTGATGACTTAGTAGGGCTTCCAGCAAGTGAGACAAGAATCTTAGATTCTATCAAACGCACAACAGAGTGGGCAAAAGCCTCCCTAGAATACCACGAGATGAAAAAATCTCAAGGTAAAGCGACAACAAACAATCTTTTTGCCATTATCCAAGGTGGCACTAGCCCAAAATTCCGTGAAATATCAGCCACTTCACTTGTAAATCTAGGTGAGTTTGATGGCTTTGCTATCGGCGGACTAGCTGTTGGGGAAAGTAGTGAAGAGATGTATAGCACCATATCCCACACCATACCCTTTATGCCAGAATCTAAGCCGCGTTATCTTATGGGGGTTGGCACACCAGAAAACATTATAGAGGCGATTTATCGTGGGGTGGATATGTTTGATTGTGTAATGCCTACAAGGAATGCTAGGAATGCCACGCTTTTTACGCATTTTGGTAAGATTAACATTAAGGGGGCGAGTTTTGCTAATGACACTTCGCCTATTGATGAAAAATGCTCCTGCTACACTTGCCAAAACTACACAAGAGCCTATCTTTGTCATCTCTTCCGCTCCCAAGAAATTACCTATCATCGCCTTGCTTCATTGCATAATCTCCACTATTATTTGAATCTCGTGCGTGAAGCAAGAGAAGCGATTTTGCAAGGAGCTTTTGCAGCCTATCGCCAAAACTTTTATCAGTTAAGAGAAATGGAAGTCCCAAATGAATATTAAACAACAACGCACAGAATCTTTACTCCAAGAGGTGCTAAGCCTTGCCCTATCCCAGCTCCAAGACCCGCAGATTAATACCCTTATAATCACAGGGGTAAAATGCTCTAAGGGTAAGCAGAGTGCAGAAGTGTATATTGAAGGCACAGATATTTCGCCAAATGAACGCAAAACCATTTTAGAGCAACTCAAAAAAGCTCAAGGAATCTTAAAAGAATATATCCTAAACTCTACGCAGTGGTTTCGTAGCCCAAACTTGATTTTTAAGTTTGATGATACGCTGCATTCTGCGAACAATCTAGATTCAATTTTCGCACAACTAGAGCGTGAGAAACGCACCCCAAAAGAATAAACAAAAAAAGGAATAATATGCTTTCAGCTCAAACCACTCAAAAAATAGAGCGACTCGCCGCTTCTCTTTCACTCTATATTTATGACATTGATTTTTTAAAAGAAGATGAACGCCACATCTTACGCATAAGCATTACAAAAAAAGCTCCTATGCAGAATCTTAGCTCAAAAGATAGCAATGCAGTGAGCTTGCAGGACTGCCAGATTCTAAGTGAGCTACTCTCCCCATTACTTGATGTGGAACATATCAATATGGATAATTATCATTTAGAAGTTAGCTCTCCGGGGTTGGATAGAATCCTAAAAAAGCCCCAGCATTACGCCTTTTCACTTGGCGAAATGATAAGCCTTAAACTCATAGACAAAAGCAGTTTGCAAGGAATCTTAGAAAATGTTAATGACACGGAAATTGCCTTACTTGTGGATAAAGAAAAGATAAATATTCCTTTTTCATCTATCAAAAAAGCAAAGGTTATTTTTGAATTCTAGTGATGATTTGCTTATCAAGCATTGTTGTGATATAGCGTGGGAAGCCCAAACTCTAGCCCTGCCAAATCCAAGTGTAGGTGCTATCATCACGCGTGAAAATGGCGAGATTTTGTCTCGTGGGGTGCATAGCCTAGCTGGTAGCCCCCACGCTGAAGTCATCGCCATCAAACAAGCCTATTTCACACTCACGCAAGATTCTAAGATTTTAAATCTAGAATCTAGCCTTGAACTCCACAACTTCCTTTTACACAACCACAATGGCATTTTTAAAAACCACTCCCTTTATGTGAGCCTAGAGCCTTGCAATCACTATGGCAAAACGCCCCCCTGTGCCAATCTCATAAAAGAACTAGGCTTTGCTAAAGTCGTTATTGGCACAAAAGATTCTCACTCCCTTGCTTCAGGCGGAATGCAAACTTTACAAGAAGCGGGGATACACACAAGCCTAAGCCAGATTCAAAATGAAGCACAAAAACTGCTTTTGCCCTTTGAGATTCTGCGAGAAAAGGGGCGATTTGTGCTGTTTAAAATTGCTATGCGACTTGATGGGAGCTATGTAAATGGGCAAATATCTGCTGAATCTTCACGCATTTTTACGCATAATCAACGCAGTGTGTGTGATTATCTCTGTATATCCGGAGCAACACTTAGAAGTGATAACCCAACGCTTAATGCCAGATATGCCCTGCCCCCTTATGATAAGCATAAACAACCCAAACTCTGCTTATTTTCCAAGCATGAAAATAATCCAAGATTCCATACTTTCCGCAATGCAGAAGAGATTGAGAGTTTAAAAGGCTTTGTTGTGATTGAAGGGGGGCTAAATCTGCTTGGTGCGTTAAGAAAATATATTGATATGCTTTTAGTGCATAAGGCGTTTTTTTGTGTGGATTTAAATTTTACACAAAAAAGCAACGCAATGGACTTTGAGCTTTACCACACAATGAATCTAGGCAAGGATTTGGCTCTATGGCTGCACTAGAGATATACCAGCTCCACAATGGCTACTGCTATAACACCGATAGCCTTATCTTGAGCCACTTTGCTAGGGCTTTTCTCAAATCTAGAATCTCACTCTTAGATGTGGGGGCTGGAAGTGGGATTCTAGGAATGCTCTGTGCTAGGGAGATTCTAAATAAAGCCACGCCACATAAGAATCCACATATCAATCTCCACCTTGTAGAAAAAGATACGCTAATGGCACAATGTGCGAGTTTGAACACAAGGCAGTTTGAATCCAAAATACATTCTCAAGTGCATTGTGTGGATTTCTTAGATTTTCACACCGACATCAAGTTTGATTTTGTCATCAGCAATCCACCCTTTTATGCCAAGGGGGCGTTACAAGGCACAAATATGCGTAAAAATATGGCACGACATCAAAGCTTCCTGCCCTTTCCTGCCCTGCTTGCACATATCAAGCGTGTGATAAAGCCAAATGGGAGCTTATGCCTATGCTATGATGCAAGGGAGCTGCAAACGCTATTTTATGAACTTAGAATCTGCGGGTTTAATGTAGATACACTCCGCTTTGTGCATTCTTTACAAGATAGAGAATCTAGCCTTGTTGTGCTAAGGGCAAAGATTCAAAGCAAATCGCCACTGCGGATTCTGCCGCCACTTTTTACGCATAATAGCACTACTCAAACAGATAATACCGATGAGCTTAAAGCCATTTATGCGTGGGCAAAGACACAAAGCATTAAAATCACGCCTAACGAGCTAGAATCTCTCTACAAAAAAATCCAAAAGATATAAAAAATAGTAGGGATTAGAATCTTTGAGTGTAATTTTGCATTATTTTAAAGGAAGCAAGGTATAATACAACCTTGCTACAATTTTAAAGGGAATGCGATGCTGTATGGAAAAATCATTAATGTAGATTCACAAGCACAAAACGCTCAAGTAGAACAAGACCTTAATAAACGCGTTTTTGACTTTCCTTTTGATGTTTGGGAAGATGAGATAAGTGAGCTGAAAAAGGGCGTTGAAGTAGAATTTGTCGTTGAGATGAAATTAGTTACAAAAATCCATATAAAGCCCAAGCCCATTGACCCAGATGAAATTCCTGTAACAAAATCTGCTCGTGTGTGTATTGAAGAATATTTTGCTAGGGAAAATGAGATTCTAAGCGGATATAGTGATTTTGTGGAGGGGCATTTAAAACTTGATTTTATCCGTATGCGGCGGTTTTTACTCACTGCATATAATGACTTATGTGCGATGGATGCAAATATTGAAAATGATGTGCTTAAAAAGCTTAAACAAGAAGTGCTTCATCTCTCAAAAGAATATCTTAGCTATCACAAAAAGACACAATATGCACTCAACTACGCCTTTGAGATGATTTTTCTCGCCAGACAAACAGAATATAATAAAACAATCACGCACATTGATAAGATTCAAAGCTCGCTTGCCAACGCACAAGCCCAAACCAACGCCCTAAGTGGCACACTCGCAGCAGGGGAAAAAACTCTAGGCAAACGCGATGATAAAGGCAGTAAAGAGTATGCTGAGATTGAAAAAGAAGTCAAGCAAATGCGGAAGCGGTATGTGGATTTACTCAATTTCATAGGGAATCAAAAAGATGCCCTTGTGAGTGAGACAGCTAGGCTCAAGCGGTTTAGAGATGATCATTTTGAGGCTTTTAGTGCCGTTTATACACCAATGACAGATGATATTAAAACGCGTTTTATCGCTCTGCTTGATACAAAAGCATACGATTTTGACACAACACTTTGGAGCAGGGCAAAATACAGCCAAGTTATTAAACATTTTTTTAGAAACTCTCGCATTGAAGGGAGCTTTAGCTCAAAGACATTTTTGCGTTACTTTCTGCGTGGGCTTGATAAGAGTAAGCTCTCACCCAAATCAAAAGAGCTTTTTGATTTATTGCATTACCTAGAAAACACCAACCGCAAAAAGCTTTTAATCGTGCGTGAAACAATGGTAAATATCCTTAAATACCGCCAAGTGATTGAAAAAATAGATTCTAGTTTGCTTATCACTATGGATAATGACCCCATTAACGCCCTTAAAACACTTGCTCAAAATCCGCAAGATATTATTGTTATTGATGAGAAAATCGGCAATGCCAGTGCATTAGGATTCATTAAAACTTATAAAGAAATGCCAACTGCCAATGCAAAAGTCGCCTTTGTCGTGATAGTCCAAGAGCTACCCAAAAGTGAAATCATCTCTAAGGGTAAATTTATGGGCGTGGAGTTTGTCCCAGAGCAAAATATGGATATGCTCTATGACTGCATTCGTATGGCGTTGTAGAATCTTAAATTTGGATTCAAGACATCTTACCGCATAAAATTTAGAATCTTTCATATTTGCAAAGCTCATCATTTGTGGCGTTTGTAAGGGAGTGATTATAGAATAGTTTAAGCTTTTATAGTAGTATGGCAAACTCAAAATCAAAGGATTAGCTATGGACTATAAACGCGTATTAGTAAAATTTTCAGGTGAGGCATTATCGGGTAATAGCGGATTTGGGATTGATGTGAAGATTCTAGAATATATCGCAGGTGAGATAAAAAGCCTTGTGGATAATGGCATTGAAGTAGGCATTGTTATCGGTGGTGGCAATATTATCCGCGGTGTGTCTGCCGCACAAGGGGGCATTATCCGCCGCACGAGTGGGGACTATATGGGTATGCTTGCTACCGTGATAAATGCTGTGGCAATGCAGGAAGCTTTGGAGCATTTGGGTGTAGATGTGCGGGTGCAAAGTGCTTTGGAGATTAAAGAAGTGTGTGAGAGCTACATCTACCGCCGAGCTATTAGGCATTTAGAAAAAGGGCGTGTGGTTGTCTTTGGTGCAGGGACGGGCAATCCTTTCTTTACAACTGATAGTGCAGCGACTTTAAGAGCAGTAGAGATTGGGGCTGATGTCATCATTAAGGCGACAAAAGTTGATGGCGTGTATGATAAAGACCCGCATAAATTTGATGATGCGGTGATGTTAGAATCCATTAGCTATGATGAGGCATTGCGAGATCATATCAAAGTAATGGACGATACGGCTATTGCTCTTGCTAAAGACAATAAGCTGCCCATTCTTGTGTGCAATATGTTTAAAAGAGGGAATCTGCTTGATTTATTGAAATTTGATAAGGGTGTATGCTCAATTGTCAAATAAAAGCAAAGTTAAAATAAAAAAAGGATACAATCCGCAATTTTAAATCCCAAATATAAGGAACACAATGGAAGCATTACGAACAGAGCAAATCGCCGCAAAGGCGTTAAAAAGACTACAAGATGACAGATACTTACTAGCTAATCTCATTTTTGAACGCGTGAAAGAATTAGGCAATGGTGCAGAACCCCTTGTAGATATGGATGTGAAATTACACAAGCTCCCTGATATTGCTATGCGTGAAATTGCTGAAGGCAAGATAGAATTTACTTCCATTGAGGATAAAGAATAGGAAGTAATTTTGGACTTTTTTGCCCAACTCACACAGATTAAAGATACAGAATCTGCACTTAGTAAGCTTAATAATCTCACTACCATCACACCAAAGGTGCAAAAAGCCATAGATTTGGCTATTAACGCTCATCAAGGACAGCTCCGAAAAAGCGGTGAGCCTTATGTTGTTCATCCGCTGTGTGTAGCGTGTATTGTGGCTTTTTATGGAGGCGATGAGACAATGTTGTGTGCGGCATTGCTCCACGATGTGGTAGAAGACACACTCTATTCCCTTGAAGACATACGCAGGGAGTTTGACTGGGATGTTGGACATTTAGTCGATGCACTCACAAAGATTGTGGAGATTCGCAATGAGGAGCTAAGCTCAAATATGAATGAAAAGCTTGCCGCCTCGGCACTAAGCTTTCGCAAAATGCTACTAGCTTCTATCAAAGATATTCGTGCCTTAGTCATAAAAATAAGTGATAGAATGCACAATATGCTAACCCTTGATGCCCTGCCCCCAAAAAAGCAAAAACGCATAGCAGAAGAAACGCTTATGGTATATGCCCCAATCGCCCACCGACTTGGAATCTCTTCACTCAAAAGTGAGCTAGAAGATAAAAGCTTTTTTTATATCTTCCCGCAAGAATACCAAAGCATAGAGCAGTATATCCAAGATAATAATCAATCTATTGCTTTGCGACTCAATGAATTTACACAAAAAGTTTCTACGATTTTATTGCAAAATGGCTTTGCTGAAAGAGACTTTGTGATTGAAAGTCGTGTGAAAAGGTATTATTCAATTTTTCTAAAAATGCAACGCAAGGGCGTGAGTATTGATGAGATTTTAGATTTACTCGCGGTGCGGATTATCGTGCCTACAAGCTTGGAGTGCTACAAGGTGCTGGGGCTTTTACATTTGCAGCTAAAGCCAGTAGTGTCGCGTTTAAAAGACTATATTGCTATCCCAAAAGAAAATGGCTACCAAACCATTCATACGACTATTTTTGAAGGGGCAAGTATCTATGAAGTACAGATTCGCACATTTGATATGCACAAATCCGCTCAATATGGTGTAGCCGCACATTGGAAATATAAAAGCGGTGGGCGAGAGCCAAACTTAGAATGGCTCAATAATTTACAATACCAAAATGACACGATTGAAGAGTTTTATGAGTTAGCAAAAAACGACTTGTATAAAGAAGATATGGTGGTATTCTCCCCTGCTGGAGATATTTATAACTTGCCTGTTGGGGCAGTGGCACTTGATTTTGCCTATGCGGTGCATAGTGATATAGGCGACAAAGCCAAACAAGCCTATATCAATCATCAAAAGGCTTCCTTGCTTCAGCCACTTAAAAATGGCGACATTGTGAGAATCCTAGTCGCAGAAGAGAATGAAAAGATCTCTCCGCGTTGCACTTGGATTGATGCGGTGAAAACATCACGCGCTAAAAATCATATGAGAATCCAGTGTCAAGCTAAACTCAAAGAGATTGATAAAAAAATTGCGTTAAATATCCTGCAAACCATCTTTGATAGCTCAAAGGCGACAATTCTTACTTATCTTAAAGAAAACAAGCTAGATTCTCATATTTATCGTGCAGCAAGTGATTTGACATTTTTAAAAGAAGTAAAAAACAGCATTAAGGGCAACTTTGCACGAGAGGCAAACTTTTTGGGGAAAATTAAAATTAATATGCTGAAGTTTAAAGTCCTAAGCTTTGATAATATCATTTTACATACTAATCGCAATATCAATGAAGTGGTATTTGACTATTGCTGTCACCCAAAGTATGGCGATGATATTTTGGCTATTAAAACCGCACAAAAAGCCTATATCCACCATAAAATGTGTGATAGGGCTATTAATGAAATGGAACAAGGCAGTGAAATGCTGTTTGTGCAGTGGGCAAATGAGCAAAAAATTACCTATAAACTCATCATAGCCTTAGAAAATCAAAAAGGGGCTTTGGCTCATATCTGCGGTGTATTGGCTAAGCTTGATTGCAATATTGTAAGTGTAGATTATGATGTGCTTAATCGCCAGTTTGCTTCATATTGCGAGATTTGCTTTGAAAGCAAAACGCAAGATACAAAGACTTTGAAAGAATCTTTAAGTAAAAAATACAAAATCATTGAATTAAGCAACTTAAAAGATGTGTATTCAAGCTAGAAACTAGACTTTAAGAAAGGAACAAAATATGAGTATAACAGAAGCAATGCAAGAGCTAAAGCGAGGCTGTGTGGAGTTCATAGGAGAAGATTATATCCACACTTTAGTAGAAAGATTCTATAAAAATGGAAAGCGATTTTGCGTTAAAGCTGGATTTGACCCTACCGCACCTGATTTACACTTGGGACACACGGTGCTTTTACAAAAACTTGCTACTTTTCAAAAATATGGTGGCGATGTGAAGTTTTTGATTGGCGATTTTACCGCGACTATCGGTGATCCAAGTGGCAAAAGTGAGACAAGAAAGCCTTTAAGCAAAGAGCAGGTAGAAGCAAATGCTATTACTTACAAAGAGCAGGTTTTTAAAGTGCTAGATCCCAAATACACAGAAGTATGCTTTAACTCAAAATGGCTAAGTGAGCTAGGAGCTGGTGGAATCATACATTTAACTTCAAAGTTTTCAGTGGCGCGTATGCTTGAACGAGATGACTTTACCAAACGCTACAACAACAATCAGCCCATTTCAATGGTGGAATTTATGTATCCATTATTGCAGGGCTATGATTCTGTGGCGTTGGAATGCGATATTGAGCTTGGGGGGAATGATCAAAAGTTTAATCTCTTAGTAGGCAGAAGTTTGCAAAGGAGTTATGGACTAGATAAAGAACAATCGGTGATGACTATGCCTTTGCTTGAAGGGCTTGATGGTGTGAATAAAATGAGCAAATCGCTCAATAATTACATCGGTGTTACTGAATCTGCCAATACAATGTATGCCAAGATTCTAAGCATTAGCGATGAGATGATGTGGCGTTACTATGAGTTGCTTTCATCTCTTAGTTTGCAAGAGATTGCAGAGCTTAAAGCACAAGTGGAAAGCCAAAAAGCACACCCTAAAAGTGTTAAAGAACAACTTGCTTTAGAAATAACGCAACGCTATCATAACATTGATTTAGCAAAAAAAGCTAAAATAGAATTTGACAATGTGTTTAGCAAAGATGAGATTCCTGCGGATTTAGCTACATTTACTTGTGAAAAAGATGAGTGGATAGCTAAAGTGCTTACTTACGCACAACTTTGTGAATCCACCTCTCAAGCGCGCCGAGATATTCGTGCTGGGGCTGTGAAAATCAATAAAGAAAAGATAACTGATGAAAATCTTAAGCTATCATCTGGGGAATACATTGTTCAAATTGGCAAAAGGCGATTTGCAAAAGTGATTATAAAATAAGGATTTGTGATGGGATTACAACCACTTAAAATAGGCAAACACACGATTAAGTATCCAATTTTTCAAGGTGGTATGGGCGTTGGGATTAGCTGGGATAGACTAGCTGGTAATGTCTCTAAAGAAGGAGCACTTGGCATTATCAGTGCTGTTGGCACAGGATATTATCAAAAAATGCAGTTTGTTGAAAAAATCACAAATTCCAAACCATTTGAAGCGATTAATTTTTATTCAAAACACGCTCTCAATGAGATTTTCAAAAATGCGCGTAAAATCTGTGGCAATAATCCACTTGGGGCAAATATACTTTATGCTATTAATGAATATGGTCGCGTGGTGCGTGATGCGTGTGAGGCTGGAGCAAATATCATTGTAACGGGCGCTGGGCTCCCCACAAATATGCCTGAATTTACAAAAAATTTCCCTGATGTCGCTCTTGTGCCGATTGTCTCTTCAGCTAAGGCTTTAAAAATTATCTGTAAGCGTTGGATGGATAGATACGCCAGAATCCCCGATGCAGTCGTGGTGGAAGGACCATTAAGCGGAGGGCATCAAGGATTTAGCTATGAAGATTGCTTTAAAGAAGAATATCAGCTTGAAAATGTCCTGCCCCAAGTGGTAGATGAGGCAGAAAAATGGGGCAATATCCCTGTCATCGCCGCTGGTGGAATCTGGGATAGAAGCGATATTGATAGAATGATGGCTTTGGGTGCTAGTGGTGTGCAAATGGGAACAAGGTGGCTTGGCTCTTTGGAATGTGATGCAGTGGCGTATAGGGATTTAATGCCTTCAGTTACAAAAGAAGATATTGAGCTTGTCAAATCCCCCGTTGGCTATCCAGCAAGGGCGGTGAAAACTGGAATCTTTGATAGATTAGCCCAAGGCAATGCACCAAAAATACGCTGTATCAGCAACTGCGTCTCACCCTGCCATAGAGGCGTGGAGGCAAAAAAAGTGGGCTACTGCATAGCAGATTCACTAGGGCGAGGCTTTATGGGTGATAGAGAGCAAGGGCTATACTTTACAGGGGCGAATGGATATAGAATCCAAAAGATTCAGCCGGTAAAAGAAATCATTGCCGAACTAGTGCGAGATTAGGGCTTGATATTGCGGATTATAGCGATTATTGCATTTATTGCTGTATGTGTGTTTGGGGAGCATCGCATTGTTAAAATGGTGCCTTTTGGCGATGGGAATCTTAAAATCGTATTCGCACAAGATATTGCTAACCTCAAATGGGAAGTGAAAAAACTCCAAGATAATAGGTATTTTGTTGATTTCGAAGCAAATCTCACTATTCCAAAGCGGAATTTTATTTTCAAAGATAATTCAACCTTGCAAGTGGCACAAAATACGCCAAAAATTGTAAGAATTGTCATCAACACACAGCCAAAATCCCAATATGAACTCATCAAAGAAAAAGAGAATCTCTATATTTTCATTAAACCAAAAAACAAATCTAGTAGCACTCCACAAAGCCTAGATTCAAAAAATACACAGTCAAAGCCAACAAGCCCATCACAAGCCCAACAGCCTAGCACAAAAGCAGAAGCCACAACAGAATCTAAAGATAAAGCCAAACAAAAAGACGATGAAATTGCCACAAAAGACACGCAACCGCCAAAAGAACAAAAAGGCAAAATTGGGGCTGGAAAAAAAATTGTTGTTGATGCAGGACACGGCGGCAAGGATTGTGGCACAAAGAGCGTGGAAGGGATATGTGAAAAAGTCATCGTGCTTGAAGTGGCCAAACTACTTACACAAGAGCTTAAAAATCGTGGATACATTGTATATATGACACGAAATAGTGATGTGTATATTGACTTGCGAAAACGCACAGAATTTGCCAATGGGAAAAATGCGGATTTGTTTGTATCCATTCACGCTAATTCAATGCCAAAAGATTCTCCTAAAACGCCAAGTGGCGTAGAGACTTACTTTCTCTCTCCTGCTAGAAGTGAGCGTGCCGAACAAGTGGCAAAGGCAGAAAACCAAGGCGATATTGAAACAATGAGCCATTTTGCTACGAAATCATTTTTAAATACCATCAGTAGCTTTCATCTTGTTGCTTCACACAAACTTGCTATT
Source organism: Helicobacter cinaedi PAGU611 (assembly GCF_000284635.1). Lineage (NCBI taxonomy): Bacteria > Pseudomonadati > Campylobacterota > Epsilonproteobacteria > Campylobacterales > Helicobacteraceae > Helicobacter > Helicobacter cinaedi. The sequence continues at coordinate 355,906 of NC_017761.1, read as the reverse complement.
GAGATTCAATCAGGCATACTCAATATTGTAAAGCAAACACATAATACCCACGATGGAGCTGTAAGGGAAGGTCCTTTTTGGGTTTTGGCTGGAGCATTAATGCCTTCCGTCCTTATTGAAATTGGTTATGCTTCACACAAAGATGAAGGGAAGCTTATTGCCAAAAAAGAATATCAAAAATTTCTAGCACTTGGTATTGCCGATGGTATAGATGGTTATTTTCTAAGAAACTATTAAAAGGATATAAATGATTAATAATACACGCATAAAAGTTATTTTTTCACTGATTTTGTTTGCTCTTTTTGTTTTTACAAATCTCACCCTTTTCACTTCACAATTTTCGCAATCTTTCTCGCATTTATTTTTGATTTTTATCCGTGAAGATCAGTTTTTTGATAGCCTAAGCATTTTTTTGTTGCTCTGTGGATTTGTGCTAAGTGGGGTATTTGTGATTATGAGTAGTTGGTATCAAACAAGTAATGCCTTACAAAGAGTAATTATGCTAAGCCTAAGCATTGTCTTTATCTATCTTGTGATTCTTAAAAGCACACATACAACGCAGACTGAAGATATTATGGATATGTTTGCTATTGAAGGGAGTATTTATCATCGTGGCTTTTTTGAACTCTTAGTGGATTATTTGCCACGCATTGTGCTGATAGCTTGTGCTTATATATTATTTGTTTATGTCCCACTCTTATTTTTAATTTTTGGCATACACCCAAATCAGCATAATCAAATCGGTAAAATGCTCTATGATATGCGTCCTCCAGTCAATGTTGTTATTGCTGTGTTGTTTGCCCTTTCCTTGCAACCTTATTATTTTCGCGATAACCTTTATGCATATTTTGATATTTTTGCTTTAGTTGTGGGCGTTGGACTGCTCATTTGGGTAATGATAAGGCATAAAGACTTATTTGGATTCTATGAATATATGAATTTTGCCCTACTTGTCTTAAATATTATCATTTGTTTTATTTGCACCTCTGTGTTAGCCATTTCAGATAATTATTTTAATGTGCGTTATGCGTTTTTAGTTTTTGCGTTTGTGGGCTGGTGTGCGGAATGGATGTATGATAATATTAAGCCAGATGAGGAGTGAGAATGGCACTTGATATTTATCCCGCGATTGATTTAAAAGATGGCAAGGCAGTGCGACTTTTTAAGGGCGAAATGCAAAGTGCAAAAGTCTATGGGGAAGCTTTGGACTTTGCTAAAAGCTTTGAAGATATGGGGGCTAAGTTTTTGCATATTGTGGATTTAGATGGAGCAATGGCTGGGATTCCAAAGAATCTTACACATATTGAAAAGATTATTGCTTCTACCACGCTGCAAGTGCAAGTCGGTGGGGGAATCCGCGATGAAAACCGCATTAAGCTTTACACACAAATGGGTGTAAGGGTGATTCTAGGCTCTATTGCCACAGAAAATTGGGAGTTTGTCAAAACTATGGCAGAATCTTATCCCGTGGCTGTTGGGATTGATTCACGCAATGGCAAGGTTGCCACACAAGGTTGGGTAGAAGAAAGCACACTAGATTCACAAACTCTAGCAACAAGGTTTGCAGGTAGCAAAGTCCAAGCTATTATCTGCACAGATATTAACCGCGATGGGGCATTGAGTGGGATTAATATTGACTGGACGGAAAGCATTGCTCAAAGTAGTGGAATTTATACCATTGCTAGTGGGGGATTTGCAAGGCTAGATGAGCTACACACACTTGATAAAAGCCCTTATATTGGCGGTGTTATCGTAGGCAAGGCATTTTATGAAGGAAAAATAAACCTAAAAGAAGCCTTGCAATTTTTTAGAGACTAAGATAAAATGCCGATTTTTGAAAAAAATGCAAGGATTCATCTAACTTGTATATAAAGATATGCTAAAATGTCGGTTTATTTATGATAGCCACATTTAAAGAAGGAGATAACTTGAAACTGCTGGTTGTTGATGATAGCTCTACGATGAGACGGATTATAAAAAATACTCTCCAACGCTTAGGTTATGAGGATATTTTAGAAGCGGAACACGGCGTGGAAGCTTGGCAGATTATGGACACTACTGAGGGCATACAGGTGCTTATTACAGACTGGAATATGCCAGAGATGAATGGATTAGATTTGGTTAAAAAAGTGCGTTCTGATGAGCGATATACGACTATTCCCATTATTATGGTAACGACTGAAGGGGGCAAAGCTGAAGTCATCACGGCTTTAAAAGCTGGGGTAAATAACTATATTGTAAAACCATTTACGCCTCAAGTTCTCAAAGAAAAGCTTGAAGTCGTGCTAGGTGTGAATGAAGACTAGGCTTCAGTCTTAATGAATGGCTTGGAACATCAAACATATTGGGAGATTATTATCCACCCAAGCCACTTTTTAGAGCAATTCGCTGATTTTATTACAGACAAAACTTCTTCTGCGATAGAATATTTAGACATTTTCCCCACTTTAAACTCATCTGCTTCAAATCCATTTGCCATTAGCTATGATGAAGATTCTTGGCAGAGCTTTAATGATTTTAGCATTTTACAAGCCAAAGCCCTATCTCAAAACAATAGCGACAATGCTCAACCCACACAAATTATTATCCGCCTAGCAGATGATTTTGACATCTCTAGTCTCCTTAAATCTTTACAAACCTATGCCTTAAACCTTTCAGCGATTTTTGACAAATCTGTTGGCTTTTGTTATCACATTGAGAAAAAAGCAAATTGCGATTGGATAAAAGCCTATCAAGATTCTATACAGCCTATTTCTAGTGGAATCTTCTATATCCGCCCATCGTGGTATGAATCGCAATATGAAGATAAAGATTCTAAATCCCCACAAGTCAAACACGAAATTATCATCAATCCCGCCCTTGCCTTTGGCTCTGGACATCACGCAAGCACAGCGATGTGTTTGGAATTTCTTAGCCAACTTGATTTACACAATAAAACATTGCTTGATGTGGGCTGTGGCAGTGGAATCTTAAGTGTAGCCGCTCACAAGCTTGGTGCGAAAGCCTATGCGTGTGATACTGATGCAAGTGCTGTGCCAGAAACACACAAAAATGCTAAGCTCAATAATACAACTTTATGCGATATTTGGCTTGGTAGTATCGCTCAAGCCCCGGAAGATTCTCCGCCAACTTATGATGTCATTACTGCCAATATCATTGCCTTTGTTGTGAAGCTTTTACACAATGATTTTAAGGCAAAATTAGCAAAAAATGGCGTTTTAATCCTTTCTGGGATACTTGATGAATATAAATTTGATATAATGCAGACTTTTAGTGATTTTAAAGTGCTAGAATCTCGTTGCCAAGATGAATGGGTAGCCTTGAAACTAACACTAGAATAGAATAAAAGGACAATAATTATGGAAAATAATGATAAAAAACCACCTTTTAAGCAAAATCCATTTCTTACTTTTGCGATTTTTGTGATTCTTGCTTTACTTTTGTTTAAGCTATTTTCACCAAATGGCGAGTCGCTAACCGATAAACTTATCGGAGGGAGCGTTACAAAAGAGATTAGCTACAATGAGCTAAAGGAGCTTATAGCTAAGGGTGAAATTAGCTCTGTAAGCATTGGACAGACTTATATCAAAGCCTATTCAGCACACACTTCCCCACGCACACTTTATACGACCAAAAAGGTGGCAGACCTTGGGCTTGTGCCACTGCTAGATGAAAAAAAGGTTGAGTATAGTGGCTTTAGTGAGGGGAGTTTCTTAGGCGATCTTGTAAATATGCTTTTGCCTATTTTTATTATTCTTGCTTTGTGGATGTTCCTAACAGCTCGTATGCAAAAAAGTATGGGCGGTGGAATCTTTGGTATGGGGAACGCCAAAAAGCTTGTGAATGCCGAAAAACCTAATGTGCGTTTTGATGATATGGCAGGAAATGCAGAAGCAAAAGAAGAGGTTGTAGAAATTGTAGATTTTCTCAAATACCCCGAACGGTATGCGGCAGTTGGCGCTAAGATTCCACGCGGGGTGCTGTTAGTAGGACCTCCGGGGACTGGAAAAACGCTTTTAGCTAAAGCCGTGGCAGGTGAAGCAAATGTGCCATTTTTCTCAATGAGCGGAAGTAGCTTTATTGAAATGTTTGTTGGACTTGGGGCAAGTCGGGTAAGAGATTTGTTTGAAATGGCAAAAAAAGATGCACCAAGCATTATTTTTATTGATGAGATTGATGCTATTGGTAAAAGCCGTGCCGCTGGAAGTATGGTAGGTGGCAATGATGAAAGAGAACAAACGCTTAATCAGCTTTTAGCTGAAATGGACGGCTTTGGCTCTGAATCTGCCCCTGTTATTGTCCTTGCGGCGACTAACCGCCCTGAGATTTTAGACCCTGCATTGTTGCGTCCGGGGCGATTTGATAGGCAAGTGCTTGTGGATAAGCCTGATTTTGAAGGGCGACTTGAGATTCTCAAAGTGCATATCAAAAATGTTTCTCTGGCACGAGATGTTGATTTACACGAGATAGCAAAATTCACCGCAGGGCTTGCTGGGGCGGATTTAGCAAATATTATTAATGAAGCCGCATTGCTTGCAGGCAGAGAAAATAAGAAAGAAGTCAGTCAAAAACACCTTAAAGAAGCGGTGGAACGGGGCATTGCCGGGCTAGAGAAAAAGTCTCGTAGAATCTCGCCAAAAGAAAAAAAGATTGTAGCTTACCACGAGAGCGGACACGCTGTTGTCTCTGAAATGACAAAAGGTGCGGATAGGGTAAATAAAGTCTCTATCATTCCGCGTGGTATGGCAGCTCTTGGCTACACACTTCACACGCCTGAAGAAAATCGCTACCTTATGCAAAAGCACGAGCTTATGGCAGAAGTAGATGTGCTTTTAGGCGGTAGGGCAGCTGAAGAAGTATTCCTAGGGGAAATCTCAACTGGAGCAAGTAACGACTTGGAGAGAGCGACTGGAATCTTAAAATCAATGATTAGCTATTATGGAATGACTGATGTAAGCGGACTTATGGTGCTTGAAAAGCAACGCAATACATTCTTAGGCGGTGGTGGCACACAAAGGGAATTTAGCGAACAACTTGCCCAAGAGATTGATACTCATATCAAAAACACACTTGATGAACGCTACACGCACGTAAAAAAGCTTCTTAGCGATTATAAGGACGCGATTGAAAATATGGTCAAAGAACTATTTGAAAAAGAGGTGATTGATGGGGCTAGGGTGCGAGAGATCATTGAAGAGTATGAAAAGGAAAATCAGCTGCAAACGCGTCTTGTGCCTATTGAGGAAGAAGAGTAAGGAGAGAATATGACAACAACACAAATCATTGCAAAACAAGGTTGGATTGGCACAGGTGTGCTTCTTGCCCTATTTCTTATCAGTGCTTTGTTTGATTGGACTTTGTGTGGATTTGTGTCGCTTGTCTTTCTCATTTTGTGGGTTGCTATGTTTAGAAATCCGGAGCGGATTCCACAAACGCACGAAAACAACGCCTTTGTCTCGCCCGTTGATGGTATTGTAAGAGATGTTTACTCTACAAATAATGAAGTGCATATCAAGATTGAAACAAGCTTTCTTGATGTGGGTATAATACGCGCACCTTGCGATGTTTTTGAAGGCAAGATAAGTCAAAAAAAAGGTTTGTCTCTCACTTGCTGTAATAAACAAAAACAAGCCCAGCTCAACGCTACAATGCGTTTTGAAAACAACCATGATTGTGTATTCTCTATGGAATTTTTCCCTATCTTCTTCTCTTCTCACGAACTTTTTGCTTATAGTCATTTGGAGCTAGGCGAACGCATGGGCTTTATGAAAGCAGGAATGACACAAATCACTATTCCTCAAGATTCTAAAAATTCATTTAACGAAATTGAGCTGAAAGTGAGTATTGGCGATAGAGTGAGTGCTTCACAAAGTGTATTAGGATATTTCTATGAAGTTTAATCCACTTTTTATCCTACCTAATCTTTTTACCGCAGGGAGTATTTTTTTAGGAATCTTAAGCGTGATTTATGCCTCAAAGGGTAATTTTGAAATGGCGTGTTGGCTGATACTTGCCTCTATGATTCTTGATGGGCTTGATGGACGCGTAGCAAGGCTTACAAACACGGCAAGCAAATTTGGAGTGGAGTTTGATTCTCTAGCCGATGTTGTAGCTTTTGGCGTAGCTCCAGCAATGCTACTTTATTTTTATATCGGCATAGATTATGGGCGGCTAGGAGCGTGTGTGCCGGCAATTTTTGTTATCTTTGGGGCGGTGCGATTGGCAAGATTTAATATCACTACAAGTAGCGAACCAAACTTTTTTATTGGTCTGCCTATTCCCTCCGCGGCAGTTGTTGTGATGCTGTGGGTGCTGATTGATTTAGAATATAAATTGATTGAAAATTATAACTATGGGTATGTAATGTTGCTTGGGAGCTTTATTATCAGTATCCTTATGGTAAGTAATATCCGCTATCCTAGCTTTAAAAAAATGCAGTGGAATTTTAAGTCATTTATTGCCGTGATTTTACTGCTTGGCATTGTGTATGTGAATCCACAGGAAACTTTGTGTGTGTTGATGAGCGGATATGTGGTATATGGAATCTTGCGGTGGCTTGTGCTTGTCATAAAAGTGCGTTTTAGCTCAAAACTCACTAAAGACAAGAATACATAAAGTTAGATTTAGTGAAATTGTGCTATGATTAGCTATTTTTGAAAATTTGAGGTGTGATTATGTCAAAAACGAGTATGTCAAAGATAGATCAAGTAACAAGCCTTCACAAAAACAATGAATTACAGCTACTTTGTTTCCGCTTAGAAAAGGGTAAGGATTTATATGCGGTAAATGTTTTTAAGATTCGTGAAGTTATCAAATACAGCGGAATGCTTACCGTCGTTACACACGAGAATAATAGCTTAGTTGAAGGGCTTATTACCATTCGTGAGCTGACAATCCCCCTTATTGATATGCGTAAATGGTTTTATTATGATAGTAGCAATAAGGCTAGGAATCTGCGTGATTATGGTGTGAAGCGGGAGCCGGGGGAAGAAGATATTATTATGATTTGTGAATTTTCACGCTGGACAATTGGGGTAAGAATCTACGAAGCGGATAGAATCTTAAACAAAAAATGGACAGAGATTGAGCAAGGTGTAGGTGTCGGTGGTGGCGGGCATAATGGCAAGCTTGTGAGCCGCACAAGATATTTTGATGGACGCCTAGTGCAGGTGGTGGATATTGAAAAAATGCTGATTGATGTCTTCCCGTGGATTGAAAAAGACAAAGAAGAAGGCATTGCTAAAATCTCTCAAGTGGATACGACAAAAAGCATACTTCTTGCTGATGATAGCCCAACGGTGCTACGCACAATGCAGCTTATCCTTAATAAACTTGGTGTTATCCATCACGATTTTATCAATGGAAAACACTTGCTTGATTATCTTTTCTCGCCAACGACAGACATCAACTCAATCGGTATGATTATCACAGACCTTGAAATGCCTGAAGCAAGCGGATTTGAAGTTATCAAACAAGTCAAAAGCAATCCTGCCACTGTGCATTTGCCTATCGTTGTCAATTCATCAATGAGCGGAAGTAGCAATGAAGATATGGCTCGTTCCCTTGATGCTGATGAATTTATCTCTAAATCAAATCCCGTTGAGATTGAAGCTGCGGTGAGAAAATTCGCCCTTAAATAGTAGGGTGAGCCAAATATGCGAAACCCTCTCACACTTTTAGAGATTCCAACACCCGCTTATGTCTTAGAAGAAGAAAGGCTTAATCACAATCTTAAAATCTTAGAATCTATTCAAAAGCAAAGTGGAGCAAAGATTCTCCTAGCACTCAAAGGCTATGCGTTTTGGAGACGATTTGACACACTTAAACACACTCTAAGTGGAAGCACAGCAAGCGGACTATATGAAGCAAGGTTAGGCTATGAAGAGATAGGTGGCAGGGCAAATCAGGACAAAGATAATACACAAGATTCTAGTGTGCAACATAAAGAAATATGTGTCTTTTCCCCAGCTTACAAAGCAAGTGAGTTTGAATCCATCTTAGAATATGCTACGCATATTATTTTTAATTCCTTTAATCAATGGCAGAAGTTTAAGCCCCTAATAGATTCTAAAAATCAAACACTCCTAACACAGAATCTTTCTCCCATTGAAGTGGGACTGCGTGTGAATCTGTTATATAGCGAGGTAGAGCCACCTATTTATAATCCTTGTGTGCCACTTTCCCGCTTAGGCATTACCCCAAACGAATTTACAAAAGGTGTGCAGCAATATGGACTTCAAGGTATTGATGGGTTGCATTTTCACACACATTGTGAGCAAGATTCTGCCGCCCTTTCACGCACATTGCCACATTTTGAAAAGCATTTTGGAATCTATCTTAAAAACAAAAAATGGGTGAATTTTGGCGGCGGACATCACATCACTCGGGCAGATTATGACTGCGAGTTGCTTATCAATCTTATCAAAGATTTTAAACAACGCCACAATGATATTGAGGTGTTTTTGGAGCCGGGCGAAGCAGTGGGGTGGCAGGTGGGCTTTCTTATAGGCGAGGTGGTTGATATTGTTGAAAATCAAGGCAAGGTAGCCATACTTGATGTGAGTGCGGCGGCTCATATGCCTGATTGCCTTGAGATGCCCTACCGCCCTACCCTTTGCAAACTTAGCAAAGATGGCAATATAGAATCTGATAAAGGGATTAATATCGCCCAATATACTTATCGCTTAGGTGGTCCAACCTGCCTAGCTGGTGATGTTATAGGCGATTATAGCTTTGATACGCCACTGCTTGTTGGCGATAGAATTATTTTTGAAGATATGCTCCACTACACGATTGTAAAAAACAACACCTTTAATGGAATCCCCCTACCCTTTCTTGGCGTGATTGACACAAATGGCAAGTTTGAGATTCTCAAACGCTTTGACTACACAGACTATAAGCAGAGAAATTAAATGATTGAATTTAAGAATCTTTTGATGTTAGCCCCTCTTGCAGGTTATACAGATTTGCCTTTTCGTAGCGTGGTTAAGGACTTTGGCGTGGATATAACCGTAAGTGAGATGATAAGCTCTCACGCCCTTGTATATAGCAATAAACGCACGCTCAAAATGACTGAAAAATCCCCACAAGAGCAGCCTTATAGTGTGCAAATCTCTGGCTCAAAAGAAGAGGTTATCAAACAAGCAGTTGAGATTCTAAACACTCAAAAGGACATTGATATAATTGATCTAAATTGTGGCTGCCCCGCCCCAAAGGTCGCAAATCACGGCAATGGAAGCGGACTTCTAAAAGATTTAAATCTGTTAGTCAAAATTGCTAATCTCATTAAAGAAAACGCTAAAACGCCCTACACAAGTCTAAAAGTCCGCCTTGGCTTTGATAAAAAGATTCCCCACGAGATAGCCCAAGCCCTAAAAGATGTGAAGTCTGATTTTGTCGTGGTGCACGGACGCACGAGAGCAGATGGTTACAAAAAAGAAAAGATTGATTATGATGCCATCGCGTATATTAAGCAAAATATTCCTATGCCCCTTATTGCTAATGGCGAGATTGATAGTGTGGAAAAAGCCCAAAAGGTGCTAGAGCATACCGGTGCAAATGGTGTGATGATAGGACGGGCCGCTATTACTTCGCCGTGGATTTTCTGGCAGATTAAAAACAATACGCAGGAAATCCCACCCATTGTCAAAAAAGAACTTGTATTGGAGCATTTTCATAAAATGATAGAATTTTATGGGGAAAGGGGGGCGATTATGTTTCGCAAGAATCTCCACGCCTACACCAAAGGACACGAGGGGGCGAGTGAGTTTAGGAATCTTATCAATAGCTTAAGTGATGTAAAGCAAATCACACAACATATTGAAAATTTCTTTTCACATAATCAAATGATAACGCATAACTTCCCCCAACTCGTGCATCTCAACAAAAGGAGTAGCTAGTGAGAATCTTATTTTTTCTTATGCTTTTATGTTCCACATTTGCCCTTGCTAGTGAAAATGAGCAAATGGATAAAGACAATGCAGAATCTACCCTCTCTCCGCTCGTGCAATCAATCCGCCAAGCAGATTTACTCTTTTATCAAGGTGTAACACGCTGGAGTAAAAATGGTGATGAGGCAAGTGATTTTCTAAAAAAAGCCTGTGATAGTAAGCACCCAGGTGCTTGCCTTTACCTTGGTAATTATTATGAAATAAAATCCAAGGATAAAAAAGATTCTAAAGCAAATCTAGAAAAATCCCAGCAGTTCTATCAGCTAGGCTATGAAAATAGTATAGAAGCGTGTAAAGAAGGGGCTGTGGAGTGGTGCTCTATCCAAGCGGTAGCACTTATTGATGGACACGGCGTAGCAAAGGATATTCAAAAGGGCTTAGAATACCTTGAGATTCTATGTGAGCGTGATATGGAAAATGCGTGTTTTATGCTTGGGACATATTATTTTTATGGTGTGAATGTCAAGCAGGATTTGCAAAAAAGCAAAGATTTTACACAAAAAGCCCTTGAGCTAGATTCACAAGCCTGTGATGAAAACCGCCTGTATGCGTGTGTGCTTAGTGCCGAGATTTACCAGCAAGGGCTAAATACCCCTCAAGATTTGACAAAAGCCAAGCTCCTTTACTCTCGCGCGTGTGAAATGGATAATCAATTTGCTTGTGATTATGTGAAGAAACTTAAATAATTTACACTCGCCTAAACTTCCTAAACACTTTCGCAAAGCCCATAGCACTCACAAAATATAACGCCGCAAAAGCACATATCCCACTTGCCACAAAGCCAATAGATTCTATCCCAAAATGCGTATATGCCAAGCCGCCAATCAACGCCCCACTGCCTATACCGACATTAAAAATACCCGAATAAATACTCATTGCTACCGCCGTAGCATTTGGCACAACAGCAATCACTTGTGATTGAAAAATCACACCAAAAAGCATAAAGCACAGCCCCCATATCGCACAAAGTAGCGTAGTAGCCACACTAGATTCACTCACAACATACAACAAAAGCATACTAAAACCCAAACCAAAAAGGCTAAGACGCACAAAGGCTAAATGAAATCTCTCATAGAATCTCGCAAATAGCACACTGCCAACCACACCCATAAGCCCAAACAAACACAAGACAAAAGTAATAGAATTAGCCCTAAACCCAGCCACATTCTCCAAAAATGGCTCAATATAAGTATATGCACTAAAATGTCCGCTCACAAATGCAAGCGTGAGAAAGCAAATCTTCATAAATGCCTTGTTATGCAGAAGTGTAGGAAGCGTTTTTAGCGAAATGTTTTGCGTATTTGGCATAGTAGGAAACACTCGCCAGAAAGCAATGCCAACACATAATGCCACAAGTCCAATACACAAAAAGCTCACCCGCCAATCCACATATAGCCCTATCATACGCCCAAGCGGCAGCCCCACAATCATAGCAAGAGAACTCCCTGTAATCACAAAGCCCAATGCACTGCTTTGCTTACCCTTTGGGGCAGCACGCACCGCCATAACAGAGGCGATAGACCAAAAGAGTGCGTGAGATAGGGCTACGCCTATGCGAGAGGCTACAAGCATAATGAAATTTTGTGCTAAAGCAGAGATGAAATGACTAAGCACAAATACAAAAATAACGCCTAGCATAAGGGATTTAAGATTGCTTTGTGCAAAATAGAGCATAAGCGGCAAAGACGCAAGAGCTACCACCCACGCATAGATAGTTAGCATTACCCCAACTTCAGAATCACTCATAGAAAAGTCATTGCCAATCGCACCTAAAAGCCCAATAGGTATAAACTCCGAAGTATTAAAGATAAACGCACCAAAAGTAACGCACAAAACAGGCAACCAAGCAAAAATGTTAGAATCCTGATTGAAACTTTTGAAGCCTTTATGACACTTATCTTGCATATTCCACAGCCCTTAGCTCTCGTATTACGCTGACTTTAATTTCACCCGGATATTGTAAATTAGATTCTATCTCTTTGGCTATATCGCGTGCTAACACAACACTTTGCTCATCACTGACCAAGTCCGCCCTTACAATCACACGCACTTCTCTACCCGCATTAATAGCATAGGCTTGTTTCACGCCGATTTTATCCATCGCAATATTTTCAATATCCTGCATTCTTTTTAGGAAATTTTCAAGCACCTCTCTCCTAGCCCCCGGTCTCGCAGCAGATAACGCATCTGCAGCACACACAGCAGCACATTCTGTGCTTTTTATCTCCTCATAGCCGTGATGAGCTTTGATAGCATTAATCACAACAGGATGTTCTTTGTAGCAGGTGCAAACCTCAACGCCCAAATCCACGTGGCTACCACCAAGCTCTTGGGTAAGTGCTTTGCCTATATCGTGTAAGATTCCAGCCCTTCGTGCGAGTTTCTCATCTCCGCCAAGCTCTCCAGCGATAATGGCTGCAAGATTTGCCACTTCAATAGAATGCCCAAGGGCATTTTGCCCAAAAGATGCACGATAACGCATTTTGCCAAGCAAAAATTTCAATTCTGGGTGCATATAGCCAAGCCCCATATCAAGCACGATATTTTCGCCATCTTGACGCATTTGCTCATCCATCTCATTTTTAATGCGTTCATACACTTCCTCAATGCGTGAAGGCTGAATCCTGCCATCTTCCACAAGGCTTTCAATCGTGCGTGTAGCAATGGCTCTGCGGTAGAGATTAAAACTACTTAAAATAATGCTACAAGGCGTATCATCAATGATGACATCTACCCCGCTAATAAGCTCCAAAGTCTTAATATTTCGCCCTTCCTTACCAATAATGCGTCCCTTTAGCTCATCATTTGGAAGATTGACAACATTAACCAAGCGTTCAGTAGCAAACTCACCCGCATAACGCGTAGTGGCTTGGGCAAGGATATAATTTGCCTTTTTTTTGGCTTCATCTTTTGCCTCCCTCTCATATCTACGGATAAGCATAGCCTTTTCATCAGCAAGTTCTTCTTCAAGATGTGAAAGCAAAATGCTCGTGGCTTCCTCTCTACTCATTTTTGCATGATTTGCTATAAGATTTAGCATTTCTTTTTTTGCGTTTTGATATTCAAGCTTGAGTTTATCCTGCTCACTTTGGGAACGCAAAACTTTGATTTTAAGCTCGGCAATTTCCTGCTTTTCTTTCTCAACTTGTTGTTTTTGATGATTGAGTTGCTGATAGCGGCGTTGCTCCTCTTTTTCAAATTCCGCTAGAGCAGATTCATATTCTTTTTTTAATCTCACATTCTCTTTGTCAAACTCCTGCTGAAGCCTAAGCTGTTCTTCTTTAATATGAATCTTATGATCTTTTAGCTTTTCTTGTGCCTCATACTCAATCGCCTTTGCCTTTGCTTTGGCTTGCTCTATAATCACTTGGGAGTGAGAGTTAAAAATCTTTCTTGTGATAAGATACACACTCACGCCCACCAATAACGCGAAGGTTATACCGCCTATGACATACCATACTTCCATTGTGCTTCCTTAAACATAAAGCCGATGGGGTTACAAAACAATCTCCTTGCACATCATAAGATTCTGTAATCACGCTTGGAGTGTAGTTTGGACTTCTTGCTACAAAAATAACATAAACTTTTTTCTTCAGGCAAGACATAAATCTATCATACATACCCTTGCCAAAACCAATACGCCTAAAATCCTTATCTATCCCTAAAACAGGGATAATCACCGCATCAACTTTTATTAAATTAAATGTAGAATTATTTGACTCATAAATGCCAAAGACATTTTTTTGCAATGGCATTCGCAATGGTATCATTTTAAAATAAAATTCTTGTATATAAGGCACAAAAACACGATATTTTTTTTTGCGAAGCGTGGAGATGAGCGGGAAAATATTCACTTCATTGCCAAAAGGCATATACACAAGCACATTTTTTGCACCCTTTTGCCTTAAGATTCTAAAAAGTGCGGGATTTAACGACCTATCTTGCAACGAGGCATAGCGCGTTTTATATCCCAAAAATGCTTTTGCTACTTTTCTAAAGTCTTGTTTGGTAATTATTAATCCTTTTTTTGGATATAATGATAGCACAAAACCTATACTTTGGAGAGAAGCAATGCAGTTTTTACAGATTCTACCAAGACAATCTCATCTTAAAACTTTGCTTATATGTGTGGTAATGGCGGTGTTTTTGAGTGCGTGTAGTGATGAGGCTGATAGGGACAAAGATGTCTTTGGTTTTGAGGGCGGAGGGCAAGATAAGATTCTCAATATTGAAGTTACAAACACGCAAAATGAATCTTTGAAGTTTAAAACAAACCAAACTCAAAGCGTGTTTCAAACCAAAGATGAGCGTCCAACCTTGCTCTTTTTTATCTCCAAAGACTGCACACAATGCCAAGATGAGCTACTCCATATCCTTGATTTACACAATAAATACCAAGAGTTTATATCCATTGTTGCCATTAGCCCAAAAGAAGATTTACAAGCCTTGCAAGATCAAATCAATGCTATCAATCCAAGATTCAAGCTTTATGCCCCAAATGACGATAAGAATCTGCTAAACTTCCTAAGCAAAGATGAAAAGCAAAGCTACATAGCCCTATATGATAAGCAAGGCGAGAAAGTGATTGACTATGTGGGATTAGTGCCTGAAGAGATGATAGAACTTGACATACGCTATCTTATCCAAGATAAGCTTGATGCTAAAGCACAAGATGAGATTGAAATCCTTGATAATATCCCGCAAGAGCAAGATTCAAATCCAACCCAAACTCAAGAGCAAAAATGATTTTATCCCTAAGTAAAACCCTCCAAAAAACCACACAAAATATCGCCTCACTGCTTGGCTCAAAAAAGGACAAGTTAAGCAAAGATGAGCTAGAAGAGATTTTGATTGAATGCGATATTGCATACGAGCTTGTAGAATCTATTTTAGATTCTCTGCCTCCTTATGTCTCTAAAGACGCACTGCATAAAGCCCTAATCGCCCTGCTTGAAATTGAATCTTCCCCCTTACTAGAAAATACAGATTCTATCAAACCTCTTGTTACATTAATCGTTGGTGTAAATGGGGCAGGCAAAACCACAAGCATTGCTAAACTTGCCAATCTCGCACAAAAAGAAGGCAAAAAGGTAATGTTGGCTGCAGGAGATACTTTCCGAGCAGCTGCCATTGAGCAAATTAAGCTTTGGGGTGAAAGGCTTAGTATTCCTGTGATTGCCACACAACATATGCACGACCCAAGTGCGGTTGCCTTTGATAGCATTAATTCCGCTTTAGCAAGAAATATTGATGAGCTTTACATTGACACCGCAGGGCGATTGCATAATCAAACAAATCTCAATAATGAGCTTTTAAAGATCGTGCGTGTCTGTCAAAAAGCCCTACGGGATTTGCCTTTGAGAAAATTCCTTGTGCTTGATGGCACACAGGGAAGCTCCGCGATTAATCAAGCTAAGGCATTTTCACAAAATATTACATTTGATGGCATTATCATCACAAAGCTTGATGGCACAAGCAAGGGAGGGGCGATTTTTAGCATTGTAAGTGAGCTTAAAATCCCCATTTGTTTCATAGGTGTGGGCGAAAAGGCTGATGATTTATTGAAATTTGACAAACAAGAATATGTGAAGATTCTGCTTGATAGTATTTTTTAAGGCTTTAAGGTGGCAAAAAAAAGTGTAGTTTTTGAATGTCAATTTTGCGGTTGGCAAAGCCCAAAGTGGCTTGGAAAATGTAGCAGTTGCGGGAGTTGGGATAGTTTAGTTGAGCTTAAAGGTGAAATGAAAAAATATAGCCTTGCAAGTCAAAATCACAATCCCACAACCCACGCTATTCCCATTACAGAAGTTCAATTTGAATCTATTCAGCATTTCACTTCCTATGAAGAAGAGCTTGATATTGTGCTTGGTGGGGGCATTGTGCCCGGTGGGCTATACCTTATCGGTGGCAGTCCGGGTGTTGGCAAATCTACACTTTTATTAAAAATTGCAGGAAATTTAGCAGAAAAATCAGCCCTTAAGATTCTCTATGTGAGTGGGGAAGAGAGTGCTGGGCAGATTAAAATGCGTTCCACTCGGCTGGGTGCTGTAAGTGAAAATCTCTTTTTGCTCAATGAAATTGATTTAAGTAGCATTACACAAGCTCTAAATGAGCGGAAATACAGCCTATGCGTGATAGATTCTATCCAAACGATATATTCCCCGGAAATCACTTCCGCACCCGGTAGTGTTTCACAAGTGCGTGAAGTTACCTTTGCACTTATGCGGTTAGCAAAGGAGCGAAATATCAGCATTTTTATCATCGGGCATATCACAAAGGAAGGCTCCATTGCCGGACCTAGAATCTTGGAGCATATGGTAGATTGTGTGCTGTATTTTGAAGGTGATCCAAGCAAAGAACTAAGAATGCTAAGGGGCTTTAAAAATCGCTTTGGCACAACAAGTGAAATTGGAATCTTTGAGATGAAAGAATGTGGGCTTGTGAGTGCCAAAAACGCTTCAAGGCTTTTTTTCAATCAGCGTTCAGCCCAAGCTGGAAGTGCTGTGGCTGTGCTACTTGAGGGGAGTAGAGCTATTATCATTGAGATTCAAGCCCTTGTGAGTGAATCTGCCTATCCTAAACGCTCTTGCACAGGCTTTGATACTAACCGCTTGAATATGCTTTTAGCTCTTTTGGAGCGAAAACTTGATATGCCACTTGGACGATATGATGTATTTGTCAATGTCGTAGGTGGCATAAAGATAAGTGAGCCAAGTGCGGATTTAGCCGTTATTGCAAGTATTGTCTCAAGCTTTAAAAATCGTCCGCTTAGTCCTAAAACTGCCTTTGTGGGCGAAGTTTCACTTGTAGGCGATATACGCGAAGTTAGCAATATTGAGATAAGGCTAAAAGAGCTAGAAAACTATGGATTTGAAAAAGTTATCCTTGCTAAAAAGCCCAAAAATGCCACAATCAAATGCTTTGAAGCAAATGAGGTAAGCAAGATTCTAGAGTGGATGTAGAATCGGCCACGCCCCCCCCATTATGTGTTTTGTATAATCTCAATATCCCCACCATAGAATCTTTTAAGCACATAAAAAATACCGCCAAGCAACACAAAACCCACGCAAAAAGCAATCAAAGTGCTTTGTGTTAAAGCAAGTAGCACAAAGCTTACCCCCGCACACAAAGCAGCAATGCTGGTATAAGGAAACTGCGTAATAAAATGGCTTTGCACAGAGCAGCCAGCCCCCACAGCAGAAAGAATGGTCGTATCTGAAATGGGCGAGGTATGATCACCATAGACTGCACCCGATAAAATAGCTGATAAAGCCAAAAATGCACCCTGCGTCATCTCACCACTACCACTTTGGAGCGTTACTTCCATACCAATGGGTAGCATAATGGCAAATGTCCCCCAGCTTGTGCCAGTGCAAAAGGCGATAAAAGCAGAAATAAGGAATAAAAACACGGGCATAAACACCATCATATCAGCACTTAGCACATCTTTTGCCACATTTGCCAAATACACGCCTGTTTGGATATGATCCTTTATCACCGGTCCAATCGCCCACGCAAAAATCAAAATTAAAATCGCACCAAACATACTTTTTGCCCCAAACCAAAAAATGCTAGGATACTCTTTAGATTCTATAATCCCAAGTGTCATTAAAAGCGTAACCACAAGTGCAAATGCCCCACCGCAAAAAAGTGAAAAAGGCGTGTCCGTGTGAGATAGCATAGCAATTAGCCCACTCTCTCCATCTTCTAGCCCTTGAAAACCTGTATAAAAAATCATAAAACAAATACCTACAATAAGGGCGAGAATCGGCACGATGAGATAAATAATAGCACTTTTGCGTTGAAAAATATGTGTCCCATTTATTTTAGAATCTTGTGCTTTAGAATCCTGCATACCCACATTGACATTATTCCGCATTACAGGCAAATTCACCCGCCATATAATTGTCAAAACAACAGCAATCAACGCAAAAAAAGCATAAAAATTATTTGGAATGCTTTGCAGTAGCACCATAAAAGGCTCTTCAATGCCCTGCTTACTTAAAAGCCCTATGTTATAAGCCCCCCAGCTTGAAAGCGGTATAAGAATACAAATGGGTGCCGAAGTAGAATCAATAATATACGCCAAACGCTCACGGCTAGAGTGAAAGCTATCATTGAGTGAGCGTGAGATTTGTCCAACGGTCAAGGCATTAAAATAATCATCAATAAAAATCACTACTCCAGCAACAAAAGCTAGAAATTCCGAGCCTTTAGCGGTTTTGATATGATTCCTAGCCCATTTTACAAACGCCCCAATCGCCCCACTATATAGAATAATCTGCGTAATCACGCCTAAAATAATCAAAAAGGCAAAGATAAATGCCCCGTCCCAATTTATACCTTCATCATAAAACACGCTACTTATCGCCTTACACACAAAGCTTAAGGATTCTAAAGAAAAGCCATAAAGCATAAGTCCGCTTAAGCATACGCCTAGAAAAAGTGAAAGCACAACGCGTCTTAAAAGCACAACCATCACAACCACAAAAAGTGGCACAACAAGGCTAAGGACAGAGTGAGCAAAACCAGATTCCAATAATATATCCTTTAATCACCAAAATAATATCATCTATAAAAGCCTGAAAAATCATAAACTATAGAGATTTAATAAAGTCTAGGTATTTATGGTGCCGAAAGTCGGACTCGAACCGACACAGGGTTGCCCCTACTAGATTTTGAGTCTAGCGCGTCTACCAGTTTCACCACTCCGGCAAATGATAAAAATAACAAGAAGTTGATTTTAAAGTATGGTGCGCTGAGCGAGACTTGAACTCGCACGGGTCGCCCCGCCACCCCCTCAAGATGGTGTGTCTACCAATTCCACCACCAGCGCACAATGCAGATTCAAAAGTAGAATCTGCATAAGTTAGACTATATTGCCAACACAGCTCCGCTTGGAAGGAAAGGATTTGCATATATAGCAACAAGTGCTAAAACCAAGGTATAGATAACTTGTGCTTCAATCAACGCCAATGCAATAAACATTGTCCCAAGCAATTTACCGCTGATTCCGGGATTACGAGCTGTTCCAGAGATTGTCGCAGCTGCAGCGTGTCCCATACCAATAGCACCACCAAGAGCCGCAATGCCCAAACCAATCACAGCACCACCAATTGAATATGAAACAACCATACTCAATCCCATATCATTATTCTCCACACCAAATGCGAAACCAATCATTCCTAAACACAAAAGAGCTAAGAATTTCATTGAACACCTCTTTACAAAATCTCAAAGTCTGTTCGGATCTGTCCCCTACTTGACACTTTGGAAGCGTGATTATGCCTAAGCTTTAATAAAAAAAACATTAAACTAAGCCTAACTCCACCTTGCCCTTATTGCGGGAGAGAATCTCGCACTCTAACTCACTTTTGCCTTGCAACACACTATGAATGCTTTCATTCTTATCTTTAATAATTTTGCTGATATGCAATAGCCCATCACCACCACGCGGCAGCTCCACAAATACCCCAAAATCCGCAATTTTCTTTATCTTCCCAACAAATCGCTCACCCACATTATAACTCTCCCAATCTACCCTATCACTTTTAGCTCCACTTACAATCTCTAGGATAAAAGCCTTGGCTTTAGCAAGATTATCTTCATTACTTGCACTCACATTCACTATTCCACTTTCACGCTCCAAATCAATACTCACTTCAAATCGCTCAATAATATCCTTTATCACACGCCCACCTTGCCCGATCACTTCAACAATCTTATGTGGGGCAATCTTAAAACTTTCACTCTTTGGCAAGATAGAATGATTTAGCACAATCTTTGCCCTAGCTTCCTCCATAATGCCTAGAATCTGCTCCCTTGCTTCCTTTGCTTGCAGTAAAGATTCTTCTAAAATCTCTTTTGAAATGCCACCAAGCTTAATATCCATTTGCATTGCACTTATGCCCTTATATCCACCAGCAACCTTAAAATCCATATCACCATCGTGATCTTCTAAACCACTAATATCTGTGAGTATAGCGTATTTCTCCCCCTGTGTTACTAGCCCCATAGCCACCCCCGCTATAAGAGAATCTACCTGAACCCCACACGCACATAATGCCAAAGATCCGCCGCACACACTCGCCATTGAGCTTGAGCCATTAGATTCTAAAATCTCTGACACTAAGCGGATTGTCCTATCCTGCGAAGTAAGGCTAGATTCTAAAGCGCGTCTAGCAAGATTGCCGTGTCCTAGCTCTCTACGCCCTACACTGCCTATCATACTTGCTTCGCCAACGCTGAATCCGGGGAAATTATAATGGAATAAAAATCGCCGTTTTAACGCATTCTTACTACCTAACATCTCATAGCTTTGTGCGTCATTCTCACTGCCAAGTGTCGCACTCACAAGGGCTTGAGTTTGCCCACGTGTGAAAAGCACACTGCCGTGAGCAAAGGGCAGAATATTTGTCTCTATACTGATAGGGCGAATATCCTTTAAGCCCCTGCCATCAGCCCTAATAGCAGATTCTATAATCATCTCACGCACAAGCTTTTTCTTATACGCCTTAATATGCTCTGTGGCGATTTTCTCTTCTTCAATGCCACACTCACGCATTGCCTGTTTGATAATGGAATGAAGCTGCATTTGAGATTCTGATTTAGCTAAAAATGTGATGGCTTCTAAAATTTGGCTATGGTAGTTTTTAGCAATTTTTTCTAATAAATCAGTGTTAAGTGAATCTTGACTTAAATCAATCGCAAGGCTTTGCTTTTTATAAGGGGCAAAATATTTGTGATAGCTCTGTGTCGCCCTGTCTATATAACTTTTAGCAGATTCTAAAGCAAGTATCATATCCCTTTCACTAAGTTCATTTGCCCCTTTTTCACTCCTAATACTTTTCATTTCAATCATTAATAGCTCATCACCCCTGCCGGACACAAACAAATCAAGCTCACTTTCACTCATCTGCTCCATTGTGGGATTTAATACAAACGCTCCATTTTTACGCCCGATTCTTACCCCACACACCGCATTGTCTTTTAAACTCTCTAAAGGCAGGTTTGAGACATATAAAGCTGCCGATGCGGCATTAAGTGCATTGAGCTGCAAATCACTCTTGCCATCATAGCTTAGCACCCAAATAACAATTGAAGTAATATGCCTATAGCCTTTGGGAAAAAGCGGACGCAATGTCCTATCAATGAGCCTAGAAGTGAGAATCTCAAATTCACTAGGTTTGCCCTCTCGCTTCACAAAACCGGGGGGGAATTTATTACTCGCATAGGCTTTTTCAATGTATTGCACACTTAAGGGCAAAAAGTCATCATCATATTTGTTATTCTCTTCCGCACACACACTTGCTAGTAGCACACTTCCGCCGTTTTGATACAGCACACTGCCATTTGCTGCCTTTGCCATATAGTTAAAAGTATAACTCTCATTTAGATTCTCATTTTGTATATCAATGCGTTGCATTTGTCTCCTTTGTTGTAGTTTGGCTTAGAATCTCTTCAAAACTCTCATCATCTATGGGCTGAAGAGTGGGAAAATAATGTGTCGTAGAAACATAGTTTTCAAGCGGATAAGGGCAACATACATCATCGCAAATCTCGCTTAAAAACTCATAAATATTTTTAGGCATCACAGGTGCAAGCACACAAATACTTTTTGCTTTTAAGTTCATACAAGTTTTTATCGCTACACCTATACGCAATCCCGTCTCAATCCCCAAATCAAAAAGCAAAATATCTTTACCCGCAAATGAGCTAATCCCCTCTCCTTTTCGCAGCTGATACCGAGCGGGTAAAATCGCCTCTTCATATTGCCTTTGTGCCTCCCCATATACATAATCAAGGCTAATACCAAAAGCACTCACTAGCTCTTCATTTATCACAATCTCCATATCCTCGCTTACCACTGCCACAGGGCATTCAGGATTGAGTGGGGAAGGGATAATCTGTGTAAAAAGAAATGCCATAGGGACTTTAAGCTTGTTAGCCAACACACTTGCAAAGCCCACACCCTCCCTACCAATAGCGACTAAAATTGCATTCTCTAGGTTAAGATTCTTAATATATATCACATCAAGCAAAGGTGGCAGTGCATCTTGGGCTTGAGAAAATATAATCTTTTGCACCTTTCCTCCTTATTCTTTGAATCTATAAGTAAAGCCCGTGTTTGCCAAAGGCACAAAACGGAACTCAATCTTTACATATTGATTTTTAATTGGCGTAATTTGATTATCTGCTGTAAGTGTTGGGCGGATATCTTGAGCAAATTTCAAAGCCACACCAAAACACCGAATGTCTTTGGAGATTGTAACATACCAATCCTTTAAATACCCAAGTCCCACATCATAGCCCACATTCGTATTTAAACGAAAATAGCCAAAATCATAGCCCAATGTCCCACGAGCAAAGCCTGTATTGCCCTGTGGTGAATACAAACCAGAGCTTAAATATAATGGATCAAGCTTAAAATAATAAGTGAGATTAGAATCTAGCCCCCATTTGTTAAAAGATGCATTAACTGAAGCTTCGCTGATTGTTTTTCTTATATATGAATAAAACACCGAACCGCTAAAATTTAACCCATCAAGTGGGGAGAATCCCAGCTCATTGCGTAAGACTTGAGAGCTATTTAAAAAACTATCTTGCATAAACAATCGCTGATACATACGCCAATAGAAAAGCTCCTTGCCATTTTTACCATAAAAGTATTGTGAAAATTTCAAATCCACTTTATGCTTATTTTTCACAACATCAACAATATCACTTGGATTCCAAATCACAGCAAGTGCCTCTTGTGGTAAGCCCTGATTAATAAGCTCATTATACGCCTCATATCTATCATCATTCACGGCTTCAGAAGTGTATTTATACAACGCGCCACTAAAAAGAGCCTCAAAATGCAAGGAGTGAAAAAAATGCTTATATGGACGCGCAATGTCAGAGTTAATCGAGACATTATAACTGCTCACGCTGTAATTGATATTTTTCCCTAATGGCTGTTTTAAAGCGTCAGTTATCCCTTGATAATCTTGCAAGGACACAGAAGTCGCATAAGCATCTATATTTGCCCCAAGTGATATATAATCGTTGAGTATTGGTAGAGCTAAACCGATAGGCAAAGACATTGTATTTTGAAAATACCCATAGCCTGAAGGTCGCGTAATATGCTTACTTTGAAAATCAAAGGTATAAAGCAGATTCCTAAAAAATAGAGAATCTGTGTAGTGGTGGTAATGCAGTTGCGGTAGGGCTTGAAAAGTTTGACTATTATCCACCTTAGATAAGTCAAGGTAATATTTAAAATATGTCCCAAAATAGTGTTTGTTGGAATTAAGAAAATAATTCACACGAGATTCATATAAACGCGTATTAAATGCGGCATTAAGGCTTCTTAAACGCATATACTCTAAATCATTCATATAAGTAATATCAGCAAAAAACCCGTCCTTTATATTGTCATTATTCCTTGCAAAGATTCCCTGTGTGTCATATTTAAAAGTCCCACCATAAATGTATTTATTTTTAAGGTTATATAGCGTTGTGTATTCATCTGTATTTTGAAAATAACGCGTTTGTAAAATGGCAACCTTATTATCCCTATCAGCAAAGCGAAACTCTAAATCCCCTCCAGCCCCACGCTGTGTCCTTATCTGTGGGGCGATTGTCATATCCCAGCGATCATATGGTGCAATAAAAAGAGGCTGCATATACATAAAGCCTTGCTTATTGCTTAAAGACATAGTGGGGGTGAGCAGACCGCTTTTCCTTTTATTGCCCGTTGGTGCGACAAAATATGGCAGATAAAACACCGGCACTGCCCCAAGATAGAATCTAGGATTCCACACGCTCATATATTCTTTATCTGTATTGTATGTGCCGGAGCTTACATTCATATGCCATAATGGATATTGTATATCGCAGCCTGAAATCACACCATTTTTGAAGTGATATTTGCCATCTTGCCCCTCACTTTGCTTTGCCATAAACCACATTCCAACGCCACTTTGCAAATACACATTTGACATCTGCGTGTGCTTATTATCCATATTCACATCTACTTGTTCCACATCTAAATACACTACATCGCCTTGATAGATTTTAGCTCCACCTTCTAAATATGCTTGTCTAGTTTGTTTGTTGTAGATAATTTTATTGGCGACCATATATATATCACCATAGAATAAAAACGCATTGCCCCTAGCCGTTACAATATCACCACTCGCACTGACATTATCAGCGGACAAATCAAACTTATCTGCCTTTTGTGTAGCGTGTAATACGCCTACTAAAACGCATAGCAAGAATCCAAAAAAAATAGATTTTTTCAATAGGCAATCACCAAAGTTTTAGCGATTCTATCGTGCAGTGTCCGCACAAACCTATCAGCAAAACCAAACACATAAGTGATAAAAAGCAAACTCTCACCCACATACTTCCCACACGCGCGAAGCAAGGCAGATATAAAACTTGGTTTATCAAACAAATCTACACTCACAACTTTAATCTTACAAATAATCTTACCAATACTACTTCCATAATACCACACAAAAAAAGTATCATAACTGATTTTTAAAATCCACACCTGCCAAGTGAAAGCCATTACAAAAGCTCTCACACTCTCATAATCCACATTACCAGAAGAATCGCTCATTTGTGAGAGTGTATCTAAATGGATAAGCGCAAAAATAAAAGAGAGTAAAAATACATCAATAAACCACGCTAGAATCCGCAAACTCCTATCAGCTATCCTAAGATTCTCCCGCTCCAAAATTTCTAAGAGCTTTTCATCATTATTCATCTGCCTAATGCCCTAAATGCAATATCATCTCTAAAGTGCATACCTTTAAAAGAAATATGCTTCATAATTTCATAAGCATTATCTCGTGCTTTTTCTAAACTCTCCGCTAACCCTACAGCGAGTAGCACACGCCCACCACTTGCTAGAATCTCGCCAGATTCTGCTTTACTCACTCCCGCATACACAATATGCCCTAGATTTTTATCAAAATCTTTTACAGCAATAGGCACAGCAGGACTTGACTTATAAGGATAGTCTTTTGATGAAGCCACCACGGCTACAGCACATTTTTCAATCATCTTGCATTCAAGCTCTGCGATTTTCCCATCAATTGCGTGAGTTACAATATCAAACAATGGTGTCTCTAGTAGCGGCATTAGCACTTCACATTCAGGATCGCCAAAACGCACATTAAATTCAAGCAAGTATGGTGTCAGCTCATTATCCTTCTCACACACCATAATCCCGCCAAAAAGCACCCCCACAAATGGACTTCCCTGCTTACGCATCATATCTAGTGTAGGCGTGATAATCTCTTTCTTAATCTTTTCAAGCAAAGATTTATCGCATAAAGGTGTAGGTGTATAAGCGCCCATACCACCGGTGTTTGGACCATTATCACCTGATAGTAACCGCTTGTGATCTTGACAGGCTGGAAGCATAATAAAATCCCTGCCATCACTTACGGCAAAAACGGATAGCTCATAGCCATCTAAATATTCTTCAATCACTACACGCATTCCAGCATTGCCAAACGCCTTGCCGGAAAGCATTTCCTTTGTATGAGCAATAGCTTCATTATGACTAAGGGCTATAACAACACCTTTTCCTGCACATAATCCATCAGCCTTTACCACAATCGGCGGTGTGAGCGTGTGGATAAACTCACTTAAAGCATTAATATCATTGGACTGCATATATTTTGCTGTTTTGATTCCTGCTTGTGAGACTAAATCTTTCATATATGCCTTGCTAGATTCTAACCTAGAAGCCGCTAGAGATGGACCAAACACACGCACATTATGTGCTATCAAAAAATCACTTAGCCCCTCACTCAATGGTGCTTCAGGACCGATAATCACAAGTGTAATATTGTATTTTTGTATAGATTCTAAAATATCTGTATGTTTTGTAGCGGGGATATTGACACCTAGTGCGTGTGTGCCACCATTGCCCGGGGCAAAATACAAGCATTCCACTCTCTTATCATCTTTTAGCACAAGTCCCATAGCATATTCTCGCCCGCCATTACCGATAATCAATATATTCTCTCGCATACTTTTTCCTTAAAGATTCTAAAACCCCCAAATGAGCGTTACCCCATTGTGCGTAGCCTAAAAAAGCCACAAACAGAGCTAAGAGAATCTCATTAGGCGACAAATCCTAACCACGCAAATGGCTCAAGCAGAAACACCGACACACAGAAATTACTACGATTAGCTCAAAAATCTTTTAGTAACAGACTAGCGATATGAAAGGAAAGACGCGTCATCTAGGTTGGGCGACATTATAGCAAATGAGTTTTAAAAGAATACTAAACCAAACTGATTAGGGGCGTGTAATTAAACCTTTAAACTTTTAAGATTCTATTTTTTTATTTTGCTATACCCCACACCACAAAGATATAAGCCATTTGGGCTTATGGGGAAGTTATAATGTCTTTTTTTAGCTTGAATCTGCTCTTGCAGACTTTCTAAACTTAGCTCACCGCGACTTACGCTTAATGCCGCACCCACCATTAGTCGCACTTGGGAACGCAAAAAGCCATTGCCCTTTATATACACAATATCTAAGCCCTTATGCTGATAGCTAAAAATTCTAAAAATATCACGGATAGAATCTTTTGTAAAAGAGCCATTTTTCTTAAACAAAGCAAAATTATGCTTCCCCTTAAACATACTCAAAGCAGATTGAAACAACGCCCTATTGCCTATTTTTTCATAGCTCACATAGGCTGATTGAAAAGGACTTGGAGCGTGAGAGCTAAGCAAAAAGCGATAAGCTCGCCACAAAGCGTGGAATCTTGGGTGAAAATCTTCATTCACTCTTTCCAGTCTCCGCACCGCAATATGCGGATACAATTTAGCATTCAGCAGATTCTGCAAGGTGTGGCTATCCTCAAAATGCCTAGATTCAAAGCTAATGACCTGCCCTGTGGAATGCACACCCTTATCCGTGCGTGAAGTCCCTAGAATCTCGCCCCTTATCCCCACACGCGAAAATCCATCTTGCAATGCTCCCAGCACACTTGGCTTATGCTTTTGTAAGGCAAAGCCATAAAATGCACTGCCATCATAGGAAATCACAGCCTTGTATCGTGGCATTAATAAAACCTTGCGATAAATTTTTTATACAGAAAAAATCCGCCAAAAAACCACAAAATCGGTATGCTTATCATTCCAACAAGGGCAAAATTATCCGAAGCGATGTGCATAAGCACAAAATATAACGCCACAGAGCCAATCACATAAAAATACGACATATTAGATCGAAATCGCGGATTAGCAATGCCAAAAAGCGGAATTAAAAAGATAGAAACTAAAGGAAAAAGTGAGACCATTACAGCTTGAGCGAGTTTGCGGAGTTTTTGGCGAGATTCAAGGCTAAAGGCTTCTTTCCAATAGGCTATCAAGTCATATCCGCTAAGCTGTGGCTCACTAACATTTTGTCGCACACTCATTGTATTATAATCCACCCTTTTTATCTCCTCGGGTGCGGCAAAATAGGCTTTGCCCGATGTGAGATTTAGCTCAAACAAGCCTTGATTATTATTTGTTTGCCCAGATTGCGCGACAATAAAAGTATCGCCCTCAAAGCCATTTTCCGAAAATAGCACGAGATTTTGATATTTGCGATTATCCACACTATCCACATACACAAGCCAATCACCAAGCTTTTGCCCAAACTCACCGGGTTTAATATTTACATCAATATCCGCCTTTTTTTGTGCTACAAAATTTTTAGACGCACTTGTGGTTAAAGGCAGCAAAATAAATGAAAATACAAATAAAACCAAAGTGGCAAGAAGTGTAATAGGCAAAAAAAATCGCACCATATCAAGTGGCTTACTCCCAAGTGAAAAGCACACCATAAGCTCATAATCATACGCTAGACGCGAGATTCCAAGCACAAGTGCGGCAAAAAAGGTAATAGGGATAATAAAAAACAGACTACTTGGGATAAGATACATAAATAATGTCCCTAAATCTAAAAAGCTCATTTTCACTACATAAGTCCGCCCAGCTATGTCAATGAGCAACACCACAGAAGCGATAAAAAACAGCACGAGAAAAAATGGGAAAAAAATCTGTGCAAAAGAGCTAAAAAGATATTTTTTAAGCATTGCCAAGATTCTCGCTCATAACAAAATGTAGCCATATAAAATTCAGCAAAACACCCACAAAAATAAAAAAACAAAATGGAAGCTTAAGATTCACAAGATTTACTTTGTAAAATACCCTTAAAACAACCGCATAAAAGAGTGCGACAATACTACCTAAAAATACAGCCACAAATGCATCAAGCACCCCAAAGGCAATGCCAATAGAGCTTAGCACAATTATATCTGCCTCCCCGATAATATCCTTTTTCGCCATAGATTGATACATAATTTTGAGTGCAAAAAATACTCCACCAACGCCAAAGCCAAGTAACACCCTTTGTATGAAGCTCTCTTGCATAAACATAGAATCTAAAAAAGCAAACACTACACACACTAAAAGCAGTAAAAAATTTAGCACATCAGGCAAGGCAAGGCATTGGATATCAATGAGACCAAGTAACAATAAAAGCATAAGCACCACATAAACCGCCCCAGCTTCAAGCCAATAAAGCATTGCAAGTGAAAAAATAAACAACAGCATAAAGTAGATTCTATACCGAGTGGAAGCAAAAGTCGCTCTAAGCAACGCGGAAAAATGCGTATAAGTGCCACTATACAAATGAATAAGCAATACCCCAATAAAAGCATAAAACAAAGAAAGAGAGATAAAGCCTAGCATATTTTTACCCCTTTTGCCCCAAAGCTACCTTACCACACCATTTTGCACATCAACAAATAAGCACTCCTCAAGGCTTTCACCCTTATCTAAAACCCCTTTAACTTTTCTAAATCGCTTGATAATCTGTCGCCCCACATCAAGCATAGGTGCGACAATAGTGCCACCATCTTCAAGCTGATTCACAATCCCTTGTGGAATCTCTCTCGCACACGCTGAAAACAATATTGCATCAAAAGGGGCATATTCCGCCCAGCCCTTTTGCCCATCATCGAGTTTAACAAAGATATTATGCACTTGTAACGCCCTAAAACGCTCCCTTGCTTCACTTAAAAGCTTATCAATGCGTTCAATGCTAAAAACCCTGCGAAACATTTTTGATAATACCATTGCTTGATACCCACTCCCACAGCCAATCTCCAGCACAGAATCTCCACCATTTGGAGCGAGATATTCCGTCATTTGAGCCACGGTCAAAGGTGAGCTAATCCATTGTGAATCTACCATTGGCAAAGCATTAATCTCATAAGAGAGATGAGCAAAAGCAGGAGGGACGAATATTTCACGATTAACGCTACTTAGGGCTTGTATAACTTTGGGCGATAATGGGAGTTTTGCCTGTATCTCATCACACATTTTTTTTGCTAGTTTTCTATACATAGTCCCTACACGCTTTCCTTACACACTGCCCTGCTTATGCTTTTATACATTAATCTGTATGCCCGTATTGAGATATTTTCTCATACGCGAAGTTTCATTTATATCCACCACTTGGGCAATATAATTTTTCTTATCATTTTTATATACAACGCCATAAGGCGTGATGATTGAGCTTCCCTTTGCCATAGTGTCATTAGCACTATTACTCGCCACAACAAAAGCTTGATTCGCCACAGCAAGGGCTTGGGATAGAATCTCAAAGTGATTTTTTCTTGCCTTGCCCCATTGTGCACTTACAAAAATCACATCTGCCCCTTTAATTTGCTCCCACAACTCAACAAAACGCAACTCAAAGCAGATTAAAGCCGCACATCTTAGCCCATCTATCTCAAAAAAGCCTATCTCATCTTTATCCCCTGCCTGAAAATGCAACTGCTCATCACCTAGTAAAAAGAGCTTATTTTTACTCTGCTTGTGAATCACCTCGCCTTTATGAAACACTTTAAGATTATTAAAAAACTTTTTATTTTTCTTTTCAATCATTGTGGTAATAAGCGTATTTTTATACTTCGCACTGCATTCTAAAAGTCGCTCTGTGGCGAGTTTAGAAAACTCACTTGCTTCTTCCATACGCTGATAGGCAAAGCCACTTAGCACTACTTCAGGTGTGCAAATAATGGCATCTTTACCACATTGTGCGACAAAATCCTCCACCTGTTTCAAATTCCTAGCAAAATCCTGCCCCGTCTTTATCTGCATACAATAAAGTTTTTTAGAAATCATCAAAATTAATACTCCCCTTTGAATAATTTGTAACCTTAGCTTCAAAGAAATTTGTTTTTTGGTCATTAAAGCTTGCAAACTGCTCAACCCACTTAATAGGATTTTTTGAATGATAAATCTCTCTTAACCCCACCGCCCTTAAACGCATATCTGCAAGGTATTGAATATACTCTCGTATAATCTCCGCAGTCAGCCCTAGAATCTGCCCTTGCGTGATATATTCTCCCCACACAGATTCTATTTCCACCGCCTTTTGAAACATCGCTATAACCTCTTCTTCAAGCGAAGGAGTAAAAAGATGTGGCTGCTCCTTTCTTAAGGCATTTATCATTTGCTGAAACACAAGCAAATGCGTTACCTCATCTCGCTGGATAAAGCGTATCATTTGGGCAGAGCCTAGCATTTTACCACTACGAGCAAGTGTATAAAAATATGAGAATCCACTATAAAAATATATACCCTCTAAAATTTGATTCGCAAAGAGTGCTTTAAGCAGATTCTGCTCTGTTGGTTGTTTGCCAAGCTCAATATACACATTGGCTATATGGTCGTTTTTGCTCCTTAGCTGCATATCCACACGCCACATTTCATAAATCTCATCTGTATTTGCCGAGATAGATTCCACCATAACCGCATAGCTTTGTGAATGCAATGCCTCTTCAAAAGCCTGACGCACAAGGATAAGATTAATCTCTGGGCTTGTGATGTAGGGATTAACATTATCAATAAGGTTATTTGTCTGTAAAGAATCCATAAAGATAAGTTGTGCTAACGCCCTATCATACCCCGCTTTTTCTTGGGCAGTTAGCCCATCGGCATAATCACGCTTATCGCCATTGAGATTAACTTCCTCAGGAAACCAAGTGTTTGCGAGCATTGTTTTCCAAAGATTATAAGCCCACTGATATTTGATTTTATTCAAATCAAACATACTTGTAGGATTCCCGCCAAAAATCTTACGATCTTTTACGCTCTCTTTAGATTCTGGATTATAAATTTTTTTGCGTTCAATATTTTGAGGTTGAGCTGTATCCATTACGAAGACCCTTGAAAATTTTTAAGAATGCGATTGTAGCAAACTAAGACTTAAAAACGACATATAAACAAAAAGATTTGGGGAAATAAAAAAGAAGTGGTGCGGGAAAGAGGACTTGAACCTCCACGCCTTGCGGCGCCAGATCCTAAGTCTGGTGCGTCTGCCAATTTCGCCATTCCCGCAAGCGTTTATTAGGCTTAAACCTAAAAACAAGGTGGGGATTTTACTTGATTATTCTTTAAAATTTTCTAAAATCACCCATAATTGCCTAAAACTATACGCCAACCCATTGTTTAATAGAATCTGCTAGGCTTTGCGTTCCTAGCCCAAGAGCAGATTCTACAATACCACTATTGCCGTGGGGAATAAAGCTATCTTGTATTTCAAAGCTTTTAAATGCCACATTCAGCAGATTTTCTTCCGCCATAAACTCAAGCAAAGCACTCCCCACACCGCCCATAGCATAGCTATCACTCAACACGCAAATATGCGTATGGCTTTGACACAAAATTTTAAGCCTCTCTTTGTCAAGGGGCTTTACAAAACGCAAATCAAGCAAGGTAGGATTTAGCCCAAATTCACGCAAAGATTCTCGCACATAATACGCTCTGCCTACGCCATTCCCATAGCCTATAAGCAGAATCTTTTCTCCTTGAATGAGTAGCTCCGCCTTGCCTAGCTCAAATGCCCTAGATTCAAACACGCCATCTTCTAACACAAATTTTGAACGCGGATAGCGAAAGGCACAAGGGGCATTATCGCAATGATAGGCAAAGTCAACTGCTTGAGCTAAACTTGCATTATCGCGTGGGGCAAAAAGCACAAAGTTAGGAATAGAGCGTAAGTAGGCAATATCAAATAGTCCTTGATGTGTCTCGCCATCTTCACCCACAATCCCCGCCCTATCAATGCAAAATCGCACAGGCAACCCTAAGATTCCAACATCGTGTATCAGCTGATCATACGCACGCTGCAAAAAAGTAGAGTAAATCGCCACAAATGGCTTATAGCCCTCCTTTGCCATTGCCGCCATTGAAGTAACCCCGTGAGCCTCGCAAATCGCCACATCCCAGAATCTTTGCGGATATTTTTCAATCAGTCTATCCATTCCCGTCCCGCTTGGCATAGCTGCGGTAATGCCTACGACCAATTCATCATTGCAACAGGATTCTAAAGCCTTTGAAAAGACCGCTGTTGGGGCGATTTGAGTGGATTTTTTAATCACAGAGCCGGTGCTTATATCAAAAGGAGCTACGCCGTGCCACTGCTCAAAATGCCCTTCAGCTATCTCATACCCCTTGCCTTTAAGCGTTTGGGCGTGGATAATCACGGGCTTTTTCATCTCTTTTGCCCTTTGTAGTGTATTGATAATGAGTTCAATATTATGCCCATCAATGGGACCTACATAATCAAGCCCTAGCTCTTCAAACAAAATCCCGGGCGTGATGAGCTTCAAAGATTCTTCAAAGCGTTTAGCAAGGTAAGTCGCTGAATCCGGCATTTTTTGTAAGACTTTTTTAATGCTATGGCGTGTTTTTTGATACAGCGGAGTAGTAAGAATCTGTGAAAGATAGTTGCTTATTGCACCTATGGGCTTAGCGATACTCATCTCATTATCATTTAAAACAATCACCATTGGGTATTTTCTATCGCCTAGTTCATTGAGTGCTTCATACACGAGCCCCGCACTCATTGACCCATCGCCTATCATAATCACAGGCATATATTCATTATTTTGTAACGCCCTAGCCTTAGCCGCCCCAACGCCCAAAGAAATAGAAGTAGAGCTATGCCCAGCGATAAAATAATCACTCGCAGATTCTTTAGGGTGGCAAAATCCACTTATACCCCCATACTGCCGAAGTGTGCTAAACTCACTAAAACGCCCGGTTAGAATCTTATGTG
This sequence comes from Helicobacter cinaedi PAGU611, assembly GCF_000284635.1. Taxonomy (NCBI): domain Bacteria; kingdom Pseudomonadati; phylum Campylobacterota; class Epsilonproteobacteria; order Campylobacterales; family Helicobacteraceae; genus Helicobacter; species Helicobacter cinaedi. The sequence continues at coordinate 322,816 of NC_017761.1, read as the reverse complement.
CGTAAGCTTGATGAGACACATCAAAGATAAAAGGGTGCTTTGTTGCATCAAAGACGGCGTGCATACCTATAATCAAATCTACCGCTCCAAGTGTGGAGCTTAAATGTCCGCCATTGGTGCTCACCACTTCTAAGATTCTTTTGCGAATACAGGTTGCCACGCTTTTAAGCTCATCTAAAGACATTGTCCGCAAGGTATCAAACACACTCTCTTTGGCTAGACACACATCTAACGCCCTAGAATCTAAATCCTTTGTCTCATTCAATGCCGACACCTTTGCCATTTCCATTTATCTTTCCTAGTCTCTTTTGCCATTAATCACGCATATTTTCTAGCACGGATTGCTTCAAATTCTTATATCGTGCCATAATTGTGCCATCAAGATTCCCACTATCACTTACGATCACCACACCGCCTAAACTCACAGCACTATCAGCTAGAATCTCAACCTTTGTATTTTCACTCAACTGCTCTTTTAAGAAGAGATAATCACTTGGATTGACTTTGATTTTAATGTTTGTTGCGTCCATTATGGAGTTTAACAACTCCTTTGTTAAACCAAGCGCAATTTTTTGAGAGTTTTCACTCACTTCGCTCAAAATCACCTCTTTTGCAATATCCACAGAAATCGCACTTAGCTCCTTTTCCAAATCCTCCAAATGCTTTTGACTTTGCTTTAAGGCAGATTCTAGTGTGATAATAGAATCTACAAGCGATTTTTTCTGCGTATTTATCTCGGCAAATAGCTCATCTTTTGCCTTAGTTTCAGCCTCTCTAAAGCCGTCCTTGTAGCCTTCTTCTCTCGCACTTGCTACCCTTTGCTCACTTTCTACTTGCAGTTTTTCAAACTGAATCTGCAACTTTGCTAAAGAGCTAGATAACTCATCTGTCTTTTGTAACAATCTCTCGACTAGTTCCTGCTCTAAGGTAGCGATTTTTTGCATTGTAGATTCTGTGTTTTGAACCTCCGTGGAAGCTTGTGTCTCACCTAAAATCTCACTTTCATTTATCTCGCTAGTTGTCTCTTTATTTATCTCTTTACTTGGCTCTAGGATTTTGCCAGATTCTAACATCTCACTTGTAATGCTCTTAAACTCATATTTTTTAATATTATGATTTTTAAGCTCCTCTTGCCCAATAATATTTTCTTGACTAAGCAATGACATCGTCTTGCTCTCCTATTTGGATTAAGCCTTGTTCTGACAAGGTTTGCACCACTTCTACAACCTTTCTTTGTGCAGATTCCACATCACGCACTTTTACCGCACCAAGGAATTGCATCTCTTCCATAAACTGCTCACTCGCCCTTTGAGACATATTCCCCATAAATTTTTGTTTCAACTCATCAGGGGCGGATTTAAGTGCAAGTGTAAGATCCTTTTTATCCGCAATTTTGAGAATCTCTCTAATAGCGTTATTATCAAGTTTAGAGATGTCTTCAAAGGTAAACATCATCTCTTTAATCTCAATAGCTAATTGCTCATCAATCTGCTCAATATGTGCGATTGTCGCTTTGGCAGCCTTTTGTCCAAGGCGGTTAAAGATTTCAGCCACAGAGCGTGTGCCACCCACTTCTACCTTGTAGCTTGTCAATGATTCTAGTTTGTTTTCAAGCACGGCAGAGACGCGTTTAACGACACTTGGGGAAATATCCCCTAAGTTTGCCATACGGATAGCCACTTCTGCACGCAAGTCATCAGAAAAATACCCTAGCGTTTCAGCCGCACCACTTGCGTCCATATGAGCGAGAATAAGAGCAATAGTTTGAGGGTGTTCGTTAATAATAAAGTCTGCAAGTTGCTGTGGGCGGATTTTTGAAAGATAGGCAAAATTCTTTTGGGACTGCATAGTCTTAGCAAGTTTATCTAAAATCGCCTTTGCCGCTTCAGGTCCAAGAGCCTTAATCAATAAATCACGCGCATAGTCCATACCGCCGGAGTTAATGTATTGATTTGATTGAAAAATGACATAAAATTCCTCTAGCACTGCCGCACCAATGGTTTTATCCGTGCCACTTAGCTGGGCGATTTGCTTACTGACTTCTGTAATGGCATCAATATCAAGGTGGTGGAAAATCTCCGAAGTAATCTCATCGCCTAGCTGGACTAGCAAAATGGCAATTTTCTCTGCCATTGAAAGCTCATCATATTGCGCTCTTTGTCTAGGACTAAGTGTAATTGCCATAGCTACTCCTTTTTCATTTAATGCTTGATACCTTCAGTTATATCAAGCTCATCTTTAATGAGTGTTTGGAATAATGCCCCAATCTCTTGAGGACGCTCGGCAATGACATTTCGCATTTTTTCAAGCAAGACTTCATACTTGATACTATCCTCATCAAAGCCCGAGCTAAGCCCAAGCTGGTCTTCCACGCGTTTGCGTAACTCACTAAATTTATTGACATCATCTTCACCATCATCAATCTGCATAAGCGATTCAATATCATCATCTTCCTCTTCTTGCACTTCAAGCATACGCTCGGCAAATGGTGCAACGATTTTCTTGTAGAAAATAAAGATAATAACCGCCACAATGACATACTTAAGCAATGGCATAAATGGTCCAAGATAACGCTCCACTTTGTCAGAGAATAGCTCCCAAGAATCTTTTGGACGATAATCAAGCAGTGAATTTCTAAACTGCATATTAATCACCTCAACCTGATCACCCCTAGCCTCATTGTAGCCAATCGCCTTTTTCACGCCCTCTAAAAATTTATCCATCTCTTCTTGCGAACGCGGTATGTATTCTAAGCGTGGCTCTCCATCTTCCCCCACAGCTTCCTTATATGTCCCATCAATCATTACAGACGCACTCACACGCTTTAGCACCCCAAAATGCTCTTTTATATCACTTACGGTTTTATCAATTTCATTATTAATAACAACTTCGCTTTCTTTTTCCCACTCCATCATCTCATCATCTTTAAGCCCCTGCACCGGACCGATATTACTCACAACGCCGGGCACTCCACCAATTTGTGGCGGACGGAATCCTTTGCGTTCTTTTTCATATTCTCGTGTTCCTCGCACCACAGGATTTTGTCCAAACACTTCAGCCACAGACTTACGCACACTAAAATCAAAGTCCATTGTTACTTGTGCTTCTACCCCATCACCCACGCTTGGTTTTAAAAACTTCACAATCTTGGCTTCCATTGCATTTTCTGCATTTTGCTGATACTTTCTTTGGAATGCCGCTTGTTTGCCTAGAGCGGATTGCTGTGTGGCTTCATCATCTTCACCAAGTAGCTCTCCATCTTGGTTAATAATCTTTACATTCTGTGGGGTAAGTCGCTCAACTGCTGCTGCCACAAGGTGCTTAATCCCCACAACCTGCTCAATGGATAAAAACATATTATCCTGCACGGTGATTTTTACAGACGCCGATGGCGGATGTCCGCCCTGCACAAACAAAGATTCCTTAGGCATAGAAATATTGACAATAGCCTTTTCAATAGGCTTTAAGCTTTCAATCGTCCTTGCTAACTCATTTTGCTTAGCCACAAGATACTTCATATCCTGTGTCAAGGGCGTTTCTCCAACATTATTTTCTAATAAAATATCAAAGCCTACATTTTTACTTGTCTTTGGCAATCCTAGTGAGCCAAGTGAGATTCTCTGCTCATAGACTTTATCCTTTGGGACTAAAATAATATTATCTTGTGGTATCTTATAGGGAATCTTATCCTGTTGTAATCGCTGTAAAATCGCTGCAGAATCTTCAGGGTTAAGGTTGCTAAAAAGCACATCGTAGTTTTCATACTCATTTTTTGTCTCAACCCGAAACAAAACAAGATAAGTCAAAAATGCAATAATCACGACAAATGTCGTAAGGATAATAATCCGTTGTTTCTTATTAAGTTTATTTAAAACCTTGCTGATTTGTTCAAAAATGAGTTTTAAATCCACGATTGCCCCTAACTATGATGTGAAAGATGATTTACAATATAAGCTTTCAAAAGCTCAAAAACACGCTCATTTTGCTTCTTTGTGCCAATGGTGATACGAAACGCATTAAGCCCATAGGAAGAAAGATTACGGATAATTAGCCCTTTTTGCAATAGCCACTGGCATAAATGCGTAGAATCCACACCCTCACGCGATAAGGTTATAAAATTCGCATAAGAAGGGATAAAGCTAAAGCCATTCTCTCTAGCAAAAGTTTCATAGCCCACCATCTCCTTAGCATTTTGCTCTACACATTGATCTACAAACTCCTGCTCTTGCAAAGCAGTAATAGCAGCCTGCAAACTTAAGGTTGTGATATTAAAAGGAGCGCGGACTTTATAGAGCATAGCAATAATTTGAGAATCTGCTATCCCATAGCCCACACGCATTCCGCCTAGCCCATAGGCTTTTGAAAATGTCCCAAGATAGATGACATTCTCATATTTTTCTATAAGCTTATCCACGCAAAATGCCTTAGCCCTATCCTTATATGCGGCAAACTCTTGATACGCCCCATCAATGATAATAAGTGTATCTTTGTTAATTTTTTGTATAAACTGCTCCACAGATTCTGAATCTAAACATTCCCCCAAAGGATTATTTGGCACACATAAAAATATCGCACTCACACGCTTTCCACGCTCTAGTGTAGCACGATACAGAGATTCAAACTCTTCTAATTTATGCTCATCACTTGGTGTTTTACAAATCTCCACATTAGCAATCTTTGCATACACTTCATACATCGCAAAAGTTGTCTTTGCCATAAGCACACAGGCATTCTCGTGGTTGAGTGCGTGCATACAAAATTCTAGAATCTGATCGCTCCCAGCTCCAATGATAATATTGTGAGATTTTACGCTAAATTTAGACGCTAAAGCATTTTTTAGCTCAAACATAGAATCATCGGGGTATAAGGAAGCTTTATGTGCGTTTTGTTGTATCATTTCTATAACGCGTGGTGGAGCACCATAAGGATTTTCATTACTCCCAAGTTTGATAATCTCACTTAGTTTGATACCAAACTCACGCACAACAAGTTCTATGGGCTTCCCTGCCTCGTATGTAACAACTTGCTCTAATGTTTTTTTAAACATATTTCCTCGCAAATGTGAAGTTGAAATTGTATATTCCCTTAACAAAAATCGCCTATTCTATCTTAAAACTTCTTAAGATTCTATGACTAAGTCAATTTTTCTTAAATGTTTGTTTCTTAATGCTTCCCTATTATGTTTTATAGTGTTAGGTTTGAATGGAGTTCAAAAACACACTTGCAAAAACACACTTGATTTAACTTGCTTTGGGATTTGTAACAAAGTTTTGCTACAATGCCACGCATTTTAGTTTTATACTTTCAACTTGCAAGGATTTATATGCAGCATATTTTTAGAGAATACGATATTCGCGGCATTTTTGAAAAGGACTTGACTAAACAAGTCGTTTTTAGCATAGGGGCATTGCTAGGAAAACACATTTTGGATTTAGCCTTAACACCTAAAGTGCATATTGGTTACGATGCTAGGACACATTCACCCAAGCTTTTTGAATGGTTCTCTTTAGGCTTTGAAAGTGTAGGCATTGAAGTGTTTAATCTAGGGCTTGTCCCCACGCCTGTGGCGTATTTTGCCGCTTTTAACACCATAGATTCTATTGCCTGTCCAAACTCTGTTATGATTACAGGTTCGCATAATCCCCCACAATACAATGGCTTTAAAATCACTATAAATAAAGCTCCTTTTTATGGAGAGCAAATCCGCACACTTGGGGCGAAACTCCCCGCAATGCTAAAAAGCTTAGAATCTCAAGCCACTTTAGATTCTAATTCAAGCCGAGCAGATTCTAAAACTTCCACACCCACCAAACTTAACGCCTTAGAGCATTATATCGCCTACTTGACACAACATTTTTCATCGCTTCAAAATTTCCCCTATCCCATTGCGGTAGATTGCGGTAATGGCGTTGGCGGAGTAGGCATAGAGCAGATTTTAAAAAATCTTAATATCAACTACACACCGCTATTTTTCGCCCCTGATGGCACTTTTCCTAATCACCACCCAGACCCAAGTGAGGAGAAAAATCTCCACGATTTAAAAGCAAAGATGAAAGAAGAAAATCTCCCCATAGGCATAGCCTTTGATGGTGATGCAGACCGCTTGGCATTGCTTACAAGCCACTATAACTACAAGGGTGATGAGTTAGCCATTTTATTTGCTAAAGATATGAAACGCCACTTCCTAAGCCCCATTGTCATAGGCGAAGTGAAATGCTCTCAAGTAATGTATGATGAGATTAATAAAATCGGTAAGGCAGTAATGTATAAAACCGGGCATAGCAACCTAAAAGTTAAATTAAAAGAGTTAAATGCGCATCTAGCGGCTGAAATGAGCGGACATCTCTTTTTTAATGATAGGTATTTTGGCTATGATGATGCTATTTATGCCTCTTTGAGAGCTTTAGAGCTATTTTTACATTATAGCCCAAGTGAAATGGAAAGTTTTATGCACTCCTTACCGTGTCTATACAGTACTGATGAAGAGAAGATTCACACCACTGAAGAACAAAAATTTGCTCTTATTAATGCGTTAAAATCCGCCCTGCAAACGCCACCAAGCGACTTTCCGCATATAAAGGACATTATTGATATTGATGGATTGCGTGTGATATTTGATAATGGCTGGGGCTTGATACGAGCAAGTAATACCACGCCTGTGCTTGTTACACGCTTTGAAGCGACAAGTCAAAATGAGTGTGAAAGCTATAAAAATCATCTGCTTACTTTGCTTAAAAAGTGCAAGATTCACAATAAAGACACAAAATGACACTTTATATTCAAAATCCACTTGATATGCACCTGCACTTGCGGGAAGGGGCAATGCTAGATTCTGTGCTACCTTTCACTGCTCAAGCCTTTAGTGCCGCCCTTGCTATGCCAAATCTCAAAACGCCCATTACCACCACCGCCCTTGCCCTTGAGTATAAAAAGCAGATTCTAGAATCTAGCACAAAATCCGGTAGCAAGGACTTCACACCGCTTATGAGTATTTATCTTACACAAAGCTTAGATAAAGATGAGCTAGAAAAAGCACAAGCTAATGGTATTAGAATCTTAAAGCTTTATCCCAAGGGGGCGACCACAGGCAGTGAAAATGGTATGAGTGAGATTTTAGACAATAAAACGCTAGAGATTTTTGCTTTGGCTGAAAAGCTAGGCTTTATCCTATCTATCCACGGGGAGAGCAATGGCTTTTGTATGGATAGGGAGTTTGAGTTTTTGAAAGTGTTTAAACACATCGCTACAAACTTCCCCAAACTCCGCATTATTATAGAGCATATGAGCGATAGACGCTCACTTGAAGCCATAGAATCCTATGAAAATCTTTACGCTACGCTGACTTTGCACCATATCAGTATGAATTTGGACGATGTCTGCGGGGGTATGCTTAATCCACATCATTTTTGCAAACCTATGCTAAAAACCAAAAAAGACCAGCAAGCCCTGTTGCATTCTGCCCTAAACGCCCACCCCAAAACAAGCTTTGGCTCGGATTCTGCCCCGCATTTAGAATCTGCCAAGCTTAGCTCCAAAGGGGCGGCAGGGATTTTCTCCGCCCCTGTTTTACTCCCTGCTTTAGCTCAACTCTTTGAAGAACATAATAAACTAGAAAATCTCCAAGCCTTTGTGAGTGATAGGGCATTTGAGATTTATGGGCTGGATTCTAAAAATATTCCGCAAAAAAGCGTTAAGCTAGTAAGAGAATCTAGCAAGGTGCCAAGCAAAATTAACATTCCCCTTGATAATATGGGCGATATTGTGCCGCTTTTTGCCGATAAGATTTTACAATGGAGACTAGGCTAATGCAGCTTCCGCTCATCTCTGTTATTACTGTTGTTTATAATGATATAGCTCACATTGTGGAGACTTTAGATTCTGTAACTGCACAGGACTATCCGCAGATAGAATACATCATCATTGATGGGGCAAGTAGTGATGGCACGAGAGAAAAGATTATGGAATATATCGCTTCGTGTGCGAATACAGATTCTAAAAAATACGAAGAGCAAAATGGTAGAATCTACCTTGAAGCTACACATAGAGAGAAAAATCTTTTGTTTAAATTCCTAAGTGAGGCTGATAGTGGAATCTATGATGCGATGAATAAGGGCATAGACCTCGCCACTGGAGAGTGGTGTAACTTTATGAATTGTGGGGATAGGTTTTATAGCCCAAATACAATACTTGAGCTTTTCACACGCTTTTTAGTCACAAATACAACAATCCGCCACATCAGCGTAATTTACGGAGATACACATACAATTTACGACAATACATATTCCAAAGTTATTTGTGCCTCAACAAGGCCTCACAATTATCATCAGCGTTTTACTCATCAATCCGCCTTTATTCTCACAACCCTAATGAAACAATACAAATATGACACATATTTTAAGATTGCAGCAGATGCTGATTTTTTTACTAAAATCTATAGACAAGACATTTCCTTTTATTATATTCCACTTACCATTTCAAGCTTTAATATGCAAGGGGTAAGCTCCGCACCATCGTGGCAAAGATTCAAAGAATACTACATAATAGCCAACAAATACAGTCACACCAGACCTATACTCTTGGGTATCAAATATTTTTGCTGGACATTACCACGCTACTATGTATACCTTATCATTCCAAAAAAATATCGCAACTACATAAGAATGCTTTGTAGTAAAAAACATTCATAGGAAGACAAGTGCCACATACAACATCTCAAAACAAACTTCACTCAAATACAAACCCAATAGAGTTCTCTATCATTATCCCCACTTATAATGTGGAATCTTACATCGCTCGTTGTTTAGATTCTTGTATTAATCAAACTTTGCACGATATTGAGATTCTAATAATAGATGATTGTGGAAGTGATGATTCTATACAAATCGCTCAACGCTATGCGGACAAAGATTCTAGAGTCAAAATTATCCATAATGAAAAAAATCTTGGCACATTCCAAACACGCATACAAGGTATAAAACACGCGAAAGGCTCTTATATCGCATTTTTAGATGCCGATGATTATTTGCATTTACAGGCCTGTGAGATACTGCATAGACACACTACACTGCATAACACCGATATTTTGCACTTTAAAGCCTACTATCCAGCAAACCCACGCACACCACTTCTAGCCAAACTTACGCATTATATCCGCTATATACTCCCTACTCGCTTTAGCAAAGCCCCTTTATATAATGAGCAAATCGCTTATAACTTCTTTTTAGATTCCAAGCAGTTTCCTAAATTTACGCTGTGGGATAAATGCTATAAAAACAATCTCTTGCAAAAAACTCTTCCCTATCTAGAATCGCTCAAAAATCAAAAGCTCATAATGGCAGAAGACATGCTTCATTTTTTTGTCATCGCAACCCTTGCGACAAGCCATGTTGGTATCAATCAAACTTTTTACGCATACTGCCTTAATCACGCCTCAATTATGCAAAACACAACCGCCTCACGCAAAAAAATAGCAGATATGCAAGTCATCACGCAGACCTTACATAAACTCGCCCCTTTGCTACATAGCACCAACATCTACGCCTTGCAAATTGCCAATCAAATGAGTAAAAATCTCGCCGCACTTATTATCTTAGAATCACGCTTTGAGACACAAATGTCTAGCAATACTCAACAATCACATAATAATAAGGTGCAAACTGTCCTTAACCCACTTATGTCGCTTGTGAGAGCCAGTCTTATCCCAACACCCAAGATTCCAAAATATATGCGTTATATCCGCTCACAATATCTACTCTCTTGTATATTGTCATTGCAATATTGGAATCGCTGCCTTACTTATATCCGTATCTTTGCTTATATTGTAAGCTTTGGCAAAATCAAGCTATAATCTTATTCACGCTCTAGCAAATAGCCACAAAGCTATCTCATCGCTTAAAAATAGCTCGTTTGCCACCAAAAACTCTTCTCCCTTTTCTTCTCTTTTTTCTTGGCGGATATGGCATTTGCCTCCGCTAAGCAAGAATCCTATGTGCTTTTCCATCGCCACTTTGTCCATAAACAACTCTTCTAAAACGCTCATCTTAACACCCACAGCACAACGCAACCCAAGCATAATATTTTCCATACATAAATCCCTTTGGCTTAAAGCTTCAACAAGCCTTTTGCGTGGTGTTTTTATGTAGTTTGCCAATTGCGGATACGCTCTCAATCGCCTATTGCTAAGCCTTCCCACAGCTCCAGCCCCACAGCCTATATATTCCCTGCCCTGCCAATAGCCTAGATTATGTTTGCACTGCTTAGAATCTCCATTTGGCTTAGAATCCACCCCCAACTTAGAATCTTTAGCATAGTTTGACACTTCATATTGAGAAAATCCCGCCTTTTCTAGCAACTCCCTAGCAAAAAAGCAAAAGTCATCTTTAGATTCTAAATCTTGTGAAAAACGTTTGGAATCTAGGGCAAAGCGTGAGCCTTTTTTTGCCAGTATAAGCAAAACTTAGTGTTTCATCATTAAATTAAGATATGCTAAAGATTCTAAAATTTCAGCGTCTTTACCTGTATGTGTTCTTGATATGTCCTTTTCACCCATCTACACATCATAAAGATTAGATTTATAACCCTACATTAAGGGCATAACCCAAGTCAATGATTTCTCCATCAAATCCTCTGCAACCTTATATTGTTTCACTCTCTTGTATAATATTACTTATATGTGAGCAGTTTGCCACAGAAATAAAATTACCTCAATCAATAATGTACCAATTTGATTATGTTTCGCAAACGCTTAAAAGATTAATAATCTGCTCTTACACTTTTCACCAATAATCAATAATATGTGAAATCTTGCGAGAATGAAAGAGTATTTATATCATTGCGTAATTAGAATGTGTGCTAAAAAAATATTGTCATAAACATAAACTGGTAAAAGGATCGTAGATTTGGAAGTTTATTTGTCGCCACTTCTTGTCAATATATGCAAATAAGGTACGCTAAAAACACAACCTTAAACGTGATACAACAAAATCACATACATTGCCACTACTTAGGTTGTAGGGTATGAGCCGTATATCTACGAACAGACTTAGCATGCAACAAAAACCGCACTCGTGCGAAGCGCCAGTCCAAACTTGCAAATTCAAGCCTTTCCTTATCATAAAATATACAATACTTTTTTCTTTTGAATCGTGTTTGTGCAAAAAAAATTCAAAAGAAAAACTTACAAGAAAATCATAGATATAGAAATTTTGCTGATCGAGCAAATATCAATAGACAAAATTAACTTAAGAAACTTTTGCTACAATTGCGTGATTTAACCCAAGTGATGTTTTATTTACAAACAAAAGGATTTCAATGCCAAACAAAAAGATTCTAGTAACCGGTGGGGCGGGATATATCGGCTCTCACGCAAATACCCTGCTCAATACTCTAGGGTTTCAAACCATTGTGCTAGATAATTTAGTCTATGGGCATAAAGAATCTTTACATTATGCACCACTTCCTTTTTCTTATAATAATCCATTCATCGCACCCCCATATTCTCAAAACATAGAATCTAAAACCCCAAAAACGCCAACTGCGGAAGTATCTTGTGATGATTTTCTAAAGAAACTTCGTTTTGTGGGTTGTGAAGCTTTTTTTGCGAGAAGCTACCTAAGCGGTAGTGCCGAAGCAAAAAAAGCAAACTCCTGCAAAAGCACACAAGAGACAACGCAAAATCTAGATTCTAAAACACCCACCACACAGAATTCTGTGCTAGATTTTCTTACACAATTAGAGCGAAATTTTAACGGGGGGGGGGTAAATACACAGGATTCTCTTCTCTATAACAACCTTAAATCTAACTTAAACTCCAACAATGATTTATCCCGCCAACTTCACACTGCCCACAAAAACACCACTTTTATCCACGCCGATTTAAGCGATAAAGCCACTCTAGATTCTATCTTTAGCACATATCAAATACAAGCGGTTATGCACTTTGCTGCCTTTGCCTATGTGGGCGAGAGTGTCAAAGACCCTAGCAAATATTATTACAACAATGTCGCCAACTCGCTAAATCTCCTAGAATCTATGCGTAAGGCAAATGTCAAAAACATTATCTTTAGCTCCACTTGTGCCACTTATGGACACCCCTTGCACCTACCCATCACAGAATCTCACCCGCAAAATCCCATAAATCCCTATGGCTACTCAAAGCTTGTGGTAGAAAATATGCTAAAAGACTTTAGCCACGCCTATGGGCTAGAGTATGTCATCTTGCGTTATTTTAACGCCGCTGGGGCAAGTATGCTTTTTAACATCGGTGAATCTCATAGCCCTGAGACGCATTTAATCCCGCTTCTTTTGCAAACGGCACTAGGACAAAGGGAGACTCTAAGCATTTATGGCGATGACTACCCTACAAAAGATGGCTCTTGCATAAGGGATTATATCCATATAGACGACTTGGCAAACGCACATATTCTAGCCCTAAAGTATCTCTTAAATGGTGGCGAAAGTGAAGCCTTTAATCTTGGCAATGGATCAGGCTTTTCTATCTTTGAGCTGCTAGAGTGTGCTTCTAGGCTTTGTGGCAAACAAATCCCCTACACCATAGAATCTAGACGAGAGGGCGACCCTGCTGTGCTTATTGGCGATAGCTCTAAGGCAAAGCAGATTCTAGGCTGGAAGGCACATTTTGCAGATATTGAGACAATCCTATCTTCAGCACTCAACTGGCATAGCAACCAACGCTATTAAATAAAGGGAAGTTAATGCAGTTAATAAAGTATGTTTGTGTCGCTTTTCTAGCCCTATTTGTCAATCTCATCTCAAGGCATTTTCTAAGCTTTTATATAAGCTTTTCAAGCAGTGTGATTATCGCCTATATCTTAGGGCATTTTGTGAATTTCGCCTTATCCGCAAGATATATCTTTTCTCGCAATATTAGCTTAAGACTAGCCTTTATCCGCTTTAGTATTGTGGCTCTTTTTGGGCTACTTATTGCCTTATTTGTGAGTGTGGGGACACTTTGGCTTTTACAGAGTTTTTATACAACTCTGCAGGATTTTATACAATCTTGCCCCTTTTTAGCCCCACACAAAAGCTTCCTACTCCATCAAAAGCATTTAGAGTTTGTAGCCCACATTAGCGGTGTGGGCGTGGGCTTTATCTGCAACTATTTGGGACATAAATATTTTAGTTTTATTAAATTTACAAGAAAGGATAATAAGTGAGACAAAATAAAAAAGTCTTAATCATCGGTGCAGGACCGGCTGGGCTTAGTGCGGCTAGGGTGCTAAGTGAGAATGGATATAGTGTAGAGATTTTTGAGCTAGATTCACAAGTGGGTGGAATGAGTAAAAGCATAGAGCTATTTTCACAGATTGTGGATATTGGACCTCATCGCTTCTTTAGCAAAGATAAACGCTTAAATGACTTTTGGCATTCTCACACAAATGGTGAATATGAGAAAGTCTCACGACTTACTAGAATCTTTTATAACCGCAAGTTTTTCTACTATCCTTTGCGTGGCTTTGACGCGCTTTTCAAACTTGGCTTTGTAGAATCTACCCTTTGTATCCTAAGCTATATTAAAGCAAAAATTAGCCCTTTTAAAGGCGATAGCTTTGAATCGTGGGTGGCAAATGCCTTTGGCTATCGCTTATATAGCATATTTTTTAAAAGCTACACAGAAAAGCTTTGGGGGATAAAATGCAGTGAGTTAGATTCTGATTTTGCCGCACAACGCATTAAAGGGCTTAATCTCTATGAAGCGATAAAATCCGCATTTTTTGGCGGTGGGGGCAAAAAGCATAAGACTTTGGTTGATGAGTTTAGCTACCCAAAAAAGGGCTGTGGCGTGGTGTATGAAAATATGAAGCAAGAGATTATCAAACGCGGCGGCGTGGTGCATTGTGGTGTGGAGGTGCTAGGCATTAAAACGCAGGGCAAAAAGGCGGTAGGTATTCACACAAACAAGGGCGAGTTTAGCGGGGATATTGTGATTTCTACCGCACCTTTTAGGGATATGGTGCTGTCGTTAGAAGAGCTAGATTCTAGTGTGAAAGAAATGGCAGGGAGATTAAAATTTAGAAACACGATTTTAGTTTATGTAGAAGTAGGGGATTTGGCTTTACTAAAGAAACATCGGTTATCGCCGAACGCTTCGATTGTTTTGGGTGAGCATTCACACGATTGCGAAAATTTGGGGGCAGTCATTACCTCTAAGGTAACTCCTACCCCCAAATCCCCGCAAAACGAGCAAAGCCCCACCGCAATTCCTAGAATCCTAGAAGAAGAAAATCAAGCCACAAATGAAAAATCCACCTCCCAAGAATCCTCGTTTGAAAACAACACGAAAAAATCACAAAAAGTGGATTCTAGCACCGCAACAATTCTAAAGCAGTCCGCAAAGGATTCTAGGATTTGCAAAAACGCACAAAATGTAAGCGACTCGTTGGCGGCAGGATTTTGCGATGATTTTGTGGGTTGTCAAGGCAGCGACAAGGGAGCTACCTTATCAGTAGTGACCGCAGTCGCTGCCTCAGACTCCCGCAAAAGCGCACAAAAGCCAACGCTATTCAAAGATAATTGGATTTATGTGCACAGCAAAGATACCCAAACCGGTAGAATCACCAACTTCGCCAATTGGACTAAAGACTTGCAATGCGGACAAGATTCTGCGATTTTATGCCTTGAGTATTGGGCAAATGATGATGAAGCCTTGTGGAATCTAGATGATAATGCCCTAAGCGAGATAGCAAAAAGGGATTTGCTAGAATCTAAGCTTGTAGCAGACTCTAGCCTTATCAAAAACACCAGCATGCTAAAAATCCACAAAAGCTACCCCGTGTATGAGCGGGGCTATAAAGATAACTTGCATAAAATCTACAAAGCCCTAGATAGCTTTAAAGACTTGTATTTCATCGGGCGAAATGGCAGCTTTAAGTATAACAATCAAGACCATAGCATTCTTATGGGGCTTATGTGTGCGGATAAGATTTTGGGCAGAGAGTGTGATTTGTGGCATATTAACACGGACTATGACTATCAAGAAGGAGGCAAAAGTGAGTAAGCAAAATATAAAAAATAAAGAGCTAAAACAACTTAGTCAAACTCATAATAGGATAAATTATGAGTCGCCTAGAAATTACATTATCGCCATTACTTTAGGCATATTATGCTTTCTGCTAGGATATATCAATCTCCATAATGGGCAGACTTGGAGTGGTGAAGATGGTGGAAATGGGGATTTTTCTCAATACCTTCTCCAAGCTTTTGCCATACTTCAAGGGAATATTGATGAGTTTATTCAAGCAAATCAATTTATGCGGACATATTCATACGATGGAAATGGGCCTATTATCTATCCTTGGGGCTATCCTTTGCTCCTTGCAATGGGAATCAAAATCTTTGGCTTTAACATCATTATGCTGAAATGTATAAACCTTGCTTTATTTTCTCTTTTTGTGAGTGGCTTTTATCTTGTGTGTATCAAGTCCCTATCTAACAAGCTATCTTTTTTAGCCACATTGCTACTTATTTTAAATCCATATTTTTTACACTTTGATAACCGACTATTAAGCGATGTGCCTTTTATGTGTATTGGAATCTTTGGAGCATATCTTATGCATTACTATCTATCCATAACCTCGCATCATCTAAGGGCTAGAGATCTTATTATGGGATTCTATCTTGGCATCATATTTATTATTGCATTTCTTATAAGGAGCAATGGCATTATTTTACCAGTAACTATGGCTTGTGTGCTATTTTTACGCATTGTGCTGCCTTTTGTAAAAAATACAAAACTTATCATTTTGATAAGACCTATCGCCAATACGCTTGCTAACATTTCACTATGGTATATGCTTATTCCCCTTGCTGTATTTGTGCTAGGATATGCCCTTATTAATATGTTTCTTCCAAATGGTGGGGCAGGACACCCATCTATGATGGCAAATGTCATCTCTATAACAAGCATTTTAGGCAATACATTTTATTATCTCAACATATGGCAATACTTCTTTGGTAATATTTTTGGGGCTTTTGGTATGGTTTTAGCCTTTCCATTCTTAGTGTTTGGAATATATATCTCACTGCATAGACATTTTGTATTAATAATATTCTGTGCAGGGATTTTGGCCTTGAATATTATCTGGCCTTTTACTCAAGGTTTGCGTTTTGTATTTATTCTTATACCATTTTGTATTTACTGGACACTTTTGGGCTATGTAGCCATCAAGCCACCAAAAATCATAGCAAATATATGCAAGATTCTATTTATATCTTTGCTTTTGATTAATATCTATTCAAATCTCAAACACGAGTGGATTCCAAACATAAAAAGCAAAGGGATTTTTGACCTACACACATATAGCAAAGATGCCTTACAAATGTATGATTTCATAAAAAATAACACCAAACAAGATGATGTGATAGTATTTTTTGCACCACAAATTCTTTATCTCACAACAAATCGCCTAGCCCTATATCAATATGATGAATGTATCCAAGCCTATGAATGTATGCTCCCAACACTACAAAAAACATCATATGTTTTATTAAGAAATGATGATGACACAAACTCTTGGCTATTGTGGCAACCTTTTTTACAAAAAATATTCCAAACACCCAAACTCACACTTTATCACATTAATTTAGGCTATAATATCAACCCTTAAAATCAAAACTTTTTAATTCAGGAGTTTCAATGCTAAACAAAAAGATTCTAGTAACTGGAGGGGCTGGGTTTTTAGGCTCACATTTATGCGAAAGACTGCTTAATCGCGGCGATGAAGTGCTATGCGTGGATAATCTCTTCACCGGCACAAAGCAAAATATTCTCCACCTTTTATCAAATCCTAGATTTGAGTTTATGCGACACGATGTAACTTTTCCGCTGTATGTGGAGGTTGATGAGATTTATAACCTTGCTTGTCCAGCAAGTCCGGTGCATTATCAGTTTGACCCTGTGCAAACGACGAAAACTTCTGTAATGGGGGCGATCAATATGCTAGGGCTTGCTAAACGCGTGAAAGCAAAGATTCTACAAGCTTCCACAAGCGAAGTCTATGGCGATCCTAAAATCCATCCGCAAGTAGAATCTTATAAAGGCTCTGTCAATCCCATCGGCATAAGGGCGTGTTATGATGAGGGCAAAAGGTGTGCGGAGACGCTATTTTTTGACTATCAAAGGCAGCATAATTTAAACATTAAAGTAATGCGGATTTTTAATACTTATGGTCCTAGAATGCACCCAAATGATGGGCGAGTGGTGAGTAATTTTATCATTCAGGCGTTGCGTGGGGAGGACATCACCATTTATGGCGATGGGAGTCAAACGCGAAGCTTTTGCTATGTAGATGATTTGATTAGCGGAATGATTGCTCTTATGGATAGCAAAGATGGATTCTATGGACCGGTAAATATCGGTAATCCACACGAATTTAGTATGCTAGAACTCGCACAAAATGTGCTTGAACTTACAGAATCTAAATCAAAGCTTGTCTTTCTCCCGCTACCCCAAGATGATCCCAAGCAACGCCAACCAGACATAACCCTAGCCAAAAAAGAGCTAAATTTTAGCCCAAAAGTGCAGTTAAAAGAGGGGCTAGAAAAGACGATTGCGTATTTTAAAACACTTCAAGCATAAGGATTTGACCAATGAGAAATAATCGTTTAGCCTATAATCTTAGTGGTATTATGCGTATGCTTTCCCCACGCTTTTTGCTCCCAAGCCGAGAAAAAATTCTACACTCAATTCAAACACGCGATGATATAGAGTATATCAAACAAAGAGTGGATTATTATTGTCAGCTAGATTCTAAAATCACGCTTGATGAAAATGCCAAAAACATTAGCTGTGTGCGGTTTGCTAAGAAAAAGACGATGTATAATTTTGATGCGTATGAATTTACACGCTATTTTCCGCAGGATTTTAGGGCATGTTTTGAATTTGGCGATATGAATTATATCTGCCCCAAACCTTCTATTACAAAATCTCGCCCCACCAAAGCCTATGTGGAATCTCAAAAAACTACTGGGGGGGATAATATCCCACCATTTTCCAACTCTACACTTTTGAATCTTGAGAAAATCCGTCATTTTACTTTTATTAACGATCCCTATACTTTTGCCACAAAGCAAGATAAACTTTTCTATCGCGGTGGAATCTACCAAGCCCACAGGACACAATTTTTTGAAAAATATTTTAACTACCCACTTTGTGATTTAGGACATACCGGACACAAAAGTGTGCATCACGCTTGGCAAAAGCCAAAAATAAGTATTGCCAAACATTTGCCCTATAAATTTCTTTTGTCATTAGAAGGCAATGATGTGGCGAGCAATCTTAAATGGGTGATGAGCTCAAACTCTCTAGCAGTTATGCCAAAGCCAAAGTTTGAAACTTGGTTTATGGAAGGGAATCTAGAGCCAGATATTCACTACTTACAGATTCGTGATGACTACGCTGATGTAGAAGAAAAGCTAGAGTATTGCTTACGCAATCCAAACTTCGCACAAGAGATTATCCACAACGCACATCAATATGTAAAGCAGTTTTTTGATAGAGAGCGAGAAAGTATTATCTCACTTTTAGTGCTAGAGAAGTATTTTTACTACACGGGGCAGATTGATTCACTTAGAATCTAAAGACTCTAAAACTTTTAAAATCCTAATGAAATTATATTTGAAAAATAAAGCTTCCTAAGATTCTTCTTAGGAAGCTTGAAGTTGTTATTAATGATGTAGCGGCACAACATCTGGGATAATTGTCGGCAAAAACATAGCAATAATTGTCGTCCAAATCCCAATGAGAATAATGAGAGCAAGGGAATATTTGAGTGTAAATTTAAATAGCTCAGATTCCCTACCAACTAGCCCAACCGCCACACAAGCAATGGCTATACTTTGTGGGCTTATCATCTTGCCAACAACGCCACCCACAGAGTTTGCCGCCAAGAATAATGCCTCTTTCACGCCAAGCTCTTGTGCTGTGATTTGCTGTAATGTCCCAAAAAGCAGATTTGAGTTTGTATCACTGCCAGTAATAAACACGCCAAGCCACCCAATAACCGGGCTAAAGAAAGCAAACATATCACCTGTTTTTGCAAAAGCTGTCCCCAAAGTCGCACTCATACCGCTATTTTTTGACACAAAAGCAAAGGCAACAACAAGCCCGATTGTAATACAAGGAATAGCCATTTCTTTAAGCGTATCCCAAAAGCATTCTGCCGCATCGCTTGATTTGATACGCAAGAAAAGAATTGTCAAAAATGCCGCAACCAAAATCGCCGTCCCTGCTTGGAGTGCGATAAAATTCACAGGAAGTGCCAAAGAAACAGCCGCACCTTTTGGATCTACGATTGACAAAGCGATATTATCAAAGGCAATTGTTACTTGTGTGTAGTCAAAAATCGCACCTTCTTCAAAAAGAGCCTTAAACCAAGGCTGTGTCCAAATAACAATACACACAATAAGCAACACAAAAGGCAACCACGCCTTGAAAATCTGCCCTACACTCAAGGTGCTTTTCTTAGAGAAATCTTTTTCATCATCAAGCCTAAAAATATTTTTTGGCTGCCAAATACGCAAAAAGAGTGTGGTGCAAAGGAGTGAAACAATCGCAGAAACAATATCTGGCAATTCCGCACCCCAATGATTTGAGCTAAAATATTGTGTCCCTGTGAAACTTATAGCAGCGATCAAAATCGCTGGGAAAGTCTCTCTCACACCCTTAAATCCGTCCATCAAAAATACGATGAAAAAAGGAATTGTCAAGCTCAAAGGCACAAGCATACGCCCAACCATCGCCGCAACCGCATACTGCTCAATACGCACGAGATTTGTCATCGCAATGATTGGAATCCCAACAGCACCAAATGCCACAGGTGCAGTATTGGCAATCAGGCATAGCCCTGCTGCATATAATGGACGAAGTCCCAAGCCCACAAGTAATGCTGCAGTAATCGCCACAGGACCGCCAAAGCCTATCGCACCCTCTAAAAATGAGCCAAAGCAGAATCCTATCAAAATCACTTGGATTCTGTGATCTGGCGTTATAGTGATAACGCTTGATTTAATCACCTCAAATGCACCGGATTTGACAGAGAGTTTATACAAGAAAATTGCCGCGATGATGATCCACGCAATAGGCCAAATACCTTGTGCAAATCCTTGAACAAAACTCGCTCCAACAAGAGAAAAAGGCATATCATAAGCAACAACTGCCAAAACTGAAGCCAACACAACGGTAAGAAACCCCGCTTGATACCCTTTGAGCTTAAAAACTAACAAACACACCAAAAAACAAGCAATCGGCAGAAATGCCACGGCTGCACTTAGCCAAATGCTGTTAAATGGGTCATAGACTTGTTGCCATACTTCCATAATTTAGATTCTCCTTTTTGAAATTTTTAGATATAAAAGCATCGTTTGCTTGGCAAATATTATAAAAAAATTTAACCTTACAAAAATATACTAATAAGAATGTTTTATATGTAAATGTGTAAAATATTCACATTTACACGATTATTATTTGTATATTTGTGTAGAATTGAAACAAAATTAATAAAATAAAAGCAAGTAATTTTTAACCTTTTGTTATTTTAAAGCTCGTTATATATATTATAACTGCTCTATATACAAGGAAGGAGCAAGTGATGCGAGTGTTTTTTTTCTCAACCTGTCTTGGCGGTGTAGCATATGCTGACACCTGTGTTAATGCGATAAAACTTCTGCAAAAAGAGGGCTGCGAAGTGGTTTTCAAAAAAGATCAAACTTGTTGTGCTCAACCAAGCTACAACTCCGGCTATTATGATGAAAGTCGCAAGGTAGCCTTGCATAATATCAATCTTTTTAAGGGTGAAGAGCCAATTATCGTGCCTTCTGGCTCTTGTGCAGGAATGATGAGAGAGGATTATTTGGAGCTATTTGAAGGCAGAAGTGAGTTTGCTGAAGTAAAGCAATTTTGCCAACGCGTTTATGACTTAGGCGAGTATCTCCACAAAGTGCTAGGCGTGAAATATGAAGACAAAGGGAATACTGTGAAAGTTACTTGGCATAGCAACTGCCACGCTTTGCGGACTTCAAAGGTTGTAGATAGTGCAAAGGCTTTGATTAACTCACTGCAAAATGTAGAGCTTATAGAGCTTGAACGAGAAGAAGAGTGTTGTGGATTTGGCGGAAGCTTTAGTGTCAAAGAGCCTGAAGTCTCACACGCAATGGTGAGCCAAAAGATTGAAGATATTCTCTCACGCAATGTAGAGTATGTCATCTCTGCTGATGCGGGTTGTCTGCTGAATATTAGTGGAGCATTAAAAAAGCAAAATGCCCAAGTCAAGCCCATACATCTCTATGACTTTTTGGCACAAAGAATTGGACTAGGAGCGTAACTATGAGCTATCAAGGACATCACGATATTGTTAATACCAAGCTTAGTGATAAGCAATTAAGAGTAAATCTTAAGAATGTAATGGATACCCTTAAAACAAATCGCAAGAATCTTATAACCTCACGCTTTATAGATTGGGAAGAGCTACGCGAAAAAGGCAAAGCACTCAAACAAAAGACATTATCACGGCTTGATGTTTTATTAGAGCGATTTGAGCAAAATGCAAGTAAAAATGGCTTTATTATCCACTGGGCGAGTGATAGCAAGGAAGCAAATGAGATTATCTACTCGCTTATGAAAGAAAAGGGCGTAACTAAGATTCTAAAAGGTAAGTCAATGGCAAGTGAGGAAACCCACTTAAACGCCTTTTTAAAGCAAAAGGGGCTAGATCCTATTGAAACAGATTTGGGTGAGCTTATCATTCAGCTTATAGATGAACCACCTGTGCATATTGTCGCCCCTGCGATTCACAAAAATCGCTATCAAATCGGCGAGATTTTCGCTCAAAAGCTTGGAGCAAATCTAGAATCCGATCCAGAAAAGCTCAATGAAATTGCTCGTGTGCATTTACGCAAAGAGTTTCAAGAATTTAAAATGGGGCTAAGTGGAGTAAATTTTGCCATTGCTGATGAGGGGGCGATTTGGCTTATTGAAAATGAAGGCAATGGGCGTATGAGCACCACTGCGAGTGATATTCATATAGCTATTTGTGGGATTGAAAAGATTGTGGAAAGTTTTGAAGATGCCTCTATCCTTGATGCTTTGCTTGTGCCTTCAGCCACAGGTGCGGCGATTACTTGCTATAACAATATCATCACTTCTCCACGAAAAGAGGGTGAGCTTGATGGACCAAAGGAATTGCATATTATCCTGCTTGATAATAATCGCTCCACAATCTTAAAAGATTCACATTTTTACAAATCCCTTAGCTGTATCCGCTGTGGGACTTGCCTCAATCACTGCCCCGTGTATGATAAAATCGGCGGACACGCCTACCTTAGCACATATCCCGGACCTATCGGGGAAGTCATCTCTCCGCAACTCTTTGGTATGAAAAACTACGGACATATGGTGAATCTCTGCTCCCTTTGTGGGCGATGCTCTGAAGTCTGCCCTATCAAAATCCCACTTGCCGAGCTTATACGGGATTTACGGAGTGAAAAAGTAGGGCAAGGCAGGAAGAATCTTAAAAACAACGATGGCAGCTTGAAAAATAAGCAAGAGCAGTTTGGTATGACAAAATTTGCCAATCTAGCAAGTAATGGCAGCTCGTGGAGAAGAATGTTAAGTTTAGCTGGTTTTTTTGCTCCACTTGCAAAGCCCTTTGCTTCATTTATACCGGGCTTAAAAAATTGGGTAGCGTATAGGGCATTTCCAGAGCTAAGCGGGAATCTCCATAAGAAAGTATCAAAAATGCAGGGGGTGATTTATGAGTAGGCAAAGTATTTTAAGCAATGTCAAGGCTTCGTTACAAGAGAATAAGATTCAAGCACAATTCCCAAACTACGCAAACCCTATGAAACGCACAAATGATGATAAAGTGCAGGAATACATCGCGTGGCAGGGGGCAAACAAAGCCATTGTGATAGAATCTAGCCAAGAGAGCTTAGCACAGGATATTTACAAAGCACTCGCAGAATCTCAAGCAAAAAATGTCCTTTACAACCCAAACATTGACATTAATCCACAAAGCTTAAAAGCACTTGATACGCAAGATTCTATGCAGTTTGTGGCATATGAAAAAAGCGTTGATGAGCAAAGGGCAAATCTCTTTGCTTTTGATACTTCAATCGTGCAGGCAAGCTGTGGCGTGGCAAATCTAGGCATCATCGGCGTGGCTTCAAGTGTAAAAGCCCCTCGCCTTTCTTCACTCATCACACGCACTTGTATTGCTTTGCTTAAAAAGCAAGATGTTGTAGAGAATTTCTACGAAGGGGTGCAGACACTTAAGGCACAAGGTGAGAATGGAAAACTCCCTACTAATATGATTTTTATCGCCGGTCCCTCACGCACAGCGGATATTGAGCTACAAACCGTCTTTGGCGTACACGGCTCTGTGAAAAGCTATATTATTTTATATTGAGAGTATAAAAATGAATGTATTTGCACGATTTTGGTTTGAAAAAAATGAGAAAAGTTATATCGGCGTTGGGCGGGCTGAACTGCTGACACGTATAGCAGAGAGTGGCTCTATCTCAAAAGCAGCTAAACAAATGGGTATGAGCTACAAAGCTGCGTGGGATAGTATAGACATTATGAATAAGCTCTCTCCTAGCCCCCTTGTAGAATCTTGCAATGGCGGACGAGGTGGAGGCGGGACAAAGCTCACACCCCTTGGCTTTGAAGCGTTGAAGGCTTTTAATGAGCTAGAACGCGTGAAAAATATCTTTTTTGATTATTTGGATAATTCACAAGACTTTGCCGAGCTGACAAAAAGACTAAGCGATTTAGAATCCGCCCTTGAAGATTTTAAAGCAAAGTAGATTCTTGTCTCATAGGCGATTTTATGTCTTGTTTGTTGCAAAATGTTTGACTGCTATATAATTTTAGATACAAACACTTGACTTGGTTATATAAAATTATATAGCATTTAGTCTCAAATATTTCACAACAAGGAGTTTCTATGAAAATGAAAAAAATCCTAAGCATTTGTGCTTTAAGTGCCTTTATGTGTGTCAATGCAATGGCGGAGCAGATTAATGTCCTAGCTGCTGCTAGTCTTAAATATGTCCTAGAAGATATTAAAAGTGAGTTTTTAAAAACGCACAAGAAAGATAAGATTGAAGTGAGCTACATCTCTTCTGGCAAGGCGTATGCACAGATTCAAAATGGCTCTCCCACGCATCTTTTTATCGCCGCAGATATGAGCTACCCACAAAAACTCTATGATAAAAAACTAGCCCCCAGTCAGCCAAGCAACTACGCTAAGGGCAAACTCGTGCTTTTTAGTGCTAATGCCGACTTTAAGGCAGATAGCATTGAGATTTTGAAAAATGACAAGATCAAGCATATTGCAATTCCAAATCCAAAACTCGCCCCCTATGGCAGAGCGGCAGAAGAGTTTTTAAAATCACAAAAGCTAGAGAAAAAGCTTAAATCAAAACTAAGTGTTGGGGATTCTATCGGTCAGGCGACAAGCTATGTGTTGCAAGGGGCAAGTGAGATAGGCTTTAGTGCGTTATCAATGGTGATTAAGGATAAAACTCCACATCTCACTTACACGCTCATTGATGAAAGCACCTATAAGCCAATAAATCAAGCTTTGATTATCCCAAATCACGGCAAAGATTCTAAGCTTGCTAAAGAGTTTGTAGAATATATCTTAACTTCTAAAGTGGCAGAGAAAATCTTCCAAGAATATGGCTATGACAAGGCTGATAAATAAGTTACGACGGCTCAAAATAGGCTCAAATGAATAAGATTCCCGCTTGTGTAACTCAAATATTTAAGCAAAATGGCTGTGTGTTGCTAGAGCTGCAATGTAGCTTTGGCACACTTCATAGCCTCATACTTGAGCCTTGCGAGTTTGTATCCAATGACAAAGTCATCGCTACTTTTAAAGAAAATGAGATTATTCCTTTCTATTCTACGCAACACACCTTGCTTTCACACCTTAACATCTTTGAAGCTCAAATCACAGATATTCAAACAAGCGGTTTTTTCACGCGTCTTAAGCTTATGCCAACCACACAAAATACGCTAGATTCTACACGCTCACAGGATTTTATAGACAATACAAAATCTCAAAATATTACCCCCATTTACGCCCTATTCCCTAGCCTTGCCCCCATAGAGATAAGCCAAAATCAGCCTTGCAAATGGCATATCCCAAGCTCCCATATTTTGCTAGAAAAGTATATGTAAAGGGGGTAGGCAGTGGAGTTTTTAGAATCTTTAAATCTCACTTTCATAGCGAATATGGCAAATATGGCAGAGTTTTTTGACACAATGAAGCTTACTTTTCTCGTGGCATTTCTTACCACGCTTATTTTGCTCCCCATAGGCATAGCCCTTGGCAATTATCTGGCATTCTCGCAAAATCCATTGCGTCCTGTGGTTGAAGTGCTCGTGTGGATGCCTCTTGTGCTACCTCCATCAGTGCTAGGATTCTATTTGCTTATCACTTTTAGCCCAAAAAACGCACTAGGGGCATTTTTGCTAGAGCATTTTAACTTCAAGCTTGTCTTTAGCTTTGAAGGCTTAATCTTGGCAAGTGTGATTTTCTCACTGCCCTTTATGGCAAATCCCATAAAATCAGCCCTATCTTCCCTGCCTAAAAGCTTAAAAGAAGCAAGTTTCACACTTGGCAAAGGCAGAATCTACACACTCTTTTTCGTCCTTTTGCCAAATATAATTCCTGCTATTTTGCTTGGCTGTGTAACGAGCTTTGCCCATACCATAGGGGAGTTTGGCGTTGTGATGATGATAGGGGGCAATATCCCAAATCAAACACGCGTAGCAAGTATTGCCATCTATGATGAAGTAGAATCGCTTAACTACCCCCTAGCCCATCAATACGCCCTAAGTCTCTTTCTCATTTGCTTTGTGTTGCTCCTAGTCATTTTTTATCTCAACAAACATTTTCAAAAAAAGGGTATTGTATGAGCGATATTCACTTGCGTTTTCACAAAACCCTGCTTGGCAATAAGGGCAAGTTCCGTTTAGAGATTGATAAGCACATTAATTTTGGTGAGTTTATCGCTCTTTTTGGCAAAAGTGGTGCGGGGAAAACGAGTATTTTGCGGATTCTAAGCGGGCTTGATGATGTGGAGCAGGGCTATATCCGTGTGGGCGATGAAGTGTGGCTAGATTCACAAAAGGGTATTCATCTCGCTCCGCAAAAACGCCATATCGGCTTTGTTTTTCAAAACTACGCACTTTTTCCACATCTTAGCGTGTATCAAAACATTTGCTTTGGGCTAAAAAACAAGCAGGATAAAAACTTTGCCAATGAACTTATGGAGCTTATGGATTTGCACTCTCTTAAAAACGCTAGAATCTCCCAACTCTCCGGTGGGCAGTCTCAACGCGTGGCTTTGGCTCGGGCATTAAGCTCAAAGCCAAAAATCCTTTTGCTTGATGAGCCTTTCTCCGCCCTTGATAACGCAATGGCACAGACTTTGCAAAATGAGCTAAAAAAGATTCACAAATATTTCAATCTCACTACCCTGCTTGTAAGCCATAGTTTAAGTGAAATTTTCTCACTTGCTTCAAGGAGCTTTGTTATAGAATCTGGGCAGATTCTAAGTGATGGAAGCAATCAAGAAGTCTTTATCCAAAAGCGACTAAGTGCGAAAATCACGCTTGTAGGGCAGATTATTGCCATTGATATGCAGGAGCTATTTTGTATTATAAGTGTGCTGTGTAATGCTGAAATCCTACGGATTGTGTATGATAGAGAGCAGAGCTTAGAATTTAGCATAGGGGAGCAGGTTGTCATCGCCCAAAAAGCCTTTAGCCCTATGCTTTACAAGCTTAATAACACAAACCACCTTGTGTAGATTCTAATTTTCAATCTTCTCACGCAAGAAGCTAAAAGGTGGCAAGGGCAAGGGGAGCTTAAAGGCATTAGTATTGCCACTATGGATAGAATCTAGCTCTTTATTATCTTTCAAACAGATGCTATCAAATCGCATATACTGCACACCATTTTTTACAAATATCTCGCCTAACTCACTTGTGCCACACACCACATTTTGCCCAAAAGGTGCGACAATCTCCTTTGCCTCCCCTACTCTTATGGTATGCTTACACACCGCCCATTCTCCGCTTTCATCAACTTCGGCATTGACTTGATAGCTCCCTTCACTTATGGCGGTTTGGTGATTTTGGGTATTGAGCTTTTCATAAGGGCGGTGGATAAGATAGCCATCAGTAAAGCCGCGATTTTTCAGCGTTTGCAGCTCGTTTGTATAAAAACTAGAATCCACTTTGCCACTATAATAACTATCAATTGCCGCACGATACGCCCTAGCGGTAATCCCAGCATAATAATTTGACTTTGTCCTGCCCTCAATCTTTAGTGCGTCAATCGCTCCAGAATCTAAAATCTCCTTTATATGTCCGCTTAGATTCAAATCCTTAGAGTTAAAAATATGTGTCCCTAAGCCCTCTTCCTCTTCTAGTCTCATCATCACACCATTATCGGGATTTTTGACATAAAACTCCCTGCCATCAAATTTCACAAGCTCATCATTCTCCACATTTCGCACAAAATATTCATAATCAAATCGGCAGTCATTCGCACAGCTCCCGCGGTTTGGCACACGCCCACTCTGCAATGCCGAGATAAGACATCGCCCAGAAAACGCAAAGCACATACTGCCGTGTATAAAAATCTCAATTTCCAAATCCGGCAAATGCTTTTTAATCTCCATTGCATCTTTTAGGCTAATCTCGCGTGCAGCGACTATGCGTTTCACTCCCATTTCATAAAACACTTCAGCATCAAGCACATTTAGGACATTGGCTTGGGTAGATAGGTGGATAGGGATTTGCGGGGCGATTTTTTTGCTTAAACGCACCACACCCGGAGCTGCAACAATAAACGCATCAGGGGATAAATCAGCCATTTTAGCAATGTGGGATTCTAGGAGTTTAAGTTGAGAGTTAAAAGGAAAGCCATTAATAGTAACAAACACCTTTTTGCCTAGATTATGGGCGTATTCCACACCTTTAGCAAAGTCCTCATAGCTAAATTCCTTCCCCGCTCTTGTGCGAAGTGAAAAGTGGCTCACCCCTCCATACACCGCGTCCGCCCCGTATGCAAGGGCGATTTTTAGCTTATGCAAATTCCCAGCAGGGGAGAGAAGCTGGACTTTTTTAGACACCCTAGCAGTAAATTCTATATTGTTGTTAGATTCTGTATTTTGTTGCATAGTCATATCTCATTAAAAAATAAAGTCTAGATTCTTATGTGTGTAAGGCTACTTTGCACCAAATGAAGCAATCAACGCCTCAATATCCTCTTCATTTGCCACATCATCTTTATTGTCCCCAGCGATAAATACTGCTGAACTCACACGCTTACTATCATCAATCTTGCCCTCAAAGAGCGAGTTCATATATTGTGCCAAGGCTCGCATTACATTGATAACGCGTTCAATCTTTTGCCTATGAATATCCTGATACTGCATTAAATCCATAGCCTGCATTGACGCGTCATTAATCTCATCTGAAGCGTTAAGAATCTCCTTGATATTATCCTTAACCGACTGCGTAGATTCTAAAGCATTTTGAAAGCTTTGAATATGTGGGAATGCCGCACAAAGCTTAGAGAAAAGCTCTTCTTGTGTTTCAAGGTATTTTTTAAGATTTTTTGCCTGTTTTTGAATCTTCCCCGCACCATCGCCCATAATCTCAAGCTGATCAAAAATCTGTGTGCCTTTGACCTCTGTATCTTTTGTTACCTCATCAAGCTGATGAACGACTTTGTGATCTTCTGTTGGTGGAGGTGGTGGCCACTTCTTATCCGCTTCTACACGAAAATCATTAGGATCAAAAGTCTCTTTTTTAAACTCCTCTTCTTGCACTGGAGCTTCATCTACTTGGGCGATATCAGGCTCTCCATTCATTAGAGAATCTAGCTCTTCTTGTGTCATTGCCTATCCTTACTCTTGAAACTTTGACAAAATTAAGCCCGGATTATACCCTATTATTTGTAAGATGATTCTAAATTACTGCAATTTTATAAAACTCCCTTGTTTATAAAACTCCCTTGCAAACTTCACTTTTCAATCTTTCTCTTTATCTCGTGAAACTTATATTAAAACTCTCAAATATTTCTCCACACTCTTTTTAATAAAATCTTTCAATTCTTGTGGCTCTAATACTACTACATTTGGAATCCACATAAGCACTAAAGGGGCAATCTCCATATAGCTTGTAATATGCAGAGTAATATCAAGGCTGCCATCTTTATTTTCATCTAAATGCTGATTTGGCGAGATTTTCTTTCGTTTAAAATACTTTGCGACTTTAGAATCTACCCATAATCTCACCATAAAAGGCTTTGCTTCAGGCACAAACCACGCATTCAAAGCATTATCTAGCCGCCCCAACACTTCTTCACTCACACTCTCACCCTGCCTTACTTCCTTTATATCAGCAATGTTATTGAGATAAAACTTTTTCATCACACTAGATTCTAATCCTAAAAGATACCATTGCCCATTAAAGTTTAGAATCTTTAGCGGCATTATCTCTCTTTGTGTGTGAGTTTTAGTATTATTTAATTCTTGTAAAAACTTGAAGCTAATTATTATATGCTCTTTTATAGCATTCTGTAAAAGCAGAATAGATTCAGTCTCAAGGGTAATTTCTCCTAAATTTGTGCGAGTGAAAAATATATCTGTGCGATTATTTTCTTGGCTTTTAGATTCTAAGCTTTCAAGTAAGGAAAGCATTTGTGTTTTTGTAGCCCCACCCATACTATATGCAAAGCTTTTTAGAAGCAAAATTGCCATTGATAATTCATCATTTTCTTTTGTTATATAGTGTCCGTGAAAATAGATTTTATCTTTCTTGTAGCTATATTCTACACCCATATTCTCTACATCTCGCCGCAATGTCCTAAGACTAACGCTAAACTCTTTGGCTAATTCTTTCGCACATATCACACCATTATTTTCAGGGTTGTGTAATGCTGCAAAAATCTTACTGATACGAGCCATTTTTGTTTCATAATCGTGCAAGGACATTGTAAATCCTTTTGTTTTCCTGCTGATTATAAAGGATAAAAGTTAGGATTGTCATAATGGCGTCAATGGGATTTTATCTTACAATGTTTAAAAATTTTGTATATACTTGTTGTATATATTTATTAGGGGTTAGGTATGAAAGCAAAAGTATTTAAAAGTGGCAATTCACTTGCGATAAGATTGCCAAAGGCATTGAATCTTACTAAGGATTGCGAGTTTAATATAAAACAAATAAACAATAACATTGTTTTAACGCCTGCTAACTCAAATTGGGATAGTCTATTTTCAGCAATAGATAGCTTTAAGGGCGAAATAAAGCGAGATGAACTTATATTGCAGGATAGAGAATGGCAAAAATAATGCTTGATACAAATATATGTATTTATATTATCAATAATAAACCGCAATATATTAAAGATAGATTTTTACAATACAGAATAGGCGATATTGCTATAAGCTCTATCAGTGTATCTGAATTATACTTTGGTGTAGAAAAATCTCAATATAAAGAAGCAAATACAAATGCTCTTAATACATTCCTAACACACCTTGAAGTAATAGATTTCACACATAAAGAAGCACTTACATATGCAAAAATTAGAGCAGATTTAGAATACAAAAAGTCTCTCATAGGTGCTATAGATATGCTTATTTCAGCGGTAGCTCTTGCAAATGATTTAACACTTATTACAGATAACACAAAAGAATTTCAAAGAGTTAAGAATCTAAAAATAGAAAATTGGGTGTGAATTGTATATCATAAATACAGGCTTTATTTTTACTGTTCTCTATCCTGCAATTTTATAATCCTTGATAATTCTTTATAATCCATCGCTTCAATTGCTTCATATTACGCACTATTTCTATAAAAACCTCTATTTGTGTCATAACGCTGTCAAAGCTCTGTGCTATAACTTCATTTATCAAAACAATACTATAAGGGAGGCACAATGCAAATCACACAAGAAAATCTATTTTTCTATATGCAATCTTGGCTTAGAGAATGGGATATGAAAACTCTAGGCTATCACAATAGCTCTAAGGCACAAAAGGCTAAACAATGCTTTTGTGACTCCTTACATTTGCTAGAGTTTTTAGACACATTTTCTTATGATTTAGTGTATGGCTCAAAAGAGTTTTTTCTAGCAGTAGCCAAACATTCTCAAAAAGATTTAGGCGTAAATCAATGCGAGTTTGAAGCAGTTTTACAAGATTCTATCTCTAGGCTTACTCATCTTAGAATCTTAAAAAAACCCGCATTTATGTCAAAACGGATTTTCGTATCGGGGCAAACACAAGACCCATTCATATTCTTGCAATAGCCCAAGAGCTTTTATGGCTTGGATTTAGCCCAGAATATAAAGAAGTGGATTTAAGCCTTGCGGAGATTTTACAAATGGCAAGCGGAATGGTAATAACACACTATGCTAAAAACAAAGGCAAATTACCCATTTGGGGCAATATTTTGGAATATTATGTATTCTACAATGGCAATCGCTATGAGTTTGACACACAGGGCAATCTCAAGGACAACCCACAAGCTCAATTCGCACAAGGCGTAATATCTGTAACGCTAAGTGTTTAGCTTATGGAATAAGTGGCATTTGTAAAGGGGCAAAATGGCAGATACAAATAAGACAAAAGATTCTCATCGTAAGCACAGCGATTTTATGAATCCGTATGATGAATACAATAATGAGGCAACACATCATTTTGATATAGCCACAAAGCAGTGGATAACAAGTGGGAACTTTTACCAAAACAAGGTGGCTGAATGCTTTATTAAAGCGGATATACAATGCGATGATACGCTTATAGCAGAGATTGAAAGCTCATTATATTTTTGCTTCATTAGTTGGGAGTATATGTATGAAGAGATTGATTGGTATATTGAGATTCTAAAAGCAGATAAGGCGCATAAACAACCACCGCTAATGTGATACAATACGCAATTATAATTATAAGGAAGTGTAATGACAGATGAAAATTTAGGGCTACTTTTAGAGAGATTTAGGGAATTTAACATTGACATTGAGGCAAGAAAAAGTGAAAGCAAAATGACTTTAATCCCTTGCTTTATTTTTTTTTTTTTGATTATAATACGCACACACATATTACATTTAAGGAGCGACAATGGCAAATGATTTCAAAGTAGAAGGTTTCAATTTAGAGGACTTATTGGCAAATAAAAAGATGTCATATCAAATCCCATCGTATCAACGACCTTATGCGTGGGATAAAGATCAAATTAGCGATTTAATCGAGGATTTGACAGAATCTTATTGCAATGGCAAGGAAGGACAATATTTTTGTGGTTCATTAGTGATTGCAAGGGGTGCAAATAGTGAGCGATATGATATTATAGATGGACAACAAAGACTTACAACTTTTACCATTTTAGCCTGTGTGATTAGGGATTTTCACATAGACAACTTGGGAGCTGAAAACAAAGATCGCATACAAGATAGCATATATGATAAATATGATAAAGACAAACACAAGCTAAAATTTTTAACAGATGAAAAGTATCAAATTGCCTTTGAAAATAGCGTATTAAGAGAAAATGTTTTACAAGAAAGGCTAAAAGATATTAAAAAAGCACAAGATATAAAGGATAATAGATATTTGCAAAATGCGTATTATCTAAAAGAAAGGCTTAAAGAAGCAATTAGCGAAAATAATATTGGTATAAATGATTTTGTATCGTGGCTTTATACAAAAGTTATTTTAACAAGGATTGAATGCCCTGATGAAGAAAGTGCGATTAGAATCTTTAATGTTTTAAATGATAGGGGTATGCCACTTAGCCCTGTGGATATTTTGAAATCTTCTCTTATGCAGTCATTAGACAAAGAGCGTAGAGAAGCTTTTAAAACAACTTGGCAAGAGATTATGTCAAATTTGAAAACAATGGGATTTTCTATGTATGACACATTGAATGCTTATCTTTACTATGCGATAGCAGACAATCCTAAAGGAAGGCTTGATAAAGAGCTTAAAACTTATTTTGAAAAAACTAAGCAAGATTCAACAGCCATTATTGAAGAGATAAAAACATTTGCAAACCACTACATTGAGATAATTAACACTAAGGATAAACATATCTATTGCTTAAGGTATCTGCCTAATCAAATCTATTGGCGAAGCATTTTGTGTGCTGCAAAAATGGTGGATTATAAAGATTACAATAAGCTAAAAGAATTGCTTATGGCTTACTATTACCAAAACCTTATAGGTATGGCAACGGCTAATAGATTTAAGCAAGTTTCATTTAATATCCTTAAAGCAGTCAAGGATATTAAATCAATAGATGAGATAAAAAACATTATGCGTGAAAATCTCAAAAAATATGGCACAACAAAAGATTATAAAGAATGGCTAGATGATGCAGATGTTTATGATTTGAAGTGGGTAAAACCAACATTACTTTTGCTTGAATACTTTTCTAAAGATGATGAAATTGGGTTTATAGAAATGGACAATAAGCTTCATACAGAGCATATCCTACCAAGAACTCCCAACGACGATTGGAAAAAAATCTTTAGCGATGAAGAAAGGGATAGCTGGACAAATGCCATAGCTAATCTAACATTGTTAAGATTTAAAAAGAATACTCAAGCTCAAAACAAAACCTATGAAGAAAAACGCGAAGTCTATCTCAATAAGGATAATGTAAGCACAAGCTTTACTATCACACAAGATATTTTTAAGCATAAGCAATGGAATGTAGAAGCGTTAAAAATGCGAGATAATGAGGTTAAAACTAAGATAGAAAAACATATTGATATTTTTTAGAATCTTATGAGAATCTAACACACATATAAACAATGCGATTAAGATAGCCTTAGCTTAATCGCATTTTGCAACCTATATCTAGTCTTTTTGCTTTACATTGTTTAAAATATGTAATTTTTCCATCACATTTCAATCCATTTGTCATAATGCTGTCAAAGCGATGTGTTATAACTTCATTATCAAAGCCATAAATAAGGCTTATAAGCATAAAGATTCTAATAATCTAGTTTAATGCTAAACACATAAGCCTTACAAGCACTTTGATAAAGCAATCATAAAAAGGAGCAAATATGATAGCACAAGCAAAAAGAGAAAATAAGGCTATAAATAGATTCAAAGCAAAAAGGCTAAAGGCATTAAAAGAAATAGAGGGCTCTCTTTTAGATACAAACAAAGAAGCCCTGCAAAAGCTCCTGCCCTTTAAGCCCATAGCCAACGACAAAGACTATGAGAAAAAGTTTTTTGTCGCACATCTTATGTCTCTTTTCCCACACACCACAGACTTTGATGACTGCTTCAAACTCTTTAGAAAAAATTTTAATGCAAATTTAGCTGATTTTAAAGATGAAGCTATGGTGGCAGAGTTTATCACGCCCCATCTTTTAACGCATTTTCATCTACTCAAACCCAAGAGCTTTGTGCGTAAGAATCTAGCCCTTTTGCAAGAGTGCTTTGGATTAAGTGAGATTGAAACAAATATTTTATACATCATCGGCTTGTTTGATAAGATGAATAGATACTATGATGATAAGCTTGATTATTTGGAGTTTTGCCTACTTTTAGCGAGTGTGTTGCAGACTAGTCCCACAAAGATTCAAAAGCTACTTATGGCGGATATGCCACTTAGAAAGTTTGACTTTATTGATGATAGGCACAGAAGCGGTGAGTTTGTGCTTAGAGACTTTGCTGAAAGACTTATGATAGAGCCTTTTAGTAAGCAAGAGATGATGAAATCCCTTGCTAGAATCTACCCCAAAAGCACACTTGAAATAGCGGATTTTAGCTATATGAAAGAAAAGTTAGATATGCTGCTAAACTATTGTAAAAATGCGAAAAATCCTAGCGTTTTTCTCTATGGCAAACCCGGCGTGGGCAAGAATGAAATCGCCGCCCTTATCGCAAAAGAGCTACATAAGGACTTATGGGAGATTCATAATATTAACAATCAAGGCGAAATTGAAAAGGATAGACTCGAGCAGTTTATAAGGGCTCAATCTATGCTAAATGCTGATAAATCTGTGATTTTGCTTGATGAGTGCGAAGAGTTTTCCCCAGCTTGTATCCCAAATACAATGAAGACAAAGCAAGTAAAAACACGCTGAATAAAGTGCTAGAATCTGTGAAAATCCCAAGCATTTTTCTAAGCAATAGTGCGGATATTGACCCAGCGTTTTTGCGGCGATTTGACATCGTGCTAGAGATCAAAACTCCGCCAAAAGAGAAGAAGCAAACAATTATAGAAAAAGCCCTAAAGTCCCAAAGGATACAACTAGATTCTATGATTATTAGCCAAATTAGTGAATCTAGCCTATCTCAAGGTGTGCTTTTGTCAGCTTGTAAAGTAGCTAAAACTCTAGCCAAGCATAAATTATCTAGCTTTGAAAAGAAAGATTCTAAAGATAGAGTGAGAAAAAGCCAAATCATTACAGATAGCCTTATCCAAGTGCTAAATGAGCATTTAAAACTACAAGGGCAAAAGCTCATTGCTACAAGTAAGCCTAAGTCTCTGCTCTATGATATGAGTTTAATTAATGCAAGTGTGGATATGAAAAGCTTATGTGAGAAAATCAAAAATGTATGTGGGGCAAAAGATTCTAACAAGCTAGAATCTAGCCTAGATTCTAGCGACTCCGCACAAGGCATTAGAATCCTAGCACACGGAATGGCAGGAAGTGGCAAGAGTGAATTTGCCAAAGCCTTAGCAAAAGAGCTAAATAGACCAATAATGCTAAAAAGAGCAAGTGATTTGCTCTCTATGTGGGTAGGAGAAAGTGAGCAAAATATCGCACAAGCCTTTAGCGAAGCAGAGAAAAAGGGAGCGATTTTAGTGCTTGATGAAGTAGATAGCTTTTTACAAGATAGAAGCGAGGCGGAGCGGAGCTGGGAGATTAGCCAAGTAAATGAAATGCTTACGCAAATGGAGAATTTTGAAGGCATATTTATCGCTACAACAAACTTTATGACTAATTTAGATAAAGCAAGTATCAGGCGATTTGATATGAAAGTAGAGTTTAAGCCGCTGGATTCTGCTAAATTCATAAAAGCCTTTGGTTTATATGCGAGACATTTAGGGATTAGCGATTATGTAGCGTTTTTAGAATCTAGCTTTGCTAAAAGGGCGATAGAAAAGCTAAATAATATTTGCTTTGGAGATTTTGCCTTAATTGCTAGAAGTGCTAGATTTGAACCAATCACTTCTTCACAACAATTATTAGAGAAATTACAAGAAGAATCTAGACTTAAAGATTCACATATAATAGAAAAATGGGGTTTTAGGGGGTTGTTTTGTAGTGATTTGAAGTTTTTTCTTGTGAATATTTTGCGTTAGCAAAATTGATTATATTAATATTATGTACGATAAGCAAAATGCAGATTCTAGAGTGGCAAAAGCAAGGGATTATAGAGTATCTAGGCGAGACAAAAGATGTTCGCCCATTTTTAGAATCTAGCTCTTGCGTAGTGTTACCAAGCTATAGAGAAGGGGTAAGTGTGAGTTTGCTAGAGGCTATGAGCTTTGGCAAACCCATCATCACAAGCAATGCAAGTGGCTGCAAGCATTTAGTAAGAGAGTTTGACAATGGCTACTCTAATGGCTTTTTGTGTGAAGTGTGTGATGCAAAATCCCTAGCAAATGCTATGCGAGAGTTTATCACCTTAGATTCCACCACAAGGGAGGCAATGGGGCAAAACGCAAGGGATTTTGTGTGTGAAAACTATAATATCCAACGCATTATTGACACTTATCACCACGCCTGTGTTTCACGCTCTAGCAAATAGCCACAAAGCTATCTCATCGCTTAAAAATAGCTCGTTTGCCACCAAAAACTCTTCTCCCTTTTCTTCTCTTTTTTCTTGGCGGATATGGCATTTGCCTCCGCTAAGCAAGAATCCTATGTGCTTTTCCATCGCCACTTTGTCCATAAACAACTCTTCTAAAACGCTCATCTTAACACCCACAGCACAACGCAACCCAAGCATAATATTTTCCATACATAAATCCCTTTGGCTTAAAGCTTCAACAAGCCTTTTGCGTGGTGTTTTTATGTAGTTTGCCAATTGCGGATACGCTCTCAATCGCCTATTGCTAAGCCTTCCCACAGCTCCAGCCCCACAGCCTATATATTCCCTGCCCTGCCAATAGCCTAGATTATGTTTGCACTGCTTAGAATCTCCATTTGGCTTAGAATCCACCCCCAACTTAGAATCTTTAGCATAGTTTGACACTTCATATTGAGAAAATCCCGCCTTTTCTAGCAACTCCCTAGCAAAAAAGCAAAAGTCATCTTTAGATTCTAAATCTTGTGAAAAACGTTTGGAATCTAGGGCAAAGCGTGAGCCTTCATCAATACTTAAAGCATAGATAGAAATATGTGATATAGGCAGTTTCAGGGTGTTTGTAATATCAGCTTCAACCACCTTTTTAGAATCTAGCGGTGTATTTGTGATAATATCACAGCTCAGATTCTTAAAGCCCACACTGAAGGCATATTCCACATTCAACGCAATATCTTTTGCTTTGTGTTCCCTTTGTAAAAAGGCGAGTTTATTTTCATTAAAGCTTTGAATCCCTATGCTTAAGCGATTTGCCCCAAGCGAAAGCAAGTCTTTGCACCACGCAAGATTGAGTAGATTCACATTGCATTCAAGGCTAATCTCGCAATCCCTAGCCACATTCGCATTTGTATAAATACTCTCAAAAATCTTTTCATAATACTTAGAATCTAAAAAATTTGGTGTCCCACCACCAAAAAAAATAGAAGTAATACTCTGCGTATTGCCCCTAAGGCTATGGTGTATATCTTCACGCAATGCCCTAACATACGCCTCTATCTCACCCTCTCTATCCACAAAAGAATTAAATGCACAATAGCCACATTTGCTAGAACAAAAAGGTATATGAATATAAAGTAACATTTTTTATCCTTCATATATTGTAAATGCTTATAGATTCTCTTCTTACTTCATTATTAGGCATTATACCTTATAATACCGAGCAAAATGGTAGGACAAAAAAGGCTATGAGTATGGATTCAAACACAACACAGGGTAATGAAGCAAGAAAATATCGTCCAAATGTCGCTGCTGTACTCCTCTCAAGCGTGTATCCTAGGGAATGTCGCTTTTTCATCGCCCAACGCTGTGATATTAAGGGAGCGTGGCAGTTTCCACAAGGTGGGATTGACGAGGGGGAAAGCCCTAGGGCAGCCCTTTTTAGAGAATTAAGAGAAGAGATTGGCACTGATGAAGTAGAGGTGCTAAGTGAATGTCCGCATTGGATTCAATATGACTTCCCAAAAACAATGGCAAAAAAAATGTATGTGGGCTTTGCAGGGCAGATTCAAAAATACTTCCTTGTGCGACTGAAAAATGATAATGCGATAAATATCCAAACAGAACACCCCGAATTTGACAAATATGAGTTTGTAACGCAAAAGGGCTTGTTTGAAAGGGTAACACATTTTAAAAAAGAAGTGTATAAGCAGGTGCTGGGGCATTTCAAAAAAGAAGGTTATCTTTAATTTTAAGCAAGAAGATTCTATGATTGCGGACTTATTTTACACACTAAGGATTATAATGCAAGGATTGTTATGCTAATCGTGCAGAAATATGGTGGCACAAGTATGGGGGATTGCGATAGGATAAGCAATGTCGCCAGAAAAGTCTTGCAACGCAAGGCACAAGGGCATAGCCTTGTTGTTGTGGTGAGTGCGATGAGTGGGGAGACAGATAGGCTTATTAACTTCACACAGCATTTTACCCCACTGCCAAATACGCGTGAAGTAGATATGGTGCTAAGCTCCGGAGAGCGAGTAACTGCCGCTCTTTTAGCCATTGCTTTAGAATCTATGGGGATTAAAGCCATATCCTTAAGTGGGCGAGGAGCTGGGATAATTACTGATGAGTTTCACACAAAAGCACGGATTGAATACATTGATACTACAAAAATTTTTCATCTTTTAAATCAAGATTATGTCGTAGTCGTGGCTGGATTCCAAGGGATAAGTCAGCACGGGGAAGTAACGACACTTGGGCGTGGAGGGAGCGATCTATCAGCCGTGGCGATAGCTGGGGCATTAAACGCTTCTGTATGTGAGATTTATAGCGATGTAGATGGAATCTACACAACCGACCCACGCATCGTTAAAAACGCAAAAAAACTAGAAAAAATAAGCTATGATGAAATGCTAGAGCTTGCGTCTATGGGGGCAAAAGTCCTGCTTAATCGCTCTGTGGAATTAGCTAAAAAGCTTAATGTCAAGCTCATCTCGGCAAGTTCTTTTAGCCAAAGTGAAGGCACACTGATTACCAAAGAGGAGGACATTATGGAAAAACCGATCGTTAGTGGCGTGGCATTAGATAAAAATCAAGCACGAGTGAGCCTTGCTGATGTGCAAGATCGCCCGGGCATTGCCGCGGATATTTTTGGGCTTTTGGCTGATAATAATATTAATGTAGATATGATTGTCCAAACCATAGGACGCGATGGCAAAACCGATATTGACTTTACAATCCCAAAAACTGAAGTCGCCCTGACACAACAGGTGCTTGAAAAATTTAAAGATGATTTTGGCAGCATAGAGTATGATAATGACATTGCCAAAGTCTCTATTGTAGGGGTGGGTATGAAGTCTCACTCTGGCGTAGCTAGCACAGCTTTTAAGGCGTTAGCAGAAGATAATATTAACATTATGATGATAAGCACAAGCGAGATAAAAATCTCAATGATTATTGACGCAGAGTTTGCAGAAACAGCGGTTCGGAAGATTCACAGCGTGTATCGCCTAGAAGAATAAAAGCGGAGAATCTATGGAGAATATCAGTGATTGGCTTTTAAATACGATTCGTAATGATGAAAAAAGGGGTATTTCAAGCGGTTGGCTTGAAGAAAAACGATTTTTGCTCCTACCAAATATGGCTAGGATTTTAAAGCATATCCTTGAAGGTGGCAGTGTTATTATCCTTACAGATGAGCAAAGAGAGTGGTTTGGGGACTATATCATCACACATATCAATCAGCATCACAAAGGGCGTCCATTTTTCCCCATCGTGCAAATCAAACATTTACACGATATGATAGATTCTAGCAGTAAAGATGGCGGAATACAGGGATTTATGCCACTTATCAATATGCTTGATATGATGTATAGCAACTATCATTTTTGGTATATTGGCAAAAAAAATGCCCGATCGGAGTTTGCCAAACACGATCAGCAAGGTTGGCATTGGATTTTTGATGAAAATGATATTTTTAGCTCCACTGATGAGAAGCTAGACTACAAATTGCTTAATCTCTTCAAGCTCTTTGATAGGGCGATTCTAGCGGCAATGCTTGATAAAATATCACTTGATATTTAGGGCAAATATGATAGGGATCATTCACATCACGCAGCATTTTGCCCCACTCATTGAAGAGCTTGTTTTGGGCTATGAAGAGCAGTATGTTGAAGTATTTGAAAGAGAAGATTTTAAGATTGATGATGCAAAGGAAGTCATCGCACAAAGCTACCTTACACGCGAGAAGCAAAGCCTTATAATCCTAGCAGCAAACAAATACAATCACGCCGCACAAAATGCCCTGCTTAAAATCATTGAAGAGCCTCCTAGCAAGATTCAATTTATCCTTATAGCAAAAAACAAAAATGCCCTATTGCCTACAATCCGCTCAAGAATGCGTATCATCACACATAAAAGCAACTTAGAGCTACCGCCCTTTGCCCTTAATGTAAAAAAGCTTAGCCTCCAAGAGATTTATCATTTTTGCAAACAAAATGAGGGCAAAGCCCCAAGCAAAGAAGAAACAAAACTCCAAATAGAATCCTTGCTTTTTGCATTAAATGAAGCAGAGATTAAACTCACACACAGAGAGCTAAGCCTATTTGATACAGCCATTAAGCTTAATCAAAATGACGCCGCAGAAAAGCATAACTATATTTTCCTGCCCCTACTGCTTAGAATCTACCAAAAACAAAAGAGCCTACAATGACACATCAAGTAATAAGGGTGCAAAAAATCAATACCCACGCCATTCCACAAGCTATAAAACAAATAGGTGCGGATAGAATCGGGCAGAAAATTATGAGTAAAAAGTCCCAGATTCTAGGCTTTGAGATTAAAGACTTAAGCTTTGAAGCTTTAAATATTTTAAAACAAGAAGCTTTAAGCATTGGTGGGGATTGTGCCACACCGCGAGGCTGCATCAAACATCAGGGCGAGAAAAAAGCTATCCTTATTGTAACGCCTTCCCAGCTTGAAAAGCTTATCCACAAACTTGCCTATCAGCCCTTTGGACTAAAAGATTTACGCTTAAAGCTTAAGGCGCATTTAGATTCTAATCATTTAGAATTTGTTAGCAAAGATTCTAAAATACGCTCGATGATTATGGCGATTGTCAATGTAACACCTGATAGCTTTTATGCCCCCTCACGCCAAGACACACAAGGGGCAAAGGATAGAATCCACGCCCTTTTAGCAAAAGAAGTAGGCATTATTGACATTGGTGGGGCAAGCTCGCGTCCGGGCAGTGAGCTTATAGATTCACAAAGTGAGATTATGCGACTTGAGCCTATAATTGAGTATATTCACACAAACAAGCTTTATGAAAAAGCAGAATTTAGCATAGATACTTATAATCCCAAGACGGCTGATTATGCCCTAAACAAGGGCTTTACAATCATTAATGATATTAGCGGTTTTGCAGATGAAGAGATGTTTAAAGCCGCACAAAAGCATAAGGCTAAAGTGATACTTATGCACTCTAAAGGCACACCAAAGACAATGCAGAATCTCACGCAATATGATGATATTTTTGCCGAAATAGACAGCTTCTTTGCAGAGAAAATAGAAAAATGCAAAGCTTACAATATACAAAATATTATCCTTGATATTGGCTTTGGCTTTGCAAAAACTACACAACAGAATCTTGCGTTGATTAAGCATTTATCGCATTTTTTGCACTTTGGATTCCCTTTGCTTGTGGGGGCTAGTCGCAAAACTACCATAGGAGAAATTACCGGTAGAGATACGCAAGATAGGCTGGCAGGGAGCTTGGCACTGCATTTATGTGCGTTGCAAAATGGAGCGAGTATCCTGCGTATGCACGATGAAGATTCGCATATTGATATGGTAAAAATCTATAAGGCTTTGTATGAATGATGCAAATGACATAAAACAAGTGAAAGCCTTTCTGCTTCGCCAAGGGCATACACAAGAGGAGATTGATAGACTTGAGCAAGATGATATTGTAAAGCTCTATGAAAAAGACACCCGCGAGAATACCCTTAATTTTTTACACTATATGAGCGAAGATGAATTTGTCGTAACAAGCACACTTGATGAGGCTGATATTGGGGAGCTTAAGCTCAAAGTCTGTGAAAATGCCAAAGACACACTTGCCCTTATTGATGTTATCAAGGGGGGATTTGATGATTTTAGCTATGCGGATATTGCTGATATTTTAACGCTAAGTATCAAAAATGTATCTGCTCATAAATTGCAGAGAATCTTGCGGATTGCCTATCGTGAGTTTCAAGAAATTTTGCTTGATAGGATTTCCAAACATCTTAAAGAATTGCCTATTGAAGAATATAAGGTAATGATGAATCATTATGAAAAAATCCGCAACGACACGCACAGACTACAAAATACAATCCAAGAGTTAAGCGATGAGACGAAAAAACAACAGATTCTTGATATGGCACATTTTAAATTGCGTATTGTCAAAAATTTTATGTCTAAAAATATCTTTAATGACACTTACAAGGAATATCTCAACAACACGCCAGAAAAGCTCCAGCTCGTTGCTGAAGTCCTATCCTTAACAGGAATGTATTCCAAGAATTATCTTAAAAATCTTCCTACAGAAGAGTTAGAAGATATGAGAGATAAGCTCATTGAAGATAAGAAGCAAGACGAACGCGACCAAAAAATCTTCACGCAATACACACAAATGCTTGATGAATCTATATATGGGCAAGATGAACAGGAATTTAGCGATGTGTGTGTGAATATTATTACAAGCCTTAATCAAAAGCAGATTCTTATGATTAGCGAATACCTAAACGCTAAGAATCCCGTATATGTTAATCGTTTCAACACCCTTTTGCGAGATTTTAAGAAAAGTTTGAAACATTAAAATGTAAAAAAATGTGAAACATTATCAAAAATGTGAAAAAATACTCTATAATAAACCCCCAAAAATCAATAAGGACATTCTAATGAAATATCTTTACGCCCTATTCTTGTGCGTAAGCTTTATATATGCAGATTCTGAATTTGTAGATTTTAATAAGCTTGAATCCGACTTCCATATCTACACGCCCAAAAATAAACAAACACTGAATCTTAATGAGTTCATAGAACGCGTTGAGAAAAATTCCATTAATCTTGCCAAGTCTCGTGCTTTAACCCAAAGCCTTTTGTATGAGGGCAAGGCAATGCGTTCGTGGAATGCAAGCTATGTAGATGCAGAGACTAGTCAAGTCAAATCACCAAGCGGAGGCAAAGAGCTTGAAAATACCATTTTGCTTACGCTCACACCGCGTCTGCCGTGGGTAACCTACACTCTAGCACAAAGCTACCAAAATAAGATTTTAAGACAGGAGAAGTCTTATGAGCTTACCAAACGCCTAGCCCTTATCACCGCTAAGCGTTTGTATTTAGACTACCTTGTTTTAAAAGAGCAGCACCAAATCTACACAAACCGCTATGAAAATGCCAAAAATCAGCTCAAAATCTCGCAAGTGCAGTATGAAGCCGGACGCATAAGCAAATCACAATACCTTTTCTTTAAAAGCGATTTTTTAGCTACAAAAGTAGCCCTTAAAACTTCGCATACTGATATGATAAACACCCTGAACGCACTGAAAGTCATTTTAGGCATTACCACGCAGGATAGCGATTTAGTCGTTGATGGCTTGGAATTTGCGTTTTTGCAATTTGATAATGCTAACCTTGAAAAGCACCTAGAGCAGAATCTCTACCTTGATATTGTTGCCCTTGATGTGAAAGATTATCAATATAGTGCAAGTGTCGCTTCACAATCGCGATTTGATAGCATTGAAATTGGTGGTGGTATTGTGGCTTCAGAATCAAGTGAAGGCATTATTGCAAAAGTTAAGATTCCCATTCCGCTTACGACAAAATATGGCAACCAAAAGGCGATGTATCTTGCCTTGCAAAGTGGCTCTATACGAGAGGGCGAGATTCTAAAAGATTCTTTATTTACTAATGCCAACTCCTACCTAGCACAGCTTGATAATAAAAAAGAGATTATAGCCCTAGCAAAAGATAATGAAAATAATCGTGCCGAGCTTAGCGAAATTGCACGCATTGGCTATGAGGCGGGAAAAACAAGTGCGTTTGAATATTTAAGCGTGAAAAACGAACATCTCAACTCTATGATTGCCACCACTCAAGCAAAACGCGATTATGTCCAAACACTCGCCAAGCTAGAAGAAACGCTAAGCTCAGTGCTAAATCTTACCAAGGTTCAAGCGCTACAAATAAAACCCCACATCAACACATCTAAGGAGCAAAAATGAATCCTATAAAATCCCTTTGGCTACTTCCAGCTGTGCTTATACA
Organism: Helicobacter cinaedi PAGU611; assembly: GCF_000284635.1. Classification (NCBI taxonomy): domain Bacteria; kingdom Pseudomonadati; phylum Campylobacterota; class Epsilonproteobacteria; order Campylobacterales; family Helicobacteraceae; genus Helicobacter; species Helicobacter cinaedi. The sequence goes on along the minus strand of NC_017761.1, from coordinate 278,182 downwards.
TTTTGCTTTTAGTTTTGAAGAAATTGCAATCTCTCAAGAAGAGACAGCCAAAAATGGCATAAAGGTTATTCCGCTTAATCAAGCCTTTAATACAAAGGGTGTGCCTTTTAACGCCCTTATTGACTTTGATGATAAGACTTCAATCACACAAAGCTCAAGCTTTGAAACCATCGTGGTGAATATCTACAAACGCGAGGGAGAGAGCGTAAAAGAAGGGGATTTAATCTGCGATATTAGCTCAAATGAGCTAAGTGCGTTATTTTTTGAGCTGACAAATACGCAAGAAAGGCTCAAAATCGCCGCCGAAAATGAACGCAAAGATAAAGCCTTGTATAAGGCAGGTGTGATTTCAAAGCGTGAGTATCAGTTAAGCTATCTTGCGATGAATGAGCTGCGACTTAAGCTTAATGAGATTAAATCAAAGCTTGATTTGCTAGGCATTGATCCTAAATTTATAAATAAAGGCTCTCAAGGCAAGTATGGTTATCCCGTTGTAGCTAAAGCTTCTGGAATCTTATCAGTTGCTCCAAAGCAAAGTGGGGAAAAAATCGAAGCCTTTACGCCCTATGTGAGAATCTCAACAAATACAGAAAAAACAAGCAATAGTCTTCTTGGACGAATTAAGATTCCGCTTCATCTCTCGCACAATATCCAAAAAGGAGCGCCACTTTTTGATGATGATGGCAATAAAATCGGCGAGATTGAAGCCTTATCAGTTGTGATTGATAAGGTATCAAATACTATTCTTGCCACGGCAAATATCCGCGATACTAATCTCAAAGTGGGAGAGATGATTGAAGTATATATTGATGGATTGCTGCCTAAAGGCACGATTCTTATTCCCTCATCTGCGGTTATAAAAAATGGCAATGACTATCTTATTTTTATCCAAACTGCCAAAGGATTTAAGCCTACAAAAATTGAAAAAGTAGAAGAGCGGGATAATAGCTTTGTGATTAACCCAAAAGGGCTAAACAATCAAATGAAAATTGCCACAGGTAATATTATAAGCCTTAAAGGTATGATGGACGGGCTTGGGAGACAATAGATGTTAGCAAAAATTATTGAATTTTCCCTGCGTCAAAGAATGATTGTTATCCTTAGTGCGATTATGCTTTTTATATTTGGGACATATTCCTTTTTGACAATCCCCATTGATGCCTTCCCCGATGTATCCTCCACACAAGTAAAAATTATCCTTAAAGCTCCGGGTATGGCACCAGAGGAAGTAGAAAATCGTGTCGTACGTCCTTTGGAGTTAGAACTGCTTGGCTTACCAAATCAAAAAAGTCTGCGTAGTCTTTCAAAATATGGAATCGCTGATATTACTATTGATTTTAATGATGGCACAGATATTTATTTGGCTAGAAATATGGTCAATGAAAAGCTCTCAATGGCTATGGGCGATTTGCCCTCCGGCGTGATTGGGGGACTAGCACCGATTGTAACGCCTTTGAGTGATATGTTTATGTTTACTATTGAAAGCACTGATGATTCAATCTCTGAAGTACAAAAGCGGCAACTCCTTGATTTTACAATCCGCCCAGCATTGAGAAATATCAAAGGTGTAGCTGATGTCAATCGCCTAGGGGGCTATGCTAAAGCCATTGCGATTGTGCCGGATTTTGATGATATGGCACGACTTGGAATCACTATTAGCGATTTGGAGCAGGTGCTAGAGGCAAATCTTAAAAATGACGGAGCTGGACGCGTATCACGAGATGGAGAAAGCTTCCTTGTCAAAGTACAGACAGGCTCTACAAATATAGAAGAGATTAAAAGCATTTCTATTATCACAAAGTTTGGATTCGTGCGTGTGGGGAATTTCTGTGATGTAATTGAAAGCCATATGACACGGCTTGGGCTTGTAACCATTGATGGTAAAGGTGAGACAACACAAGGCTTAGTGCTGTCCCTAAAGGGTGCGAACTCACGCGATGCAATTAAAGAGATAAAAATAAAAATGGAAGAGCTCAAAGCCGAGCTACCTGAAAGTATAGACTTGCGGATTTTCTATGATAGATCCCAACTCACGCAAAAGGCTGTCAATAATGTCATCAAAACCCTTGCTGAAGCGGTTGTGCTTATTGTCATCTTACTCTTTTTGTTTTTAGGTGATGTGCGTGCGGCGGTGGCGGTGAGCGTGATTTTGCCTCTTGCTATTGCTGTGGCTTTTGTGATGATGAGCTATTATGGAATCTCGGCCAACCTTATGAGTCTTGGCGGACTTGCCATTGCGGTTGGAATCTTAGTAGATTCTGCAGTTGTAACTGTGGAAAATGCCTTTGAGAAGTTGAGTCTTGCTAAAAACTCGCCAAAGCTCCACACGATTTATCGTGCGTGCAAGGAAATCTCTGTATCCGTCTTTAGTGGCATCTTAATTATCATCATCTTTTTTGTGCCTATCCTTACACTTGAAGGCTTGGAGGGTAAATTCTTTGTCCCCCTAGCACAAACCATTGTTTTTGCCTTGCTTGGCTCGCTTATCTTATCAATGACGGTTATTCCGGTGATTAGCTCATTTGTGCTAAAGACTTCCCAGCACCACGAGACTAAAGTTACGCAATTTTTCCACAAAATGTATGCACCAATGCTTGATTTTGCTCTCACAAAAACAAAATTTCTGCTTGTTGGTGCGGTGTGCTTCCTTGTCTTTAGCTTTTCGCTTTTTCCATTTATCGGCAGTGCGTTTATGCCAACGCTGCAAGAAGGCGATATTGTGCTAAACATTGAATCTAGCCCATCTATATCGCTTGAGCAAAGCCGTGATGTGATGCTTTTAATGCAAAAAGAGCTACTTTCAAAAGTGCCAGAAATTAAAAGTGTCGTCACAAGAACTGGAGCCGATGAAGTGGGACTTGATCCAGCAGGACCAAATCAAAGTGATGCCTTTATATCCTTTAAGCCAAAAGATGAGTGGGAAGCGGATTCTATGGAAGAGGTGGAAGAGAAAATCCGCTCTGTTATCAATGAATTTAAAGGTATGAATATCGCCCTTGTGCAGCCCATTGATATGAGAATTTCAGAAATGCTTACCGGTGTGCGTGGGGATTTAGCCATTAAAATCTTTGGCTTAGAGATAGATAAGCTTAATGAGTTAAGCTCACAAATTGTGGATATTCTTAAAGGGATTCAAGGCTCTGCGGAAGTTTTTACCACACTTAATAAAGGGGTGAATTATCTCCATGTAACGCCCCAGTATTCCGTTATGGCAAATACAGGAATCTCAAGCGATGAATTTACAAAATTTATGCGTTCAAGTCTGGAAGGCATAATGGTAACTTATATCCCGCAAGGCTTTGCGAGAATCCCCGTCATCATTCGCCAAGATTCTGATATTGCCACTGATATTACAAAGCTTAAAAGTTTGCAGATGAGTTCCCTTGATGGCAATCCTGTGCCTATTAGCTCTGTGGCAAATATTAAAGAAGTAGATGGTCCCGTGCAGATTCAAAGGGAGCAAAGTAAGCGATACAGCGTTGTGCGAAGCAATGTCATTGGGCGAGATTTAGGCGGATTTGTGGAAGAAGCAAAGCAGAAAATCGCCGCACAAGTGCAGTTGCCAGAGGGCTATTCTATCACTTATGGTGGGCAGTTTGAAAACCAGCAACGCGCGAATAAAAGACTTTCAACCGTTATTCCACTGAGTATTTTAGCTATCTTTTTTATCCTCTTTTTTACTTTTAAATCCATTCCTTTGTCTTTGCTGATTTTGCTAAATATCCCATTTGCTGTTACCGGCGGACTTATATCGCTTTTTATCTCAGGCGAATATATCTCCGTCCCAGCATCTGTTGGCTTTATCGCACTTTTTGGTATCGCGGTGTTAAATGGTGTTGTAATGGTGGGTTATTTCTTACAGCTTTTAAAAGAAGGTTATGATCTTAATGATGTTGTGGTGATTGGAGCGAAACGGCGGTTGCGTCCGGTTTTGATGACAGCATTTATCGCCGGACTTGGACTTATCCCTATGCTTTTATCCACAGGTGTGGGAAGTGAAGTGCAAAAGCCCCTAGCGGTGGTGGTGCTAGGGGGGCTTGTTACCTCTTCAATGCTTACATTGCTTATTCTCCCACCACTTTTTAGAATCGTGGTACGAAAATTTGGAATCTAGGCAAAATCGCCTAGAGTGGTGTTAAGCTTTTGACACAGGGCTAGATTTTTAGGCAAAGATTCTAGGCTTTTTTGCTTGAACTCTACAAAACCTAGATTTGTAATCACGCTAGATTCTACAAACACGCATTCTTCAGCATTTAAATCTATGGCGATATTTTTAGCCCTAAAATGCTCTTGTAAAGATTCCAGCTTACTAGCGTTATTCTCTAGCTTCTCACTCTCTACATACATCACCCCGCTCCAAAATCTCCCAGCAAAATAGCCCATAACCACGCTAAAGCAAGGCTTTTCTTGCGGCTGACATATCACATAATATTCCGCCATTTCACTATCTTGGCATATTTTAAGCGAATATTTTTGCTTTTTTAGCTCATCGCTTAACACATTAAGACATAACCGCAATATCTCATCTTGAGCGATTATCATCTCACACGCCATATCCAACACTTTTGCGTTTAATACATTTTGTCGCACACGCACTCCTTTTTTAGAAAATTCATCTTTGCTTTACAAAGACAAGTGGAGTATAAAAAGTAAAGGTAAATATTACTTTTTTAATATTTTTAATAAAAATTAAGCAAAATTTGTGGGCATAAAAGTAACATTGTAGATAAGAATATTTGGAATAAAAGAATAAAAAAAGAGAATTGTCTTATAGGGGGGGGTACATTGAGTGGAAAATCTTTTATGAGCGGTGTAATGTTCCCATCTGCCCAAATCAATGCTTTTATTTTATAGCCACACCTTGTAAGTGGTGGCAACCCATAAACTTGCAAAGCATTTTTTTAAGTGTATTTTGTGCCATATAGCTACCCAAAAGTATTACTGTTGCAATAATGTAAAACTTCATATAGCCTCTCTCCTCCTCTACTCACCCTTAAGTTTGCATATAACCCACATTACTTAAAGAAGAGAGTTTTCTCAAATCTTTGAAGCAAAGCGTTAAATGGCTCTTTGTATGGGTTAAAGTCGGCTATAATGTGTCCGCTTTGAGAATGCAGAATCTCTGCGTAGTTTTGCCAATAGGCTTGTGAGATTCTAGGATTAATCAGCTCATCATTTTGCGAGATACACACGCAGATTTTTATATCCTTTGGCGGAGGGATTTGTAATGCGTGGGCGTAGCTCTGCCAAGATTCTAAAGTGAGTGTAAATGCTTTTTGCGTGGTGGTGTTGGTTTGAGGCTTGTTAATGTATTTTTCAAGCTGGGCTAGGGGCGTTAAAACGGGATTAAAAAGCATCATCGCTTGAGGGGAGGGTATCTCAAAATATGGGGCAAAAAGCGTGAGTTGCCACAGGTAGAATGCCCCCAAAGAGTTGCCTACAAAGCAAAAAGGCTCATTTTCTTTATATTCGCTTAGAAATTGTTCTTTTAAGCTATGGAGGTTTGCTATAAAGTCCCCGCCATTGTCATACACAAGCTGAAAAGGCGTAATGTCTAAGCCCTGTGAGATTCTAAAATAGGCTTGGCAATGGAGTGAAGAGTGGAATCCGTGAGAGTAGAAAAACTGCACGATCGTCCCTTTTGTTATCTAGCCTATATGAAATTCTTGCGGGAGTAGGGAAACAAACTCATAGTCTAAAAGGCGAATTTTATGTGCGTGGAGCATTAGCCGCTTGGCATTGTCATTTGTGTTGCCATAGAGTGTGTCGCCGACAATGGGGTGATTGATACTCTGGCAATGCACACGGATTTGGTGAGTGCGACCAGTGGTGATGATGGCTTGGGCTTGTGTCTTTTTGCCAACAATGCTTAGGGGGGTTAGCTGTGTGTGAGCGGACAGCCCATTTTTATCAATGCGAGACTTGGCAAAGCCCTTTTTTATTGTGGATATGGGCTTATTAATGGTAATAGAATCTGCTAAGATTCCGTGTAGTAGGCAGATGTATTCCTTATAGACAGCCTGTTTTTTAAAGGCTTCTTTGGCTTTGAGATGAAAGGGGCTATTTTCTTGTATGAGTAAAATTACTCCGCTTGTTTGCTTATCAAGCCTGTGGAGTAAGCTCCAACCTTCAAACATATCGCTTAAATCATAAGATTCTATAAATGGGGGCTTATCAAGGGCTAAAATCTGCTTGTCTTCAAAAATGACTTTTGGCTTTTTTATCTCTGCCACTTCAAAATTCGCACTCAAGGGCAGTTCTAGCCTTGCGATAGTGATTTTTTTACCATTGCTTGATACAAGCCCTTTATCAATGAGAGACTTAGCGAGATTATGAGAAATGCACTTGGCTTTGGCTAGGAGCTTATAGGCTTTGTCAGTTGGCATTTTCAATCTTTTGTATAAGGGTAGTAAGCTTGTGAGCTGAATCTAATTTTATAGAGCTTTTTGGGAGTTCCTGCCACCTTGAGAGTGTGTCTTGCAAACTTTGAGGCGGGATTAGCACATAATTTTCCACAGATTCAAAAAGGGCGTATTGATTAAAAATATGCTCCCCGCTTATAAGCTTTGCGTGGAAAAAGGCTGGTTCAAGCGGATTATGTCCGCCGATATTTGGCATAAAGCTCCCACATAAAATTACCACATCGCTAATCGCATAGAGACTATTTAACTCGCCTAGCGTGTCAATCACAATGGCTTGCGCGTTGGATTCAAGTTTATGCTGTGAAAAAAGTGTCGTTTGAAAAAAGCTTTGCGTGAGTTCATAGACTTCCTTAAACCGCTCTGGGTGGCGTGGAGCGATAAGAAGTAATGGGGTTTCTTGCGGGGTGTTTTCTTGGGATTGTGTGTTGGCACAAAGGGCTTTAAAGCTTTCTAAAATCAGCTTTTCTTCGCCCTTATGTGTGCTTGCCGCACAAAAGATAGGGCGATTTGGCTTTGTATAAGTGGCACTAAGGGTTGGGGTATTTAGCATTTTAAGATTCCCAAAAGAGCTGACATTTTTTGCCCCAAGGCTTTCTAACCGCTTTTTATCAACACTGCTTTGTGCTAAGACTTCATCAACAAAAGCAAAAATGCTTTGATAAAAGCCCTTAAAACGCTGATAGCTTTTAAGGGAGCGTTGTGAGATTCTAGCGTTAATAAGCAAAGTGTGGGCGTTGTGAGATTTTGCAACATAAAAAAGCATTTTCCATAATTCCGCTTCTGTTACGATGAGTGCTTGAATCTCGTGCAGATTCTTAGCCCAAAAGGGCAGAAAAATCTCAAAAGGCAAGTAACGCACCATAACGCACAAGCTGGAATCCTGCCTATTTGCATATAAGCGTTTGGCTTCATTAAAGCCCGTGTGTGTGATTGTGGTAATAAGAATAGTGTAGGGTTTTGAATCTAGGGCTTTAAGCAGTGGCTCTAAAGACTTTATCTCGCCATAAGAACAAGCGTGAAACCATAAGTTTGGGGATTTTTCTAGCTTTTTTAACGCTTGAAATGGCGAAAATCTAGCCGGGATAGAATCTCTATGTTTGGCACGAAAGGCAGTGATACATAAAAGGGGGAGAGCGATAAGATACAGCAAAAGGCAGGATAGAAAATATATACAAGGAAAGCTTGGTTTTGTGTTTTTCACTGCGTTTGTCCTGCCTTGCGTGTTTCCCAAAAATGCCTGAGCTTATGCTTCTACTTCCTCTTTTTTGCTTACTGCTTTGCTTTCATTTTGTGGAGCGATATAGAGAATCCTGCCACAATGTGGGCAGTTGATAATATCACTGCCCTTAATGATTTCATTATAAATGGTGTCATTAAGCTTCATAAAGCAGCCACCACAGGCTTGTTTGAAAACCGGTACAACACTTGTATTCCCCGCCCATCGGCGAATCTTGGCATAAAATCCTGTAATTTTACTATCCATTTTTGCACTTAATGTTTCTTTTTTATCAAACAAATCTTGCTGTGCCTTTTTAATCTCTTGGACTTGGCTTTGAGTTTGGGATTCAAGCGTTTGGATAAGAGATTTTAGCTCTTCAAGCTGTGGGGCATAGGCATTTTTCTCTTCTTCTTTAGTGAGTTTCAACGCCTCAAGTCGCTCAATCTCACTATTTGAATGCGTCATATTTTCTTTAGCAATATCAGATTCTACATCTAAGGCACGGATTTCTTTTTCCGTTTTGACTTCCTTTTGCTTTTTAGAGATTTGCTCTAATTTGGCTGAGGCATCTTGGATATTTCTGTCGTGATGAGCGATTTCAAGGTTTATGGCGTGGGCTTCTTGGTTAAGATTCTCAATATTTTTTAGAATCTGGGCTTGTTGGCTAAGCTTCTCATCAAGCTCACTGCGGATTTTTTGAATCTTTGGTCCTAACTCATCAATTTGTATATCATAAGCAGCCACTTGGATAAGGTCTTGTAAATGTTTATTCATCGTGATTCCCTTGTGTTTTGGATTGTCTATTTCAGTCTGTAATGGAGCAAAAATAGAATGGATTTTTACAATCGGCAATTATAGCGTTATATCCTGCATTTTGCAAAATAGATTGAAAAATTTCTACAAAATATTTCTCGCTCTCATAATGCCCCATATCAATAAGGTTTAGTCCATTGCTTTTAGCAATCATCGCATCGTGATGTTTAATATCGCCTGTGATAAGGCAAGTGTGGGGCTTTTGCGGAATGCGTGAAGATAGTGGGCAGCCGCTCCCACACACAACATAGACTCCTTTAATGGAATCTAGGCTGCTAGATTCTTGTGTATTTTCATAAATATCATCGCCCTGTATGTAGCTTACTGCTTTTGCTTGGAGCTTTTGACACACCTGCAAGGCTAGATTTTTTAAGCTTATAGGCTTAATCTCCCCATACATAAAAAAATCCTGTGCTACAAAATGCTCCCATTGCAGAATCTTATGTGTAAGATAGGCGTTAAGATGAGATTTATCAAAATTTGTATGTAGGCTTATTAGGGCACAATTTTTACGCAATAAAATAGAGATAAGATTGCTAGGGTAGCTCCGTGTGTGAATCTGCGTTAAGGGAGTGAAAATCAAAGGGTGGTGTGTAATAACAAGCGTGTTTGGCTTAAGATTCCTAGCAATATCAAGGGTAAGCTCAAGGCATACTACAATGTGGGAAAGTTCATCATCAAATCTGCCTAGATTTAAGCCACTTTTATCCCAAGATTCCTGCGTGTCAAAGGGCGAGATACTCTCGCATAAATCATAAATTTCTTTTAACTTGAACGCCATAAGCCCAACCTTAAAGCAAAATAAAGGGTGGCATTATAACACAAAAGGTGTATCCTGATACACAGAAAAGTTAAGCCAATTTGAGAAAAGCACGCTCGCACTTGACTTCCACGATAATATAGGCTCATTATCTTTGTCAAAATAATCAAGTGGTTTTGCTATCCCTAAGCCCCTAGCTTTATCGCGTTCATATTCTAATCGTAGCGTGTCTTTGGCGTATTCTGGGTGGGCTAGGATATAAAAGTCCCTTTCATCTTTTAACGCACTAATACCGCAAAGCTCACTCTCTAATAGAATTTTCAAACTAGATTTTCTAACCGCATTTTCATCAATCCCAGCGTGCCTTGAATGAGGCATTCTCACAATAGAATCTAGCCCATTTAAAAGCAAATCTTGCGTAATGATTCTGTGTGGAAACACACCAAACACCTTTTCTTTTAGCATAATCTTTGAAATATTGTGAAAGTGATATAGCCCTGCCATAGCCCCCCAGCACAGATACATCGTGCTTGTGCAATGGCTTTTTAGATAGTCCATAATCTCTTGTAGCTCATTCCAATACGCCACATTTTCAAACTCCAAATGCTCAATGGGCGCACCTGTAACAATCGCTCCATCAAACCGCCGCCCTAAAATATCACTAAAATTCACATAGAATCTATCTAAATGGCTTTTTGGCGTGTTTGTGCCGATGTAACTAGCCGTAGATAAAAGCGTGATTTTCACCTGCAAGGGCGAGTTTGCAAGCAGACTTAGAATCTGATTTTCTGTCTCAATCTTTGTAGGCATAAGGTTGATTAAAAGCACTTCAAGCGTCCTAATATCTTGCGTTTTAGCCCTTTTTGCCCCCATAATAAAGGCATTTTGACTAAGTAGGGAATAGGCTGGAATATCTTCTGGGATAACAATTGGCATTTTTGCTCCTTTTAGATTCTATTTTTCTATTGCCTGTTTTAAATCGGCAATCAAGTCTTTGCTAGATTCTAGCCCTATGCTTAGTCTAATCGTGCAAGGTGTGATACCCCCGCTTTGTAGCTCTTTTTCACTTAGTTGAGAATGCGTGGTGGAAGCGGGGTGAATGATTAAAGACTTTGAATCCCCGATATTTACCACCATCGCAAAAATCTCTGTGCTATTGCAAATTTTTTGTGCCACTTCATAGCTTTGTGCTTCAAAGCTAATAAGCCCAGAACTTTGCGAATTGACATAATACTTTTGCAAAAGGGCGTGATACGGGCTAGATTCTAATCCCGGATAGGCTACACTTTTAACCAAACTATGCGATTCTAAGAATCTTGCTACATCTAGTGCATTTTGACTATGCTTTTTAATGCGAAGCTCTAGCGTCTCTAGCCCTTGAAGCAAAATCCACGCTGATTGCGGAGAGAGTGTCGCGCCGATATTTCTAAGCCATTCAGTGATAAGACGAATACTAAAGCAAGGCAGGGGCAATGAAGCATAAACTAGCCCATGATAGCTCACATCTGGGGTATTAAACGCAGGATAACGCGGATTATCTTTAAGTAGCTCATTTAGCCCCACTCGCTCAATCACCGCTCCACCTAACGCACTGCCCTGCCCATTGACATACTTGCTAAGGCTATGCACGGAAATATCCACGCCAAAATCAAAAGGCTTGTGTAAAAAGGCGGTCGCCACCGTGTTATCACAAATGCTTATAATGCGATGCTTCTTAGCAATGGCAGTGATAGCGGTGCTATCAGCGATTGAAATAATGGGATTTGAAATGCTTTCAAAGAAAATCGCCTTTGTTTTAGAATCTATCGCAGATTCTAAAGATGTAATATTATCAATGTCAAATACCCTTGCTTCAATGCCAAAGCGTTTTAGCGTATGTGTGAAAAGTGTCTGTGTGCCGCCATAGATTTTATTAGCAAACACGATATTATCGCCACTCTCCGCACAATTTGCTATCGCATAGAAAATCGCCGCACTGCCACTTGAAGTAGGCACACCAAAGATTCCACCCTCAACCGCTGCAAGTCTCGCACCTAGCACATCAGTCGTGGGATTTGTAAGTCTTGTGTAGATATTGCCTAGCTCTTTTAGTCCAAATCGTGCTGCGGCTTGCTCTAAACTCTCAAAGCAATAAGCGGTGTTTTGATAGATTGGCACACTCATTGTGCGTTGCGTGTCGTAAGTGTATCCTGCGTGCAGGGCGAGTGTGTCTTGGGTGTAGTTGGTGTGTTTTAAATTTGCCATTGTTTCTCCTTATCTTTTTCTTTGCGTTGTCTTTTGGCTAAAATCACAGATTCTACGCTCAAAAGCGACGGCAATTATCTCAAGTAAGCTTCTTGCTTTTTTGCTTGAAAGCCACGATTTTAACTCAAAAACACTTCCACAAATTTCGTGCTTGTCCTTGTGTTTTAAGATTCTAGAATCTTTGATTTGGCGTTCGCCAACGACATCACTGCCGCTAGAATCCCTATGGATTTGGGCTTATACTATCACATAAAAATAAGATTACAATATGTAATGTATAAAATATTACAAAAAATCTCCAAAGTGTAACTTTTTTACATAAAAATAAAAATACGATATGTAGTTTAATTTTTACGCAAATGAGAGATTGTATATAAAATGTTTTAAAGTGTGAGAGTGTTTGGCTAGGCTTCAAACAACCCAGCCAAATAATAGAATCTAGAAAATTGTGTAAATAAATGGTGCGACAGCTGAGCCTTTTGCCAAGACAATCAATACACCTAAAAATAGCATTACAATAATCACAGGAAAAAGCCAAAATTTCTTGCGTTCCTTCAAAAACGCCCATAATTCTTTAATGATATTCATTGTTGCTCCTTTTGTTGTGTGAGATGTTTTTGTGATTCATTTGATTTTTCATAGTCATTTTTGATTTCTTTGGCAATGTATTTGGCTATTTTATCATTTGCAAGGGCATTGGGGTGAAAATCACATTTATGAAGTGCGTAATAATCCCTGTTTTCCTTATAGTTTTGGAGCATTTGACTAGCTAGAAAATATTGCATACCACTTGCGTTAAGATATGTTACAATAGCTTTAGATTCTAATTTTTCAGTATTGCTACTAAGATTGTGCCAGTCCCATAAGATAAAATATAAAGGTGCGTCAAGTCGCGTGGTGAGCTCTTGTCGCAAACTATCAATGATAGCAAAATACACATCATTATATGCTGTGTCATAGACATAGCTTGGACGCAAGATTTTTACCAAATAGCTTTTGTCTATGTTGCTATAAATTTTAGCTAGAATCTTTTGACTTAACGAATCGCTAGAAAAATCGCTAGGGCGGTTTATCCATTCTAGTTTATTATCTCGCAGGGCAAATCGCGGTGCGTGATTATTCCGCTCCCATTGTGAAAAGCCATTAGCTCTTCTAATATGTCCGGGCAAACTCTCATAAAAAGCGATAGTGCTTTGACAATGTTGTGTAATTTTTTCTACTTCTCCGCTTAAAAGCAAAGCCAAAGCCTGATGTGGTCCATAGCCGTGGAATCCGAAGTTGTAGATTCTAGCTTTTTGCTCTGTGCCAAAATAGAATGGTAGTGTCTCATCGCCATTTACCCCCTCGCCTATGGTAAAGCTATCGCCAAAAAATAGCACACATTGATTGCTAGAATCATCACTGCTAGGTGTGATCCTCCAACCAAAATCATCAGTTTGATATGAAACATTATATATTGTGCTATTATCACTCGTGTCAATTTTATGTGCTGTGGCAGTAGTGTTTGGTTTGCCTTTATAGCCAGTGATTGGGCTTTGTGTGAAGTAATCTAGCGCATAACCTCCGCTTGTGCTTGTATTGCAAGAATCTGATTTTGCTTCTTGCTTGGTAAAATAGAATCCATACAGCTCTCCTGCTACCAAACACATCGGTACAATACTTGTGTAAATAAGTATGAGTTTTACACCTTGTTTTTGTATGTTCCTAGCAAATAGCCATAGAAGCAAAGTAAAATACACCCCAATCCACGCAAAAGGCACAATACTCAAACCAAAATCACGCATACATACGCCATCAGCCTTCAATATAATCGCCATAAAAGCAAGTGAGCCGATAATCCACACAATAGACTTTATCCATTTATTTTTTAACACAGAATCTCCTTTGAATTTTTAAAATTGATTTTTCATACTTACAGGTTGCTTTTGACGAGAGATAAGATAACTATCCTTTTCTTTGTCAAGTCTCGCACCCAAAACATTGCGTCCTATTATGCGAAAGACTAGCCCCAAAGGCACAAATACGCAAAAATACAGCACCACTAAAGTTGCACGAGAAATACACCAACCAATCACACTCCCAAGCTTAACTTGTGTAATGTAAAGCGACACACTAGCTTTAGGATAAACTTGTAAGACTAGGGCGATCCTAAGTCCTATCATCGCCCATATTCTATAAATGTCGTGCAATAAGATTCCAGAGAGCAAAAATACTACAAAAATCCCCGCCCAAATGCCTAAAAATACGCGTAAATCACTATTGTTTGTCATCATTTTCCCCTTAATCAAGCTCATATTTGTCTTTAATATCTCTAAACTTTGCGATATGCTCTTTGGGTTGTTTCTCTTTATAAAGAATAAAATCTTCAATCACTAGCATATCCATCTCTGTCCCCATAAAACACGCATAAGAATCATAAGGGCTGCACACCATAGGCTCACCCCGCACATTAAAGCTCGTATTAACTAGCACAGGCACACCGCTAAGTTTATAAAACTTTTCTATCAAAGCGTAATAACGCGGATTTGTATCCTTATGCACGCTTTGGATTCTCGCAGAATAATCAATATGCGTTACACTTGGGATCTCGCTTCGAACGATATTAAGCTTTTCTATGCCAAAAAGCTCTTTTTGCTCTTTGGTAAGTGGATAGCATTTCTCCCTTTTCACAGGGGCTACAAGCAGCATATAAGGACTTATATAATCACACTCAAACCACTCATTGATGGCAAAGTCCAGCACACTTGGGGCAAATGGGCGGAAAGATTCTCTGTATTTAATCTTTAGATTCATTGTCTTTTGCATTGTGGTATTGCGTGGATCGCCTAGAATGGATCTAGCTCCCAATGCCCTAGGTCCAAACTCACACCGCCCTTGATGCCAACCTACAACTTTGCCTTGTGCTAGAGCTTCGGCGGTAAGTGTTTTAATCGCATCAAAATTATGCTTTTCATAGATTGTGTTTAGGGAGTCTAGTGTGGCTTGGACTTCAGTGTTAGAGTAAGATAGCCCTAAATAGCTTCCCTGCATAGAATCTTGTAGTATTGGCGTTGGCTTTTTGGCTAAAATGGTGATTGCTTTTAGCTCAGCTTCGGTCATTACCGCTTTAGGTAACTCCCTTGCTTCGCCTTGCAAAGCCCCATTTTTATCACAAAAATCCTGCCGCCTATCTGCTTGGCTACAAAACACATTTTCTGCGTTTTGGGTGAAACTCCTAGAATCCTTTGCTGGCTCACTTACATTTTGGGTTTCATTGCTAGAATCCGCTTTTTCACACTCGGCTTGTTTTTCTTCACGGATTCTAGGCTGTTTGCATTCTATATGGTAAAACGCTAAGGCACACCCCACTGCACTTCCCGCATCCCCACTTGCAGGCTGTATCCAAATATGATCCAAAATCTTTTCTTCTTTGATAAGCTTTTGATAAATCTTGCCATTACCTACGCAGTTTAGTGCGACACCACCACTTAAGACGAGATTCCTACTGCCGCTTAGTCTAGCTGTGGTGCGAGCTAGGGCTATCATTATTTCTTCAGTTACTACTTGCAGACTTGCAGCTATATCCATATGGATTTGCTCTAGCTTAGATTCTGGGCTTCGTTGCGCGTGGAAAAGGCTATCAAACTTGGCATTTGTCATTCTTAGTCTATAGGTGTAAGAGAAATACTTCATATTGAGTGAAAAGCTCCCATCAGGCTTCATATCAATTAAATGCGTTTTAATAATATCCACAAATTTTGGCTCACCATAAGGGGCTAGGCCCATTACTTTATATTCACCAGAATTAACCTTAAAGCCTAGATAATAAGTAAAAGCAGAGTATAAAAGCCCTAGAGAATGCGGGAAATGCAGCTCTTGTAAAATCTCAATGTGATTATCCACACCCTTAGCAATGGTAGTAGTCGCCCACTCGCCTATGCCATCAAGGGTTAGAATCCCAGCATCACTAAAAGGGCTTGGGAAAAATGCAGAGCTACAATGGCTTAAATGATGTTCGCTAAAGTAGAGATTATTTAGCACTTTTTGTTTAAACGCTTTTATCTCTTGCTTACTTTTTTGCGGATAGAGTTTTTTATACAAAGATTCTAGCTCTCGTGCGATGGTTTCTTTTAAGAAAAGCTTTGTTGAAAGCCATACAGGAATCGCCTTTACAAAGCTTAAAAAGCCCTTTGGTGCGGTGGCAAAGTAGGTCTCAAGCAGGCGTTCAAAGGTTAGGAAAGGTTTGTCATAAAAGACAAAGGAATCAATGGAATCTAGTGTTAGGGGTGTTGGCTTTGGGTTGGAGGATTGGGCTTTGCGGGGTATTTGCGGGAGTTGCGAAAAATCGCTGCGGTCATTACCTTTTAGGTAACCCCTATCCCCAAATTGCTCCAAAACACGCAAAGCCCCACCGCAATTCTTAGAATCGTCTTGGGCTTGGGCGTTTTCAAAAGTAGTTTCTAAGTTGGTTAAATCTTGTGGAGTGTTTTTAGGGTATTCACCCCCCCCCCCATATAATCGTGGCAGTTGTTATTTATATAGTTTAATGCCGCTTCAATGGATAGTTTAGGAAATGCACTATCAGCTTTAATGCGAGATAGTCTCTCTTCTTGCAAGGTAAAAAGGATTCTATCATCTTCTAATAGGGCTATGGCACTATCGTGGTAAAAGGCTGAAATACCTAAAATTATCATTGCTATCCTTTTTGCTAATATTTAATCTGTGGTAGATTTGAGATTTTAATCGGCGTATTCTAGCATAAAATTATTAAATTGACTTTTTTCTCATTTTTGTAAAGAGGCATAAATAAATAGCAAATTTGACATTTTTCGCTACAATGCTGGGTTTTTGGTAGGGTTTGAGCGGGATTTATTGGTGTTGGAAACCAAGATTCTATAAAACTTAAACGCAAATAACACAAAGGGGCAAAATGCGGGCGATTACATTTTTTTGGCTTGTTTTTATTGTGAGTGCTTATAGTATGTATCATATCTATGCGGCGTATCTTATGGATATTCTTATTGCACTTTTGCTTTATATCGTTACTTATGGCTTGTATGCCTCTTTGCTCAAGCGTGTGAAATACCCCATTGTGAGTGCAACGCTAAGTATTTGTGTCTTAATTCTTTTGCTTGTTGTGCCTTTGTTTTTCTTATTTAAAACTATTATCACTTCCGCAGCCGAGCTTAATCCAACGGATTTTAGTGCATTTGTGGAGGGGAGTAAGGAGCAGATTCTATCTTTGCTTGTTTCATTCCCTGAGATTGAGGCAAAGGCAAGAGATATTTTAAGCAGTATTTCAGCCTCTTCAATCTTAGGCTATGTGTTAAACTTCAGCTCACAGCTTGGTAAGTCAAGCCTAGGTTTTATGGTGGATACGGGCTTTATTATCGTGTTTTTATTCTTTTATTTTCTCTATGGGAAACAGGCGTATGATTATGTCATTGAGCTTATACCTTTTGAAAATATCCAAATCAGCAATGTGCTAGATGAGGTAACAAATGTTATTAAAGTGGTGTTTTATACCTCACTTGTTAATATTGTCTTGCAGGGCGTGGCGTTTGGAATCCTTATAATGTTTTTTGGCTATGATGGCGTATTTTTTGGTATGCTCTATGGATTTGCATCAATCGTGCCAATTGTGGGCGGGGGGCTTGTATGGCTACCACTAGCGGGGTATGAATTCTACCTTGGCAATACGCAAAATGCCATTATTATTGCTTTGTATGCGTTGATTGTGTGTGCGGTACTTATAGATAATGTCATTAAGCCTATTTTGATTGGGCTTATTAACAAAAAGGTGTTAAAGACTTCCGTGCGTATTAATGAGCTTCTTATCTTTTTTGCTATTCTTGCTGGGCTTACAAGCATTGGATTTTGGGGGATTATCTTAGGTCCGGCGATCACAGCACTTTTTATTTCTCTTCTTAGAATCTATCGCAAACAAACCGCTAAAGAATCGCTCACCCCCACCCACGAAGAAAAGATAGGTTTGTGAGAGCTAAGGCAAGATTCTAGAATCCTATTTGATTTTTATAAGAATCTATGAAAAACGCAAAGATTCATACTCCGTGGGGATAAAATAATATTCTGCCTTAATGTGCTCTTTATAGAATCCAGCCTTGTATCCTAGCTCAAAAAGCTTATTTAATGCTAAAATCTCCTTTTCCCCCATAGAGATAGAATCCGCATTAGCATAGAGATTTAAATACACTTCTAATTCCTTAGCATTGACGCGGATAATGCCCCTTTCAAGGAGCATTTTGCTTAAAATCGCCCTATTTTCAACGGCTAATCGCACCGCCTTTGTGAGAATCTTTTCACATTCTATGGCAGTAGTAAGGGGCAAAGAGCGTCTTAATGCCATTCCTCCTAGTGGCAGGGGCAATCCCCCACCGCTTAATTCCTGCCATATATCCCAAAGCTCTGCTTCTACCACGAGGCTTTCATCAAAGTTTAAAATTGACTCGTGGATAAGCACCCCCGCATCAACCTCTCCGCTTAGCACACTAGATTCTATCTCTAAGAAATTTTTATACACAATCTTTGCTTCCGGATAGGCTAGAGAAAAAAGCAAAGCATTGCTTGTATGCTCTCCGCTTAAAGCGACTTTGAAGTGCTTTTTTAAGATTTTATCCTTTTTTCTAATGAGTTTTGGTCCATAGCCATTGCCAAAGCTAACGCCTGTGCGTAAAAGGGCGTATTCTTGTGCGACAAGTGGATAGAGGGCAAAAGAGATAGCACTTATATCATATTCCCCGCTCAAAGTGGCGAGATTAAGCGTTTGAATATCTTTTGCGATATTGCTAAAACGCAATTTTGTAGAATCTACCCACCCAAAAACAATAGCATAATACATAAACAAATCATCGGCATCAGGGCTATGAGCGACTTTTATCATCAAAACTCCTTGGGATTTTTGTAAGAAATTATAAGAATAATTTAGTCAAACTTAGATAAAATCCGCTACTTTGATTTTAATAAAGGATAGCTATGGTTGATGAAAGAAAGCAAAAAGCGATTGAACTTGCCCTAAAACAGATTGATAAAGCCTTTGGCAAAGGGGCTTTGGTGCGTTTGGGTGATAAGCAAGTAGAAAAGATAGATTCTATCTCAACAGGCTCTTTGGGGCTTGATATGGCACTTGGGATTGGCGGTGTGCCTAAGGGGCGGATTATTGAAATCTATGGTCCTGAATCTAGTGGGAAAACGACTTTGAGTTTGCAAATTGTTGCGGAATGTCAAAAAAATGGCGGAATCTGTGCGTTTATTGATGCAGAACACGCCCTTGATGTGTATTATGCCAAGCATTTGGGCGTGGATACGGAAAATCTGCTTGTATCGCAACCAGATACGGGCGAACAAGCCTTAGAGATTCTAGAAACACTTACACGCAGTGGAGCGGTGGATTTGGTGGTGATTGACTCAGTGGCAGCCCTTACGCCAAAGGCGGAGATTGAAGGGGATATGGGCGATCAGCACGTGGGGCTACAAGCAAGGCTTATGAGCCACGCTTTGCGTAAGATTACAGGAATCTTGCATAAGATGAATACGACTTTGATTTTTATCAATCAAATCCGTATGAAAATTGGCGTTATGGGCTATGGTAGTCCGGAAACGACAACGGGTGGTAATGCGTTGAAATTTTATGCGAGTGTAAGGATTGATGTCCGCCGCATTGCGACATTAAAGCAAAATGAGCAGCAGATTGGCAATCGCACAAAAGCTAAGGTTGTGAAAAATAAAGTCGCACCGCCATTTAGAGAGGCGGAGTTTGACATTATGTTTGGAGAGGGCATCAGTCGCGAAGGCGAGATTATTGACTATGGCATTAAGCTTGACATTATTGATAAAAGTGGTGCGTGGCTTAGCTACAACGATAAAAAGCTTGGACAAGGGCGAGAGAATGCAAAACTGCTCTTAAAAGAAGATAAGGCATTGGCTGAAGAAATTACGCTTAAGATTAAAGAGCAGATTGGGGCGAAAGATGAGATTATGCCACTGCCTGATGAGCCAGAAGCTGAATAGATTCTAAAAATAAAACTAAAGGAGTAAAAATGGTATATATTGAATGTATTGACGCACAAGAGGTTATGGATAGCCGTGGGAATCCAACGATTAAGGCAATGGTAAGATTAAGTGATGGCACAAGGGCATCTGCTATCGTGCCAAGTGGAGCAAGCACAGGCAAAAGAGAAGCCCTAGAATTGCGTGATAATGATAAAGAGCGTTATTTAGGCAAAGGCGTGTTAAATGCGTGTGCGAATGTGAAAACGGAGATTAACGCACAGCTTAATGGTGTATCCCCTTATGATCAAAGCAAGATTGATTTGATTTTGAAAAAAATGGATAGCACAGAGAATTACTCAAAGCTTGGGGCAAATGCGGTTTTAGGCGTGAGTATGGCGATAGCTAGGGCAAGTGCACAATCTTTGCGTTTGCCTTTGTATCGTTATCTTGGCGGGAGCAATGCTCTTACTTTGCCAACGCCTATGCTGAATATCATTAATGGTGGCTCACACGCGGATAACACGGTTGATTTTCAAGAATATATGATTATGCCTTTGGGCTTTGATAGCTTTGCGGAAGCCTTGCGTGCGTCAGCTGAAGTGTATCATCATCTCAAAGCTATTTTAAAAGAAAGCGGACATATCACAAGTATAGGCGATGAGGGTGGTTTTGCTCCAAATCTTAAGACAAACGGAGAACCCATTGAAGTGATTCTAAAAGCGATTGAAAGGGCAAAATATAAGCCTATGGAGCAGATTGCCATCGCTCTTGATGTGGCAAGTAGTGAGCTTGTAGGTAAAGATGGGAATTACCATTTAAGCGGGGAAGGCAAGGTGTTTGATAGTGCTGGAATGATTGAGTATTATGAGAATCTTGTAGCAAAATATCCCATTGTATCTCTTGAAGATGGCTTAAGCGAAGATGATTGGGAGGGCTGGAAGCTACTTACACAAAGGCTTGGCGATAAGATTCAGCTTGTGGGCGATGATTTGTTTGTAACAAATAAAAAGATTTTGCAAGAGGGTATTGATAAAGGTATTGCAAATGCGATTTTGATTAAGCCAAATCAAATCGGTAGCGTGAGTGAGACTATGCAGTCTGTGAGATTAGCTCAACGCAGTAGCTATAAATGCGTAATGAGTCATCGCAGTGGGGAGAGCGAAGATACCTTTATTGCGGATTTTGCCGTGGCGTTAAACACAGGTGAGATTAAAACCGGCTCAACGGCTAGAAGTGAGAGAATTGCAAAATATAATCGTTTGCTTGAGATTGAAAGGGAAGTTGGGGATACAGAATATATTGGCAAGACACTTTTTAAACGCTAGGGTAGGGTGATGAGCGAGGCGGAAGAACTCTTAGAGAAAAGCTCAAAATTATGGCGGTTAGCTTATACTCATCGTGTGTGGTTTGTGCTTTTTGGGATTCTAGTCGGCATTGGGCTTTATTTGGGATACTTGCTTTTTGGGAATGACTCTGTGGAAGTGCTTGTGCGATTAAAGACACAAAAGAATGCTCTTATTAATGATTCAAAAATGATAGAATCGCAAAATGCAAATTTACAAAAACAAATCTTTGAAATAAGGGGGTTAAAGCCTTGAAAAAAGTAATGCTTTGCCAGATTCTATGTTGTATGTGTCTGTGTGGTGTGCTAAATGGGCGAGATGACCCATTTCAGTCTGTTATTGCCCCAAAGCGTGAAGAGCATAAGCCCCCAACACTGCATCAAGACCCGCTCTCAAGTGTGGAGTTTGTCCTGCCTAGCACGGCTAGGGTTTTAAAAAGTGTGCAAATAAGTTACCAGAATCTTGATGGTTCTATTGAAACAAAGACCATTCAGCTTGATGAGAGTATTGACTGGCATTATCCATTAATGATAGCCCAAAAAGCACAAGGTGCGACATATTCTAGTGAAAATCGCTTTAAGCTTGGCGAGTTTGAGCTGGTGATAAATAAAAGCAGTATTTTTATTGCTACACGCAAAAAAATGTTGCGAGATTTTGTCTTGCCTGAACCTTATCGGCTTGTGCTTGATATTGAAGGTGTGAAAAGTAATGAATCTCAAAAGATAAAGCTTGATAAAAAGTATTTTAGCGATGCGGAGATTTCCACGCACGAAGGCTTTTATAGGATCTCCATTGGGCTTGATGGACGCTATAAGCATACTATCAAGCCCCAACGCGATGGATTTATGATTACTTTGGAGTAGGTTGAAGTGGAAAATATCGTTCTTATTGGCTTTATGGGGAGTGGGAAAACAACGATTGGTAGGGAGATTGCTCTGCTTGGAGGGAGATTTTTACTTGATACTGATGGGCTGATTGAACAAAATATGGGCAAGAGTGTGCGAGAGATTTTTACTTCTGTTGGGGAAAAGGGATTTAGAAAGATAGAATCTCAACTCATTTTGTGGCTATCAGCCAATGTCAAAAATGCAGTGATTGCTACCGGTGGAGGAATGCCAATCTACAATGATGTGCATTATTTGGGGAAAGTCTTTTGGCTTGATGTGGGATTTGAAAGCATTATTAAAAGATTAGATTCTATTGAGAAAAAAAAGCGTCCTTTGTTTGAAGATATGACAAAGGCACAGAGTTTGTTTAATGAACGCAAACCAATCTATGAAAAACAAGCACAATATGTCATTGGCGGAAGTGCCCAGCCCACTGAAATTGCAAAAAAAATCGTATCGCTTATGAATGAGCGTGTAATTTAAAATAAGGAGCAAACACGATGGAATTTATCAATCTCAAAGCACAATACCAAGCCTACAAATCGAGCATAGATAAGGCAATGCAAGATGTGCTAGATTCATCACAATTCATTATGGGAAGTGCGGTTGGTGAGCTAGAATCTGCATTAGCCAAATATAGCGGGGCAAAACACGCCATTGCGTGCAGTAGTGGGACAGATGCGTTGATTTTAGCATTAATGGTACTTGATGTGAAAAGTGGCGATGAAGTCATTACCTCGCCTTTTAGCTTTATTGCGAGTGTGGAGGCGATTATGCTGCTTGGGGCAAAGCCTGTTTTTGTGGATATTGATGAGAAAACTTATAATCTTTCTAGCTCAAAATTAGAATCTAGCATTACAGACAAAACAAAGGCGATTATTCCCGTGGCGATTTTTGGGCAAATGGCAGATATGGAAAGCATAAATGCTATTGCTTCAAAGTATAAAATCCCCGTGATTGAAGATGCTGCACAAAGCTTTGGGGCGACTCAGATTCAAGGTAAAAATCAAATCAAATCCTGCAATGCTTCTCTTTTAGCCACAACAAGCTTTTTCCCAAGCAAACCTTTAGGCTGCTATGGCGATGGGGGAGCGGTATTTACAAGTGATGATGCGTTGGCAGAAAAGTTACGATACTTGCTAAATCACGGACAGACAAGGCGGTATGAGCATAGCTTTATCGGGCTAAATGCAAGACTTGATAGTATTCAAGCGGCTGTGCTTCTAGCTAAACTGCCGCATTTGGATAGTGAGATTACTAAGCGTCAAGAAATTGCTAAAGTATATGATGACAATCTCCATTCTGTCATTACGCCTTTTGTAGAATCTTACAATACAAGTGCCTACGCACAATATAGTATTCGCTCTACTGGTAGAAAAGGCTTAACACAAAAGCTAGAATCTGCTAAGATTCCTTATGCGGTGCATTATCCTATCCCCCTGCATTTGCAAGAGGTAGTTACAAAGCTTTATCCTTACAAAAAAGGCGATTTTCCTATAAGTGAAATGATAAGTGAAGAGATACTCTCACTCCCTTTTAGTCCGTTTTTGACTAAAGAAGAGCAACTTAGCGTAATAAAGGCAGTAAATGGGTAAGATAGTTAAAATTGCCCTTTTTGGCATTGGGAAAATGGGGCAAAATCACTTAAGAATCTTAAGTATGCTAAAAGATGTTGAGGTGGCATTTTTATATGATGTGAATCTTGAGCTGTGTGAGAGCTTGAGTAAAAGCTTTGGCATTAAGGTGCTAGAAAATCTTGATGAAGATTTGAAAGATTGCGATGGAGCTATTATCGTAACGCCAACTTTCACGCATTTTGATTATGTCAATAAAGTGAGTGATTATGTCAAAAATATTTTTGTAGAAAAGCCCCTGACTGATACGCTTGATAGCACACAAATAATCCTTGATTTAGCCAAGCAAAAATCACTCAATATCCAAGTAGGCTTTATTGAACGCTACAATCCAGCCATTATCACGCTTCAAAATATTCTGCGTGATACTAAGATTGTCAATATTGACTTTACCCGCACAAATAAGATGAGCTCTAGAATCACAGATGTAGATGTGGTGATTGATTTGATGATACACGATATTGATTTGGCATTGCATTTTAATGGCGATATTGCGGATATTTACGCTCACGGCGTGGTAATGGAGGGAATGATAGAATATGCCAGAGCGTGTATTATTCACAAAAATGGGGCGTTTTCTAATATCGTAGCAAGTCGCATTACCGAAAAGCGTATCCGTCAAATCAGCGTAACAACGCATAATGAATACATTGACTGCAATCTTTTGAGAAAGGAAGTCTTTGTTGATAAGCAAAGTGTGGAGCAAAGGCTAGATAGCGTATCTATCAGTGCTAATACCGAGACGATTGAAGTAAGGGGGCAAGAATCACTTTTTTCAGAGCTGCTTGATTTTGTGAATCTGTGTAAAGATTCTGAATCTCATCAAACGCCTTCCGCACCCTCTAGAATCAACCGCCCCAATCAGCACGATGGCATGAAGGCTATGCAGGTGGCGTATAAGATTCAAAGTCTTATCCACAATGCAAATAAATCTTAAGGCTTAAATCTTCAAAAAGGGGGATATATGCTGAAACTATTATCTATGTTTGGTGTATTGTTTTTCGTGTTAATGTTTTCTACTCAAGGTTGTTATGAAGCCCCAACGCCCCCACCTGTTGATATGCAATTTGGCGATAAGCAAAAGTTTTATAAAAACCACCCCGGAGTGTGTGGCAGGGGGAGCTATTATATCCGCGAATGTGGATTTTAGAATCTGCATTTATCTTAAGTGTAAAATTGTTAATTACCATTCTTGTGCTCGAATCTTCGTAGAAAAAGGGCTTTGCGACATAATATTGATACTAGCAAATATGTCTCAACATGTCTTGCTAGATAAGTTGTCCGAAAATAGCCTATTTGTATATGTATGAGCACAAGTGGAAAAGTGCTAAATGTTGTACAATTTAGTCAATATGTGAAACAGAGAGTGTGCTGAACAATTTAGAGTTTAGCTGGCTTGATGAGTATTTTAGTGTGTGTTTTATAGAATCTGCTGTGAGTGCTACCCTAAAGATTGAAAAGTTAGCAAGAGAGTTTATGGAATTTTGGATTGTAGCTTAATAAATATACTTTTTAATCATATTCTTACAAATTAGCCAAGACATTAGTTCTGCCGTTCCCATTTGAAAAACATCCTTCAAACCACCTATAATACGCACATACAAAACAACACGAAGGATCAAAATGAAAACTTTAAGCCAAGAAGCAATCAGCCTTGCAAGGCAAATCCAACAAGGGCTTCAACGAGTAGTGAATGCTAAACTAGAAGTATTAATGGACGAAGTAAAGAGCATTGATAGAAGATTCCAACGCCAAGAAGCTAAGTGGAGACAAGCTCAATCTAAAGAATTCTTATCAGGTTTCAATATTCTTAAAATGCCTGAATTTATGTGGGCTGCACGATGTGCTGGAGTAAATGTGCCACAAGAATCTTTGAATGAAGTTAGAGAAAGTATTGAAAGCGGAGTATTTAAGGCATATTTTAAAAAAGCTTTTAAAGAAAGAAAAGCTATTCAAGCAACATTATTTTAGATTCTGGGTAAAGATTCTGCTTTAGCTTTTTACATCTCATTAGAGCAACAGTTGCTCATTCTAAAGATTTGTGCTACTATGCCCCAATAAAATACAAGAAAACACAAGGAAGGGCAATGTCTATACCTACTAAAGAAAGCATACTTGCTTATCTCGCAGACATTTAACAAGAATTGCAAGGTGATGGTATTACTGAGCTTGGACTATTTGGGAGCTATGCTAAAGACAGGGCTGATATAGCAAGCGATATAGACATTATGCTTTGCACGAGCAAAGAGTTTTTACGCAAGTTTCAAGGATTTGAAAGTGCGATTTATTTAGATGAGCTACGCCAAAGAGTATCAAAGCATTTTAGAACTCAAGTTGATATTTGTGATACTGCCTCTATGAGCCAAGTAAAAAAGGAAAGTTTGCTTACTGGAGCAATTTATGTTTAGCAAAGAAAGTTTAGAAAGGCTCAAAGATGTTTCTCATAGAATCCAAAATATCTTTGATATTTGCCAAGACTATGGCGGCCCTCACTTGCTCTTAATGATGTAAAAATAGCTCAACCAGCCATTATGATGCGCCTTATTGTATGTAAGGAAAACTTTGAGAAAGTTATATACAATGGCGAGAATATCACGGCGTTTTTAAGCAAAGAGGATATGAGGGGGTTAAGTGCTATTAGGAATATTGCTTCACACGATTATGAGGGATTGAATCTGGGCATTATAGAAGAAGTGATACGCTCAAAACTCCCGCCCATTCAACAAAAGATTAATGCTTTTTTATAAGAGCAGGAATGTAGGGAGTGAGAAATGGGGGAATTTGTCTTTTTTTTATTTGAGAAGGACAAATATAATATTTTAGAATGTCCTAAGGGACAAGGACAAGCAGAGCTCATAGGCAAAGGCTTTATTGTGCTGATTTTATTAGTGCATATGTGATTACACTAAAAGTAAAGACAAAAGAAAAAAGGCAAAACCATAAAGCAAAGGTAACCATAGCTTACTCCCATACACTTTTTTCAGGTATTCTTAGAATTCTACAGCAGAAATCAAAGTGTCATCGTAATGCTATTTGTGGCTTTGTAAAACAATACCTTGCTTTTTGATAAGATTCCGACACAAGCTTTTTTATTTAAAAATCCAATACCTCTTTTTGCTACGATCTAAGAAGCGACCCTTAGAAGGGCAAAAAACAAATTAAAAGGAGGCAAAAATGGCGAATCAACTAAAAATGCTAAAGCATAAAGAGGTAGAGCTACTTGAGTATAAGGGCGTGCTAGATGTATCTAGGCTTTTTTTGAAGGAGAGAATTGAGGACACAATGTTTAATGCGTTGGTGTACATCAACAATATGTGCTTAAAAAAGGATGAAGAGTTCCCTAAAATTGTGCCTATGATTATACACGCAGGTGTATGATGCGTATAATGTGGAGTATAACTTGTTTATTGAGGCATTGTCGCTGAATTTCACTGGATTGACTAGGTAGGCATTTGTTATGGATTTTGCTTTAAAGAGAGGAATAGCACGGGGAAGAAGGGCATTATCGCCATCTACTTGAATGTTATGCTTGAAACACTTGATTTGGCTTCAGTGAATACTGCAAGGCATATAGGGCAATCTTTCTATAAGTCCATTGTGTATGAGAATAGAGATACAAAAGAAGCATTTCAAATGGCGGCATTAACGCTAAGAGAAGAAGCTTTGAGGTTTATGTTTTGGAAAAGAGAGGATTACAAGGAGCTTATAGCTAGCTTGGAGTATTTTTTAAATAGGGAATTTGACTTTGAACAAAAGGCTTATGGGACAACAAGTTGCAGAGAATTTTGGAAGAAAAATAAGAAGATTCCAATGCCATTGTATAAAATTCTTTAAGAGTGTCCTTCTATATAAGTCTATATATAGACTAGTTGTTATGTTGTTATGTTTGTAAGTTTTGTGGTTTATGAAATAAACCCGAAACTGCCATTTTTTTTCAGTGAGCAAAAAAAATTTTCTCACGAAATCAAATCAAAAATTTTCAAAAGGAATCCGAAATGGAAAATCAAATTGCCAAAATTGCAAATTTCACAAAAGAGCACCTAGAATCTCTTGGATTAAAATCACTTGAAAAGCCGATTTTTGATTTTTTGCATTTTTTTGGCACTTTAAACAGCTTTTTTATATTTAGGTAATAAGGATTACTAACTCATATTTTTTGATTTTAGAGCTATTTTTGTGCGTTTAATGATATATTTTAATTTTATTTTTATACCAAAAAAAGAAAAAGTGAAAGATTCTGCTAAAAATTCTTTTAGTTTGGGAATGTGATTTTGAAAGCAAGAAAAAAAGACTTTATCCTTAACAGAATAAACTCCTAGAGTGTTAATAGAATCTAGTAATTCTATATTTCAAATAAAGTTTTAAGAAATATTATACCACAAAAGATAAAGTAGGTTTATTTTTCTCATTTGAAACTCTCTCTTACATTGTGGCACAATTTAAATGTGCTATGCACATATCAAAATGCTAAAGGAGTTCCTTATGGATTCAAATGTCAAATACGAAGTGCAAGATGCCAAAAATGAGTTGCAATACCAAATACTAGAAGAACATCACAAAACGAGAGGAGAGATTGCAGGTATTAAGCTCTATCTCTATACGCTAACGCTTTTTGGTATTCTTGCGTTTATTATTTTCATAATTCTCATAAATGAAGTAAAAGCTGCAAGGCATACTCAGCATAATCAAAAGAGTGACACACAGGCATTGATGGAATCTAAGTTTGTGCCGCAAGCTCACATAAGCAATTTTTTAAACAATGTTGTTTAAAAGTCTTGTTGTCTTGAAAGTGTCTTAAGCCTTGTTGGCAAATATAGGTGCGTATATTCCTAAGTAGGGAATATACGCCTTTGGCTTTAAAATGTGAATTTATGCTATAATGATCCTATGAGTAGGAAAGAAAGATTAAATTTACGCTTGATTTCGTTAAAGGCTTAATGTTGCCTTATTAACTGCATTGTTTGGAATCTTTGCGTTTGTTGTGATTCACATTGACACAATCAACTTATTTCAAGGCATAGCTTCAGCGATAGGCATTTTAATAATTGCTGTATCGTTTTTCTTTCTTATTCAGTATCTTGTCAAAAAACTTGATGAATTGGAGAAATTAGAATGAATTGGTTTGATTGTAGCTACACTTGCGATTGTAACCTTTTGTGGATTGTCTCTTTATGCTGTAAAAGCTATCAATAAAGAGAAAGACTAATGGGACTAATAGTATTCTTTGGATTCACTGCATATTTAATCTACAAGCTTTCAACAATAAAGTAAAAAATGCTAGAAAAAATTATCCTTGTTTGCATTGCACTTTCGGTATTTGTTATTCCTTTAATGGCTCTTAGAGCTATCATACACGACAAAAAGAATAGATAGAGTTTTTACTTCGCCACTTTTTTAACTATTCATTAAAAGCAGGCAGAATTAAAGTAGGTAGAATAGGATAAATCTAAGACAAGGAAGCCATATTATGCTGATTTATGTCTCCACCACTCAAGATAAGGCGGAACATCCAATCAGAGATTGGAAAAAAATACAAATCAAAGACCTAGCAGAGCTCCACAACATCATTAAAACATATCCCTACTCTAATGCAAACTTTTATGATGGCTACCGCAAGGCAGATAACATTATATCATTTAACAATCTTCTCATTTATGACATAGACAACAATAAAGATACGCCCAATCTCACAATAAAGCAAGCGGAAATATTGCTTACACAAAATCAAATCCACGCCCTTATTATGCCTACTAAGAGCAATAATAAAGAAAAAAAATGGGCATATTGCACAAAGATATAGAATCCTTATTCCAACAGTCACTCCGTGCGAGTTAAAACAAAAGAATGAATTTAGAATATTCCAAGAGCTTTGTGCTAGACAACTAGGCATTATGGACTATCTTGATAAAAGTGCGCTGAATGATATGTCTAGATTCTATTATGCAAGTCCCATCTCAGAATCTGGAAGAATCACAAATGGAAAGATTTTTGATACAAGAGCTCTTGAACAACAAGCTGGAGAAATAACAAAACAAAAAGAATTGGAGAAAAAACAAAGAGAAGCCATTATAAAGGAGATTCAAGCAAATCAAAATGCTTATAAACAAACACAGCCCACCCAACATTAAGATAAATGTTTATCATTTGTATCACTTGATAAATATAACGCAATGATAAATTATGATATTCAAATGATTGTTGAAAAAATGAAAGCTGTGAAATTTACAAGGACACTTACATAATGATAAAAACCACAGATTCCAAATATGCGATTATCCCAAATGCGAATCTCATTCACGATTTTAAAAGTGGAAAAACCTACAATGTCTATACCTATCTTAGCAAATTCAATAATACAAACAATGTAAATGCTGTAGCGAGAAGATTCCGAGAATTAACAGGGGAAGAAATTCTACAGGCGAATCACAAACTTATCCTAGATGCAATCACAGAAGCTTGTGATAATGGAGTATCTAAAGACAAAGAGCTTGAGGCATACATAAAAGAAAAATTTGGAGTAAGATATGTCAAGGTTCACTACGGAAGTGGGGAAAGCTTTATAGAAATCGCTGATGTAAGAATGTTATTAAGTGAATATGGTGCAGACATAATCAAAAGGCTAAGAGAAAACAGAGAAAAAAGATAATTAATAAATACTAATTATATGTATAATAATATCTAATTTACATTTATTAATCACTTATTATATATAATACACTGAAAACCACCAGAGATAAATACAAGTATTTTATATGCTATAATCTCATTCTTTGCCACAGCTTGATATATTTCACAAGTTTAATGCGAAACCAACCTAAGATACAAAAAACATAAGGGGGCAAAATTGATGACACAAGTAACAAATAAATATGAAACATATAGTCAAAAGCGGCTAGTTTCAACGCTCAATACCATACGAAAAAACATCGCCAAAACCCAAACCGAGCAAAAAAGGATAGACAATAAGCTTAATAAATTTCTTGCCGATGAAGTTTTGGTAAGCCAAGCTCTTAGCAAAAATCTAAACCCCACACCTATTGAAGATTCTAAAATCATACAAAAAATCAAAGGGGCTAAATTCTCACAAGATGAGCTTCAATCGATTAACGCCGAGCTTGAAAAAGATATGCAAGAGAGCTAATGACTAAAGTTTTTATTAATAATAGAGCACAAAAAGAGCTTGAAAAAAAATTGGAAAAGCAATGCTCTTGCTGCAAAAAAGATTCAAATATTCCTTACAGAAAGACTTCCAAACATTGAAAATCCTTGTTTCTTGCCAAATGCCAAAAAGCTCAAAGGTCGTGATAATCAATACCGCTGGAGACTTGGGGATTATAGGGTGATAGGCATTGTTGAAAATGGTGAATTTTTAATTGTAAATATTACAAGAATTGCCCATAGACAAGGAGCTTATGACTAATGCGAAATTCAAACATTGACTTCAAATCCCCCATTCTAAAAGCAAAACAAAAGAGAACTCAGATTCTCTAGGACACCATATACTTGAAACATCTCCAGCAATTAGGAAAATAGCAAGAACTTATTTCAATCTATTATACATATAATGTATGTATAATATACTAATTACATACCTAAAAATTCAAAGGATTGCTATAATAGTTTCAGTAATCAATGAAAAGGGTGGGAGTGGAAAAACAACTCTCGCCGTAAATCTTGCTTGCAAACTCTCGCAAGAAAGAGATGAAGTTTTACTCATTGATGCAGATCTACAAAGAAGCACAGAAGCTTTTGTTAATATCCGCACAAATGCAGACTTACCACTCATTTTCAATTCAGTAACAAAGCTAGGAGATGGGTTAGCTAGAGAAGTGAGGTCGCTTTCAATAAAATATGATTCAATCATTATTGACACATGCGGAAGAGATTCAAAAGAAATGCGTCAAGCTCTAGCTATTGCGGATATAGTTATTATCCCAATTGTGCCTAGTCAATATGATGTTGCAGTATTAGACAAAATGATTTCACTTTATGATGAAGTGATTTCAGGCTCACTAAGAGAAGAGGAACCAATCGCACTGATTGTCATAGATAAGGCTTCTCCAAATCCATTTTTGGAGAAAAAAATCAACGACTTAAGAGATTATATTAATGAAAAGAATCTTAAGAATCTCCACTTAATGAACTCTATTATTCACGAACGAGAAGCGTTTAAAAATGCCACTGCAGCGGGGCAAGGCATTACAGAATTTTGTAATAAAACCGACAAGGCATATATTGACTTCGTCTCATTTTATGAAGAGCTTATTGCCTACATAAATCAACAGATTAATAAGGAGTAATAAATGGCAGGACTTGCAGGCATCAAAACAAATTCATTTAAAAGCGTAGAGCTCAACAGACCAAACTCAAAAGCGCAGGATATAAAAGAATTTATCAATAATGCGGAGGGCGAGACAGCAAACAAGAGTAAAAAATGGGTCCTCCATTCAAACCAGAGCAACAAAAGCGATCTTACAAATTAGCTATATCTTTTACACAACAAGAGCGAGAAAGCATACAGAAAATGGCTGAACAAAAATCTATGAACATCACAGAATTTATAAGATATAAAATTTTTAATGCAAATTGATTAAGCACACTAATGCTATAATCACAAAGCCAAAGAAGAGAATAGGCTTTAAGGATCATAAGAAAGAATAAGAATCCTACTCAAAAGAGAAAAAAGAAATGACAGACAATAGGAAAACGCTAGAAAATTTGTTTGGCAACATAAAACAAAACATACTCATAGCAAATACACCAACGCAACAATCAAATACAACAAAATTCATTTGTGAGAACTTTATACCCATATGCAATAATGGATAACTCTCTTAAGTGCAAATGGTGGTGTGGGAAAGTCTTTTCTTGCCGCCCAAATTGCTTGTCGTTTAGCAAAATCTCAAACAAAATGTCTCTTATGGCTTAGCGAAGACACACAGCAAACAATCAAAGAACGATTAGAAGATATTTGCTCAGACATATTTCAGCTTAATGTAGACATCTAAAGCGATTATGAAGGGATTCTAGATATTCTTTCCTATATCCATATTTGCAATGAAATGCCTCCTCCTATCACAACAAACACTCTTCCATATTTTACGGAGCTATTTAAAGACTATAAGCTTATTGTCATATATCCTTTAATCGCATTTTATGATGGCGATGAAAATAGTAACTCACAGGCAAGAAGATTCATGGATTGTTTAAATCATATTGTGCGGGAAAATGATCAAGCCATACTTATTACACATCACAACACCAAAGGCAACAATAATGAAACAAGTAAAACAAGGGGGCAAGTGCTTTTGTTGATGCTGTGCGCATTGCCTATGAGCTTAATTTTAAAAAGAGTAACAATCAACAAAACTTAGCAAGCCAAGAACGAGAGCTCAAGCTCATAAAAGATAACCTAGGCATCACTAATTCACAAGTATGGAAAGATAGAAGTCGAATAATAAAAGTCATTCCTAGAAAAACCACACTCTTTCAAGTGAGTACACACTACCCCCGTAAGCAATTTATCAAAATTATTGATACGCACGAAGAGAGCTTGGAAGATATACAAAGATGGGAGAATGAAAAGAAAAAATCTAGAAAGGTAAAATTATGCTAACTGTACCAGCCACAATTGATGAACTTTTTCATGTTAAAAAACAATTTGATGTGGGATTCACTTCCACCAAGTTAGAAAATATAGTAGGAATATTCCTGCCAAGTCGCAATATCACAAAATCAAGAATATATAATGATTTTATAAAGAAAAATCAAAAGTATGTTCTACAAGATAATGAGCACACAAGAGTAGCTATCACTGGAAGACTGCTTACACAAAAGCATAAAGATGTCTTAGAATCTCTTATAACAGGAGTTCAAGGAGACTATGGAGAAATAGAACTACATAAAAGAGAGCAAATATTCAAAATAATAACAAATCCAAACCAAGCAAAACAAGCTTATAGTGAGTATAGCGGAACTCAAACTAACGCTACTTGGTTTTATGAAAAGCTCGTAGAAATTGGAGATTGTGGCGTTCAATTAGATTCCAAAGATGAAAACAACACATCAATATATTTTACATTCATAGATTCTATATATAAAGATGATAACAAAATAATAATTAATTTCAGCATAGCCTACACAAGATTTCTTGCAAAAACATTGATATATGATTATCAAGACTATCTTAAACCAATTTTAGGATTTAGTAATTTCTGCAAAAAAACAAACAAGAAGCTTAAAGCGTGAAATACACACTGAACCCATAAGGTCCATAATGCACTTTATGCTAATGCACAAAACTAGAACAACCTATAAGCTCGAAACAATATTCAAAGATCTAGGTTTTTATGAAATTCTATCAAAAAGACAAATACAAGAACTTATGTCAGATCTTAAAGATGAAAAAGTCAGAGCATATCTAGAATAATAGCAGTGTAGAAGACAGAGAAAGAAAAATAAGAAGCCCTATAAACAACGAAGACATTCTGCCAAAGAAAGGAAAAACAAGTAGCCAAATCACCCAACAAACTCTATTCTAGATAATATTAAAGCTCTTTTTTCTTAAAAACAAATTGCTTTAGGTTAAATCTTACTTAAAAGTTTGGATTCTCGCTAGGAAGCATTAGCTATTCCTTCTTTGACAGCAAAAAACTAAAAAACCGATTCTTTTTGTTTGATACGAGTGAAAAGCTTTATAATATTTATAATACTTTATAGAAGCTTTGGAAAACTGGTAAAAGTTCAACAAATTTGGCAAAAATAGCGATAAAATTAGTAAAAGTTCAACATTTTTCATACTATGAAGTGCAAATGAGATTTATCTTTTTTGTTTTGATGTTTGAGGATATGCTGATGATTATATAATAATTTTAGTTTATATATTAAAAGTATAATATATAATTTTAATATAATAGATGTTTAATATACAAATAATATTATTAGATATATAATTATTATACATATATTATATGTTTTTTAATTCCCAATATCTATAACTTTAAGTTTTAGTATCACAAGGGTGGAAAACTTAAAACATCATAGAATCTCGCATCAAAGGGCATTTCAAGGAAAACACATTAGTTTGAAAAGCATACTTTTCAAACTTTTTTATATATTCCAAGTTAAAAATCAACTCGAATGCACATTTAACTATTGTATGTATAATTGTATATACAAAATACAAGGGTAGCTTTATGAAGACAGCAATTAACATAAGACTAGACAATGATTTACTCAAAACATTGGATCACGCGGCAAGAGAAACAAATCTCACACGCACAACACTCATAGAAAGAGCCATTATCGCTTATCAGGATAGAATAGATGAATTGATGAGTGATACTATCCTTGATGAGCTACAAGAAGGCAAAAGAACAACCTTGCCATTACAAGACTTTTTTAGCAAAACAGGCTTAGATGATGTATGAAGTCTTTGTTGAGGAAAAAGAGAATCTATTCATTGCTCATTTAGCTCTAAAAGACAAAAGAATCATCAAAGATAAACTTTTAGATTTACAAAATGGCAATTTCAGTGGTGATAAAGCACTTAAGGGCAGACATAAAGGCAAATTTAGAAAAAGAGCTGGGAATTTTAGGATTATCTATCAAAAGCAACAAGATAAACTAATTATATGTGTGACTCGTATTGCAGATAGAAAAGAGGTTTATGATTAAGTTTGTGTGTAAGTGTTTTTACGAGAAGCTTATTGTTTAAGCCAAAAAAAACAAGGATAAGACAAAGCTAAGTTTGGATTCTAATTTGGGATTTTAAATGTGATATAATTGTGATTAGAGGTTGCCTAAGAGAGTGCGACCTCTCTTAGAGTAACCTACTTCTTTACAAAGGAGGTTACGATGAGTAAGATTTGTCTGAAAATCTTAGTCGCTATGATACTATTATGTCTCATAATAGTCAAGTGCTACTAAGATAATCCATAGCCTACCTTGTAGTTAAGGGGTAGGCTAGTCTTACTCTACTCTCTTACTTAACGCTATGGATTCTAGCAATAGTGCCAAATGCTATCAAACAAAGAATCTTGTATCATTCCGCCAAAATAGATTTTTGAATATAAAGGATTCTAGTGCTTGAGGAACAAATCATCACTCTTTTTTCAAAACAAAGATTAGAATCTTATGACAATGATTTAGATAAACATTTTGACAATCTTCGCCTTATTGCAGGGCAATACTTGCCTTTAATCTTCTCAATCCTATAAACCCTACCACTTTTCTCAAGCTCAATGTAGTTTGTCATTTTCTACTCCTTGTAATAAATTTGAAGCAGGATTATAAACCACAGCTTTGACAGCGTTATGATAAAAAATTGAAAAAGTGAGATAAATTTGTAAGAAAATCTTCAAAACTTTATTCTAAAGCTGTCATTCATCAAAGTGTTAGGGCAAAAGGCATTTTATGGTCAAACCCTAAAAATATATTCATTTTCCATAGGCATAGATTCTGTATGTAATGGCACATTGTAGAGTTGGCTTAAATACTTTGAAGTGAGTAGATGTTTGGCGTTTCCAAAAATAGCATTTGTGTCTTGTGGTGAATCTAAGCAATCAGTGATTTTATGAAGTAACACGACTTTATGCGACAAAAATCTAGCGTGTGAAGGAAAATGTGTGTTAAGAATAATGGTGCAGCCGTTGTTGCTAAGGCGTTTTAGCATATCTAAAATGGTTTTTTGATTATGAAAGTCAAGGTTTGATTCTGGCTCATCAAGGATAAGAATCTTTGGATTTTTAACTAAAGCCCGTGCAAATAGCACCATTTGCAATTCTCCGCCGCTTAAGTTAAGGCAAAGCTTATGCGTTAAATGTGTAAGATGAAGCTTGTCTAAAATATCGTGTGCTTGTTTAAAATGTGTCATATTTGGCTTAAATCGCACAGATGGATTGCACCCAAGTGCGACCATATCAAGCACCTTGATATTAAAGATTTGCGTCTTTGCCTGTGGGACATACGAGATAATTTTCCATAACTCTTGCTGATTGTAAGCTTTAAGTGATTTTCCAAGCAAGATACTCTCCCCAAGATTCCATTCAAGCAGCCCAACCATACATTTAAGTAAGGTTGTTTTACCCGCTCCATTACAGCCTAAGATACCTAGCACTTCACCTTCTTGTAGGGTAAGATGGATATTATTGAGAATCTGCGTATTTTTTCTTTTGAAACTTGCATTGTTTATGGCAAACATTTTATCCCCTTTGATTTTTGCGTAAAATATAAATAAAAAATGGCGCTCCAACAAGTGAAGTGAGAATTGATATAGGGATTTGTTCGCTTGAAAGTGTGCGTGATAGGGTATCAATAAGCATAAGGAATAACGCACCAATAAACATACTAAGCGGGATTAGCTTTGAATTTTCATTGCCAATAAGTAATCGTGCAATATGAGGCACAAGCAGCCCCACCCAGCCAATAACGCCACACATACTTATTGAGCAAGCAACAATCATTGTGCTTGAAATGATGATATAAGCTCGCAAAAGTGTGAGATTAACCCCTAGGCTTTTGGCTTCATCATCTTCTAGCATAAGGAGATTGAGCTTCCAACGCAAGATAAAAATAATGACTATGCCAAAGATAATGCCAATAAGATTGAATATGACATAGCTTTCCAATGCCACATCTAAAGAGCCTAAGAGCCAATAGGTGATGGTTGGGAGTGTGTCTTGTGGATCGGCAATGTATTTGACTATGCCTATAAGACTTTGGAACAAAGCCCCTACGATAATGCCGCTTAAAATCATTGTGGTGGTTTGAGATGGTGCATTTTTGTTATAGCCAATACACGCAACTAAAGCAAGTGAAAGAATACCAAAGATGAATCCAGCAATGCTGATATAATCCATACTTAATCCTAAAAGCAGTCCTAGCACTGCACCAAAACTTGCTCCACTTGTAACGCCTAAAATATCAGGTGTTGCTAAGGGATTGCGAAATAGACTTTGAAACGCCCCACCAGCTACACTTAATCCAGCACCAACAATAATGGCTACAAGAATGCGAGGAAGACGAAAATAAAAAATAACATTATTTTGCGTCTCATCTCCATTGCCACATAGCACTTGGATAATATCTTCAATGGGCAGAGCATATCTGCCACTGCTTAGACAAATAAGAGCAAAAATCACTATGATGAAAGAGCCTAAGATAGAGGCAAACATTGCTTTTAGAATCTGCATTAATAATTCCAGATATATTTAACAAAAACATTTCTACCCGGCTCTACAAGAGGATTTGTCAGTGCTATTTGGTGTTTTATGCTTTGGACGGTTACAGGGTTTCTGCCAACTTGATTAAAGAGATTATTTGCTCCAATTAAAAGCTCCATATCTTGTAGTTTTGTAGAAAAACCACCAAGTTTTAATCCCAAGTATAAATCTGTCATTGTATAGGCTTGTGTTGCCCTCTCTTCATTTGGATCTATGCGAGTTTTTGCTCCATATCCCCTTTGTGTGAGATTGACATACCATTTGTTAAATTGCAGTGATAAGGATACCTGACCATAAAGTGGTGCAAGATAAGCAATAGGCTTATTGTCTGTGAGATTTTCACCATAATTATAAGAGCCTACATAAGAAAGCATAAGCCTATCGTCAAAGAAGCTATGTTTCCCCTCAATTTCTACACCTGTGATGATTGCCTTTCCTATATTTTCATATCTATAAGCGTTATTTGTGTTAGCTATTGCACTTTGATAGGAGCTAAAGGCAAGCATATCAGTATAATGTGTAAAAAAGCCAATTAATGAAGCATAGTGATTATCACTTTGGAATCTAAAGCCAAACTCAGCACTTTGTGAATATTCTGGCTTGATAAGAGGATTTGCGATAGTGAGTGTTGAGCTGCCACTTGGTGTGACTTGCATACGCGTACCAGCACTTGGATTTTTGAAGTTGTGACTGACATTAATCACATTGCTTATATAGTCATTAAGAAAATACACTGAACCAAGAGAGCCTGTGATAGCACCGCTGTGGATTACGCTATTTTCATCAAGGAGGCGAGAGTTTTCAATATGGATGGCTTGATTATTGTTGGATTGTTCCGTACTTGATTTTGTTTTTGAAATTGTTGTGAGTACATAGTCTCCTCTAAGAGATGCCAAAAGATACCAAGATGGAGTAGCGCTAAAATCATCTTTAATAAATAAAGCAAAATCGGTGGTGCTAGATGGGCGGTTTGTTGTTTTGCTTGTGTTGTCTGCAAGATTATTTTGCCTTACTTGTGTTGGAGAGTAAGAGCTTTCAAATTCAGCTCCATAAGTAAGATAATGCTTGTTAATTCTACTATTAAACACTAAGCGTCCGCCAAAGTAATTGTTGTTATAAACTTGTTGATGGATATTTGCTGTGGTTGTAAATGCGGTGCGGTTATTCCAAATATCTGTATCCCAATGTCTATAATAGAGATAGCTTTCCATAGATTCTGCAAAAGAGAGTTGAGATTTTTTCATTCCTACTCTTAAATAATATTCGCTGATTGGATCTTCACTCATTAAGATTCCATAGCTTGATCCCGGTGCTGCACCTAAACCTCCAGCACGATGAGATTCTACTCTTGTATAACGACCTTGAGTATAGTAGCGTGTAGAATCTTTGGTATAGCCAATGTTAAAATCCACGCCCAGATAGTTAAACGATGAATTTTTTGCTTTGTATGAGTTGTTTTCTTTAATGGGTGTAGTGTAGTCTTGTGCTGTTTTTGAGCTTACTCCAATAAGCATATCCCAGCCTCCCCCTCCGCCAAGCACTTCAGCCCTTCCACCAAAAAGATTATTCACACTGCCATATTCTAAGGCACGGATTCTAGCTGTGGCAGCAAAAGTATCGCTTTGTGTATTGTATGATGAAGTGCGAGATCTAAAATTTACAACACCATTCATAGCATCACTTCCCCATAGTGAGCTTGCCGGACCGCGTATAATTTCTATACTTTCAAAGGCGTAGGGATCAAGGGTGTTGAGTTCTAGGGTATTGCGACCAGAGTATCTCACGCCATCTATCATTACGATGGAGCGAGAGCTATTGGAGTTTTGCCCACGAAATGTAATTTGTCCATTAATGCCACCAGAGCGAGAGTATAAGATGCCGGGCACAGATTCTAGGATAGATTGTATATTGCCATTACTTTTTTGGAGCAAGTCCTTTTTTTCAACAACACTAATTTGCTTAGATTGTAGCTCTATGGGTAGCTCTGACATAATCACTTGTGCTTTGACAACAGATTTTTCAAGCTTGACATTCCTTTCTGCACTGCTTGGTTTTTCTTCTTGCTCATAAGCTTGCATATAAACAGGGAGCATAAAACAGCAAAGAAAAATAGATACACTTTTTTTGGTAGAGTGTTTCATTTTGAATCCTTTCTTTAAAAATTAAAAATAAGAGCGGTTATTATATTGAAAAAAAAAAAAAACGCAATATAATTCATAGAATTTATAAATTTACTTCAATGAAAGGATAAAAAGATGTCTAGTAAATGTGGTTGTAGTGGTATAAAAAATAACTTAGAGAATCTTTATCATTATAAAGAGCTTGAAACTTTTGGTAAGATTGCTTATCTTGAATCAGGAAGTCTAAAAGATCAGAGTGTTTCAACACATTTTTTATACAAGGATATTTTGCAGTATGTAGATTTGTATAATGAATTTCACTCGCTTAATTTGAGCGGATTTTGTGCGGTTGTTTTGCCTATGGGGATTGATGAGTATTATCTTTCACGCTTTAAAGATAAGATTCTTAGTTTTCTTGAATCTGGGGGCGTGGTGCTATCTTTTATGAGTGATTTTATGCAGATTTTACCTTATAGTAAGGGTTATATACAGAGCCAAGTTCCAATTAGAGATAGGGTTGTAAAGTTTGCTAAGAGTGAATCTGCGGCAATTATTTTTGATGGAGTAAGGGAATATGATATAAATCATAGGCGTGGTGTCAAAGGATTTTTTAATCGTGGGTTTTTTGATATGAGTGCTTTTCCACATAAAGTGGAGCATCTCTTAAGTGATTGTCAGGGGGAGTGTGTTGGTTATATTGATAGAGAATCTACCCAAGGTGTTATTCTATCAACAGCAAATGCGGATTTATTAAGTTTTGGGCTTATGGATAATACGACAGCAAGAAGAATGGGGTTTAATCTTCTGCAATGGCTTGGTAGGGAGTTAGGGCGGATTAAGCAAGATGGGGCAGCACACAAGATTGATAATGTTGGTAATGTTGATAATATGGCAGAGCAAAAATATAAGACTTCGCAAAATTCTTGTGATACAAAGCTTAATTATTTAGACTTTGTGCCTAATAAACATATACAAAGCCTTTCTTCCCATAAGCTTACAAATGCCATTATCACAGGTGGTAGCTCATTTCATAGATATTTTTTCACAAATAAAAATGAAAAATATGCGCATTTCTTCTCTAAACGCTGCCATTTTTTAGATTTACAATCTTTGAATCTTGAAGCGTTTGATTATATTGTTTTAAGCTCAAGAATGGACGCACATAGCTTGGTTAAGCATAAACAAAAGTTCATTTCCTATTTGGAATCTGGAGGACATATTGTTTCTTTTGGGGAGATTACACAAGATTATTTGCCAAACATTATATGGAGGGATTATCCTGTTAATTTTTGGTGGTGGCTTATCCCTAATGCAGATATGCCTTTATATGCCTTAGATTCAGATGGGAATAAGGCAGAAGATTCTACAAAAGATGGTTTATTTAGCAAAATGGCGGTTAAAGATGCAAAGTGGCACTACCACGGAGCATTTTATCCGCCAAAAAATGCTCAAAATATACTAGTCAATGAATTAGATGAAAGCATTATTTATAAGGATACAACTTTTAAGGGGAATTTATATGTTACCTCGCTTGATCCGGAGTTTCATTTGGGGCAGGGATTTATGCCTGCGACAGAATATTTTTTTGACACATTTATGCAGTGGGTTGAGAGTGATATTGTATGTGCGAAGGGGGTGTGATAATGCGTTTCATAATGCTATATGTGCTACTTAGTGTGAATGTGTTTGGTGCTTTTCCTTATATGTATAAAGATGATAAAGGATATAGTGTTGAGATTCCAAAAAAGCCTACTCGCATTGTGATTGGGGGCGGTATGTGGCCATTGCCTCCTGTTGTTATTATGCTTGAAAAGAGTGCAAAAAGCATCGTGTATATGCCAAAATCAAGCAAAAATGCGTTAAAAAATTCCTTTTTACTTGATATGTTTTCCGAGATTAGTCGTATTCCAAGTGGAGAGAATGAAAATATAGAAGATCTTCTTTCGCTTAAGCCAGATTTGTTTGTGTGTCATAGTGCAAATATCAAGCTATGTCAGGCAATGAAACAGAGCAAGATTCCAACAATAGAGCTCAGTGTCAATAAATGGGGGTATAACTCATTTGAAACAATCAAGGGTTGGATTACAGTGTTAGCCCCTATTTTAGATGTTGAGATAAAAGCAAAAAGATTTTTAGACTTTACTCAAAGTATTCAAGATGAGATGATGAAAAAAGTAAGGGCAAAATCAAATAATGATAAGCCAAAGGCATTGGTGATACATTATTTTGAGAGTGATAAGGCTATTTGGGTAGGCGGCATTTTTGCGGATTATTTATTGCAAACAAGTGGCGGACAAAATGTTATTGCTAGTCAAAATATTGTAAAAATAACACTTGAAGATATATACAAACTCGATCCGGATATTATCTATATTAATAATTTTAATACGCTTATGCCCCAAGATATACTCAAAAGCCCATTGTGGCAGCCCATCAAGGCAATCCAAAATAAAAGAGTCTATAAATTTCCATTAGGCTCATATCGCCCATTTGCTCCAAGCGTAGATTTGCCTATTTTGCTTCAATGGCTTTATATGTGTAATAATCCAAGTGAGATGGATTTTGATACGCTTTTGCACTCTACTGAAGTATTTTATAGCACATACTTTGATTTACATTTGAGTAAAAAACAGATAATGAGCATTTTTTCTCCCACAAGGGAAGCTGGAGAGATCAGGTAGGTTAATGTAAAAGAAATATAAATAACCATAAAGAGATATTTTAGATGGCATAATCAAGACTTATGGACCAAGGT
Organism: Helicobacter cinaedi PAGU611; assembly: GCF_000284635.1. NCBI lineage: Bacteria > Pseudomonadati > Campylobacterota > Epsilonproteobacteria > Campylobacterales > Helicobacteraceae > Helicobacter > Helicobacter cinaedi. The sequence continues at coordinate 235,774 of NC_017761.1, read as the reverse complement.
TTGTTAGATATTATGACCAAATAGAAGAAGTGAGGCGGAGCAGAAACCTTTTGGCACTACTCACTATGTCGCCTCTTGAATTTCATCCGCAATCATAGCTCTGCACTCTTAAAAACAACTTATATCTTGGAAGTGGTGAAGCCTTTCTAAGCGTATTGTGATGATATGCGCATTAAACCTAGGAATCGTTCAAAGGTTATGAAATACGAGCTTGGACTCTCAAGCCTTGGGCGTGAGAGAGTGTATTAGTTAAATGGGGGGGGGGCTGTTAAAGAAAGAATCTAGTGGGGATTACTAGAATTCAAATTGTTAAAAAATATTTAAAGTAATTCTAAAATTGAAATAACTAGAATTACCCCATTACTTTCTAGAGATAGAAAGTAATGGCTTACTTGTAAAAGTAGGTTTCCCTATCTTAGAGCAGGGGTTATTCACTTCTTTAGTCTATCCCTATGATATTTTCTTTGATTCTTTGTTTTATTAATGCAAATTCTTTAGACTCTATATTTGCAAGTAATCTTTCTACCATTCTGCTATCAAACACTTTTATTTGACTAAGTAAAGCAACTTGCAATCTTCCTTTGCTATCTATGAATTTGTGATAGAGCTTCCCACTCTTGCCCTTAGATTTACCACTAAGTGGAACACTCAAGAACATTTGATTATAGAATATATTGAGCACAAGCACAGGGCGTGTAAAAGCAGAATCTTTTCATAAATCTCGCTTCCTATATTTTGTCCTATGGCTACCCAATAAATCCTGCGTGGCTGTATGTTTTTCTTGTGTGTTTTCTTATGAATTGATTGTTTAGTGATATTCCACAAATCAAATCTTGCGCCTTCGTTCATTATCTATCCTTGTGCTATTTAGAGATAGATTCTAGCACAAGTTTATCTTGTTTGACACTACACTCTAGATTCTGTCATTTATGTTGCCAAATAAATGCAAGAAAAATGTGTATTATCTAAGAAATCTCATTTGAAATGAGATTCAACAATCCACTATAATTGCTCCCGCAAGCGAACAAATAAGTCTTACAAATATAGCAAATACTACATCTTCAAAATAAGAATGATGTAGTAAAACACATTTCATAAAAGGAGTAAAATGAAGGCAAGTGATTTTGATTTTAGGGTATGGAACAAGAAGACTAAGACATTCACATACGCCAAAGACGATTCTAAACTCACACTAGGTTTTTCTAACAAAGATTGCGGAGAAGTAGAGCTATATGCCTACTATGATGGTAAGCCTATGTGCTCTAGCGATATAGAAATGGATCTTTGGAGTGGATTCATTGACATTGATGGGGAAAAAACCTATGAACGAGACATTATTGATAGTGATTTTTCCATCTATGGCTTAGTGTTTTATGAAAAGGGTAGATTCTTAGTTAAACACGATTTGCTTGATGATGTTGAAAGCCTAGATAAAGTAATCAAATACACCACTGAAGTGGAATTGGCAGTTGTTGATAATATCCACGAGAAGAAACTGCAAACGATGAGCTAAAGCCTAAGAGTCTTTACCAAATCAAAAAAGGTAAAGCAATAAGAGATTCTAGGCATCGTGCTAGAAAAGTGCAACTCTCTAGATTATGCTTACTTTGCTAAGCAAGGCAAACTGTTATAGCTAAGATTAGCCAAATAATCTTAGTAGCCATACTACTACAAATATCCCAAAGGAATAAAAATGGAAATATTTCATAGCTACACAAGAAAGCAAGCCATTCAAGATGGCATATTAATTGACATCACGGCGGAATCTAAGGAGTTTGGCTTTGTTTATCCTATTGCTATTACAGATGGACTATTTGCAGAGCTTACAAGCAATAAGCCCGAGTATGAAGCATATACGGCAAGACTAAATGATGCCTTAATGCTCTTATATCTTAAAATAACTCACTGCAAAGATGAATCCATAGTGTTTTACGATATGCTTATTACAAATGCTAAAGGACAAAAAGAAACCTTAGGTTTAAAGTGTATTTGTGATGGTGATGATGATGGAGAGCCTGTATTGACACTGATGATGAGTAGCGAGAGCTAGGATTCTGCCTTTAGAGATAGGAGTCTTGTTAGCTTCTTTCTTTGATAGTCTTATCTTTAAGTTAGGTTTCTCATACCCTCCCATTTGAACTAGCATTTATCTAAATCCTTATCAAAACTGAGCTTGTGATAATTCTGCAGTCTGCATTTAGCACAAATAAGTGCATCAACAAAATCTATATGCCTATGCTCTATGATATTGAGCGTTTCAATGAGTATGGCTTTATCTTTATTCACTATGCCTTCAAGGCAAAGAATAGTCTTTAAATCCTGCAAGACTTCAGCCTTATTAATCTTATAAAACTTTGTTAGCACAAAATACGCCTCCATTAGCACTTCACTTAGAATCTCAGCCTTCATATCGCCATTTTCTATCTGCCTAAAATACTCACTACTAACTGCTAAAAGCTCATCATTATCGCCAATCAAAAAGCGGATAATGATATTTGTATCAATGAGATAGACCATATTTCTCCCCTAGGGCTTCAAGCATAGCTTTTTGTTTTATGTCTTCTAAGCTTGTATTTTTGGCGTTTTGACTTGCTTGATTTTTATATTTGCCCGCAAGTGTTTTGGCAATAGAATTTTTCGCTTGATTTGCTGGATGGACAATCGCTAATACCTGATGCTTCCTTTTATCTACAATTTGTATAGATTCTTTTAGGTTAGAAAAAATAGCTGTATTTTTTTGAATCTCGCCAATCCCTACACTCAGCATTTTCACTCCTTTTATATAAAGTATTAAGAATTATACATAAAATAAGCATATAACTAATGAATGTGTATTTTACGATTCTAAAAACCCATTTGAAAATACTCTACGCATATACTAATAAAACAGTTCTACATTAAGAAATGGGGTTTTCTTGCTAAAATATGCTATGATGAATATAGAAATTCAATTTGTTGAAACAAGAAACTTACATCTCTTTAGACAGTAGGCGATTCACGGATATGAAAATAGGCAACAAGGAATAAAAGGAGGTCAAATGAATCCGCAAATTGATTACGCTAAATATGAAAATATGACTGCTAGGCAAATTTTTAATTCTTTAGAAAGCACCAAGAAAAAGATTGAAAAAGCAGAGCAGATGAAGAAAGAAAATGAAGCCTTATTTGCTTATCTAAAATCCAAGCTCAATGAGAAAGTCAATGAGCCAAAGTTTGTGGATTTTAACAAATCCGCATCCGCAAACACTGCCAAAAAAATATTACACTCTATGAGCGATGAGCAAAGAGCGGCAATCCACAATCAAACACTAAATTATATGAATACTGCGGATAGCGATGATTAAGGTTGTCATAGAGAAAAAAGCGGATAAGTTTCTTGGTAAATTACTTCGTGGCAATCAGCAGCAAGTCGCTTTATCAATCTTTAATTTTCTCTACAATCAATTACCAAACCTAGAAAGCGACCCTAGATTTTTAGCTAATGCCAAGCATTTAAAAGGCTTTGATGACAATCGCTATCGCTGGCGATTTGGTAATTATAGAGTTATAGGCACAGTCAATGCAAATGGTGAAATAACAATAATCCAAATCATTGAAATAACTTATAGGCAAGGAGCTTATTAGGAGTGATAGACTGCTGACCAAAATGAAAGGGAAAAATTCGCCGAGAATTAGATTCAACTACTTTAAAAAAAACTTTCCATCAAAAGAAGGTGCTCTTTTGTGGCTTTTTTCTTTAATAGCTAAACCCCTTCCCCCAAAACAAGCACAGATTCTATTAAGTCATCAATATCGCCATCTAAAACGCCTTCTGTATCGCTTGTAGCGTAATTGCTCCGCAAGTCCTTTACCTGCTGATAGGGGGCTAGGACATAGCTACGGATTTGATGTCCCCAGCCTATCTCGCTTTTTTCGGCATTTGCCACGCCCTCACTTTGTTTCAACCGCTCTAGCTCATAGAGTTTGCTTTGCAGCATTTTCATAGCTGTTGCCTTATTTTTATGCTGACTGCGATCATTTTGACACTGCACGACTATGCCTGTTGGAAAGTGCGTTATGCGGATAGCAGATTCTGTCTTATTTACGTGCTGTCCGCCCGCACCACTGGCACGATAGGTATCAATGCGAATGTCCTTATCCAAAATCTCAATGTCTATGTCTTCACTCAATTCCGGGCTTACCTGCACACTAGCAAAGCTTGTATGTCGCTTGGCATTAGCATCAAATGGGGAAATTCTAACAAGCCTATGCACACCATTTTCGCTTTTGGCATAACCATAGGCATTCTCACCTTTGATGATAAACGCCGCCCCTTTGATACCCGCCTCTTCGCCATCTTGATGGTCTAGCAGCTCCACTTTAAAGCCCCGCCGCTCACTCCAACGCAAATACATACGATATAGCATACTTGCCCAATCTTGGGACTCCGTCCCACCGGCTCCGGGCTGAATGGTAATAATAGCATTTGATGAGTCAAACTCCCCACTTAGCATAACCTCAATTTCTACCTTTTGTATATGGCTTTGCAAAGATTCTACATTTTCAAACAACAGCTCCAAAGTGCTAGAATCCCCCTCACTTTCTGCTATCTCAAATAGCTCTTTTGCGTCATCTAGCTCGGCTTTCATCTCTGTATAAGTGCTTAAAATCCGCTCACATTTTCGCTTTTCCTTTGTGATTTCCCCCGCCTTTTTTGCGTCATTCCAAAACTCTTGGTGAGATTCTAATGCATTAATCTCATCCATTCGCTTTTGCAAGGAATCTGGGTTTAGTATCTTTGCTATATTTTGTGCTTTATTTTGCAAAGTTTTTAACAACTCGCCATATTCATAAGAATCCATTGTGTGCCTTTATTCCAAAAATATTAACTATGGATTCTAGCATAGAATCTAAAAACTTCTTGCACTTGCAGCATATTTACAGCGTAAAGCTCCACGCCACGACAATATTGACAGTTAAATTAACCGTTGTATTTTTCAAAATTCTAAAGCCTTTGAATTCTTTTGTCTTTAATAGGGCTAAATTTAAGAAACAATCTTTGCCAAAAGTGAAGCTTTTGAGTGTTATATCTTAAAAGTAAGCTTAAAATTTCCTTTCTACGAAACATTATAGCTGTATTTATAGGACTTAAAGCTCCACCTTGCCCCTCAAAGCCATTTGGATTTGCCCCATTTTCAAGCAAAATCTTTGCCACCTCCTCATAACCCTTAAAGCAAACTCCAGCAAGTGGCGTGTGTCCTTTATCATTTGCCTTATCAACATTTGCACCAAATTCAAGCAACAATTTCACACATTCAATGCTGTTGTGATAGCTTGCAAGCATTAAAAGTGTGTCGCCCTTGTGATTTGCCAAATTTACATTAAGTCCATTTTCTAACATAATTTTTAAAGAATGAACATCATCTTGCCTCGCAAAATCAAAAGAAAATTTAACAAATTCTTGCATTTTTTCATATTCTTCTTTAGTCAAATTCATTGTTTTCCTTTTATTTTTAAGGGCAGATTTGCCCTTAAGTTTATTTTAGAAGCTGGGCTATTCTTGCTGCATAGTTGCTATCAGCCTTATTAAAATGCTCTAATTGCAACTTAATGATTTTTTCATTTATGCCTTTCATCGTGCCTGCAATCGTTTGACAAAGCCGCTCTTTCTCATCGCTACTCATTAGCCGATACAAATCACCCGCTTGTGTGTAGTAATCATCGTCATCTTCTCTATAATCCCACTGCCCGAGTTTGCTTTCACTCTCAAAGTTTAGCGGGTCTAAAATCGGCTCTTTTAAACTCCAATTATCCTTATATCCGTCCAAAATACTAGGTTCATAATTGCGAATGCTGCCATACGCGCCATTTGTCATATAGCCATCGCGCACACTAGAATTAAGCGCGGATTTTGGTGCATTTATCGGAATCTGATGGTGGTTAATGCCTAGTCGGTAGCGTTGTGTATCCCCATAAGCAAAGAGTCTGCCTTGAAGCAATCTATCTGGACTATACCCAATGCCTGGCACCACACTAGCGGGATTAAACGCGGCTTGTTCAACTTCGGCAAAGTAATTTTCTGGGTTTTTATTAAGTGTCATAATACCAATCTCAATAAGCGGATAATCCTTATGACTCCAAGTCTTTGTTACATCAAATGGGTGGAATCGATAAGTCTTTGCTTCTGATTCGGGCATTACTTGGATTGAAACTCTCCATTTGGGATAATCGCCCTTTTCGATTGACTCAAACAAATCGCGTTGATGAGAATCCATATCTACCGCACGAATCGCTGCCGCCTCTTCATTTGTGAGGTTTTTTATCCCTTGCATTGTGTGAAAATGAAATTTCACCCAAAATCGCTGATTTTTGTCATTGATAAGACTAAAAGTGTGGCTTCCGTAGCCATTCATATTGCGGTAGCTTGCAGGTATGCCTCTATCGCCCATAAGATAGGTGATTTGGTGCAATGCCTCTGGGGTTTGACACCAAAAATCCCACCACCTTTCAGGGTTTTGGATATGTGTTTTTGGGTCGCGCTTTTGGCTGTGGATAAAATCAGGGAATTTATATGGGTCGCGGATAAAGAAAATAGGCGTATTATTGCCAACTAAATCCCAATTTCCCTCTGTTGTATAAAATTTAACCGCAAAACCTCTAGGGTCGCGCACCGCATCAGCTGAGCCTAACTCTGGGGCAACGGTTGAAAAACGAATAAACATAGGCGTTTTTGTGCCTTTTTTAAATACCGCTGCTTTTGAATATTTGCTAATATCAGCAGTAGCTTCAAATACGCCGTGTGCGCCACTTCCGCGTGCATGCACTACGCGCTCGGGGATTCTCTCTCTATCAAATGCCGCTAGTTTCTCTAAATACCAAGTATCTTGCAAAAGTAGCGGTCCGCGTGGTCCTACGCTCATTACATTTTGGTTATCACCAACTTGGCGTCCTGTGGTTGTGGTTAATGACTTGAAATTTGCCATTTCGTCTCCTTTTGGTTAAAAATTTAAGCAGTGAATATATATTGCTTAAAAAATATTATACAATAAAAATTATTGATAAATAAAATTTTTTAAATATTTTTTGATTTTCACATATCTTGTAATTTTTTAAATTTTAAAGACAAATTTTTGAAAATTCAAATAAAAACTTTGCTATAATGGCAAGGTTCGTTTGATAATCGCCAAAGGCTCTAGCTTGGCAAATCCAGCTAGGGCTAAAATGCTACCAGCAATGGGTGAAGCTGCCCTACCAAGACAAGAAGCTATCTCAAGGGGTAAAACCAAGATAATAGGCTTAATGCCAAGCTTTGGAGCGAGATTTGCCGCGATGTTTCCAATAGCACTAAATGCCGCTATCCCACTTCCCATAATGATTGTAATCCCAAAGACAAGGAAACTTAACACGATGATACAAAGTAGCACGGCGACATTCCCCATACTTGCCAAATACCCCACTATGACTTCAAGTCCGCCTAAAGCCTTTATCCCTTCAGCAAACATACTTGCAGCGATGATAATACTCACCACAGAGACAAAAATCTCTGCCATTGCCTTTAGCACCACAACAATATCTTCACTCACTCTTTTGCCGTCCCTATGGCGTATAAACTCAATCAAAAAGCAAAAAGAGATAGCAATAAAATTTGCACTCACCACATCAAGCTTGATTCCAGCAAAATATGTCCCAAATAGCAGCACAATAGGTAGCCACGGCAATAAAATATAAAAAAATGGGCATTGTGGGTTAGTAATTTCTGCAACTTCTACATTTTCAGCCGATGAGTTTGCTCTATCTCTTTTATCCACATACGCATAATACAGCGGTATCACAAGAGCGATAATAACAACATACGCCACAACACTCCATAACTGATAGTTCAAAAATAATCCCACAACATTATCAGGCTCCCCTACCATTTTTGCCATATTGATTGAGTTGCCATCTTTTGGACCATAATCAAGCGTAATGAGTGATAGCACAGAAACCGCTGTGATAGGGCGGATTCCAAGAGAGATAAGCACAGGATAAATACTCGCTAACAGCAACAAAATAAGCCCAGCATAGCTTGAAATAACAATCTTTAGCATCATACCCACCACAAAAGTCCCACTTAGGATAAGGTATTTATTTTTGATTTTGCCTAACGGGGCATTTGCGACAAAGGCGAGTTTTGAAGAGAGGCATTGATATGCTTCATATATGTAGCAAACCCAGCCACAGACATAATAATCAATCCAACTTCTGAGTGTCTTTGCAAAAGTAGCTGATAGGAATTTATACACATCTAAAAAACACATTGAGAAGGGGTATTTTTAGGTAGTGGCACTTCCGCACCATAGAGAAAAAACGCCCCACACAATACAACTATGCCAGAGAAAAGCAAAACAAAAATAGGATTATATGCCTTTAGCACATAATATCCCGTGCCAACCACCACTAAGAGTGTCAAAACTATGATAATACGCTTATCACTGCTCCTTTGCTGAATTACGCCTACCGCCCTTAGAATCTAGCATAAAATTTAAAAAAGAATTTAAACAAAACCTTTTTCAACCCTAATAAGATTCAAAAATCTTAGCAATCCGCTCATTATTATCTGTTTTGCTTAAAGCCAACATCAGCAACACTCGTGCTTTTTGTGGATTCAAATCATAGCTACTGATAAACCCAAGCTTAGAATCCTCCTCATTTGCGATGACTAAGCCATTATTCACCCTTGAGCTTTGCACCACCACTAAGCCATTTTGCATAAGCTTTTTAAGCATATCTTTATGATTTTTGTGAATGCTCCCTGCTCCGCTTCCTGCAATAACAAGCCCTTTTGTGCCGTGGTTAAACAACGCTTGAGCCGCCACTTGGGAGTTATCATTAGCATAGGAATAGAGAATATCAACTTTAGGCAAGGAATCTAGCTTATCTACATCAAACTCACTTTGCAAGGTATGAGGTTTAGCTGGGGTTGTATAGAAAAATGCCTTGCCATCAAGGATATAGCCCATATCACTGGCATTTGGTGAAGCGAAGGCATTGACATTAAGCGTGTGAGTTTTACTCACATATCTCGCACTCTGAATCCTATCATTCATTACCACCATAACGCCCTTGCCTTTAGATTCGGGATTTGCTGCAAGAGAGATAGCATTATAGAGATTTTTAGGACCATCGGCACTAAGAGCTGTGCTTGGACGCATAGCCCCCACAAACACAATGGGCTTATCACTTTTTGCCACTAAATGCAAGAAAAACGCACTCTCTTCCATTGTGTCCGTGCCGTGCGTTATCACCACACCATCAACTTGAGAGCTTTTAAGCAAGGCATTCACGCGTTTAGCAAGTCTAAGCCATATCTCATCGCTCATATCCGCACTATCAATATTGGCAATTTGCTCACTTTCTAGGTTTGCTACATTGGCAAGCTCCGGCACAGATTGCAACAAAGATTCTATACTTAGCACTCCTGCTTGGTAGCCTGTTGTTTGCAATGAAGAATCAACCGCTCCGGCAATTGTCCCACCTGTGGCGAGAATAACAATATTTGGCTTTGCTATATTATGTCGTGTATTATGCGAATCTTGCAAAGTTTGCTCCTTTTGCTCTTTTTGTTGCTTCTCTTTAGAATCAGAGCAGCCCAAAGTCGCCACAAGCATAGCACAAATAGCAAGTTTCCATAAAGTTTTTGTTACATAGCCCATACCAACCTCCTACGCTAAAACAAAATTCTATTGTAGGAGATTTAGTATTGTATGTCAAGGGAGATTTTGAAGGATTTTTGAGAATTTATTCCACTTCCGCATCAATGACATCATCATCTTTTTTCTTTGAATCCCCACCTGCTTGAGCATTGCCTTGCTCCTTAGCATAGGCAGCTTGGGCGAGTTGATGACTTGCTTCTGTGAGATTTTTAATCTTTGTTTCAAGCTCCTCTTTTGAAGCATTCTCATTTTTAAGCGTTGTTTCTAGCTCACTTAACGCAGATTCTATTTTAGCCACTTCAGCAGAATCTAGCTTATCTTTAAACTCTTCAAGGCTCTTTTTGGTTTGATACACTAAAGAATCCGCACTATTTCTTAGCTCAATAATCGCCTTTTTCTTGCTATCTTCTTCCTTGTGAAGTTCAGCTTCTTTGACCATTTTTTCAATCTCTGAATCTGAAAGCCCACTTGAGCCACTAATCTTAATCTCTTGAGACTTGCCTGTGGCTTTGTCTTTTGCTGAAACGGTTAAGATTCCATTGGCGTCAATATCAAATGTAACTTCAATTTGAGGCACACCGCGAGGTGCAGCTGGAATCCCGCTTAAATCAAATCGCCCTAGAGATTTATTATCCCTTGCAAGCTCCCTTTCCCCCTGTAAGACATTAATGCTAACAGCAGGTTGATTATCTTCATAAGTAGAAAAGACTTGCGTTTTTTTTGTAGGGATTGTAACGCCCCTTTCCACGACTTTTGTTGAGATTCCACCAGCAGTTTCAATACCTAAGCTTAAAGGCGTTACATCAAGCAAAAGCACATCTTTTACATCACCTTTCAGCACCCCACCTTGAATCGCCGCACCTACTGCAACAACCTCATCGGGATTGACTGATTTATTTAAATCTTTACCGATAAATTCTTTCACTCGCTCTTGCACTTTTGGAATCCGCGTAGAGCCACCTACCATAACAACTTCGCTAATATCACTCTGTGATAATCCCGCATCTTTAATCACAAAATCAATTTTTTTAATCGTATCTTCAATCAAATCATCAATCAAGCTTTCAAACTTCGCACGAGTGATTTTTTTCACCAAGTGCTTTGGACCGCTCGCATCTGCGGTGATAAAGGGGAGATTAATCTCTGTTTCTTGAGCGGAGCTTAGCTCTTTTTTCGCATTCTCTGCAGCATCTTTTAACCTTTGTAACGCCATTACATCATTTTTAAGATCAATACCTTCATCGCTCTTAAACTCTTCAGCCGCCCAATCAATGATTCTGTTATCAAAGTCATCGCCGCCTAAAAACGCATCCCCGCCTGTGGCAAGAACTTCTACGACATTATCGCCCGTTTCTAACACGGTTACATCAAATGTCCCACCGCCCAAGTCATAAACCATAATCTTTTCAGCTTCTTTTTTATCTAAGCCATAAGCAAGGGCAGCTGAAGTTGGCTCATTAATGATTCTTAAAACATTTAACCCTGCGATTGTCCCGGCTTCTTTTGTTGCTTTTCTTTGAGAGTCGTTAAAATACGCTGGGACGGTGATGACTGCTTCTGTTACGCTTTCACCCAAGTAACTTTCCGCATCTTCTTTGAGCTTCATTAGAATCTTAGCTGAAATCTCTTGAGGCGTGTAAATCTTATCGGCAATCTCTACCGCACACGCGCCATTCCTATCTACAATATTATAAGGCAGTCTTTTCTCCGCCTCTTTTGCCTTATCTTCATTGAACATAAGCCCCATAATCCGCTTGATAGAATAAATCGTCTTTTTGGGGTTGGTTACCGCTTGTCTTTTTGCTGGCTCACCGACTAGAATCTCGCCCTTATCTGTGAAAGCCACGATTGAAGGCGTGGTGTTTTTACCCTCTTTGTTAGCAATGATTTTTGCTTCATTGCCTTCATATACCGCCATTGCGGAGTTTGTTGTTCCTAAATCTATTCCTATTACTTTTGCCATTTGTTATCCTTTCAAAATTAAATTTTAAGAATCTAGATTCTAAAAAATAGAATCTAGATATCCCTCATCATAAATTTGATGAGTTACTATGCCATATTGTGCGGTGAACTTTATAGTTTCTCCAGATGTGTTTTCTCCGGGCATATCAGGGCATTCTCTACTCATTACCGCTTGACAAGTAACTACACCACTGCCCTATCAACAGAAAGCATTTTTGCTCCACTATATTGATACAGACAATCGCCAGATTCTCCATAGCCCGACATAGAATCTACAGCTTCTTGGCAGGTTGGCATCTCATTAGCCAAAGCCACATTAAATGCAACACCAAATATCAACACACCAACCAAACATTTTATTGGTTTCTTGCTCATACCTCCTCCTTTCTAAGATTCATTTTTCACTACGCTCACCATAGCTGGTCGTAGCACTCTTTGTTTATACACAAACCCTTTTTGTAGCGTTTGGAGGATTTCCCCATCAACTTTTTCTTGGCTTGGCACTTGCATTAAGCATTCGTGCAAATTAGGGTCAAACTCCCCAACTGTGGCAATCAACTCAACGCCGTGCCTATTTAGCACCTTAATAAAACTTTCAAGTGTAAGCTCTAGCCCTTCAGCAATAGCCGAAGCTTGTGGATTTTGCCGTGCAGATTCCAAGGCTTTTTCAAGTGTATCAAGCACAGGAAGCAAATCGCTCATCACACGCTCATTTGCATATTCTAAGCTTTGATTCTTATCTCGCTCTAAACGCTTTTTTGTATTTTCAAAATCCGCAAAAGCCCTTACATATTGATCTTTTAGTTCTGCGTATTTGCTCTCCCAATTTTCATTTTGCTCATCTTGAATCTCGGTGCCGTCTGTATCTTGGGTTTGACTTTGTGAATCTGTGGATTCTAGATTCTCATCTGTATCCTGCAAATTCTCAAAATCTTGGCTTTGTTTGTTTTCTTCCATATAAACCACTCCTTTTTTTAAGATTGAATACACGAATAAAATTGCGTAAAGTCTCTATCTAACGCCCCAATACAGAGCATTCTTGCTTTTTTATCCATTCCTTTTTTATCAAGGCAGGACTTTAGCCTTATCTCTTGCATAATGGCTAAATATCCGCTAGGCAACACCTCCTCACAATACATACCATTCTCTAGCGTATCAAACATATCTCCGCTAATGATATGATGGAATCTGCCATCATCGTCCTTGCAAACTTCTGCCAATGCACCAACGCCAAAAAATCGCAAGTTGCGACTCTGCACACATTGCAACACATCAAGCAAGGCTGTCGCACGAACTTGATAAGCAATTTTTCTCATATCTATCACATCTAGCCCCTTTAACTCGCCTAAGAATCTTTCCAAAGCACTGCTAAAAGGCAGAGTGATACCGATATGCTCAAAATCAAGCAAAAGCTTATTGTCTATATGAGACACAGATACAAACTTATTGCTTTGCTCTACGCTTAAAACACAAAATATGTCACAAGCCAAACATGCCTTTTGAATACATTCCATAGAATCTGCCTCTATGGTAGATATTGCATCAATATGCCTATACCAATACGCTTTCAAAGCACTAAGCGTAGGGATACGCCCTCCACTGATATGCGACTGAAACAATAGCCCCTCATCGCTCAATGCCTTAAAATAATTGCGTATAGTTGCAGATGAGATTTTTGTATTCATTAAGGTTTTGAGCGATTCAGAGCCAATAGGCTCTTTATGCTGCAAATACTCAACGATAACACGGCAAAGCAGTAAATCTTTTTTGCTCATCACTTCCTCTCATTCCGTTTAGACATACTTTGCAATTTGTTTGAAAACTCGCAATGTATTGTATTGTTTGCTAAGTTTGTTTCAGATTTCTAATGAAACGGGTGGCATTGTAACATAAAAAAAGTAAATAAATTAGCAAATAAATAAATATATTGCTAAAAAATAGCAAAGTTTAGTATATTTATATAAAGTTTTATAAATTTTTTTAATTAGATATTCTAAATAATTTATTTTAATGTGAATTATAGACTTGAGATTCTGTCACTTACAATCCCATACGCAACAGGACATTTAAAGATTATTTTTATATAAATACGAAATCATTGTAATGAGATAAGGAAAAGATTCTAAAACACGACAAGCTTGATAACTCGTTTTAGAAGTGTGTAACAAAGAGAAGAATTAAAATGAGAAATGAGACTTAAAGGTGGCGGAGCGGACGGGGCTCGAACCCGCGACCCCCTGCGTGACAGGCAGGTATTCTAACCAGCTGAACTACCGCTCCATAGAATATCGCTTAGCGAAAAAATATTAAGTGGTGGTCGCTACAAGGCTCGAACTTGTGACATCCACCTTGTAAGGGTGGCGCTCTACCAACTGAGCTAAGCGACCAAATGAGATAAGCAAAAATAAAAGTGGTGACCCCTAGGGGATTCGAACCCCTGTAGCCACCGTGAAAGGGTGGTATCCTAACCGTTAGATGAAGGGGCCACTTTTATCCTTGGTGGTGACCCGTGTTGGATTCGAACCAACGGCCCATTCCTTAAAAGGGAATTGCTCTACCAGCTGAGCTAACGGGTCATCTGCCCTTCAACATTGTATCTCAAGCATAACATTGCCATTGCCCCATTGCCTTAGACACAAAAGAGCGAAATTATAGTGAGTTTAACTCAATTTGTCAAGAGTCTAATGCCATTATCAACATTTCAAGTGCTTTAGCACAACTTTGAGACTGCACGGATAGTCTATCCCCACCAAAATGACAATACGCAATATGCACACTCTCGCCCTTAAGCTGCACACCTATAAACACACTCCCCACAGGCTTTTGACTACTCCCGCCACTTGGTCCTGCAATGCCGCTTGTAGCCATTGCCACATCAGCTCGTGTCTGTTGCAATATCCCTTCACACATTCCCCTAACTACCTGCTCACTTACAGCACCAAATCGCTCTAAATCTCTCCTATCCACGCTAAGCCAAGAAGCTTTAATCTCATTAGCATAGCTTATCATCGCACCATCAAGCACATTAGAAGCTCCAGCAAGAGAAGTGAAATGATAACTCAACAATCCGCCCGTGCAGCTTTCAGCTATGCCCACTTTAAGCCCCTTTTGAGATAGCAAAATAAGGGCTTTTTGTGCCAAATTACTATGTAAAATTATGGAATCTGTAACGCTTTTTGGCTTCATTTTGTAACTCCTTGAAACAAATCTCTGCTTACGACTTGATTTTTATCAAAAAACAATACATTATAATAACATAAATTTTAACACAAGGAGTGGGTTATGGCAAAGCAAGAACGACAAATCGTCATTCGACCAGAGAGCGAAAGGAATGTCCAAGATATCTACAAAGCAAAAAATGGGCGTATGAAAGAGGATTTTTATCTTGAAGAGCTAACAAAACTTCAAATTGAGCTTTTAAAGCTTCAAAACTGGGTGAAAGCCACAAAGCAAAAAGTCATCATTATTATGGAAGGACGCGATGCAGCAGGTAAAGGTGGAACAATCAAGGCTCTAACAAGCCATATGAATCCACGCGGTTGCCGTGTAGTTGCCCTAAATAAGCCTACTGAAACAGAAAAGACAGAGTGGTATTTTAAGCGATACATCAGCACATTGCCAAGCGGTGGGGAGATTGTCTTTTACGATAGGAGTTGGTATAACCGAGCGGGTGTTGAAAAAGTGATGAATTTCTGCACCCAAGAGCAATACAAAGAGTTTATTGTACAGGTTGCTAACCTTGAACAAATGCTTATCTCAAGTGGAACAATGATTTTTAAATATTTCCTTGATGTAGGCAGAGATGAACAAAAACGCAGAATCTTACGCCGAAAAACAGATCCTTTAAGAATGTGGAAGCTTAGCCCAATTGATGGTAAATCGCTTGATTTGTGGGAGCAATACACAGAAGCATTTGAAAAGATGTTCGCACGCACACACACACACATTTGCCCTTGGACAATTGTCAATACAAATGATAAAAAACGTGCAAGGCTCAATATCGCACGAGATATTCTAAGCAAAATTGATTATGAAGGCAAGGATCAAACTGCCGTATGTCTTTTGCCAGATCCTAGCATTGTATGGACTTATTCGCAATATCAAAGCACTCATCTTGACCCTGCAAAAGAGATTCAAAAACAGCTAAAAGAAGCCAAAGAAGCGGAAAAGAAAGAGAAAAAAGCCTAAAAAAATGCTACAAAAAAACAAGAGATTGCAAAACAAGAATCTAAAGCAGAATCCAAAATGGCTAAACCAAAATCTAGCAAAGATTCAAAAGTAGCCACAAAAGAAAAGTCCCAAAACAAGGCAAAAGAAGCAGACCAAAGCGACACACTTCTCTCTAAGCCATAGAACACTAGTGGGCTTATCAAGCGAGATTCTATAAACTTATAGAATCTCCAAAAAAATGAATATGAGAAATACCAAAAACTTTTCTTAATCCCCAAAGTCAATACAAACTCACACAAACTCACTTCCCCTTTTAAGAGATTTTAACTAACTTAAGATACAATGCCAAAAATTACACAAAGGACTATACACTATGGATTTCAAAGGGGAACTCAAAGGCAAAAATAATATGAGCCTTGCCACGCCACTCTATGCCAAAGACTTAGATGAAAACTATTGCATTATTGACATTCGCTATCCAGAGGACTATGCACTCTGCCATATTAAGGGTTCTTTACAGCTTAATAATCCCTATGATGTGTATGCACATATCAAAAAAAATAAAGATAAAAAATGTGTGCTTGTGTGCTACTCTGGGCATACGGCAAGTATTTTAGGCACAGAGCTTGTGCAAGAGGGGCTAGAGAATGTCTATTTCTATGATGATGAGTTTAGCTCCCTTGCTCAAGCAAAGATTCAGCTCATCACGCAGTAATATCGCAAAAAAGGAATGTTATGACAGATATTTTATACACGCTTTCAAATATCAATGTGATTTTTTACATTATTGCCTTTCTCTTTGGTGGCATACCATTTGGTTGGCTCCTTGTGAAGCTTATCTACAAGCGAGATATTCGCCAAATAGGATCAGGGAGCATTGGTGCTACAAATGTATATCGTGCGGTAAAAGAGATTGATGAACGCAAAGCAAAAATGTTTTCTATTCTTACCATTATCCTTGATGCAACAAAGGGCTTGATTGTCGTAGCGTTTGCTAAAATGCTTGGACTAGGCTTTTCAGCCCAGTGGCTTATCGCACTTTTGGCGATTTTGGGGCATTGTTATAGCCCTTATTTAGGATTCAAAGGCGGTAAAGGCGTAGCAACTGCCATTGGCTCTGTTTTACTCCTTATCCCAGTGGAGGGGATTTGTGGGCTGATTGTGTGGGGCATTGTAGGCAAAGTCTTTAAAATCTCGTCTATCTCATCACTTGTTGGCGTTTTAAGCGGGATTATTCTTACATTTGTTATTCCTTATGTTGTGCCTTTGCCAGATTCTATATCTATTATCGCACAGATTGACACACACACGCCTGTGGTGCTTATAGGGCTTTTCATTCTCTATACACATATCCCTAATATCAAGCGACTTTTTAGCGGTAAAGAAAGCAGAGTACTGTGAGTGCAAATATCACACTCCACATTGAAAATGTCCGCATTCAAGCCATTATTGGAATCTTAGAGCAGGAACGCCACGCTCCCCAACCTATTGAGATAAATGCGGAAATTACCTACGCCTACACAGACACATTTTTAGACTATGTAGGGATTTGCAATCTCATCACCACATCTTTGCAAAACAATGCCTATGGGCTTTTAGAAGTAGCCTTACTTGATATGGCTAAGATTCTAAAGACACAACACAGCAATATCCAAAAACTTAGCCTTTGTATCAAAAAACCAACCATTCTTAAATCTTGTGTTGTAGGAGCAAGCATTACACAAGATTTCACGTAAGATTTTACGCAACCCTAGTGTCTTAACAATCCTAATAGAATCCTGCCCTTATTGCTCTTTTTGTAGTAGCCTTTTTAGTCGTCTCTCATTGGCTTCACTTGGCGTTGCACCTAGCTCAATGAGTTTTTTTGCGATCTCAATTTGAGGCTTTTTTTGAAAATTCTTAGCATTGAGTGCTGCATCAAGGGGCGTTTCACCAGCTTTCAGTGAATCTATAGGGATTTGTTTTTCTTTAATCAAATATTCCAAAAGCTCCATATTGCCATCGCGTGCGACAAAGTGTAGCATATTCCCTCCACCAAAATCACGCAAAAAACTCTCATCAAAATACAGCATAAGCTCCAAAATATGAGAATCCCCAAAAGCTACAATACCATTACTGTTTGGATGTTTGCGGTTATTATACTCCGCCCCTTTTTTTAGAATCTCCCAAAACATGCCATAGCGATGATACATCGCGGCTAAATCAAGTGCCGAAACGCCATTGACATCAAAGATTCTATCTTGTAACTGAAATGCTCCAAGCGAAGAGTAGTGATCCAACATCATACGATTAATATTAAATCTTGGCTTATCTTTTGTAAGCAAATCAACCCTGCCAGATTCTGCCAAAATAAGCTCAAAGACATTATATGAATCAAACACGATTGACACCATAAGCGGTGTGATTTCAAGCCGTGGAGCTTGGGTTGTGTAGAATAAAAAATACCTGCTCCACTGATTATTATCAAGCATTTTTTGATAGCCCTGCACATCATCTTCAATAATCACCCTAAGCAGTTTTTGCTCAATCTCGCATTCTTTCACTGCTTCACCGCCTTTATAGTGAAACTTTGGCGTTATCCCTTTAAGCAATTCTACTTTTTTGCAATCTACTTCTAGCAAAGCCTTTAAACTCTGCTCTAGCGTAGGGGGATCTTCCAAACTCCAAGATTCTACAAACCACCCGCCAAAAGCAAACTCAAACGCACACAGGCTAATAAAAATATATCTATGGAGCATTCTTACTCCACACCCACCATAACCGATGTGGCCTTGATAATCGCATAGGCTTCCTTGCCTACTTCAAGCTGCAATGCTTGTAAAGATTCTAAAGAAATGGTAGAAGTTATCACATTCCCCCCACCTATATCAATCTCTACAATCGCATTTACACTGCCTTTTTGAATAGAAACGACCTTGCCCTTAAGCTGATTTCTCGCACCGATTTTCATTGTGTATTCCTTTTTAAGCGAAATAAATCCGCCATTATCTAACTTTTCTGCCAATGTGTCAAAACAAGGATTAACCTTTTTTTTGAATCTAGCCCCCTATCTACCCTGCAAATGCCATAAATGCCCTAAATCTTGCCAAACTCTCTTCTAATCCCAAAACAAACAATGCCTCGCACACGCCAATGCCTCCACTTTTACCTAGTAGGGCACAACGCAAAGTCAGCATAAACTTGCCTATTTTTATACCATTTTTTTCAGCAAAACTATGTAACAGCTCATCAAGATTTTGAATCTCCCATTTTGCCCCACTCAACTCATCGCAAAACGCCCCCAAAGCCGCAATAGCCGCCCTATCAAGCTTGGCATACATCTTTTCATCATACGCACTTGGAGCATTCATCACTTCTTCAAAGCCTTGAGCAAAGCTAATAAGCGTATTACACCTATCTTTTAGTGCGTTATAAAGCACATCTCGCTTGTGAGATTCAAGGATTTTTACCCCAAAATCTAATAGCAACGATTCAAGATTCTCATTTGAAGTTTGCTTCAAATAATGCTGATTAAGCCATAAAAACTTTGTCTCATTATATGCACTAGGAGAGCTGTTTAAGTCATTTGGATTAAAAAGCTCTAACATTTCTTTAAGGGAGAAAATCTCCTTATCCCCATAGCTCCAGCCGAGCCGCACAAGGAAGTTTAAAATCGCTTCAGGCAAGTAGCCCATTTGCTTATAGTCCATTACACCCATTGCCCCATCGCGTTTGCTTAGCTTCCTGCCTTGTGGATTTAAAATCATCGGCACATGATAGAATCTGGGTATTTTAAAACCCAACGCTTCATACACAATAATCTGCTTAGGCGTGTTGCTCAAATGATCATCACCGCGTATGACATCACTTACCCCCATAAGTGCATCATCAACCGCCACCACAAAATTATAAGTAGGTGTGCCATCGCTTCGTGCTATGATAAAATCATCTAATTCCTTTGCTTGAATGTTAATTTCACCCTTCACACCATCTTTAAAGCTCACACTCCCTTCAAGCGGAGCTTTGATTCTCACCACAGGCTTTACGCCATCTGGTGGTGTGCCTGTAAAATCACGATAGCGATTATCATATCTTGGCGTTTGCTTATTTTTCTCTTGCTCTGCTCTAAGCAAATCTAGCTCCTCCTTACTCATATAACAATAATACGCCTTGCCCTCATCTAAAAGCTTTTTTATATATTCCTTATACAAATCAAATCGTTTGCTTTGATACACCACCTCGCCATCATATTCTAGCCCCACCCACTCAAATGCTTCAATAATCGCCTTTGTCGCATCAAGTGAGTTTCTGGCTAAATCCGTATCTTCAATGCGGAGCAAAAACTTCCCGCCATTTGCCCTTGCGTAAAGATAATTAAATAATGCTGTGCGTAGCCCACCGATGTGTAAATAGCCCGTAGGTGAAGGTGCAAAGCGTGTGATAATCTTTTCCATTTTCTGCCTTTTTTGTTTTGTGAGAGATAAAATTTGGGATTGTATAGGAATTTAACTTAATGCCTTATTTGATATTTTTCACTACAATTTGACACTCTTAGAATTTCACTTAAAGGAAAGATATGTTTGCAATCACAGGTGGAGGGACAGGCGGACATCTAGCCATTGCCAAAGCATTAGCACAAGAACTGAAAACCCAGAATCTTAAAGCTATTTACATAGGCTCAACCTTAGGGCAAGATAAAGCGTGGTTTGAAAAGAGTGATCTTTTCATGCAATGTTATTTTTTAGAATCTAGCGGCGTAGTGAATAAAAGCGGTTTCAATAAACTTAAAGCCTTATGGAAGCAGTTTCAAGCCACTTTGGAAGCTAGGAAAATTCTCAAAGCCCATAAGGTTGCGCATATTATCAGTGTGGGTGGATTTAGTGCAGGTGGGGCGAGTATGGGGGCGATTCTAGCTAGAATCCCCCTTTTTATCCACGAGCAAAATGCCATTAAAGGCAAACTTAATGAGATTCTTACCCCCTTTGCTAAAGCCGTTTTTGGTAGTTTTAGCTCAAATTCTAAAAACTTTATTCACACTTCATATCCTGTAAGAGATGAGTTTTTTACCACTTCTCGCATAAGGCAGGAGTGTAAAAATATCCTTTTTCTAGGTGGCTCTCAAGGAGCAAAGGGCATTAATGACTTTGCCTTAAAGCTTACTCCCTTGCTTTTACAAAAAGGCATAAATGTCGCTCATCAATGCGGAGAGCGAGACTTTGAACGAGTGAAGCAAGAATATGAGAATCTTGGAATCTTACATAAAGTTGATTTATTTGCTTTTGATAAGAATCTTGTAACGCGTCTTCAACAAGCAGATATTTGCATTGCGCGCTCCGGTGCTTCAAGCCTGTGGGAAATGGCGGCAAATGGGCTTATCGGCATATTTGTGCCTTATCCTTTTGCAGCAAAAGATCATCAATATTTTAATGCTAAAAGCTTTACTGATGAGGGCTTAGGCTTTGTGATACGCGAAAATGAGATTAATATAGAATCTGTGCTAGGCTTTATAGAATCTTTACAAGGCGAGATTCTAGAGCAAAAATCAAGTCAAGTGATGAGTAAGATTAAGCCAAATGGGGCAAGGGAGATTCTTGATCATATCAATGCCCTAGCACCCATAGCAAAAGACTAAAAGCTATACCAAACATCACACAGCCCACGCATACATCAAGCCAAACAAAGGCTTTTGGCGAAGTAAAATAAGGCGACAGCGCATTTGCCCCAAAGCCAAGCAGGGCAAACCACGCCGCAGAGGCACTCACACAGCCTAATAAAAAATCAAGTTGAGATTCCATACTCACACCAACACTACCAAGCAAGACAATCGTATCCAAATACATATGGGGATTTAAAAGCGTCATAGCAAGGGTTTGAAGCAAAATAGCCTTGTGCGGAATGCTTTTCTGCTCCTGCGTGGAATCTAGCCGAGCTTTAGGGTGCAGGGCGGATTTAAATGATAAAAACCCATAGTAGCATAAAAATATCGCCCCACATAAGGCTAGAATCTTGCTTAAAAAAGCAGATTGAGAGAGCCAAGAGCCAAAGCCTAGCACACCAATACTCATAAACACCACATCGCAGCCCACGCACACAGCACACACCAAAAAAGTATATTGCTTTTTTATAGCACATTTAATCACAAAAGCATTTTGCGCCCCAATAGCACTAATCAGCCCAAAAGCGACAAAAAAGCCTTGTAGATACTCCTGCATTTTCTTTGCTCCTTAAAATAATCTTACAATCCAAAAAAGCATAACGAGAGCTAAAATTCTAACCAAACAAAGTTACAGCATTTCGCCTATCCTGTATTAACTAAATATATATTTTTACACCCTACAATTTCGATTTGCTCGTTTAGCTTGATTTTCAAGTCGTGATTCCACAATCAAAGGTGTTTAATATGTTTTTATTTTTTTTTCAATATATGCGGATACAAAAAGTAATTTTCTCTGCTATGTTCCTATTAGCGTGTTTATCACATATATATGCCAAGCCTACGCAGAATATTCAAGTTATCCATCCAAAAATTGGCACAACCGCCACTTCACAAGATGAGAAAATCACACTCACACTTATCGCAAAAAAGCAGAACTACGGCGGTGATGCAAAAACACGCGAGAGTGCTATATATTCCCCAAAAAGTGTGAATATCCATACTGATGGCAGTAAATATTATGTCAATTCACTTGAAGGAGCTACGACTATCGTATTTGATGCGAAGACAAATAATAAAATTGCGACTATCAGTCATAAAATCACAGAAGCCCAAGATTCTTTATGGAGTGAAGATTCTGGATTCTATAAATTCACACATTATCCAAAAAATAATCACTTCACAGGTAAGCCTGTGGAATCAACCTTTACGCATAATGGCAAATATTTATGGGTGCCTTATTATCGCCGCTCCTATGATATAAACGCACAAGACCCTTCTGCTGTGGCAATCATTGACACACAAAGCAATGCTATTATTAGACTTATGGAAACAGGAGCATTGCCAAAAATGATTACCACTTCGCCTGATGGCAAGAGTGTGGCCATTTCACATTGGGGAGATAATACGGTGGCGTTAATTGATGTTTCAAGTGAGAATCCAAAGGAATGGAAGCACACAAAGCGACTTGTGGTGGATTATGTTTTGCCGCTTAATTATCCCTTAGATAAATCAGTTGATAGGGATACGGGCAGTGGCTATGCGTTGCGTGGAATGGCTTTTAGCGAAGATGGCAAATATCTGCTTGTGGGCTGTATGGGCGGAGGTGGGGGCATTGCCATTATTGATTTAGAGAGCGGCACATATTTGGGGCGTATGCTGGGTATGATGCCAAATGTGAGGCATCTTGTTGTTAAAAATGGCTATTTGTATTTAAGTGTAAATAAAGATGGCTATGTGCAAAAAGCAAAAATGAGTGATTTTATAGAATCTTTTAGTCAATTTAGTGCTAAGAAAAAACAGGCTATATTTAAAAACTGGCAGAATGCAAAGGTTGGTGCTGGAGCTAGAACGATAGAGTTAAGCCCAGATGGAGAATATATCTTTGTTGCGTGTAACACTGCCTCTATGGTAGCCGTAGTAGAATCTAAAAGTATGAAGCAGATTTTACAAATCAAAGCAGACTCATTTCCTGTGGGGCTTGATGTCAGCAAAGATGGAAAGTTTGTCTATGTAACCGCACAAGGCAAAGCAAAATATGGTGGAGGCAATGCGGTGGATATTTATGCAGTGGAATATAAATAGGACATAAAATAAAGCAAGATAGATTCTAGATGAGCCTTTAGCCTATCAAGCAAACTCAACACATCTCTCATAAAGCCCCTAGCAAAATCTTAAATAAAGTTTGCTATACTTCTGCCGACCCTTTCATCTAGTTGGCCAAGGATACCACCCTTTCTCGGTGGCAACGGAAGTTCAAATCTTTCAAGGGTCGCCATACTTTAGAATCTACATAACTATTTTATAAATAAGGACTATAATGAAACTTATCTCGTGGAATGTTAATGGACTGCGTGCGTGTATGAATAAAGGCTTTATGGATTTTTTTAATGAAGTGAATGCGGATATTTTTTGTATCCAAGAATCTAAAATGCAAAAAGATCAGGGTGATTTTAGCTTTCAAGGATATAGTGAGTATTGGAATAGTGCGGAGAAAAAGGGGTATTCTGGCGTTGTTGTGCTTAGCAAGATTAAGCCTTTGCAAGTAGCCTATGATATGGGGATTAGCCATCACGATAAGGAGGGCAGGATAATCACAGCGGAATATGAGAGATTCTATCTTGTCAATGTCTATACGCCTAATGCTAAGCGGGAGTTGGAACGGCTAGAGTATCGTATGGAGTGGGAAGATGACTTTAGGGCATTTGTAAAAAAGTTAAAAAAGCATAAGCCTGTGGTGATTTGTGGGGATTTAAATGTCGCTCATAAAGAAATTGATTTGAAAAATCCAAAGACAAACCGCAGAAACGCAGGATTCACCGATGAAGAGCGGGGTAAAATGAGTGAGCTTTTAGAATCTGGATTTATTGATACTTTTCGCCATTTTTATCCCACACTTGAAGGGGCATATAGCTGGTGGAGCTATATGGGAAAAGCAAGGGAAAATAACACCGGTTGGCGGATTGACTACTTTTTATGTTCTACTTCTTTGGAATCTCATCTCAAAGATGCCAAGATTTATCCGCATATTTTTGGGAGCGATCACTGCCCCGTTGGTTTAAGTATGGATATGTAAAGCGATATGAAAGCACAGATTCTAAAACTTCTTCAATTAAAGCAACTCTACAAACGCCAAGCTTGTGGGGAAAAATATGCAAATGCTCTTTTTGCCCCAAAATCCAACGCCCCCATAGGGCAAGACATAAACACCCTTATCAAAAATTGCTCACTTTGCAATCGCATTAAACATTGTAAAGCCCCAAATATCGGGCTTATAAATCAAAATGCAAGTGTGTGCTTTATCAGTGAAATCCCTCTTGTAAGTGAATCTCAAGCATTTGTGCAAAATAAAAGTGCGATAATGTTACAAAACATCATTAGCAATGTTTTCAAGCTCTCTCTTTCACAAGTCTCTATCCTTTCACTCATTAAATGCGATCCGCTTAATCCACATTTTGAAAAAAGTGAGCTTCTTAGCTGTAAGCCCTATATACTCACACAGCTTCAAAGCCTTGCGCCAAAGCTCTGTGTGCTTTTAGGCGATGTGGTCAGTGAGCATATTTTGGGCAGTCATTTGGAACATAGTAGAATCTTATGGCACAATAACAGGAAATTTTTAGTTACTTATGCACTCAATGAGCTTGTGCGGAATCCCTCACTTAAAGCACAGGCACATAATGACTTTTTAATTGCGAAAGGACAATTATGAACATCTACTTAAAGCCTATTTTTGCCTTATGTTTGTATGGAATCTTAAGTGTGAGTTTAGCTACACACGCCTTTGCCAAAAGCTATATTATCTCACCCCTGCCCTTGCCACAACAGGAGATTTTAAATATTAGCACGGAAAAATGTGGCACCTCTTGCTTACTGAATTACTTTGCTAAGGGAGAGTTTTTCTCTTTTGTTGCCTTTTTTGACCCTAGTATAGATAATACCGAGCTTCGCTCTAAGCTCTCTTCAGTCCTTGGAGACTTAGGCATTGCCGATCAAATGTTGCCACCGACACTGCAAGGCAGCGGGAAGATTAAACTCGCTCTTTTAATGCCTAAAAAAATCATAGGACGCTATTCTGCAAGTAGCATTGATACTATTTTAGCCTACCTTATGACGCGGGGCAATGACTTTGTGTTTGAGATTTTTGATAGCGGCGATGAAAGCAGATCAAATCTTAACAGCACTTACAAAAACATCGCAAAAGAAAATTATGATTTTGTCATTGCCATTCTCACACCAAAAGGAGCGCAAGAGTTTGCCACACTTGATATAAGTCTTCCCACCTATGTGCCTACCATTAATAGAAAACAAATCAACATAGGCTCTTTGCCTAAAAATCTTATTTTTGGCGGAATTGATTATGAAGCACAAATTGAGCTTTTGCTTTCTATTGCTGGGAGCAAAAATATCATCGCTTATAACGATAAAAGCCTTATTGGTAAAACACTTGGTGGAATTTTAAAAAACAAAAGCAACCGCGTTGTCTTTGAAGAAGAAATAGATTCAGAATCTGCTAAAACCTTTATGCAAAAATTAAGCAAACACGATCGTCTAATTGCCAATAATGTTGTATTTTTTAATACCCCTCCAGCAAGGACGGGGCTTGTGGCTTCACAGCTGGGACTTGCCAAAAATAAGCCTGATAAATTTCTCTCCGTCCAAACAAACTTCCACCCACAGATTCTATTGCTTATCCAAAAAGAAGATCGCAAGAATCTCTTTGTCGCTAATGTGATTAACAATCAAAATCCCAAACTTGTGGAATACACTTCGCTTCTAGGTGGTGATTTACGCTATGATTGGGTAAATTATGCCACTGCTGTGGGTGTGGAGCAGCTCATACTCGCTCAAATCAACCAAGGCAAACGCTTTTTTAATGAATGCGTGAAAGATGGGCAGGTTGAATACATTAATAGAATCTACAAAAGCGATGCAAAAAGCTTCTATGAATACCGATAAAGATTATCCCTTTAGCTTTGAAAACTCCACTTGTGAAAGCTGTGGAGGCAAGTGCTGTGTGGGGGATTCGGGCTATGTGTTTGTAGATATTAAAGAAATGCAAGAAATTGCCTCTTTTTTGGGATTTAGCTTTGAATCTTTTACCAAAACTTATGTAAGAAAAGTGGGTTATAGATTTTCCTTTATTGAAAAGCCCTATCAAAATGCTTTAGCTTGTGTGTTTTTTGATACAGATTCTAAACAATGTAGCATTTATGCCTATCGTCCAAAGCAATGTCGCACTTACCCATTTTGGGAAGCTCATAAGAATCTAAACAAGCAAGATTTACAAACTCTGTGCAATGAATGCAAAGGTATAAAAATAAAGGAATATGTATGAAAATTTTGCGTGTTTTTGCCCTATGTTTTATTATGATAGGCTCTTGTTATGGGGCATTTGATGAGGATAGCTATTTATTTGAAGCTATTGAATATGAAGCACAAAATCAATTTGACAAAGCAAGGGATTTATATCTTGTGCTGTATGAAGAGACTAAAAAACTAGAATATTTTAAAGAGGCAATTATTCTTTCTTCAACGCTGAATAATCCCCACGCTACGCTTGATTTTGCCAATGAGTATGTAGCAAAAGGTGGGCAGAAAGATCTTGTTATCCATAAGATTTTTTTAGATTCTTATCTTAAGCTAGGAATGACGCAAGAAGCATTGCAGGAAGCAAAGATTATTGCTAAGAGTGAAAATTCTGCCTTGCTTAATGATATTCTAGGCTCACTTTATGCCACATTAGGGGATTTTAAAAATGCCCTTATCCACTTTGAATCTGCATACAATGAGAGCAAAGCCCAAGATGTGCTACAAAAAATTGTCGCTGTGCATTTAAGTCAGTCCCAACAAGAAAAGGCTTTGAAGCTCCTTAACTCTCATATTGAAAATTATGGCTGTTTTGGGAGTTTTTGTAAATTTAGCATTGAAGTGTATGGGAAATTTAATCAAATTGCTAAGATTGAAAATATTTTTGAAAAGTCCTTTCAAGCCCAGCCCAACATTGAAAATGCTCAAAATCTCATTCTTATTTACGCCCACCAAAAAAAATTCAAACAAGCCTCGCAAATTGCCACGCAATTCCCCTTTAAGCCAGAGATTCTCCTAGAGCTTTATATCGCACAACAAGATTATAAAAATGCTGCCAAACAAGCAAAATATGCCTATGATGAAAATAAAAATCCCTATTTTCTAGCCTTAGAGCAGATTTATACCTTTGAATCTAGCAATAAAAAAGATAAAAAAGCCATAGCAAATATTGCTCAAAATCTCAAAAATGCCATAAACCTTATGCAAATGCCCGATACAAACACGCCAAAAGATGAACGGATTGATAGTGCTTTGCAAAACTCGCAAAATACCGAGCTAGGCTTTTTGTTTAATTTTTTGGGCTATTTGATGATTGATTATGAGCTGAATGTCAAAGAGGGCGTAGAGTATGTGAAAAAAGCCCTTGAAATCTCCCCTCGCAACCCAGCGTATTTAGATTCTCTAGCGTGGGGATATTACAAGCTTAAAGACTGCAAAAACGCCAAAGAAACTTTTAAGCTTATCCCACAAGAAGAGATTAAAAAAGAGCAGGAACTCATAGAGCATAAAGCGTTTATTGATAAGTGTCAGCATTAGCGATAGGCATCAACAACTTTTAATATCTTGTCATTTAATCTCAGAAAAAAGTGTGTCGCAATATTGCACAGTCTTGATTTCACACTATATTTTGCCATTTTTAGCACAAATAAATACAACATAGGTTTGTGATAAACAATTTATTAGCGAAAACTCCAGCAAGACAAGTTTTTCGCGAAACATTTAATCATTAACAAAAGTTAAAAATTAATGCTTTACAATTCTTTTTGCAAATATTTTAGAAACCCTTATTAAAATTCGTCTAGGTAGAGAATGTTGCCTACCTATGTAGTATGCATCGCATTTGGCTCGTATGGTGGGGATTTCTTGGATTGGTTGTTCTGTATCGATGATGGCAGGGGTATTTGATAGCACACCAAAATATGGGTCGTTTTCTTCTCCATCTTTGCAATGTGTGCCAATATCAAAGCCAATATTTTGCACGAGTGAATTGCGTGGATATAGGCAGTATTTATCCCATATGAAGCACGAGGCAAACCATCGAATAGCCCACGAAGAGTTTTTGCCACGGATTTGATCCTCAAGCATTTGGGCAAAGCCTCTGCTGCTTTTTGCGTCGCTATAAGCTTTGTCAAAATCATCTATCTTACCACTTTGCTTAAGCTTGTCTAAAAGCTCTTTGCCATTTGGATTAAATAGTTTCCACGCTCTATCCCAGCTAGCCCAACCCCAGCAATCAGTCCCTTTAAGGAAAAATGACGATGGAATCTCTTCACCTTCTAAAGGAAAGACAAAACCGCTTATACAAGCCACTTGTTCATTATTGCGATAAACTTGTAAAGCTTCATTCATAAAAGTTAAAAAATATGGACTAGTCACCAAATCATCTTCCAACACAATGATCGTGCCGTATTTATTAATGATATTTGTAACACCATCAATGATAGAATCTGCAAGTCCAAAATTACGCTCTCTTTGGATCAGTGTAATTTCTTTAAAGTATTTGCTATTCTCGTTGCTGGTAATAAAATCCTGCAAATAAGAGCTAACTTCTAGGACAGATTCTCGTTGCTCCTTTGTGGCGTTTTCCTTTAGTCCATCTTGGTAGATATACAATACGCTCTGTTTGGCTAGATGATTAGCTTTTATTGCGTCTAAAGTCGCTTTAGTATGTCTTGGGCGATTGTAGGTAAAAAGCACAATTGGTGCTAAATCACCACTCATTAAAACTTCCAAATTTTTCTCTCCTACACTCATAAATCCTTGTAAAATGCCATTATAACTCATCTGCGTAAATCCTAAACCACACTATCTTTGCTTAACAATTCGCCCTCGTATAAAAAGATTGATGGGGCATAGTCGATGTTTTTCATATTATCCTTTTTAGCAAAGGATAATATAAGATTTTCTTTTGCACGCGTGATGGCTACATAAAAGAGCCGTCGCTCCTCTTCTATGCTTCCGCCCTTGCTTATGAGTTTGCGATTTGGAAATCGCCCATCCATTAAATCCACCACATACACATTTTGAAACTCTAGCCCCTTACTTGCGTGAATGCTTAATAGATTTACCCCACTACCCTCACTTGCTTCACTTGAGCCTAGAATCATCGCGTTTAAAAACTTCCCCAAATCATTGTGATTTTTTGCCAAATCAAGCAAAAGGCTGCATTTGCGTTTGATAGATTCTAAAGCCTGTTCAAGCCTTGCAGAATCTATACTGCCCTCTTTTGTCTTAGAGCGATTTTTAGCTAGATTTTGCATAATGTCAGTAAAAAACTTCGCATTTACAATTCGCTCAATCAGCCTTTTTGGCTCTTTAATATGCCTTATAGAATCTAGCATTTCATAAAAATCACTTAAAAATATCGCCCCCTCTTTTTGAATCTTTGGGTGTTGCAAAAGCGGGTGTGAAGCAAAGCCCCCTGTAATATATTCATTAAACCTACCTTGAGATTCTAAAGCAAAAAAATCATCAAAAAGTCCAAGCTGTGTATTTTTTGCCCTTTGCTGATAGGCTTTTACATCACTCTTTGGCGAAAACATACCCCTATGGCAATCCCCCTCACCTAAGATAAACAACGCCTCATAAATATCCTTAGCAATGCTATTGCCTATGCCTTTGCCATAGCTCAGCGTATGAATATGTGCCATCATATCGCGTGGATTATGCGTAAGGGAGCAAATATCAAGTATCAGGCCCACTTCCTTTGTGTCAAAAAAGCTCACACTCCCCTTGCGTTTTGAAGGGATATTTAGCTCTCGCAAACTCGCCTCAATCCCATCGGCACTTGAATTATTGCGAAAAATAATAGCGGTATTTTCATAAGGTATGTTGCTTAAAGCTATGCGTTTGGCAATGCCCTGATACTGCAAAAACAGCTCATCATACCACACAAGCTTTGGTGGGGCAAACTCACCTTGTTTAATCACTTCTAGCCTTTTGGGATATACCCGTTCATTTTTCTCTATCACTTTATTAGCAAGTTCAAGGATATGCTTACTTGAGCGGTAATTTTTGCTTAAAGTAAAAACTTTTGAATCTGCATACTTTTCCCCAAAGCCGCTGATTATGCTAATATCCGCCCCATTAAACGCATAAATGCTTTGGTCATAATCCCCCACGCAAAATAAACTTTGGGGTCTAAGTGCATCAAGGATAGAATCTTGCAGTGGATTAGTGTCTTGATACTCATCGCATAGCACTTCCATAAATGGCGGTGAGCTAAGCTCTAGCAAAGATTCACGATACAATAAAAGCAAGTCATTGTAATCCGCATAATGATGTGTGTGCTTTAATGCCTTGAACTCTTCCATTACATCTTCATAAATAGCAATATATGGCTCTTGCTGCGGATTCCTATCTACTATCCACGCCCCAAAGCCACCCTTATACGCAGCATTGACAAAAAGCGAATAGATTTCATATAAATACTGTGCGGAATAGGGCTTAATGGAATCTTGGCTAAAAATGCGTTTTTCATACAGACTTTTAAAGAGCATTTGCAATTCTTTAGGCTGTTTAAGATGGATATTTTTCATCTGTCGCAAATAGCGATACGCCACGGCGTGAAATGTGCCAGATTCTATCTCTTTAGCAAGGCTAGAGCCAAAGATTTTCCCCACTCGCTCAATCATCTCACTACTTGCTTTGTTTGTAAAGGTAAGCAATAAAATATCTTTAGGCTTAAAGCCCTGCTGCAAAAGATAGGCTATACGCCCCACAATCGTGGAAGTCTTGCCCGTCCCAGCCGAAGCGATAATAAGATTATGTCCGCTTGGAGCAGTAGCGGCGGCTAACTGCTCGGCGTTAAGGTTGGAGAGTGGCATTATTTGCTAAGTGTTTGTAGAATCTCAGGAGATAAAAACTCTTTTAAAGGTTGGACTTTGCTAAATTGCGGATATTCAGCCACAGGCAAAGTTGTAACCTGCAAACAAGAAGCATTGCTTGGATTAAACACAAAAGGTGCCATAAGATTCACAATGGAGTTTGCAATAGGCTTTTGCACCACCACTACACAAAATACAAGCACCTTATCGCCCCTTGTCTCATCTAAATCAAGGAGCTTTTCATCAGCGGTTGGAATAGTGAAGTTGTATTCGCAAAGTGAAAAGGGATTTACAAGCGTGATTTCAAAAGGACGCGTTCCATCAAGTGAGTGGAGCTTGCTAAAAGTCTCATCTATCTGCTCTAGCTCCACCTTTGTAACATCATCAAAGCCCAAAATTGGCATCTTTAGCTCATAAGTCATTTTTACCTCCATTTGTTTTTAGCAATTTGGTATTATAATACACCTAAAGCAAATTAAATACCACAAAGGCATTTTATGGAGAATACGACACAGGAAAAAAAGGGCTACAATTCCAAAGATATAGAATCTAGATTCTATAATATTTGTCAATCTCGGGGATATTTTGAAATTGATGGGAACAAACATATTCAAAATGGAGAAAAGTTTTGTATTATGATGCCCCCACCTAATGTTACAGGTGTTTTACACATAGGACACGCACTCACTTTTACATTGCAGGATATTATCACGCGTTTTAAAAGAATGGACGGATTTAAAACGCTCTATCAACCCGGACTTGATCACGCAGGGATTGCCACGCAAAATGTCGTTCAAAAACAACTCGCACAAGAAGGCATAAGCAAAGAATCTTTAGGTAGAGAAGCCTTTATTAAAAAAGTGTGGGAGTGGAAAGAGCAAAGCGGGGGCGCAATCCTTAATCAAATGCGTCATCTAGGCATCACTCCGGCGTGGTCGCGTCTAAGATTCACAATGGATAAGGGCTTGCAAAATGCGGTTAAAAAAGCTTTCGTGCAGTGGTACAATCAAGGCTTAATCGTGCAGGATAACTATATGATTAATTGGTGTGTCAATGATGGTGCGTTATCTGACATTGAAGTGGAATACGAGCAGAATCTTGGCAAACTCTACTATCTACGCTATCCCATAAAGAATAGCAAAAATATGAAGAATAGCACACAAGCCCTTATTGTCGCTACTACGCGTCCAGAGACATTTTTTGGCGATAGTGCGGTGATGGTAAATCCAAGCGATGAGCGATACAAGGATTGTATCGGTAAAAGCGTGATTTTGCCGCTTTTAAATAGGGAGATTCCCATTATTGCGGATTTAGCGGTGGATATGGAGTTTGGCACGGGCTGTGTGAAAGTAACTCCCGCTCACGATGTCAATGACTATGAGGTAGGCAAACGCCATAATTTAGAATCTATTACCATTTTTGATGAAAAAGGTATTTTAAATGCCTATGCTGGGGAGTTTGAAGGGCAGGAAAGACTAGAAGCACGAGAGAGCATTGTCAAAAAGCTAGAATCGCTTGGCTTTGTTGAAAAGATTGAAGATTATACAAATCAGGTTGGCAAATGCTATCGCTGTGGCAGTATTGTAGAGCCTTACATCTCAAAGCAATGGTTTGTCAAAAAAGAAGTCGCACAAGAGGCTATTAAAAAAGTCAATGCGGGAGGGCTAAAGTTTTTCCCAAATCAATGGCTGAATAATTATAATGCGTGGATGAGAGAGCTGAAAGATTGGTGTATTTCACGCCAACTTTGGTGGGGGCATAGAATCCCCGTGTGGTATTGTGAATGCGGAGAAAAGATTGCGTGTGAGAGCGATAATCCCACCTGCCCCAAATGCAATGCACTCATCACAAAGCAAGATGAAGATGTGCTTGATACTTGGTTTAGCTCGGGGCTTTGGGCATTTAGCACACTTGGCTGGGGCAACATACAAGAAAGCAAAGATGATGAAAATACAGAATCTGCCAAATCTGCTGAATCTGCCCTTTTCACAGATTCTGATTTAAGCGATTTTTATCCTAATTCTTTGCTGATTACAGGCTTTGATATTTTATTTTTCTGGGTGGCTAGAATGCTTCTAAGTGGCGAATCTTTGCTAGGCTCCCTGCCCTTTAAAGATGTCTATCTTCACGCATTGGTGCGAGATGAAAAGGGGCAGAAAATGAGTAAAAGCAAGGGCAATGTCATTGATCCTTTAGAGATGATAAGCACTTATGGGGCGGATACTTTGCGTTTTACTCTAGCGATTTTATGCGCTCAAGGGCGAGATGTGAAGCTCTCCACTCAAAGCTGTGAGATTTCTAAAAATTTTATAAATAAACTCTACAACGCCACGCAGTTTTTAAAACTGTATGCCTCCCAACAAGATGAGATTCAAAATAAAACCTTTAAAGCTTTTAAAAATCTTAGTGAGATAGAGATACAAACTCCACTTGGTCAGTATATGTTTGTGCGTTTGCAAGTGGCGATTAATGAAGTGCGTCAGGCTTTAGAATCTTATCGCTTCAATGATGGAGCGAGTATTTTATATCGCTTTTTGTGGGGGGAATTTTGCGATTGGGGGATTGAACTTGCAAAGGCAAGTAAAGATTCTGTCTATGAGCTTGGAGCGATTTTTAAAACTGCGTTGCTACTCTTGCACCCTTATATGCCTTTTGTTACCGATTGGCTATGGCATAGCTTGAATGGCAGTGAGATAGAATCCGCAGATTCTATTATGATAGCCCCTTATCCAAAGGCAGAGAATGTGAGTGAAGAGCTATCCGCCATAGAGCAAACTTTTAAAGTGATTGAAGATGTGATTATTTCAATCCGCCGATTAAAAGCAATGCTTGAGCTTGGCAATGCAAATGTGGAACAAGTATTTGTTAAGCTTAATATAAGTGTAGATGAAAATATGCTTAAACTTTTTGTAGAAAAACTTGCTAAGGTTACAAACTTACAAATCGTTAAAGATAAACAAATGGGCTGTGTGTGCGATGTCAGCGATTTGAGTGAGAGCTATATAAATCTTCAAGGCATTGATTTAAGTGCCATTCTCACGCGTTTAAACAATCAAAAAGCAAAGCTTGAAAAAGAGATAGTCAAACTGCAAGGAATGTTAGGCAATGAAAATTTTATCAAAAATGCCCCAAAAGCGGTGCTAGAGCAAAATACACAAGCCCTTGAACTCGCACAAGAAAAGTATGCTAAGATTCAAAACGAGCTTAAAACGCTCACGCAATCCTAAACACAAATCACAAAAAGGAGAAGTAAAATGAGATTTTTTAGAGTGAAAAACGCTATTTTAGCGGTATGTTGCCTAGCGTTGATAGGTTGTGGAGATTCAGATTCTAATTCCACAGAATCTAAGCAAAGCAGCTATTACACACAGCTTGTGGAGGTTATGCCTGTGGTTAGCTCACTTGAAAGTGCCAAGCTAAAGGGTGATGAAAATAAAGCTAAAGAAGCCCAAAACAAACTCCAAACGCTAAGTATAGATGAAAAGCTAAGCCAAGATGCGACAGCTATTCTTCAACGCGCGGGGCAAAATGGCTATACCATTATCCTGCCTGATGAGTTAGTACAAGATATGGAATCTTATACGATTATAGCTACTCTGCCGCGTGGCGTGTATAATCTAGGGCTTATCCCTAATGCTAAACATTTTGAGTTTGCTTTAAGTCCAAGCTTAAATGACAATGGCAGCGAGTGGAATTGGGAGGCTGATTCTCTCTCTCGCAAACAAGATGAGTTTATAGCCCTGATTGGAAAAGATAAGGATTCTAAAATCGTATTTTATGATAGTGGGGAGCATGGACTTTCGCCTATGGGAAGTGCGGTTATAGGGATTATGTGGGCTAAGAAGTTAGGGTATAATAATGTCTATTATCTTGTTGGTGGATTTAACGCGTGGAAAGATTTAAAACTACCCATCAGCACGGAAGCACCGCATTGCTGTCAAATGTAAGAATCTGCATAATTTTTGTGATTATGACCTGCTGTGCCACTTGTGGAATTTCTCAAGATTCTAAAAATCTTGCAAAAGGCTCTAGCCCGGATACTGAAGAAATGCAAAGATTTTCTTCAGTGCCAAATTTTGAATGGAGAGAAGATAAAAATGGCATTAAAAAGGGCTATTTTACAAATCTTAATCCACGCACGAAGCACATTAAACGCGCAGCGTGGTGGGAAGTGGCAAGATTCTATCTTTTTAAGCCTAAAAATGCTAAACCCAAACACCCATTGCCATTTGTTAAAACAAATCTCAAAACACTTCATACACAGAATCCTGCTATTGTGTGGTTTGGACATTCTTCATTTATGCTAGAAATGCAGGGCTTTAAGATTCTTGTTGATCCTGTGTTTAGCAATTACGCCTCGCCTTATTCTTGGATTAATCGTGCTTTTACTTCTCATATCCATTTGGGCAAGGAGGATTTTGATAGCATTGATGTGCTTGTGATTACCCACGATCATTATGATCATTTGGACTATCCCACCATCATTGCCTTAAAAGATAAGGTAAAGCAATTTGTCGTGCCACTTGGCGTTGGCTCTCATCTACGATTTTGGGGTGTGGATTCTCAAAAAATCACAGAATTACAATGGTGGCAAAGCCTAAAACTTGCTCCTTCCATTATTATCACTTCTACGCCCTCGCAACACAGCTCAGGACGCACAATAGAATGGGACAGGACACTTTGGAGTTCATATATGCTAGAAATGGCTGGAGTAAAAATATTTTTAAGCGGTGATGGGGGCTATTATACGCATTTTAAGGAGATTGGAGAAAAGTTTGGCGGAATTGATGTAGCGATTTTAGAAAATGGGCAATACAATGAAGCGTGGCGATTTTCACACTCTTTTACAAATGAGGTGCTACAAGTCGCTGTTGATTTAAAGGCAAAAATGATTATCCCCATTCACTATGGACGCTTTGTCTCTGGCTCTCACGCGTGGAATGAGCCACTCAAAAATCTCATTGCCTTATGCGATGGGGCAAATATCCCTATCAGTGTGCCTATGCTTGGCGAAGTGTATGAGTTCACCACTCCACCTAAACGCGAGGTATGGTGGGATTTTTAAGATTTTGTTAGCTTTTGTTTTTAGGCCAGATTCTGCATTCTGGACATTTGCCTATAAGCACCGCGGAAATATCACAAATACTATATCCGCTATTTTGACTGCAATCTTTTTCTAAAGCTTGTGTATCAAGCCTAATGTCTTCAAGCTTGCCGCATATCTCACAATACACGTGCAAATGCCTATCGCTACTTAGCTCATACTTTTGTTTATCTTTTGGAGCTTTAATCTCACGCAAGATATTTGCTTCACAAAGTGCGTGAATATTCTTATAAATCGTAGCGAGTGAGATAAATGGGAAAATAGAGCGAATCTGCTCATATAGCTCCTCTACACTCATATGCCCGTTTTTTTGAATCCTATCAAGCATTGCGAGTCGCTGTGGTGTAATTTTGAGCTGATTCTCTCGTAGAGATTGTTCAAAATTTATCATTACAATTCCTTGCTATTTCATGGATTACCTCTAACTATATAAGTTTGAAGCAAATACAAGCATAATAAAAGTGATTTTTATGTAGAATTCCGCCTTTTATTACATTTTATTTTCACAAAGGAGTTATCGTGTTTGACACACTCACAAGCTCATTTAAAGGCATTATTAACAAAATCCGCTTTGCTGATGATGAAAAATCGCTTCAAAGGGCGTGTGATGATCTGAAAAAGACTTTATTAAAAAATGATGTGTATCACAAAGCTACAAAACAGATTATCCAAGAAGTGAGCCAACGCACCAAAAGCAATGGCATAGGCAAACAAAGCTTTATGAATGCCCTTCAAGAATCTTTAAATGAGATTCTAAAATCCAAAAAAAGCTATGGGATTAGCTTCTCACCAACGCCGCCTAGTGTGATTTTGATGATGGGTTTGCAAGGAAGCGGTAAAACAACTTCAAGTGCCAAACTCGCCCTTTATCTTAAACAAAAAGGTAAGAAAGTTTTGCTTGTGGCGTGTGATTTGCATAGACTCGCAGCCATTGAGCAGCTTAGTCAATTAGCCGCAAGTATTGAAGTGGATATTTTCACACCAAATCAAAGCTCAAAGCCTGAAAATGCTGTGCAAGTAGCCAAGGAAGCCAAGCAAAAAGCAACAAACACACATTATGATGTGGTTATCATAGATAGTGCGGGACGCTTAAGTATTGATGAAGCTTTAATGCAAGAGCTTTTAGAAATTAAAGATTCTATTAACGCCACAGAATGCCTGTATGTAGCCGATTCTCTAAGCGGACAAGATGGAATCCGCTCCGCACAAAATTTTAATGAAAAAATTGGCATTGATGGGGTGATCCTTTCAAAATTTGATAGCGATAGCAAAGGCGGGATTGCCCTATCTATCGCCTATCAAATCGGCGTTCCGCTGAAGTTTATAGGAAGCGGAGAGAAAGTAGCGGATTTTGATGTGTTTGTGCCTGAACGCATTATCTCTCGTCTTATGGGAGCGGGGGATATTGCAGGATTAGCGGAAAAAACCGCAAGTGTCATCAATCAAGATGAAGCTAAAAGCATAGCTAAAAAAATCAAAAAAGGGCAATTTGGCTTTGAAGATTTTATTAATCAAATTGAAAATGTTAAAAAGCTAGGCTCAATGAGTTCCATTGCCTCAATGATTCCCGGGCTTGGCGGAATGGCAAGTGCGTTAAAAGATGTGGATTTAGACAAATCAAATGAGATTAAAAATATCCGTGCAATGGTAAATTCTATGACAAAAAAAGAAAGAGAGAATCCCGATTTACTCAATGGCTCAAGACGCAAGAGAATAGCCCAAGGCAGTGGCTTGGAAGTGAGCGATATAAATCGCATTATTAAGCAGTTTGATCAAGCGGCAAAATTAGCTAAAAAACTTTCACAAAAGGGCGGTATGCAGGAGCTTATGAGTATGATGGGCAATATGCGTATGCCAAAATAATCGTGCTTTAAGCAAAACACATTATAATTCCAGCTTTTTAAAAGCAATTATGTTAAGGAGCAAAATATGGCAACAGTGATTAGACTTACTAAAATGGGGCGTAAGAAAAAGCCTTTCTATCGTATCGTAGTTACAGATTCACGCAAAAAACGCGATGGTGGCTGGATAGAATCTCTTGGTTATTACAATCCTTTGGTTGAACCTGCACTTGTCAAATACGATGCACAACGATTAGAGTATTGGAAAAGCGTTGGTGCAAAGATGAGTGAAAGAGTAGCTAAACTGACTTCAAAATAAAGAAGCGATGATGGTTGAAGATTTTGTCAAAGAATATGCAAAAAAGATAGCCAACAATCCAGAGGCGATAGAGATTAAGCTTGAGAATCTAGAAGACAATACTTGTGAAATTACTATTTTTGCTGATCCTCAAGATGTCGGGCGTTTGATTGGACGCGATGGCAAAATGGTAGGCTCTTTAAAAACTTTCATTTCAGGCTTAAAAGCTAAAGATGGGAAAAATTATAGAATCGCCATTCAAGCCCATTGAATCTAAACTCATCACATAATGGAACATTCAAATAAAAATTGCCTACTTTTAGTTGCTAAAATTGGGCGGCTTGTAGGCGTAAATGGAGCGTTGAAACTTCACATTATGAGCGATTTTCCCTCCATTTTTGCCCCACAGGCGACTTTTTATCTACAATCCCCAGCTCAAATATCTTTTAATCAATCTCCAAACGCCCAAGCCACACTTGATACAATCCGCATTCACTCATTTGACACAACAAAGAATCTTGTGATTTTTCAAGGCTATGAAAGCAGAGAGAGTGCCGCAAAGCTAATCAATTATGAGCTTTACTCCACATTGACAGAAAGCAAAAAGATTCTAAAAAAAGGCGAAATCTTATGGCAGGAACTCATAGGCACGGCTATTAGCGACACCACGGATACAAAACAAAGGAATCTTGGCGTTGTGAAAGATATTGAGCGTATTGCTAAGATTGACTATTTTCTTATCCAAACGCACACAGAGCTTATCTCCCAAGGGCTACCAAAGCAGTTTTATATCCCAAATATCAGCCAATATGTCCTTAGCATTAGCACAGACTGCATAGCAACACAAAACGCCTTTTTACTCCTGCAAGAAAGCTAAGGGGGCAAAATGCATTTTTCATTTTTGACCCTTTTTCCCGCACTCATTGAATCTTACTTTACAGATTCTATTCTTAAACGCGCCATTAACGCCAACCTCATCAGTATTGAGACCATCAATATCCGTGATTATGCCTTTGATAAATACCAAAAGGTTGATGAGCCGCCAATCAGCGGTGGGGCAGGACAAGTGATGAGAGCAGATGTATTAAGCAGAGCATTAGCGCCACTTAAAAGTTCCCATATTATCTTTCTAAGCCCTTGTGGCAAACCTTTTAACAATAATGACGCTAAACGCCTAAGCCAAGAATCTCATATAAGCTTTGTATGTGGGCGATATGAGGGCTTTGATGAACGCGCCATAGAAATGTATGCTGATGAAGTCTTTAGCATAAGCGATTGTATTCTCACAGGTGGGGAGCTTCCAGCCCTTGTGCTATGCGATAGTATTGCAAGGCAGATTCAAGGTGTGCTTGGCAATACAGAATCTTTGCAGGGGGAGAGCTTTGCGGAACATTTACTTGAAGCACCAAATTTTGCTAAAAGTCCGCCATTTACCACAAGCCCAA
The DNA here is from genome assembly GCF_000284635.1 of Helicobacter cinaedi PAGU611. NCBI lineage: Bacteria > Pseudomonadati > Campylobacterota > Epsilonproteobacteria > Campylobacterales > Helicobacteraceae > Helicobacter > Helicobacter cinaedi. Next base: position 195,734 of record NC_017761.1, on the reverse strand, counting down.
ATGAAAATTTACAAAATTTAGCTGTGCCTTCAGTGTATTCAAAGGGAAATCATAGTAAAATCGCCGACTTAAAAAAACGCTTGGCGATATGCAAGACAAAATATTTTAGACCGGATTTGTATCAAACATACCGCGTTTTAGCCCATATTTCAACCGGGCGGATAGCAAAAAAGCATACCCAAAAAGAAAGGACAGCCTATGAGAAATAGATATATTGAGAGCTTCAATAAAGCACAGATCGGCGAGAGAAAAGTGCCACAATTTAAAGCTGGAGACACACTCCGCCTAGGCATAAAGATTCAAGAAGGCGATAAGAGCAGAATCCAGCACTTTGAAGGTGTGTGCATTGCCATACGCGGAAATGGTGTAGATAGGACATTTACAACAAGAAAAATGGGTGCAAACAACATCGGTGTGGAAAAAACTTTCCCACTTTATAGCGAGAGTTTGGATAGCATAGAAGTATTGCGTATTGGTCGTGTCCGCCGTGCTAAACTCTACTACCTACGCACAAGACGCGGTAAAGCTGCGAGAATCAAAGAGCTTCGCAAATAACTCTTTCTCCTTAACTGATTCCCAGATTCAGTTTTAATCCCTAAATTGATAATGCATTTTTGGGGATTTTTTTGTTAAAATGCCACTTTTGCAAGAATCTAATGAGATTCTTAGTCTTATAGGAATTTTTACAAAAGGGACATTATGTTTGACTTCACGCTAGATTATAAAGAACAGCAATTTTTTGGATTCCAGCGATTTTGCTTGTTTATAGGGCTTGGATTTATTGTGCTTTTTTCTTTATTTTGGAGAGTTTATAATATCCCAAACATCCCTACTTGGCTTGCACCCATTGGAATTGCAGCAGGAGTTATGCTTCTTTCACAAAAAGGACGATTTGCTAAAACCGGTATGCTTATGGGCTATGCATGGCTTATGGTGTGCTTTATCTACTCTTTACTCTTTTTTAGCTCACTTATTGAAGTAAAAGACATAGAGATTACATTTTTCCTTGCAGAGATAGAATCTTTTCTCTATACGCAAGGCTTCATCACGCCAGAAGATATGAATGAGCTAGGGCTTATTTCACTTCAATCCTACATACACAATGTCTTTTTATCCGCTCATATCGGTGGGCTAATCTACTCTGCCCTTGGGCTTATGCTTACAATTTTGCACTCCACACAAAAGATTTTACCCCTGCTTTTTGTGGGCTTTAGCTTAAGCTTACCGCTTGTGTGCTATATAGCCACCTTTTTTGTGTGGGTATAGAATCTAGCTTGTATGCGTTGTGGCAAGGAGTGTGTAGCTCATCACCATTTTATTAAGCCCAGATTCTACAAGCTCCACACACCGTGCGTAAAATAAGGCAATATCATCATTTGGGATATGCAACGCACACAGCATTATGCTATGTAAAATATGCGAGATACTCCCTTCAAAAAGCACTCCCACAAATGGCTGTTCTGCCACTTTCTTAAGGCTCAAAGCCTGAATCTTATCAATCCTTTCAAAAAGCTCCCTTTTCCCACGCACACTCACTTTCATCGCTTGTAAAATAGCCTCTTTATACGCTTTCACTTCGCTTATATGGCTATCTGTGCTACTTAGCACCTTGTGTTTATCCTTACACATATAGCCCTTAAGCTCCGCTATGGCTTTAGCTTTATCCACTTTGGCTAAATCAAACTCATCTGTCTTGGCAGAGCGACTTCCGCGAATATATGCTCCCTCGCCCAGATTCAATACAAGCCTTGGAGTAAAAACTTCAATCGCCTTACTCATCATCGCAGCAGAGAGTGAAAATAACGCATCAGCATAGACTTCGCATTCCGCATTGCCCTGCACACGATAGGCATTTTTTGGAATCTCACTTTGCTCATCACCATAAAACGAGCCTTTAGCGTGTTTTGTCCGCCCCTTGATATACCCACAATCTAGCCCACAAATCAGCACCTCTTCGCCCAATAAACACGCAAGGGCAAATCCCGCATTCCCCACATAAGGTGCGGCAAACTCCACCACACTCTTTGTCCTGCCAAAATACGCACTCGCACTGCCCCCACGCATAAACATATACGCTTCCTTAGCAATGCTTAAAGCACTTGGCTGCACCATATTCCCACAAAACAGTGTTGTGTCCCTCAAAGGCGCAGATTCTAAAACACCTTTAAGATAGTCAATCCGCTCAATTTCAATTTGAAAATCTGGCTCAATCCCTGTATTTTTGAGTGGCTTTAACGCCGTCCCACAGCTAAAAATAATCATTCTATCCATATTTGCTTTGATAAATGGCAAAAGAGAATCTAAACTCGCCCCATTACCTACAACGCATATTGGCACATTCAGCCTTTGTGGCAAATGCAAAATGGGATAGGGCAGAATCTCACTCTTGCTAAGATTGCAAAAGGTATTTTTCACCCCTATCATCTCATCATCAAAGCTCCCCCAACCTCTTGAATTAATCGCATAAGCCTGTGCGACATTATCCCTAACAGCTTCAATCTTTGGGCTATCATAGAGCTGCAATTCTAGGCGGAGAAAATTATTTGTAATGCGTCTTTGCGTGAAGTAATTTTGCACAAAATCCTTATGCAACAAATCCTTGACAAAAAGGTAGCAAGAACGATCACTCACAGATTCAAACAAAAGGGGATAATCCACAAAATAAAGCGAGATTCTAAATAAATCAATATCTTCTTCAAAAAGTAGCAGTGAGTGAAAAAAATAGCCCTTTTCAAGTAAAAACTGCAAAAACATACCGCCCAAAAGCCCAAAAAATGTACTGCTAGGCAGGAAGTTGTTGGGGAGATGAAAGCGATTGCTCCCACTAAACTCATTTTGCATAAGCTCAATTATGGGGTTACAAATATCAGCCGTAAGCGGGATTTTTTGCGAATCTAGCTTATGCAGGGCTAGATGATTGGTATAAAGGCTAAAGGCGGGATTATTTAAAGGATTTTCACTCAAGCTTAGATTTTGCTCTATCATCGTGTGCTTGGCATTTTCAACCGGATAGACAAAGCTATTATTTTGTATATCAATGATATTAAGCTCATTATCCTCACAATAAAGCGTGTATTGACTAGGTTTAGCTTGGAGTTCATTGTAAAGCTTGGGATTAAGGGTTGAGAAAAAGTCCATATTAATCGCATATCGCTTGGTGATATAGGCGTTAAGCAGACTTAAATCGCCACTTTGTGCGATATGTAAAAGTGTGGGGGTTTGCTCTTTCATCTTTATTTTTGCCCTTTTAAGCCCTGAATCTCAAGCTTTAAGTCTAGAATTTAGCTTCAAGATTCTAAGATTCTCTCCTACAAAATCTCTGCGCGTCCATTTTTCATCACAACCAAATCTTCAATTCTTACGCCAAATTCATTGGGGAGATAAATGCCCGGCTCAATGGAAAAAACCATATTATCTTCAATCCTATCCTCACTCAAGCGTGAAATACGCGGCAGCTCGTGTATGTCTAAGCCCACGCCGTGTCCCGTGCTATGGACAAAATACTTCCCATAGCCACTTTTTTCAATCTCAGCTCTTGCAAGTGCGTCAATCTCCTTGCCGCTCATACCGCTTCTTGCCTTGCTTATGGCCTTTTCTTGAGCCTTTAACACAATATCATAAATCTTGCTATGAAGCTTATTTTTAAACTTCTGCTCCTTACCAAAATGTATATCTTTGCCCACAGCAGCTGTTCTCGTCATATCCGAGCAATACCGCTTATATTTAACCCCCGCATCAAAAAGCAAAATATCATTCTTTTTTAAAATACATTTAGTAGAAGGCAGTGCGTGAGGTTTTGCTCCATTCTCATTAATGCCAACAATAGGATCAAAGCTCAAATCATACCTACCAAAATTGCTTAGAATCTGCTTAGCTTGATAATACAGCTCTTTTTCATTCGGGGTTTGTTTTAGAATCTTAGCAACATATTTAGCAAAGGCTTTGAAGGCTTTTTTGTTAAGCTTTTGTGAAATGGCAATGAGGGTAATTTCTTTCTCACTCTTACAGATTCTTAGTTGCTGATGAAAGTTTGGTTTTGAGATAAGCTCACATTTTATCGCACTAAGAGATGAAAGGATCTTCTCATACATCGCCACATTCAGCTCTTGGGGATTAAATATAATCTGCTTTAGGCTAAGCCTACTGACTATGCCGAGCAAACTCTGAATAAAGTCATTTGAATCTATCACTTCTGTGTGCTTATTGCAAAACTGCTTTGCTTCAAGGGTGTAGCGGGAATCTGTAATGAAAAATCGCGTATCCTCCACACGCACGACAATAGCATTATCACAGCTAAAGCCACACTCATAATATTGTGCGTTTTCATCAAGGATAAAATAAGGTTGCATCATTTTTGCTGTGCATGATCGGCTTGTTGTGCTTTGTAGGCTTGCACTTCATTTGCAATTTGCAAGATTCCCATTAACGCTAAATGATAGCCAAAAGCACCAAATCCCGTGATTACCCCAGCACTCACAGCCCCCGTATAGCTTTTACTCCTAAACTCCTCTCGTGCGTGGATATTGCTAATATGCACTTCAATCACAGGCACACCACAGCTTGCTATCGCATCAGCAATAGCAATGGAAGTGTGTGAAAATGCCGCAGGGTTGATAATCACGCCGACATACTCTCCGCCTATACACTCCTGAAGTTTATCAATAATCTCGCCTTCAAAATTACTTTGGAAAAACTCTAAACTTGCGTTGTTTTGTTTAGCTTGATTTTGAAGATTTGTGTGAATTTGCTCAAGTGTGAAATTTCCATAAATATGTGGCTCTCTATGCCCTAGTATATTGAGATTTGGTCCTTGTATCACTAAAATTTTCATATTGCTCCTTTTGCCTCTAAAACAAGATAAAACCCCACATTATAGCTAAAAATAGGCATATTTGTAAAACTTTAAGCAAAAATTTATTATAATCTCCGCTCTTCTCACACAAAGAATCCCAAAAGATAGTATATACAATCCCTAGACTCAAGCAACTAGGGCTATCTTAAAGCCACAACGGCAGGGGCAATCCACACACAATAGGAGCTAGTGTTTATGGAAAAGATTTTAGATATTATTGATTTAATTGCGTATGACAAGGGGCTAGATAATGGCGTGGTTTTAGAGATTGTCAAAAATGGCTTAATCAAAATCGCACAAGAAGAGATTAATCCCCTTTATCACTACATTGTTGAGCCAGATGTAAAAGAGCGGATATTAAAGCTTTTTTACCGCAAAAAAGTCTGTGCTGATGATGTAAAACTCACAGAAGAAGATTTAGCTACTTCAATCCCCTTGTCTCAAGCTAAGGAGTTTGGCGATGTGAGTGTAGGCGATGAGCTAGATTGTGAATTGCAGCTTGATGAGATGAGCCGTGGAGCAATCAACAAGCTTTTTTTGAATCTTGAATACAATTTGCAACGCTCCATTGAAGATCAGATTCTACAAGGCTTTCGCGCCCAACTTGGCAAAATCGTCAATGGGCAGGTTGTGGGTGTTGATGAGCGTGGCAATACCTTTGTAGAAATCGATTCTATCCGTGCCCTGCTACCGCAGAAAAATCGCATAAAGGGCGAGAGTTTCAAGGTTGGCGATACCATTCGTGCGGTGCTAAAATTTGTTGGCATTAACAAAAATGGGCTACAAGTGGAGCTATCTCGCACCACGCCAAAATTTTTAGAAGAGCTTTTAGCGTTAGAAGTCCCAGAGATTAAAGATAATGAAGTAATGATTTTTAAAAGTGCGAGAATCCCCGGCGATAGAGCAAAGGTAGCGGTATATTCCAATAATCCTAGAATTGATACTATCGGTTGCTGTGTGGGTGTAAAGGGTGTGCGGATAAATGCAGTCAGCAAAGAGCTAGCAAATGAAAATATTGACTGCGTAGAATATCACAGCACACTAGAGATATTTATCGCTAAAGCCTTGACGCCTGCTCAAATCCTAAGTGTAAAAATACAAGAGCAAAATATAGAGCAAAGTGAGCGTGAAAATATGGAGGGCGAAAAAGAGAAAAATGAAAGAAAAAAGGCTATCGTGCTGATCAAAAGCGATCAAAAAAGCAAGGCTATCGGCAAGGGGGGTGTGAACATCCGCCTTGCAAGTATGCTATGTGATTGCGATATTGAACTATGCGAGATTGACACGCCAAATACGGGGGATTCCAAAGCAGATTCTAATGCGGATTCTAATACCACAACTCCAAGTGAAAACACGGCACAAAAAAGCGGACTAGACGCCCTTAGCTCACTCTTTAAAAATTAGATTCTAATTCGGTAGCTTACGCTCCTTTGCGAGATTTAACTTAATACGCTTAAAAGCGCACCTTAAGTGAGAGCCACTTACAAATCTGTTGGATACCAGATTCCAACTTCCACATTCTTATAAGAATCCTTCTCACTTTAACTAATTCTCAACAAGTTTATCTTATAATTCCCCCACTTTTTTTAAGCCTCAAATTTTATAAACACAAAGGATTTACAATGAACTTTACACATCTTCACTTACATACAGAATATTCCTTGCTTGATGGGGCAAATAAGATTAAAAACCTTGCTAAACGCATTCGTGAGCTAGGTATGGAATCTGTGGCAGTTACTGATCACGGCAATATGTTTGGGGCGTTAGATTTTTATGTGAGTATGAAAGAAGAGGGGCTAAATCCCATTATCGGTATGGAGGCGTATATCCACAATGGCGATGAGCTGAATGATAAAAGCATAAAGCAGCGATTCCATCTCTGCCTTTTTGCGAAAAATGAAGTGGGCTATAAGAATCTAATGTATCTTAGCTCTCAAGCCTTTATCAATGGCTTTTATTATTACCCGCGTATCAATAAAAGGCTTTTAAGGGAAAGAAGTGAAGGGCTTGTGTGCTCTTCTGCGTGCTTACAAGGTGAAGTGAATTGGCAGCTAAATACGAATAATCCTCGCAATGTGCAGTTTGGGGCAAAGGGCTATGAAATGGCAAAAGAAGTTGCCCTAGAGTATAAGGATATTTTTGGGGAGGATTTTTACCTTGAGATTATGCGACACGGCATAAATGATCAGCTTTTTTTAGATGAGCAGATTCTAAGACTTGGCAGGGAGCTAGATATTAAAGTCATTGCGACAAATGATACGCACTACACTTTTCAAAAAGACGCTAAAGCACAAGAAATCGCAATGTGCGTGGCTATGGGCAAAACGCTCAATGACAAAGACAGACTAAAGCATTCGGTAAAAGAATTTTATGTTAAATCCCCACAGCAAATGGCACAGCTATTCCTTGATGTGCCTGAAGTGCTAGAAAACACACAAGAAATCGCACAAAAATGCCGCCTAAATCTCAATCTAAAAAATATTGAGATAAAAAATAAGCACACCGGAGAAGTGATTTTAGAGCATTCCCCTGCCACTCCGCCAAACTTTAAAAGAACGCAAGAATACGCTAAGAAAGAGAATCTCCCGCAGATTCTCAACTGCGAATTAGAATCTATTGACGATGCGGCTTATTTTGCTTTCAAATGTAGGGAGGGCTTAAAGGAGCGATTAGAGCATATCGCTGAATCTAAGCACCAAACTTACAAGGATCGATTAGAGCGAGAGATAGAGATTATCAACTCTATGAAGTTTCCGGGCTATATGCTGATTGTATGGGATTTTGTAAATTTTGCTAAACAAAATGGCATACCGGTAGGTCCCGGGCGTGGCTCGGCAGCGGGAAGCCTTGTAGCCTACGCACTTAAGATTACAAATATTGATCCACTCAAATATGATTTGCTTTTTGAGCGATTTTTGAATCCAGAGCGGGTGAGTATGCCTGATATTGATATGGACTTCTCTCAAGAGCGTCGACAAGAGCTTATAGAGTATGTTTCAAACACTTATGGGAAGTTTAATGTCGCCCAAGTCGTTACTTTTAACTCGCTTTTGGCTAAAGGTGTGATACGCGATGTCGCACGCGTGCTTGATATGCCCCTTAAAGATGCCGATGGCTTTGCTAAACTTATCCCAAATGAGCTTGGCATTACACTCACTAAACAAGCAGGCAAAGATGGTAAGGAAAAAGATGGTGCGTGGGAGAAAGAGCCAAAGATAAAAGAGCTTGTGGAGAGAAATCCTTTGGCTAAGCAGGTGTGGGACTATGCCGTGTTGCTAGAGGGGCTAAAGCGAAATACAGGGCTTCACGCGGCGGCTATTGTGATAGATTCTAATGATGAGCTATGGAATAAGGTGCCGCTTTATACAAATGATAAGATGAATGGCGTAGCAGTGCAGTATTCAATGAATTGGCTTGAGCCGGTTGATTTGATTAAATTTGACTTTTTGGGATTAAAGACGCTTGATGTGATAAGTGATGCGATTAAACTAGTGAAAAAACGCTATGGTGTGGATATTGACTTTAGCACAATGGATATGGAAGATTCTAAAGTCTATGAGACAATCCAAAGCGGCAGCACACTAGGACTCTTCCAAATAGAATCTGAAGGTATGCAAGCCCTAGCCAAAAGGCTAAAGCCGAGTAATTTTGAAGATATTATAGCAATGCTTGCTCTCTATCGCCCCGGACCTATGGAATCTGGTATGCTTGATGACTTTGTCAATCGCAAGCACGGCTTAGCGAGCATCACTTATGCTTTTAATGCATTAGAGCCGATTTTAAAGCCAACTTATGGTGTGATTGTTTATCAAGAGCAGGTTATGCAAATCGTGCAAACTATCGGTGGATTTTCACTCGGTGGGGCGGATTTGGTGCGAAGGGCAATGGGGAAAAAGAAGCTAGATGAGATGTTGCGACTAAAAAAAGAATTTGCCGATGGGGCGGAGAAGCAGGGCTACAATCGCACTAAGGCAGAGGACTTGTGGGAGCTTATTGTTAAATTTGCTGGATATGGATTTAATAAATCTCACTCTGCGGCTTACGCGATGATAACCTATCAAACCGCATATTTAAAAACCTACTACGAACACGAATTTATGGCAGCAATGCTGACAAGCGAGACACGCAAAGTAGAATCTGTGGCAAAATATATCAATGAAGTAAAATCACTTGGCATTGAGATAATCCCACCACATATTAATATTTCTGAAAATGACTTTGGTGTGGGTGAGTTTGATGGGGTGAAAAAAATCATCTTTGGGCTAAGTGCGATTAAGGGCTTAGGCGAATCACCTATTGAAAACATCATCACAGATCGAGAAAAAAATGGCGAGTATAAAAATGTAGAGGATTTTATCGCAAGGGTTGATTTTTCAAAAATGACAAAACGCTCTTTAGAGCCGCTTATTAAATCTGGTGGGCTAGATGGGCTTGGATTTTCCCGCCATACAATGCTTGAAAACATTGACTTGCTTTGTGATAAGGGGCGTGAAAAGGATAAGGCACACGAGATGATGAGCAATTCCCTTTTTGGAGAAGGTGGCGTGGAAATCAATGTGCATTTGCCTATCCAAGATAAGCCTGAATATGACATACGCACTTTGCTTGATTATGAATATGAATGTATGGGAATCTACATCTCCGGACATCCGCTTGATGATTTTAAAGAGAAGCTAGATAAGATTAAAGGTGTGGTTAAGAGTGTTGAGCTAGAGGATTTAGAGCTTAACTCCACTTGTATGCTTGTAGGAAAGATTTTAGATATTAAACGAAAAATCAGCAAAAAAACTGGCAAACCCTTTGGGACAATTGACTTTTTGGACTATGGGGGGAAAATTGAATTTATGGTATTTGAAAAGCACCTTGAGATTCTAGAGGGGCTGAATCTAGATAATCCTTTGGTGTTGAAGTGTAAGATTGAAGAGCGTGAGGAGCGACTCAATGTTAGGATTCTAGAGATTTTTACCTTTGAACAAGCCGTGACAGAAAAGCCCATAGAACCAAAGTATAAAACCAAACAAAGCGAAGATGAAAGTCAAAAAATTATCCCCCTTGATATGCGACCAAGTGAGCTTGATGTCTGCACACCTTTGTGCGTGGTAGTGGATAGCTCTTGTGTGGAGAATGGAATCTTAAAAAAGCTTAAAGCTCATTCCCAAAGCCTTAAAGGCAAAAGGGAATTGCGACTAAAGATTAAAAATGATAACTCTGGCTATACATTTGTCAGTCAAATTTTGGTGCATTCAAGCATTAAAGAGGCTTTCAAAGAGTTAGAATGGCAAGAATAGGGGTGTTAGTTTAAGTTTAAGCTAAAAAAATAAGGAGTTTGTATGAAATCTATAAAAAGCAAGGTTATAGCTTTTGGGATTTTTGGAGCATTAATGGTAGGCTGTGGGCAAGATTCACAAAAAGAGATTATCGCAAAATGGAATCTTGTCTCTCTCAATAGCAATGGCACGGAAATCAGTTTAGATGAGCCTGAAAATCCTGCGTTTGCAACTTTTGATGGAAGTAAACTGAATGGCAATGCTGGGTGCAATGCTTTCTTTGGAAACTATACTTTGAAAGACAAAATGCTTGTGGTTGAAGGTGTGGGTATGACACGCAAAATGTGTGATGAAAAAAGTATGGCAATAGAGGATAGCCTGATTAAAGTATTTGCCGATGGCTCAAGTGAGCTAAGCATTAACGGCGATACACTTATCATTCAGAAAGAGAATACAAAAGCGACATTTAAGAAATAATTTAGCATTGTAGAATCCGCTTAGATTCTACAAATCCCCACATTTTCTGCTTTATTTTACTGCCCCAAAAATATTTTTCCAACTGCCAAAAACGCTTTGGCAAGTTCATTTTTAAATGTAAAAATAATGCTTGAAATGGTAAGAAAGAGCACCACAAAGGCAATGGCGATTTTCACAGGAAAACCGATGGCTAGGAGATTAAACTGCGGGTGCGTTTTCATAATCATTCCAAAAATAATATCTGAAAGCAAAATAATGGCTAAAATAGGAAAAGCCATAGAAAAGCCCACAGCAAAGATATTCCCAAATGCCTTAATAAAATACTCCACACTCTTTGGCTCAAAGACAAAGCCCCCAAGCGGTGTAGCTTGAATACTATGCGAGATAATAAGAAAAATAGTGTGATGAAAATCCAAACTCAAAGCAATAAGCAAACCCAAAATGGCTATAAGCTGGGCTACTATGGGCTTTTGCGTGCCGCTAACTGGATCATAAGCACTTGCCATTGTAAGCCCCATAGTAAAGCTTATAAGCTCCCCACCAAAACTTAGCATTGCAAAAACAATCTGCAAACAAACAGAAGCCAAAAAACCTAGCAGAATCTCAAAAAGTGCAGCAAATAAAAACTCTACCATACTCATATCAGGCAAAGTATAAGACGCTAAAGGATAAAATGCCACGCTCATAAAAAACACCATTGCTGCACGGACATTGATGCTGATAAGCTGATTATCAAAAAAAGGGAAAAACGCAAACACCCCGCTAAATCGCACCACAAGCAGCAAAAACACAGCAACACTATTTGGCTGCGTGATATAGGCTACAAGCTCCATTCTTAGTCTTTAAATTCTTGGTATTGCAGTTGAGCTTGTTCTAGGATTTCTTGTGCATCTTTGAGATAACGCATACCACTTTCATATAAAGCAAGAGATTCTTTAAGCGTAACCTCTTGTGAGTTAAGCTTATTTAACACAGCCTTAGCCTTTTCTAGCATAGTTTCAAACTCATCTTCTTGCGATTCTTGCGGAATTTGTGAATCTTGTGAATCTAAATTGAGTAAAACTTCTTCTGCCATATCCTGCCCCTTAGCCTATCCGTGATAATTTGGTGCTTCTTTGGTAATATCCACATCATGCACATGAGATTCTCTAAGTCCCGCTGAAGTAATCTCCACAAACTCCGCCTTCTCCCACAATGTCGCAATATCCTTGCTTCCCAAATAGCCCATTGATGATTTAAGCCCACCGATAAGCTGATGCACCACATCGCCCACTTTTCCGCGATAAGGCACTCTGCCCTCAACCCCTTCAGGCACGAGCTTATCTTGGGCTGTGCCTTCTTGGAAGTATCTATCGGCACTACCACGAGTCATTGCCCCCATACTGCCCATACCGCGATAGCTTTTATATTGCCTACCTTGATAGATGATAAGATCACCCGGGGATTCTTCTGTGCCGGCTAAGAGACTGCCTATCATCACACACGATGCCCCAACGGCTAAGGCTTTGGCAATATCGCCAGAATATTTTATGCCTCCATCGGCAATCAGTGGGACATTATGCTTTCTTGCCACTTCCGCACAAGATTCTATGGCTGAAATTTGTGGCATACCCACACCGGCTACAATACGCGTGGTGCAGATACTTCCCGGACCTATGCCGACTTTCACGCCATCTGCCCCAGCATTGATTAAATCCCTTGTGGCTTCAGGCGTTACGACATTGCCTACTACCACATCAATGGCAAGTTTTGATTTAATCATCTCCAAAGTCTTTAACACATTAATGGAATGCCCGTGTGCTGAATCTAGCACCAACACATCAGCCCCAGCATTTGTCAAAGCCTCTGCTCTATCAAACTGCTTTACACCAATAGCAGCACCCACTTTTAACCGCCCAAAGCTATCTTTACACGAGTTTGGATACTCTATCCTTTTTTGAATATCCTTAATGGTAATTAGCCCCTTTAATGTGTAGTTTTCATCAACAATAGGGAGCTTTTCAATCCTGTGCTTATGCATAATCTCCTTAGCCTCTTCAAGCGTTGTGCCAACCTTAGCCGTGATAAGAGAATCTTTTGTCATCAAATCCCCAACGCGTTTGTTTAAATCCTGCTCAAAGCGGACATCGCGGTTGGTTAAGATTCCAATAAGTTTGCCATACTCATCAACAACAGGCACACCAGAGATTTTATAATTATCCGTAATCGCCTTGGCATCGGCAAGCGTGTTATCCGCACGAATATAAATAGGATCAACAATCACGCCACTTTCACTTTTTTTCACGCGTTTAATCTGCTCTACTTGTGAGGCAATGTCCATATTTTTATGAATAATGCCAATGCCCCCAAGTCTCGCCATAGCAATAGCAGTGCAAGATTCTGTAACGGTATCCATTGCCGCACTCACAAGGGGGATATTAAGCGAAGTATTCTTACTTAGCATTGTTTGAGTGCTGACATCTTGGGGGAGAATCTCCGAATACGCCGGAATAAGCAAAACATCTTCAAAAGTTAGGGCTTTTTGTCGTATTTTCATTTTTCAAATCCTTTCATTTTTTTGAATCCGCGTAAGAGTTTTGTGTAGTCTCAATTTTGTAGTTCTTTTTCCAAGCCATAGGCGATATTAAGGATTGTCTGCTCCTCAAACTTCCCACCGATAAACTGCATTCCCACACTTAAGCCTTCAGCATTTTTCATTGTAGGGATACATATCGCAGGAAGCCCAGCAAGATTTACCCCAATAGTATAAATATCACTCAAATACATTTCAAGCGGAGAGTGAGAAGTGCCAAATTTTGGCGGTAGAGTTGGCGCAATGGGGAGTAAAATACTATCGCATTCATTCAAAATCGCTTCATAATCAGCACAAATCTTTTCTCGCACTTTTTGGGCTTTAAGATAATACGCATCATAATATCCACTGCTTAGCACAAAGCTCCCAAGCAAAATCCGCCTTTTGACCTCATCGCCAAAATACTCACTCCGCGTATTCAAATACACTTCTTTGAGATTCTCCGCCTTTGCCCTTGTGCCATATCGCACCCCATCAAATCGTGCAAGGTTGGAACTTGCCTCAGCCGTGCAGATGATATAGTATGCCGAGATATGATAACGCGTATCTAGCATAGACTTCTCCACAATGCTATGCCCCATAGATTCTAGAATCTTAATAGTTTGATAATACGCATCTTGCACTTCTTGTGTCGCATCTTTAAGAAAATCTTTTAACACAGCAATTTTATAGCGTTTATTAGAATCTAAATCCCTAAAAGTATGTAATGCAGGGAGATTAGCACTTGTAGAATCTAAATTATCATAGCCACTAATGGCATCTAGCAAAAGGGCAGCATCTTCTACATTTTGCGTAATTGGTCCTATTTGATCTAAGCTTGAGCTATACGCCACAAGCCCATAACGACTAACCCGCCCATAGCTTGGCTTTAGCCCCACACAGCCACAAAATCCAGCCGGTTGTCTAATAGACCCGCCTGTATCACTCCCCAAAGAGGCAATAGCAAGTCCGCCCACCACCGCCGCAGCACTGCCGCCACTACTTCCACCGGGGACACGAGAGGCATCAAGGGGATTTTTCACTCGCCCATAACAGCTAGATTCTGAAGTGCTACCCATAGCAAATTCGTCCATATTTGCGCGTCCAAAACCACACATTTTATTTTTATGAAGTTTTTCTATCACAGAGGCATTGTAAGGGGAGATATAGCCTTTTAAAATCTTGCTTCCACAAGTGATTTCCCAACCCTTCACATTAATATTATCTTTTATAAGAATTGGCACACCACTTGTTTGGCTCTCCATTATCTCGCCGATATAGGCATTTAGCTCCATATTTTGCTTGAGCTTTTCTCTTATATCTCGCTTAATTTCTTTGAGTTCATATTCGCTTTTTGTGAGTGCTTCTTTGAGTGTTATCATTATCTCTCCTTATAAGAGTGGGATTATAGAATCTTCTTGCTTTAAAACAGCTATAACTCGCTCAAATACACCTTTTTGAGAAAGCTAAGTTGTGAAGTGGTATGCAATAAAAGCATATCCGCAATGACAAGAGCCACCATAGATTCAGCCACCACACTGCCACGCACCGCTACGCAAGGATCGTGTCGCCCTTTAATCTTGCATACCTGTTGCTTACCATTGACATCAAGCGTGTCTTGGGGCAGAAAAATGCTCGGTGTGGGCTTAAAATGAGCCTTTACTCTCACAATATTGCCATTGCTAATACCGCCTAGAATCCCGCCGCTATGATTTGTTTTAAAGCCTTTTTTATCCATTTCATCATTATGTTCATTGCCATATTGTGTGCTTGATAAGATTCCATCGCCTATTTCCACTGCTTTGACTGCATTTAGTCCCATAAGTGCTTCTGCGATTGCCCCATCAAGCTTATGATAAAGTGGCTCTCCTAAACCGACAGGCAACCCACTTGCCTCTATCAAAGCCACGCCACCCACACTATTATGTGCGTTTTTCGCAGATTCTATAAGGGCTTTTTGGGCGTCTTCTTTTTGCTTATCAAGGGCGTAAATCTCACTATTTTTGGCGTATTCAAAATCAAATTCACCGCCTACAACATCGCCGATGGAGCAGATTCCACTTCTTACTTGTATATTAAATTCTTGCAATAAAAGCTTAGCAATTGCCCCAGCGGCTACTCTTGCAGCACTCTCTCTGGCTGAGCTTCTCCCACCACCGCGATAATCTCGCAGTCCATATTTTTTAAAATATGTAAAATCAGCGTGTCCGGGACGGAAAATGTCTTTAATATTATCATAATCGCTACTCTTGCTTGAAGTATTAGCTATCCATAAGCATATAGGTGTGCCTGTGCTAATGCCTTCAAACACACCACTTAGAATCTGCACCTTATCGGCTTCTTTGCGTTGGGTAGAGAAGCGATTAAGCCCCGGAGCGCGTCTTTTCATCATAGATTCTATAAAGGCTTCATCTATTTTTAGCCCCGCAGGAAGTCCATCAATCACACAGCCTATACCCTCGCCGTGAGATTCTCCAAAAGTAGTTATACGCAAGGCTATACCAAAAGTATTCATCATCTCTCCTTATCATTGTTTTGATGATTATTTTTGTATAGGGCAGAGATTTTTTCATAAGCAATTTGAGCGGATTTTTGCTGGGCATCTTTTTTTGAGCTACCTTTTGCCCTTGCGTATTCCACCCCATTGACACTTAGGGCAATTTCAAAGCTTTTTTGATGATCAGGTCCGCTTTCACTCACAAGCGTGTAAGTTGGAATCTCCCCAAAAATCGCTTGTGTAAGCTCTTGCAAAGCAGTCTTATAATCTGTAAAAAGTGAGCGTAAATCAATCTTGGCATAATTTTGCTCTAAGAGTTTTAACACAATATCTTTAAGAAATGCCAGTTCAGATTCTAAATAAATCGCACCCATCAAGGCTTCAAAGGCATTTGAAAGGATAGAGGCTTTTTCTCGCCCTTTATTATGCTCTTCACTCTGTGAGATATGCAAAAATGCTCCCAAATCAAGCGATTTTGCAAGTTTCATAAAGCCCTTTTCATTGACAATACACGCTCGCAACTTGCTTAACTCACCCTCCTTAGCACTAGGAAATTTTCTAAATAAAAACTCCCCCACAAGCAAGTCAAGCACCGCATCACCCAAAAACTCTAGCCGTTCATTATTATAGGCATTCTTACAGCTTTTATGCGTAAGGGCTTCAAGCAGGAGCTTTTTATCTTTAAAAGTGTAACCAAGTGTTTTTTCAAGGGCTTGAGCGTTTTTTGGGGGATTATACTTTGGCATTGCTATCCTTTTATTAGAATCTTACTGCTTCATCTTTTGCCATCACATCTTTTGCCGCTTGTTTAGCTAGGCTATCACACAGCTCATTTTGTGGATGTCCGGCGTGTCCTTTCACCCAATGGGCTGTAACACTATGTAGTGAAGAAACTTGTAAATAGCTCTGCCACAAATCTACATTTTTGACATTTTTAAAATCTTTTGCCACCCAATTTTTAAGCCACGAGTTAATCCCATCACACACATATTTAGAATCACTATACAAATCCACAACACAAGGCTCTTTGAGTGCTTTTAGAGATTCTATTACCGCAAGGAGTTCCATTCTATTATTTGTTGTATATGGCTCTCCACCACTTAGAATCTTTTGCTTATCCTTAAAGCATAAAATCCCACACCAACCCCCCGCTCCGGGATTGCCTAAAGATGAGCCATCACAATAAAGGGTAACTTGCTTCATCTCTTACCTTTTGGACTTTGTAAATCACATCGCTATTAAGCAGCTCCCCACAAGAAGAGCAACGAGCATTTTCAAAAGGGAAAATCTGCTTACAACTATGGCAGCGATACTCAAAGCTTAGTGTGGCTTTAAGATTTGAATGCTGATGTAAGATTCTCATATTTTCTAGCTCAAAAATATCACAAACTTTAGAATCTACTATCCACCCTTTAGCCCGATACACATCACGAATCTGCTTATGTGTGATTTGCTCTAGTGGCACATCTTTACGCTCAAACCCCCATAAAATATCAATATATTTTGCGATATTTTCACTCTTCTGCACTCTCTCCCAAAAGAGTGAAAAACTCACGCTTTTAAAATATTGCAAAATCATCTTTTCAAGCTTTGGCTCTTTGCTCTTTAGCTCATCTAGCTTTTGAATCTTGCTTATAAGCGGGACATTGTGTTGATTAATAAGTAGCAGGGCATACAAATAGGCTTTGTTTAAACTCAGTGTATGAAAAAAATGCTCCTGTGTAGAATCTTTTATATAATCTTGTGATGGAGAAGCACAATCATAAATCTCTTCAATACACTCAAGTGCGTCAATGGCATTTTTATACTCATTCAAGCTCTCATAAGTTCGCAGAAGATAACGCAACACTTGCGGATTTCTAGGATAGTTTTTTAAAATCTCTAAAAAAATGCTTTTTGCCCTTTGTAAAAATCCGGCGTTATAATACGCCCTGCCCAAATCCTGCAGAATCTCAATTCTTGCTTCCGTGTGAGAGTGCTTAAGATTTTCTAGTATGCTAAGATAAATTTTAATCGCTTCTTGTGTATTGCCACTTTGGATATACGCATTTGCGATAAATTGCAATGTGGGAATGGGATTTTGACATAGGGCTAAAAACTCTTCAACGCCTTCAGTTAGCCCAACAAACTCATAAGACTTGGCAAGATTCTGCAAAGACTTATCTTTTTGCTTTTGCTTATAACGATTGCGTCCATAATCAATTAAAGCGACACTCGCCACAATGGCAACAAAAATCAAAATGCCAAAAAGTGGGTCTGCATAAGGAAGCATATTATTCTCTAAGCGTTATGATATTGGCACTAGAGCGGATTTTATTAAAATGTTCAGTGATGATACTTTGCTCTTTTTGTGCCATTATTTTTTGATTGATGAGTGGTTTTGCCTCATCAAAACTTATAGCTTTCTCGCCCAAACGCTCCTTGACCAAAAAGCTCACAAAGCTGTTGCCACCGGTTGTAAGCACGGGGGTAAATTCATTATTTGGCGTATTAAGAAATACTTGAGCAATTTGTGGGCTAAGCGAAGAAAGCGAGATTGTTTCATTTATCTTTTGCACCCCTTGAATCGTAGCCTTTGGTGATTGTATGGCGTTTTGTAAATTGCCTTCATTCTGTGCTGTGTATCTTACCACACGCACCGATGAGGGGAGTAAAAATTCCTTTTTGTGCTTTGTGTAGTAGCTTAATAGCTCATCTTCACTTGAAATACTGATGTTTGAAGCAAGGATTCTTTGCATAAGCTCTTTAGTTTGCAACTGCTTTTTGATTTTATTGCGATATTCCTGTAAAGTCGTGCCATCACGCGTAACCTTAGCAAGCAAAGCGTCTTTGCTAAGGTTAGCATTTGCAGCGATTTGAGAAATCTCCTCATCAATCTTAAACTCATCAATGCTAATCTTAAATCGCTCTATCTCATCATCTTTTAATCGCTCATTAATCAGCATATCAATAGCGGCTTTTTTGGAGATTTTCATTTGCGTTTGAAGTTTGCTGATTTCACTCAGTGTAATAGCGTGTCCATTGACGCGTATCGCCACACCTGCGATAATTTCAGCCTGTGAAACCAACACGCACAGACATAAAAAACATATAATTTTTTTCATCTCTATCCTTTTTGTATCTTTGGAAAACTTTGTGCCATTCTAGCACATTCAAAGCAACCCCAAAGCAACAAGGGAGATTCTAGCTTATCTAGCCTTGTGAGATATTGTTATATTGAGTGGTAAAACAATCACTTCTGGCGTAAAATCACTATACATTCCCTATGGTGCGTATGCGGAAACTGATCAAAAAGTCCAAAATGTAAAATATTATGGCTTTGTATGAGTGTTTGTAAATCTTGCAAAAGTGTGTGTGGCTTGCACGAAACATACACAATGGTGTTAAATTGTTGCAAAAAATGCAGAATCTTTAGCTCATTTACCCCACTTCTTGGCGGGTCAATCAGCACACAATCAAAGCTAAAGCGTTTTATGTCAATGCCCCTTAGCCTAAAAAACTCTCTTTCCCCACTTAATGCCACTTGCGTTTCAAGGGCATTTAACCGCACGGGCGTGATATTTTCACAAAAATTTTGCTCCATATTTTGCTGTAAAAGTGAAATGGCAGACTTCACCACTTCAGTGGCGAGAATCTGCCTAAAAACCCCGCTTAAAGCAATGCTAAAATTCCCACCACCACAATACAGCTCAAGCATATCGTTATCAGGCTGTGGATAGAGTGCCTTAAGATGAGTGATGACAAACTCAAGCATTTTTGTATTGATAAAAGGATTAGGCTGTGAAAAGCTAGATTCTTGCTTGAAAAAAGTATAGTTCTGCTTTTGCTTGGAATCTGCAAAAAGCCTTAAACTCTCACGCACACAAGAATCATAATCAAAATCGCCCACAAGTATCTTTTGATTTTTAGCCCTGCCGATGATATGTGCAGTAGCATTTAATGCTGTATGCAGTCTATCACGCATATTTTGAGCCTTTTGCTCCCAGATAGAATCTAGCCTTTTGTGATAAATAAGTGAGATGATAATCTCTTGTGATTCTATGTTTGCTAGAAAATTACACGCATAAACTTTTGTGCGTAAAGTCTCATCTGCTTCTAAACTTTCAATCACAAGAGGCATAGCCTTTTGAATTATAGGAAGTAAAATTGGGCATTGCGTGATGGGGGTGCGATGATTTTTCTCTCTATTACTCATCGCAAAATGGATTCTGTTTTGTTCTGTGTAGAATCTAAACTCCGCCCTTGCTCTAAAGCCCCACTCCACCGAGTTATGAACGCTTAGATTTGCGGAAGAAAAACCATTGCTAGAAAAAAGGGAGCTAAACTCCTGCTGTGTTTGTTTGAGCTTAGATTCTAGCTGTTTTTCATAGGCTAAATCTAGCTCACAGCCACCGCATAGCCCAAAGTGCTGACATTTCATAATAAATACTTAAGCTAAGCTACTTAAAGCCCTGCACAAGATTCCCAATAAGCAGATTCCACCCATCAACCAGCACAAAGACTAGAATCTTAAAAGGCAGTGAAATCATAACCGGCGGCAACATCATCATACCCATTGCCATAAGCACGGAGCTTATCACCATATCAATGACTAAAAAGGGCAGATACAATAAGAATCCAATCCAAAATGCCGTCTTAAGCTCACTTATCATAAATGCCGGGATAAGCACAGTCAGTGGCACATCATCAACGGTTTGGGGATTTTCAAGGTTGCGGATTCTAAAAAAGAGTGCCAAATCCTTTTCACGCGTGTTTTTAATCATAAAATCCTTAAAAGGCACAATTGCCCGTTCAAACGCCTCATCATAAGAAATCTGCTTTTCTGTATAAGGCTTTATGCCAACTTCATAGCTTTTAGTCGCTACTGGCTCCATAATGAAAAATGTCAAAACAAGTGCAAGGCTGACTAAAACCTGTGTTGGTGGGGACTGCTGTGTACCTAAAGCAGTGCGTAAAAAAGCAAAGACAATGACAATGCGTGTAAAGCTAGTCATCACAAGCACAAGTGAAGGGGCAATCACAAGCAGTGTGATGATAAGGACGATATTGAGCGTTGCAACTAGCTCGGTTGGCTCTTGTGGTGCAGTCAGCGATAAATCCACGGAGGGCAACACTGGATTTTTAGGCAGCGAAGGAAGCGGAGCGATATTTGATGGGGCTGGAAGTGCTGGAGTGAGATTAGCGTTTGGAGAATCTGGGCTTTGTGGATTTGCGTAAGCAAGGGAGTAAATACAAAGCAAAAGCATAGCTATGAGTTTTTTCAAAAATTACTCCAAAAATGAAACTTAAGGGGCGTATTATAGGATTTAGTGTGTTAAAATTACATAAAAAGCATATTAAAAGGAGTGAAAATGAGTGTATCGGTGGTGATTTTAGCAGCTGGGGCTGGAACGCGTATGAAGTCAAACCTACCTAAAGTACTTCATAGAATCTGCGGTAAGCCTATGCTGTTTTATTCCATTGATGAAGCTTTGAATTTGAGCGATGATGTGCATATTGTGCTATTTCATCAAGAATCTTTAGTGAAAGAAAAGATTATAGAATCTTACCCAAAGGCGTGTGAAAGCGAGGCTTTGCATTTTCACATACAGGATTATGAAAATTATCCGGGTACTGGTGGGGCGATTATGCAAGGGGGCAGTGGGGAAAAAGCAAAACATTGCTTTGCGTATAAATATGAGCAGATTCTTATCCTTAATGGCGATATGCCCCTTGTGCGTAGCCAAACGCTTAAAAAGCTGTGTGAGAATCCCTCTAAGATTGTGATGAGTATTTTGCACCTTGAAAATCCAAACGGCTATGGACGCGTGATTTTAGGACATAATAAGGTGCAAAAGATTATAGAGCAAAAGGACGCTACGCAAGAAGAGTTAGCTATCAAAGATGTCAATGCTGGGGTGTATAAGATACATAAAAATATTTTAGAATCTTACCTGCCACTTTTGCAAAATAACAACAACCAAAAGGAATTTTATCTTACCGATGTGATTTTTTATGCAGGGCAAAATGGCGTTGAAGTAGCGGCAGTGCAGGTAGAAGAGCAAGAATTTATGGGGGTAAATTCTAAACTCCAACTCTCCTTGGCACAAGAAGTGATATTAAAGCGATTAAGAGATGCGGCTATGGAAGAAGGCGTGATTATGCACCTGCCCCATACGATTTATATAGAATCTGGCGTGAAGTTTAGCGGGGAATGTATTGTGGAACAAGGTGTGCAGATTCTGGGGAATTGCGAGATTATAAACTCTCATATCAAAGCCCATAGCGTGGTGGAATCTAGCGATATAGAATCTAGCGATATAGGACCTATGGCACATATCCGCCCAAAAAGTCATTTACAACACACACATATCGGTAATTTTGTGGAGACTAAAGCAAGTGTGTTGCGTGGGGTGAAAGCAGGGCATTTAAGCTATTTGGGGGATTGTGAAGCGAATGAAGGGAGCAATATCGGGGCTGGAGTGATAACTTGTAATTATGATGGTAAGCAAAAGCATAAGACAATCATTGGCAAAAATGTCTTTGTAGGCAGTGATGTACAGCTTGTCGCACCACTTGAAATTGGCTCAAATGTGCTTATTGGTGCGGGTAGCACGATAACAAAAGATTTGCAAGATGGGGACTTAGCCCTATCGCGCACACCGCAGAAAAATATCAAAGATGGTTATTATAAATTTTTTGATAAATAAGGAGTGGATATGCAGATTTTACTCAATGGCAAGGCTTACAAGCTAGAATCCAGCACGATTTTAGCTCTGCTAGAAAAGCTTGATATTGCACATAAGGCAATGGCGATTGCGGTGAATACGCAGGTGCTAAAAAAGGAAAAATGGGGCGAGTATGTGCTGCAAAATGGCGATGAAGTGGAGATTTTAGACTTTGTGGGTGGTGGGTGAAAAGATGAGAACTGCATTATTTCTAGTTTTTATGTGGAGCGTGGCATTCTCTTGCACTGGGGATTGTAAAAGTTGCCACGCAACGCTAGATTATAAAAATGACATACGCCACGCACCAATGCTAGAGTGCAAAACCTGCCACACCGATGCCAAGATGGCACAGATTGATATGGGCGGTTGTGGAGAAGACTGCTTTGCCTGCCACGATATAAGTAAGATTAAATCTCCAAGCCTAGCTAAAGATCACTATCTTATTAACTCCTGCATACAATGCCACACAAGCCTGTCTAACTCCCCCCTTAGCACAGGCGAAAATGTCTTCCAAAAGGGGATAAAAAACTTTAGTAATGGATTGTTAAAGGAATGAGTTTTCTTGCATAAACTCTTAGCAAAAGTAAGAAAATCTTGCAAAACCAAAGGGCAAACCTAGAATCTAGAGATTCCAAATCTACTTTCATCAAAGAAAAAAGATTATTACTTACCGATATTGAGCTTTGCGTCAGTGGGGAGAATCTCAAAGAATCTGTCCATATTAAAAACAATATTTTGTGTTTTAGCCTCTTTGATAAGGGCAATAGCGTCCTCCATATTATAAGGTTTGCCACCATTATATGGCTCAAAGACTTTATTGACAATGGCTAGGGCATAGGCATTTTTCTTCACTTCATCAGAAGCAGTGTGGGGCATTGTAATATACGCGGTGCTTTGGATAAGAATCTCATCAAACTTCCAATGATCAAATAAAAAGCCCAAAAATGTAAGATGGTCTAGCCCATAAAATTCTGTCTCAACCGCACCAATATCGGCAAAATCACTTTCTTTAAGCTGGGCTAGAAATTCTTTATCCTTGCCACTTTGGATAAGTGTATTAGCAAATAGCATCATTCCCAAACGCAAAAGCATAGCACAAGGCACAAGCACTTGAGCGAGCTTTTTATCAGTTTGCGAAAACCAATCGGAGATAAAATCCGCCTCCCTGCTACAATTCCCCAAAAACTCCTGTGTATCTAGCCCATAAGGCGAAACATCTATCTTAAAGCTTCCACGCAAAGAGTTAGCAATAGCAACATTTTTGACATTACTGATACCAAGCAAGGACACCACTTGATTGAGTGTGGAAATCTCACGAGAAAACCCATAATAAGGCGAGTTTGCCAAACACAATAAATCCCCAGTCAAAAGCGGATCTTTAGAAATAATATCCACCACACCTTGCACTTGCACTTCAGAACCAGAAGAATCCACATATTGTTGCAACTTCATCACGGTCTCTGGCAATGGGGGCAAATTATCAATCGTTTTAAGTAAAAGTTCATTCATCAAAGCGTCCTTTAATAGCAAAAACTAAATCGCGTTATATTATCGGCAACGCGTGGATTATATCAAAAAGCGATATAAATGCGTTTAAAATTTTGCTCATTTTTTAAGAAAATACAAAAACAAGCTTATCACTTCACACTTTCGCCCTTTAAAGCTTGAGCGATAAGCTCCAAGGGGTGAGCAAAACGCACTTTAGAATCTATTTGTGTGAGCACATTATCAATCTGCATACGACACGCCCCGCACTCCGCACTGACAATCTCCGCTCCACTTCTCTCTATCATCTCCGCCTTTGGCACACCAGCTTTGAGCGTGAGATCATAGCGTGAGCTTTGCATACTAATGCCTCCAAAACCACAGCACCTACTAGAATCGCTCATTTCTTTAAGCCTAAAGCCCTTTGATAAAAGCACTCGTGGCTCTTTATACACACCTAGCACCTTCCTAGCGTGGCAAGGGTCGTGATAAGTGATACTTTCCCCAGCAAGATTCTGTGGAATAATCTCACTTAAAGGCGTATGATGATAGAGCCACTCACTTGCCATATAAATTTTAGGTAAAAGCTTTTCAAGCCTTTGTGCATAATCTTTTAGAGTAGAATCTGAATCTAAAGCGTGAAGCCAATCTTTTTTAATCATCGCCGCACAAGTGGCTTCAGGGATTATCATCGCATCAATGCTATCCCAAAAACTTTCAAAATAATCAATATTTTTCTTTGCCAAATGCACCACGCTTTTCACATCGCCGGTAAAAAACGCCGGTGCACCGCAGCACTCCTGCAAATGCGGGACAAACGCCCTAATCCCCAAATGATTTAGAATCTCAAGCAAACTCTCCCCAACACTCACATAATTATAATTACTCAAACAACCGATAAAAATCGCCACCCTATTATGTTGCAAGGCATTTTTTGGAGCAGTTTTGGCAGTTGGCAAAATCTCACCTTGATATTTTTGCAAAAATGACTTTCTCCACACAGGGAAAACGGAGCGTTTAGCCCTTTTAGAATCCACACCCTTAAATAACTTTAGCCGACTAACAAGCCGCCCATTTTCTTCCTTAAACGCACAAGGCATAATAAAATGCACAAATCTAAACACAAAGTCCGCCGCCTTGCGATGACGCAAAAGGTAAAAATACGCCCTTTTATACCACGCAATGCCATATTTTTCCGCAATATCCACACGGACAGATTCTATTGCCACATCAACAGGCAGACTAGAAGGGCAGTGCGTTACGCAGGTGGTGCAAAGGAAGCAAGATTCAAAAATCTCCCTGCTTTGACTATTTAGCTCCAAATCGCCCCGTTTATACGCCCCTAGTAAATCCAAAAATCCACGCGGAGAGGTAACTTCATCGCGATTAGCCATATAAATGGTGCAGTTTGGGATACACTTCCCACACTTCACACACGCACTTGCCACACTTTGTAAATCAAGCATTATCGCTCCTAAATTGTCTTGCTAAAACGCTTTGTAGTATCATTTTGTAAATATGTATCAAATACCATAGCGATATTGCGGATAAGCATTCCGCCTGTGGGCGAAGTCTCTATGTTTGAAGGCGTGATTTGTATAAGCCCTAGCTCTTCATACTCTCGCAAAGATTCTAATTCATTGGCAAAATACGCCCTAAACTCAATCCCAAATCGCTTTTCAATCCCTTTAAAATCAAGTCGCAAATTATTCATAAGCCCCATAATGACTTCTTTACGCAAAATATCCTTTTCACTTAGCTCAACACCTCTCTCAACAGGTAATCGCCCCTCATCTAACGCCTTTTCATATTCCTGCATATCTTTATAATTTTGGGAATAATACCTTAACCCCTCGCCAATGCTTGTAAGCCCTATGCCGATAGTTTGCGAAAAGCCCCTTGTTGTGTAGCCTTGAAAATTCCTGCGAAGCTCGTTTTTAGCCTTAGCTAAATACAGCTCATCACTCTTTTTTGCAAAATGATCCATTCCTATCATCATATAGCCCTGCTCCTGTAAAAATGCAATGGTATTTTTTAGAATCTCAAGCTTTTGAGCGGGGTTTGGCAAAGTCGTCTCATCAATTTTCCGCATTGTTTTTTTCATCCACGGCAAATGTGCGTAATTAAAAATCGCCAGTCTATCAGGCTTTAGCCCAACCACCTTTTGCAAAGTATCCGCAAAGCTTTGCTCACTTTGATAGGGCAATCCATAAATCAAATCAAAATTTACAGATTCTGTGCCAAACTCACGCGCAAGGGCAATGGCATTGCTTACAATCTCAACGCTTTGAATCCTATGTATAGCTTCTTGCACCCTTTCATCAAAATCCTGCACCCCAAAGCTTAAACGATTAAAGCCATTTTCTTTTAAAACAGCCATTTGCTCACGCGAAAAAAACCGCGGATCCACCTCACAGCTCACTTCTGCATTCTTAGCAAAATTTGTAAAAACACCGCGGATAAGTCCAATCACACTTTCAAGCTCTTTAGCATTAAAAAATGTTGGTGTCCCCCCGCCAAAGTGAAACTGCACCACCTCACGCGAAGTATCCATAGAATCTTTAAGTAAGGCTAACTCTTTTTTCAAGTAATGAATATAACGCTCTTTTTTCTCTTCCTTGCTTGTATAGACGACATTGCAACCGCAAAAATAACAAGCCGAGCGACAAAAGGGCAAATGCGTGTAAAGTGAAAGGGGCAAAGAAGTAAAATCTGCTTCTTTTAACGCTTCTTTATAACTTGTATCATTCCAAGATTCTCTAAATTCCACCGCAGTGGGATAGCTTGTATAACGCGGAGCGGATTTTGAATACTTCACAAAAGCGTTAAAGTCAATATTTTGGCTCAAAATGTATCCTTTTCTTATTTTTTAAATACTTTTTATCTGGGCTTACGCAAATAATCAATGTCAAAAAACAAATTTGGGTGCTTCTTTTTAATATCTTTAGCAAGAATAGCGGTGTTTATCTCGGGTAAATTCCCATCTTTTAAACGCAAAGATTCTAAGATATTTGTAGCCACCGCCATCGCATCATCAAGATCTATTGGCATTTGTGAGATGATGTCTTTTTCAAGCTTCATCACTAGCTTTTCTTCTTGCATATTTTTAATGCGTGAAAGCAAACGCACAAAAAGTTTTTGCGGGAAAACAACATACTCTTCGCCCTGCTCATCTTGCAAAAACCACAACTCATCTTTTGAAAACTCCCCGCGTTGCATGGCAAGAAGCATTGTGTCATCTTCAAGCTGACGCAGGATTCCAAGATTCTCTTGAATAATTTTTTCTTTAGATTCTAGCCATTTATCTTGTTTTATATCTTTCATTTATAGCTCCATTTCCAAGGGGTAAGCAAGAGGCAAGTTATTCAACTTCACAAGAGCTAACATAATGGCTTTTTGTGCGTGGAGACGATTATTTGCCTCTTGGAATACGCGACTTTGTTTGCCCTCTAATACACTCTCACTCACTTCCTGTCCGCGATATGCAGGAAGGCAATGCAAAAAGATAGCATCTTCTTGTGCTAGATTCATAAGAGAATCATCTACACAAAAACCAACAAATGCCTTTTCTCGCTCTTTTTTCTGCTCCTCTTGTCCCATTGACGCCCAAGTGTCTGTTACCACCACATTGACTCCACTCACAGCCTTTTGTGGCTCCTGCATAATATGTATCGCTCCGCCACTTTGTTTGCAAGTTTTAAGGGCAGATTCTATAATATCTGCGCGTGGAAAATACCCAAGCGGCGAAGCTACCCGCAATTCAAAGCCAAGGATTGCTGCTAAGTTTATCCAAGAGTGAGCCATATTATTCCCATCGCCAATATACGCCACAATGGGCTTTTTAAGCCCATTTTTATGAATCCCATCAGGCAGAGCAATACCACACTCAAGCATTGTAAGATAATCTGCCATTAACTGCACAGGGTGAAAGTCATCACTCAAACCATTGATTATCGGCACAGATGAGTATTCTGCAAATTCTTGCAATTTTTCGTGCCTATCTGTTCTCATCATTACCATATCCACCATAGAGCTAATCACGCGTGAAGTATCCTTGATAGGCTCTCCGCGTCCAAGCTGTATGTCCTTGTGGGAAAGAAACATTCCGTGTCCGCCAAGCTGGTAGATTCCACCTTCAAAACTCACGCGTGTGCGAGTTGAACTTTTTTCAAAGATCATTGCAAGAATCTTACCTTTGAGATAAGGCGTATGATTGCTATTTCGTAGCTCTTGCTTGAGTTTCAAAGCAAGGTTAGTAACTGCTAGAATCTCATCTTTTGAAAAGTCATTTAATGTAAGAAAATGTCTCATCTACCTACCTTATGTGTCTTTTGATATGTTTATTAGTGAAAGCGGAGATTGTATCCAAAAATGGTAAGAAAATCTTACATTTTGAATGAGTTTGCAAGTTTATCGGTGGGCTTATCAATTTGCAAGATTTCAATTTGTAGAACTGCTCGGTGGGATATAATCCTCAATGCCAATGGTGATGTTTGCAGTAAGATTCTTAAACAGCACCTTATTTTTACTCCGCTCATAGTAAAACTCCTGACCACCTCGCACAAACCACTGCACAAAAAGAGTGCCGTCATTGGAAACGCGTTTGCCCTCGCCATCAAAAATATCTCGTGCAGCCAAAATATCGCTAAAGAGATTTGGATAGCTCACCTCACCAAAAAAGCTTTTAACCGCTATCCATTTTGAAGTGCATTGCTTTGCCATACACACCTCTTTTGGTGTAACGACAATCTCGCTCACAGGCTTACCAAGCTTATATAGCTCAACATTAAGCTTTTTGCTTGTTTTGTTATATTTAAACGAAGCAAAGTCATAGAATTTCACTCGTGGAGTGTCAATCAGCAGAATCTTAAACTTTGTTGGCTCTAAAACAGGGGGTTGATTGGGATTAATATCGGGATCTTCAAAGCTTTCAAGCCAAGCACAAGAAGCCAAGAAAAAAGCAAGAAAAAGGGCAAGTAAAAAAAAGTGTAGAAAAGGGAGCAAGAAAACAATGCTCCCTAAAAATGTTCGCTTAAAAACGCCAACTATTGCATTCATTACACTGCCTTAATCCCTTAAGCGCGTGCATTTGAGAGAATCTTATGCCAGATTCTACCATCAAGTTTTAGCTCCATATTGACTTGACATAAGCCATCTTTATACACGGTCTCAAGCACTTCAGCATTGCGGATAAGCGCTTGGACTTTTGTTTTCACAGTTGAGCTTTGAAGCATCATATCACGCACAGTATCTTGGGCATTTACTCTAATACCATACATTTTTTCACCGATTTGGCGATAAGCATCAACAATCGCCGCTCTCTTTGCCATAGCAAAAGCTTGTGAAGGTGAGAGTGAATTTTCAGGTGATACGCCTATACCAACCGCACTTAAAGTAATCTCATTTTCAGGTGTAAGCATTGGAGAGTTTGGAATATTATTCGTATCATTCCTGCCAATATACTCATCTCTATCTCTGTCAAACTTTGGCTCAAGGTTATCTTTATTTAAACCCGGCACTTCAACTTTCTCCACCACAAGCGTGTTAATCTTTTGATTGCCACTTGTCGGCTTGGAGATAAGATTAGGATTTGTATTGTATCCGGGCATTGGCGGATAAGTGGGAGCTTGGATTGGGGCATACATCGGCTGATTACTCGCACTTGGCGGAATTAGCCCATTATTAGCACCACCAGCATCGCCTACATTGAGCAAATCTCCGCAACCACTTAATGCAAACACAGCAAAACTTGCAACAATTGAACTCTTAAGCAAACCATTTTTCATATTCAGTCCTTTGAATTAAATTTCATAAGGACTAAAAGCAAGATGTGTTCCATATTTATCTTAAGCATTTGTATAGTCTATGCTTTGCCTATACTTTACCCATCACTTTACTTGCAAGGCGTTCCCACAAAGCTTGGAATGTTAGACGCAGCCTTTTAGGAAAAGCATAGATTCTAGGAAAATGATAGCAAAAGCGGTATTTTCCCTTGATACAAGGCAAAAATGGCTTTAAATCAGCCTTTGTAAAGCCAAGCTCTGAAACATAGCCAACAACACCCAAAAATCGTATTAGTCCATTTACATTACTACATATTATGCTTTCATAAAAAGATGTAATCTCTATACTGCCCTTATCTCTCGCTTCTTGTTGTAAGATCTTAAAATATTGCAGAATCTTAAAACGACTAAATGCTATTTTTATTTTCTTGTCTCGTGTCTGTCTGCCACGCATAATAGAATTTGGCGATAGTCTATAATTATAAACACAAGTATCATCAACATAAAGGCTTTGTGCTTTCATCGCCACTTCCGTGCAGAATGGAACATCTTCATAGATAATATGCGGAATAAATCTTATACCATTCTTAAAAAGAAAATCAGTCCGTATAGTAAATGCCCAATCTGAAGTTATAAGCGTTTGTCCTCGCATATTTTCTACAAGCTCCTTAGGTGTGTATCGCCCCTTGATATGTGGAGCAAACACGCGAAAATCACAAGGAGACTTTTTGCCACCTTTTTCATCACGGACTATTATATGGCTTTCAATCAATATATCTACATTCTCTTTTATTAAAACTTTTGATATATGCTCCAGTGCGTTAAGCTCCAAATAATCATCAGAATCCACAAAGACGATGTAGCTTTTATTTGTGGTGTTGTGAGATTCTTGCTGGGGGGGGGGTATGAGAGATTTTTGCCTAGCCACATCTAGCCCCTTATTACGAGCCATTGATACTCCTTGATTTTCTTGATGGATAAGCATTAAGCGTGAGTCCTTCTTGACATACTTCTCGGCGATTGCCCAGCTAGAATCCGTGCTACCATCATCAACAAGAATAGCTTCAAACTCCGTATATGTTTGATAAATGATAGAATCTAAACATTCTTTAAGATAAGATTCCACATTGTAAATTGGCACGATGATAAAAAATTTTATATTCTCCATTCCCTTTTTCTTCATTCTCTACCCCCTAAACACTTCTTCCCATAAAGGCATAATCACCTCTTTTGAGAATTTCTCTTTTACTCTTCGCTTGGCTTTTAATCCCATAGATTCTCTTTTATCTTTATCACTCATTAGCGTAAAAAGTTTATCGGCATAACCCTGCAAGTCATTATCTTCTATAAGGTAGCCGCTTATGTGAGATTCTATAATATCACTTGGACCCGTTGCTACATCAAAGGCGATGGGACACAAAGCATACGAGCAAGATTCTAAAAGCACCATAGGGAAGCCCTCAACATAACTAGTCATCGCATAAATACTAGCACTTAAATACTCTTTTTCTACATCTTTTGTGAAAGGTTTTAGGATAATGCTATCTTGTAGGTTTTTTTCTTTTATTTTAGATTCTATTTGTTCTTGCAAGACTCCACTGCCAACAATGATAAGCTGCCAAGATTCTAAGCTTTTTTTGTGCGTTGCCGTTTCCACCCTTTTAAGAGAGTTTGCCTTTCGTGCTTCATCATTTATGCTTAAACTCCTTGCACTCAAGGCTTCACAACTCTTAAAATCATCGCAAACTACTTCCGCACTGGTTTGCTTAGAATCTAAAATTGTTTCGTGGCTATCAATCTTGTCATATTTGCAAGTGTGGACAAAATCCTTGCGGATTGTGTTAGCCTTTGAAAAAGGCGAAATATCTTTTTTTGATTCTAAGTTTTTAGATACTTCGCTACGCTCAGTATGACAAGAAGTAGGTTTAGCATAACAAAGATTAGAATCTAAATTTTCATCATTTTTGCACCCTAAACCCCGCAGCCCACCCATTCTCTCTTGCACCTTTTCCCAAATATCTATAAGTCTTAAAAAGCCTTTTTGATCGCCCCTATCCATACGCCCAACGGATATGATTCTACGCTGATTGGAATCTGTGTTTTTCTGTGAAATATTAGGCAGAAAGTTTGGAATAACTTTGATGTTGTTGTGATAGTATTGCCAAGTTGAAAGCTCAGCAGAAGAAAGAATAATAAGAACATCAAAATAATTGTTGCGAGAATGATACTTGCTAAAATTTAAGTGAATAATACGACAATAGTGCGTCTTTGAATATTTAAAAAAAGGCGTGTAGGTTGCACAATTACTGATTATTACATCAAAATGAGAAAATCTTTGGCTTACTTGCAAACTCAAAATAAACTTATACAGATTCTTATAATACATTTTTGATAAAATATTCCCGCATTGCTTTTTGGCATACTCCACCTCGGAGATGTTGTGCCATATATGGAGATTCACGCTCTCATTTAGCCTATAGGGCAAAATAGCATTTGCCCTATAAAAGCTTAAAACACTCACTTGATGCCCCAGCTCACTTAAGGCATTGGCGAGATTCACACATACTCGCTCCGCCCCTCCGGTAATGCTTATGTCATTGATTGTTAGTAAGATTTTCATCTCTCCACCCTAAACCAACCACAACCCCACACCAAATAAAAATACATTGCAAAATTTGGGGATACAACGCATCAAAAAGGCTTTGTATACAGATCCCACACACAAATATAATTAAGCTCAATCCCCAAAATGACTTCCATCTGTATTCTTGCTTTTGCATACATCTATATCCGCTATAAAGCAAAAAAAACTGAAAAATCACAATACAAACAAAACCTATTACACCATAAGAAAAAAGCAGACTTACTGCAAAATTATGTGGGTGATTATAGCCATTCATGTTCATATTATTTGAATTATTTTCAAAGTTTATATACGACCTGTTTTGATGATTTTTAAGACTATAATAACGCCATAAATACTCACCAATCTGAAAAACACCTACAATATGAGGTTTAAAAGGAGAATCTGCAACAGCCAAAAGTGTAGATTTTGTCATATTAATACGAGAAAGAGAGGAGTGTTCCCAGGTCATCTCATTTTGGCCAAGAGCCAGACTTTCTGGAAGGCAATCAATATACTTAGAAAAGCAAAGCTTATCATATTGCCCCATTTCTATGGGGTTAGTATTCCACACCACAACAAAATTATCAATCATATGTGCGAAATTATACCTATCAGAAAAAGATTTTGATGCGTGATAAAAGCCTATTACAAATGTTATACCAATACACAGCACGAATAATAGCACTTTTAATTTATGTTTGTATTGCCATACAAAAAAAGGAATAAATAACATACCAACAAATGCAACCAAAAAACTACGCTCACCATTGGCAAGCATCGCAAACAAACTTAGAATAAGTCCAATAAAACTTAAGATCTTATAAGTCCATTTTTTAAATGTAAACACACCGGCCAAACTCATTGAAGCTGGGGCAATAAGCCAAATATTATATGTAAAAACAACTTGAAAGAAAAAGGGGATATTATCAGTATTTAAAAGGCCATTCTTTAAGCTCAAACATATGGTAGAACACACTTCTAAAACACATAATAATACAAATGCGGCTAAAAAGAAAAAAACATTCTTAGCTTTTCCATACATACCAAACAAGAACATAGAAACAAACAGAACAAAATAACCCACTATATGCTGATTAACAGATTTTAAAACAACCGATATTTGTCTTACCCACACATCATCAAAAATCGTCAAAATCCCCAATAAGCAAACAATGACAAAACAACAAATTGGAACGGACAAAATTTTCCACAAAGCCCTTGAAAACAAACGATGGTTATAAAATATAAACAACAAACCACCAATGTGAAAGAATATTTGTGTCTTAAGTGATTTGCCAAAACTAGATAATCCTAGTGCGTAACACAACATTCCAACACAAAATAACCCTAAAGTTATCTCTTGATTATATTTTTTAATAAATCCCACAATAATTATCCTTGCTTGTTTAGTAGATCCATTCTACCCCATTTTTCCAAATACTTTAGCACAATTACTATAATTGCAATGTCAAACTTATAATAGAATCCGCTCTTTAATCTTAATTTAAATCACACATTCTTAAAGCTTAAAGTGCTATAAAATCTCCAAAAGGAGCAAAAATACAAACACGCCCCAGCAAACCTCCACTAAAAATCACTATAAAAGCTATCCCCTACACTTAAATTTCAATAATAAAGCAAATTCTAACATACACACCACGAAAAAGCTTCACACCGCACCAAATCCTTAACAACAAAAACCAACAAATAAAAAACACTAGAAGTAAAATAAAAAGCTTTGTAACAAATAAACAAACCAAACAGAGCAATAAAGCCTAAAACCTATGTTAAATTTGTGCCTTTTCTAATTTTACCTTATCATCTTTCAATCTCAAATCACAATCTCATTTTAGCCCATTTTATCTAACAAAAAAAATATAAAGATGAAAAATCCAAAGTAACTAATCACAATCTCAAACCAAGTATTCTCAAGGGAATCTAACCAACAGAACAATCAATACGAAACTAAAAATCCAAATCTTTGTAGCAAATCAATCAACACTATCTTAAATCCATAAAACCAAACAAATTCAATCAAACAACCAAAAGCAAACAGCAAGATTCTATATAACGAAGTAAAAAATAAGTAAAAAGAAGAATCTCCCTATCCCTGCATCGACCTACATTCCCACACCTGAAAGGTGCAGTATCATCGGCGAAGAGAAGCTTAACTGCCAGGTTCGGAATGGAGCTGGGTGTTGCCTTCTCTCTATAAACACAAGGAAAAGGGAAATAAAGACAAATCAACTAATAAGCTAAAGCTCTACAATTTAAAAAAGTAAAGCTTAGTAGCCCTAAAAACTTACACAAGCTCCAAGAGATATTATGCTATGTTTATTTTTATGTTTGAATCTATCTTAAGCCCAACTTTTAAGCCAAGCTCAATCAAAGCCAAACTTCATAGAAACAAACAAAAAAGAGATGAATACTAAACTAAACGCTCAAGCTAGAATCTTAACCCACACTGACTAAGATTCTACAACCAAGCATTTAAAAGCATTTTCTACATAGCTTAACACTCTTAAAGAAAATTTTCTTTTGTCCTTATTTCCATTTTCCTTATAGGGTAATGGTGTTAATAGCCACACAAGTGATTTTGCACTGCTTACACTACCGCATTTTCTAACAAATTGCATTAGCATAAAAACATATGCTAATGCAACGACTAAGAATCTATATAATACATAAAGTCTCAATGTTATTCTTTCGTATTTAGTAACTAACCATTCAATTACACTTCTCAATTACACTTCCCTCTTATCAAAGCAGATTCTATATCTAAGCTTCTCATTCTAAATCTATTACCTACATATATAAACTCGCATATATAAACTTGAATAATTAAACTTAAACAATAATCTTTTAGAATCTTGCACTCAATAAGGCAGTAATCCTTATATAAAAAGCCAAACGGTCTATTAGTAGTAGTCAGCTAAACACATTACTATGCTTACACACCTACCCTATCAAGCAGCTAGTCTTGCTGCGACCTTCAGGGAGAGTTCATCTTGGAGTTGGCTTCCCGCTTAGATGCTTTCAGCGGTTATCACATCCACGCGTAGCTACGCAGCGATGCTCTTGGCAGAACAACTGCTACACCAGTGGCGTGTCCATCCCGGTCCTCTCGTACTAGGGACAGCTCTCCTCAACTCTCCTACGCCCACGGCAGATAGGGACCGAACTGTCTCACGACGTTCTGAACCCAGCTCGCGTACCGCTTTAAATGGCGAACAGCCATACCCTTGGGACCTGCTCCAGCCCCAGGATGCGATGAGCCGACATCGAGGTGCCAAACCTCCCCGTCGATGTGAGCTCTTGGGGGAGATCAGCCTGTTATCCCCGGGGTACCTTTTATCCTTTGAGCGATGACCCTTCCACACAGAATCACCGGATCACTATGACCGACTTTCGTCTCTGCTCGACTTGTTTGTCTTACAGTCAGGCTGGCTTATGCCATTACACTCTACTTGCGATTTCCAACCGCAATGAGCCAACCTTTGTAAGCCTCCGTTACTTTTTAGGAGGCGACCGCCCCAGTCAAACTACCCACCAGGCATTGTCCTGCTAGAGGATAACTCTAGCCAGTTAGCAGACAGAAACATTAAGGGTGGTATCTCAAGGATGGCTCCATCTCCACCAGAGTGAAGATTTCAAAGCCTCCCACCTATCCTGCGCATAATGCTCCCATCGGCAGTGCCAAGCTGTAGTAAAGGTCCACGGGGTCTCTCCGTCTTGCCGCGGGTAGGAGGAATTTTCACCTCCACTACAATTTCACTGAATCCCTGGTTGAGACAGCTCCCATCTCGTTACGCCATTCATGCAGGTCGGTATTTAACCGACAAGGAATTTCGCTACCTTAGGACCGTTATAGTTACGGCCGCCGTTTACTCGGGCTTCAATTCAACGCTTCGCATTACTGCTAACGAATCCTCTTAACCTTCGAGCACCGGGCAGGCGTCACACCTTATACTTCCTCTTACGAGTTTGCAAAGTGCTGTGTTTTTGGTAAACAGTCGGGAGGGACTCTTTGCTGAGACCACATTGCTGTGGCACACCTTATCGCGAACTTACGGTGCTAGTTTGCAGAGTTCCTTAACCAGAGTTCTTTCACGCGCCTTAGAATACTCATCTCATCTACCTGTGTCGGTTTGCGGTACGGGCAACATTAGCTAAACTTAGAGGCTTTTCTTGGCACGACGGCGTCAGTAGCACTCATCTTGATCCGAAGATCGCAACAAGCTATTCAAGTTTCGAATACAAGAGCGGATTTACCTATCTCTCAATCTACGCTTTTAAATTAGCACTTCCATCAGCTAACGCTACTTAGCCCTATGCGTCCCCCCATCGCACACTAATGTTGGTATGGGAATATTAACCCATTTTTCCATCGACTACCCATTTCTGACTTGTCTTAGGACCCGACTAACCCTACGATGACGAGCATCGCGTAGGAAACCTTAGACTTTCGGCGAAGTGGATTCTCACCACTTTTATCGCTACTCATTCCTGCATGCTCACTTCGCATCGCTCCAGCACTCCTTACCGGTATGCCTTCAACGCTGATACGAACGCTCTTCTACCACTCTATGCACCAGCATAGAATCTACAACTTCGGTGTCTATCTTAGCCCCGTTATATTTTCTGCGCAAAATCACTAGACCAGTGAGCTGTTACGCTTTCTTTAAAGGATGGCTGCTTCTAAGCCAACCTCCTGGTTGTCTGAGTAACTTCACATCATTTTCCACTTAGAATAGAACTTTGGGACCTTAGTTGGTAGTCTGGGTTGTTCCCCTTTTGACGATTGATTTTATCACCCACCGCCTGACTCCCAAGATAAGGCAATAGGTATTCGTAGTTTGACAGGGGTTGGTACCGCGGTGAGCAGCCCTAGCCCAATCAGAGCTCTACCCCCTATTACTATCACTTGAGGCTATACCTAAATATATTTCGAAGAGAACCAGCTATCACCAAGTTTGTTTGGCCTTTCACCCCTATCCACAGCTCATCCCAACCCGTTTCAATGGGTACGAGTTCAGTCCTCCACGAGCTATTACACTCGCTTCAACTTGGCCATGGATAGATCACTTGGCTTCGGGTCTGCAGCATCTGACTAAACGCCCTATTAAGACTCGCTTTCGCTACGGCTTCGCGTGTGCTTAACCTTGCCAGATACCACAACTCGCAGGATCATTATGCAAAAGGCAGTCCGTCACCCTGATAAATCATAGGGCTCCGAATGATTGTAGGCAGATGGTTTCAGGTTCTATTTCACTCCGCTCACTGCGGTTCTTTTCACCTTTCCCTCACGGTACTTGTTCGCTATCGGTGTGATAGTAGTATTTAGGGTTGGAGAGTGGTCTCCCCGGCTTCAGCCCGGATTTCACGTGTCCTGGCCTACTCTGGATCCTGCTACCTATGAATAATATTTCGCATACGGGACTATCACCCTCTGTGATGTGTTTTTCCAAACACTTCTGCTACATTATTCAAGTGGATATTGCAGTCCTCAACCCCAGTAGCAAGCTACTGGTTTGCCCTCTTCCCCGTTCGCTCGCCGCTACTAGGAGAATCTCATTACGATTTCTTTTCCTCTAGCTACTGAGATGTTTCACTTCGCTAGGTTCGCTCCATTAAAGGTAATACATATCTCTATGTATTGGGTTGCCCCATTCGGAAATCTATGGATCAAAGCTTCTTAGCAGCTCCCCATAGCTTATCGCAGCTTAGTACGTCCTTCATCGCCTCTATCACCCAAGGCATCCACCATCTGCCCTTAAAAGCTTTTTACTTCTAAGGATACTGCCTTATTGAATGCAAGATTCTTTGCTATGCTTTTGGCGATAAATTAATGAGTTCGCAATTTGCTTGTGCGACAGACACTAAGTCTAGTCTCCGCACAAATTGCTTCACAACATTAATTTCTCATCCAAAATCAAAAGCAAAACTTAAATCTAATACTCTGCTCTATCTTAGAATCCATTTTCATAAGCTCTAACATATCACATTGCACTGACCTAATAAAACCCTGCCTCAATAAGACAAGTATGTCGCGTAATTGTAGTTAATTACTATTTAGGCTATTAACAATAAAATTTCAAATAACATTTAGACTAAAGTCTAATGCAAAGCTTCTGTTTTCTTATATTCTTATTTTACTTTGTTATATTGAAAATCTATTAAACTTACATTGCAATACAATAGATTCCAACAAATTCTCATTATTCCTTTTTATTCTCTACTCTCTTAACTTAAAGACTAAAGATTCTAAGGATAAGAAAGATAAAAAGAAGTAAAACCTTGCATTAGACTTCACATACCTTTAACACACCTCATTGTCTATTCATATCGTTTATTGATATAGCATTGCTTAGAGACCATTCTCAAAATGGTGGAGAATAGCGGGATCGAACCGCTGACCTCCTGCGTGCAAAGCAGGCGCTCTCCCAGCTGAGCTAATTCCCCTTGCAATCATCACTAAATATAGAATCTAAAATACATTACTTAATGTTTCAATAATGCAATAAAGCCTAACTTCTACCTTTAGCTTTGATAATTTAAATGGAATTATTTTTTAATGATTTTGAAAGTTGTTGAAAAGTTTTTGAAGGGATTTACCTTAAGGTAATGACCGAAAAAACTTTGAAAACTCTTTCAAAAGCGTAAAAAAGAATTTCATTTGGTGGGCTTAAGAGGACTTGAACCTCTGACCTCACCCTTATCAGGGGTGCGCTCTAACCACCTGAGCTATAAGCCCACTAAGCTTGCTATATATAATGTCTCGTATTTGGAGATCCCTGAAAACTAAGCAAGTCTGTTAAGTTTTTTATACTCTTTATAGCTTTGGTTAAGATAAACAAATATCTTAACATATCTCTAGAAAGGAGGTGATCCAACCGCAGGTTCACCTACGGTTACCTTGTTACGACTTCACCCCAGTCGCTGCATCCGCCGTGGGCGGTAACCAATTTAGTATCCCGACTTAAGGCGAATACAACTCCCATGGTGTGACGGGCGGTGAGTACAAGACCCGGGAACGTATTCACCGCAACATTGCTGATTTGCGATTACTAGCGATTCCAGCTTTATGTAGTCGAGTTGCAGACTACAATCCGAACTGAGAGACATTTTAGAGATTTGCTCCATCTCGCGATATTGCATCTTTTTGTATGTCCCATTGTAGCACGTGTGTAGCCCTAGGCGTAAGGGCCATGATGACTTGACGTCGTCCTCACCTTCCTCCTCCTTACGAAGGCAGTCTCCTTAGAGTGCTCAGCCGAGCTGCTAGCAACTAAGGACGAGGGTTGCGCTCGTTGCGGGACTTAACCCAACATCTCACGACACGAGCTGACGACAGCCGTGCAGCACCTGTTTTCAAGCTCTGGCAAGCCAGCACTCCACTATCTCTAGCGGATTCTATCAATGTCAAGCCTAGGTAAGGTTCTTCGCGTATCCTCGAATTAAACCACATGCTCCACCGCTTGTGCGGGTCCCCGTCTATTCCTTTGAGTTTTAATCTTGCGACCGTACTCCCCAGGCGGAATGCTTAATGCGTTAGCTGCATTACTGCCCTGACAAGCAGGGCAACAACTAGCATTCATCGTTTAGGGCGTGGACTACCAGGGTATCTAATCCTGTTTGCTCCCCACGCTTTCGCGCATCAGCGTCAGTAATGTTCCAGTAGGTCGCCTTCGCAATGAGTATTCCTCTTGATCTCTACGGATTTTACCCCTACACCAAGAATTCCACCTACCTCTCCCATACTCTAGATAGTCAGTTTCAAATGCAGTTCTGTAGTTAAGCTACAGGATTTCACATCTGACTTGACTACCCGCCTACGCGCTCTTTAC
The DNA here is from genome assembly GCF_000284635.1 of Helicobacter cinaedi PAGU611. NCBI lineage: Bacteria > Pseudomonadati > Campylobacterota > Epsilonproteobacteria > Campylobacterales > Helicobacteraceae > Helicobacter > Helicobacter cinaedi. The sequence goes on along the minus strand of NC_017761.1, from coordinate 155,642 downwards.
GCCCAGTGATTCCGAGTAACGCTTGCACCCTCCGTATTACCGCGGCTGCTGGCACGGAGTTAGCCGGTGCTTATTCGTAAGATACCGTCATAATCTTCTCTTACAAAAGGAGTTTACAATCCTAAAACCTTCATCCTCCACGCGGCGTTGCTGCTTCAGGGTTTCCCCCATTGAGCAATATTCCCTACTGCTGCCTCCCGTAGGAGTCTGGACCGTGTCTCAGTTCCAGTGTGTCCGATCACCCTCTCAGGCCGGATACCCGTCATAGCCTTGGTGAGCCATTACCTCACCAACAAGCTGATAGGACATAGGCTGATCCTTTAGCGAAAAACCTTTCCCCCGTAGGGAGTATCCAGTATTAATCACCGTTTCCAGTGGCTATCCCAGACTAAAGGGCACATAACCTATGCATTACTCACCCGTGCGCCACTAATCCACTTCTAGCAAGCTAAAAGCTTCATCGTTCGACTTGCATGTATTAGGCACACCGCCAGCGTTCACTCTGAGCCAGGATCAAACTCTCCATAAGAATTATGGGAGTTTGTATCTATCAAAAATAATTAATAGTAGCAAACTCTCCATAAGAATGGGGAATTTGAGCCAAAGAATCAATCAATGGCTAAACTCTCCATAAGAATCTATGGTAATAAATCTAAAGTAAAACAATATTGTCATTCCATAGAACAAGTAATTTAGCAAATCAACTACTTGAAATTAAAGTTTGTCCTTGTCTCTTAGTTTAAAAATCACAAAGACTAGAGTGTAGATTCTAAAAAGCCTTTAGACTGCATAGAATCTTTCTCAAAGTCATAAATGAGTTATGTATAATGAACTAAGAAACTTAAGTCTGTTTTATTGCTTATAAATAAGTAATAAAGTAACTTAACTTTCTTGCTTAGATGTCAAAGATCATACCAAATATAATCCACTATAATAACTTTAAGCTTATATCTTAAAAGCTATGAACAACGATTATATTGATAAAGAACAACCATAGAAAAAGCAAACTAAAAAGTATCTTACTACTTTAAATCACTTTATAAAGTAATCTCAATACTCCCATAACTTCACTTTTAAAGTTTTAGACATTACTTTATGGTTTTTAGATTCACTAGAGAGAAAAGCTAAAAACATCATATAGAAATAAAAACCTAAGAGAAGAGACTAGAAGCTCAATCAAATGGGAGTGAAATAATACATACTTAAAGCTTAAGGGGGGCTTAAATGAGTAAAGATTCTATGAAGCACGGCAAAAAATAGAATCTAATGCGTATAAATCTCCTGATATGCTGATTTAAAACGCTTATGAAACCAAAACCAATCCTGCGGTTTAGCCCTTATCGCCTTTTCAATCGCGTCAGCCTGTGCCTGTGTCGCTTCCAAAATATTCTGTGTGCTATCCTCACTTTTTTTACAATAAATAGGCGGATAGAATCTCGCCTCAAAAGATTTGTAGTTTTCTTTAATCTCTATCATCACCGGCACTATCCCTACATTAAAACGCCTTGAGAGCACCGAAGCAATGGTCGTATGCGTTGCCTTTTTGCCAAAAAACTCAACCCACACACCCTCACTCGCGGATATATTTTGATCCACCAAGATTCCAGCCAAGGCATTTTCTGCCCCATAAAGCTTTAGCAAATGTTTAAACGCACCTTTTTTATTAATAAACTTGACATTTTGCATTTCACGCCGCTGAATAATAAGCTCATTAATCGCACTAAACTGCGTTAAACGCCCCAAAGACGCCATATTACACCAATGATAACGCGGCGGCAATACACTTGCCATAGCCTCCCAATACCCATAATGTGCAGAAATCAGCACCGCCCCCTTATCTTTTTCCAAAGTCTGTAAAATATACTCTTCATCAACGAATCTAAATCGCTTTGTATGCTTGTCTAACGGGATAAAAGGCACTCGTATCGTTTCAAGCAGCACGAAAGCAAAGTTTTTATAGCAAGTTTGAATCAAAGCTTTTTTATCCACTTCACTCATCTGCTCCCCATACACAAAATCCAAATTCGCCCTTGCGTCCTTATACCTGCGTCTATCCACAGCTCTCATTATAAACGCCAACGCCACAATATGCCATACAAAAAACCAATGTGGAATCTTGCTAAGATAAAAGCCCAAGCAACTCACAATAGCTTTTAATATTTTTGTAAAAAACTTCATATATCTCTCTCACAAGCCACACTATGCTGTCTTTGTAAAATCGTATCAATCTCTCCCACAATCGCACGAGGAGCAATCTTTGCAATAGAAAAATCATTCTTTTGATAGCGTGGATTCTCACTCCCACTTAAAAAGACATTTTGCTCCCCCACAAGAGCAAAACGCGAAGCAGGAGTATTGCCATAAAGTGTTACTGATGGTTTTTGCATAGCCCACGCCAAATGCGTAATGCCAGTATCTCCACCCACCACAACACTCACTTTTTGTATTAATGCCTTTATCTCGCTCATACTTAAACGCGGTAAAGGCACAACATCTTTACTTTCAAAACAAGCTTTAATCTCTCGTGCCTTATCCGTGCTATACCACAACAAAAGCACCTGAATCTGCGATTGAGATAAAAGTATTGCGGTCATTTCAATAAATAAATCCACCGGATAGCTTTTAGATTCTAAAGATGATTCAAGCACAAGTAGCACCAAATGCTTTTTGCTATCAATCCCGCATTCTTGCATTATTGTAGCCACTTGCTCTTTTGCCTTATTATTTAGACTAAATGCCTCTTTTCTCCTTGTATATACACGCTCTAGATTCACATCATCAAGCCCCAAAGCCTCACGGACAAGCACAAAATTCCGCTCTAAAATATGATTTTCATACGGAATCCTTACTTTTTTCTTATAAAACAAACTTGCCGCCCTCTCTTTGATAGAATCCTTATCAAATCCCCAAAACTCGTCATATTTAAGGAATCTCCCACATACAGCTGATTTAATAAGCCCCTGCATATCTACAACCTTATCATAATAAGGCAGAGCTTTTAGCCGATTAATAATCTTAGGAATCGCTCCTATTCCACCTTTTTTTAAATCTATCCTAACAAGCCTATCCACACAAGGGCTATCCTGCAACACTTCCGCAAAGACATTATCCACAATCCAAGTAATCTCTACTTCCTGCCCCAACTTCTCTTGGAGTTTCTCTCGCACAAAGGGCAACACACAAGCCCCCACAATCACATCTCCTAACGAACTTAACCGAATGATTGCTACCCTAAGCCCCACATCACACCTTGATAAACTCAATCTGCAAAGGTTCAGGCTTATGAAGCTTAGCTATATTCTCTCTAGCCAAATACAAATCCGCACTTGTATAGATTCTTAGAATCTTAGACTTCACATACTCATAGCGTATCTGCAAATTCCCTTCACTCCTGCAAAGCGTTTCTGCTAAGGCTAACATAAAGCTTAGCCATTGCAAACTTAAAAGCTTAGGCATAAAATCGCTGATATGTTCTATACTCCCATCTTGTGGAATTTTCTTACCACTATATTCTACAAGCAAACAGATACTTAAACGCTCTGTATGTGAAAACCCATACTCCAAGGCATTAAGCAACATATATGAGCCGTGCAGTTCAGCATTATAAAAATTTAAAATCCGCCCAACACTTGATAAGTATGACGCAATATTTAAAAGCTTCTTACATTGCTCATCAAGCTTATGCAGGGGAAATAGGGCATCAAAAATTTTTAAAGATTCTCTTCTTGTCATCTCCGCATAAGTCTTATCCAGCATAAACCTATCTTCAATCGCACTAATGGAGGGATTAAAAGCTTTTGGGAAAGTATTTTTATGTCCGCGTAATAAATCGCTCAAATACACGCCCTCACGCACCCCAACACCGCTTGTAACAATCTGCTTTGCCCCAAAGTGAGCCAAAAACATTTGCAAAATAAGGCAACCACTGCGGATATTATCAATCCTATCTTGTGGTACTCCCATAGATTCTAGTTTGTCCTCACTTGCTTGAGAAATCTTTTCAAAAAACTTAAGATTCTGTGCGACATCTACTTCATAGCCGTGAAGCTCGGCAATAGGATATTTCTTATATTTCATAATCATCTTTGACAAAGCGCGTATCGTCCCACCAACGCCAAAAATGCGATTATGCTTAAAATGTGATGGCACACTTTTTAACTGCTCTTGGATAAATCTCCTTGCCCCTTCAATATTATTTTTCTTATCAAAAAACAGCTCTTTTAGTCGAATCGTGCCAATATCAAGTGAGATTAAATCTATAATTTTACCATTTCTAATAAACGCACACTCCGTGCTTCCACCGCCTATATCCATTGTTATACCATCTTTATAATGCAAAAGATTAGCACAGGCTATACCACCATACAGGGCTTCTTTCTTGCCATCAATGACTTTTACAGACAAGCCACATTCTTTTTTTACCCTATCTACAAATATCTTTGAATTAGGTGCATCACGCAAGGCAGAAGTCGCCACACAAAACACTTTCCTTGCCTTGTGTGCTTTTGAAATTTGAGCAAACTCCTTCAGTGCTAACACCGCCCTATTCATCGGCACTTCGCCTAAAACACCTCTAGATTCATAGCAGCCCTCTGAAATTCTCACCTTAGACTTAATCTCATAAATAAGATGAAAAGCAAAGCGAGAAGTCTTACGAAAAATCGCCATACGCACAGAGTTTGAGCCAATATCTATAACGGAGGTAATTTTTGCCATTATTCCCCTTTTTGTAGGGTTTCAAACTTATATCGTAGCTCCTCCATCGTCTCCATATTATCAGGATCTGGCACAATCGCATCAACGGGACAAACAGACAAGCAACTTGGCTCATCATAGCTTCCCACGCATTCTGTGCATACATCAGGGTCTATACTATAAATGGGATCGCCCTCTTCAATCGCTCCATTTGGACATTCTTCAGCACACGCATCACAAGCAATACATTCATTGTTTATCATTAAAGCCATCTTACCGCTCCCAAACTATTTTTACAAATAAAAAACTTAGCCTTTTAGCTGAATCTTCTTTAAAAAGAGCTAAAATCCGCCCCACTATCTAGAATCTGCACATCTACGCCGTAATCATTGTGGTGATTTGTAGCAATGATTTGGGAATTTGGCACAAGTGATAAAAGTGCCTCAAAAGAATCTTTATGTATAAATAACATACTTGCCCCACTAAAAATCGCCCTTTTTAGCTCATCTTTATCACACACTTCAACAAAAGGCTCTAAATTTAACCGCCTAGCAAATTGTAGCAACTCACTTAAAGTCTTAGCCGAATGCAACCCACAAGGGATAAGCAGACTATCCGCCCCAAACAACGCCGATTCTAGAATCTGATACGAATCTACAAACAAATCCGCGTGGATAATAGGCAGAGTGCTATGACGGCGGAGCAAAGAGATAGATTCTAATACCATACCCAAAGTGCTAGAATCCACTTTAGAATCTACACAATCCCCACTCACACAAGGCATATATTGCATTCTTAAATCAAGCAAAAACATATCTCCACCACTCTTATGTTTGCCATTTCTAACGCCATTTTGCTCCGCTCCACTTGCCATTTCCAAAAACCCAACCTCATCAAAATCACCCTGAATCTCAAATCTTATAGCATTTTTAGGTGGATTTGCCCTTGCACGAGCGAAAAATTCCCGCTCAAATCTTGGCAGAAAAGGGCTGTATGCTAATGTCCTGCCCAAAGTCTCAAAGTCAATCACGCTCTTGCGTTTAGCTAAATGTGCTTGAAGATTGCGTTTGCATTTTTCTGTAAAAATAACGCTTGATTGTAAAAAATTAGATTCTATGCTCTTCACTTTTGCTCCCCACATCTTAAAGATAAGCCTATGAAAAATGCCGATTTTAGCATATTCCACATTTAAAAACACTTGCTACAATCCCAACTTTCATTTTCTTAAACACATCACACAAAGGACATTACACGATGAATGATTCCGCTTTAATTATGCTTACAAGTGCGTGGAGCAATAAGATTCCAAGTGAGGCAGCCTTTATGCTTCAAGGGAGATTAGAAAAAATCCCTGAAGATAAAATTCAAGCTCTTAGCTTTATCCCGTTAAAAGACCCTATAATCGGGCTTATTTTGGGGCTTTTCTTTGGTGCTCTTGGTGTAGATAGATTCTACAAAGGCGATATTGGACTTGGTATCTTAAAGTTCCTATCCATTTTTATTTTTATCGGCTTTTTTTGGGCATTGGCAGATTTATATTTTGTATGGCAAGGGATTAAAGAAGATAATCTCAATAAAATCAACCAACAGCTTATGATTCTAGGCGTGTAGCTTAGAATCTTTAGACTCAATGTCTTTAAACCTTTGCTTTATTTAGATTCTAGAATCCCACGCTTTTACATCACAACATTGTCATTTTGAGCATTACGAAGAAGGCGAAAAATCTTTTTTAGATTCTAAGGTGTGCGGATAAACGCGGTAAGCAAAAAACTAGCAAATGAAAATAAAGTTGTAGATACTTCGCTCTCAAAGGCTCAGTATGACAATTTGGAGAATCTAGATTCTCAATTTTCCCATTTCTCCTTTTTTCCGCATTGTTACTTGCGGATTTTTATTTCAAGTATTTTTTGCTTTTTTTGATCATTGTGAATCCGGGGGGGGGGGGAAGCAGACATTAAGCTGGGGGGGGGGCATAATGCAAATTTTTGTGCCTAAACCTGCATTCTTAAGTGTAAATTAAGTTTGCTTGAGCGTGGGTATAAAAAGTGGTGGATTCTTAAGCTTTATTGTTTGGAGTAAGAATCTAAAGTGGCGGTGGGAAGTTGCGATAATTTCCTTGAAATTTTGTAAATGGTAAATGAGGGGTTCTAATGGATTCAAATATGTTGCTTATGAGTTTGCAAGACAAGCTTCCAAACGACCAAATGAAGCTTCACGCACTCAAAGAGAGATTGGACAAAATGGACGAGCAAGGACGATAAGACTTTTTGCTTAAAACAAATACGCTTGGACTTTGTAATCCTAAAATGGTATTTTGGGTGGGAGCTTTTTTGCTGGGTTTCTTTGGTATAGCGTGGCTTATGCTGAAAAATATGCCACTATTTATCGCAAAACTTAGCGTATGGGCTTTATGGATACTTTTATGGATTATAGCTGCGGCAACAGATTCTGCTGTGGTGGCTGGTTTTTCACTTGTGCCACAGATTATTGTATATGTGTGGTTTGTGGTAGATTTATTTATCGTTGGCAAGAGAGCACGCGAATTTAACTACCAAAAAATAATGCAATCTTTGATATAAAAGGAATCTTGTATGAATAATCAAACAGCGATGTTTCTATCCCTGAAGGCAGTGGATTAACGCTTCAATCTCGCCTTGAAAAACTTGATGAAAGTAAAGTTTCTTCACTTGCGATGGTTAGTCTTAAAAGTCCTATTATTGGGCTTACTTTGGGGCTATGTTTAGGTGGATTTGGAGCGGATAGATTCTACAAAGGCGATATTGGTTTAGGCATACTCAAGCTTATTACTTTTGGTGGCTTGGGGATTTGGGCGATTATTGATTGGTTTATGGTGTGGAAAGGCATAAAGCAAGATAATCTTAACAAAATCTCACAGCAATTAATGATGCTTGGCGTATAGTGGCACAGAGTGCTTGAAATATCAAAATAACAAAGGAGAAAAAATGAAAAAGTTAGGTGCATTTGTAATGAGTGTTGTGGTTGCAGGAATGCTAAATGGTTGTTTTGACTCTACCCCATCGTGTGATGATAAGGTTATAACACAGCATCTTAATGATGTATTGACAGAATTGTATAAGAATATTGCTACATTCAGTCTTTCAGAATACAAAACAGAGCGTGTAGATGATAATGCAAAAAAGGTAACTTGTCAGGCAAAAATCAGCATAACCGCCTTTGGGCAAACTAATACTGATATTTTAAGATATACAGCTCAAAACACAGGTAAAGACATTGAAGTAGAAATACTAGATAACTAATGTTCCACAATAAGATTGCAATTATGCAATCTTATCCACTCAGCATATTTAATAACTTTTCTTATAATTGCAGTTTTTGTAGGATTCAACTTTCAAATCTATTAAAAGCTCTATTTCACCTCAAAAGGACAAAAATGTTCTCCGCTTTTATACGCAAACTTCAAGGCTTTTTAGAATCTACTTCTTGGAGTGTTTTTATCACAAGTGTGATTCTCATTAACTCCGCGTGTTTGGGACTAGAGACGATTAAGTTTATCCATAAACATTTTGGAGAGATTCTTAGCATTATTGATTATATATGTCTTGGGATTTTTGTTATGGAGTTGGGATTGCGGATTTTAGCTTTTAGGCTAAAGTTTTTTATCGGCAAGGATTGGGGTTGGAATTGGTTTGATTTTATCATCATAGCAGTAAGTCTCTTTGCCGTGGGTGGACTAGCGGTGCTTAGGGCATTTAGGGTGATTAGAATCTTCCGCCTACTTTCTGTCATTCCCACTATGCGTTTAGTTTCTGCGGCAATGCTTCACACAATCCCCTCAATGATAAGCATAATGGTGCTTTTAATCATCTTTTACTGCATCTATGGGTGCTGTGTGTCAATCTCTTTGGAGAGGCGTTCCCGCAGTGGTTTGGAGATTTGGGCGATAGCTTTTATACGCTCTTTCAAATTATGACTTTAGAATCTTGGTCTATGGGGATTGTGCGTCCTATTATGGAAGTGTATCCTTGGGCGTGGGCGGTGTTTGTGAGCTTTATTTGCATTGCAAGCTTTATCGTGCTCAATCTCATTGTAGGTGTTGTGGTAGAAAGCATAGCCGAGATGAAGCAAATGCGTGAAGAAAACACTAAAGATTCTAAATCCAACGCAGAATCTACAAGCAAGGGTTAGCTCACAATGTCAATACAATCTGCGATTATTGGCTATGGGTATTGGGGGCGGAATGTCGCTAGGGCTTTGCATAATAGCACAGAGTTTGCCCTGCATACCATTTATGATGAAGATAAAGCCGCACAGACAAAAGCACAAGAAGATTATAACATTACGCCCTATGTCAGCTATGAGGCGATTTTAGCAGATTCTAAGATTCAAGCCATCTTTATCATCACTCCGCCGCAAACGCACTTTGCCCTAGCAGAATCTGCGTTAAAACATCACAAACACACCTTTGTAGAAAAGCCCCTAACTACGCAATACACACAAGCTCAAACTCTCTACGCTCTAGCTAAAAAGCAAGATAAGATTCTTTATTGCGATCATATTTTCCTGCATTCTCCGGCGGTGCAGTATCTCAAAGAGCAAATAAAAAGCTTTGGTGAGATTGTCTATATCAACGCAAGGCGGATAAATCTAGGGCTATTTCAAAGTAATGTAGATGTGATTTGGGATTTAGCTATCCACGATTTAAGCATTATTGATTACCTTGTGGGGCTGCATATCAAGGAGGTTTCTACCTTTAAGACACGCTATTTAGACTATCCTAATGACGCTTTGGCTAATATCAATCTACGATTAGAATCTGGCATTATCATAACCCTTAGTGTATCGTGGCTAAGTCCCATTAAGGTGCGTGAGATGATTATCGGTGGGAGTAAAAAGACTGCCATCTATGATGAGACAAAGAAAGATAAAATCGCCCTTTTTGACACAGGCGTTGTGATTAAAGATACTTTTGATACAAATAGCCTTTATCAAAAAATGGTGGAATATAAGCTAGGCGAACAGCTAACGCCCACTCTGCCAAACACAATGGCACTTGATAATTCCATTGCCTACTTTGCTTCACTTATTCTTGGCGATAATCTTAGACAATCTCAATGCGATGAGGGGCATATTTTACGCGTGATCAAAGCTATTGAGATAATCCAAGATTCACATACACAATCATAGTCCTTACACACTCTATTGTGTCATTCACAAACTTATTTTGCTAATAAGGCAAAAACAGATTTTTTCCACCCGATAACGCTTTTATAGGTTTGCATTTCACGCGATTTTATTTTAGTCAGCTTAAGGGTGTGCCTTAAGCGTAAAGCTACCGCCACTTTTCTTATAGTTTGCCACAACTACGCTGATATGAAATCTTGGAGTAACAAAATAGACAAAGGCGGATTCTACTCCACCACGCTAAAGCTAAGCTCTAAAATCTCTTTATGCGATTTAATGTAAGCATTTAGCTCATCTAGCTTTAAGTCCTTAATCTGATCCAGCTCCCGCTTGTGATAATCCAAAGGCAAATCCCTAAAGTAGTTTAAAAACTTCGCATTTAAGCGTTGAGATAAGCTCTCTTCACGCAATGGCTCACTCCCTAGCAGAAACGCCTTAGCCGCATTTAGCTCCTCTTCACTCACGCCATTATTTACAAACTCTTCTATCACTTCTTTGACAACCCTTATCGCCTCATCTTTATTCTCAAGCTTTGTTTGCAAATAGCCACTTGTATATTCCGCTGCACCGCCGACATTTACACGCATATACGCCGAGTAGGCTAAGCCCCGCTTCACACGCACTTCCTCCATCATACGCGAGCCAAAGCCACTACCGCCTAGGATAAAGCTCATAACCCTTGCCATATAATTTTTAGTTTTGTCCGCATTATCAAAGCGTGAGCCAAAATATACAAATGCTTGTTGCGTTGGCTTTTTAGAGCTTATATTTTTAGGCGTTTGAATAGCTTCAAATGAAAGCTTCTCTTTAGATTCTCCCACAGGCAGAGTGCTTATGGCTTTTATCAAAGTAGTCTTAAACTCATTCTCTTGTAAATCCCCACCAGCCACGATGATAAGCCTTTTTAGCACGAGATTGCATTGTAAAAACTGCTCCACATCTTGCAAACTTACAGATTCTACACTCTGCTTATCCCCAAGCAGTGGGGTTGCCATAGCTGTGCCTTCGAATAGAATCTTATAGAGATTCTTTTCAGCAATGCTATCAAAATCATCTTCTTGTTGGGCGAGTTTATTAAGGGTTAGCGTTTTAACTTTAGATAGAGCTTCTTGTGTAAGATTTGGCTGTTTTAAAAGCTCATTAAGTAGCGTAAAACTCTCATTTTGAAACTCTTTCAAATAAGAAAGCTCAAGATTCAAAGTCTGCAATCCCACACTCGCATATAAGCTAATAGCTTTGCTCTCTAGCCTTTTAGCAAACTCCACACTGCCTAAATCTTTTGTGCCTTCATTTAGAATCTTAGCACTTAAATTCCCTAGCCCAGCCTTAGCCCCATCGGCACTGCCACCGATAAACACAAGCTGCACACTCCCCACAGGCAGATTCTTACTTTGCTCAAAAAGCAATGGCACTGCCACGCCATTTATCTCTACACTCTGTATTTTTGTCTCCGCATTCATACTGCCTCCTACTAAAGCCATAAAAAATAATATACAAAAAAGCCCTGAGCGTAGCCCACGAGCCTTAAATCTTAGCGTTGTTTCTAACTTTGATTCTAATATCCGCTTTAGCATTTGCATTGCCCTAAGCATCAATACCGCTCCAAAATCTCATAAGCCGTGTTGCGTTTAGCAGGATTTTCGCCTATATCTTTAATCAAAGCTATCATCTCTTGTGCATTCATAGAGTTACACACACCAGCGGAAGATACGACATTTTCTTCCATCATTGTGCTACCCAAATCATTTGCCCCAAAGAGCAAAGCTAACTGCCCGATATGTGAGCCTTGCGTAACCCAGCTACTTTGGATATTCATAAAATTATCAAGGTAGATTCTGCTACACGCTAAAAGTCGCAAATAGCGGTTTGATGAAGCTTTTTGCAGGTTTGGAAACTCCTTTTGCAAAGGCGTATTATTAGGCTGAAAGCTCCACATAATAAATGCCCTAAAGCCTTGAAACTCATCTTGTAAAGAGCGGATACAATCCCAATGTGCCACAATATCTTCATCATCTTCCACACTGCCAAACATCATCGTAGCTGTGCTTTTCATACCGATTTTATGTGCTTCTCTATGCACTTCAAGCCATTCTTTTGTATCAAGCTTTTTTGGTGCGATAATATCTCGCACTCTATCACTTAGAATCTCAGCCCCTGCCCCCGGAATAGAGCTAAGTCCAGCATTTTGTAGCCTTTTTAACACTTCGGGGATAGAGAGTTTAGAGATTTTAGCAATGTAGTTTATCTCAATGGCAGAAAATCCGTGAATGGTAATCATAGGATATTTTTTAGCGATATGCCCCACAAGCTCTTCATAATACTCAATCTTAAGCTTAGGATGCACACCCCCTTGGAATAGAATCTGCGTCCCGCCAATCTCTAAAAGCTCATCAATTTTCTTATCAATCTCTTCAAAACTCAAAATATACACACCCTCTTCGCCCAGCCGCCGCTTAAACGCACAAAACTTACAATCCACCCAGCAAATATTTGTGTAATTAATATTTCTATCAACAACAAAAGTTGTAGTCTTACTTGGGTGAAGCCTAGCCTTAATCGCACTTGCCATCACTCCTAGCTCCCGCAAATCCCCATAACGCATAAGATCTAGAATCTCGCTATTACTCACGCGTTTATTTGTGCTTTGTGTATTTGCCGCTTGAGCTGTCATTTGCTATCCTTTCTTGTAAAATTAGAATCTTAGAATCTTGTCCCCATCGTAAATTCAAAGGTTGAAGTCCTATCTCCGGGCTGTGGATTAATGGGGCGTGGGAATACAAGCACAATAGGACCCATAGGGCTTATCCACTCAACCGAAAGTCCCCACGAAGCACGGATTGTCTCATTAAAACTACTCACGCCTATCATACCATAATCCGCAAAAAGTGCTAAACGCATTTGTGCTTTTTCCAAAATTCCATAGCTAAGCTCCGCAGAATGCGTCATCATATAATTCCCCCCGATACGAATCTGACCCGATGGATCTCGCGGGGTAAGAGAGCTTATTTGATACCCTCTCACGCTCGAAATACCCCCCATATAGAATTTTGAAGTAATCGGCACATAGCCTTGCTCAAAAATCGCTCCCACTTGGGTTTTATATCGTGCGATTAAATCAACTCCAAAAAGTGATTTAAGATGATAATACAATGCCATTTTTCCATAAAGCTTGGTATATTTTTCATCTCCGCCAAGTCCGGCATATTCCACATAGGCTGAGATAATCGCACCATTTTTAGGGAAATAGTAGTCATCAGTATTGTCAAAATACAAGCTTGGGCTAATGGCTAACTTTAACGGATTATCCATTGTTAAATATTGTTTATACAGCCCCTCTAGCTTTGAATCATAAAAGTCCAAAACGCGTGTGGTAGAAATCGTATAGCCCAAAGAAGCACGAAGCGTATTTGTCAGCAATCGCCCACTTGTGATAGAAGTTCCAGTTGTCTGCTCCCTATAATCCCAATTCCAATACAGCGAGTGAAATCCACTCAAAGATGCACTATATTTAGAATCTAGCACACGCGGATTGCTTAAAGTAAGATTCACAAGTTGGCGGCGATAGCTCCAATCCGCATAGAGCTGCCCACTTTGCCCCGTGCCAAAGAGATTTCTCTCTCTAATAGAAGCATTCACCATAAGCTTGTCATAGCTCCCATAGCCTAGACCAAACATTAGCTCACCTGTGCGAGTTTCCTCCACATCTACAAGCAAATCCATAGAATCTTCGCTCACACGCCGCTCTTCAATCTTTACCTTACCAAAATACCCAAGCCTTTTGAGTGCATTTTCAGATTCTTTCAAATCTGTAAGCTTGTAGGTATCGCCCGGAGCCAAAAGCAACTCTCGGCGTATGATTCTATCTGCGGTGCGAGAGTTGCCAGAGATAATGACATCGTGAATCTTAACCTTCTGTCCCACTTGTATAAGATACACAACTTTAACTTCTGCATTATCTTGATCTTTATCTAAATCCGGATTCACACGAGCAAAAGCATAGCCCAAATCGGCTATCTTTTGACGGATACTCTCTACATCAGCCCGAACATCTTCTATATTAAAATACTCGCCCTTCTTAATCTTAAGCCCTTTTCTTAGCTCGGATTCTTCAATCACAGGCATGTGTAGAATGATTTTAATCCCAGAAACCTTATACCGCCCCCCTTCTTTTATCTTGTAATATAAATTCGCACTATAATCGCTAAAGTTTGCATCTACAAAGGCTTGAGACACACTCGCATCTAAATAACCCTTACGCATATACGCATCTTGTACCCGAGCACCATCATATTCTAAATCAGCAAGTTTAAGCTTCCCGTCATTGCGTCCCCACATCCAGCCCATAAACTGCCTTGCCCTATTGGCACTAAGCTCTTCTAAATCTTTGACTTTGAGCTTCTCTCGCCCATCATAAGTGGCGTTTTTGATAATGATATTTTCCCCTTGATTGACATTAAAGGTAATCGCATACGCCCCATCATTACCTACTTCTTTTATTTCAGATTCTACCACCGTGCCATAATAGCCCTGATATTCTAAAATCGTTTTTATTACAAGCTTTGCACGATTGAGCTTTGTCTCATCATAACTATCGCCCTTTTTGATACCAAGCTGTGAGTATAAAGTCTCTTTTTCCTGCTCACTCCCATAGCCTTTAATCTCCACACTCGCCACCTTTGGCTTTTGCTTAAAATAAAAACTTAGCACCCCACGCTCAAAGTCCGCATAAATATCTTCAAAATACCCCTGTGCGTAGAGATTCCGCACAGCTTTATCTACCTTATCCACACTCAAAGTATCGCTGACTTTAATGCCTACAATCTCATCGGCAAGCACACTTGAGATTGAGCTTAAGCCCTCATATCTAATTTGACTAATTTCCTTTGAAAGGGCAACATTACATAATAAAAGAGCAATAATACACCAAAATTTTTTCATATATTCCTTTTCCTAAATAAAAGCGTGATTATAGTAAAAAATCCTAACAAGCCCACAATGAGCGATAAATCACAAAAATTTCTGCAAAGTATTGGCATTTGCCATAAAAGATTCTAATCCATCAAAATCATCATTTTCTAGCAGCTCTCGTGCTTTGTCAAACTCCGCTTGAAAGTGTGCCATAGCTTCAAGCACATTATGTTTGTTTTGCTTAAAGACATCTTTCCACATCAATGGAGAGCTTTTAGAGATTCTACTCATTGAGCGAAAGCCCCCACCAACAAGGGCGAGAATGGTTTGGGGATTTTCTTGTGCGAGTGTGGCATTTGCCAAAGCATAGCTTATGATATGAGGCATATGCGAGATAAGGGCGATATGCTTATCGTGGGATCTTGAATCCATTTTTAGAATCTTCATTCCAAGGGCAATGAAAATATCTTTTGCTAATTCCGCTTGATACGCCCCACTTTGCTCTAAATCTGTCAAAATCACAATAGCATTTTCATACAACTCGCCAAATGCTGCCTTTGGTCCAAAAAACTCCGTTCCACACATAGGGTGTGCGCCCACAAAGTGAATCCTAAGCCATTGTGGCAGAGACTGCAATATCTTTACCTTTGCTCCACCTACATCAATAAGCGTAGTCTTTGGGTTTAGCTCTCTCTCTTTTAGCTCCGCCATTAAGGCAATAATCCCATCAACCGGCACACATAAAAACACCACATCACATTGCCAAATCTCTTTGAGTTCCACACACTCATCAACAAGCCCAAGATTCAATGCTTGTTGCGAATGCAAGGGGTTTTTATCATAGCCAATAATGCGTGTGATATGCTTATTTTGAATCTGCCCTACTTTTTTTAATGCTAGTCCCATAGAGCCGCCCATTAGCCCAAGCCCGATAATGCCTATTTTCATTCCCTACCCTTTCTTATGCTTTTTAACTAGTCCTAAGATTCTGTGTTTGCATTGTGAGTTGTGGCAAGTCTAGCTAAACTTGCTAAAAACACACTTGCACTTTCACTTCGCAAAATAAGTGTATCATTTAAAGTTATAATTTTTGCAAATCTCTGCCTTTCCCTTTGGCTAAAGCCCCCTTCAGCCCCAACCATTACACGCACACTTGCTTTTTCTAAGCCTTTAGAATCTTGCTTAAAAGGATTGTGTTGCCCTATGTCCTCCCCGCCAAAATCAAAAGCATAAAAAGGTGCGTATCGCTCACATACGCAATCAAGGTCTTTTAGCACTTCTAATGTCATTAAATCTGTCCTACCACATTGTTGGCAAGAAGAGATAAGAATCTTTTGCATTCTCTGCAAGTTAAGGCTAAATTGCCGTTGTGAAAACTCCGCATAAAAAAAGCTAATGCGGGGGATTCCAAGCTCGTTTAAAAAAGGCAGGGTTTTTTCTATCACCTTTGGGTCAATAATCGCCCACAGCAAATGCAGGGGGCTAGAATAGCTAGGTTGTGAATCTTGCTCACTTTTCTTTATGAGCAGGGCGGATTTTTTCTTAATCTCAGCAATAGTGTAGGTATAAAGCCTATTATCTTTGAGATTCCGCATTTTGATAACAGAATCCACCCCCAAACGCCTAGCTTTAATAAGATAGGTAAAATCATCATTACTAATCTCTACTTGAAAATCCCCAGCATTTGGCTGATACAAAAACTGCATACACTAGCTCACAAAATAAAACAGCACAGCAAAAAAGGCTAAATCTAGCATATAGAGCATTTTAGCAAATCTCACATAGCTTTGCATCGCCTCTAAGTTTGTGCGTCTTGCTACTTTTAAAATCCGTATGCGGTAAATCTCGCCCACAAGCACAAACACACAAAATGTTATCATCGCAATAATTTCTAAGCTCAAGCTCAAACTCCCAAATACCCAAATATTTATACCGCTTAACACGCTTACTGAGAGCAAAAAGAAAATAATAGGTGCAATAAACCAAATCTTTTTATTCATTCTCACAAGATTCTTTGAGCCAAAAAACAGCACCAAAAGATTTAACACAAAAGGCAGGGCAAAAAACGCCGCAAATATTTTATGATAGAGCATAAGGCTCATATAGGTATCTTGCAAAATGCTAGAATCAAACTCCTGCATATTCTCTCCTTTATTCTTTAAACTTGTTTGTCTTGGACTTGTTTAAATTCCTTGGATTAACTTTAATAGTTTATTATCACTAAAAATTTTTAACCTAAAGTTTCAAAGGATATTTCATCAAATCTCAAGCTGTTGTATTACTCAATATGGGCGCACCGAGCAGTCTATTTGAAGTGGAGAGTTTTTTAAAAAATATGTTTAATGATCCGCTCATTTTAGGCATTCAAAATAACTTTGGGCGTAAAATGTTGGCTAGTTTCATCACTCACAAACGCCTAGAAGATACAAAAAAAAATTATCAAGCTATCGGTGGTAAATCCCCTCTGCTAGAACACACCGCAAATCTTGTAAAAACGCTCAATGCCCTAGATTCTAAACGACTTTATACTTTTGCTATGCGTTACACCCCACCTTTTGCCTATGGCGTTTTAGATGAGCTAAAACGCCAAAATATACAATCTTTGGTGCTTTTTAGTCTGTATCCGCAGTTTTGCACCGCAACCATTCACTCTTCTTTGCTTGATGCTAAAAATGCTTTACAATCCCTAAATTTTAGCCCAAAGCTCCTTGAAGTCTCACATTATCACACGCACCCTTCATATATTGCCTGTATTGTGGAAAAAATCAAACAAGCCCTAAAGGGTGAAGATTCTAAGGATTTTGTGCTTTTACTCTCTGCCCATTCCCTGCCACAATCTCGCATAGAACAAGGTGATCCTTATCAAAAGCAATGTGAAGAAAACAAAGCTGCCCTAGAATCTGCCCTGCAACAACAAGGCATTATATTTAAAAAAATCGCCCTTAGCTACCAGTCTAAAGTCGGCAAAATGAAGTGGCTAGAGCCTAGCACAAAAGATGCTATTACGCATTTTAAAAATGAAAAGCTTATTATCTTTCCGCTTTCTTTCACGCTTGATAATTCCGAAACAGACTATGAGCTTAAGATTCTCTATGCCAATCACGCACAGAATCTAGGCATAAAAGATTATCGTGTGTGTGATTGCTTTAATGCTGATGTAAGCTTTGCTAACACCATTATTGAAATCATACAAGGAGCGAGTGATGAAAAAAACTAGATTCTCTATACTCTGTGGATTCATTTGTGTATTTACTCTTTTGGGTTGCAGTGATGATAATGAAGTCAAAATCTCACAGGGCAATAATGCTGCTGCCATAGAACACGCTGAAAGCCTTGATAAACAAAGCTATGCGGGGCTAGAAGATATATTTTTAGACACAAAAAACATCTCCACACAAGAAGATAAAACTACGCTTTTAATCTTTGGGAAAAATAACTGCATATATTGCGATAAGATTAAAGATGATATAAAAGCAAATAGCGAGATAAAAAGCCATTTAAAAAGCCATTTTATCCCCTATTACATTAATGTCAGCTACACCAAAATCCATAACCTAAATTTTATAGATTCTAAAAAGGAGTTAAGCACCACTGCCCTTATGGAATCTTATGTCAAATCTCCTATGCGTCCTACACCTACACTTATATTTTTGAATCCTAAGGGAGAGAGTATTTTTGAATTGCCCGGCTATATGAATGCAGATTCTATATTAAAAATCCTGCAATATATGCAAAGCAAACAATGGCAGGATAAGGACCAAACGCAAGTGGCAAGTGAGATAAATAAGATTCTATAAATTCCAAGATTTTATTACATATAAGGAGCAAATATGCAACTTCTTAAAACACTTTTTTGTTCTATGAAAATGGTTTTATTACTTATCGCTTTATACGCCACTGCTTGTGGTATTGCAACCTTTATTGAAAAGTTTGATGGCACACTTGCGGCGCGATTTTGGGTATATGATGCTTTTTGGTTTGAGATTTTACATCTTTGGCTTGCTCTTTGCCTTATTGGCTGTTTTATCACTTCAAAAGCGTGGCAGAGAAAGAAATACGCTTCACTGCTTTTACACAGCTCATTTATTGTCATCATCATAGGAGCTGGTATCACACGGTATTATGGATTTGAGGGACTTATGAGTTTGCGAGAAGGGGAGAGTGCTAATACTATCACTACAAACACACATTACATCTTTATACAAGTGAAAAATCCCCAAGGCGAAGTAGAGCATATTAGAATCCCAACCTACATTGATGATAAGATTAACCGCCCCATTAAGCAAACCTTTAGCTTTTTTGATAAACCTTTAGAAATTACCACAGGCAGTCTAAGCAGGGAAGATTCCCCTATGGGACGCTATGTTTTACAAGCCGATATTAAGTTTTTAGATAAAGATTTTGAAACGCTTATCCTGCGTGATGGGGATAGCACCCCTAGCAAAGAAAGCATTACCTTGCTACGCGAAGATGACTATACCATTCTCCTTGCGTGGGGGACAGATGCTATTGCCCTGCCTTTTTCACTTAAGCTTACAAGCTTTGAGCTTGAGCGTTATCCGGGCTCAAGCTCCCCAGCTTCCTATGCTTCACAAGTAGAAGTGCTTGAAAAAGACAAACCGCCATTCCCATTTAGAATCTTTATGAATAATATCCTTGATTATGGTGGCTATCGCTTTTTCCAAAGCTCCTATCACCCAGATGAAAAAGGCTCTATTCTATCGGTGAATAACGACCCGGGCAAAACGCCCACTTACATAGGCTATACAATGCTTATCCTTGGCGTTTTATGGCTGCTTTTTGATAAAAATGGACGCTTTTTAAGCCTAGGGAGATTCTTAAAAACACAGCAATTTTTATCGATTGCCCTATTTTGTGCCTTTAGCTTTTTTACTTTGCCAACGCACACTTATGCCCTGCCTAATGCTTCAAATGCTGATGAGATAGCAACACAAGATTCTAGCCTAGATTCTAGCTTTACTCCCAAACAAGCCCAAAATGAGAATCTACAAGACATTCCTACGATGATACGATCGCTCAAAAATGCTTCAAATCTAGCAAAGCAGTTTGACAAGATTCTAGTCCAAGATTTTGGCGGACGCACAAAGCCCATTCACACTCTAGCTGATGAATATATCCATAAACTCACGCAAAAAAGCACATTTTTAGATTTAAATCCTACGCAAATTTTCTTAGGTATGATTTTCTATCCACAAGAGTGGCAAACTATCCAAATGATAGCGACCAAATCGCCTAAGCTTAGGCAGATTCTAGGGCTAGATGAAAATCAAAAATATATTGCTTATATTGATGTCTTTAGTCCAAAGGGGCAGTATATCCTCCAAAACTATGTAGAAGCAGCAAATCTTAAAAACCCCGCCTTGCGTGATACATTTGAAAAAGATGTCATCAGTGTAGATGAGAAAATTAACTATGCGTTTTTAATCTATACTGGTCAGGTGCTTAGAATATTCCCTGATAGCAAAACCCCAAACAATCAATGGCTCTACCCACTTGAAGCCATTAGCTCGGCTGTGGCAGAAGGCAATATGCAAAAGGCTAAGGCTCTTATGCAGGTGTATAAAGGCTTTGCAGAGGGTATGCAAATGGGGCTAGATTCTAATAATTGGCAAGAAGCTCATAAAGCCCTAGAAGAGATTGATAGAATCCAAAAAGAAAATGGCGGAGCAACGCTTATTAGCGATGCGAAAATAGATTCTGAAATTTGGCTAAACACTTACAATCCCTTTCATCAGCTCACATATCCCTATTTAATCCTTAGCATTGTGCTGTTTTTCATCGTGCTGTATTCCATTCTTAAAAATGCTCCGCTCAAACCTAGAGTGCATAAAATCTTTTATACACTTTTATTCCTGCTTTTTGTGTTACATACTTGTGGCTTGGCATTGCGGTGGTATGTGAGCGAGCACGCTCCGTGGAGTAATGCTTATGAATCTATGCTCTATATTGCGTGGGCGGCGATTACTTCGGGTGTGGTGTTTTTTAGGCATTCTAATCTGGCTTTGAGTGCGTCTAGCTTTATGGCTGGAATCACGCTTTTTGTGGCTCATCTTGGCTTTATGGATCCACAAATTGGCAATCTCGTGCCGGTTTTAAAATCCTATTGGCTTAATATCCACGTCTCTGTTATCACTGCAAGTTATGGATTCTTAGGATTATGCTTTATGCTAGGGCTTATTACGCTATTTATGTTTGTGTTAAGGAGTGATAAATTTACGCAGAAAAACAACACCAAAGAACGCATTGATAGCTCTATTTTATCGCTAAGTGCTTTAAATGAAATGGCAATGATTTTAGGGCTATTTTTACTCACTGTGGGGAATTTCCTAGGGGGTATTTGGGCTAATGAATCGTGGGGGCGATATTGGGGCTGGGATTCTAAAGAGACTTGGGCGTTAATCAGCATTGGCGTGTATGCGATTATTTTGCACTTAAGATTTGTGGTAAAAACAAATCTGCCCTTTGTCTTTGCGAGTAGCTCTGTGGTTGGATTCTTCTCTGTGTTAATGACTTATTTTGGGGTGAATTTCTATCTCACTGGAATGCATAGCTATGCTGCAGGAGAGGCTATGCCTGTGCCATTGTGGGTAAAGATTATGGTGGTTGGAATCTTTGTGTTTATCCTTGTGGCAAGTAGAAATAGAAAGCTTGAAATGCCAAAGATATAAACACGGAGCTTAAAGATTCTACTTTGGATTATTCACAAAGCAAAAGCTTATCAAATTCATTGTAGAATCCGCACTTTGTAAATTATGTCTTAGGAGGTGTGTATGAAAAAAATTGTCCTTTGGATTTTGGGGATTATCCTAGCTTTATTTGTGCTTATTTTTTGTGTGCTTTTCACACCACCGGGCAATGCTTTGCTTAAGCCTATTATTCAAGGGCAGATTGATAAATACGCACCTATCAAACTTGAGCTTGAAACTTTCTCGCTTGGAATCTCAAGTGTTGAGCTTAAAATCGCACATAACGATACTATCATCATCACACTTGGTGGGGATTTTTCACTCTTTTCTCAAACGCTTGATTTAGCCCTCAAAGTTGATGCACGAGATATTGCCGTGCTAGGTGAACTTGTAGATACACCGCTGCAAGGCTCATTTGTGATTAATACAACGGCAAAAGGATCACTCAAACATCTTGAAGTCAATACTACAAGTGATATTGCAAAGTCTTTTACTGATATTCGCGTTACCTTGCAGGATTTTACACCTACGGCCATTTTGGCAAACATTAAAGACGCACAGATTAAAGAATTTCTTGCAATGGCTGGGATAAAGCCTTACGCGAGTGGCTCACTTAGCCTTGAAGCGGACATTAAAGGCGATCAAAATATGAACTTTAATGGCAATACCTTGTTGCAAATCGCTCAAGGCTTGGTGGATAGCACACTGATTAAAAAAGATTTTGATATAGATGTGCCAAAGACGACTTTTGTAACTACACTTAATGCCCTTTTTGATATGGATAAACTTAATCACGACTTTAGCTTCAATGGCAATATTGGCAATATCCACTCAAGCGGACAAACGCTCCTTAAAACCCTTAGCACAAATACAAGCTATGCAGTAGATTTGAGCGATTTATCCGCTTTTACACCACTTGTGGGTATGCCTATACGCGGGAGTTTTAATACAAAGGGCGAAGTGAAAGGTGGAATGGAATCTTTAGAGATTAAAGGTAGCTCAAACATCGCAAGTTCAAACACAAGCTATGAAGCCCTGCTAAAAAACCTAGCCCCAGATACTATTAAAGCACAAGTGAGTAATTTAAAGCTTGATACATTGCTTTGGATGATTTATATGCCACGATATGCAGATATGAGATTAAATCTCAACGCGGTTGTAAGTGAGCTTGATAAAGGTATAAGCACAAAGACAGATCTTACGCTTACAGGCACAACAAATAATGCGGTGATGAAAAAGGAATTTGACCTTGATATGCCAAATACGAAATTCAATCTCACTTCAGGCGTGGTGCTAAAACAAGGCATAGGCGAGGCAAACTCAAAGCTAGATTCAGATATTGCCAATCTTAATCTTGCTAAAACCCAAATCAACCTTAAAGATTCTAGCTTTGTTATCCCCTATGTTGCCACCATCCCAAATCTTAAAAAGCTTAAATTCCTTACGGGTATGGAACTCGCAGGGGATTTTAAAGCTCAAGGCACAGCAAAGCTTAAAGACACGCTTTATGCGGACTTTAGCACACAATCCCTTGGTGGAAGCATTGATGCAAAGCTTGATAATAATAAACTTTTTGCCTCGCTCAAAGATGTCAATACACTCAAGCTTTTTAGTATTGCTCAACTTAAGCCGGTGTTTAGCTCAAGTATGAATGGGGATTTTAACTATGACACGCTTACGGAAAAAGGCACACTCAAAGCGGTTTTAAGCAATGGTAAGCTTATGCCAAATGAAATTACACAACTCGCAGAAAAATACCTTAAAACGGATATTACAAAAGAAGCATACGAAGATGCCGGACTTAATGCCACCATTGACAAAAAGCTTATTACCACAGACATTGGGCTAAAAAGCAGTAATACCGCTATTTACGCACAGGAAGCGAGTATTGATACAGAAAAGGGCAAGATTAATGCAGATATAAAATTCCAAATCAAAGATAAATACATTTATCTTAAAGCAAGGGATAATCTCGCCTCGCCAAGTCTTAGCATTGATGCGAGTGATTTGATTAAAGCTGAAGCGAGTAAGGCTCTAAGCAAGGGAGCAGAACAAGCCATAGATAAATATATAAAAGATGATAAGATAAAAGAGGGTGCAGGAAAGCTTTTAAATAATCTTTTCAAATAAGATTCTAAGGGGGCAAACTTAAAAGTGATAACCACACAAATGGGACAATAAGATGAAGTATAAGCGATTTTTCAAGGCTTTTATGTCTGCTTTTCTTATCTCTTTTACTATAAGTTGTATGTATTTTCTTTTTCAAAAAATACATACCACCTAAATGCCAAAAACCGATAAAAGAGCCTAAATAAATTACGGAATATCTTTTGCTTTTTTACTTTAGATTCTCTATAAAAGGCTAAAGTATGCAAAGTGGATATTACAACACCACCGGCGGTATGGTAACGCAATTCAATAGGCTTGATCTCATCTCAAATAACCTTGCTAATCTCAACACCACAGGATTCAAACGCGATGATGTGGTCATTGGCGATTATTTGCGATTGTTTGAAACACACAAAGAACAACTCCCTATTGAAGATCACACACGCAAAGCCGCTAAGTTTCTTAACCGCACGATGAATCGTGTGCCAATTATCAGTGAAGAATATACCGATAGAAGTGTAGGCAGCCTAGCCCAAACGGACAATCCGCTTGATTTTGCCCTGCAAAGGGATAATGCCTTTTTTGTGATTAAAACACCCGATGGTATCCGCTACACACGCGATGGTAACTTTAATATAGACAATGATGGACACTTAGTCAATAAAGATGGACACCTTGTGCTAAGTCGTGATGGGCTAGATTCACAAGAAGGTATTATTATCCCCACAGGAATGTACTTAGAGAGCGACAACAATGGCAATCTCTATTTGCGAAATATCAATAATGACGCTATTGCGGAGCAAATCAACATCGGGGCATTAGCCGTTGTGGGCTTTGAAAATCCGCGTTATCTTAAAAAAGCTGGCAAAAATCTTTATGAATATCCACAAGATAGACTAGATGAACGCGATATTATGCAAAATAGTGCTATGATTGCACAAGGATTTTTAGAAAAAAGCAATGTCAATGCTGTGCTGGAGATGAGTTCTCTCATAGAGACAAATCGCCTTGTAGATATGTATTCTAAAGTAATGAAAAGCCATATGGACGATCTTAATACCGAAGCTATTACAAAACTTGCTGTGCGTGCTTAGATTCTAAAAATATATTTTCACACCACCTAGGAGTGTATATGCCAGATTCTCACGCATCAAAAGAGTTGCTAAATTGTTTTGAATACATCAAACGCTATCACACTGATATGCTAGATTCTATCGCGGTTATGCTTGAGCTTTTTTGGCTGAAACGCCACTCTGCCTCATTTATAGAATCTCTTATCCTTCTTACTAATAAACGCAAACCCATTTATGAATCTTTCTCTCAAGCCCTGCAAGAAGCCTTTGGAGCAGAGCTTTACACCCCTCTTAATCCAAATGCGAATCTTCTAAAGATTCTCAAAGTCATTCATACACAAACCATCACAAATAGCGTTATTGAAGAGTTTTTACATATCATTACGCAAAAAAAGACAACCCACAAACTTTTTTCCTACTCTACACCACTAGAAATTAATGAACTGCTTGTAGGAATCTTAGATATTAAAGAGACAGAGAGCGTGTATAATCCCTGCTATGGTATGGGGAGCTTGTTTTTTGCCATTTGCAATCACGCTAAGAATGTAGAACTTTATGGCGAGGAGCTAGAATCTACCTTGGCAAAAATCGCTAAAATTACTTGCAAGATTCTAAATCTTAGCTCCCAACATCTTGTGTTGAATAATATTCTCACAAATGCACAATTTAAACATCACAAGTTTGATAAAATCATTTGCAATCCCCCTCTTGATAGCCACATAGGCACACAATTTCTCAAAGAAGATGAACGCTTTTCTTCTTATGAAACACTCATTAAAACCTACCCAGAATTGCTTTTCCTTATCCACTCCCTTTCTCATCTCAAAGATAAAGGTGTGTTTATTCTCCGCACACAAACCTTGCTTAAGTCCTCGCTTGAAGGGCGTTTGCGTGAAAAGCTTTGTGAAGATAGGCTGATTGAAGCCATAATTGAGCTGCCCAAAAATATCTTTCCCCACCAAGCACACGATTTTTCAATCATTGTGCTTTCACAAAATAATGATTCTATTTTGCATATCAATGCCAACACGCCGCATTTCTACCGCAAAGATGGCAAGTATAACCGCCTTATCAATCTTAGCTCACTCCTTGCCCTTTATAAGCACAAAGCTACAAGTGAGCATTCTACTCTAACGCCCCTAAAGCAGATTAATCCACACGATTTAAGCGTGGGATATTATCTGCATAAGCCAAAGCAAGAAGTGGCAGATAGCTTATATCTTAAAGACTTGCAAGTAAGCATTTTCCGCGGACAGCGTGTCTATGGCAGTCCAAAAGATGAAAAAATCACCTTTTTTGATTTGGGTGTAGCAGATTTTGCGGAGTTTGGATTTTGCGATGAGTTTTCCACTCAACGCTTTAAGGGCGATAAAACTAAGATTAAAAAATATGCTTTAAAGCCCTATGATATAGCTATTTCTTTGCGTGGCAATACGCCAAAATTTACCATTCTTAGCCCTGAAGCTAAAAGGCACATTATCGTGGCAAATGCAGGCATAGTCGTGCTTCGCTCCCCAAACACGGATATTGCCATAGGGATTTATTGCTATCTTTTTTCGCATAAAGGGCAAAAGGCTCTAGGTAACATTGATGAGCGACTTGGTGTGCTTAACCCAAATGATTTAGAGAATCTCCCCATTCCGCGTAATTTCACACAAAATAGTCAAAAGACTTTTGCTAAGATTCAAGACTACGCCTTGCAATTAAGGGAGATAGAATCTCAACTCCAAAAGCTAAGGGACTAAATGCGGATTCTACACTCCGGGCTTAAAAATGTAAGCTATGGTAAAAATGTCAAGGTTGTTAACCCTAGCAATTTGTATGACTGCACACTAGAAGATGATGTGTTTGTTGGACCATTTTGTGAGATTCAAAGCCAAGTTAAAATCGGCAGGAGAACGCGGATTCAATCGCATAGCTTTATTTGCTCACTTGTAGAGATAGGGCAGGATTGCTTTATAGGGCACGGGGTAATGTTTATAAATGACAGATTTACTGAAGGCTTCCCCGCTCAAAGCAAAGATTTGTGGGAAGGCACACGCATTGGCAATAATGTCAGCATTGGCTCAAATGCCACGATTTTACCTGTAAATATTTGTGATAATGTGGTAATTGGGGCAGGAGCAGTTGTTACACGCTCTATTACACAAAGTGGAATCTATGCGGGCAATCCCGCCTCCTTACTCCGCAAACTCCCACAAGAAAATACAGCAAAAGGACAAAATAATGAATCTTAATAATGCCCTGCCCCAACATATCGCCATTATAATGGACGGCAATGGGCGTTGGGCAAAACAGCAGGGCAAAAAACGCACGCAAGGACATAAAGAGGGTGCAAAAGTTGTGCAGGAAATCACGCAATGGTGTGCCAACCAAAAGATTCCATTTCTCACACTCTATGCCTTTTCCACAGAGAATTGGAAGCGTCCAAAAATGGAGATAGACTATCTTATGAAGCTTTTAGAAAAATATCTTAAAGAAGAAAGGACAACTTATATCAAAAACAATATTAGATTCCGCGTCATTGGCGACATTGACGCCTTTAGTACGCCACTTAAAAATGCCATTTTTGAGTTAGAGCATTTAACGCAAAATCACACAAATTTAACGCAGATTCTAGCTCTAAACTATGGCTCACATAATGAAATTGCCCGCACCTTTCTTAAACTTGCCAACTCCCAAGCTCAAAGGCTAAGTAAGCTTACCACACAGGAAGTTACAGAGCTTATTAATGCCAACCTTGATACCGCCACACTGCCCAATGTAGATATGCTTATCCGCACAGGTGGGGAAAAAAGAATCTCAAACTTTTTACTTTGGCAGGCAAGTTACGCCGAGCTATTTTTCACCCCTACACTTTGGCCAGACTTCACCGCTAATGAGCTAGATTCTCTTTTGAGCGAGTTTAGTCAAAGACAAAGGCGTTTTGGCGGATTGTAAGTGGATTATAAAGATTCTAAAAGAAAAACTCAAAAATCGTAAAACTTTATGCTTTATTTGTAAAAAAGTGCTAAAAATTGCTTTTCACATTGACATTCTCCCAAAGGATCTCCTATGGATTTACAAACTCTCAAAGCAGCCTACCCAAAAGCCCTTCCCTATCACATCGGCGGTAAAGTTACCACGCAACCACGCAAACGCTTACGCTCCATTGATGAGCTAGGGCTTGCCTACACGCCCGGTGTTGCTGTGCCTTGTAAGCAAATAGAAGCCGAGCCTTTAAGTGCGTATGATTACACATCAAAAAGCAATCTTGTAGCTGTTATTAGTAATGGCACGGCGGTGCTTGGGCTTGGTGATATAGGGGCAATGGCAAGTAAGCCTGTAATGGAGGGCAAAGCGATTTTGTTTAAAACTTTTGCCGGAGTTGATGCCTTTGATATTGAAGTGAATGAAAAAGATGTGGATAAGTTTGTGAGCGTTGTCAAGGCAATCTCCCCTACTTTTGGGGGCATTAACCTTGAAGATATTAAGGCTCCAGAATGCTTTGAGATTGAAAAGCGTTTGATTGAAGAGCTTGATATTCCTGTAATGCACGATGATCAGCACGGCACAGCAATCATCTCAACCGCAGCGATTATTAATGCTTTACACTTGGTAAATAAGAAGGTAGAAGAGATTAAAGTCGTTGTCTTTGGTGCAGGGGCAGCGGCAGTGGCTTGTGCTAAGATGTATAAAGCCCTTGGGGTTAAGAATCTTGTGATGTTTGATTCTAAAGGGGCGATTACAGAGGATAGGACTGATTTAAATGCGTTAAAAAGGGAGTTTGCTTGTAAGGGACATTATAACTCTTATAGAGATGCACTCAATGGTGCAGATGTGATGCTTGGGCTATCAAAAGGGGATTTATTAAAGGCAGAAGACATTATGGGAATGAATGAATCTCCACTTATCTTTGCTCTAAGCAACCCCACACCCGAGATTATGCCAGAAGTTGTGAAAAAAGCAAGACCTGATGCGATTGTTGCCACCGGACGCAGTGATTTTCCAAACCAAATCAATAATGTGCTAGGTTTCCCTTATATTTTTAAAGGTGCGTTAAAAGTGAGGGCAAGCAAGATTAATGAAGAGATGAAATTTGCCGCTGCTAGAGCGATAGCAAATCTTGCACGAGAGCCAATCACGCAAAAACTTGAAGAACTTTTAAAGCAAAAAGTGAGCTTTGGCAAGGAATACATAATCCCCTCAGCCTTTGATGAGCGACTTGATGAAGTAGTAAGCAAAGCCGTAGCAGATGCGGCAATCTCAAGTGGTGTGGCAAGAATCTAAATGCTCTTCAACTCCTATCTTTTTATCTTTTGCTTTTTGCCTATTGTTTGGGTTGTGTTTCATATCCTAAAGGCATTAAGCATAAGACAAGCAGAACAAGAATATATAGAATCTAAACAAGTAGATTCTAGGCAAATGCTTAAGCAAACACAATCTCATTACTTAGATTCTAAGAGTTTAGAATCTAAAGGGCAAGATTCTCATTGCAAATCTAAAAAGCTAGAATCTAAAGAATTAAAATCCAAAACATTAGAATCTAAAGAGATAAAGTTTTAAAGCCATAGATTCTAGCACACAAGCCTCTAAAAGATTAGCTCCACACACTATATGAATCTTGCTAAAGGCTTTTTGGTTGTAGCTAAGTTTATTTTTCTATGCGTATTGGAAGCTTATTTATCTCCCCATATTACTTGGCTCAATACTTGTGAATTATTTTTTAGCCAAAGGTATTTTAAAAAGTTTATATGTGAGAGAGCAAATAAGTGTAGATTTTAACGGGGGGGGGGGGGATAAGTTAAATTCTCTTTCTCACAACTTTACTTTCTTTGGTTTATTTTCTTTTTGCACCTTTTCTCCTAAAACATTTTTAACCCTTGGCATTATCTTTAATCTTTGCTTACTTGGTATATTTAAATATACTGACTTTTTCTTAGAAAATTTTAATCTTTTTACGCAACTTTTACATTTAGACTTTGCTATTCCATTGCCTCATATTCTTTTGCCTTTAGCCTTATCATTTGTAACCTTTCAACAAATTGCGTTTTTAGTGGATTGTTATAAGCAAAGTAAAGAGAGGGAAGAATTTAAAGACTTAGAATCTAATGTAAAAAACAATAGAGAATCTCAGCATTCTCTAACGCAAACTACTTTATCTACAACCACCGCAAAAGAAAAAAGGTTTATCCCCTCTCCGCTCCCCTTAGCCCAAAAAAGCAAAGCGACCGCTTTTCTTTTTTGCAATCAAGGGGAGAGCCTCGCCATTTCCGCTTCTAGCATAAAATCGGCGGGGGACACTACTGCCCCCTTTGAATCCGATTTTATGCACCACGAAGCGGACGAGAGCAGGAATACACGCAAAGTGTGCAACATTGATTGTATGGATTTTGCTAATGCAAAATATCAAAAGACAATGCTAGATTCTAGTAAAGCTGAATCTTTTAAAGAAATTCCACATATCAATTTTTTAGACTATTGCCTATTTATCACATTTTTTCCACAACTCATCGCTGGACCTATTGTGCATCATAAAGAAATGATGCCACAATTTTATGCGATGAATAGAGGGGATTCGGTCTTGGGTGGGCAATGCGACAGTGTTGCGGATTTTCGCAAAGGCACGAACGCCAAGTTCGCTAACCTTTGCAAAAATCCGCAAAGCTCCCACAGCCCCACCGCAATTCCTAGAATCCTTGAAGAAGAAAAACAAGTGCGAAAAGTAGATTCTAAGATTCCACAAAGTCTAGAATCTAAACAACTTACAGGCGGAAGTATTTGCGATGAAAAAGCAGGGTTGTGCAGTGGTTGGCAAGGAGATAAGACTAGGAGTCTATTGACGCAGCAAACCACAAACTCCCTGCTTTTTCGCACAAAGACAACGCCTAGCATAATAAATTGGGGATACATCGCTAAAGGACTCTTCATCTTTTCCATTGGCTTATTTAAAAAAGTAGTCATTGCAGATAGCTTTGCAAAGTGGGCGAATGCTGGATTTAGTGCAGTGGAGAGTGGGAGCATTCTCAATCTTTTTGAATCTTGGGCTACAAGCTTAAGCTATACCTTTCAGCTCTATTTTGATTTTAGTGGCTATTGTGATATGGCGATAGGCTTGGGGTTGCTTTTTGGCATTGTGTTACCTATCAATTTTAATTCGCCCTATAAGGCATTAAATATCGCTACATTTTGGAGAAAGTGGCATATCACTTTGGGGAGATTCTTAAAAGAGTATTTATATATTCCATTAGGGGGTAATCAAAATCTAGCTCATAAACAAAGCAGATTCTATACCACTATAAACAATCTCCTTACACTTAGAAATCTTTTTATCGTGGCATTTTTAAGCGGAATCTGGCACGGATCTGGCTGGGGCTTTGTGATATGGGGGAGTTTGCACGGGTTGGCAATGGTGGTGCATAGAATCTATATGCTCTTATACAAGAGATTAGATTCTAAAGTAAAAGATTGTGCTTGTAGTGATAAAGCAGGGCGTTTGGATTCTAAGAATGTATATACACGCTTTATGAAAACTAGAATCTATGCGGTGCTGTGCTGGTTTATTACCTTTAATTTTGTCAATATTGCTTGGGTATTTTTTCGTGCTGAAAATCTGCAAGGGGCGGTGAATCTGTTAAAGGGAATGTTTGGTGGGGAGGTGGTGCTGCCTATTGTGGTGGAAAATATATTAATAAAGCTTAAGTTCCTACCTTTTATTTCTCAAATAAGTAATAGTTTCATAAGTTTTGATATATGGGCAAATGCCATTACTGATAGCTCCTATGAAGTGTGGGGGTGTATTCTAGGAGCTTTTATTGTGTGTTTGGGCTTTAGGAATGGGGTGGAGTGGCTCAATCGTTTTAAGCCAAATTGGTTTTATGTGGTGTGGTTTTGGATAATTTTTGCACTTTCAATCAATGCTCTCAATAATGTCTCCGAATTTTTATATTTTAATTTTTAGGAGACAAACAATGAGCTATAAACGATACTGCCTATACGCATTACTGATTACAATTTTATTTCCTTGCAATGCTTTATTTAATTATGTATTTAATCCTTATGAAATTTTTACCCATCAATTTGCACCAAAAAGCATACATCATGTGCAACGATATGAAAAAATTGAATACCTAAAAACACATTATAATGACTTTAATGCCTATCTTATCGGTAGCTCACGCATAGGCCTCATAGAGCCAAAAGTAGCAGAATCCTACTTGCCAGATTCTAAATTTTACAATGCTTGGTTTTCAAGTGCTAATCCACTTGATGCGGAAATCTTCTTGCAATATCTCATAGAAAAAGACTATCCTATCAAATACGCTATTATTCAAATTGGGCTAGACCACGCCGCAAATATCATTGATTACCGCACAGCAAACGATATGCAACGCACTTGGCATTATGAGATAACGCATAAAAGTGTAAATGAATTTTATGCTTCATATCTTTTTAATTTTCTTCCAAGAGCTGTTTATGATAAATTTAAAGTCATTTTAGACTATGACGAACTGCCTCAATTTGAAGACATACACACAGGCATTTGGGGCTACACCATACGCGAAAAACAAAGAAAGCAGAATCCACAAGCCTATGTCGCAAATGAGCCAAGCTTCCATAAGCCTCCTGTAAGACCACAAGATTCTATAAACAAACGCTCACTTATCCTACTAAAACAAACGCTCCACAATATAAACGCCCTATGTGCAAAACATCATATTATTTGCATTATCTACACAGCCCCTATGCACCATAGCACTATTAAACTTTTTTCTCCACAAGTAAGAGATTCTATCCTTTTACTAATGGCGGAGAGCTTCCCTAATGGATTTTGGCATTTTGGCTATCTTAATAGCATAACTACAAATGACTACAATTACTACGAAGAAACTCACCATATCCCTGATATTGACATATTGAGCTTAAATAGGATTTTTCAGCGGAATGCAGATTCTATACCAAAGGATTTTGGCATATTTATTACAAAGGATAATCTCAAGCAGTCTCTAAAAACTATGCACGAGATAGAATCTCGCTTCAGCAGATAGCTCACACGCACCTACTCCTCCAAGATGATAAACTTTTCCCTATCCTTGCTTTTTGTGTTTTTGTGATTTTGCCTAAAATCTGCCACAGAATCTTTGATTATCGCATTTTTCTCGCTCAACACGCCTTGTGTGGCATTATTCAAAAACTCCAAAGCATAATCCTTCTTAGCAAGGCGTGCTGTGCTTGAACTCACTTTTGGAATATAGGTTTGCAGCTCCTTTACTCGCTTTGCAACATCTTCAAAATACGCCTGTGCCATTTTATCCCGCTCCCTGTCCTTTTCCCAGCTAAAGCCCTTATTATAGGACTTTATTACCTCATACCAATTCCCCCTCCGCACCTTGTGCCAATAGCCTAGCTCCTCTAACGCGGTTTGTGAAGCAAACTCATCATCTCGCATAAGCAGCTCTCCTACCATATTCCGCATAAATGCAGAATCCTTTTGCTTATGCTTTTTGATAATGCCCGGGATATGCGCGTGGTAGATTCCCGCTGATGGGTCAGCAAAATTTACCCTATATTCCCCCGCACAAGATTCCTTCCACGCAATAGCCGCCATTGTGTAGCCAAAGCCACTTTTTGCACCATATTTGAATGCCTTTAAAATCACTTGCTTTTGATTTTTATTAAACTTCTTAGGTTCAACGCATTTACCCTCTATCTTATGCAATGGCAAAGCACTCATCTCACCCAAAAAAACGCATAAACAAAACATACAAAACCAAACTTTTCTCACAAAATCTCCCTTATTTTCACACTTCTTTTCACAAAATTTGCCACTTTTAAATCACTTTTTAATAACAATGCCGTTACAATCACGCAATCATATCTAAAAAAGGAATATCCTTGAAATCACATTTGCCCTTGCTTATTGAGATTCTTACCGAAGAGCTTCCCGCACTGCCTTTGCTAAAAGAGCTACCACATATTATTCAAAAATGGCAGAGTATCGCCAAAAAGCACAATGTCAGCTCTACTCCTACATTGTATTATACGCCTAGACGCCTTGTGCTGTATGAAGAGGGCTTTTTAGCTCACACGCCAGATTCTCTTATAGAATCTTATGGTCCCCCTTTAAGCATTGCCTACATTGATGGGGATAAAACGAAGGGCTTAAGCAAAGCCGGAGAGAGCTTTTATAAAAAAAATAATCTCCCTTTAGAGCAAGAGCTTGAAACAAGAATAAAAGATAATAAAGAAGTGCTGTATTATGCTATTACGCAAAAGGGTGTGGAAACTTCTAGCCTTTTAGAATCTATGGTGGTAGAGTGGCTTCATTCATTGCAATTTGGCAAAAGTATGTTTTGGGGCGATGTGGAGCAAGGCTTTATCCGCCCTGTGAGAAATATCCTTATTTTACTAGGGGAGCAAAGCATTTGCGTGAATGCCTTTAATCGCCACTTTGGCAAACAAGCACAGACTTTTGTGCATAGAGATGTGAGCTTTGAGCCTTTTAAAATCACTTCCATAGAGCAGTATTTTGATACATTACAGAAAAATTTTGTCATTCTTAGCCAAGATAAACGCAAAGAGCTAATCCTTAGCCAAATCGCCGAGCTTGAATCAGCTCACAAGATTCAGGTTGAAATTGACACAGATTTGCTAAATGAGATTGTAGCTATTACAGAATATCCGCAAGCGGCGTATGGGAGCTTTGATTCTAGCTTCCTTGCCTTGCCTAGTGAAGTTATCATTACTTCTATGAAAGAAAATCAACGCTACTTTGCGACTTATAAAGATTCTGTGCTTCATAATGGCTTTGTGCTTGTGTCTAACTCCACGGCTAAAGATTTAAGCCCCATCGTGCAGGGTAATCAAAAGGTACTCAAAGCACGACTTGCTGATGCGATGTTTTTCTATGAAAATGACTTGAAAAAGGGCTTTACACCCGAGCTTTTAGAGCAGATTGTTTTTGTAGAAAATCTAGGCTCTTTGCTTGATAAATCTAAGCGAGAATCTGCCCTAGCTAACGCCCTTTTAGAATCTTTTGCCCCTGCTTTAGATTCAATAGATATGCCTAAAGATGAAGCAAGGCAGATTCTCACCCAAGCCACGAAATATGCTAAGGCGGATTTGCTTACCGAAATGGTGTATGAATTTACCGAGTTGCAGGGTGTTATGGGCTATTACTATGCAAAAAATTTTTGCTTTCACCCGCTTGTTGCCCTTGCTATTAAGGAGCAATACCTGCCCACAGGTGAAGATTCTGCCCTGCCTAGCCATATTCTAAGTGCGATTTTAGCCCTAAGCATTAAGCTTGATAATATTTTTGCCCTTTTTAGTATTGACAAGATTCCAAGTGGCTCAAAAGACCCCTTTGCCCTAAGACGCGCGGCAAATGGTGTGATAAAAATCATTAACCATTATGACTTAGACTTTGACTTACTTAGCGATATGCCAAGGCTTTATCAAGCAGGTGGCTATAAGATAAGTGATATGAAACGCATAGAGCAGTTTTTCATTGAACGCTTAGAGGGGGCTTTGAAAATCAATCTTTCAATTATCCGCAGTGTGCTAAAGGCGCGTGTGAATAACAAAAGGGTGCTAAACCTTAAAAACATTATCCGCAATGCCAAGGCGTTAAATGCGTTTTTTGAAAAAAGCGATAAACAAGCCTTAGTCAGCCTATTTAGGCGTGTGGCAAATATTTTAAGCGATGAGATTAAGCCCACACATATTGATGAATCGCTGCTTAAGCTGCCGCAAGAAATCGCTCTTTTCCAAGCCCTAAAATCGCTTAAATCCCAAGCACTTACTGCAGATGTAGATTCTCAAATTACCGCACTTTTTAGTTTAAAAGAACCCTTAGAGGCGTTTTTTAACTCCGTGCTTGTCAATGATGAAAACAACGCCATTAAAACCAATCGGCAAATGCTTGTCTTTAGTGTGCATAGCGAGTTTCTCCGCATAGGTGATATGAGAGAAATTACATTGTGAAACATTTTTATTCCATTTTTTTACTTGAAGCAAAGAGTATTTTTACTTCAGTATCGGCAATGCTGATTATTTTTGGTGGATCACTCTTTTATCTTTTTCTCTACCCTACGCCTTATTATAATGATGTCGTGGCAAAGCAGAAAATCGCCATTATTGATTATGATAGCTCCACTTCATCGCGAGAGCTTATCACTTTTTTTAGAGCCTCACCGCATTTGGAGGTGGTGGAGATTTTAGATAATCCCAGCCTTGCTCAAGAGATGATAGAATCTAATCAAATCTATGGACTTATCACCATACCGCATAATTTTGAAAAGCACCTCTATCAGCAGATTCCACCCACTTTGTCTATTATGGCAAATGCGTCATATTTACTGATTTATGGCTCTATTGCTAATGCGGCTGCTGATGTGATAAGTGCGTTTAATGCTAGTCTTACAATCAAAATAGAAGAACACGAGATTCTATCCCCACGCCTTATTCCACTTTTTAACACATCAATGGGCTATATTAACTACACTCTAGCTCCCGTGCTTATTTTTATCCTACACCAAACGCTTATAGCAGGAGCTGGAATCATCGGTGGAACGCAAAATCAGCAGTATAATCAAGGGGTGAGAAACTACTACGCAAGTGCCAATCCGCTTCTCATCGTGCTATCAAAGATTTTTGTATTTTTCTGTATTTATGTTGTGCTTTTTGCGTTTTATTTTGGCTTTGCGTATGAATTTTATGGCGTGCATATCAATGCACACATTCTTGATTTTTGGCTTTTTAGCATAGGTTTTATTTTATCCACTGCCGCATTTGGTGTGTTTTTTGGCACACTTTTACCTAAACGCGCCTACTCAACGCAAATCATTATGTTAGCCTCAATGCCGATTGTCTTTTTGCTAGGATTTATATGGCCCAAAGCCCAGATTGCCCCTTGGGCGAGTGATATTATCGCTTTTCTCCCAGCCTATCACGGCATTAATGGACTTTTAGAACTCAATCAAATGGGTGCGAGTTTTAGTAGTATTTGGGGATATTTTTTAAATCTGCTCTTTTTGTGTTTATTGTATATTAGTGCGAGCGTATGGGTGATTTGGAATAAACACAGATGAATCTTAATCTATTTAATGTAGAATCTTGTTTTTTAATATTAGGAGGCACAAATGTGTGGCATACTTGGCAGCATTCCCTGCACGAATGAAACTGATTTTTTAAAGGCTTTACATACCCTTGAACATAGAGGACCTGATGATTTTGGTATCCTAAGCGATACAAATATAACACTTGGGCATAGGCGACTTTCTATCATTGATCTAAGCTCAAACGCACATCAGCCAATGAGCTTTAAAAACTCTACTGGGGGGGGGGCAATATAGTATTGTCTTTAATGGCGAGATTTATAACTATATTGAAATACGACAGGAATTAAAGGCTAAAGGCTATGTGTTTCACACAGATTCTGATACAGAAGTTGTTTTGGCAAGTTTCGCAGAATGGGGTGAAAAATGTCTCCACAAATTCAATGGTATGTGGGCATTTGCTATTTGGAATCATACAAAACAACAGCTTTTTCTTGCCCGTGATCGTTTTGGAAAAAAGCCACTCTTTTATAGTTTTATTAAAGATGATAATGGCGGAGAAAAACTCGTTTTTGCTTCTGAGATGAAGGCAATCTATCCTTTTTTACAAGAAGTCAAACCATCAAAGAAGTTTCACACCCTTAGCAATATCACACATATCTTTGACTACGAGCATACAAGCGATACGCTAATTGATGGAATCTATCGCTTCCCTTATGCACATTATGCCTTTTACTCACGCGGGGATAAACAGATTAAGCCTATCCGCTACTACACAATCCTTGATTATCTCACAACGCCTTTGTCTAGCTATGAAGAGAGTGTGGAAAAATTTAGGGCATTGTTTTTAGATTCTGTTAAACTGCGAATGCGTTCAGATGTGAGTATAGGCACAGCTTTAAGCGGTGGGCTAGATTCTAGTGCAACAATTTGTGCTATGGCATATTTGGGGAAAAATGATGTAAGAAAAGATTGGCAACACGCAGTTGTAGCTTGTTTTAAAGATACACCCCTTGATGAAAGTGGGTATGCAAAAATGGTCGTAGATCATATTGGTATCAAGGGCGATTTTGTGGAAATTGAGCCACTCAAGCATTGGGATAAAATCTATGAATATTTTTATTTGTTTGAATATCTTTATATCACAAGCCCTGTGCCTATGATTGCAGCCTATGGGGTAATTAAACAAAAGGGAGTGAGCGTTACACTTGATGGTCACGGAGCAGATGAGCTTTTTAGCGGGTATGGACATTTGATTGAAGCACTTTGGGATAGCAAATTTAATCCAGCAATCGCTTTTGATGTTTTAACAACACTCAATCAAACAAGAATGCCTGCAAGCTCGGCATTTGCACTTGGAAAAGAAGCCTTTATATATTATGTCAAAAAGACAATTAAGCACCTTATCAAATACAAAATGCCAACTTCACAAGATTCAAATCATCAAAACTTCAAAAAGCTGGATTACTTTAGCCAACAGCTTTATCTTATCTTTAGTGAAACCATTCTGCCAACGCTCTTACGAAATTATGATAGATATTCTATGATTAATAGCGTTGAAATTCGTATGCCTTTTATGGATCATAGGCTTGTTGAGTTTATATTTAGTCTGCCATTCTCTTATAAACTTGGCAAAGGCTATACAAAAAAACTCATACGAGATGCACTTTGTCCTTTTATGCCTCCTGAAGTCGTATGGAGAAAAAGCAAAATTGGATTTAACTCACCTATTATTCAATGGATTCAAAGAGATATGGCTCAAGGTGGGCTTAAGGAGTGGTTTTTAGACACAACTGATAGAAGATGCAGTAGAAATTCAAAATACACTGAAATATATCATTCAATCACAAAAAGATACTCTCAATCTTGGGGAGCAACTATGGTGTAAAATTAACCCATATTTATGGCATAAGAGCCTAAATCACGCAGTAAGCTTCTAGAACAAAGAGCTGACACAACCTTTTTAGGTTTGTGTCCAGCAAATTTAAACCTACTGCATTTGGGCGGCGACTTCAGCGGCAAAATCCTCTACTTTTTTCTCAATGCCTTCACCCAACTCAAAGCGGACATATTCCACAATCTCTATGCTGTCATTTAGCTCTTGAGATTTAGAATCTAGCACTTGAGCAATGGTCTTTTTATCGTCCATTACATAAAACTGCCCCAAAAGCGTTATTCTTTGATCAAGCAAGGTGCTATCAGCGATAAATCGCTCCATTTGCCCGGGTAAAATCTTATCCCAAATCTGCTCTGGCTTACCTTGAGCTTTTAAATCTTCACGCAATTGCGCTTCTTTAGCCTTCAGCACAGATTCATTTAATTCACTGCGACTAATGTATTCTGGAATCTTATGCAGTGGTTTGCCAAGCCGTTGTAGCTCTTCATTCTCTTTTTTCAATTCAGCGATAATGGCAACCTTTTCTTTTTGGATAAATTCACTATCAAGCTCTGTATAGCTTAGCACTTGAGGCTTCATCGCTGCTGCGTGCATACAAATACTTTTAGCGAGTTCCACACAGGCATTTTTTGAAGAATCTTTGCCATATTTCATAGCAATCAGCACACCCACACGCCCATTAGAATGCACATAGCCATTCACAATGCCACTGCCCTTTGCTTCTAGCGTGGTAACACGCCTAACAACGATATTTTCGCCAATCTTAGCGATATTTTGCTGGAGATACTCTTCAAACTTCACGCCCTCAACGCTCATACTTTGCAAACTCTGTGTACAAGAAAGTGTGTTCTCATACACCACCTTTGCCGTCCTATCCACAAGCTCTTTAAATGTATCGTTTTTAGCCACAAAGTCAGTTTCAGAATTTATCTCAATCATACTTGCTTTGCTAAAATCACTTGCTACTTCCACATTCACAACGCCTTCACTAGCCACTCTATCTGCTTTTTTAGCCGCTTTTGACAAGCCTTTTTCACGCAGATATTCTACGGCTTTTTGTAAATCGCCATTGGTCTCCACAAGTGCCTTTTTGCAATCCATCATTCCCGCGTCAGTCATCTCGCGGAGTTGCTTTACAAGCTGTGCTGGAATATCTGCCATTTTACGCCTCCTCTTGTGTGCTATTTTCTTCAGCTTTCACTTCATCAAGCAGTTCTTGCTTTTCAGATTCAGTTGCTGAAATCACCTCGCCTTGCTCATCTTGCAAGTCTTTGTTTTCAGCCCTGCCCTCTAAAATCGCCTCGCTTATCTCTTTGCAGAAAAGCTGGATTGAGCGAATTGCATCATCATTGCCCGGGATTGGATAATCCACCATATCAGGGTCGCAGTTTGTGTCAAGCGGTGCAACAACGGGAATCCCAAGCCTTCTAGCTTCTGCCACAGCGATTTTTTCCTTCGCCGCATCAATGACAAAAATCATATCCGGAGCTTTTTTCATATGACGCACACCGCCTAGATATTTATCAAGCTTTTCTTTCTTGCGTTGGAGCATTAGCTTTTCTTTCTTAGTCAGCAAATCAATCTGCCCACTAGATTCCATCTCTTCAATAATCTCTAGCTTGCGGACTGATTTTTTAATCGTGCTAAAGTTTGTAAGCATACCGCCAAGCCAACGATAATTCACATAGGGTGCATTCACAGATTCAGCATAAGCTTTTAGCGTTTCACTTGCCTGCTTTTTTGTGCCTACAAACATAATCACCTTGCCTTCACTCGCGACTTCTTTGACAATGTTGTAAGTGTAGCGGAAATAACGCAAAGTCTTTTGCAAGTCAATAATGTGGATATTTTTTCTCACGCCAAAGATAAAGCGTTTCATCTTTGGATTCCAGCGGCGTGTTTGATGTCCAAAATGCACACCGCACTCAAGCAAATCTTTCATTGTTACCATAGGTTCTCCTTAAAGTTTTGGTTTGTCCTCCATACCCCTTAGCAAGATTCTCACAATCTGCAGAATCCAGCAACCCTAACAAGGATTGGTATGTGTGAATTTTGTCGCCTTATTTTAAAACAATTTTAAAAGTAAAAGCACACAAAAGGGCGAGATTGTAACTCTTTTTGGCTAAAAGTTGGCTTATTTTGTAGCTTAAATCCGCGACACCACAATTTAAGCTTTATGCAAAATATGTAAATACTCAGTAGTTTTACTCTGCTTTTGCTGACGCATAGAATCTGCTTTAAAGCGTTGGTAATCCTGCTTGACACAAGCATACCGCCCATATTTTTTCATAAGCTTTTCTATTTTTTCTAAACTCAAAAGTCCCTCATCGTTGTAGCTTACAAATATCCATTCAAATTGTGCATTTTGAAGCAAAAAATCAAGTGCATTCTCCACACAACTCTTTTTGCACCACGCTGATTTTTTGTATTCCCTAAGTCCTGTTTTGCCCTTTGGTATAAAGTCATCATACAACGCAATGGTATTAAGCAAATGATAGTTCGCTCCATATTCCCTAGCGTTATAAGGCGGATCAAGATAGAGTATATCGCCACTAATTTGCGTGATAAGATTTTGAGAATCTTCATTAAAAACCTTATGGCTATTGTGGCCAGATTCAAACACTGCAGGGCTTAGCACAAGCTCTTTTGTCGCACTTTTTTTAAGGCATTTTAAAAACGCCCCATACACACAAGCTGTGTTTGCCACGCTATCGGCAGATTCTAGCAGTGAAGCAAGGAGAAAATAAAACTCCGCCTCATTGATAAACCCACTTTGTCGCCACGCAGCAATTCTCTCCCTTATCCCATCAATTTTCATCGCATTTTCATCGCTAAAATACTGCCTCCCACTCCCGCTACCAAGGGCATAATGTGTGAAAATCTTTCCCTTTTTTAAGGGCGTGTTATTGAGTGTTTTTAATAGCTCATCTGCACGGATAATGGGAGTGTAATTGGTAATATAATTTTGATTTAGCACAAAGCTATAATACTCTTTATCATTGCTTATCACTTGCTTGACTTTAAGTTTAAAAGCCTTGCTCACAGCCCCTGTGCCTGCAAATAAATCGCAAAAAATAGAATCCTGCAAAGATTTAGCATTATGCTTTTTGAGCGTAGATTCTATATTTTGTTGCAAAAATGGCAGTAGCTTAAACTTTGAGCCGATGTAGTTCATTCTAATCTTTATAAAGTTTCTTTGAGATAAAGTCTGCCGCTTCTTTCGCGATTTTTTTCACACTTTCCTTACGATATGCCACAGGATCGTATTGATAGCAACCCACACAGCCTAGCCCACCTTCACTTTGGGCAATATATCGCTCATCACCAGCATAAAAGTCATAAGGATTACCTTTGATATTTTTCGCACTCCAGCGGGTATTTGTCTCCTTGCAGGTTTTGCAAATTTGGCGTTTTATATCATTTGCCGCTTTGCATAAAGGCTGAAAATCTTGTAGGCTTTGGCTTTGCAAATCACTCACTCTAGCAGAATCTTTCCGCCCATCTTTGTGATCAATCTCAATTGTCGTGTTTTCACTCTTACCGCAAACGCCTAGCATTACACATTTTTGTGATTTGTAAAAATCTTTAATATCTTTTCGTATAGCTTGATTAAAGGCTTTTTGCGGATTAAATCCTTGCAACCTTATAGCATCAATGGCACTGCTGCTTGTGAGCGATTTATCAAGCTCTACAATATATGTTTTAGCTAAACTACTACTCGCCCGACACCAGCTTCCGCCATTGCCAAGCCGCAAAGTCTTGTATGCTCCCACA
This sequence comes from Helicobacter cinaedi PAGU611, assembly GCF_000284635.1. Lineage (NCBI taxonomy): Bacteria > Pseudomonadati > Campylobacterota > Epsilonproteobacteria > Campylobacterales > Helicobacteraceae > Helicobacter > Helicobacter cinaedi. The sequence continues at coordinate 113,278 of NC_017761.1, read as the reverse complement.
AACTCACTTACTCTAACCCACCTTGAAAAGCCTTTTTCATCAGGCTTAGCAAGTTCTAAAAATAAATCTATCTTGCTCTGTTTCATTCTTTTTATCCTAACTTACTCTCACACGCTCATTTCATACAATCTTTTACGCTCACTAGAGCTTGCGATATTAAGCTGTTGGCGGTATTTAGTAATGGTGCGTCTTACCATTTTAAGCTCAAATTTCTCTTCTACAATTTTTAGAATCTTCAAATCACTCAAAGGCTTTTTTCTATCCTCGTTTTTCACAAGATTCAATATAAAATCCTTAATTGACGCATTTGAAGTATCCCCATCAATAGCAGCGGTAAAAAAGCTTTTTATAGGGAAAATGCCCCTGTCGCATTCCAAATATTTATTCGCTATGGCACGAGAAATCGTGCTTGGGGCATAGCCCAAATCTTGGGCTATATCTTTAAGCTTCATTGGGCGAATCTCCCCACCCATAAAGAAATCATACTGATTTTCACGCAACGCAATGGCAATTTTTAGAATCGTAGCCTTACGCATATCTAGTGCATCTACCAAATCCTTAGCTTCTTTTAGCTTTGTTCTTAAAAATTCCGCCCCCTGCTTGTCTTTAAGCTTTAAATTCTCTTCAATCACAATCTTGGGATAATACGCATCATTAATCGCCACTTCAAGCTCATAAGTCGTATTTTTCAAGCTATCGCTTTTTAAGCGTTCAAAAATAAAAATATCAGGGATAATCTCCGCTTCCCTTGGGCTAAACTCAATGGCAGGGGGATTTTTAAAACTCTTAATAGTTTTCATCACAAGATTATAATCTTTGTGATTTTTATACTTGCTGTGATTGTGTAAGTCCTTAATCACCTTAGTTGCAAGTTCATAACTCTCCCCTTCTAAATCAGTATTATTAAGCTGAAAAAGAAAAGATTCTAGTACATCTCTTGCCCCCACACCATAAGGCTCTAAATACGCAAATCGCTGTCTTACCCTTTCAAATTCACCTTCACTTACTCCCATTTCTAAGGCAAGCTCCGCCACCGCCACATCTAAATAGCCCTCATCATTGATATTTTCTAGAATCTTAAAAGCAATACTTTGAGAAATGCTAGTAGGAAAAAGTTTAGAATCTATTTGAGATTCAAGCACTTCATATAAGCTTTGCTCACTGATATAATTTTGTTCAAATCGCTCATTAGACGCACCGCTAGATTGAGCTTTATTTCTTTTAGGTATCTTGGCATTCAGGCTTTGTGTCATTTGGCTTTGCACGCTTGCGTAAGGATTTTCATCAGCAATGGCATTAAGCGTTTCTTCAAGCTCGGTAACACCACTTTGCAAAATCGGCAACCAGCTTTTTAAAGTCGTAGAAAGCCGAGCTTTAACCTGCAGATTCCCGCGTAATTTCCCGCCTATACTCATACCTTAAAATGCTCTCCCAAATAGTATTTTCTCACAAGCTCATTACCATAAATCTCTTCAGCATTCCCACTTGCTAGTAACGCCCCGCTTTTAATCACATAAGTGCGGGAGCAAACTGAAAGCGTTTCTCGCACATTATGATCTGTGATTAATACCCCTATGCCAAGCTGTGTAAGCTTTAAAATAATATTTTGAATATCACTTACCGCGCGTGGATCTACCCCGGCAAAAGGCTCATCAAGCAAAATAAACTTTGGATCTTTGACTAACGCCCTAGCTATCTCTACGCGTCTTCTCTCTCCCCCACTTAGGCTAACGCCCTTTCTAGCGCGAATAGGCTCAATATTAAACTCTTCTAACATCTTTTCAATTTTCATCTGCTTATCTTTAGGGCTTTTAATGCTAATTTCAGCGGCTAACATCAAATTTTCTTCAACGCTTAAATCCTTAAAAATGCTAGATTCTTGTGGCAGATAGCCAATGCCTAGATTTGAACGCTTATGTAAGGGAAGCTTTGTAATATCTGTGTGATTAAGCATTACTTTGCCTTCACTTGGGTGCAAAAGCCCCGTAATCATATAAAAAGTTGTCGTTTTCCCCGCACCATTAGGACCCAAAAGCCCCACTACTTCACCACTACTCACTTCAAGTGAGACATCTTGGACGATTTTTGTTTTTTTAATCTGTTTGCTAAGATTGTGTGCTGTAAGCTTATTCATACGCCCACCTTATAGATTCTGTAGATTCTATTGTTTTGCCCTAGCTCTATGTCTATGCTTATGGGCGTAAAGCCATTTTGTCTAAGCAGTGTTTGCAAGTCATTTCCCCCCCATTCCACAAAATGCACACCTTGAAGCTCTAAGCATTCTAACAATCCTAGCTCAAGCATTTCACTTAGCTCCTTGCGATAAATATCATAATGATAAATCACCCCATATTTTTGACATTCATAGCCTTGTGATAGGCTAAAGGTAGGGGAGCTTACCTCGCTTGTATCCCCACCGCAATAGGCTACAAAAGAGCGAACAAGCGTTGTTTTCCCACTGCCAAGCTCCCCACGCAAAAGCACAATAGGCGATTTAGCTACATTCTCTTGCAGAATCTCACATAGGCTAAAAAGCTCATCTTCTTGGAGTTGTAGCTCACGCATTCTCATCGCCCTTATCTTGTTTGTCATTTTGCACGAGAACTTCCTTTATCCCCACACTATCGCGAATAGCTTCAATCACATCGCGATTTTGGCTTGTAAATTTTTGTAGCCCTTCTTGTTGATTTTGTGGGCTTTGGGCTTGTGGATTCTGCAAATTTTGCGGACTTTGCGAATCTTGTGTGGCTTGTGAGTTAGAATCTTGGATATTGTCTTGGACTTGCTCTATATGCGTATTTGCACCAAAAATCTCCCGCACAAGACTTACAATAATCTTACCAAACTCACGCAATTTTTCCTTATGCTCCCCTTGGGCTACACTCTGCCAACGCAACAGCGACTTTTCTCTGCTAAATTCCACAAATTTTACATTTTTTTCAAAAATCTCGCCTAGCTCGGCATTGCGATCTGTAATCTTTTGTATCAAGGTTTGAAAATGCAAAGCCCCTAGCGTTTTTTGTGAATCTAAAGAAGGTGTTTGGGCGGGAGCTTGTGGAGATTCAAAAGCTTGGGGATTCTGTGAATCTGCTGGAGTTTGGGGGGCTTGTGGATTCTGTGGCGAAGAGGGCAAAGAAGATAAAGCAGAAGTAGAATTTAGCACCTTATTTTGATTTGCTCCAAAAATCTCATTTTCTAGCTCTTCAATCATAGTTTCTATATCTTTTACCTTTATGGCTTCTTGCATTTTCATCGCACAGAGTAAAAGCACAAACGCCCCATCGGTGTTAAGATTTAACAAACTTTTAGATTCTGTGAGAATCCTAGCAAACCTATCTAGCAGCAAAGGCGGAAAGTCGCTATCCCTTTGCAAAAGTTTCTCCTTTAAAAAGAGCATCATTTCATCAAGTATCATCTCGCATTCATATTCATACAGCACTTGTAAAATCCCACTGACTTTATCGTGCTGATGGTGCAAAATGCCTTGAAAATACTCTTTCAAAACCTGCGGATCCACTATGCCTAGCATATCACTCACACTTGCAACTTCAATATGATTTTTACAAAAAATAATAGCTTGATCAAGTAAGGTGAGTGTATCTCGCAAGCTCCCAGATCCGCTCCGTGCGATCATCTCAAGGGCTTCTTGCTCATAGCTCACACCCTCTTTATTTAAAATATTTGTGATATGCTCAACAACAAGCCTATGGGGAATCTGCTTAAACCTAAAATGCTGAGTTCGGCTAAGGATAGTCGCAGGGAGCTTAAGCGGATCAGTTGTCGCAAGGATAAATTTCACAAATTCCGGTGGCTCTTCAAGCGTTTTTAATAGGGCATTAAACGCTTCTTTACTCAACATATGCACCTCATCTATGATAAAAATCTTATAGCGTCCAAAGCTAGGGCGGTATTTTGTCTGCTCAATGAGCTTTTTAATATCATCAATCCCCCTAGAACTCGCCGCGTCCATTTCAATAATATCTATATGCCGATTTTCTAATGCCGCTACACAACTCGCACAACTCCCGCAAGGTGTGCTGATAGGACCACTCTCGCATTCTAATGCTCTAGCAAAGATTCTAGCCGAGCTTGTTTTCCCACTCCCACGCAGTCCGCTAAAAAGATACGCGTGAGAAATATGCTTAGAATCTAAGGCAAGGGAGAGCGTTTGAGAGATAGCATTTTGCCCAACCAAGTCGCTAAAACTCGCTGGACGATACTTCAAAGCAAGGGCGATTGAACTCATAGTGTATTCCTTATGAAAGAGTCAGTATTGTATAAAAAGAATCCAAAAACTAACATTACACCGCTCTATTCTTGTTTTTTCTGCTCATCTTGCTTTTTTTCACCCTCATCTTGATAGTTAAAAACCGGCAATGAAAGCTTATAAAAAATCGCCAAAAGTCTAGCTGATACGCCCACAAAAAGCGTTAAGATTGTCCCCAGCATAATATCTATTTTCGCATATTCAAGCAGAGCGTAATACATTCCCCCAGCAATGATAGCAATGCCTGCATAAATCTCTTTTTGAAACACAAGGGGAATCCGCATACACAAAATATCACGCAAGATTCCACCAAAGACGCCTGTTATCACCGCTGCACTTACTGCTATGATAAAGCCATATTCCTTATCAATGGCTACTTGTGCGCCTAAAATACTAAAGACCACAAGCCCCACCGCATCAAGTGTAAGGAATACAGATTCAGATTTGCTCACCACTCGCGGGACTTGCGTAGTTAGCAATGCCGCTACGCAGATAAGAATCACATATTCAGGGTGGGCTACCCAAGTGAGCGGATAGTGATTGAGTAAAATATCGCGGATTGACCCACCGCCAATAGCCGTAACAAGTGCGATAAACATCACGCCAAACAAGTCCATTCTATGCTTTCCAGCCGCAAGAGCACCTGTCATACCTTCTGCTGTAATGGCGATGATATAAAGCGTTGTTAAAAGCATAAATTCCCTTTTTTGAAGCTCATTTGAATCTATGGAGCTACACTCTCAAAGTAGAAGCCAAACTATATTAAAATCTAGCTATAAAAATCTTTAGTGTGGAATCACTTTTGCTTTTAAACCCACAAATTGCTTCATAAAAGTAACAATTCCACGAGATTAAGATAAAGGATAGCCCTATGATGAGATCACTCTACACAGCCACCACCGGTATGCTAGGACAGCAAATGCAAATTGACAACACTTCAAACAATATCGCTAATGTCAATACCACAGGATATAAAAAGCAAAGGGCGGAGTTTGCGGATTTATTCTACCAAGTGTTGCAATACGCTGGGACAAGCACGAGTGAAACCACCATTTCGCCAACAGGCATTGAAGTGGGTATCGGTGTGCGACCCGTAGCAGTGCAAAAGATGTTTTCACAAGGACACCCCAAAGAGACGGAAAACAACCTTGATGTAGCCATCACCGGCAATGGATTTTTTCAAATTGAGTTGCCCGATGGCAATATCGCCTACACAAGAGCAGGGAGCTTTAAGCTTGATAATAATGGCAATGTCGTCAATGCAGAGGGCTATCGGCTTATCCCCGAGCTTACCATTCCAGAGGGGGCGACACAGATTAATATCGGCACAGACGGCACGGTAAGCGTGATTGAAGGCAATCAAACAGAAGTTAATGTGCTAGGGCAGATTGAGATTGTGAATTTCATTAATCCTGCTGGGCTTCACTCTCTAGGCGATAATCTTTTTATCAACACCAATGCTTCAGGCGATCCCGTAGCGGGAGTGCCCGGATTAGATGGCTTTGGGCAGTTGCGACAGGGATTTTTAGAGCTAAGTAATGTAAAGCTTGTAGAAGAGATGACGGATCTTATCACGGGGCAGAGAGCCTATGAAGCCAACTCAAAAAGCATTCAAACCGCAGATTCTATGCTACAAACCGTTAATGGCTTAAAACGATAGGTTGAGTAAAAAGCAAGTAAAAGGAGTGAGTGATGTTTGATAATTTTCCAAAGACTAGAAGTCCATTGCCACAAACTTATCAGGCTATCTATGAGCAACATTATAAGAACAATAGAGATGGATAAGGAACGGCAAGTGGCTTAGCCCAAAAATTAGAGCGTTGGCTACATTACAAAGTAGCCAATGACACACAAGGCATTAGTGGGCATAAAACCCTAGAAATAGGTGCAGGAACGCTTAATCAAATATCCTATGAAAGCGATTTCACACATGTATGATATTATAGAGCCATTCAAAGCCCTTTATAAAGATTCCCCAAAACTCCAACATATCAATGCCATATATAAAGATATTGCAGAAATAGCACAAAGCAGTGATATTAACGGGGGGGGGGTAAATACAAATGCCGATAAAATAAGTGCATTTGCTAAATCCCACATAGAATCCCCTGCTTCCCTTGAATCCACGCAATCCATTAAATCCCAAATCCAAAGCCCATTTTATGACAGAATCATCTCTTGTGCGGTTTTAGAACATATTGCAAACTTGCCTGAAATAGTAGCACACCCGTGCTTGTTGCTGAAAGATGATGGCGTGTTTTCCGCTGCTATCCCAAGCCAAGCTAGATTATGATGTCATTATGAATTATGAGCATATCAACACACAAGCTGAAATTGTTGAAATATGCGATTATTTCTTTGATTCTGTGAAAAAGTCGCTTTTTGGCATGTGTGATGAGCTTTCAATCTACACGCACCTTTCTTGCAGGAAGCCAAACAGACAGAGGGTAAAGGATTATCTCGCCCTGCTTAAGTCTTAGCTCAATTTTTAGAATCCCGCTTTATATTGGTGTGTTGTTTTTAGAAATATTTTATTTTCTGCAGCTCATAAAAAATCTTATCCGCTACAAGCTTGTAGCCATTTGGCAGTAAATGCACATCGGCTTTGGCTAAGGCGGCTTCCTCCCACTTTTTCTTACCCCCACTTTGATTGATAAAGCCCTCCAGATCAAAGAGCATTGTTTGCTTTTGTTTAGCCACTTTGATAACCGCCTCTCTCACGCCCTTAGCGTTTTTACTCATCTTATACACTGCTTTTTTACGCCTTGAGGCATTGCTTACCTTTTGCACCACAGGGGGCGGGGTAAGGAGCAAAATACTAGCAGTTGGATTAGCCTCCCTTATATTGTCAATCAAATCGCTGTAATTTTTCACAAAAAGCGATTCGTTAAAGGTATCATACAACGCGTCATTTGAACCATAGCAAAGGATAACTAAATCCGCAGGAAGAAAACGCATTTGCTGCATAAAAAGTGCCTTATCCCATTTCAGCCATAAATTTGAACGCGCCCCATTTATGCCAAGATTCTCAACAAGATTATTATTTTCATCTGTAAGGAAAAATCCGCCAAGCAACACCTTTTCATTTAACGCACGGATTGTGGCGGGATAGTGTAGGCTAAGGCTCAAAAACTGCCACACAAAAGGGCGTTTAGCATTGATAATAAAGCGTTGATTATGAGAATCTTCCACGATTAAAGCAGATTCTTTGTTGGGAGATTTAAAAATGATTTTTGTCTCTATGGGGTTTGTGGATTTTTGCGGACTAAGTGTGATGGAGGCAGGAAGCTCAAGGGGCTTAGCTACCACGCCACCTAGCGGATATTCATCAAGCTCGTGTAAGCGGGAGTTTAGAATCTCAAAATTCTCACTCTCATATTTTAGGGCGATATTTTGATGATAGTTTGGATAGAGCGGATACACAAAGCCTAGCGTGTAGTCCTTAAAGAGTAGCCCACGCAACCGATGAGAGAAAAAATCCCCCGCAATGTGAGAATCCCCCAAAACACGAATGCTAAGATTCTGCCTACTTTCAAGCTTTTGCTGTAAAGCTTTTGGAATATCGGCTTGATAATTCACAATGCCTTGTGTGGATTCTAAAAGCTTTTTGCTCACATTGGCAATCTTAGGCTCACTCTGCTCACTTATAGCCTTTGCAATGAGTTTGAGCGGATATTCTTCACCCATACACACATTCACACACGCACTCACGCAAAGTATAAGGGCAGTGATGAGCTTTTTCATTCCATTACCCCCATTTACTCCTGTGTAGGCTCACTCTCTTGCGGGGCATTCTCAAGCGGCAACACTTCAAGGCTATTTAGCAAAATATTTGCCATTATTTGATAGCCCCTTGTGGTGAAATGCACCCCATCATCAGCACGCACCTGCACACTCTTACCCTTAGCATTTTTGATAAACGCAGAATATTTCCCACCTTGCGTAACAATGCCATTGCTCTGTAAGAAATACTCTTCACTTTGTTTTACCGCAGATTCATACAAACTATTAAGATACATTATCTTATCATTGAGCGATTTTTCACGCACACTTGGCACTTCATACCAAGCCACACGCACATTATATGCTTTAGCCACTTGTAAAATCTCATCAATGCGTTGCGTGTAAATCTCCTCCCACAAAGGGCTTTTAAACGCTATACCTTTTTTCATACTCCACGGGTCATTTGCCCCCAAAAGCACGACTACAAGCGAAATGTGCGGATTCTTTTCTAAAGCATCTCTTGTGGCTAACTCCCAATTAAAATAATGCTTATAAGTCAGCCCTGTGCTGTGTTTGCTAAGATTTATCCCTTGAATCTTTACCTTTTTGAAAGTCCTTAGCAAATAGGGTGCAACGCCCTGCATCATAGAATCGCCGATGAGTAAGATGCTATCTCCCTCGCTCACTTGGATTCTAGGATTGTTAATACTTCTTAAGGGCGTGTAGCTTTCTTGCAATGGCGGTGGTGTGGGCTGTGTGGGCGGAGTGGAATGAGACAAATCTTGTGGGAAAGGCTTTGAAAAATCTAGAGTAGATTCTATTTGTGGGTTTGGTGTAGGCGAGTTAGATAAATCTTGTAAATCTTTAGGCAATGTTGGAGCAGAATCATCTGTGGTAGCGATATTTTTTAGCACCGCTTCTATGGGGTTAGATTCTTTGAAATCAGAATCTAGAGAGTGATTTTCTTGTAAAGTAGAATCTTGGGGATTAGAATCTTGTGGGCTAGATTCTAGCGTTTTAGAATCCAAATCGTGGGGTTGAGATTCTGCCTTTTTGTCTAAATTTGTATCACTAGAATCTTTTTGTAAATCTCGCCCCTGCAAAGCAGAATCCTGCTTAAAATCTAGCTCTCCCATATCCTGCTCAATCTGCCCCACTTCAAGCAAACCAAAGACTTTTGAACGCAGAGATTCTAACTCGTCCATTAGCTTATCACTTAGAGCAAAAAGGGCGTTATCTTGCAAATATAGGGCATTATACGCACTCCCCACAAACTCCATAAAGATATTTTCACTCTCACTAAAGTTATGATACTGCTGCTCCACATAGCTCACAATGGAACTATGCAAATAAAAAAGTAGCTGCAAAAATGTAAAAAGAGCGATGAAAACAAACTGCCACGCACGCATTAAAAACTCGCATAAATAAAATTAGGAATCCCACTAGGCATAAAGCCCACAATGAGCGTGAAAATCACCGCTAAGATAATGGGCTTTAGCACAAGGGGAATAAGGCTAAAAATGCGTTGCGTAGATTCTAAAGTGTGAGCTATAAAAGGATAGATTAAAAAGAGTGCTACAAAGCCCATAAGCACACTATACGCATAAACAGGCGGTGTGAGTGAAAAATTTTGATACATCGCTAAAAAAAAGTTTATCGCCTCTTCAAGTGAATGGTAATAAAAAAATATCCAGCACAAACTCACAAATAAAAATGTCAAACTAGCCCCTCCAAAAGGCAGTTTAGGTAGTCCTAGCTGCTTATAGCAGTTTAACACCACAAGCCCAAAGCCGTGTAAAAGCCCCCAGATGAGAAAAGTCCAAGTATCGCCGTGCCACAAGCCTGAAAGCCCAAAGGAAAAAAGCACTAGAATCTGTGTCATCACAAAGCCATTTCTATTGCCCCCAAGCGGAATATAAATATAATCACGAATAAAGGTTGAAAGACTAATATGCCACCTATTCCAAAAGTCTTTGAGATTTTTTGCCATATAGGGCATATTAAAATTTGGCGGTAAGGTAAAGCCTAGAGCTAACCCAAAAGCACACACAAGATTCACATATCCGCTAAAATCACAATAAATCTGCACACTATACGCAAACATCGCACAAAGCAATTCAAGGCTATGGTAGGAAAAAGGGGCGTTTAAAATGGGGGCGGCATAGATTTGTGCGTAATTTGCGATAAAGACCTTTTTTACCACGCCAAAAAGTATTAACGCGATAATCAAATCAATGTAGCCAAGCTCCCGCTTTGCGTGGTATTGACGAAAGAAAAAATGACTTCGCATTATAGGACCAGCAAGAAAGGTAGCAAAAAATGAAAGATAAGTTGCTAATGCAATAAAACTTTGCAAGGCAGGGTTTTGCTCTTCATAATACTCCCCATCATCTTCATATCGCATAAGATTCTTGCCCTCTTCATATACTTGACGCAGGTAGGTAATGGAATTAAAAGTATAAAAGCTTAAGCCCAAAGGAAAAATAATAACAGATTCTAAAAAATCAAGCCCCAAAAGCACAAGCAGGGTGTCAAACTCATCTTTGATATTTGCATAATATTTAAAAAAGCACAAAAATAACACACATACGCTAACACAGCTTAAAAACACAAACCGCAACCTTGCAGTGTCAATAAAAAGAGCTAGAACATACACAAGGCAGGTATAAATCCCCACAATAAGTGCAAAATAAGGGCTAAAAAAATAAATCACAAGATAGTTAAAGCCTAAAAGCAAAAGATTTTGAATCTTAAAGGACTTCACAGCCCAATAGAGCGAGAAAAATACAAGCAAAAGAACACTAAATTCAATGGAAAAAAAACTCATATCTCTATTTTACCTTTTTGACCTTTTTTGCTTTTTTTGTGTGAATCTGTGATTTTAAGAATAGTGCTACAAGCAGAGCCATTATGGCAAAACTTAGACTACACAACGCAAACAACTTGTATAAGGCTTAATTTGCCTTGCTTTGCCTTTAATGTAAAGTTAAGATTCTAAGCGGTAAATGCAGAATAAATCCTTGTGCTTCAACATTGCATTGCAACACTTCTATATAAAACTGCTTTGACTTCTCATCTGCCCACGCTTTTATTACAAAACCTCTAGCTTTATCAATTAAATGTAGAATCTCTTTAAAGTGAGCAAATATGCACTTGCAAATCCATTATAAGCCCCTAACCTACAATGTCTTTTTGACTTTTTTAGACACTTGCGAAATGATAAGAAAGAGCAGAGCTAAAAGCCCAAGCAGCACAAAGGGCAAGACATAAGAGTGCGTGTCAATCTTTTCTAATAGGGCAATCACCCCACTGCTTGCATAATACCCAACTACACCCACAATAACCGCCCACAACACGCAAGAGAATGCATTAATGAAATAGAATCTAGAGAGATTAAAGCGACTAAAGCCAATGGCAAGGGGGACTATGGTTTTCACCCCATAGAGATATTTACTTAGCACAATCAGCCACGCGTCATAGCGTTTAAGCCAGATTTGTGCGAGAGCGATTTTGCGTCTGTGCTTTTGAAGCAGGGCGTTTAAATCTTTTTTTTGATACCTTGCAAGATAGGCTAAAAGCGAACTGCCAATAATGTTCCCCACACACGCAATAGGCACGGCAAGCCATAAATCCATCTTACCCAAAGCACTCATCACCCCAGCGGTGATAAGCCCCACATATCCGCCCCCTAGCGAATATACAAACAAAATCACATAGCCCCATTTCTCAAGTGAATCTATCATATCTTGCATTGTTTTGCCTTTATGCTTGTTTTTATTGATGTGGTAGGGATTTTAACATAATTATAATAATAAATCTCATATATATTAGCATTATGCTTTAAAATTTAAGGCTTATCCCCTATTTTACGCACTCACGCTATGCAATACCTTATCATACAAGCGATAAGTTTTGCTACAAAGCCTTGCTATTTCCTCATCGTGTGTCGCAAGGATAAGGGCTGCTCCATTTGTGCGGATATATGAAAAAAGAATCTCCATCACACGCAAAGCCGTTTGCTTATCAAGATTCCCCGTTGGTTCATCAGCAAAAATAATCTTTGGTTTTTTTGTCAGCACCCTTGCGATAGATAGCCTTTGCTGCTGTCCGCCGCTTAACTGCCCGATAGGCTGATGCACGACACTAGCAATATCAAATGCCTCTAAAAGATTTTCATCAATGCTTTGTTGAGATAAAATGGAGGCGACTTTGAGATTCTCCACTCCGCTGAATCCGCGAAACAAATAATGCGACTGAAACACAATGCCAAGCTCAAGCCGCCTTAAAAGGAGCTGCTTCTTTGCAGGGATAGCATAAATATCTTCAATACCTAGCAAACTCACTTTCCCAGCCTTTGGGGGCAGGAGAGTGGAAAGATTATTTAAAATGGTAGATTTACCACTCCCACTTACACCAAGAATGGCTATGCTTTCCTCCGCATTCGCACTTAGACTAAGATTCTCATATAGCGTTGTTTCAAAGCTATGGGCTAGAGATGTGGTATTGAGCAGATTCATAATTATCCTTTTATGTCTTTGTGTCGCATAAAAGGGTGTATTGTAGCATAAAAAAAAGCTTTTATTCTCAAACCCTATTTGCTACCAAGCCCAGCTATATAGGCAAAATTTACCCACAATTTAGAATCTAGGATTACAATCAAATAGGCAAGAGATTCTTGCTTAAATCATAAATAAGGAGTCTTTATGAGAAAGATTATTGTTGCTACTGCTTTAAGTGTAGCGTGTAGTGCGGCGTTGTTGGCAGTGCCTTATGAGATTGATGTAAGCCATTCATCAGTGGGCTTTGGCGTGAAACATATGTCTGTAAGCAATGTAAAAGGGAGTTTTGATAAATTCAGTGGCTCACTTGATGTTGAGGGCAAGACTATCAAGGCGTTAAATGGAGAAGTAGAAATCTCTTCAATCAACACAAATTCAAGTGCGCGTGATAAGCACCTAAATGCCCCAGATTTTTTTGATTCCAAAAAGTTTGGCAAGGCGACTTTAGAGCTTGTAAAACACAATGGCAAAAAGCTTGAAGCAAATATCACAATGCGAGGTGTTACAAAAAAGGTGGTGTTTGATGTAGAGCTTAATGGTCCTGTAAAGCACCCAAAAACAGGAAAAGACTTGGTAGCAATCACATTGCAGGGCAAACTTAATCGCAAAGATTTTGGCGTAGGCACAGACACAGGCAATGCAATGGTAAGCGATAATGTTGATGTGCATATTGAGCTTGAAGCTATGCAAAAATAGTGTTCTTACTTTGTCTTCCTAGTCTTTAAGCAGCTTAGGGAGACGAGATTCTATAAGTCCTTTTGAAAATATCTTACTTCTTTGTCTTACATTATTTTAAATCTTATTTTTAAAGCATTAGACTTATAAGCACACTTTGTTTAGAGATTTGAAAGAATTAGCAGATTTTAAAAGATTCTAGCAGATTGTAGAATCTGCTAGATAAGTAAAGATTAGTGAATCTCACTCCAAATGCGTCTTTTCCAAAGATACGCAAGGACACTAAGCACACCAAAGAAAATCATCAAATATATACCTAGAGATTCTCTCTCCGCCTTTTTAGCATCACCTATGGATTCTAAATACGCTACAACTCGCTCTTGAGCTTCGTGTGTCAAGCCTACGCGTGGCATAGAAAGTCCCACAGGCATTACACCAAGCTCTTTTGCTAGATTGCTATAATCTTTGTCATCTTGCCATTCACTCTTTTTATCATTGGCTGGGAGTGAGCCTTCTTTTTTGATGATGGCTTCTTGAATCGCTTTATAAGACACTTTTTGTGGATCATTAATGAAGTATTCCAAATAATGCCATCCCTTACTGCGAATCATCGTTGATAAATCAGGTGCGGCAGAGCCAAGATACACGCCTAGAGATTCTGGCGTCGTGCGAGAGCTAACACCATCATACTTCATCGTGTGGCAGCGAGAACAAGCATTAAGGAAAGTGGCTTTATTTGTAAGACTCTCTTCAAGCTTGGCAATCTCATTTTGCTTTTGCCCTTCACTTAGCGTTGAGTTTTCAATATTGCCCTTTTTAGCAACAAACTCTTGAGATTCTAAAACTTGCTTTTTCAAAGACACAGAGCCAATAGACTTAAGATAGGCTACAATGTCGGCTACCTCTTGATTCAAATCTCCATCTGTTACATAAGGTGTCATAGGAAAATCGCCATTAGGGAACTTATGAGCTAAATGCAGCGTATTTGCAGGATCAATGATGAGATTTGCCAAAAATTTCTCATCATAAATCGCCCCAGCCGTTGAAAGATCGGGTGTGAAAATAGTCGCTTCCTTATCATCGCGGAAATACACAGCCATATCCCCACCAGCAATGCCAACATCATTGAGCGTATGACAAGCCACGCAATTTGCTTCTACAAGAGCTTTTCCACGCTCTGCATTGCCCTTGCTTACATCAACATTATGAGATAAATCTTTAAACTCAAAGTCCGCCTTTGCTACTTCGGGGTGAAAAGTGGCGTGTGCCAAAGGCTCAACACCCCAATACAGCACACCTACGATAACTACAATAATGCCTAGAATCTTAATCTCTCTCATTAGTGTGCTCCTTTCTTGTTTTCAAGTATGGTTACAATCGGCAATGCCACAAAGATAAGAAACAAAAATCCAATAGATGCTACAAAACCGATGAAGTTATTTGCCCCTTCAGGTGGGAGCTTTCCAAAGATTGTAAGAACAATCATATCTACAATAAGCAGACAGAACCACACAAAATAGCCCGGACGCTTATGTGCAGGCGCTATAACAGAGCTTCTATCAAGCCAAGGCAGGAATAAAAATGCCACTTGTGCGATACCAAAAGCAATAAGCCCCAAATCCGCACTAAAGAAGAATCCTCTTAACACCTCATAGCTCCACAAGAAATACCACTCTGGGTAAATGTGAGCTGGAGTTTTCATATTATTTGCAGGATCAAAGTTAATAGGATCCATAGCAAAGTCAAAGTGGAAGCACACAAGATAGAAAAAGCCTATCATAAACAAGCACACAACAAAAATGTCTTTTGACAAGAATACAGGCCAAAAAGGAATAACTTTAGATTCTTTTTTTCTGCCCTCTTCGTATTTTTTTGCCTCCGCTTCAAAGTCAATATGCTCACCATCTTCGTTATTCACGTGTGGCATTCTAAGCGTATAGAAGTGCAATGCAATCACACCAATAATCACAATCGGCAACAAACATACATGAAGCATAAAAAAGCGTGTCAAAGTAGAATCTGCAACGACAAAATTCCCCCTCACCCACTCAACCACATCAGGACCGATGAATGGAATCCCACCAAAAAGGTTTGTGATAACCGCAGCCGCCCAATAGCTCATTTGCCCCCAAGGAAGCATATAGCCACTGAAAGCTTCAGCAGAGAAAAGCACAAAAAGCAACATTCCGCCAATCCACACCATTTCACGCCCTTTTTTGAAAGAGCCATAATAAATAGCCACAAACATATGAATATAGATAATCAAAAATATCATACTTGCTGCCACAGCGTGGATATGCCGCCACAACCAGCCAAATGCCACTTCAGTCATAATCGTATGATTGACACTATCAAAAGCAAGATTCACATCAGGCTTATAATACATCAAAAGGAAGAATCCAGACACCACGAGCAACGAAAAGAGCGTGAGTAACACAACGCCCATCGCCCAAAGGAAATTGATGTTTTTAGGGACCCAATACTTCGTCATCATCACTTCCATTAATTTCCTAATGGCAAGGCGTTGATCAAGCCAATCTACCAAGCCTTCAGCTTTTTTCACTTCCATACTTTCTCCTTATGCTTGTTTTGTTTCAAGCAGGGCTTTATACTCTTGCCCCTCTTCGCCTAGCACCATTTTTGTCCCATCAATCTTAAAAGGTGGAATATCCATAGGACGCGGTGGTGGAGTGCCTGCTTCATTTATACCAGAAGAGTTGAATCTTCCGCCGTGGCACGCACAAGCAAACTCTTGTGAGCCTTGATTGAAGCTTGGGATACAGCCCAAATGCGTGCAAATCTGAATCCCAACCGTATAAACCGCACCATCTATTTCAAAATCTCTGCCCGGTGTTTTTTGGCTACCTGCTTGTTTTTTAAGAATATACACAGGCTTACCTCGCCATTCCACCGTTTGAAGCACACCCTCTTGCAATACACTCAAATCAAATGTTGTAAATCCTGCCGAAACAACGCTAGGCAATGGATCCCAAGAGCGTTTCATCGCATACAAAGAAGCCACAGCTCCCACAGCTGCAACACCACCTAGAGCCATTCCCAGAAAATCGCGTCTTTTTGTGTCTTGCATCTTTTCTCCTTTCGTGTTTATTTGAAGTTTAAAAAGCTAGTATCGTATGCAAAAAAGGCTTAAATATTGTTTATTTTTGTTAAACTTTTTGTTTATTTTTAGAGTATGTTATAATGTGCGACACGAAAATAAATGACATCATAAAAGGGTATAACAAAAGGGATATAATGAAGGGTTTTGTAGATTCTTGTGTGTTTTTTTTACAAAAGGAGTTTAGCCAACGCGGGTTTAAAAAAGGGGTTTTAGGCTTAAGCGGCGGGATAGATTCTGCTGTGGTAGCAGCTCTTGGCGTTTTGGCTTTGGGGAGTGAAAATCTAAAAGTTTTGCTTATGCCCTCTCTTAGTTCAAGTCCCATACACTTTAATGATGCACTTAATCTTGCTAAGATTCTAAATCTCACCCCGCAAGTAATAAAGCTTGAAAGCTTTCAAAGCCATTTTGCCTCGCATTTGGGATTTGAAAACGACTTACTCAAAAGCGATTTAGATGATAGGCAAAAGTTGCGTATGGGGAATTTTTGCTCTAGGCTTAGAATGGCATTACTCTATGATTATGCAAGTGCGGAAAATGCCCTTGTGCTTGGCACAAGCAATAAAAGTGAGCTTGTGCTTGGCTATGGGACGATTTTTGGCGATTTAGCCTATGCGATAAACCCCATCGGCAGCCTGTATAAGACACAAATTTTTACCCTAGCCAAGCATCTCAATCTTCCGCAGAATCTCATAAATAAAAAGCCAAGTGCGGATTTATTTGCTAATCAAAGCGATGAGAATGATTTGGGATATAGCTATGAAGAGATTGATTCTTTTCTTATGTGTTTTGAAAATCTAGGCGGTTTAAAGGCAGGGCAAAAAGATGAGCGAGACTGCATTCAAAACGCTTTAGAATCTCAAGGCTTTAAATCCCAAATGGTAAAATCACTTTGCACAAGAATCTGGATAAATGCCTTTAAACGCACTATGCCAAGCGTGTTTGCCTTTAGCAACCCCCCTTGTATCACACATCAAAACTAAGGAAAACAATGCGTTTTATTGACTCATATTTTTATAATCCCAACTTCCCGCAAAAATGCCTAAGTATCACTCTTTTACCTATTTCACTCCTTTATGCCATAGGCTCAATTGTAAGGCGAAAATTTTCCAAATTCCACGATTTTCATATCCCCATTGTGAGTGTGGGGAATCTCATCGCCGGGGGCAGTGGCAAGACACCTTTTATCATTGAGATAGCAAAAGATTTTCAAAATGCCTGTGTCATTTCTCGTGGCTATAAACGCTCATCTAAAGGGCTTGTTATAGTGAGCTTAAATGGTGAGATTCAAATCTCACAAGAAGAAGCCGGAGATGAGCCTCATCTCATCGCAAGAGAGCTAAAAAATGCAAGTGTGATTGTGTCTAAAAACCGCATAGAAGCTATACATAAAGCAAAAGAGCTAGGGGCTAAAGTTATATTTTTAGATGATGGATTTAGATTTAGATTTAAAAAACTCAATATCGTGCTAGAGCCGCTTTTAAAGCCGTATTTTCCATTTTGTTTGCCAAGTGGGATTTACCGCGAAGTAAAAAGTGCGGTAAAGGAAGCCGATATACTCGTGCGTGAGGGGATAGAGTATGAAAGGGAGGTGAGTATAGAATCTCCAAGTGAGCGAATGCTTTTGCTTACTGCTATTGCTAATCCTTCAAGGCTTGATGCGTTTTTGCCAGATTCTGTGGTGGGGAAAATCACGCTCAATGACCACGCACGATTTGATATACAAGCCTTGCAAGAGCTACAAAAAAAGCATAACGCCACTTCACTACTTGTAACAAGCAAAGATGAGGTGAAGCTAATGAAAAGCGGACTAGATTTAAGCGTTATGCGGTTGCGTTTGAAAATAGATTCTAAAGTTTTAGGGCAGATTCAGGGCTATGTGAAAAGTTTCGAAACGCAAACACAAGTAAATTAGCATTATTGTAAAAATGTTAGAATCTTGCCTTGTGAGTTAAAAGACTTGGTGAGCTGAAATTTGTATAAAGGAGATTTAACAATGAAACTTCAAGCAGGAGATAAAGCCCCGCTTTTTAGGCTAAAAAGTAGCGATGAGACAGAATTTGCCTTGCAGGATTTATTAAGCAAAAATATCATTGTGTATTTTTACCCCAAGGACAATACGCCCGGCTGTACGATTGAAGCAAAAGACTTTAGTGCGCTTTTGGAATCTTTTGCCGCCAAAGATTATGTGATTGTAGGCATTAGTCCAGATAGCCCAAAATGTCATCAAAATTTTATTGCCAAGCAGAATCTTAAGATTTTGCTTCTTAGCGATACGGATAAAAGTGTGGCAAGTGCGTATGGGGCGTATGGCACAAAAATGATGTATGGCAAGGAAGTGCAAGGGATTATCCGTAGCACATTTATCATTGGTAAAGATGGTGTGATTAAACAAAGCTTTTATAATGTCAAGGCTAAAGACCACGCTCAAAAGGTGCTAGAGAGTTTGGAATAATGCGTGAGCTTGGGGGAAACAAACCCCATAGCACATAAAACTATTAGGGCTATAAGAATAAAATTTACCTTTAGATTCAGATTCTATCTCGCTCAAAAGTAAGCTTAGAATCTTACATTTAGCCCTAGCATAAGATACATTGGAGCATCTAGGTCAAGATTTTGAGCCGTGATAGTCCCAGCACCTGCACCATTAGGGAGTTTTACAGGATTCACCGCTTTGTTATTAAAATATTCAGCTAAAATAAACTTCATACGCAATTCTAGCTCAACATAGTCGTTAATCACATACGCACCGCCCACATTAAATCCAACACCAATGCCATCTATATTGCCTAGGTTTGTTTTACCCATATTATACACCGCACCAGCTCCAGTAAACACGCCAAAGCCACTTGCAAAATCATAGTGATAATAATCCACATTTACACCGATATGATTAAGATTCATTCTGCCTAGAATCTCATCTTTATTAAAACTCGCCCCAATATAATCAGCATAGATTCTAATAGCTTGTGTTGGCTTAAAATACACATCATAGCCTAGCCTAGCACTTCCACCAAAGCCACTTAAGCTCTTATCGCCATCAAATTGATCTATCTCAAAGCCTTGATTGTTAAAATACTCTGATGACCGATCCATAAAGCCAAAGCTCCCAGACGCACCTATCATAAACTTATTTTGCCCAGCCATTTCATCAGCCTGTGCAATACTCAAAAAGAAAAATCCGCATAAAACAAAAGCTAACTTTTTCATTCTCTCTCCTTTTTGTAAAAAGTGGGCGAGATTCCAATCCAAGCAGGTAAATTTTCACAATCTTTACAAGGTTTTTGTTTTAGCAATTTCTTTGTAGGTCTCAAACACATCGCCCACTTTAATGTCATTGTAGTTTTCTAGCATAATGCCACATTCATAGCCTTTTGACACTTCCTTAGCATCATCTTTAAACCGCTTGAGTGAGCTAATAGATCCTGTATGCACCACCACACCATCGCGTATAAGCCGCACTTTAATACTCCTTTGAACACTCCCATCAACGACCATACACCCAGCAATCACGCCAACCTTAGGAATATTAAATGTCTCACGCACTTCAGCTTGTCCGGTGTTTTCTTCTTCAATCACAGGCGACATCAGCCCACCAAGCAACGCCTTAACATCATCAAGCAATGAATAAATAATGGAATATGTCTTAATCTCAACGCCAAGCTCTTTTGCCTTTGCTTTGACATTCCCTGTTGGGCGAATATTGAATCCTAGAATCAAGCTATTTTCACTTGTCGCAGACAAATCTATATCACTTTCACTAATCCCCCCAACGCCAAAACCGATAATATTGACACGCACTTCATCATTACTTAACTTTTCCAAACTTGCTTTTATCGCTTCTAAACTGCCTTGTGTATCAGCCTTAATAATAAGTGGCAGACTTTTAAGATTCCCTTGAGCGACCATCTCGCCTAGCTCATCAAAAGTAACCTTTGTGCTTTTGCTTAGCTCTTTTTGCCGCAGATATAGGGCTCGTTTTTGTGCGTGTTCTCGTGCAATCGTGTCATTTTCCACACTTTGAAGCACTGCCCCCGCACTTGGCACAAGTGAAAGCCCCGTAACAACCGCTACACCAGAAGGATAAAGCTGTGTGATATTCTGCCCCCTATCATCAAGCAATGCCCTCACACGCCCAAAAGCCGTATCCGCCACGACAGAATCCCCGACATTCAGCACCCCTTGTTGCACGATGATAGTTGCCACCGGACCCCTGCCTTTTTCCAAACTCGCCTCTAATACGATAGCTCTAGCTTTACCTTGATGAGAAGCTTTAAGCTCTAAGACCTCAGCTTGGATTAAAATTGTCTCTAGCAGATTTTCAACCCCCTCCCCACTCTTAGCAGAAATAGGGATAAACTCATATTCCCCACCCCACTCATTAGGCGTGAATCCAAGCTCCGCACATTCAGCCTTAAGCTTATCGGGGTTAGCATTTTCCTTATCCATTTTATTCATCGCAATGATGATTTGCACATTAGCAGCCTTGGCGTGATTGAGTGCTTCTATGGTTTGTTGCTTCACGCCATCATCAGCAGCAATAACAATAATAGCTATATCCGTAACCTGCGCTCCACGGCTTCGCATTTGTGTAAAGGCTTCATGTCCGGGCGTGTCAATAAAGCTGATTTTTTTGCCATTTTTTTCCACCATATATGCCCCAATATGTTGGGTAATGCCCCCCGCTTCACCACTTGCCACGCGAGAATTACGGATATAATCAAGTAGTGAAGTTTTGCCGTGATCCACGTGCCCCATAATCGTAACCACAGGCGGACGCTCAAGCTGTGGTGCATCTTCTAGTTCCATTTCTATTTCACTATGTTCTTTCACATCGTGGATAGAAATCTCTAGCTCAAACTCATCTGCTAGAATCTCAATAGCATCGCGATCAAGGAAATCATTTTTAGTCGCCATAAGTCCAAGATTAAATAGCACCTTGATGACTTCTTTAAGTTCTACTCTAATAAGTTCAGCAAACTCATATACGCGTATCTCTTCTGGGATAGAAATCGCCCCTTTGACTTTATCTACATTTTTTACTACTTTTGGCGGTTTGCGTCTTTTACCACCGCGTTTAATGCTCCCTTCATTCATCCACGGATTCTTTCTGTGAATCTGCACTCTATCTGTGATAGCTTGGCGGATTTTATTTTCTTCATCTTCATCACGCACCTGCGTTTCATTCAAATCAAAAAGCATAATCTCATCTTGCTCATCATCATAATCAAAGCTAATATCCCTATCATCTAAAATATGAATCTTTTGATCTGTTGTATGCTTATGGGCTACCTTTGGCTTATGCTTATCTTTTTTGTGCTTTTTATGCTCTTCATCGGCACTTTGTGCGAGAAGCTCTTTATAGCTTAGCGTATGCTTTTTACTCTCGTCTTTTTTAGATTCAATAGGGCTTTGCTCTTTACTTTTTAGCTCTTGCTTATCATTCTTGCGGACAATCCTTAAGCCTATCTTGGCTTTTGGCTCTGCATTCACAACTTGAGTGGCTTCAGGATCTTGAGTAGAATCTTGGCTTTCTTTAGGGCTTGTTGCTTCAGTTTGTGGGCTATCCTGCTTTATCTTTTTAGATTCTTGCTCTAATGGAGCTTCTTTTTTGGTTTTAGATGGCTTTTTCTCTTTTTCCACCATTTGTTTTTTTTCTATTTGGGCTTTTGTATCTTTAGCTTGAGATGAAGTCTTTTTAGCAGAATCTTTACTTTTAGTTGCCTTTGACTTTTTAGATTCAGGCTTTGGGGGCAAAGGATTTACACCTGTTGTCATAAACTCATAGAGCATTGCCGCCTCTTCTTGCGTAACCGAGCTCGAAGGCGTTTTGACACTTAACCCCATTTCCTTGGCTTTTTCAAAGGCAAATTTAGCGTCTTTGCCAAATTCCTGCCCAATTTGTGCTAGTCTAATTTTTTCCATTGATTGCTTATCTCCTTTAGTCTTACAGCATAGTTCTCATTTGGTTTGAGCTTATTGATTTTGAGTATCACTTGAAGTGTTTTTGGCTGCCCTACGCACTCCCAACACACATAAAAACTTCGTCCTTTCCCGCTAAACTCACATAGGGAATCACCATCACATTGCAGTCTTAAAAGCTCCTTTTGATGAAATCTCTTGCGGCATTTGACACACATACGCGTTTGCTTGGCTTGTTTCATTTGTATTATACCTAATTTTTATGATTCTAGCAGTGTCGCGCCCATATTATCAAACTCCAGCTCAAACACGCGGAATTTTGGAAAGCTCTTTTGCATTAGCTCTGCAAGATTCTTACTCTCATCGGCATAGCAAATATTTAAAAATGATGAGCCACTGCCAGAGAGCGTACTTAAGAGAGCGTTATTCTCTAAAGCAAGTTTTTGGATAGCAAATAAAATCGGCAAAGCCTTCATACGCACATCTTGGTGGAATCTATCCCCACTTGCTTCCCTTAGTAGTGTATAATCCCCTTTTAAAAATG
The DNA here is from genome assembly GCF_000284635.1 of Helicobacter cinaedi PAGU611. Classification (NCBI taxonomy): domain Bacteria; kingdom Pseudomonadati; phylum Campylobacterota; class Epsilonproteobacteria; order Campylobacterales; family Helicobacteraceae; genus Helicobacter; species Helicobacter cinaedi. The sequence goes on along the minus strand of NC_017761.1, from coordinate 90,470 downwards.
CAGCACTTAACATACACGCGTGAGAAAGATTAAAAACCGCATCTTTTGTGCTGTATTTCTTAGGCAAAGTGCGACGAGAAAATTTTGTAGAAATAGTCGTATTTGGCACAACAACAACAGCTTTAATATCTCTAGAGATTGGCGTTTTCATACTCACAACCCTTGTTTTTTGACTGCCAAAAATAGAATCTTTATGGGTATTTTTGGTGGGCTGTTTATTAGATTCTAGCATTGCGATGTTAAAGCCCCCACAGAGTGCAGGAGTAATATTATCAGGGTGATTTTCATAGCAAAGGGCAAGGTTTAGAATCTCATTTGTATCCAAAGGCTTTTGCATTATATGATATGCACTCACAATCGCCCCGATAATCACCGCCGAGCTAGAGCCAAGCCCCCTTGAGATAGGAATATCATTGTGAAAGCTAAACTTATAATGTCTCCGCGGATATTCATAAAATTCAAGCACTTCATTAAAAATTTTAACAAACACATTATCCACGCGTAATTTTGGGCGATCTTCACCTTCTCCTGCAATATGGATACTGCTAAGTCGTGCGGGAGTAACGCTAAAAGTATTATAAAGATTCAAAGCCAAACCCAGCGTATCAAAGCCCGGTCCAAGATTGGCACTTGTAGCAGGAACACGAACAACCAAAACTTCTCTCCTTCCCTTTTAAAACATCAAAAAACTCGCATTATAATGTTTTTCTCTTAACTCCGCTTGTAAAGCCCCTAGATTCTAACTTTGCACCGGTGGCAGTATATACAATGGCTCTATCTTATGATGAAAACGGAGCGTATCTAGAATCTTTGGGAGATAAAACTCACTCTCTTGTGGGCTATCTACACCATAAGCAAGGGTAATCTCGCCATTTTCATTTTCATAAAAATAAGTTGTGCCAAAGGCTTTAATATACTTTGCTTGAGTGAAATAAAAGCTAGAAGTAGCTAATAGCTTCACTTCATAAAGTAAGCTTAGCGTGTGCAAAAAAATATGTGTAAGCTTCAACGCACTAAAACTCCCGGGACCATTGGCATAGTAAATGGTGTTTATTTTCATATCTGCATATTTAGAATCTTGCTTGGGATTTGGGAGTAAAGATTCAAAGATTTTAGGCAAGGCGGTAAGTGTTAGCTCATTGCTTACTATCTCTTCAAAAAGCTCTTTATTCTCATATAATCCACATTTTATAGTCCCACCAACACTCACAAGTGCTATATCAATTTCTTTCAATTTTATCTCTTAAACTTTTAAGGCTTACATCTCAACAATTACATCTCATAGGCGTATTCCAAGGCTTCTTCCATAGCCTTATCTTCAAGGCTTACAATCTCATAGGCTTTTTCATCACTTAAAAGCTGTTTTGTGAGTAAGTGATTAAGCTTGTGGCTTCCCGCATAAGAGACATAAGTGCCAAGCAGGGGCATTCCAAGCAATGCCATATCGCCAATAGCATCTAGAATCTTATGTCGCACAAACTCTTCCTTATACCTCAACCCATCTTTATTCAAAATCCCACTCTCATCAAGCACGATACAATTACTCAAATCCCCGCCCTTAGCAAGTCCAATAGAGCGTAAATAATTTACTTCGTGTAAAAATCCAAAAGTCCTAGCACGGGCAATCTCTTGCTTATACGCCTTTGTGCTAAAGGTAAATTTATAGTGTTGCTGACGGATAGCAGGGTGGCTAAAATCAATGCTAAAATCAAAAATTGTCCGCTCACTAGGCTCAACTCGCACGAACTTTTTATCATCTTGAATCTCAATGGGCTTTTTAATAGCGATAGCTTTTTTTGGAGCATCTTGTGAAATAACCCCAGCTTCCTCAATAAGCATACAATATCCAATGGAACTTCCGTCCATTATCGGCACTTCCTCATTATTTAAGCAGATTCTAATATTATCAATCCCATAAGCGTGAATGGCTGAAAGCAAATGCTCAATGGTAGAGATTCTAGCTTCCCCCTTGCCAAGCACGGTTGCCATTGTGGTATCAATGACATTTTCGGGCTTTAGCTCAATACTTGCCCTCAAATCACTACGATAAAACACTATACCACTATTCACATCTAATGGCTCTAGCTCCATTCTCACAGGCACACCCTTATGTAGCCCAACGCCCACAATCTCAACCTTATTCTTTATCGTTTTTTGTTTCATAGCAAGTCCTTTATGACTATATCATCGTCTTTTTTAAAAATTATTTTGAATAATGCACTGCTTTGGTTAATTTTATGTAAAAAAGGCTCATCAAGCAACCTATCTTGAAAAATGATCGCTGAAGCTAGAATCTTTTTGCAAATCATATATTCCCCGCCAACTTCAACGCTCCCCTTGCATTCACCAAAAACAGCAAGATTCCCACCTGCTACCACCCTAGCACCATCATTGACTTGAGATTCTATCACCACATCACCATTATGGATAATCTCCTCTCCACTCCGCACCACTTTAGAGACAAACAATGTGGGGGCAGATGAAATCTTTTGAGATTCTGCATTGAGCTTAGAATCTTTAGACTCCTTTTGCTGTGGGCTTTGAAAAGTGTAAATCGTATCAAGTGTGCTAAAACTTAGCTGATGAGATTGCAAAAACTCTTTTAAAACAGAATCTATCTCGCCTTTAAAGCCAAGCGTGTGGTATCGCAAAAGGGGCAAATGCTTTGTGATAAAAGCGATATATTCCTCCGTGTTAGCTCCAGCTTCAAATTCAAATAGCTTTAATGTCCGCTGATGTGTCTTTATCATAGCCTTGCACCCTTTAGACAAAAAGCATTTTAAGGAACCGCTCTTGTTTGATAAAAGCTTCGTGCTTTGTTTAAGACACTCACCACATTTTCATCAATCCACTTTTGATCAAGCCACTCACTCAAACGCACAAAATGCCCCTGTATTAGAATCCCAAAATGCAAATGATCGCCAAAAGCCCAACCTGTCGTGCCGGTTTTACCTATCTCTTGTCCTATATGCACCAAATCGCTTACTTCCACATAGCTCTCCTGCAAATGCGAATAAATTGATGACACGCCAAAGCCGTGATACAAAAGCAAAGTATTTCCATATAGCCCAAGATGACTTTTAAGCAGCACCACCGCATTATTACTTGCAATAACGGGTGCATTTTTCACACTTGCCACATCAATGCCTAAATGTATGGCTTCACTAATCTTTTCTTTCCCTAAAAAATAAGTGCGAAAATCCCCAAAACTCCCAACAAGCTTTGAGCCTCTAAGTGGCACAAAAGCGTGAAAGCCTTCATCAATAAAGCTTTTATCCCCAACTAAATCGCTACACGCCTTTAAGATTCTCTTTTCATCTTCACTGCGAATCTCTTCATTAAAAAACGCAAATTTTTCTATATCATTGTCAAACTCCCGCAAATGCTTTTTATCAATTTGAGAGAGTAGCTCATCAAGCTTACCACTTAAAAAATCCTCTTTAATACGGATATTTGAGCGATAATAAGGGGCATTGATATTCCGTACAAGTGGAATATTATGCTTTGTGATATTCCCTGCTTTGTCTTTAGCCACAAGCTGAGTGCTAAAAAATTTATTTTTCAAAGGCCAAGCGATAATGCCAATATAAATATTGTCATCAAGGTATTTAAAAAGGGCAAACTCATCTGTGCCATTGCTCAAACGCACATCTTCTAATGCCATATCCTTGACTTCAACCGCCACCACCGCACTGCCCCCACGCACGATTTGATATGATGAAGCAATGGGCGTAACTTCTGGCGGTGTCGTATCTACGATGAGATTCAAATCAATCTTTGCCGTATTACCGGTGAAAAAATGTGAGCTACTCCAATCAGTTACTTCAATTTTATACTGAATACTCGTGCCGTTTTTCAATGTCATTGAAGGCTTTGGCAATGGAATCTTTACTGATTTTGGCTTACTTAAAACCACTTCTTTTTCATCACTCAAAATTTCATTATCAAATACCACTTGCACACGATAATCGCGTATCCCGCTTTCATCACTAAAGTCTATTTGAATCTCATCTTGTAAATTCCAATGCGTTGGGATTGAGCTAGATTCTAAACTAGGCTCTTGAGTTTCAAAAATAATAGAACTAAAGGCAACCACGCCTACCAAAATAAGAATTACAAGCCCAACGCTTAAGCCAATCAATCGTTTGTTATCCATACCACACGCCCCAAGTTTCCCTATCTGTCTTTAAGAAATTTAAGTAAGAAAGGCGATATTCTAACAAATCTTTTTAAATCCCAAATAAGCTTATGCAAGGCTTATGCGTAAAGATAGGGCTATATTGAGACTTTTTATAGAATAAAAGCAAGATTCTATAAACTTTTACACTACATTGTGTTTGCTTGTGCTTGGTGAGCCTTAGCACCTGCGGCTTGGAGAATTTCGCTCATTGTGTTTTTGCCTTCCAAGCTATCAAGGTATGCTACTTCTTGCAAGACTTGACCAACCGCGGCAAAAAGATCGTGCGGAATAGCTTGATTCAAATCTAGCTGACGATATAGCTCTCGTGCTAAAGGGGGATTTTCAATAATCCTAATCTCATACTCCCTAGCAACACCCTTTATACGGATAGCCAACTCATCAATCCCCTTTGCCACCACCACAGGCGGCATACCTTTTTCAATCTCTTTTTCACCATACCGCAACGCCACAGCATAATGCGTAGGGTTTGTAATCACCACAGAAGCACTTGGAATCTCTTGCATCATACGATTACTAGCGATTTTTTGCTGCATTTGACGAATTTTAGCTTTAATCTCGGGGCTTTGCTCATATTGCTTATACTCATCTTTGACTTCTTTGATACTCATTTTAAGGCTTTTAATGTATTGATAGCGTTTGATGAGATAATCACTCACCGCCATTATGAAAAATAAGATTAAAAGCACACCGATGAGAATTAACGCCTTTTGTCTAAACCACATAATCTGCCCATATAGCCCACTCATAGACACGCTAGACAGTTCATTAAAAAAGCTCACAAACACAGCAAATCCCACAATAAACGCCACAAAGACTTTGAGTGTAATCATAAAGCCATCAAGCAGTTTTTTGAGCGAAATGACATTTTTTATACCCGTAATGGGATTAATTTTAGAGAGCTTTGGCTTAATGGCTTTGGGGGAGAGCAATAGCCCAAATTGTGCGATATTAGCAATCACACCTGTTACCATAAGGGCTACAAAAAGCGGGGCTAACATAATAAATACTTCAAGCCCGATACTTAGCATCAAATCCCCCAGCATTCGCACATCAACTTCTTGTGTGATAAGTGAATTGATATGGATAAAAATCTTTTGGCTATGCTCCACCCAAAAAGGCAGAAGTAAAAACATCGCCCCAAGCCCCACAAGCAGAATAAAAAATCCCGCTAATTCCGGGCTTTTACTGACATTACCTTCTTCTCGTGCTTTAGCGATTTTATGGGTGGAGGGGGCTTGTGTCTTTTCTTCATTAGCCATTTTTTAGCCCTTTAGCTCATTTAATTTATCTAGCTTGTGGAGTGCGGTTTCATAATCCTGCATTGTGTTAATGTTTAAACCCTCTTCTTCGCTGATAGGGACAATCTCGTGCAGATGAGATTTAACAATGCGATGCAAGGCATAGCTTTTAGACTTATACGCCCATAGAAGAGAATCTAAAGTGGAGCGTTGCCATTTTGAAACCAAATAATGTGCTTTAAACTCACTTTGCGCATACACAATCGGGCTATCCTTTGAATCTAGGGCTAAAAGTGTCTCTTGTGAGATAAAAGGTGTATCCACACTTAGAAAAATAATCTCTTTAGAATCTAAAAGCTCAAAGGCATTTATCATTCCTACAAGCGGAGCATAAATGGAGCTTTTTTCTATTAAAAACTCCGCGTGAAAATTAAACTTATCCCTTTGCTTTGCACTCACATAGAGATTTTCACACATATTTTCAAAACGCATTACAAGCCATTGACTAAGCGGATAGCCACCAAAATGAATCTGTGTTTTATCCTGTCCCAAACGAGAGCTTTTCCCACCAGCGAGAATCACACAAGGTGTTGTAATCTTTTGCATAAAAAACCTTTAGCCTTTATAGTGTATTGTAACTTGTTTTGTATAATCCCCCATTGTAACAATAAAGTAGCAATAAATTTATAATCCTTAGGACATATATGCTTATAGATTCATTTCAACGCACAATTGATTATATGCGTGTATCAGTTACCAAGCAGTGTAACTTCCGCTGTCAATATTGTATGCCAGATACGCCTGAAGATTTTATTGATAAAACCGCCCTGCCACTGCCTAAAATGCTAATTTTTATTAAACTTGCCATTGATAATGGGATTAAAAAAATCCGCATTACCGGTGGAGAGCCACTTTTAAGGGCGGATTTATGCGATTTTATAGGTAGCGTTTATGCTTACGCCCCACATATTGAACTCACCCTTACAACCAATGCCTTTTTACTTGAAAAATACGCCCAAAGCCTAAAAGATTCAGGACTAAAACGCATAAATGTTTCACTAGATTCATTAAAAGATGAGCGGATTAAGCGTATATCCAAACGCGATGCCCTGCCCCAAATCCTGCGTGGAATCCATAAAGCGCACAAGCTCAAATTTGGCATTAAGCTCAATATGGTGCCACTGCAAGGGCTAAATGAAGATGAAATCCTAGATATGCTAGAGTTTGCTAAGACTCATCATTTTGGGGTGCGATTTATTGAATTTATGGAAAATATCCACGCAAAAGACAAACTCAAAGGGCTAAGGGCGAATGAAATTCTAGCCCATATCAATACAAAGTATAAAACTACACTACTCAAAAAAGACTGCTTTGGTCCGGCAAAACTCTATGCGATTAATGATGAAACATCATATAGCTTTGGGATTATCTCGCCACACGAAGATGACTTCTGCCAAAGCTGTAATAGAATCCGCCTAACAAGCGATGGTGTGATTTGCCCTTGCTTGTATTACCAAGAAAGCGTAAGCTTAAGAGAAGCGATTTTAAATGAAGATATAAAAGCAATGCAAAGCCTACTAGAAAAAGCCATAAAAAATAAGCCCGAGAAAAACCAATGGGAGCAGAATATGAATCCTAATTTGCTTTCAACCCGTGCATTTTACTACACCGGCGGATAGAAACAAAGGAGCAAAAGCAAAATAAGATTCTAAATAAAAGCACATTAGAATGTGTTCTCAATGTTTTGCTTATTTTTATAAATCACAAGCATAAGGATTTACAATGGATATTTTACAAAAAGCCCTAGAATATAATGAATCTTCTCTTAGCCCACAAGAGCTAAGCAAACTCTATGAGTATGATATTTTTACCCTTGGTAAAGTCGCTAATAAGCTGCGGACAAAACGCTATGGGAAAAAGGTGTTTTTTAATAACAACCGCCATATTAATCCCAGCAATATCTGTGCTGATGTGTGTAAATTCTGTGCGTTTTCAGCAAGTCGCAAGAATCCAAACCCTTATGCAATGAGTATTGATGAGATTCTAACCCAAGCTCACAAAGCCTATGAAAATGGTGCAAAAGAGCTTCATATCGTATCCGCTCATAATCCAAACTACACTTATGAGTGGTATTTTGAACTTTTTAGGGAGATTAAAAAGGCATTGCCACAGGTGCATTTAAAAGCCCTAACGGCGGCGGAAGTGGATTATATAGATAGAATCTCAAACAAGGGCTATAAAAAAGTGTTAGAAGATATGGTGGAAGCAGGAGTTGATTCTATGCCCGGAGGTGGGGCGGAAATCTTTGATGAGAGTGTGCGAAGCTATATTTGTAAGGGCAAGGTAAGCTCTAAGCGATGGCTTGAAATCCACGCTTATTGGCACGGCTTAGGCAAAATGAGTAATGCCACTATGCTTTTTGGACATATAGAAAAAAGGGAGCATAGAATAGATCATATGCTGCGTTTGCGGGAGATTCAAAGTGAAGATTCTAAGGTGGCAAGTAAAAATGGGGGATTTAATGCCTTTATCCCGCTGTTATACCAAAAAGAAAATAACTTCCTTAATATCAAGGACTTCCCAAGCGGACAGGAGATTCTAAAAACTATTGCTATTGCTAGAATCTTATTACATAATATCCCGCATATCAAGGCGTATTGGGCGACTTTGGGGCTGAACATGGCGATTGTCGCACAGGAATTTGGTGCTAATGATATGGACGGCACAATACAACTAGAATCTATACAATCCGCCGCAGGAGCAAAAAGCAAAGGCGGATTAAGCAAAGATGAGCTTATCTCGCAGATTAAAGATGCGGGGTTTGTCGCCATAGAGCGAGATTCTATCTATAATGAATTAGCGGAGTATTAAGGGCTGTGGGAGATTCTAAGCACACGCATTCCACTTCTGACACTTCCACACACGCTAAGGAATCTAAGCGATGTTGTAGCCATTGTCAGTTGCCCTATGAAGAATCTCAGCTCTTTAAACGCATAGATGATAAGGGGCAGGAGCTGTATTTTTGCTGTAATGGCTGTGAAAGCGTGTATTTGCTTTTAGAATCTTGTGAGCTTACAAGCTTTTATGATAAGCTAAATATGAGTATCACACCTCCAAATCTCACTCAACAAAGTGATGTAGCACATTTTGATACACAGGGCTTTTATGATAAATATATCCATTCCATTACTAAAGGCAATAAGCAGCTCTGCCAAGTGCATTTGATTCTAAGCGGGATTCATTGTGCGGCGTGTATTTGGCTGAATGAAAAGATTCTAAGTCAAACACAAGGCATATATGATGTGGCTATAAACTACACAAATAATAAAGCCACTATCACTTGGGATAATGCGATTTTGCCTTTAAGCAAGATTATCTGCCTTATCCGTTCCATTGGCTATGATGCGTATGTCTATGATAGTAGAATCCAAGAGAATGCGGATAAGGCACAGATGAAAGACTATTATATCCGCGTGATTGTTGCCCTTTTTTGCACGATGAATATTATGTGGGTGGCTATCGCACAATATAGCGGATACTTTCTAGGCATACAAGCAGATGCAAAGGATATTTTGAATCTTGCTTCATTTGTGCTTTGTACGCCTACACTCTTTTATTCTGGCTGGATATTTTACCGCTCAAGCTACTATGGGCTGAAAAATGGCTTTATTGGAATGGACTTGCTTGTAAGTGTAGGCTCAAGCTTAACTTATCTCTACTCCATATATGCGGCTATTACACGCAGTGGCGAGACTTACTTTGAATCTGTGAGTATGATTATTACCTTTGTGCTAGTGGGGAAATTCCTAGAAGTGCGCGCAAGGAAAAATGCCGGCGATAGCCTTGATAGTCTGCAGAATCTTTTGCCTACAAGTGTGGAAGTAAGCAATGGCGAAACATACGAGCAAAGAAGCCTTGAGAGTGTAAAAGTGGGAGATAAGATTCTAGTGAGAGCGGGGGATAAAATCGCCATTGATGGAATCTTAGAGAGTGAATATGCCCTGTTTGATACCAAGGCAATTAGCGGGGAATCCCTGCCTTTAGAATCTAAAAAGGGTGAGGCGGTGCTTTCTGGCTATATTAACCTTCATCATCAAATCTTTTACACCGCTACAAAGGCATTTTCACAAAGCCTTATGAGTCATATTATTGAGCTTGTAAGCTCTTCTCTCTCTCATCGTCCGCAGATTCAAAATCTTGCTAATGCCCTTTCACAATATTTTTCACGCGTGATTTTAAGCCTAGCAGCCCTATGCTTTGTATTTTGGTATTTTCTAGCCGATGTTGGAGCGGAAAAATCGCTGATGATAGCCATATCTGTGATTATCATTGCCTGTCCTTGTGCGTTAGCTCTCGCTACCCCCATAGCGTCAGTCGTTGGAATTGGCGAGGCTTATAAGCATAATGTGCTATTTAAACAAGCCAAATTCCTTGAAAGCCTAGCAAAAGCGGATATGGTCGTTTTTGATAAGACAGGCACACTCACTATCGGCAAGCCAAAAGTGCAGCACTGCCACATACAAGGGGATTATGACAAGTTGCTTTTGCGTGAGTTTGTGCGTTCAAGCAAACACCCTGTGGCGTCAGGCATTGCGGAGTTTTTAGCAGATTCAGTTGATGAAGCGGGGATACAAAAAAATATGTGGAATCTTGAAAGCTTTCAGCAGTTTGACGCACAAGGCATTACCGCTCATAGTTTATCGCAGAGTGGGGAGGGTATTAAACTCGTGGGGGGGAATCTTGCCTTTTTAGAAAAACAAGGCTTTGTTATTCCACCTTTAAACATCTCTCAAGGTATGCTTTTTGCCTATGGGATAATAGACAATGGAGAAAAAAAATTATGCGAAGTTTTTGAGCTTTATGATGAGCTAAAACCCTATGCCAAAACACTCATAGAATCTCTGCATAAAAGTGGGATTGAGAGTGCATTGCTAAGTGGCGATAGGCAAGAGAGTGTGAATCTTATAAGCAATCAACTTCATATCCGCCAAGCTAAACACGCTTTATCCCCATTACAAAAGGCGGAGTGGATTAGCACCTATAAGCAAACACATAAAGATTCTGTGCTTGTGATGATAGGCGATGGCATTAATGACGCTCCAGCTCTAAACCAAAGCGACATAGCCATTTCTATGGGGGCGGGAAGCGATATTGCGATTTTAAGCAGTGATATTGTTATCCTTGATGACAAGCTTAGCACTTTGCATAACGCCTTTGCAATCGCACAAGGCACATACAAATCTATTAAGCAAAATATCGCTCTAAGCATAGGTTACAATGCCTTGAGTGTGCCTTTAGCCCTTGCTGGACTCGTTATACCACTTTTTGCCGCACTCTCAATGAGCCTTAGCTCCATCATTGTGGTGCTAAACTCATTAAGATTAAGAAATTTTAAAGCTTTTAAAGAAAACAAAAATGAGTAGAAACTGAAAAAGAAGTAAAAAAGTGTAATATTTTTATGCTTTTTTAGCTTATATTGCAAATTTTTAGCGTAACATAAGCTTGTTTTTAATCTTACATAGGGAGGCGTATGATGAAAAAGCATATCGTTTTTTTCGAAGCAGTAGGCGGTAGTGATAAGGGCAGAGATGGGCACAGAAAAGACACTGTGCCAATGATGGACTATCTCAAAAAGCTTGGTTGGAGTGCGGAAGTTGTGTTTTTCACAGATGAGATTTTAAAAGATTCTGCGAAAACAAATGAGATTTTTGAATATGTTAAAGGTGTGGCTGATGCGTATGTATCGCGTGTGAATCCGGGCAATTTGAAAGAAGAGAAGCTTTACTTTGATGTGTTGCGTAAGCTTTGTGATAGTGGCGTGATTGGTATGCCTCACCCTGATGCGATGATAGGCTATGGGGCAAAAGATGCCCTCACAAAACTTCGCAATACAGAGCTTGTACCAACAGATACTTTAGCCTACTATGATCCCGCTGAAGCAGAACGCATTGGTGTGAATTGGGTAGCAGGAGAAGAGCACGACTTTAAGGCAAACTTCCCAAAAACTCTAGCAAAAGGTGAGAGAGTGCTAAAGCAAAATCGCGGTAGCACAGGGGAGGGAATCTGGCGTGTGCAGCTAAAAGATAAAAGTCAATATGGTAAAGTTTCTTCTGTCCCACTTGATACCATCGTGCGATGCACAGAAGCGGTGGATAACCATGTAGAAGAGCATAAACTAGGCGATTTTATGAATTTCTGCGAGAAGTATTTGACAGGCGATAATGGTATGCTTGTGGATATGACTTTCTTGCCACGCATTAAAGAGGGTGAGATTAGAATCCTAATGCTGTATAAAGACCCAATTTATGTCGTACATAAAAAACCAGCTGAAGGGGCGGATGCGTTTTCAGCGACACTCTTTAGCGGGGCAAAATACCGCTATGATAAGCCAGAGCAATGGAATGAGTTAGTAAGCTACTTCTTATCTAACTTGCCAGAGATCAAAACAAAGCTTGGTAATTACGACTTGCCTTTGATTTGGACAGCAGACTTTATCCTTGATACCGATGAAAATGGTAAGGATAAGTATGTGCTAGGCGAGATTAACTGCTCTTGTGTGGGCTTTACTTCCCCTGTTGAGTTTTTGGATAAAACCGCTAGACGCGTAGCAAACACAATTATTAACATTGTGGAAGATGCGAAATCTTAACTCATTCTTTCAAGTCTTTATGCGAGATTCTCTTATCTCGCATACCCCATTTTAGACTATTCTTTAAGCGTTGGGCAAGATTCTAAAATCCCCTTAAAACTTCTTACTATTCACATCGTCTAAAATTTTTACTGCGACATTATCTAGTGCGGTGCTTATATCGCGTGAATGATTGGCAATTTTTACATTTTGTTGCGTGATGTATTCAAGCTGTGAAATGGTATCATTGATTTGATTGACACCTTGTGCTTGTTCTTTAATGGATTCTGCCATATCGTTGATACTCTGCACCAAAAGATTTGTATTTGCTTCAATTTCACCCAAACTTCTTTGTGTGCGTTCGGCAAGCTTTCTTACCTCATCAGCAACAACCGCAAATCCTCTGCCGTGCTCTCCTGCCCTTGCGGCTTCAATAGCGGCATTCAAAGCCAAAAGGTTTGTTTGATCGGCTATGTCGCGTATGATACCGATGACATTTTTGATATCTTCACTTTGGGCGATGACTTCGTTTGTGCGATCACTCACATTTTGCATAGATTGGGCAATCTCTTCTGTGAGAGTGGCAGTTTGTGCCAATGATGCACTTTGAGTGTTGGCACTCTCTGTAAGCTCAAGCACAGAAGATTCTAATTCTTTAGATTTTACTTCAAGTTCGTTGGCATAGTTTTTAGAGACTGAAAGCATACTCACCATAGAATCCCCTAAGCTATTTACGGCATTTTCAAGCCCTCTAGGGTTTTCTATCCTGTCAGTAAAGTCATTATTTTTATAAGCTTCAAACACTCTTGCGGTATTTTTGAGATTCTCGCCGACAAGATTTAAAAGCGTGTGCGACATTTGATTTATCGCATCTTTTAGCTCATTGATTTGCGGATTTAGGCTTGTATTTTCTATCACAGAGCCAAATCGCCCCTGCTTTGCCTCCTCTACGACACCTAGCACATCACGCACAAGGTTAGAATCTTTTTCTAGCCAATCTTGTGTGCGTTTGACATTCTCATCAATCGCCTTTACCATACGACCGATCTCATCTTTAGAATCTAGTGGGATAGAATCCATTGTTTTGCTCTCGTGGTTAAGATAAGCAAAAAAGGCAAAGACATTGTGCTGTAAGTTTAAGATTCCACGCAAATGGGTGCTGTAAAATAGCCACATTGATGGGAAAAAATAAGCAAAAACGCCACCATTGAAATGGCGATATTGCTGTATATCGTTTGAGAGATATTACTCAAAATCCCCTGTGAAGTAGCGTGTGTGTGGGAATCTAGTGTGTCAATATACACGCCTGTGCCAATCCAAATATTTGCGGTGTTGGGGATAAGCTGTGCATAAGATACTTTTTGTACATCAACAAACTTTCCATCTGGCAGAGGCTTAGGGAAAACATAATAGACAAATTTACCCCTTTTGCTCTCATCTTTTGCACTCTCAAAAAGATCCCTTATGAAATAAGTGCCATTAATGTCCTTTGTATCCCATAGAGACTTGCCTATAATGTCTGTTTGATGTGGATATGCTAAAGCAACTCCTTCTTTATACACAAAATAATAGCTTGATTTATCATCTTCAAAATACATCTTGCTAATGGCTTTAGAAATGATTTGTATCTGCTCCTTTTCATCTAGCCCTTTTACAAGCTCACCAAGCGCACTCGCCATAGAATCTGTGCTAAGCTTGATTTTTGCTTCAATCTCTTGCTGTAACATTGCGATGATTTGTTCTTGTGTAGCTTTGGAGGACTTTTCTTCTCCTAGTATTGTCAGCACCAAAAATATGACAAATGCTATAAAAAAGCCGATAACAAGGCTTAGGAATTTTGATTTAAGTGAGAGATTCTTATAAAACTTCATAACCGCTCCTTTATTGCATTAATGTATGCTTTCACAAAGAGTAACACAAAATTTTACAAATCAGTATACAAAAAGACATAGTCTTGCCTATCGTTGCAGAATCTTTACAAATTGCTAGTGATAAAGTCAAACACACTTGGATCCAGATTCAATCTTTGCAAAAGGTTGAAAACTTAGAATTGATAACTCCATATAAATATCATATAAGTATGTTGCTCTACTTATTATGTAAATAGCTCACAAATCCTTGAAGCAATATACCCTTCAAAATCCTTTGGTACGCTAGATTCTTTGTTGTAATAATACAAATCCATCTCTATATCTAAGCCTTGAAAATCTAATTTTTTATTACAAAATAATTCTTTAAAGCCTTGCAATTTATCCCTTGCGTTTGCTTCAAAGCTTAAGCCCTTAGGATCTACAAAAATGATTCTATAATTCCCGCTTTGCTTATGCTTTAACCAAAAGATAAAATCGGGGTAAAATCTCCTTTGCTCTTGGCTTTGCGTGTCAAAATAGGGGATAAAAATAGAATCTAGCTTTTCTACAATCCTGCTAAAGCACCACTCATAATCTTTAAATGCGTTCTTAGAATCTTGTAAATATTTTTGTAAATCCTCTAAAAATTCTAGCTCACTTCTTTCGCTAATGGCATAGTTAATATGGATTGCAGAATCTTTATATGATTCTAAAACCATAGGGCTGTAATAGTGCTTTGCAAGCTCTGCTGTGATAACATAGCTATGTTTTTCTATGCTTTGTGCTGGTTTAGCTTGGATTTGCTCGGTGTATTCATCTAGTGAGATTTTGCCTTTTTCAAATTCTTTTTTAAGCGCATCTATGCTTTTAGCTTGTTTTATCTGTGCTAGTTCTTTAACCACTTTATTCATCTCTTTTATAATCATCTCACTAAGCCCATCACCACTTAGCATAAAATCTTTAAAATGCGTAATGCTATCTTCACAAGGCACAAACTTGTCTAATTCCTGCAAAGGTGCGTGGAAAAATCTATCCATACTGTGCAGGGCATTTTGTGGTTTAAGTTTTGGCATATTGCCCTTTATCTCTAAGCTTACACTTGCTTCATCACGCATTTTTTGCTGTATCTTTTGCAAAGTGCTAAAGCCCAAATCCGCTCTATTTATCCCACTTGATACAAGCAAAATATCTTCATCATAAGATTCTATATATTTGCTTAATCTCTCAAAGTCATAATGTGAAATCACAAAGGTTTCATTTTGTTTGTGAGAGTTTTTATAGCTTGGCACAAGCAGTGGTTCTAGCGTTTTATTTCTCTTAAAGCCAGCAAGCTTACTTTGGAATCTAAAGCCCTCAAGCCCCTTTAAAATCCACTCAATCGCTTCATTTTCTGTCGCCATAATAAACACACTCTCAACCCCCAAACTCCCATCACCTAAAGAATCCTTTGCGTTATACTCTAGCTTACCACTTGCTTTTAGTCGTTTGCGGACATCTTTAAAAGGCTCAATTCTTACCCCTCGTCCTATGGTTTGCAGGACATATTTTTTTGCATTTTTACTACCGATATTGATAAAGTTAATGAAATTCACGCGGTTACTATCCCACCCCTCGCTAAACACCTTGCTTCCCATCATAATTTGTATGGGTGATTCTTTGTGATTTAGCTCTTCAAAATACCCCTTTGCCATATCCTCCCCACTCTCAATGCCTAGCCCATCAAGATAGCTTTTCTCCCACTCTTTAATGCTACCGATATTTAAAAGCAAAAAGGGTTTTGTCGCATTTTTACTTTTAAAGGCAAGTTCTTTATTATTTCCCTTAATCTTACAGCACTCTAGACTTGAAGTCTCTTTAGCATAAAAGATTTGCTCTCTTAAGTCTTTAGAATCCACTTTTGCAAGTCTCTCTAAAAAGTCTTTATTCATCTCTTTTTCAGCAAAATATATATTGTTAGATTCTAGTTTTTTTGCTAAGTTTTTTGCAATCTCGCTTATATCTTTAGAATCTTGTAAGATTTTCATAATCGCTTCAAAATATAGCTTAATCCCCGCATCTTTGGTATTGACTTTATCAGCCACGGCGATGATTAAAGGATTATGATAATGCAGGTTTTCAAACTTTGCTTTTAAGCTTTTTAATTCCTGCTTTATCCCCACAAAAAGGATAAAGCTTTCCATTATCCGCTCTAACTTTTCATCGCTAGAATCCACTTTAGAATCTTTAAAGGCTTTGAGATTGCTATCTAGCACCACGATATTTTTCCCATAGCCATCATTATTAAACTTCTCTAAATTGTAGTTAAAAGCACAAGTAAAAAGCTCTATATCATTATCAAAAGTCGCAGAGAAATTAAAGATAAATCCGTGCGGATACTCCTGCCTCTCTCGCCCTTTTGCTAAGTCTCTTATATAGCTTTTTCTTATAGAATCTTTGCTATCGCCCTTATGTGCTTCATCAAGCAAGATATACCAGCCTTTTTCACGCATTAAATTATTATAATTTAGCCTTTTTGCCTTAGAATCTTTACCGACATTTTCCTTTATATCTAGCAAATCACTTCTACCAAGAAATACGACATTTTCAAAATCTGGCAAACTTTGATTATCATACGCTTTTATCTCATTGCAAGTGATTTGTATCGGCTGATACGCATTAAAGCTTTGTATATGCGTTTTAAACTGATGTAAAATCTTATCATTTGGCACAAGTAGCATTATGGGCTTAGATTCTATCTCGCCATTTTTCATAAGTTTTTGCATAAGGCTTATAAGCTTTATCATCACAATACTTTTGCCACTGCCTGTCGCCATCCAAAAGCTTGCCATATTGCAAAACTCTTTTATATCCAAGCCTTTTTTAGAATCTAATTTTATAGCGTTGTATTTAAAAGCCTCTTTGTATTCATAGCATAGCTCTTTTGTATCATCTCTATACAGCTTTAAACTGCATAATGCCTTTTGCAATGCCGCTACTTGATACTCTTGCAGACTAATACTGCCATTAAAGCTTACTAAATCAAGTCTTTCAAAAATATCGCTGAAAGATTGAATCTTTTTGTCTGTAATATCTTTTAAAATCAGTGATTGCTTTTTAGTCATTTTCCTGCTCTCGTGTTAAGTGTTTTATAGGTAGATTCTAATATCTCTTCATCTTCTTGTTCTGCCTTTAGCAACGCTTCCTTTTTGCGTTGTGTAGCAAATAGCTCATACTGCTTATAAGCGATTTGCTCCATTTGTGCGTTAGAGATACTGCCATTATCTTTTAAAATTTGCATTCCTTGAAAGATAAGCAAAGAATCCACATTTTGTCTCCAAAAGTCCATAGTCAAAGTTTGCTTATCTTTCACTCTAAGTTCTGCGGATTCTAAAAACACATTAACTAAACGATTTAAACTATCTAGCTCCTCTTTTTTTAGATAATTTCTCGCCACAATCACATCGCCCTTACGCACAACGCTACCTTTCCAGCTTGTAAGCCCCATATTCAGCTTTTTTGCATTTGCTCTCTCACAAATCAGCTCTGCGGCAGTTCTATGCGTGATAGCGTATAAAAGCTTGTTTTGCGTTTGTGCGAAAAACATTTGCGTTGCTTTATCGCTAGAATCATAATCTATACTCAAAGCAAAAAGCTCTCGCACTTTTTGATAAAACCTTTTTTCACTCGCCCTTATATCCCTAATCTGCTCTAACAGCTCATCAAAATAATCACTTCTGCCATTTGGATTTTTAAGTCTATCACTATCTATTAAAAAGCCCTTTTGCAAATAGGTTTTTAAATGTTCATTTGCCCAGATTCTAAACTGCACTCCCCTTTTACTGCGGACACGAAAGCCCACAGCCAAAATCATCTCTAAGGAATAAAATTTCACTTTGTATGATTTACCATCACTAGCAGTTGTTCGGATTTCCCGAATAACTGAATTTGCCTGCAATTCCCCATCTTTTAGGATATTTGTGATATGTTCGCTTATACTAGATTTTGAGGTGTCAAAAAGTTTTGCCATAGAATCTTGGGCTAAAAACACACTCTCCCCAAGCTCATAGAGTTCTACTTTTATTTTTTTATCTTGTGTAGTGTAGAGAAGGATGTTTGGCATATTAGTTGTCATAAATATTTGCCTCTTAAAATATCTAAAAATAACTGATTTCTATTTTCCGCATCGTAAATTAAAGAACTATAATCCATAAAATTAACTATCGTATTATTAGCCTGATTATATTTGTAACAAATAGGAAAGTTAGTGCTTGTGTATATCTGATTGTAATCATCATTGATAAGATCTCTCAATATTTCTTCACTAAACTTTAAAAAACCGTAAGCCCAAATTCTTAAACCCTTTTGTGCATATGCCTCATTGATATAGGAAGCATAGCTTAATATCTGACGCTTTGCTTTTGGAAAATAATCCCTATCATTTTCTGGCTTTTTAAATTCTATCAATAAAATATCAGTAATTTTCTCTTTTTCATAAGTATTTGAAATGATACTTAATAAATCAGGTCTTTCTATGTTTTTATGCAGCTCTGGAAAAATATCTTTAATCTGTATGTCGCTAAAAATTTTATCATAGCACATAAATCTATCATCAAATAACCAAACATTATTAGTTCTATAGTTTTTTTTATCATCAAATGTTTTTTTAGGCATAAATAAATTATGGATTTCAGCTTCTACACTCCCTTTATCAACAGAGTTTTTTAATTTTTGGATTAATTTATCCCTATCAAACACATATTCAGCCAATTCCGTTTGTGTTACTTTAGCTAATTTAGCTTCATAATTTGTTTTTACCTTATTATTATCATCTCTTAAAAAATCCTTATCATCATTAAATTCTTTTTTTGCATTTTCTAACATATCATTTACATTGAATTCATTCCTATTTTCAAAATATACTCCGAGATAAGGTGATTCTTTAATTGATTGTTTTCTATTTTCTTTAATTGTATTTTCTACATCAAAATTATGTTCCACATAAATTGCTTTGAGCTGATTTTCTAATTCATCGTGTATATCATTCCAACTCAAATCCTCAAATTCAAGCGAATTTTTTCGTTTGGGATAAATTTGCAATTCATTTCTTTCATCATTAACATTTTTATCAAAATAATCGGATTCTAAAATATAAAATATTCTTAAATCTTTTTCTTTTGGCAAATTATATTTACTTTCTTGGTTTAAATCTGAATTTTTTATAACAACCCTATTATTTGCAACATAAAATCCTTCATTTCTAAAATCACTTTCCCCAAAAATATATGATATGCTAAAAGAATAATTTTTAATTTTAAATTCTTTCTTTTCAAAATCTGGTATTTCAATACTCTTAACACTATCTACACATTCATCGTTTCTATAAATATCTATTTTAATATCCCTGTTTTCTATCTTAAAATAAGCCAGAAAATGCTCTTTGATTTGTTTTTTAATCTTAGAAAAATCAACCGAAAAATTATCTTTTGGATTTGATAAAATCACTTTAGTTTTATCAAAAAAATCTTGCTCCTTAGGCTCTGTCATACCATTATAGGCAAAATCAAATTCTTTATTTTTACTTACAACTTTTACGCTTTTAAAAAGTTTAAGATATATAAATCTTCCTATACCCTTACAGCCTAATGATTTTTTATAATTACTACGATATTCCCCAAAAGACTTCAAATTGTCCTCATTAAAGCCATCACCATTATCAATCACTTCAATTTTATCTACATAGGGAGTTATGTTTTTATTGTCTAAGCTGGAGGCTATAATTTTAAGCTCAATATATGTGGCATTTGCTTGCATTGCATTTACTATTAATTCAAATATCACATTCTCAAGCTTGACATTTTTTAATTGATCTACAACCTCTGGTATATTTATTTTCATCACAATTTCTCCCACCACAAAAGATTTTTAAGTTTTGGGTATGTATGTAAGTCAATTTGGTCTAGCGATACAATATCGCCATTGTCAAACTCACAAGATTCTATACCTTTAGAATCTAAAAATAATCGCTTGATTTTTAGCCCTTGTAAGTTTGCTAAAGTGTGGAATAAATCAAATTCTTTTCTATATCCGCTCATATCTAGTGTGATTGTTTCGCCCTTATTAAGCTTTTTAATGAGTTTGCGGGATTTTCTGTAATCAATGATTTTTTGTGCTTTTTGATAATCTTTAGCAGGGTAAATGCTTTGACTATCTTTATAAGTTGCTGTGCATTGTGCTTCTTTGTCATATTGAGGCGAAGCCGAAATATCTCTTTGTGAGTTTGTCATATTGAGCGATAGCGAAATATCTCTTTTAGATTCTATATTTTTAGATACTTCAGCTAACGCTTCAGTATGACAAGAAAAAGGCTTAGTATATTTGGAATCTATAAGCACATATTCACATTCTTTTAATGCTTCTTCATAGGATTCCAACTCATAGTATCTAAATGCCCCACCGCCTTGATAATTGCACTCTTTGCTAATCCCGCTTTGGAATCCTGCGATAACTTTTTTAAGGCGTGGGATAATGACTTTATAAAAATGCTCTCCCATTTCAATGCCAAGCCATTTACGCCCTAGCTTTTGTGCGGTAGCTAAACTCGTCCCACTTCCTGCAAAGAAGTCTAAAATTATAGAATCTTGATTGCTGGCTATTTCACAAATTCTTTTTAAAAGTTTTTCGGGTTTTGGGGTATCAAAAAGCTTGGCGTCAAATAAGGCTAAAATCTCTTTTGCAGCGTCTTGATTATGTCCTACTTCTTTATGTTTCCAAATCGTAAGCGGTGTAATGCCATCTTTCACTTCACTTAAAAATCTTTTAATTCTAGGCACAGAATCTCCACCATTAAAATAAATTCTATTATCCTTTAAATATTCCTCAAATGTTTCTTTTGAAAGTCTCCAAGAATAACCTTTTGGCGGTAAAATTTTTCTACCACTAGGCAGAGTAATTTCATAAATATTCGCTTCTACTGCAGGTCCTACACTCATATCACCACTTGTCCAAATACCTCTTGGGTCGTTATCGGGGTTTTTGTATCTTGCGTTTGCTTCCTCTGTTCGTGGTAATGGGTTTAACAATGTTTTATCAATATTTTTTGAATAGACGCTAATAAAATCGTGGTTGGGAGAAAAATCCTTCCTTAAATTAACAGCAGAAAAAACTTTTTCCCATATTATATTTGCCATAAAATTCCCTTCCCCAAATATCTCATCGCATAAAATTTTAAGTCTTGCTTGTTCATTATCATCTATGCTTATAAAAATGCTTCCGCTATCCTTTAAAAATTCCCTTGCTAATTCTAAGCGATTAGCTATCATTGAAAGCCACGATGAGTGATTAAATTTATCACTATAAATAAAGCCGTCATTGCCTGTATTGTAAGGCGGATCAATATAAATTAAATCCACTTTGTTTTGATATTTTGGCATTAGGGAATTTAAGGCTTGAAAATTATCTGCCTTTATTAGCTCACCATTAAGAATAGATTCTATATCATCAAACACGCTTAGAATCTTGTATTTTATCTCTTTGCTAAAATGCTTTGTATCAAGGGGCAAATAGCGGTATTTGTCGTTTGTAGATTCTTTAGTTACATTTTGTGTTTTTTTGTCATATTGAGGCGAAGCCGAAATATCTTTTTGTAAGTTTGTCATATTGAGTGGCAGCGAAATATCTTTTTTAGTTTCTGTATTTTTAGATACTTCAGCTAACACTTCAGTATGACAAGAAAAAGATTTAGTATGGTGGAGAGAATATTGAAATTGATAAGTATAACAAAAATCCATAAAGGCTTCTTTGCTAAAACTCTCATCAATAAGCCCTAAATCCTGCCATTCTTTGATTTGAGATTCAAAGCCTTTGTCCTTACATATAGAATCTAAAAGGGCTGTATTATGCAAATAAGCATTAGTAGAATCTTGGCATTCTAAGGATTGAGATGAGAAATCGGCGTTTTCAAGTGAGCCAACAAGAAGCTTACTAGTCGTAAGTGCCGCAGTTGGCGAACACAGAATCGCCGATTTATCACTCAATACTGAATGCCTTAAAATTAAATCAAGGCTAAAGACATAATTTACTGCTTTAGCAAACTTAGGCTTTAACCACACAGCCTTTAGCTCATCTTCAAAATCGCCTATAAGCCCTATTAACTCTAAGGCGATATTGCGAATCCTTTGTAAATGTGAAATGGATTTTACACTCCATTCTTGAAACTCGCTGTCTTTATAAAGATAATGATAAAACCACAAGTCAAACTGCTCTTGTAAAAATGCCATTGCATTTTTGTGGATAAAAAAATCAACTTCATTTTGCTTTTTATAACTTGTAAAAAGCTTTTTTATGGTCGCTTCATCTAGGGGGAATTTATGTGCTTTTAGGGATTTTATAAAATCTTCGCTCAACTCATTGCTATTTTCTTTAAACACAGCATTAAGTTCTGGGAATAAATCCTTTTGACTTAAAATCTTGATATAAATGGTGGGTATAGAATCTTGTTTATCTGTGCTTGTTTGCTCGATTTTATCAAGTTTGAAAATAAGCTTTCGCTTGGTATTATCAGCGTTTTGCGTATATTCACTTGTATCAAAGTGGATTTGGGCTAGCTCGTTTTCATCGCTTAAAGTAAGGCTAGTATAAAGCGTATCACTTTTGACATAGTATAAATCTTTTGTTTTATAAAAAAGGCTTGTATCTTTGGAATTGGTATAGACTTTTGCATAAATATTTTTATACAGCGGTGTATCGTGGAAAAATGGCGTGCCTGTATCATTAAGATAGCTATCAAAGAAAGTGTAAAGCTTGTTGTAAATATCGTGTGAGTTAAAATCATCATTTGGGATAGCAGAATCTAGGTAGGCTTTTATGTGAGAGAAATACTGCTCTTTTATGCTTAAAAGATTGCTAAAACCGCTTTGTGCGTTGCTTGTATTGCTTTGTGTATTTTGTGCTGTATGAGCCTTTTCATAGGCTTTTATCTTTGCACCCAGATAACATTCCTCTAATTTGCTATAAAATGCTTTTTTGTAGTCCATTATTTGCCTTTGTGTTTTTATGTGCTTTTTGTTAGGTATAAAGCTTAGTAAAACTTCCCCATATCTTGCTTAAGCGATTTATTTTGTATTGCGATTCTCTACTTTCTCCCATCTTCTAGCACTTTTAAATTGCCATTAGATTCTATCTCGCAGACGATGTATGGGAGTCCTTGAGCGTTTAATTCTTGCATAAAGGGGTCGGGGTCGTTTTGCTCCATATTCCACACGCCACTACCACTACTAGAATCTATCCCCTGATGCTCTCCACCTTTTGGCATATCGGCGTTGAGTTTTAGTCGCTCTACATTGTAGGATTCTATGCTAGAAGCTCCACTGCG
Organism: Helicobacter cinaedi PAGU611; assembly: GCF_000284635.1. Taxonomy (NCBI): domain Bacteria; kingdom Pseudomonadati; phylum Campylobacterota; class Epsilonproteobacteria; order Campylobacterales; family Helicobacteraceae; genus Helicobacter; species Helicobacter cinaedi. The sequence continues at coordinate 67,204 of NC_017761.1, read as the reverse complement.
TTCAGTATGGCAAGGGGCAGAATCCACTTTTTGAGATTCTACTTTAGAGTCTTTTTTGGAATCTTGGCATTCTAAGATTGTGCTGCTAGTTTGGTGGTTGTCAAGAAAATCGCGATTGAGCTTACTAGAGGTAAGTGATTGAGCGATTTTCGCAGACTCCGCCGAAATAGCAGTGCAAGCTAAATGCCCCTTAGGCGCATTTAGCCCCCATTTATCTTCACAGATGAGCTTTGCTCCAATCATCGCTGGCACACCTGTGGTATAGCTCACACCTTGCGCATTGACTTCTTTATAACACGCCTCGTGATCGCAAATATTATAGATATAAATCGTGCGTTCTTTGCCGTCTTTCACGCCCTTCATATAGCAGCCAATGTGCGTTTGCCCCTTTGTGCGAGAGGCTAGACTTGCAGGATCTGGCAAAAGTGTTTTTAGCACTTCAATAGGCACGATTTTGCCACCCTTGTGTGCCACCTCATCAATGCGTAAAAAGCCGATGTTCTCTAAGCATTTCATATGCGTGAGATAGCTCTCGCCAAAAGTCATAAAAAAGCGGATTTTTCGCAAACCTTTGATATTGCGGATAAGCGATTCTAACTCTTCGTGGTAAAGCAAATAGCTATTTTTCACGCCAACTTCTGGGTAGTCCCACTCTTTCATCAAAGCTAGGGGCGCAATATCTCGCCACTGCCCCCCTGCGTATGGAAATTCAGCTTTTTGCGATAAAGGTGCAATTGTTCGCTCACAAGCGGCGTCATTACCGCTTAGGTAACTCCTTGCTTGTTCGCTCCAAAACACACCTTTCTCATCAAAAATCTTAGAATTTCCTTCTTTTTGTTGCTCTCTTTGTGCTTCTTTTGTCTCCACTTCTGCTCGCCAATGCTTTTCTTCTCGCTCAAACTTGCGGTAGATAGTATCTTGTTTTAAGTCTGGATTTAAGGCTAAGTCAGCTTGTGAAACAAGTCTATTTGATTCCACATTAGAATCCTTAATATCTTTTACCCAATATCTCGCCTTTGAACTCACTTCCCTTAGATTGATTTCAGGGTTAAAGTTTGTCGCAAACGCATAGCCGTGATCCCCCGCATTGCAGTCCAAAATATCAATGCTATGTATCTCATCAAAATAATGCTTTTGTGCGTAAGCACAAAACACATTAGTAACGCCCGGGTCAAAGCCACTGCCAAGCAGTGCAAAAATCCCTGCTTGTTTATAGCGTGTATCATACGCCCACTGCTCCTTATACTCAAAATGCGCTGAATCTGGATGCTCGTAATTTGCCGTGTCTAAATAATGCGTTTTTGTGCGAAGACACGCTTCCATAACGCTCAAGTCTTGGTAAGGCAATGCGACATTTACCACAAGCTTTGGGCGATATTTTTCAATCAAAGCCATCACAGATTCTACGCTATCAGCATCGACAGAATCTATCTCAATCCCACCTAAGCCTTTTTGGCGGATAGAATCTGCTATCGCTTGGCATTTGCTAAGGGTGCGAGAAGCTAAGATAATGCGAGTAAAACTCTCCCTATTCATCGCCATTTTATGCGCTACCACACCGCCAACTCCACCTGCACCAATCTGTAAAACACAAGCCATAATTGCTCCTTATGTAGATATTTTCTAATACGCCATTTCATACGATTTTATACGAGTGGCTGAATTATACACAATTTCATTCAATTATGACTACAAAACCCTTAGCATTAGGTTTTTACACCCACTTATCGGTTTGTAAGATTTTTGTAATGTTTATGCTATGATTGCGTCTTTATTCCACATTTGATAAGGATTAGCAATGCTCCTATCTCAAGCCACAAGCACAGCTTTCAAAGGCTATCTTACCTTGCAAAATACCATACAAAATGACTTTGAACTTAGCGGTATCGCCCCATTAGAATCTGCCACCCACACGCAAATAAGCTACATAGATCAGGATAAATATATCTCTTCTCTTGCAGATTCACAAGCTGGAGCGGTGCTTATCCGCAAAGAGTTAGAATCACAAGTGCCTAGCCACATTCAGCCCCTTATCGTAACAAATCCACATCTTGCCTTTGCTCTGCTTTCACATCTCTTTGCCTCAAGCGATTTTAGTCAGCAGACACAGGGCAGTATCCACCCAAGCGTGAAACTAGCCCCCAATGTCAGCATAGGAGAAAACTCTAGCATAGGGCAAGATTCTAGCCTTATGCCCGGCGTGGTAATAGGCGATAATGTCCGCATTGGCAAAAACTGCAAAATCTACCCAAATGTTGTAATTTATGGCAATACACATATCGGCGATAATGTCATTATCCACGCTGGAAGTATCATCGGCTGCGATGGCTTTGGCTACGCACATACCGATAAGGGAGAGCATATCAAAATCACACATAATGGCAGAGTGGTGATTGAAGATGATGTAGAGATTGGAGCGAATAATACCATTGATAGGGCGGTGTTTGGAGAGACGATTATCAAAAAAGGAGCAAAGATTGATAATCTCGTGCAAATTGGGCATAACTGCGTCATTGGCGAACATAGCATTCTTGTCTCGCAAGTGGGCTTGGCTGGATCTACCACAACCGGACGCAATGTCATCTTTGGCGGACAAGCCGGGACAGGAGGGCATATCCATATCGGCGATTTTGTGCAAGTAGCTGGAAGGGGAGCGGTAGGCAAAAATCTCCCTGCCAACACAAAATGGGGCGGACATCCGCTTATGGAGCTTGATGAGTGGATGAAATTTTATGTCTCTTTACGCAGAATGTTAAAAAAATCCACGCCACGCTAAATTTTTTAGAATCTTTTGAAAAAAGTTAAAGAAATAGCAAGATTTCTAGTATAGAATAAATCCACATTCACAATTTACAAAGGAGCGTTATGCAAAAATGGAATGCTTTTGATACCCGCTGGATGCTCTCTCTCTTTGGCACGGCAGTAGGAGCTGGGATCTTATATCTGCCTATTAAGGCTGGAGGCGGTGGCTTTTGGCCTGTTGTAGTGATGTGTTTTGTCATCTTTCCTATGGTGTATTTGAGCCACAGAGCGTTAAGTCGCTTTGTCTGTCAAGCAAATGGTAATGACAGAGACATCACTCACGCCGCAGAAGAGTATTTTGGACGCAATGTGAGCGTGTTTATCTCTATTTTGTATTTCTTTGCGATTTTCCCTATTTGCTTGGCGTATTGTGTAGGGATTACAAACACATTTGAAAGCTTTATTTACAATCAGCTTTTGCCCCTGCTAGATTCTAATGGCTCTCTAGCTATGTTTATCAGCTCTATTTACACAACCGAACTCAATGACAAAGGCACACAAGTAGCACATTTGCTGCCATTATGGCGGGCGATTTTGGTATTTTTAGGTGTAAGTGCGTTTATGTTGATTATGCTTTTTAGCGAAGAGTTTATTACCAAAGTATGCGAATGGCTTGTGTATCCGCTGTGTGCGATACTTTTTCTCTTTTCGCTCTATCTTATCCCGCACTGGAATCTAGGCAGTTTAAGCGAAGTGCCAAATGTTAAAGAGTTTCTTACAATCGTGTGGCTTACCCTACCTGTGCTTGTCTTTAGCTTTAATCACTCTCCGGCGATTTCTACATTTTCTTTGAGTGTGAAGCGTGAGTATGGGGATCATTCTGTGGCAAAAGCAAATCAAATTCTATTCCGCACGGCTACTATGTTGCTAATTTTTGTGATGTTTTTTGTCTTTTCTTGTGTGCTTTGTCTAAGTCCAGCGGAGCTTACAGAAGCGAGAGTGCAAAATATCCCTGTGCTATCCTACTTTGCTAATAAGCTTGATAATCCTATCATCTCTTATGGCGGTCCTTTGATAGCATTTTTGGCGATTTCTAGCTCATTTTTTGGGCATTATTTTGGAGCGCGTGAAGGAGCGTATGGTATCGTGCGTAAGTGCTGTAAAATCGTAGGGAATGAAACTCCAAACCTGAAAGTCATAGCTGTGGCAAGCACAAGTGTGATGTATGTGGTAATGCTTGTTGTAGCCTATATCAATCCTAGTGTGCTTGGCTTTATTGAAGACTTAGGCGGCCCAATCATCGCAGCGATTTTATTCCTTATGCCAATCATCGCTATTTATAGCGTGTCAAAAATGAAGCAGTTCAAAAACCCAGCCCTAGATGCCTTTGTGTTTATCACAGGGCTTTTGACAATCTTCACCGTGGCTTATAAGCTTATCGCTTAACACTTCTCTCTAGATTCTATCCCTTAGAATCTAGAGCAAATCATTAAGTGCAATAAATCAGTTTAAAAGCGTTGTGAGAAATTGAGACAGATAAATTTGCGACAAGGTAACTTCGCGTAGCAAAGCAACCCTGCATTTATAAAAGTGTCAAAAAAATACAGAATCTTAATCTTGTTTTTCTTGCTTTTCGGTGTGAGTGATGTTTAGCATAATAAACTTGTAGCACACATAAATCACCACAGGCCACAAGACAAGCATAAAAATTGAAGTTCCCATTGTGTTTCTCCTTACAATATTCCTAAGATTCTAATAGGCGTGAGTGTCATTACTCATCTCTTCTTTTGTGATTTTAACTCTATCCATTGCACGCCACACATACGCAATATAAGCCAACACAAAAGGCACAAGCAGGGAGACATAGCCCATTACTGAAAGTGTATAATAGCTTGAAGAGGCATTTTGTATGGTGAGAGAGCTTTGCAAATCAGCAATGGAAGGATAAAATGCACTATTGCCTAAGCCAACATTTAAAAACACCATCATCACTACAAGCACACTGCCTAGCCCAAGCGGAAAAATACCCTTTGTGCTACGCTTAAAGACATTAAGAAAAATCCCAAATAGCACCGCCACCATACCAAGCAATAGCCCCACAATCAAATAAGGCTGGGATAAAAAGTTATGTAAATACACATAAGATTCTAAGCTTACCTTGCCATCTTCACCCACATAGAATCCACTTTTAAAGCATATCCACGCTAAAAAGCCCAAAATACAAGGCAAAAACGCTAAAGTCGCTACAAACATAGCCAATCTTGCGCGTTTAGCAATAATCTCATCATTGATATTATTGAGAAAATAACTCACTCCCAGAATCTGGCTTAAAAACACCAAACTTAAGCCCAAGAGATAGTTTGCCGGCTCAAGCAATGCCTCAAGCCCCCTACTTGCCTTGCTCCATTCTACAAAATTTCGTGAATCTAGCACAAAATGTGAGCCGCTAAAAAATGTGCTTACCGCCACACCGATTAAAAACACGCCAAATACACCATTAATCCACAAAAAGATTTCATACACCTTTGAGCCAAGTAGATTCCCTTCTTTTTTGCGATATTCATAGCTTACCGCCTGAATAATAAAGCAAAATAAAATTGCCAACCACACCCAATACGCTCCGCCAAAACTTACACTATAAAACAATGGAAATGCCGCAAAACACGCTCCACCAAATAGCACCAATGTGGTAAATCCTAGCTCCCACTTTCGCCCCAAAGAATTGATAAGCATAGTCTTTTCTAGCTCATCTTTTGCGATGATATGCAATAAACTCTGCCCGCCTTGCACAAAAAACATAAACACCAAAAGTCCGCCAAGCAGACTTACAATAATCCACCAATAAATTTGTAGCCCACTCAATTCAAGTCCAAAAAACATCACTTGCCCCCTTTATGCGTAGAATCCACGCTATGCTCTTCCACAAAGCCTTTTTTAATGCTTTTAATCATAATGCCAATCTCCGCACAAAGCAAAGTCGTAAAAAGAAACGCAAAAATAAAGAATGAGACTTGAATATGCACACTTGAAAGGTGCGTAGCGGCAATACCCACAGGGAGCAAGTCTTGTATCGCCCAAGGCTGCCGCCCAACTTCGGCGATAATCCACCCCGCTTCTGCGGCGATATAGCCAAAAGGTATAGCAATAACACAAAGCCACAGAATCTTGCGAAACTGCACGACATTATTTGCCATTGCCAAGTAAAGCACAACGATAAATAGCACAAAAAATGCACTTCCCAAAGCCACCATTATGTGAAAACTATAAAATGTCAAAGCAATCGGCGGAATAGCATCTTCGGGCTTTTCTAAATACCCATAGCCAAAGTTTGGCATATTAGATTCTAAAATCCCACGATTAAAATTCATCGCTTCGGTATCATTTTGTGCTTTTGCTTCCTTGTAGTCTTTGAGAGCTGAAAGGGCTAGTTTGCCACTTTGGATTCTAGAATCTATGCCGGTTATGCCTTGCTTTTCATTGCCGTGCAATAAGTCTTCAATACCCGGCACAAAGCTATTTGGACTGCGATTGCCAAGGATTGAAAGCGCATAAGGAATAGTAATATCAAATAGGAATACTTCCTTTTCATCGCCGGGTTTTTTATCGGGGTTTAAGATTCCAAATGCGGTGATTCCTGCTCTATGCTCTCCTTGGTAAATGCCCTCCATTGCGGCAAGTTTCATCGGCTGATGTTGTGTTACACGATAAGCACTCTCATCACCACTAAAGAATAAAAACATTGAAGTGATAAGCCCAAAACTCGCCCCCACAATTAAGCTCTTTTTCGCCTCACTTATAAATCTCCCCCTTAAAAGATACAAGGCAGAAATCCCCATTACAAAAAGAGCAGAGATAACATAGCCACTTGCCACAGTGTGTAAAAACTTTGAAACAGCCACGGGTGAAAGTGCTACTTCAGCAAAGCTACTCATTTCATTTCGTGCAGTATCAGGATTAAAAATCGTGCCAATGGGGTATTGCATCCAGCCATTTGCCACAAGAATCCAAAAGGCTGAAAGATTGCTGCCAATAGCTACAAACCAAGTAGAGAGTAAATGGAATTTTTTAGAGACTTTATCCCAGCCAAAAAACATTACGGCAAAGAAAGTAGCCTCCAAGAAAAATGCCATAATGCCTTCAACCGCTAAAGGTGCGCCAAAAATATCGCCCACAAACCAGCTGTAATTCGCCCAATTCGTGCCAAACTCAAACTCCATAATGATACCCGTAGCCACGCCAATGGCAAAATTTATCGCAAAAAGTGTAAGCCAAAAACGCGTGATTTTACGCCATTGTGGATTATCTGTTTTGACATAGATAGTCTCCATTATCGCCACAATAAAAGAAAGTCCCAAAGTCAAAGGCACAAACAAAAAATGATATAACGCCGTCAAAGCAAACTGTGCTCTCGCCCAATCCACACTTGCAAGTTCATTTACCATATCCATAACAACTCCTTAAGGTTTTGTGGGGGATTGTGTGAAGTTATGTGAAGGTGCAAGATTCTGTATAGGTCTCTGTGATTGCGTGAGATTATCCAAAACAAAGGCACTTTTTTCTTCAAAATCGCCCATTTGTGAAAGATTCTTATCATATACAAAAACCTTTAGCACGGCAAAAATCACAATGAGTTTAATAAAAATGACTTTCCATAGAATCTTGCCGACTTTTAGATTTTTAAATCCATCGACATAGAGCAGCAAAGCCTTTTTGAAAAACCCCACACAAACCTCCAGATTTCACACTTCATTTTTTTATGCCTTTGTAACCCCATAGCACAAAATGCAAGAGTGATTGTATCAAATTTTATACGGCTTTGAAAATGGTAAAATGTGCGTTTTTTGCAAAAAACTCCCTGCATTTTCTAAGATAATTATGCTTTTATTTTACTTTTTACATTTTGGGGTAAAATTCCCAAATCAAATTTCTATTCATTCTCTATGGAGTTTTTCAAATGTCTGTTTTGCAACATTTTTTTAATAGCTTTCATCATTTGCCCCCGCCAATGCAGAGAAATCTCCCCTTTATCGTAGATTCTTCAAACAATGCTCTAAGCATTGTTTTATGCGTCAATGCCAATAATATTGAGCTTTTTATGCAATGTCCAAGTTTTGTGAATCTCCTGCCAGATTCAAGGCAGATTCCATCAAATCTAGCTCTTGGTTATACTTCTAATCCGCTTGATTATATCCTTGCTATGCAGACAAGTATCATTACGCAAAATCCACACATTTTTGAAGAGCTTATGCCTTATTTTGCTAATCTTAATCTCGCAGGGGTGATTGATGATGAGCAACTGCGGCTTTTTAGTTTGCTCAAACACACCACCCCCTCACACATAAGCATAAGCACAAATAAGTCAAGCAAAACAAAGTATTTAAAAACATTTCACACGCAATTCCACGCCCTTTTTGAGCTTCTCACACCACTTTTAAGTAAAGATTCCTTGCTTCAGGCAATGGATAAGAATCTTACTAAATTAGAAGAGCAGCGGTTTTGCATAGGCATTACGGGGGTTTTAAGTGCGGGGAAATCTACATTTTTAAACGCTCTTTTAGGGCAGGAAGTTTTAGGGACTTCAAGCGTGCCAGAGACAGCAAATCTTAGTGTGTTGCGTTATGGAGAAACTCCAAGGGCAAGGGTGCATTTTTGGAGTAAGGAGCAATGGGAGGATTTAGAATCCCAAAGTGCGTATGATTCTAATCTTAAAGCATTTGTAAAAGAGAGTAAAGAGCATTTTAAGGATACATTACAAGATTTTATCACTTCACCAAAATACAGCAAAGACATTGAGCTAAATGATCTTAGTGCCTATACTTCGGCTAATCACACAAGCAAGTTTTGTAATCTCGTAGAAAAGGTGGAGCTTTTTATGCCCTTAGCATTTTTGGAAAATGGCGTAGAGATTGTAGATACGCCCGGGCTTGATGATCCTATCACAAAAAGAGAGGATATTACGCGGGAATATATTGAGCATTGTGATATGCTTATACATATTATGAATGTTAGCTGTGCGGCGACACAAAAAGATATTGATTTTATTTTAGAAGCCCTTTTAGAGCAGAATATCTCTCGTCTGCTTGTGGTGCTTACACGCATTGATTTGCTGACACAAAAGGAGCTAGAATCTAGCCTTGAATACACCAAATCAAGCCTTATATCCCAGCTTAAAAATGCCAAATACAAAGGCGATATACAATCCCTTATCCAAAGGATTGATTTTATCCCACTAGCAGGGTATGCGGCATTGCTTCATCGCATACAAAAAGCAGATTCTAAAGATAAGCCCACAATGAGCCTTGAAGAAAGCGGGATTTTAGAGATTGAATCTTATCTCCAAACAATGCTTTTAGGGCAGGATAGCCTTAAGGCAAAAGACAAGCTTTATCTTGCCTTTAAAGCAATGCTAAAAATCGCCCAAGATGAGAAAGAACTGATAGAAATAGAATCTGCCTTGCTTTGTGCGAGTGGGGAAGAGCTAGATTCTCTTATTAGCAAATATACCGCTCAAAACCAAGCCCTTTTAGATACACTTCAAAACTTTGAATCTCATCTATCCGTGCTGAATACGGATTTAGCGGACTTTCTTAACTCACTTGGGATTCTAAGCCACAATACCCTATCAAAATCCGCCACACTTATAAAAGACAAGGTGCTAAATGATATTCTCTATGATTTTGAACGAGGGGCAAAGCCCCAAGCTCAAGCCTTTTGCGTGATGATAGAGCAGGGGCTAAAGGACTGCTTTGCCGATATTTTGCGTGAGTATAAGTATAAGCTTAGTCGCAAGATTACACAGCTTAAAAGTGATATTGCCCCACAAGATTCCATAAATGCTATGGAATCTTCACAGAGCGATACCCTACCAAGCGTACATTTTCAGCTTAAAAGCAGTGAAATTACACATATTTTGCAAATTTTGGAATCTTTGCCACAAGCCTTAAGCCCTAAGCCGGAGCGTTTAAAAGCAAATTTAGATTCTTTATTTAAAGATATTTTTGAAAGCTTTGATGGGCTGATAAAAGAAAAAAACACAGCAATTAAAACGCTTTTTATGACGCATTTTGAGCAAATAGCACAACACAAAAAGCAAGAGATTGAAGAAGAGATTAAGAATAAGCAAGAGAGTTTAGAATCTGCCCTAGCTACAAAAAATAATGGCAATGCTGAAGTCCAAAAAGATAGGATTCAATCTAAACAAAGCCAGATTCAAGATATTGCAAAGCAAATCACACATACTTTAGAGGAGCTAAGCTAATGGAAGCCTTGAAGCAAACAGCACAAGATTCACAAGATTTAAGCAACACTTTGCTTGAAACTTTTATCAATGAATATTTAGAAGCAAAAAACAAAGCACTGCAAGGGAGCAATCCGCTGTATGCGTTGATTGACAAGACGCGTTATATGATTCAGCAAATGATGCCCCTAAGCTCTCGCATCTCCACAATACTCAAAAATCTCACCCAAAGCATACAAGAGCCGATGAAAATTGCCATTATCGGGCAGTTTAGTAGCGGAAAATCTACATTTTTAAACGCCCTTTTAGGACAGGAGATTCTCCCTAGTGGCATCACACCCATTACGGCTAAAATCTGCCGTATCGTCTATGGCAACGATTACGCCCTTGAATTGCATTACAAAAATGGCAATATCGCCACAAAGCCATTGTATTATATGAATGAAGTAAGCGTTGCTGAGAATGCTAAAATCGCCTTTTACAAGCTTTATGCACCACTAGAGCTGCTTAAAACTATGAGCTTTTTAGACACGCCGGGCTTTAACTCACAAAATCAAAGCGATACAGACACGACAAATGCGGTGCTAGAGAGTGTAGATGGAATCATTTGGCTAACCCTTATTGATAATGTCGGCAAACAAAGTGAGAAAGAAATCATCAACGCACATATTAGACGCTATGCGAGTAAAAGCCTATGTGTGCTTAATCAAAAAGATAGGCTTAAAAATGAAGATGAGATAAACACAAGCCTAGAATATGCTAAAAAGGCTTTTAGTGGGCTGTTTGGGGATATTATTGCTATCTCGGCAAAAAACGCCCTGCAATCTTATAGCCACAATAATGAACTAAACGCAGAGAAAGCAGGGGAATTGCTTTTAGATTCTAATATTCAATCTGTCGTGGCATTTTTACAAACACATATCACGCCTTTAGCTGAATCTGCCAAGACACGCACAATATGCACACAGCTCCGCACACTTTTACTCCGCTATGCTCGTTTGAGTTTGCACGCTAAATTGCGATTTTCTCACCTTGAATCTTTACTTCAAGATTCAGTCCAAATTTTGAATAACAACGCCATACAAAGTCCATTTTACAAGGATTTTCCTAAGCTTTTTGATACTTTTTCTTCTCATCTAGAATCCCTTAGCCAACATATCTATAATGCTATTGAAAGAACCTCACAGGAATTTACCCGCATAGAAAAAAGCTTTGGTTTCACAAAAGAGATAAAGCAAAGCAAGGAAGTGGCGTTTTTGCCTAAAGAGCGGTTATCTTTAAGCTTAAATAACGCAGATTCTACTTTTGCTAGGGATTTTACAAAGCTTGGATTTGACATTATGGAGAGTGGGAAAGAGTTTGAATCCTTGCTAGATACGCAAACAAAGCTAATACAGGACTTATTCATACAATGGTATGCTGATTTTCTCCCACCATTGCAAAGCCCACTTTTACAAAAAACCCTTGATGAAATGACACAATCTTTTCACACCCTTGCCTTAAAACACACCGCCGAATTGAAAGCTATTCTTATGCTCTTTCACAAGATTCTAAGTCTTAATTACCCTTTAAGCATAGCGTTGTGTCTTAGCCACATAGGCTTAAAGATTGAAGAGGCAAAAACAAAGCATAGCAAAAGCCCAGATACACTGCCCCTTTTTAACCCAAGCTTAGAAAATATCCGCGATGAGCTAAGTCTAGGCTTTCATTTTCATTTCTTACAGGAAAATCTCCTAACCCAGCCCCTGCATAAAAAGAGCATTTGGCATTTTGAGCGAGAATATACCGAGCTTTGCAAAACTCAAGGTGAGCTACTCACGCAATATGCAGAAAAATACGCCCATCATCTTAAGCAGTTTCAAAGCCTTATAGCCACGCTTAAATCCTATCCGCAAGAGCAAGAATCGCAGGAATAAAGTGGCACTTTAAACTTATTTGCTAGTCTCAATAATATAGGGTAGATAGGAGATTCTAGCTTTGGCTAATTCTTTATACATATCCATAGCGTTTTTGTCATCATCTTTGACTGGGGGCAAAAATGCTATGTCATCTATAAGTGTTTGAAGCTTGGCGATTTTATCCTCTTGACTTTTATGTTTATAGCCTTGCATTGCCGCATATAAGGACATTACTTTATGATAAGCTTCATTATTTGCCGCGACAAAAATGATTTTTATATGTGCATCTTCTGTGAGCCTTGCAAGCTCTCTTATCTTTTCATTACAAGGCTCACAAAATGGGGTAAGCAGCATATAGAGCGTTGTTTTTGTCTTACTTGTTGCTTTAAAGTCTAGCGCATATTGCGGATATGTTTTAAATATCTTTAGAATCTTAGATTCTCGCACAGACGCATTATGCTTTGTGAATATCTCATAAGCTTTATTGAAAGCTTCCATACTTGCAAATTGGGCGGAGAAAAAATCTGCGGGGCTATTGATACTCACATTTGTCTTATCATCGCCCAAATACAGCGTATAAAAGCCATCTTCATCAGTTAGAATCTTAAACTTCATCTCGCCCAAATTCGCAGGTATCACTTCCACAGGCTCTGCCTTTATCTCTGCGATTTTTTGAGCGATGTTTATTTGTGTCTCAAGCCTTTTTTCAACTGAAGGCGTTTCTCTCCATTCTTTTGCATTAATAAAGCCAAAAAAGCCCACAATGGCAAATACTGCTAAAAATCTCATTGTATTCATTCCTTTCACAGCAAGTGGCGATTTTAGATTTTAAAATACGCCATATAGTTTTTCAGTGAATCTGAAATGTTTTTTAGCTCATTGATTGTTTTGTTGGCATTTTCAAGTGATAGGCTTGTCTCTTGTGAGAGTGTGGAAATGCCCTGCATATCATTTGAAATGCTTTGCATTGTGTTTTCTTGCTGACTTGATGAGCTTGCCACGGCTTTAGCTTTTTGGAGTGAATCTTGAGCCTGATTTTGAATCTCTTCAAGTGTTTGGACTGAATCCATAATCAGCTTTTGCCCTTTGTCAATTTGAGGCACAATGGCTTCAATGGCATCAACAGAAGTGCCTATGCCATCTTGGATAAGCTTTATCATATTGGCAATTTCCGCTGTCGTTGAGGCGGTGCGTTCAGCAAGTTTCCTTACCTCATCGGCAACAACCGCAAAGCCCCGTCCGTGTTCTCCAGCACGAGCTGCTTCAATAGCGGCATTAAGAGCTAAAAGGTTAGTTTGATCAGCAATTTCAGCAATCAAGCTTGCACTTCCGCTAATCTCCACAGACTGCTGCTGTAAGCCACGGATATTTTCCGCAGAAGAACTAATCATCTCTGTAATCTTGCCAATCTCTTCAGCGGTAATATTAATAATCTCCACACCTTTTGTTGAAATCTCCACACTTTTTGTGGAATTTTCTTCAGTTTGTTGAGCGATGTTTGAGACTTCAATCACTGCTTTGTTCATCTGCTCTATTTTACCTGCTACTTGCGTTGAGCTTTGCATTTGTGTCCTAGCGGCGTCTTGAGCTTGATTTGAAGTTTGAGAGACTTTTAATGCAACTTCGTTGATTTGGTTTGAAGAGCGTGTGATAAACTCCACAATTTCTTTGAGTTTTTCCTGCATTGTCGCAATGGAAGAGAGCATAGAATATTCACCCTTGTATGCTACAGATTCAGAAAGGTTGCCATTGGCGATTTTGCTGATAATTTGTGAAGCGATATATGGCTCTCCACCGAGCAAACGCAACAATGAGCGTATAATCACAATAGCCACAACTATGCCAAAAATAACGCTCAAAGCCAAAAGCACCAAAAGCACGATTCTAAACTCATTCACACCGCTTCTTAGCTCCGCAGTCAAAGCAGAATTCGCATCTTCTTGATAGTCAATAAACTGGTTAATCTCGGCAAGCCATTGCGTAAAATATGGGGATAGCGTTTTTAAGAGATTATAAGCTTTTTGTGAATCTCCAGCAAGTTTAGCTTGGCTAATCTGCACGATAAGTGGAATGGACTTAGCTTGAGTAGCCTCAATAGCTTGTAAAATACTAAGCTCCTTTTCATTAAGCAGATTTGTATTGATGAATTTCTCTTTCATATCATCTTCTGCTTCTTTGTAGAATTTTTCCAATGTGGCTATTTGTTCCAAAAGCTGTTGCAAACCTTTTGTATTCTCACTATCAATCAGCACCACATCACGCACAGCAATCGCTCTATCATGCACACTTCCACGAAAATTAATCGCATAGCGTTGAGCTAGGGCGTTGATGTCATTAATTTGACTAAGCGAAGCGTTTATCTCACTCACACGATTAAGTGCGATAAATACCATAATACACGAAAATAAGATAAGCACCCCAAAGCCAAAGCCCAGCATAACGCCAACACTCACCTTTTTCTCTGGTTTTGTTTTTTGTGAATCATTTGACATTTTTATCTCCTTATGTAAGATTCTGCATATAAATTTAATCGTGGATTGTATAACTTTTTAATAAATATTTATCCATAACACCAACGCAACCAACGCGAAAACTGCCTTATTTGACTTCAATTTACAAACTATGTCTAGAATCCCTACCATTTTTCCCACAAATAAAGGCTTAATATGAATACGGAAATGATTGCTGTTATGCTTGGTGTATCGCTTGTGCTTGGGCTATTTGGGCTCCTTGCTTTTATTTGGGGGCTAAAAAATGGACAATTTGATGATGCAAATAAAATGATGCAAGGTGTGCTTTTTGATTCTGTTGAAGATTTGAATCTTGCAGCAAAGGCTGAAAAAAAACATAACAATAAACATAAAGATAAGGAGCAAAAATGAATACGATATATGATGTTGTGGTTATTGGGTGCGGACCAGCGGGAATGAGTGCCACCATAGAAGCAAGGGCAAATAATCTTAGCGTGCTTGTGCTTGAAAAAGGTGAATCTCATAATATGAGTATCCGCAAATTCTACAAAGAGGGCAAACGCGTAGATAGAGACTACAAAGGGCAGGTTGTGGAGCTTCAGGGCAATTTTGACTTTCAAGATGGCAATAGAGAAAGCACTTTAGAGTATTTTGACACGCTTTTAGAGCCTATAAATGTGGAGTATCAAAGCGATGTAGAATCTGTAAGTCAAAATAATGGAATCTTTAGTGTCAATACAAGTGATAATCGCAGTTTTAATGCGAAATTTGTCATCATCGCTATCGGTAAAATGGGACAGCCAAATAAGCCAAGCTATGCTATCCCTCCTACAATCCGCAAGCTTGTTAATTTTAATGCTAATGAGGCTAAGAGTAGTGAAAAGATTCTCGTTGTAGGTGGAGGAAACTCCGCTGTGGAATACGCCATTGACTTAGCTCAAAATACGCAAAGTGGGCAAGGCGGAAGTGTAACGCTCAATTACCGCCGCAAAGAATTTACACGCATTAATGACATAAACGCAAAAGAGTTAGAATCTGCTTTAGGTAGTGGGCGACTTTTGGGGCGATTTGGCATTGATATTGTGGAGTTAAGCGATGAAAGTAGTAAGGTAGGTGTGAAATTTAGTGATGAAAGTAAAGAAGTGTTTGATCGCGTGATTTATGCTATCGGTGGGGCAACGCCGGTGGATTTTCTCAAAAAATGTGGGATTGAGACTGATGAAAAAGGTGTGCCGCTTATCTCACAAGATTTAGAAAGCAATGTTAAAAATCTCTTTATTGCAGGGGATATTGCCCTAAAGAGCGGTGGCTCAATCGCTTTGGCTATCAAGCATAGTTATGATATTATCAACACCATCGCTAAAAGGGCTGCGTCGGCTTTTTAGCACTTTCAAGGGAGTTTGTGTGATTGGAGCGAAATATCTCATACAAAAATTATATACAATCTAAAAAAGATTTTCGCCTTTTCATAATACTCAAAATGGCAATGGTGCGATAAAGCGTGAGATTTTAGAATCTCAATCGGATTCTACACTAAGTAAATCTACTTTATTTTCTTGTGATAGGTTTCTGCCTTAGTCACATTTACAAAACACCCACACACAACAAAGGCAAACGCTATGTGGATTTAGGGAATCTACCCACGCAGTTGCTCTAGCCTATCGCGTTTTGTGCCAATATCAGTGATTTGAATCCCAAAGTTCCCATCTACAATCACCACTTCGCCTTTAGCAATGACCTTATCATCTACGAGTATATCCAAAGGATCATTAGCAAGTTGATTAAGCTCTATGACACTGCCTATATCCATAGCAATGACATCTTTTAAAAGCATTCTTTTCTGCCCGATACGCACCTTGACATTGAGCCGCACATCTAAAATCATATTGATATTTTTAAATTCTGTCGGGCTAAGTGCGTGAGCCACAGGAGTAGATCCAGATTCTGCGTGAGCTACAGGAGTAGCAGCTCCACCCTCAAAAAGTCCCACAAAACTTGCATTAGCTAAAATCGTAAAATTTGACTGGATAGAATCTAGTGAAAAATTAAAAATATATGCTTTATCAAAACGCGATAACTCTATGCTCTGTGTAACAAACTCAATATTGCTACACGAAAAATTAAGCTTTGGCAGCTCTTTTTGTGAGTTCAAAGATGTAGAGATTGCCCCAAAAATATTCGCACTTATCTCTTTTATCGCATCTAAATCATCTTCGCTCATTTCTGGCTTGCTCTCACCCTCACCGCCTAACATCATATCTGCTAGGGCTGTTGCCATTGCCACAGGGATAATCATAGCAAGCTCGCCACTACCATCACCACTTGCCTGAATATAGCTGATTGAATAGGGGATTGAGAGATTTTCAAGGCTTACATTACTATCGCTTGTGTGGGTTACACTTGGTGTTTTACCCATAAGTCCTTCAATGGTAGCAGTGGCTTCTTGAACAATTAAATCTATAAAAGGCTTCATTCTCCCTCCTCTTCAATATTTGCGATTCTATTTTTGCGTTGAGATTCTAGCATTTCAAGCACTTCTTTGACTTGATCTTTTTCTGTTTTAATCACTTCTTTTATCTGCAATGTCTTGCGATACCTTTGCAAACCGATACTTGCTATATACTTTTCTCGCCCATCAACAGAGACTAAAATCGTATCATCAGCTGCCCTATCAAGCCGCACAATATCGCCAACCTGCAAGTCAAGCACTTCTTTGAGTGAAAGTGTGGCATTACCCAAATAGCCAGAGACAACGACATTCGCTCCGGCAATAAGGGCTTGAAGCTCTTTATTTCTACTCTTTTTTGAGCTTGTATCACTTAACATTAAATCCCTACTTGCTAGGCGGGATAGCACGGTTTCAAGGGATATAACAGGATAGCAAATACTCATCATTCCACTACTATGCCCGATAATAATCTCCATTACCACCATAATAACAATTTCATTTTGTGCCACGATTTGCACGACATTTGGGCTAGATTCTTTGGCATCTACGCTTGGGAAAATCTCTGTGATAGAGCTCCACGCCTCTTTGAGATTCTGCATAATCTGTCGCAAAAGCGTATCAAGTAGGTTTAGCTCAATATCGCTAAATTCGCGTGAATTCTCATACGGGTCGCCCTTACCGCCTAAAAGCCTATCAATCATAGGAAAGGCAATGCTTGGATTTATCTCTAAAATCGCAGCACCCTCTAAGGGCTTCATTGAAAAAATATTAAAGCTTGTGGGGGAGGGTAAGCTCATCAAAAACTCCCCATAAGTCATTTGATCCACACTATGGAGCTGAATCTCAACAATACTTCTCATCACCGCAGACACTTGAGAAGAGAGACTTCTTGCCATTTTGTCGTGGATTGACTTAAACGCACGGAGCTGCTCTTTACTCACACGATTTGGGCGTTTAAAGTCATAGAGTGTAACTTGCTTTTGATGTGTAATGCCCTGCTTTTCTATCTCGGTGGTATCGCCATCATCATCAACAACCTCTAATAACGCATCAATTTCTTCTTGACTTAGTATATCAGCCATTTATATCTCCTAGTGCTTGTCGTATTTTTTTGATGACTTCTTTTGTGATCTGTGAGATTCTAGATTCGGTAATTTCTAGAATCTCGCTAATCTCTTTAAGATTTAGCTCCTCAAAATAATACAGCTGGATAATCATCTGCTCCCTTTTGCCAAGCTTTTTTAGGACATTGTGGACAATCTCCATTAGCTCATCTTTTTGCACATCTTCTAAGATATTTTCCCCACATATCGCATTATACTGCTCATCAATAGGCACAAGCACATACACATCAGACGCCACTCTAGCTTCTTTTATCTTGGCAACATCTTCGTTTAGAATCTTTGCCAAATACTCATCACTTGGCTCTTCTTGGTAGTCATTAAAATACTTTGAAATCTCATAATCAATGGCTTTAACAAGTTTGCGACTAGCACGAGATAGCACATCAAGGCTACGCAAATAATCAAGCATCGCTCCATTTACACGCGTCTTAGCATAGCCCCAAAAGGAATCATTGAGACTGCTATCATACCGCCTAGCAAGTTTGATAAGCTCCTCTGTGCCAATGGATACTAAATCCGCCATTTCAATGGAGCTAGGCAAACGCTCTTTTAGACGGAATGCCATTGCTTTGACTGCGGGAAGATACTGCAGGGCGAGTTCATCTTGCGCGTATTTGAGCGTTTGATTGTAGCCGTTATTACTTTTCATACTTTTCATACCTTATCCCTTTATTCTCTACCCTTAGTTCGCATTCTGCTGGGCTGCCATTTCTTCATCATCAGATTCTATACTCTTAATGAAATTGCGAATCTTGGTAGATTCTTTTTCACGCTTATCAAATTCAAGGCGATAGTATTCAAGATTACTTTCAAGCTTACTTTTCTTTAATTTTGAGCTTTCAAAATCCAAAAACCAAAAATACAACGCCACACATACCGCCACAATCAAATATACGCCCATTGTTGTGATAATCGTCCATAGCACCATAAATTCCGGCTCATCAAACTTCGTAATAGAAAACGCAAGTCCAACGAAGAATCCTGCAACAACGCTAAAGCTCATATAATTATCTGGTTTCATTTCCGCCCCAAAAAGATAAACTCTTTAAAGATTCAAGCTATCAAATATAGCCAAGCACCCGCCGCCAAAAATCCGCAAATCGTTGCTTTTGTGGTGAGTTAAGCATATTTTGTTCCAACTTCATAACAACCCCTTGTGCGATATGTTGTATCTCTCCGCTTACCGCACTTAATGGCTCGGCTTTGACAAATAGCTCACGCGAACGCACCGCTTTTGCCACCACTTGACTTTGCTCGATGAATCCAAGATTCTGTAATGTAAGTGCGGGGATATTTTTCTTAGCCAAAGTTACAATTCTATCAAACACCATTTGAGATTCTCTCTGGCTTTTTACCATATTAAGAATCATAAAAATCTCATTACGCATTTTGGCATTAAGCTTGATAGTCGCATACGCATCAGTGAGCGCTGAAGGATCGGGCATAGTAACGACAATGAGCATATCACTAGCATTCAAAAAACCCTGCGTTATCCCGCCAATCCCAGCTCCAGTATCAATAATCATATAATCAATAGAATCTAAAATATCGCTCTCTTGTAAAAATCGCTCAAAAATACCGCTATGAGCATATTTTAGAATCTCCTCTCCATTATCACCCGGGATTAGATACAAACCTTCTTCAATGGGATAAATAATCTCCTGAAAACTCACTTCTCCACGCAATGCGTGAAGAATATTTTTTTGTGTCTTAACGCCAAAGATTAAATCAAGGTTGGCTAGTCCAATATCCGCATCAAAGATGGCTACGCGTTTTTTAAGCTTCCATAAGCAATAAGCAAGGTTGGCACTTATGCTTGATTTCCCCACTCCACCTTTGCCTGAAGTGATAGCAATAAACTTTGTGTTGCTAAAGTTGCGTTTATCCTTGCTTTGTATGAGGGATTGTAGCTCGTGGGCTTGATTTTGTATCATACGCTTTCCTATTGAGATTCTACTTAGATTCTGGACGCTTAAATCCATCAAGCAAACAATCTACCAAATAATCATTACTTGCCAAAATCAAGTCATTAGGCACACCTTGCCCGATTGAGAGATATGAAATGGGCTTTTTTGTGTCATATACGAGTGAAAACATATTCCCAAAATTGCGACTTTCATCAAGTTTGCTAAAAATCAAAGTGTCAATATTAAGCTCACTAAAGGCATTATAAGTATCTTTCAAGTCCTCATACTTGGCATTGAGTGCAAGCACTAGGCTAATGTCAATTTTATAATCCGTATTCAAATAAGACTTGATATTTTGCAATTTACCCCTATCGTGCTGTGAATGCCCCGCCGTGTCAATCAAAATATAATCGCAATGTTTGAGTGAATCTATGGCTTTTGGCAGCTCCTCTGGCTCTACAACAGTATCAATACTTAGCTTCATCATACGCGCATACGCCATAAGCTGATCTACCGCTGCTAAACGATAAGTATCGAGGGTAATCACCCCCACGCGATAGCGTTTATTGAGCACAAGTGAATATCTCGCAGCAAGTTTGGCTAGAGTGGTTGTTTTCCCCACGCCTGTTGGACCAACAAGCATCATAATTTTTTTATCATTATTATTGAGATTCTCACTCCTACAATAAATCATCTTTCGCAAAACTTCACGAAAATACCGCTTGATAGTCGTTGAGCTTGAACGCATTTTTAAAGGCATAAGCTCTAAGGATAGCTGCATAATCGTGTCTAAATGCTCTCTACTCATTCCGCTACTTTTAGCAATTCTATAAATTTCAGCAAATTCCTGCGGGATATTTATACCTTCATTTTTTGGGCTTTTCTCCTCCCATAGCATATTTTGAATGATTTTTAGCCTATCATTTAAATCATCAAGCTCACTTTTTATCTCTTTAAGCTCTAGCCTTTCATTGATATGCTGCTCTAAACGCGTTTGTTGTAAATCCTGAATCCTTTCATTTGCCCTTTCATCAAGCTTTTGCATAATCTGGGCTTTGCTGGGCTTATTAGTTGTAGTTGTGCTTGTGGGGTATGGTCGTGCGGCGTTGGGGCTTAGAGCAGGTGAAGATGATGACAAAGATGGTGTTGAAGGTGGCGGGGTTTGGGGAATAATGCTTGGAGATTCTGGCATATTACTTGGCACATTAGCAATCTGTGAGATTTCTTTGACGGCGTTTGAAAGCTGCAAGGTTACTTCATCGTAGATTCTAGGCTTGTTTGCTTCTTGGCGTTTTTTTGCCATTTTCTTTTCTGCTATTTCATCAAGCTTTTTTTGCACACTATTTTGTGGAATCTGCTGGGCTAAGTCTGTGCTAGATTCTGCTTTTGGCTCTATTGTGCTGTGCGTTTCCTTGCCCTCAATCTCATCAACGGCGATAACAATCTCATATAAGCCCGGTTGCATAAGAGACTTTTTGCGAATCTCCTTGTTTTCAACAAGCAAAATATCGCTCCCAAAGGTTTCTTGTGCTTTTTTAAGAGCTTGGGCTGGAGTGTCGCCCATAAAGGTGTGAAGTTTCTTTGCCATAATATCCGCCTATCAAATAAAATCCCTGATTATAGCTTGTTTGAGTTTTAGCGAAGTTAAAGTTGGCTAAACTCGGTGTGATTTGTATAAAAAGCTTCACATTTTCACCATATTTTTTATTACATTGTGTAGATTACAAGATATTAAAAATGAGAGTTTTTGTTAAGATTTATTTAAAGTTTTTATTGCTATAAATCCGCACACAAACTTTTTTAGATAATAAGAATTGTTTGTAATTTTAATAAAAGGATTTATAATGAAGCCTTCAACTTCTCACTGCATTACTCAAAAAAACTGCTTTAATATCGCACTTATCCTTAGTTTCTTGTTTAGTGGGAGCTTTGCTGATTCTCTTAATACCTTAGAATCTAACGCAACTCGCCCTGACAATGAGACAAGAAAAGTGAATCTTGGACGATCTGTCGTTACCGCTTCGGGCTATGAGCAGGATATGAAAACCGCTCCAGCGTCCATCTCCATAATCCCCAAAGAAGAGATCTTAACCCGCCCCATTCGCGATATAGGTGATGCGGTGCAAGATGTCCCGGGCGTGTATGTGGAGCAGGACAAAACAGGGCAAAACTCAATCTCTATGCGTGGGCTTAGCTCGACATACACGCTTATCCTTATTGATGGCAAACGCCAAAATACCACGCGTGGCTTTGTGCAAAATGGGCTTGGGAATCAAACTTCCTTTATGCCGCCACCTTCAATGATAGAAAGGATTGAAGTTATTCGTGGTCCTGCCTCCACAATTTATGGTTCTGATGCTATGGGGGGGGTTATCAATATTATCACTAAAAAGCATACAAATACATTCACAAGCGGAATCCAAATGGAAACAAAGCTTTTTGAGCCAAATAGTGAATGGGGGAATGTCTATGGCACAAATGCCTATATGAATATCCCTCTTCTCAAAGATAAGCTCTCGCTGAATCTCCGTGGCTCTGCAAGATACAATGATGCAAATGAATTTTTAAAGCCCTCGTGGGTAAGCCCAAGTCAAAATAGCAATCCTTATGCGGCACACTCCTCCACAGGCTCTCGCAATTTTAGCGGTGGCTTTAGGCTCAACTACACGCCAACAAGTAGCGATTATATCTATCTAGATTCCGAAGTCTATAATGGACGGCTTGGAACGCTCAATACCTCTAGCAGTAGCATTACTTCCATACAAGAGCTTTTTAAGGTTAATTCCGTGCTTAGCCACGATGGAAACTATGAGTGGGGGAAACTCTCTAGCTATGTGCAGCACTCTTACAATCTCATTGCCCCACACGCAAATGTTGGCATTGGAGCGGATAAAGGGGATTATATCAAATATGCAAACAAACGCACCTCCCAAAATGCTATCTTCCAAAGCACTTATACAAATGACTTTGATTTAAACAATTATGGGGCGATTATTTTTAATGGTGGGGTGTATTATCAATTTGAGAATCTTATAGGCACAATCTCTAGCAAACACAGAAATATGCACCAAAATCAAGCTGCTATCTTTGCTGAAGGGGAATATCTCATAAGTGAGAGCATAAGCACCACACTTGGCTTACGCTATAATTACAGCGATCGCTTCGCCACCGTGCCAAATCCTAGATTCTATGTAAATTATAATCCCACAGATTGGCTGACATTCAAAGCAGGTGTGGCAAATGGTATGCTTATCCCTACACTTTTGCAAACCACTGATGGTGTTATTACCACAAGCACTAGCAGCGGTAGCTCTACAACAGAATCTTATGGGAATCCAAACCTAAAGCCCGAGCAAAGCTGGAACTACGAGCTTAGTGCGATTGTAGATACAGATCCAGCGATGTTTATTCTTACAGGCTATTACACAGATTTTAATAATCAAATTGAAACATTACAAGGCATAACAGGTAACGCACAAATCCCCGGGACAAACCAAATCTGCCCCGGTTCTAGCACCTGCTCCACTTATCGCAATGTAGAAAAAAGTCTTGTAAGCGGAGCAGAACTAAGTGCAAAGATTAAGCCTATTGGTGGATTTTCCCTTGATGCAGGATATGGCTACACCTACACAAAAGCTCTAAGTGGCTCGGGCAAAGGAGAGCCGATAAATTCTATCCCGCGACACAGCTTTACTATTACCCCAAAATATCAATATGGTAATTTTGATATGTATGTGCGATGGAGTGGGAAATACAAAACGCCCACACCTTATGCAGGATCTAATGCACGAACAAATGTGCGAGAGATTGTAGGGCAGTATTACAAAGACTATCAGCTTGTAGATGTTGCAGCAAGCTACAAAATCGGCAAACACTATGCCCTAACTCTAGCGGTTAATAATCTCTTTGATGTGTATTTTATGGATTATGCAAGTTATACTACAAATGGTGGCAGTGGTGGGCAGGGCAGCACCACAAACGCACAAAACAAATACCAAAGAATCTTGCCAAGCCGAAACTATTGGATAAGCTTTAGAGCGGACTTCTAGGCTTTGGAGGATAGAATCTAAGCACAATACACTTCACATTTAACTCACAATCTTTAGATAGGATTGTGAGAATTTATATCATTACTTAAGGACTTTCACATTATGAAACTTCATCGTAAATTTTGGATGCAAATGCACCTTTACTTGAGCTTGTTTTTTCTCCCAGCAGCGTTGATATATGCGATAACGGGTGTGCTTTATATCTTTGAAATTCGTCAAAATTCCGGTGCGACTATCATTGATATTCCACTAGATTCTATGCCACAAAAGGGGCAGGAAGAGGAGTTTATCATAACCATTCTTACAAAGAACAATCTCCAAATCCCCAAAGACACGCAGGTGCGTATGATGAAAGGTAATCTCTCAATGGGGAATATCAAATACAGCGTAAGCTTAAGCAAAGATAAAGAGGGCAAACCTATGCTCCGCACGATAGATAGGGGATTATATGGAATCTTAATGCTTATGCACAAAAGCAGTGGAAGCAAACACGAAATAGCTGGATTCAAACTCTCATATTTTGACTTCATCGCCATTGGCTTTGGACTTTCAATGCTTCTCTTTTATCTATCAGGGCTTATTATTACTTCATTTTGTAAGGGCAAACGCAAAATTGCTTTTAGTGTTTTGGGTGGAGGCTTTATTCTCACAGCCTTAGCGGTGTATGGGAGCATTTAGGGTTTGATACTTAGATTCCAATATACCTTGTCTGTCTTTTTGAAATAAGATAATATGACAAGGCGTATCAATGACACAACCTTATGGTAGCAAAAAGGCGTATTCATAGACTTTTACTTCTATCTTTTTGGCTAAGTTTTTTAGGGCGTAGTTGAGTATGCCTAGCTTTTCTTTGTAGGTTTCATCATCGGCTCTTTGGGGTGGATTCATTTTGCCCTTATCATTAAAGCCTTGAAAGTGGGCTTTAATGTCATAGAGTGCGGCGTTTGCGTTATAGTCTTTAGAATCTTTTGCTTGTCCGTGGTAGTGCTTAAAAAGCTCTTTTCCTGCTTGTAGCACTTCTTTTGCTTCATCGCCAAATTCAAGTGGCTTTGTGGGGATAAAAGTGGATTCTAGCTCATCGTTAAAGAGGCTTGTTTGCAAGGGCTTAGATTTTACTTTGTCATATTGAATCTTTTTTCTCTTGTCATTTTGAGCCGTAGGCGAAAAGTCTCTTTTAGAATCTATAACTTGAGATACTTCGCTCCGCTCAGTATGACAAGGGGCAGAGTCGGTATGGCGATGAGATAAGTTGTCATTTTCTAAAGAAACTTCGTTTTGAGCGTTAGCGAAAAATCTAGAATCTTGCTTGATTTTACCTTGTAGAAAGTCTTGCATAAAGTGCGAGTCAAAGGCTTCGGCTGCGTTTAACTCTAATTCAGTAAAGGGGATAAAGTGGTTTATGCCCTCTTTGCAAGTGATTTTGTTTTGTCCGTGAAAAAGCATAAAGACAAGGCAGTTGCTATGAAACTCTGTGTCCTTTTCCCATTTTTTATTTGGGGCTAGAAATTGATCTCTATCATTTATCCAAGTGGCTTTAATGCAATGGCGGACGGAGAAATAAATGCTTGTTGGGATAAGATTATTTGGTGTGATTTTAAATTTTGAAATGCCTTTTGCGTTACCTACCCCTTTAATAGAATCCCAAAAGTTAATGTTGCAAAAGTTATTATGCTGAAAATCTGTTCCAATACAACAAATCGCACATAGTTCCTTGTTGTTTGTGTCTATAAAGTTTTTTAACCATTGATTTAGATTCTGCTGTTTTGAATGTGTTGTATAGAATCGCTTTTTCCCTAAACTCGCCCCGTTTTCATCAAAAATATCTAAGATTATGCTGCTTTTCATTTAACGCCTTTTAGCATATCGCTTAGAATCTGTGCTAACTCATCTTTGCTTAGCTTATCACTTGCTACGCTAACGATAACATCTTCTAACTTTTGGTAGAAATCAGTAGGGAGAGAATCTGGACGGTTTAGCTTGATAAAGGCTTTTGCTATGTAAAGTGCGGTGCGTTTATTGCCATCTGCAAAGGGGTGGAACTTCACACAGGCAAACATTAAATGGGTAAGCTTATCTATAAAGCTTGGGTAATAATCATCATTTTGGATTTGTGTCAGTGCAGAATCTAAAAGGGCGATTTGCTTAGGATTTGCCCCACTTAGTCCGCCTATTTCATTGATAATATCATCGTGCATTATTTGCACTTCTTGTAAGCTTAAATATCTCATTTATCTTTAAGCCTTTCAAACACGGCTTTATTTTCTGGCTTTTTTAAATCCTGTAACATAGCTTCGCGTAATTGCTGGAAGTCATCGGTTTTTGTCTGCTCTATGCTTAGATGTGCTTGTGTCTTATCCGCTAGGGCTTTAAAGTCATCTAAAAACTCTTGCTTGACATTTTCTAATATCAAAGTCATTTTCTACTCCTTTTATCAAATCAAAACACTTCGCTATGGCTACCAATACGCATTGCCACTAGTTCTAAAAAGTTATCATTGTAACGATAAATCAGCACTAAATCAGGACGGATATGGCAGTCCCTACAATTTGCATACTCTCCTTTAAGTGCGTGGTCTTTGTATTTTGGCTCTAGGCTCTCACCATTAGCAAGGCGTGTGAGAATCTCTAGCGTATGCTCTTGGTCTTTTGGGCTTAACTTTTTAAAGTCTTTTTTAAAAGCTTTTGTATAAGTGATTGTGTATTTCACGATAGAAGCTCCGCTTTTAGCTCCTCTATGCTGTCAAAAGATTTTAGCGTGCCTTTCTTGCGTTTTTTCCCAATCTCTTTAAGCGATTTTTTTAGCTTTTTTGCTGCCTTTTTGCTTGGCGTGTAGTCGTGGGCTTTACAAATAGGGCATTCATCTTGCACTTCTATTTGCAAGTCTTTATTTAATCCTTGCAAAGATTCTATAACACGCAAGATGCTTGTATCTACATTTTCTAGTATCAAAGTCATTTTTTACTCCTTTTTTGCTTGAATTTTAGCAAAAATTCTTATGTTTTATTCTTTTTGGCTTAAATCCCATACTAAAAAGCCTATGGGGAAATTGCCCTTGACATTATCAAAGGTGTAAGCTGGAGCAATAAAGCCTTTTAGAAACTTTGCTTGAAAGCTCTCTCTAAACCTTATGAAATTACTAGAATTGACATATTTAAGCGTTGAAAAGGCAGCTAGGTGGCAGTGTGGAATCTCATTGTAGATTCTTATAAAAAATTGCGCGAAAAGTTCCCTAACAGACTTATTATAATCTTTCATATATCGCTGAGAAATTAAAGTTTGATTGCTAACATTTGTTTTGTTTTCATTGTTGAAACTAGTAGTTGTTCTGGTGCTTGCCGCTTCCGCATAGGGAGGATTGATAAAGATGATAAGCTTTTTGCGTTTTTCATCATTTTTTAGAATCTCTTGTAATTTTGGGGGAAGTTTAGACTTTTTACAATCTTCGCAGTTTGGATTTACAAAGCCTTTAAAATAATCATCTTTAGAAGCCGCACTTTTGGGCGTTTGGCTAGATACTAGCTCACGCTCAGTATGACAAAGTGGGGGGGGGGGGGGGTGGAATCAGTATGAGAAGAGGTGGCGTGTTTCTCACAAGGCTTGTCAAAAAACTCATCGTTTAAAAAGTCAAATTGAAAAATATGCTTTGGCAGTAGGTGCAGGGCATTTTTGCTTGATAATTCTTGCATAATCTCTACATCAGCCCTATCTAAGGTAGAAGCATAGAGCCTGTGAGATTCTGTAAGGTTTGTAAGCAGATTGCCTGTCCCTGCGGCACAATCCCATATATAATACTCGCTTTGATAGTTTTCACCTAAGGCTTTTGCTAGGTAGCTTTGGGCTTTGCTAACCCAAATTTGCGGGGTGAAAAATGCTCCCTTTCTCTCCCTGATATCGCTAGGGACTAGCAAATCTCGCCTATCTATAATGTAGCTCCAATACTCTTCTTTTGGTGGGCGTTCATAGAGATTCCAAAAGGCTGTGTGGGCTTTTTGATTATCATTAAAACTTGCGGTATCTTTTTGCTGTGTCCCCATAAATGTGGTGGTTTTATTAAACTCATAATGCGTTTGTTTTAGCACGACAAAAAGTTTATCTAATAGGCTTTGATTTTCAGCACTTAATAAATCCGCTAGGTAGAAATCTGCGTCTAAAATCCCTGCGTTTTTAGCGAGATTCCAATCAATGCCAATGCTTGGGGCTACGCTTAAAAGCCATTTTTGATAAATGGTGGTGAAGTTGTTTTTGGTTATGGGGATTTTGGCGATGTTTTCATTATTTAGCGTGAAGTTTAGGCGTATGAAAGATTGCAATTCTTTATAGTCGCTTTTGAAGTTAAATTGTAGCTTTTTAGATTCTAAAAGTTCTTTTGTTTTGGTGTAGAGTGTTTTAAACTCTTTTGTGTCGTGCTTACTTGGGGTTACATTCCAATTAAAGTCATTTTGTGTAAAGATAGAATCTAGCTCGTGGTAGGGGATAAAGGCGATTTTCTCGCAATCGTAAGCCCCTAAGAAAAGGGGCGGGAGGTTGTTTTCATAGGTTTTTTCCTTGCCTATGGTTAGGATTAGCTGGATAAAAGATTCTATAATATCTGCCCTATTGCCTTTTTTGGCTTCTGCCCACAGGAAGTTTATAGGCTGAAAAAGTGTCTTTGCGTTATAACTTATGCAAAAGTCAATGCGTCCTAGAATCTGCGTAGAATCTAGATGTTTTAAAAGGGCTTTTTGCTCTTTGTCTAGATTTATATTTTCACTCTGTGGGTTTGGGCTGAAAAAATCGGTGGCGACTTTGTGCTTTAGCTCTTCTTCGGGGAGGTTTAGGGGATACATTTTACTCGCCTTTTGTGATTAAAGTTTGTATTGTAGCAAAATCGTTACTTTTACGATTTTAGAGTGTGTATTATAGCAGATTCTAAACTTGCAATATCCTACTTAAGCTTAGATATTCCTATCGCCATATATACTCGTCTTTTCTTAACTCAAAATATGCCATTTTGTCCTTGCGGCTAGAATCTAAAACAATGGCTTGTCCATCTCCTGCGGTATAGGTAGATTCATCGCCTTTAGGATACTTGGGGCGATATTATTTAATCCACCATTAGCGATATGTGTAACTCCATTAATCATTCCAAAGCACCATACCTGCCCGATTGTGTGATTTGTCAGCATATTGCCATTATCATCTTTCATCTCTTCGCAATTGCCGTGATCGCTTGTGATAAATAACGCATAGTCATTTGCCTTAGCAGATTCTATAATCCTGCCAAGCTCATAATCCACCGCTTCAACAGCCCTAATCGCCGCTTCAAAATTGCCCGTATGCCCTACCATATCGCCATTAGCAAAATTCACAACAATAAAATCATAGCCCTTTTCCATCGCCCCTAGCACACATTGCCCCACTTCATTCGCACTCATCTCCGGTTGCAAGTCATAGGTCTTCACATTAGGTGAAGGCACAAGGCAACGCTCTTCATTGGGATAGGGCTCTTCCCGCCCACCATTAAAGAAAAATGTAACATGTGCGTATTTTTCTGTTTCAGCGGTGTGAAACTGCCTTAAACCATTTGTGGCAATGACTTCTGCAAGGGTATTTTGCACCTTTTGCTTGGGAAAAAGTATGGGATAGGGAAATGTCGCGTCATATTCTGTCATCGTGGCGATAGATAGTGGGATAAACTCCCGCTCAAACTCACTAAATTGTGGATTGCCTAAAGATTCTACAATCTCTCTTGCCCTATCAGAGCGGAAATTCACAAAGATAAAAGCCTCTCCTGCCTCCATACCCTTATATCCGCCAAAACTCGCCGGGATAATAAACTCATCAAAAATCCCTTCATTATATTGATTCTTAACATACTCTTGCGGAGAAATGGAGCTAGGATTCCTGCCTTGTGCTATGCTTTGATGGGCTTGTTGCACTCGCTCCCACCGCTTATCCCTATCCATAGCATAAAATCGCCCTGAAATACTTGCGATACTTACTTTTTCATTACACAGCTTTTCTATCTCGCTTAAATACCCTAACGCACTCTGTGGCAGGACATCTCGCCCATCAGTGATAAGATGAAGCTTGATAGTTTTGCCTTGAATGGATAAAATCTCTATCAAAGCCTTAAAATGCGAGATATGTGAATGCACCCCACCATCACTTAACAACCCACATAAATGCACTACGCTAGAATCTGCCACCGCTTGAAGCAACGCAGGATTTTGAGCCAACTCACCGCTTGTAATGGCATTTGCAATCCTAACTAAATCTTGATACAAAATCCGCCCCGAGCCAATACACATATGCCCCACTTCCGAGTTTCCCATTTGCCCTTCCGGCAGCCCCACACTCAAGCCAAATGTATCAATCATACCATAAGGCACATTTTCAAATAAATAATCATAGTTTGGCTTTTTAGCGTGATAAAAAGCGTTGTGTGTTGTTTTATGGCTATAACCTATCCCATCAGTAATCACAAGAATCGCTTTCATTGTCTTTCCTTTAATATTTGATTGAAATTAACTAATTGTAGCTAAAATCAAAAATCTTTCACCAACCAAATCAAATTCCCTAGCTTTATGTGAGATTCACATAACTACCAAAGGATTCAAATATGCTCTATTGGCTTTACCAACATTTTGGGATTAATATTTTCTCCTACATTACTTTCCGTGCGGGAATGGCATTTTTTCTCGCCTTTGGAAGTGCTGTGCTGCTTATGCCTTGTTTCATCAAGTGGGCAAAGGCAAAAAAGGCTAATCAACCCATATCCACTTATGTAGCCGCACACGAAGGTAAGAAAAACACCCCCACAATGGGCGGAATTGTCTTTATTGTAAGTATGCTCTTTGCCTCTTTACTCTGTGCAAATCTTTTTAATCCCTATGTGTTGCTTGGGCTATTTTGTATTGTGAGCTTTGCACTCATTGGAGCTAGAGATGACTATATGAAAATATCAGCAAAAAGTAATGCGGGAATGAGTGCTAAGATGAAGTTCTTTTTACTCTTTGTTGTGGCACTGCTTGTTACTTCTGCTCTTTTATATATCGGGCATAATACAAATCTTTATGTGCCATTTATGAAATATCCGCTTTTTGATTTAGGTGCGTTTAAAATCACTGGAATCCCTGTCCTTGCATTGGGATTTTGGATACTTGTATTTTTAGCCACAAGCAATGCGGTCAATATCACCGATGGACTTGATGGCTTGGCTACTGTGCCTAGCATTTGTGCGTTATTTTCACTCTCCATTTTTGTATATGTGGCTGGACACGCAGGATTTTCTGGCTATCTTTTATGGCCCAAAGTCGTGGATAGTGGGGAATTAGCTATTTTATCAGTAGCCCTAATTGGTGCGCTTTTTGGATTCTTGTGGTATAACTGCCACCCGGCTCAAGTCTTTATGGGAGATAGTGGAAGCCTTAGCCTTGGGGCATTCATCGCATTTATGGCAATTATTTCAAGTAATGAGATTCTGCTCTTACTCATTGGCATTATTTTTGTGATTGAAGCATTATCGGTGATTTTACAAGTGGGGAGCTATAAATATAGAAAGAAAAGAATCTTTGCTATGGCACCTATTCATCATCACTTTGAAGTGCGGGGCTGGGCGGAAAATAAAATTATTGTGCGATTTTGGATTATTGCGATTTTAGCAAATCTCATCGCCATTCTTAGCCTTAAAATCCGCTAAAAATCTAAGAATCTATAAGGAACATCTATGCGTATCAGTATTTTTGGCTATGGGGTTACCACTACGCCACTTGTGAGCTTCCTTAATAATCAAGGACATAAGCTTAATATTTATGATGACAAGTTTGAAACTATAAGCACAGATGGCTTTGGCAATGCCCTGCTCCCTTCAAATGCCTTTGAACCAGAATCTAGTGATATTGAGATTCTAAGTCCGGGCATTCCGCCCTATCATCAGCTCGTGCAAAGGGCACAAAATCTTATAAGTGAGTATGATTACTTTGACACGCTTTTAAAAAAGGAAGCAAATCCGCCTTTAAGCATTTGGATAAGTGGCACAAATGGTAAAACGACCACCACTGAAATGACAACTTTGCTTTTAGAGCCTTATCACGCACAAAGCGGAGGGAATATCGGCACACCCTTAGCCCTTTTGTATCAAAACAAAGCCACAAAAATATGGGTGCTTGAGACAAGCTCATTTACCCTGCACTACACACACAAAGCCTATCCTAGAATCTACGCCCTTTTGCCTGTGAAAGAAGATCATATCACTTGGCACGGCAGTTTTGAAAACTACATTAGCGATAAGCTTAGTCCGCTTACAATTATGGATAATTTAACTCACGCCATTATCCCCGCACAATTTGTTAATCATAAGATAGTAGCCCAATACAAAGGCAATCTTATCACTTATGAATCTAGCCTTGATCTCGCCCAAAAATGCTCTATCGCCCTGCAAGATATTGTCTTTAAAGAGCCTTTTTTGCTTGATAGCGTGATTGCTTTAAGCATTGCTAAACTTGCTTGTGGAGCTGATGATATTAAGCGGCTCAATAGCTTTAGCATAGGCAAACACAGGATTGAAGAGTTTTATGATAAGCATAATCGCCTATGGGTTGATGATAGCAAAGGCACAAATGTAGATGCTACGATTCAGGCTATCAAACGCTATGCTAACACTCACCTTATGCTTATCTTAGGCGGTGATGATAAAGGGGCAAATCTCACGCCTCTTTTTGAATCTATGCAGGGAGCGGATATTGAGATTTTTAGCATTGGGGCAAATGAAGAGCGTTTAGCTACTTTGGCAAAGCAGTATGGTATCCCCCTTACAAAATGTGAAAATCTCACAAACGCTATGAGTAAAATCCATACCAAACGCGCACCAGACACTAAAGATGCCTCTAAAGATGTCGTTTTGCTATCCCCCGCTGCGGCAAGTTTGGATCAATTTAGCTCCTATAAAGAGAGGGGCGAACTCTTTGTCTCACTTGCCCTAAAAAATGAGTAAGATTAACACTAAAAAAACCCTTTAATAATCAGCCTTATAGATATAATAAAGCATAGGCAAATCACCACAGGGCGGATAATCGCTCCGTGTTTTATGGCAAGTTTCGCTCCCAAAGTCGCTCCTATCATCTGCCCCACACACATTAATATACCTAGAATCCACAGCACATTCCCACCTATGATAAAAAGCAAAGTAGAAGAGAGATTGCCACTAAAAACAAGAACGCGAGAGTGTGCTAGGGCTTTACTCAAGCCGTAACCTGCTATACTAACAAATATCATCAGCACAAAAGAGCCTATCCCCACACCCAAAAGCCCACCATACACACTTGCCACTGCACAGGACATATAGAGCAAAAATGGACACGGGGATTTTGCCCTATCCTTATCACTTAGCTTTGGTGAAAACAAAAAATACATTCCTACAAGAATCATCACAAAAGGCAGGATTTTAGATAGAATCTCAAGCGATACAAACTGCACAGCAAAAGCCCCCAAGCCAGAAAATATCACCGCTATGGCAATGCAAATGCGACTTTGCCCCAAATCCACCAAACCACCCTTATAATAATGAGCCGCTCCGGTGAATGAACCCACACAGGCTTGAAGCTTATTTGTCGCTAGGGCTTGAAGCGGATTTAATCCACTCAACAAAAGCAAGGGCATAGTTATCATTCCAGCCCCACCAGAGAGTGAGCCTACAAGCCCACCAAAGATAGAAGCTACAAATAGCACAATATACCAAAATGCTCCTATATCATTAAACATACTATCAAACATTTTGCCACCTGATTTTGCTTTTGATTTGACTTTTCTAGCCATAGCCTTGCTAAATCATAAAATTTTTTCCAAGGATTTCTGTCTCTTATTTCACTTAGATTCTACAATACATAAGATTTTTAAACCACAACAGATTTTTAATGATATTATACATAAGCATTTGCTTAGGACATAATGCTATGCTTATTACTACCCTTGCAAAAAGTGTTGCAAAATCTCGCTATTTTTAGATTCTGGCTTGTGGCACTCTAAAAGGCTGATGGTGGATTCTATCTTTTCAACAACGGATATAATTTTCTCTTGTGCTTCAAGGGGCGGGAGGGGGATTTTCAAGTCGTTAATTTTGCCTGATAAATTGTTGATATTTGAACCTGTTGCAGAATTTTCAAGTTTTTGTTTAAAATCATCATTTGCAATAGTATAGAAAACAAATTTTGCATTAAAACGACTTCTTAAAATTCCCATAAATCCTCCAGCATAGTATTCGGTATCTTTATCTATAAAAGCCACTTTTCCTATATGTTTTAAGCTTCCACTTGAAAAACACATAAAAATATCATTTTTTCGCAAAATTTTATTTTTATCTCCTATAAAATCTTGCTTAAGATAAATCATTTTTGAAAGCTCAAAGGTGTTGTTAAGGGTAATATTATCCGCAGTTAATACTATATTTTGTGTCTTTTCCGTTGTTTGCTCTGTTTTGTCGTATGTTATTCCTCTTATAATTTCGCATACTTGGCCGAGCTTGATTGTATCCCATCCTTGCGGTGGTGGGGTGGGGATAGAATCTAAAAGGGTTTTTAGGTTGTCATTTTGAGCCTTTGAAAAAGGCGAAAAATCTAGCTTATTTTTAGATTTTTCGCTATTGCTCAAAATGACAGGGTTAGATTCTGTATTTGTAGATACTAGCTCACGCTCAGTATGACAAGGGGCGGAGTTGATACAACTAGTCAAAAGGTCAAAATCTAGCTTAGATTCTAACTCTTGTATAGAATCTAGCAAGGAAGTGATGAAGTCTCTACTGCCCCCCCCCCCGATAGATTCATCAGTATTTGCAATAATACCGCATTTGACTAAAATCGCTTTAATCAACTCTTGGTATTTTTCTATACTCATTCGTATGGTGTTATACTGCTCTTCTACTTTTTCACATTCTGCTACGATTTGCTTTTGAATCTCTAAAGGCGGCAGGGGGATTTTTAGATTTTTAAGCGTTGTAAGATTGATATGCTTAACTGTTGGGTTTGTTGTTGAATTTTCTAGTGTTTGTTTTGATAGCCTTAAAATATAGACTAAATAACGATTTATAATTTTTGAATCATCGCATATTAAGGCATTTATTTGTTGATTAGTGGTAAGTTCAATTTTATTGATAACACATTTGCCGATTGTGGCTGTGCAAGTCAATAATACAGATTCTTTAGGGACGATTTTTACTTTTTTGTCTTGCAAAGCTTTTTTTGAAACAAATTGAGAAGTGGATTCTATAAAAACATTTTCT
Source organism: Helicobacter cinaedi PAGU611 (assembly GCF_000284635.1). Taxonomy (NCBI): domain Bacteria; kingdom Pseudomonadati; phylum Campylobacterota; class Epsilonproteobacteria; order Campylobacterales; family Helicobacteraceae; genus Helicobacter; species Helicobacter cinaedi. The sequence continues at coordinate 32,074 of NC_017761.1, read as the reverse complement.
TTAAAATCTGGCGTTGTAAGCCAATGAATATCGTTGCTATTCCAATATTCTCTTATGTTTTTTAACGGAGTAGAACCATTGATAATTTCTACAACAACTTCCCCTAACTTCACCAACTCAAATTTACAATTTTCAAAAGGATTTTGTGCCTTGCCCTCGCCTTGTGAATTGATAGGATTTAAACTTATAGCCTTATTAAAATCTACTTTGCTAAAGTCTAGCATATCTATGAGTTTTGCCTTAAAAGCATAGGGGCTTAAATCTTGTGGGATAGGGCTAGAGATTTCTAAAAACGCTTGGCGGATAAGGTGGGCTAGTTTGTTTGGATTGTGTGGATTATCCCTTTCAAAAAGGGGGCTAAGGTAGGGGCTATTTAGCTCTTTTAAGCCTTCATCGCCTTTGCGATTACTCCATTCATAGCCTAAAAATCTTTTCTGCTCTTTGTTATCATTTGGGGCTTTGATGATGATAGGGGCTTGATTGAAACTTAGAGAGAAATAGAGTAATTTATCTTTTTCTATCGCTCTTGCGTAAGCTAAAAAGGCGTTGTGCGTTAAGGTGTCTTTGTCTTTAGAATCTTTATAAGCTTTGGATTCTACTAGCTTTTTATAATCGCTTGTTTCTTTAAAGGCGGCGTGGTATTCTTTAAAAGTATCTAGCCCTAAAAGCTGTGTTGTGCTTTGAGGGCTTTTAATATTTTGTTCTGTGTCTTTGGTTTCACTTGGGGCTTTGTCTAAATTATGATTAGATTCTAAATTTTTGTCATATTGAGCCATAGGCGAAATATCTCTATTGTGTTTTTTGAGATTATTCGCTACGCTCATAATGACAAGTTGAGATTCTAAACTCCCATTTAAAAAGCTCTCATACTCCCCTTTATCAAAGCCCCTAAAATCACAATAGGCATTAAAGGCTTTAACATAATTTTTATAGGTTTCATTGCGTAATAAATTGCCGCTTTCTATGTAGTTTTTGATATTGCTATAATCTTGCGAAATGGTTGTATTTTCTGGTGTGTAATTTTCCTTTTTGCGTAAAAATAGAATAATGGTATTTGTGCCTGTCGCCCCAAAAGTTTGAGAGCCTAACTCTACAATAGCGATAAAATCAAAATTAGCAAATAAAATCTCTCTTGTGCTTTTATAAATGCCATCTTTGTTTAAAATAGAGCTTGGCAGGATAATGGCGGCTTTTGCATTATCTCTTAAAAGCTGGTTTGCCCTCTCTATAAAAAAGCATTCAATGGCGTTATTTGTCTCTATATTTATATCATTAGTAAAAAGCGTGTAGATCTTTTTGGATTTAGCACTCAAGGTCTCTAAAAAGCCTTTAACGGAATAAGGGGGATTAGCGATAAGTAAATCAAAGCTGTGGTTATTGATTTGGGGTTTTTGCTTATTGCCTTTATCTGTTTTGGGATTTTCTAGCTCGTGTGTGGCAAGGGCATCTGCATAAAGGATATTGATTTCATTTTGTCCATACATTGCAGAAGAGACTTTTGCGACTTTACTTAAGCGGTATTCTTTCTCAATGCCATAAATTTGTTTGTAATGCTCTTGCAAATCCTGCTTAATGTAGCGTTTCAGTTCGTTTGCATAAGTGTTTAGAAAATGTCCTGCCCCACAAGCAAAGTCAAGCACTTTTAAAGGCTTAGAAGCCTTTGTCATAGAGTCTAGCGGTAAGGAATACATAATGAATTCACAAATTTGAATCGGGGTGAAAAACTGCCCTTCATCTTGCTTCATACCTTTTTGTAAGAAAAGCTCAAAAAGATTGCCTAAGAATTGATTGGTGGAATTTTGCGTGAGTTTGTAGGGAGCAAAAAGCTCGATAATTTCTTTTAGCACTATGGCGTTTTGTAAGAATAGCTCTTTATTATGCACTTCTAAAAAGGCAAAGTCGTTGTTGGAGTAGAATTTAAGCTCTTTGATATGCTTTTGAATCTGGGCTTTTAAATCGTTTGCGTGAAGTTTTTTAAAGGCTTTTTCTATATCATCATTAGAGACAAAGGTAATCTCCTCGCCCAAAAACTCACTCATCGCTTCTTTGTAAAGGAGCATTAGCCTATCTTGCATACTCGCATAAGTATCTGCCATAACGCCAAAATAACCAAATTTAAGATTGTTTTTATTAAAGCTTTCATCATAGATTTTACATAAAAAGATATTTACAAGTTTATCGAAGGCATTTTCCTTGCCTGAAATATTATGTTTGCGTAAAATCTTAGCAAACTCGTGGTATTTACCCTCTTCTTTTAGCTCTTTTAGCTTAGAAAAAGTGGGGGTTGTCTCTAGAATCTTATAAGCATTCACATCATTTTCAAAAATGCCTTGCGTGAAAAATTGCAATTCATAGCTCTCTTTCCATACTGCAAAAAGCTCGGTGTTATTACTTGCTTTTTTGTAGGATTTTTCTATATCGTTTTCTTGCAAGTATTCGTCATTATCAAAGGCTTGGATAATGTAATTTTGATATTTGATACTTTTAGATTCTGCTTCTAAATCGCTGGCGTAAAGGCACAAAAATTTTGTGGATTTTTCTTGCTGAAAATAGCTAAAAAGTTGTCCGCCATTTTCTTTCATTCTCTCCCATTCTTTGCTAAATTCGCTTTTGTTTTTGGTATTTTCTCCTGCGGTTTTGCACTCTATGAGTAAGTAAGGGGCATTTTTATTATCATATACTAGAATATCGGCTTTGCCACTTTTTGCTTCTCTGCCTAGCTGCCATCTTGGCTCTAGCTCTAAAGATTCTGCTTTATAGCCTTTTTCTAATAATCTATGCACACATTCAAAGACTACAAAATTTTCAGGGTGAGAGAAGTTTGAAGTCGTGGTGTCGTGTATCTTTATCCCTTGTGGGTAAATAAGCTTTTGGTTAGCAAAATCCACTTGCATTATGTAGGAGTTTATGGTCTTTGTGTAGATATGTGCTTGTTTAGATTCTAACTTGTTGGATTCTGCTATTTTAGACTCTAGACTTTTAAATTTTGGCTTTTTGCCCCCCCCCCCCCCCGTAGAGAGAGATTCAAACCCCAAAATCTCTAGCACTTCTTGTAAATTATCTTGTGTAATCATTAAACGCCTTTGTCTTAAATAAAATGTATCAATATGCTTTGGGTAGAATATACCAGATAGCAAGGATTCTGCTAGAATCTTTGCTGTGCCTTTACTCCCCCTCCAAGCTTCCCATATCAATCACATAGCGGAATCTTGCCTTCCCGCTTGTAAGATTGCTATATGCTTTGTCAATGTCATTTACACTAATGATTTCTACTTCAGGGTAGATTCGCTGCTGCACGGAAATATCTAGCATTTCTTGCGTCTCTTTTATGCCGCCAATGAGTGAGCCATACACCTTTTTCCCCGCAGAAAAAACAAGCCTTGTTACATCAATATGCGTTTTTAGCTCCACAGGCGGCAGCCCCACAATCGCCATCTCACCGCCAAATTTCAGCAAATCCACATAGCTATTGATATCATAAGCCGTAGGAATGGTAGATATGATAAAGTTAAATCGCTCTTTGCATTCACTCGCACTTGTGTAAAAGGCTTTCACGCCTAGATTCTTAGCAACTTGAGCCTTAAGTGTATTTCGTGCAAAGACACTCACTTCCGCCCCAAGATACAGGGCGTATTTCACCGCCATAAGCCCAAGTCCGCCAAATCCCGCTACTGCGACTTTATCGCCCTTTTTTACTTTGCTAAATTTTAAGGGGCTATAAGTGGTGATCCCAGCACAAAGCAGTGGAGCGACTTTCTCCAGCGGGGCATTGTGCGGCACTTGTATCGCAAAGTTTTCACTCACAACGATATTATTTGAGTAGCCGCCATAGGTTGGGGCATTATCGTGGAAGCAATCAAGGCAATCATAGGTAAAAACCGCCTTGCCATTCTCGCAAAACTGCTCTTGGCTTTGCTTGCAAGCACTACACTCCCCACAGGAATTCACCATACAGCCAACCCCCGCATAATCGCCGATCTTAAACTTACTCACATTTTTGCCCACAGCTACCACACGCCCGGCTATCTCGTGCCCGGGGACCATAGGATAAATTCCCTCTTTCCACTCACTTCTAGCGGAGTGTATATCGCTATGGCAGATTCCAGCATACAGAATCTCAAGTAAAATATCATTCTCACCCATTGCGTGGCGAGTGAAGCTAAATGGCTTAAATGTATCATCTTTGTGCGTAACTGCATAGCCTTTTGCGGTGATTTTTTGCCCATTGTTGGCTTGGGCTAAGTTTTCTTCTAAAAGCATAAAAATTCCTTTGGGTAGTAAAATAGCTAAGATTCTATAATATTTGTCTATGAAAAATGCTAACAAGCGGTTTAGACAAACATATAAAATCTTTAAGAGCGATATTATAAAGCCTAACACCTAGTGTTTGTCAAGAGAGAAGATGTCAAAAAATAAAAGGGCTGTGTGGCAGTCGCCACAACCCTAAAGTTTAAGATTCTACAACGCCTTATGCTTTGTAGAATCTAGGGTAAGTTAAAATTTCTTTTTCTGCACATCGGCTTAAATCTCACTTGCAATGCCATTTGTCAAGTCCGCGATTTGGATATTTTCTTGCGTAATCATCTGAATCTGATTAATAGAATCATTAATCTGTGTCAGTCCCAAAGTCTACTCATTGACTGCTTCTGAAATCTCATTGACACTTTGCACAAGCATATTAATGTTTGCTTCAATCTCGCCTAGCGATTTGCTTGTTTTTTCAGCAAGTTTTCTTACCTCATCAGCCACAACCACAAAGCCCCGTCCGTGTTCCCCAGCACGATCGGCTTCAATAGCGGCATTAAGTGCTAAGAGATTTGTCTGCTCGGCAATATCCTGAATCACGCTCACAATATTTTTAATATCTTGGGCTTGAGCGGTAGCTTCTGTAGTTTGCTCACTCACGCTATGCATAGATGCGTTAATCTCACTTACCGCACTGACAGAGTGAGTAAAATCAAGTCTTTCATACGCTGCAAATACCGCAGAAATCATATTCATATCCGCACCTATTTTAGATTCTAATACGGCTAACATTTTATTCAAAATCTCGCCAAGCTCTTTGATCTGTAGATTAGTGGGCTTCACATTCACCCGTGCTGTCATATTGCCAGATTCTATGGCTTTGACAACTTCTAGCGTTTGAGCGATAGCTTGTTTATCTTTTGAAAGCGATTCGTTAGTGTTTGTAATATTCTCATCAATCGCCATTGCCATCACGCTAAACTCATCTTGTGTCTGCAAATCTAAAAGTGGCGTATCCTTAGTCTTATAATTGATGAAGTCAAAAAAGCTTAAAAGTCTTTGCGTGATATTTTTGATATGGTGTAGCTGATACACCACAATCCAATACAACACAATCGCCACAATCACAACAACGACAAAAAAACAACCCAACTTGAGACATCAAAAGTGAATATAACTCCTGCTCAAAATATTCTTCAGAATTCGTCGGCAGAGGAGCCAGTTTTGGTCATTAAGAATACACACTGCCATTTTTTCTATGCCACTATAGGTATAATGGATAATTTCCGATGGAGTGTTAGGCGTTTTGGGTGTATGAGTGTATAGAAAATCTATACTTCATTTCTTTGTGAATCTTGCGAAAATAGCACTTTTTCATCAGAATACACGATATTATAATTGCCTCTATCATCAAAGCCAACGAGATACACCGAGCTACTTAGTATTGTTTTAAGCGATACAAAATCGTGCTGTAAATCTTTGAGAAATATATTTGCCCCTATGACACCCACGAGCTTACCATCTACTACAAGTAGGCTAAAATCCGTAGTAATCAACTCGCCTGTTGTGATATCATTAAAAGGTCGTGAAAGTCCAGATTCCATTGTCTTTTTAGCTGCTTGATACCACTCGCGTGTGCGAGAATCAAAGCCTTTGCTTTTATCAAGGATATAAGCTTTATTTTTTGACTGAATATCTGTTTTAATCAACAATCCATCAGCTTCATAGCCGATGTATAGTACATCAAGATGCGGAGTGAGCTTAAAAGCATATTCTACTTCTTAGCAACTGTACCATAAGACATATCGCCACTTTGGGCAATATCCTGTGCCATCTATTCTACGAAGTGAAGTTTAGATTCAAAATATGCGTTGATAAAGTTCTCCGCATTTTTCACACTCTCCTGTTTGCCGTGTGCCACGCTTGTAACAATGCTGAATTTAGCAAGAGAGAAACTCGCCAAAGACAACAATGCAAACGACACAAGAAGCAATGCCACGATTGTGATAGCAATCTTTCCACTCACACTTTTTAACATTTAACCCTCAATTTCAGATTCTAAAATAATGTGCTTACTTGGTATCGCACAATGAATTTGGGGTTATATAGTAAAAAATCCAAATTTGAAGTAATATTTGCATAAATTTTGTAAATTAAGTGTAAAGTATCCTTGTTTTCATTCTAACTACGAGCCATTTTAACTCAACAAAATTTAATACTGCTACTATGAAAATTCATATTTTTCATAAAAAAGAGATGTTAAATAGAATCTATTTTTAATATTTCTCACACTTTTTAAGCCAAATTTCAAACCAAGCAGAGTATAATCCGCACTCTTTTTTTGTATGGCTCGATAGCTCAGTCGGTAGAGCAGGAGACTGAAAATCTCCGTGTCGGTGGTTCGATTCCGCCTCGAGCCACCACGATTACCTTTCTTTCACTTTCATTTGTTTTCAAATAACTACCAAATACCGCTGTTTAAGGCTCTTATCTTTTCATTTGACTATCATTTGTTTTCTACTTATTTTGGAAAAAATTATGGCAAGAGCTTAGATAGGAAAGGTAAATTTTCGCATATATGTATCACTCGTGCCTGTAATTGTAATATATTCTCTTTAGAGAAGAGAATTTTTTTGAAAAAATCCTTGTAATGACCTACTATACGATGTTTTATAACAATTTTGTATTCAAAACAAGTTCTATTCTGGCGACCTACAAATACCGCCAAAATTCCCCAAAAAGTAGTCCATAATATACCAATAATTCTAATTATTTATGAACTTTTGGTAGGTGAAATTTATTCGTACGCACACACGTGAAATTATATATAAGAACATACAAAGAGTAATTTTTTAGAAAAATGCGATAAACATCGTTAAGTAGGATATTACAAGGGTTTTTTAGAAGTCAATATTTTTTACCAATGAGTCAAGAAATTTTAACTCATTGGTAAATATGCATTTGACCTATTTACCTTTATTTTATTAGAATTCTTAACGACTGAGAGGAGATAAAAATGACCATGTCAATTACCAAAGATACAGGCATAAAAACCCATTATGTAGGCAAAGGCGTGGTGCAAGATATGGAAACAGGCGAAATAATGGAACTAGAATATGTTGAAAAAAAGTTCCGTATGGCAATATAAAACGCGGTTGGCGGCGTGTCTATTTAGAACACTTTATGGAACTGATAGCAGGACGAAAAATTGATGTGGTGGAATTTATACTTGACAACCTAAACAGCGAGAATCAGCTTACAATGTCCCAAGCACAGGTCTAGAGTGAGCCACATTTCAAAGCCTATTGTCATAGAAACATTTCAATATCTAATTGCTAATGATTTTATGAAAAAACAAGGCTCTATTTATGCGATAAACCCCAAATTTATATGTGCCTTTGGAAGTGATAAGAAAAATGCCACAATAGCAGTAAAGTATAGCTGTGATAATGGCTAAAGATACTAGGAAACTGCCGAGTGGGTCGCGTAGCTAGAAAGATTCTATTTGATAAACATAAAGAGATTGATGCTATTTTGATAAATGCTCTGCATTTCTAAAAAATAGCGATAGACACCAAAAAAGAATCTTGTGTGATTATAAAATGGCAGCCCAAAATGTCTCGCATATAAACCAAAGGCTTTTATGAAACGAGTAGAATCTAATATTTAGAGCCACGCGGTGCAAATTAATGCCTTGAACTTGTCAAAGGTGGATAATTTGCAAATTATCCACCTTAAAAGGTTAATTTGTTTAAGATATGATTTCACAAGTTCAATCAATCTTAAAAAGGATAGACAATGAATGCAGCAGTATTAGAAACTTATTCAAGCAGAAAGCTTACAAATTTGGAGCAGAAAATTCATAAACAAATCACACAAACACAAAAAGAATTTGACGCAACAAGAATTAAGGCTGAAAAGAAAATTGAAGCCTTAAAAAACAATCTAATAGAAGTTCAAAAGGCACAAATAAAAATACGCCAAAAACAAATAATGCAAATGGAGCAGGAGCTAGAGCCAACTAAAAAGTGTTTAGAATCTTTAACGAGCGAGACAGCTATCATTACTCCATCAAATGAGCCGACAGATATACTTAAGGCTATGGAGCAGGCAAGTAGGAATAATCTCTAATGCGTGAGCTTGAATATAAAAAATCTTTCTTTAAAGATGCACAAGTATTAGCCAAAAATGGATTTGACCTAACAATTCTCAATCCATTGTTAGACAAGCTCCGCAGTGGCGAAGCACTAGAATCAAAATATAAAGACCACCAACTACAAGGAAAACTCAAAGATTATAGAGAGTTTCACCTAAAAGGCGATATTTTAGTGCTTTATAAAATTACTGACACAATGCTTACTCTCTATGCAATAGATAATCACAACAACCTTTTTAAGCGATTTAGCAAATGACAAAACAAGAGTTAGAAGAAGAGCTTGAAGCAAGGCAGTGGCGACCCAAACAAGTTTATACACCACAAGCAAAAAAAAGCATTAGCACAAATTACAAAAGCCAAAAATTACAGGAAAAAAACCCAACAAAAAGCCCAAGTTAAAGCTCATTTAAATCCAGCAAAAATGCACCACGCAACCAAAAAGGAAGCATAAGTTTCAAAAAAATCAAACCCTATCCAAATGTGTCACAATGACCGCACAGAGCCACCTAGCTATTTGTTAGAAAGTGGCGGTATGGGCATGGAGCGTAATAGCGTAGACAATAGGGAAGCTCAAATTCTCAAACAAAAACTCATAGATGAAGCAAGTAGGGCAGACACTGTACACACAGGGCAAAGACTACAAGCCAAAAGCTTTGAATGGAGTGCTGTTTGCAATATCAAGCCTGATACCACAATGCAGGATTTAGAAAGACTTGCAAAGCATTTTGAAGCTAAATATGGCTTTCAATGCTATCAAATTGCTATCCATAGAGATGAAGGGCATATTGATGAAAGTGGGCAGGAGCGAATCAATCACCACGCTCATTTAGAGTTTATTACACTTGATAAAGAAAGTGGAAGAAACAATTATCGCCGAGAGCTTATCACGCCTAGCATATTGCGACAAATATAAACCGAAGTCGCTGAGATTCTACAAATGGAGCGGGGTATTGATAAGCGTGTTAGTAAGCGAGAACGCATAGAGCCTAGATATTTTGCCAAACTTGCTGATGAAATCAAACAAGAAACAAAAATACAAAAAGAGCGTGAAATTCTACAATCTGCTATCACAAAACTAAAAGACCAAATTACGCAAGAGCCACAAGAATCACAAATCAAACTCACAAGCGATAAAAACGAGATAATCTATCTCAATGTCCCATACAATGAAAAAGATGAAGCCAAAGCACTAGGAGCTAAGTGGGACAAAGAGAAAAAGCAATGGTATATCCCACAAGTAGATTGCACTCCATTTGCTAAATGGTGGCTACCAAACTTTAAGACAAAATCCCAAGAAATCGCAGAATTACACGATAAAGTGGCAGAAAAAGATAAAGCACTTGATAAGGTGCGTGGCGAACGCAACACCGCACAAGCTTCATTAGAGAACGCCAAAAAGAAAAAAAATTACCCAAGATGATTTAAACACCGCTATTGCAGAAGCAAAGCAAGAGATACAAGAAAGGCATAAAGCCGAGATTGAAGCCCTAAAAACAACCCTACAAGAAGCAAATGATAAAGTTAGCAAAGAGCCAAATATCGCAACAAGCGGAGAGAGAAAACCCATTGCCATTGCTTCTCCTTACGATTCCATTGTGATTATGACAACCTATGCCACCACAACATTTATTGAGCCTAGCAATCTAGTGCAAGAAAATGAACTATTAAGACAAGAGCTTGCAAAGACAAAACTAGCAGAAAATGAAAAAGATAGAGCATTAAATGAAATAGCTCAAATTGTAGGCAGAGAGAGCAAAAGTTATCAATCAATAGAAATAGGTGTAAGAATGTTAGCTAACAGACTTAAAGAATTAGAGCAAAACAAACTACAAGAGCAGGATTTAGATTCTAGTTTCACACAAACACGCAAAAACAAAGACTTTGAGAGATAAAATCAAATTTTCATTTTTTTTTTTTTTTGAAAAAACCCTAGTGGAGCGTTGCTCCGCGTGATTTTTTCAATGCTTGTTGATAAATACTTCGCTTATGCTTCGTATTTCTAAACAAGCAGATTTGAAACACCAAAAAGAAAAAAAATGCATTTAAAGCCAAAATAAACCATATTAAAACACTAACTAATATTGCATAGTTTTTTTTGATTTTTGATAGGATTCCACGCTTTTTAAGAGTATTTTTATTTTGGTGTTAATCACACGATTAGAAATGCGAAGCATTTATCATCGTGGATAATGCAAAAAATTAAGAATTATGGAAAGTATAAAGGAAATGTAAAATTTAAATAGTTACTGAAATGCTATGCATAGGCTGTTTAAAGTATTGTGTAAGATTCCGCCTCGAGCCACCACTTCTATTAAGCAATACTCTATTATCTCACATCAATAACCCTACTCATCGTATTGATAATATCATATCCATCCCATATTAGTGAAAAATCACTACTTTTGCCAATAGGCACAATTCTATCAATCCCCAAAATCCCAAGAGCAGCAATCTCTTCAAGTATAGTTTGAGAATCTACACCAAAATAAGTCAAAGTTTGAAATCGCTTAGAAACAATACGCAAGACTTCTTTTATACAATCTCCGCTAGATTCTATAAAGCTCCCACACGCACAGGTATAGCTCTCCACTCTTTCATCTAGCAATGGCACATAGATTCTGCTGATAAGGTTGTCGTGTGTATGCTCTATTTTTGCATTATCTATATTTAGGGCGACATCACATTGCGTTATAAGTTTATCTATGGCTACAATGCTCTCAAGCTCATATCTATCTTTTATATTAAGCCACACATAATGCCAGAATCTATTCCTTGCTTCATTGGCATAATCCTTATTAAGCCAAAAGATAAGTCTAGGGGAAGAGCAAGCATTTTGGTCATACAAATATGTATCATTATAAAAATGTCCTGCAAGTGTTTGTAACTCACTCTCATTAAGCTTAAGTAGCGATTTAGAATCTATCACACTTATAGAATACCTATCCGCAAAACATAGCTCTACGCAACGAGGTGCTATGGGGCTTTGCCGTATGTTATTTATCGTTGTATCTCCACCCCAAATCACTCTTACATCAGCTAAAGATGATAGTTTGTCTGTTATCTCTTTTAAATGTGAATATTGTATAATTCTTATATATTGTGTCATCTCATATTGACTTTTTAGATTCTCTAAAAGTCTGCATAAAATCTCTGTTTGTTTGAAAAACTTGCTAGATACCCGTATCACACTTGCATTGCCCGAGAGTAGTCCAGCCACTAAAGAATATGCAAAGTTTATCGGCACATTTGATGGTGCTATATGAAAGCTTAATCCCCTGCCTATTCTATTACGCAAAGAATCCTTATAATCTTTTTTAAGCTTTTCTATATTTGTTTTGCGGATAAAAAAGCCAAATGAGATGATATCAGCATAATTTTTTGCTTCACTATCACTCATTATGAGAAGTGAGAGTCTATGTAAAAACTCGCTTACTCTCTTATCAAAAATTTTTAATACAGGAAGCTTTTTTAGCTCATCTAATTGTTTGTAAAATTCCGTCTCATCTAAGATGGGAAACAAGCATTGTAAAGAAGTGTTAGAATCTAGGCTATTTTTGCTCATAGGTGTCGCTACATCCTCTAATTTCAGCATTTTGTATTCTCCCATTGATTGAAAAATATTTACCCTTTCTACCGCAAGGGCAGTCGTCTTCACCAAGTATTGTGCCTACATCTTCGCTTAAAATAATATGCCCCGGATATGAGTGTGGCAAAAGGGATACAAGCTCTAAAATCCCCTCTTCGTCCATATCTGCTATGCTAAAATCTCTAGCTCTTCTTACAATAATATCTGCAAAAATAGGCGTGTGTAAAACTCCACACTCACATTCCATATAAATAGAACCGGTTTGCTCTACCATACCATAGTAGTTGTGTATCTTTCTCACACCACACACACTTTCTAACTCACTTTTAAAATGCTCTTTTGACACTGCTTGAGAAATGAGCTTTTTCCAGCCACCGCCGTGGATAAGAACAGAATCTTTTAAATCTAAAAAGAGATTTAACCTTTTTAACTCATTATAAAAATGCTGCCACACAATAAATGTAAAGCCAAATAACAGAATCTTTTTGCCCTTATGTTTCTCTATAAAATCCCTTATCAAAGCAACATTGAGATTCATATCTTTATCAAGTGCATAGATTTTTTCCCTAGCAAACATAGAAAATCCAAGCACCCCAGCACCCCTAGCAGAAAACATAGCTCTATTTTGCAACAAGTGAGAGCTATCGATAATAATCATAGGCATTCTACTATTGCCTATAAAGCTTTGCATAATCCTTGATAGTGCTTTTGTTTGATTGAGTGAAGTTTGCTTGTCTAAAAATATTTGCGATACACTCTGTCTGCTTGTGCCAGAAGAAGTCATTGTTTTTATAATCTCACTTTTCTCTATGCTTTTTAATGCGTAGTGCTTGAATAGTCGCACGGGCAAAAATGGTGCATTATAATAAGAATCTAGATTCTTGTCATTTTTGTAAGTGTGGGCAAGAGCTTGTTTCGTGTGAGCCATAGACGAAAAATCTTGTTGAGATTCCACATTAGATACTTCGCCTAAAGGCTCAGTATGACAATTACTAGATTCTATGCCCTTGTCATATTGAGCCTTTGAAAAAGGCGAAATATCTTTATTAGATTCTAAAACTTTAGATACTTCGCTACACTCAGTATGACAATTAGATTCTAGACTCCCAACACCAAATGCGTCTAATATTCTTTTATACTCATTACAATGTTTGTAGTGAAATCTGCAAAGCTCTCTAATATTTTGTGTTAATAATCTCTCTTTATCTTCTTTGCAAAGGCTATAAGGATCTAGCTTAAAAATGCCTTCATAATCAATATCACTATTTTCCATTGCCACACTCTTTTTTCACAATATTATCTAGCATAGAGTAGAGTATCTTGCCAGAGCTACTTCTTGGCAAAGATTCTATGTATTTAACCTTTAGTGCTGTGGGGGCTATTTTTAGCCTATCACAAAGTAGCTTTTTAACTTCTTCACATCTTTCTTGTGTGATAAAAATATAAAGCATATCATCTACTCCGCTAGATTTTGCCTCTAACCCTTGAAACTCGCCCTCTATAATAGAATCTATATCATCAAGGTTTATTCTTCTGCCAAACATTTTTATAAAGCGATTCTTTCTCCCCACTATGTAGTAGTAGCCTTCACCATCTCTTTGTGCTATATCTCCTGTGTGTAGCACACCGCCAAACTCATCTTTTTTAGCTAAACTGAAACGATTTTCACTATAACCCAAAGTTACATTTTTCCCCTTATAAATAAGCTCTCCTTGCGTGTTATCTTGCTCTATACGATTACCTTTAGAATCTAGCAAATAAAACTCGCCATTAGGGATAGCCACACCTATACTGCCACACTTCTCTATTGACTTTTCACTTGGAAGATAGCTCATTCTAGCAGTAGCTTCTGTTTGTCCATACATTACGATAAATGCTTTATTGCTAGATTCGGCAAATGTAGCAAATTCCTTATGCAATTCAACTGAGAGCTTCCCACCTGCTTGTGTCATAGTTTTTAGATAAGGTAAAGACATATTAAAAAACTTTAGCTTTTTTAGCATTTCATAAGTGTATGGCACACCAGAGATTGAGCTAGCCCTTTGTATTGCGATAAACTCCCAAAGCTGCTTTTGCATAAGCGATTTATCGCTTAATAAAATCATCGCCCCGCTATACAAATGCGTATTAATCACTGATAAGCCAAATGTATAATGCAAAGGCAGGATTAAAATCGCCCTTTGTGTTTTGTCTATATGCAAATATTGAATAATAGATTCTGTATTGCTTTGTAAGTTCTCATAGCTTTGTCGCACCATTTTAGAACTACCTGTAGAACCCGATGTGCTAAGCAATAGGGCTAATTCACTATATAAACCTACATTTTGTGGAATCTGCCCTAAAGTTTGCAAAAGTGTGGGGGATTGCAAAAGTGTGTAGGAATATTGTCCTAACACTTCTTTAAAACCACTGCGTATAAACCTATCCTTTAGCCTATCAGGTAGCCACAAAAACTCTGGACTATAATCAAGCAAAAGCTTATCTAGCGTATTAGAATCTAAACTGCAATCTACCATTAAAGGCACAATACAAGATTCAATCATACAAGCATAGCCAACTAAAGCTCCCATAGAGTTTTCGCATAGATTCACGCATAATGCTTTGTTAGATTCTATCCTATCTAGCACATTGCTTAAGCTCAAAGCAAACTCTGCTAACTCATTATAAGTAACAGAATTGCCCACATCATCAAGCACAGCGACCCTATCGCCAAATCTTGCAAAGTCAAAAAACATTTTAGGACTTACTTAAGATTGATACCATATTTTTTAAGAATCTCTATGCCTTTTTCAAATGAGCTAAAATCAATAATATCATCAGTTTCTAGCTCAATACTAAAAGCCTCTTCAAGTGCTGCCATAAGAGCCATATGCCCTACACTATCCCACGCTGGAATAGCTTGATATGATAGCCCTTCTACTTCATCTTTACCTATATTTAAACTTTCCATAAAGCACGATTTGTATGTTTGCATTTAAGCCTCCTTAATTAAAATGAGATTGTATTGTTTGTGCTATTTGTGTAGCACAAAGTCCGTATTTTTCTAGCTGATAGGAATAATCAGCCGTATGCCCATAAGAATCTGGCAAACCAATGATGACTTGCCTAGCATCACAGCCTATTTTTGCTTTAAATTCTGCTATTGCACCTCCTAGCCCACCTATTATGATATGCTCTTCAATCGTTGCTACAAGTTTATGCAACTTAAACGCATTAAGCACAGCCTCTTCATCTAGTGGTTTAATTGTGTGTAAATCAATGACAGAGCAGCTTATGCCATTTTGCTCTAATATTTCTACTGCTTTGAGAGAAGTATGCACCATACTGCCTGTGGCAATAAGAGCGACATCATCTCCACTTTTTAGCGTAATTGCCTTGCCTATCTCAAAATCAAAATCTTCTTCATACACAATTGGTACATTAAGGGTATTTGTAAGTCGTATGTATGTAGGCGATTGTCTCAAAGCTACTGCATAAAGACATTTTTTTATCATACCGCAATCACTTGGGGAAATAATAATCATATTTGGAATGCTTCTAAGTAAAGCTATATCTTCCCACCCATAGTGAGAATGTCCAAGCTCACCCATACCCACACCACAGCCAAGCCCAACAAGCTTTACATTAAGATTCATATAGCCTAGATTCATACGGATAAAGTCAAAACATCTTCCTGTTATGAATGGTGCAAACGAAGAGGCAAAAGGGATTAATCCCTCTTTTGCTAATCCCGCAGATACAGAGATAAGACTTTGTTCGGCTATACCTGTATTAATAAAGCGATGTGGCATAACTTCACGCATTCTACCCAAGCCTGATGAGCCTCCTAAATCCGCTGATAAAGCAAATACATTATCATTCTTAGCAATAAGCTCCATTAAAAGCATTCCATAAGCTGCCCTTGTGCCGATTTTACTTAGCATTTTTGCTTCTTTACTTGTAAATGCACTCATTTTTGCACCTCCAATTCTTGCAAGGCGAGTTCAAAAAATTGTTTTGTAAGTCTATTATGATGCCATTCTGGCTTATTCTCCATAAATGAAATGCCATTGCCTTTGATAGATTCTGAAATAATAATGCGTGGCATATTTTGTGGATTCTTCTTTGCTAAAGTCTTATCAATTTGCTCGATATTATGTCCGTTTATTTGCTCCACATAAAAGCCAAAACTCTCCCATTTTCTAGCCATATCCCCCATATCTAGCACAGAGAAAGAGAATCCATCACTTTGACAACTATTCTTATCTAAAATAATGGTTAAATTATCTAGCTTATTATGTGCTGCAAACATCGCTACTTCCCACACACTCCCTTCATTACTCTCGCCATCGCCAATAAGCGTATAGATATGAAAGTCTTGTTGCTTTATCTTTGCTGCCTTTGCTATGCCAACAGCCAAACCCACGCCCTGCCCCAAACTCCCCGTTGAAGCCTCTATGCCAAGATTCACATTCATTACAGGATGCACACAAAAAGCACTATCATTACTCATAAAGCTATCCATTTCACTTTGCTTTACTATGCCACATTCCATAAGCACAGCATAGAGTGCTACCGCACAATGCCCCTTGCTTAATATGAATCTATCTCTCAATTCCCAAGTTGGATTTTTAAAATCATATTTCAAATGTTTCAAATACAGCACACTAAGAACATCAATAATAGACATCGCCCCGCCTAAATGCACACTCTTTTGACAATCATACGCAATTTGCAAAATGCGTTTTTTACTGCTTAAGATTCTATGTTTTAAATCTTCTTTCATCACGCCTTACCTCCATCTACTCGTATTACTTCACCATTGATAAAACTGCTTTTA
This sequence comes from Helicobacter cinaedi PAGU611, assembly GCF_000284635.1. NCBI lineage: Bacteria > Pseudomonadati > Campylobacterota > Epsilonproteobacteria > Campylobacterales > Helicobacteraceae > Helicobacter > Helicobacter cinaedi. Next base: position 15,268 of record NC_017761.1, on the reverse strand, counting down.
CTTGAAAGTAAAAATACAATCACTTCTGCTATTTCATTTGGTGTAGCCATTCTTTTTAGAGCGATATTTTGAATTGTTTTTTCCTTTAAGCAATCACTCATTAGCATAGGCATATTTGTATCTGTAATGCTTGGTGCTAGGGCATTTACCCTTATATGAAATGGGGCTAATTCACTTGCTAATTTTTTAGTCGCACCAATGAGACTAGTCTTACTTGAGACATATTCAAGAGAACCAGGGATTCCATCAAGGGCGGCAACAGAGCTAAGATTCACAATAGAGCCACTTTTATGTCGTATCATATTTTTTAAAAGTCGTTGTGTTAAAAGCAGGGGAGAGAAAAAATTCACTTGAAACACTTCTTTTATCTCTTCTATCTTTGTCATAGAAAAAAGCCTTGCCTCTCCCACAATGCCAACATTATTAACAATACCATCAAGTGCCACTTTGAGCTTTAATATGTCATTAGCCGCATTCATAACTTCTGCTTCATTAGAAAAATCAGCATAAAACATAGCAAGATTCACATTATGCTTTTTGACTAGATTCTCTAATTCTTTTTGAGAGGCAGAATCTTGTGTTCTATTCATAGCAATAATATTTGCACCATTTTTAGCACATAGCTCTAGTGCTGCTTTGCCTATGCCTTTATTGCAGCCTGTTATGACTATATTTTTATCTTTTAACATTGCTCAATATAATCCTCTTTACCAAAAATCTCTTTTGCCTTATATGGCGTGAATATAGTCCTATCTTCAGGCAAGAATTTCTCTCTAAATTTAAAATTATGCGCACTTATGCAAATAGGGCTAAACTCACCAAAATATTTAATAGAAAATCCATAATCTAGAATCTCTTTTAAACTCTGCTCTTTTATATTGCCAATAGATATATTGATATACGGACATACAAGCACTTCACCAAGGGGCGTGATATATGTCCTATTCACAGTCCAACAACCACTAATTTTAGTTTTTGTCTTATCATACATATCCCAAGTATTAAACACCACATCATAATTCTTGCGTATTCCATCAAGTATTTTAAAATCTTCTGCGGTCATTCTATCTTCCTTTAAAGAGCCAAAAGGCATAGCCATAATGAGATAAGAGGTATAACCCTTAGCCTTTGCATAATCAAGCAAGGCAAATAAATCCGGATCCTTTGCGTTGTAATGCCCAAAAATAACATTAGGGAAAGCCGCCATACCAGCTTCACTTGCATAATCAAGCGCATTTAAAGCTCTTTGGTGAGCGTCTTTGATACTTCGCCCCCCCCCCCCGTATTCTGTTAAATTCCTCTGCGTTCATACCGCTTACTGATACTGCCATAGCGTCTAATCCAGCTTCTGCTAAATCCTTAGCATATTGCGGTGTAATTAAATATCCATTTGTGATAAGTATCATTTGGAATCTCTCTGGTTTGAACGCTTGAATGAGCTTTAGCAGACTTTCCTTGTTGATTGTTAGCTCCCCACCTAAAAGCACAATCTCCCAAATGCCTAGCTCGTGTGCCTCATCTGCAATTCGCTCTATTTCACTTAGCTCCAAACGCTCTTTGTTATATTTATTTTCTACCTCTGAGTAGCAAAAAGTGCATTTAAAATTACAAGCATTATGATAGTTAAGCGTGATTGAGCGAGGGGTTTTGCCCACTTTGCCACCATTATTTTTTAATGCTTTTATATATTTATGCACCTTTGATACAACTATGGGTTTTTTTAACATTGACATTTATTTGCTCCTATTTTAATGTGATTAAATCCTGCGGGATGGCTAGAGTTAAATCCACTTGAGAAATACACTTAGATTCACAGCTAATACTTGCCTTGCACTCTCCCACGCCTCTTTTGTAAGAGAGCAAATCCGCACGGACAGAAAGCACATCGCCGGGCAAGGCACTTGTGTGAAACACTGCATTAGAAATCCTAGAGATAACTGACTTCTTGCCTTTCATATTTGGCATTGTCATCACGCATAATGCCGCGGTATTAAACATAGCCTCTAGCTGCAAGGCTCCGGGCATAAGCGGATTATCTGGAAAATGCCCCACAAAATACCATTCATTAATGCTTAGATTCTTCCTAGCGACCATATATTTTCCCGCTTCACCATCTAATACAGAATCTATCATCAAAAATGGATAGCGATTTTCTAAATATTCTTGAATTTCAAGTATATCCATAGTCATTTTTGCTCCTTTGGGACTATATTTTTTAACATATCAGGCATACAGATTTTTATCTGCCCTTCACACACGACTTTATTTTCTACCATACCTTTGCCCCTGCCTATACCTATCCCTCTTTTCCAGCTTAATGTCTCTACTTCCATTTCTAGCTTTTGCCCGGGGACTACCCTTTGACGAAGCTTCACACCATCTACTTCTAGGATATGTATGGGCTTTTTCTCATTGCCCGGGAGTGTTAAAAACACATAGGTGAAAAGCTGAGTCAAAGCCTCTATTTGAAGCATACCGGGCATTATTGGATCATCTTTAAAATGCGTGGGGAAAAACCACTCATTAAAGGTTACATTTTTATAGCCCTTGACATATTCTCCGGGCTTTAATTCGGTGATTCTATCCACATACAAGTATGGGTAAGTGAGTGCGGTTAAGGCTTGAATGTGATTTATTGTTAGTTGTTGTAATAGCGGTGTCATTGTGGATTAGCTTTCTTTTTTGGATTTTTGGTTTTGTGTTGTGCTTGTGTGGGCTGCGTGATTTTTAGAATCTAGATTCTTGTCATTTTTGCAGGTGTGGGCAAGAGCTTCGCTCGCGCGAGCCATAGGCGAAAAATCTTGTTTAGATTCTAGATTTTTGGATACTTTGCCTAAATGTCCAGTATGACAATCTTTAGATTCTATATCCTTGTCATATTGAGCCTTTGAAAAAGGCGAAATATCCTTTATGGAATCTAAGTGTTTTACACAACGATAGCCTAGATTCTCTACATCTACGCTACTTGGTCTATCTTGATCGCCATCGGCTTTAAACATATAGAGATTTTCCCCATAGGCGTGATAGTAAATCTCTATATTTTTTGCCAAATATGGAGCAAAGTAGTTTGGAATCACATTTGTATCTTTTTCTAATCTCTCTATAAATCCAGCTTTTTTAAGCCCATCTCTATCGATATTTTTTTGATATAAATCTATATATTCATAGTCATTTTGCTTCATAAGCCTATCAAGTGCCTTACCTGCTCTATGAAACTGCTCCCTATCGCCCAAAATATCTACTATTCTTAGAACCTTAGCTCCATTATACGCTACTTCCCTACATACAAGCACAAGGTCAGATTCTAAGCCATAAAGCTTATATGTAAATACAGGATTATTAAAATATCGCTTGTTGATATACCACGGAGATTTATAGGGATTATGCTTTTTAAAAGATTCATTATCAAAAACTTCATACATATGCTTAAAATCTCTAAATAGCACTAATTCTGCTTGATCCTTAGAATCTATATCAAGTATTGTCTTATGTGTAATGTGAGCAATCTTATACTCTTTTTTATCATTTAGCCTATAAAAATGCTCTAATCGCCCCACCGTATCATCTTTGAAATATTTTTTTGTCAAAGGATATGATGTATTGAAATTCGAGCCAATACCAATGTAAGAACGGATTTTTACACCCATCATAAAGCGTTTGCGATATAAAATCTCTAGCCCCAAAAATGGCAAAAGTGCATTTGGACTTGTGCGAAACATACCACCAGACATATCAAAAGGCTCTGTATCATCATCACCCTTTGAGTAGATATAAATGCCCTCACACGCGTCTATTTTACCTGTCTGCCTATTCACCGCTAAAATATAATTAACCCTACCCCCCACTCCAAATTCATATTCAAAAAAATCTCTATTTATTGCTAAAATGTGATTTTTATCCCAATATTCTTTAAGAAACGCCATAATATTATCTATATCATTAGGCGTAGCTAATCTTATCTCGTATAGCTCATCAAACTTTGCACTTGTTTTTCCCCTACTCACAATAGCCTCCTATAACCTTATATTTCTCACTTCTAGGCGGATAGTCATTGCAATCAAGCCGTGGAAGCAAAAGTGGATTCTCATTTTGTAGGTGAGCTAATCGCACTTCCGTGGTTACACCAAGTATGCAGCCCATTTCACTTGCGATTTTTACTACTCGTTCATCATAGTTTCCAAATGGATAGCAGCACACCCAAGCATTTTTATCAATATAAGGTGAGATAACCTCTAAGCCCTTTGCCATATCTATGCGAATATCATATTCACTCAAAGTGCTAAGCCAATAATGCTCATACCCGTGGAATCCTATAAACATACCCTCTCTTTTCATAAGGGCGATTTGATCGTAATTCATATACAGCTCTCTAGCAAAGCGATCTTCAGCCAAGCCCAAATACTTTGCAAACAGCTCACTGGCAATAATGTTTCTTAGTTTTTCTGGCAAAACGGCTTGAAGGATTCTTTTTATAAAAATCACTTCTTTTATATCAAATCGCTCATCTTTGGCATATTGCTTAAAAAGCTCATCATTACTAGGATAGCTAAACTCTCTCCCACGATAAAAGTCCATTTTATCTAATAAATCATTTAATAAAGAATTTAGCGGTGCGGATGCAAGGATAAAATGAATCTTATTCACATCAAGCAAGGCATTTTCAGCAATGGTGCGTCCAGGCATAAAAAACGAGCCTTGAATCTTATGCTCTTTCAAAATGGGAAAGACATTTGTATAATGATCCATATAGCCATCATCAAAAGTGAGTAGCAAGGGATTTTCAGGGAGTTTTGAATAACCTATCGCGGAAGAATCTATTGTGTGAGAAGATTCTAAGGAATCTATAGAATCTGTGGGTATGGAATATTTTATAGATTTACATTGAGATTTACTGGGGGGGGGGTAATAGCAGAAATTAACTGCTCCATTGTGATAATGTTATAGTTTGCTTTAAAAAATTCAATTTGAGATTTAAACTCACTTATATCAAAACCTTTAATTCTAGGGTATCTACTATTTTTTAAATCCCTTACATAGTGATACATAACAATTGCTAAAGTATTTTTCATCACAATCCATCACCCTTCTTTTTATCTTTTAAAACTAATAGGAGCTGTATTATAGCCAATGATTTTAAACACATTATTTATATTTGTATTCACACAAGCTTTGAAGTTTGGCTTCTACCTCCTCTCAATCATAATGACACTTACAAACAACTTTATCAAAATCCTACTCACTTCAGCTATAATCCCAAACATTAAAATTTAAAGCAGAATCTTAGCGTTTGATTTAAACCCGAAGCTTTTAACATAATTTTAGAATCTTATAAAACACAAAGGACAAAATTGATGAAAAATATTGGCTTTTTTTACGCTTTTGTGCTGCTTAGTGTGTTAAGTGCTATCTCTATGTTTATCTCCTCCACACTTACACCTTTTCTTTCCCCACTCATTATTGGAATCTTGCTTGGCAGCATTCTCTCGCCCTTTTACCCTAAACTCAATAGAGCCTATCATCTCCAAAAAGGTATGGACTTTAGCGCTAAAAAGCTCCTGCGGTTAGGCATTGTGCTGTATGGCTCTTTTATTACGCTTAATGAACTTGCCACGCTTGGATTCAAAGGCTTTCTTCTTGCCTTAATTGTGGTGGCAGTAGTGTTTGTCTCTGCGATTTTTATCGGCAGGGCTTTAAAGCTTGATAGAGAAATTTCTTTGCTTGTAGGCATTGGCAGTGCGGTATGTGGAGCAGCAGCAATTCTCGCTTTAGAATCCACACTTAAAACTCACCCTAGCAAAAGCTCTGTGGCGTTGGGATTCATTGTGATTTTTGGGCTTATGGGTATGGTTATCCTGCCTTTGGTGTATTATAGTGGGCTTCTGCCATTAAGCGATTATCAATGGGGGATTTTCATCGGCGGGAGCTTACACGAAGTAGCAAATGTCGTAGGAGCAGCAGCAATCTCGCCTGAATCTCAAAGTGTTGCCCTGCTTGTGAAAATGACTCGCGTGGTGCTACTCGTGCCGCTTTTACTTATTATCTCTTATCTTATCTTTGCTTCAAGTGATAGCAAACAAAAAGGCACACTTTATATCCCCTATTTTGCCTTTGGCTTTTTGGGCGTGATTTTGCTAAACTCCTTTATTGACTTTCCACCTTTCATTGTAGAATCTACACAATTTATCTCAAAGCTCCTGCTTGTGTTTGCGATGGTCGCACTTGGCTTACAGATTGATTGGCAAAAATTCATATCCTTTGGGGCAAAGACATTTATCCTTGCGTTAGCTTTATTTATTATCCTTTTATGTGGCACTTATTTTTTAGTGTATTTTATGTTTTAGGAGAGCAAAATGATAGAGAGTATTGATAAAACACGATTTTATGAAGTCATTCAACAAGGGTGCGTGGTGGTGGATTTCACAGCACCTTGGTGTCCTGATTGTCGGCATATTGATCCTATGCTTGAGATTTTAGAGCAAGAGTTTGCAGGGAAGATTGAGTTTTACAAAGTGGGCTTTGATACGGAGTTAGAGCTTAAAGACACGCTGAATATCCGCAAGATTCCCACACTTATTTTTTACAAAAATGGAGAGGAAGTGGGGGAGCGTCTCATTGAACCTCGCTCTGTTGAAAGCATTAGAGAAGCATTAAATAGCCTTTTGTAGCTTTGCAAGAATCAAGAATCTTTAGCAAAAAATTATTCCAAAAAATAAAGGAAACAGCTTGATACTTACCAAAAACACACGGATATATTTGAAATTTCTCCTATTCCTATGGCTTATTGCAATTACCCTGCGTATTGGCTTTTTAGCGTGGCAATGGAAAAGTCTATCGGCGTTTTCTTGGGAGGATATAGCTAAGGCTTTTTATATTGGTGTGCGTTTTGATGGTCGCATTGCAGCATTTATGTCTTTACCACTTCTTGTGTTTCTCTTTACACCATTTTTATCAAGGTTTTTTGGCAATATCCGCCCTTTTTTATTAGGATTTTATGTCATTGCATTTGCTTTTTATATTCTTATTTACATTGCGGATTTTGCCCACTACGCTTATCTTAATTCGCGTGTTAATTTTGCTGCCGTTGGGCTTTTAGAAGATACAAAAGAAGCTCTAGGTATGATTTGGCAGACTTACCCTGTCATTAAGCTTTTACTCGTGCTTGTAGTTGTTGTTGCAATTCTCACACTTTGTGCCAAGACAATTCTTAACAAATGGGTATATGCAAAAAATGCCCTCTCACACAAAATAACATCAGCAGTCGCCACTTTGTTTGTGCTTGTTATACTGATATATGGACAATATGGTATTGTCTATTATCCATTGCGGTGGAGTGAAGCATATTTTTCTGGTTACAATCAAATCACCGCTCTAGGGCTTAATCCTATACAGAATCTCGCTGATACTCGCCCACAAAACTTCTATGTGGATAATACAGAGCAAGCTCGCAAGGCATACCCAAACACCGCAAAATATCTAGGTGTGCAAAATCCAAATGCAGATTCTATAAGATACGATCGCTTTTCACAAACTGCTGGGGTGGGGGACAAGCCTAATATTGTCATTATTGTTATTGAATCTATGAGCACCCATAAAAGTTCGCTAATGTTTGATGAGTTAGACACGACACGCTTTCTTAAGCAACTCTCCACAGAATCTTTATATTTTCCAAACTACTATGCCTCGGCTAGAACCACTGCAAGAGCGATGTTTTCTATCATTACAGGCATACCTGATGTAAATGAGTATTTTAAAACGAGTTCTCGCGATCCATACACAATGGATCAAAATCTTGTGTGGAATAATTTTGATGGATACACAAAGCTCTATATGATTGGTGGCAATGCGAATTGGGCAAATATCCGCGGGGTGATGAGCAATAATATCTCAGGGCTAACAATATATGATGAAGGCTACTGGAAGTCGCCTAGAATGGATGTATGGGGTATTTCAGACCACGATCTTTTGCAAGAAGCTAATGTGCTGCTTGAAACGCAAAAAGAGCCTTTTATAAGCCTTATCCAACTTGCAAGTTTCCACACTCCATTCACCGTCCCCGATGGGATTGCAGATCTTGATTATACAATCCCAAATGATGAATATTTGGCAAAATACGCCTTTGATAGCAAACAAGAGTATCTTGCCCTAAAATTTTGCGACTATGCACTGAAGAAGTTTTTTGAAAGTGCGAAAAAATCATCATATTATGACAATACAATTTTTATCATCACAGGTGATCACGGAATGTCGCAGGTTTCTCCATCGGTTGAAGCAACCTACTCAAACTTATCTCTACACGAATTTCAGGTCCCGCTTATTATCCACTCGCCAAAATACTTCCCACAAGCCAAAATTATGAAGCAAACAGGCGGGCATATTGACATATTCCCAACAGCAGCAGGTTTGGCTGGAGTGAAAGTCCATAATACCACTATGGGACGAGACTTGCTTGATCCGTCTTTTGGCGAGGATAGATTCACATTTATCCGCCGCCTAAATAGACCGCCATTGCTTGTAAGCAATGAATATTGTTTCTCTAATGAATATGAACAAGCAGGTGGAGGCACACTCTACAAACGAGCAAGTAAAGATTCTACAAATACAGAATCTACAAAATGGGAGCTTGTGGAGGGGCAAGATTCTGAACTCTATTTAAAACTCAAAACAATAAATGAAGACTTGTGGCAAAGTGCAATTTATATGCTCTATCACAATGCCAAAGCAAAAGCCAATGAGGTTACAAATCCCACTCACACAAAGTGATTTATAATGATCCCATTGTGTGAAACATACGGACAAATGCTCTTTTACACCAAAAGGGCAAAATATCATAGAATCTCCCTCCAAATGCCAACCACCAAGGAAACGCGTAGAATCTCCTCCCCTTAATGATGACTTTATACATTTTTTTAACCGCAGATTCTACGCTCATCTGTGGGATAAGAGGGTGGATAAATTGCGTAAGTGGCGTTCTAATAAAGCCCGGACAAATGGTTGTAACACACACTTCACTTTGCCCAACAGATAGGCTTTCTCCCAAAGTTTTCACAAAGATTTTAGACGCACTATAACTTGGTGCATTTGGCAGGGCAAGTAACGCCGCAATAGAGCTTATAAGCACAATCTGTCCCCTTTTTCCGCTTATAACTTCCTGCCTACTCATAGATTCCAACGCATAAAAACTCCCAAACGCCACGCCAAGTGCATTTATCTTACAAATCTCGCTATGTTTTGCCGCACCTTGCTCTTCCCCCATAGCCACACCCGCATTCATAATTACTATATCCACACGAGATTGAAAAATATTTTCACACCACTGCTTCACCGCCTTTTCGCTACTCACATCAAAGCATTGCAAAAGCACCTTTGCAGTGGGATTGCATAATAGAATCTGATCCTTACTTTCTTGTAATCTCGCCTCATTTCTCCCAGCAATGTGTAAAGTAATGCTCTTATGATTTTTAGCAAACTCTAATGCCAACGCCCTACCTATACCGCTACTTGCCCCTGTAATCGCCACACTTATAGAATCTCCACCCATTTTTACCACGCCATTTGCCACATTCGCCCCCTTAATCTTTTAACATCATTATAGCAAATATGCTACAATACACGCGTAATCCCACCCCACAAGGACATCTATGATAAACATCGCAATCAATGGCTTTGGACGCATTGGTAGAAGTATCTTGCGCGCAAGTTTGCTTCGTAAAGATATGTGTGAAGATATACGCATTGTAGCGATAAATGATATACACGATTGGGAGATTCTAAGCTATCTTTTGGAGCGAGATAGCACACACGGGGCTTTGGGGCTTGAAGTAAAATATTCGCAAAACACACTAGAGATTGAAGGACTCCCGCCCATTCATACACTCACACAAAGCAATCCTAATAACCTTGATTTTGCCGCACTTGGAGCGGATATGATCTTAGAATCTAGCGGTAAATTCTTAGATTCTAAAACACTAGCCCACCACTGCAAAAAAGGCATTAAACAAAAAGGCATAACAAAAGTAATGCTTTGTGCCTCTCCCACAGATGGTATGCCAACCTTTGCCCTAGGGGTTAATCACACGCAATATAGCGGTGAATCTATCTTTTCAAATGCCTCTTGCACGGCTAATGCCCTTGCCCCACTTTGTAAGATTCTAAACCAAGATTTTGGCATAGAGCTGATGAGCTTTTGTATCACACATAGCTATACAAATGAGCAATCCCTGCTAGATAGTGTCTATCCAAACGACAAAAGACGCTCTCGTGCTGCGGCACAAAATATTATTCCAACAAGCACGGGGGCGAGCGGAACGCTTATCCGCCTTTTGCCAGAATTGAAGGGTAAAATCGCAGGACATAGCGTGCGTGTGCCTGTGCCTAATATCTTATTACTTGATATAACCCTTACCCTCTCACGCCATATCACCACGCAGAATCTGCATCAAAGCCTTATTTCTGCCGCACAAGATTCAATGAAAGGCATTATTGATATTGATTATAAGCAGGGTGTGAGTAGTGATTTTATAGGCAATCCGCATAGCGTTGTGTTTGTGCCGGATTTAAGCTATGTATTAAATGGCAAGATGGCACGGATTATGGCGTGGTGTGATAATGAATGGGGCTATGCTAATCGCGTACTTGATATGGCAAGATTCTGTGTTTCTAATTAAATGTTACACTTCCCCCCACTTGATAAAACCACGCTCAATCAGCTTCAAAAGCTCAAAGTAAGCGATATACTTGACTTTATTATCCACCATCTGCCAAAGTCCTACACAGACACCACCCCAAGCACAACCATTACTCCCCATACAAATGCCGTGTTACGCGTTAAGATTCATTCTCTTAGCACACTAGGCTTTGGTAAAAATGCCAGACTTCGCATTCACGCGTGGCTTTGTGATTTTAAGCAGGATATTGAGCTGCTTATATTCCACGCAAAGCCCTTTCACAAAGCAATTTTTGCGTTAGATAAAGAGCTTTACATTATGGGAAAGCTAGAGCTATATCAGGGCAGATTTAGCCTTATCCAGCCAAAGATGATTACAGAGATTAATACCATAACGCCCCACTTTAAAACCACACTGCTTAAAAACCAAACGATGATACAACTCGTTCAAATGCTTATCACACAGGAGAATCTAGCCTTTCTCCCCAAACATATCGCCCAAGATATTTATGAGATTTTTCACCCAAATGCCGAGTTTGTAGCCCTCCATCAAGCTAATGGCTTCTCACCCAAACATTTATACGCCCTAAAATTTGTAGAAATCTATCGGCATTTATTCCTGCTCTCTCGCAAGAAGATTCAAGCTCCCTCGCGTTTTATCTGCGATAATGATATAGATTCATTCCTGCAATCCCTGCCTTTTACACTCACACAAGGGCAGCAAAATGCCATTAAAGACATTCGCCACGATTTACAATCCCCCATTGCCTCGCGGCGGCTGATTATGGGCGATGTGGGCTGTGGAAAAAGTGTTGTGATTTTTAGTGCGGTGATGTGTGCTTATCCACATGCCAGTGTGCTTATGGCACCAACGACCATTCTAGCCACCCAGCTTTATGAAGAAGCCAAGCGTTTATTGCCCCCCTTTGTGAAAATCCACTTAATCACTTCAAAAACCCCAAATCTCTCACAAGAAGCAAAAGATTCACATTTTATCATCGGCACACAGGCTTTGCTTTATAGAGATTTTAGACTAGAAAATCTAGCCCTTGTGATGAGTGATGAGCAGCACCGCTTTGGCACCAAAGAGCGACATATTTTAGAAAAAATAGGGCAAGAAAATCTAGATTCTACACCTAATCTTTTTGACTTTAGCCTACAAAACGCATTAACAGATTCTATGGCAGATACAAACAAGAGAGATTCTAAAACGCCCCTTGAATCTACAAACAAAACGCGTCCGCATACTTTGCAATTCTCCGCCACGCCCATACCCAGAACCCTAGCGATGATTAATTCTCAATTTATTAATCTAAGCGTGATTAAAGACTTGCCCTTTAAAAAAGATATTACAACACGCATTATTGATAAAAGTGGCTTTAAGGCGTTATTAGCCCATCTCAAAGACGAGATAGCAAAGGGCAATCAAGCCATTATCGTCTATCCCCTTGTAGAAGAAAGCCAAACCCTTGATTATCTCTCACTCACTGAAGGGCAGGGCTTTTGGCAGCGACATTTTGAAGGTGTGTATTGCACTTCAGGCAAGGATAAAAATAAGCAAGATGTTATTGATGAGTTTGCACTCAAAGGCTCATTGCTTCTTGCTACCACGCTTATTGAAGTGGGAATCTCCCTGCCAAAAGTCTCAACTATTGTTATCGTAGCACCCGAGCGACTAGGACTAGCCACACTTCATCAGCTTAGAGGGCGTGTCAGTCGTAATGGGCTAAAGGGGTATTGCTATCTTTATACGCACAAAAGTGATAACCCAAGACTTCAAGCCTTTGCTCAAACGCTAAGCGGATTTGACATTGCCGAGCTTGATTTGCAATACCGCAGCAGTGGGGATTTACTTAGCGGCACAAGGCAGAGTGGCAATGAGTTTGAGTTTATTGATATAAGCCAAGATTCACAAGTGATAGAAGAAGCTAAGGCGTTTTTAAACTCATCTAAACTCATCTAAACTAATGCTTCTTTTTATAATCCCAAATGAGAAAAATACACGCACTTAAGAGCAAGATAATACCATTAAGATTTAACATAAAAGGTATGCCGCCATATCGCACAAGGGGCTGTGTGATAAAGGGCGAACAGAACTGCCCCATAAACACACTTGCTGATAAGAATCCTGCTGCCCTAGCCCTTTCACGCTCCTGTGCTACGCTTAAAAGCCACGAGCTATTATTCACAAGGATAATGCCAAGCCCAGAGCCAATAAGCACAAGAGCAAAAAGCAAAATCTCATAACTTTGCACAATACCTATGAGTAAGAATCCGCTCCCAATGCTGCCAAGCGAGATAAAACACAGCACAAAAACGCTGAATCTTGAACGCAGTCTCGCATAAAAAAGTGAAAGAAAAGCCGTGCAAAGTGAGCTTACCGCCAAACTCACACCGATAAGATTCCCGCTTTTATTGAGATTATGCGTGATAAAGTGCGGTATTTGGGTAGGCATCACATAAAACATACTCATCGCATAAAATGAAAAAAGATAAATAGGCAAGAATCTAAAAAAATTAAACTTTGATTCATTCTTGCTGACGGGAGTAGGCACATTGCGTTGTGGCTCAAATAGCACAAAAACCGCCATAAGCAGAATAAGAAAGCCCGAAGTATAGACCAAAAAGGGATACCGCCAATCCACATCGCTTAGCACCCCACCTAGCACCAAAAATACAGCTCCACCCCCTGCCATAAAAAAGCCCTGCAACCCTAAAGCCCTTTCACGCCTTGCCCCTTGGTAATAATCCCCCACCAACGCACTTACAGAAGTCATCATAAAAGCCGTTGCTATGCCAAAAATCGCCCTTGAGATAAGAATAAGATAAATACTAGATTCTAAAAAGAATCCACTCGCCCCACTTACACTCCATACAAAAATCGCCAGATACAAAAACCGCAATCGCCCATACTTATCAAGCAAAAATCCACTCACAGGTGCAAAAATCATAATAAACAACGCCGGAAGTGTCAGCACAAGGCGGGAGAGCATATCAATATGCGGAATCTGGCTAAATTGTTCTTCAAAATGCGGAATGGAAGGTGCGATAATCGTCCCACCTAGCACAGTCATTGAAGCGGTGGCAAAAAGGGCAGTTTGGAATATTACAGAATCTGTTAGGCTTGTTTTATCTTTTATTTCACTTGACATAATGTGTACGCTCCAAAGCTTTGTATAGCTAAAGACTACACTACCTATGATAACCTCTCATAAATAATCCACACACTCAAGTTAAATTAAACCCGCTCTCACCCAAAATCAACAAACAAACCTAAACATTATCCATAGTCTGCTGAATCTTGCTTTTTAACTCCTCAATTATGCCTTTTGTAGCTGAATCTGTGGCTATCTCGCTTTCAATGGCTTTAAGTGCTTTACTCACAGAGCTATGATCTTTCATATTGAGTTCTTTTGCAATCATCGGCATAGAGTTAATTGTCAAAGCCCGAGCCAAGTAAATCACCACCCTGCGTGCAAAAGCCACCTTGCGACTTCGCTCTTTGCTTAGAATCTCACTTGGCTTAATGTTTAGCTCCTTGCCAACAAGCTTGATAATATTATCAAGCGTAACGCCCTCCAATCGCTCATTTTGATAATTTTTCAATACATTCTTAGCCACTTTCAAGGCATTTGCTTCAGGGGATAGGCTCATATGCGTATTTATCGTGGAGAGAATCCCTTCAATCTGGCGGATATTACCATAGATATTTGAAGCGATGTAATCAATCACTTCCTTATCAAAATTTATGCGATTGATTTGACATTTAAGCTCAATAATGGAGATTTTCGTCTCAAGCTCTGGATTTGTAATCTCCGCCATTACCCCACCTTCAAAACGCGATCGCAATCTATCTTCTAGCCCCTTAATCTCTTTTGGGGGCTTATCGCTTGTCATCACAATCTGCTTTTGTGTGCTATATAAAGCATTAAAAGTATTGAGTAGCTCTTCTTGCACACCCTCTCTATTACCAAGAAACTGCACATCATCAATCAATAGATAATCGCATTTGCGGTATTTCTCACGGAAGCTATCCATAGTCCCACGCCTTATTTTGCTGATAAAGTCATTGAGCAGCTCTTCAGCCGTGGTATAAAGCACATTTTTATTCTGCTCTTTGACAACATTCCCTATGGCGTGGAGCAAATGCGTCTTACCAAGCCCAGATTTCCCATAAAACAACACAGGATTATACGCCAAAGCTTGTTGCCTAGCCACAACTTTTGCGATGGTGTGGGCGTGTTCATTTGACTTGCCAACGACAAAATTTTCAAAAGTATAAAATGGATTCAAAGAGAGTAAATTTTGCTGAAAATGAGTGGGTATTTTATTGAAATTTAAACTTTTCACATTTTGATTTTTTTCTTTAACTCTTATGTGAATTTCTGGGCGGATTCCGTTGGGATTTTCCTCCATAAACGCATCGGCGATAGATTCTAAATAGTTACTTTTTATCCAATTTGCTACAAATATATTAGGCACATAAAAAACTTCTAAGTCTGTCCTTGAGGCACTTTCATCATATTCCATAAGGGAGATATAAGAGCTGTATTCTAAATCCGATAGCTTATTTTTAAGTTTTTTTAATATATTATCCAAATGCAA